>NZ_JBYTCO010000011.1:30485-343011 GCF_058790355.1 Paenibacillus sp. FW101-FHT12H11 | reverse complement strand
AGTGAAGTGGCTAAACACGGCAGACTGTAAATCTGCTCTCTCCGAGTTCGGTGGTTCGAATCCATCAGCCTCCATTTCCCTAAGAGCCATTAGCTCAGTTGGTAGAGCACCTGACTTTTAATCAGGGTGTCGTAGGTTCGAGTCCTACATGGCTCACTTTTATAAGTAAACACATAAGGCCGCAAGGGTCTTTTTTTGTTTTTATAATACCGATTACTTTTAACTGCTCTTAATACAAAGAAGCATCCCTGGCGAGGGATGCTTCTTTTATTTCAACTTTTCAGCAACCGACTGCATTTTTTGAGACATGGAGGCCGCTTTATCACGGCGATCGTCGATTTTAATGGAGGTGGATACACGCTGTGCGCCATTCGTGAAAGGAACCTCATGTACAGCGCGAATTACCTCTAGAATTCGATCTAAGGAGCCTTCCAGAATAGTTCCCATGGGTGTCATTTCGAAGGTAATATCCGCGTGTTTTTCTAGTTCTTTGTGAAGATCAGCCACGTATCCGCTAAGACTTGTTGTAGCTGTCCCGATTGGGATAATCGTGAATTCTGCAATAGCCATGTATGTTGATGCGCTCCTTTCGTCTTACCTGCTATGTTCTATTGTAGATGTTGGAATATAGGAGATGCAACTAAACGATAGAGCACCGCTGCCTCAAATGCTTGCAAGTTCAATAATATAATCTGCAGTCCTTGCAGCAAGGGCCATAACCGTGTTGGTCGGATTGCAGCCGCTGGAGGTCACGAAGAGACTTGCATCGCAAATGAAAAGGTTCGGTATATCATGGCTTTGGCCGAACGTGTTGACGACGGATGTAGCCGGGTTATTTCCCATGCGGCATCCGCCCATGAAATGCTGCGTATCCGGTACAATGAAGGCAATTTCGCCTCCAGCTGCTTTGAGGATCAGCTGCATGTTGTCTACGGCGTGATCAATGAGTTTGCAATCATTATCTCCGTAATTAAAGGTGACAGCGGCACGTGGCATGCCGTAGTCATCTTTTTCGTCAGATAAGGAGATATGGTTGTCCCATTGAGGAAGAACCTCCCCAACCATCGTGAGCCGTCCGTAGTGATTGTAGTTAAGCATAGCTTGTCTTAGCCCTGATCCCCAAAGAGGATCTTGTGTCGATTTGCTGATCCCTTCGGCCATATCTATAGGTCTGGAACCATGAGAATGAATCGTATAGCCGCGAGCATAACCACGCCGAGGATCCGTCTCATAGAAATCCTGAGTAGATGCTAGCACTGGAGTGCCTTTGTATAAACGAACCTCTTGCTCAAATTTGGCATACACATCGTTGCTGCTATGCGTCATAATTGCACGGCCTACCCATCCGCTAGAATTAGCTAGACCGTCTGGAAATTGCGGCGACGCGGAATGAAGCAGCAGACGAGGCGTTTCGACGGCATGTGCGCATAAAATAACCGTTTTGGCACGCTGCCGGTACTCCGTTCCCTGATGGACGAAGAGCACACCGCTGGCATGACCGTTTGCGTCAACTTCAATCTGAGTGACCATGCAATCGGGAAGAACCTCTGCCCCGGCTTTCACAGCTTTGGGGATGTGTACGGTCAAGGTGCTGAATTTGGCATTCGGCATGCAGCCCTGGATGCAGAAACCGCGGTTGATGCAGGGAGGACGACCATCAAAGGGAGCAGATAGAATGGCAAGCGGAGTAACAGCGGATTGAATGCCGAGTGCTTCACAGCCCTTTTGAAACAGATAGGCGTTGGGACTTAAAGGGTCTCGCTCCGGATAGGGATAAGGCCCCCGAAAGTTGCCCCATGGAAAGTGTTTAGGTCCGGAAACAGCAATTTCTTTTTCAATCCGATTATAGTAAGGTTCAAGATCTTTGTAATGAATGGGCCAGTCTTCTCCTACACCATCGATGGATTTGGTTTTGAAATCCGATTCATGAAACCGTAAGAAAACGCCCGTAAAGTTTTGCGTTCCCCCGCCGACTCCCCGTCCCGAGTTAGAGTAACCCATGCCTAGTGGAACTGTCCCGTCTACAAGCCGGGTATCTTCCCAACCCAACTGCCGCATGCTCAACTCGTCACTGGCAAAGTTCCTCTGAGGATCTCGCCAAGGTCCGGCATCCAATACAACGACACTGAGACCGGCTTCACTCAGTTCTTTGGCCAGAACGCCGCCAGCGGCGCCTGCTCCCACGATTAAGATATCAACCTCGTCTTGCTCGTATCTCCTTTTCATTGCTCCTTCACAGCCTCCCAGGGGTCAAGCTGGCCTGTTTCTGCGCGAACATAACCACGCGGATAGGCAGGACCGCCAAACCCGATCTCCGACCATACCAAAGGATGAGAATAATAAGCCTCGACACTAAGCTTCAGCAGTTTTTGAAACAAAGCTTTCTGCGGGACGCCGTCCCAATTTTCTGTCAGAGGGTAACTGCCGCTGCTGATTTGCAACATAATGTGTCGCTGTGACGTCTCATCCAGTTGAAAAAAAGGTTTGCTGCTGTCAATCCAGCCAGTTTCATCAATGGCTTTAAGCCCTTGACGTAAAAGCGTGCGCGAAGGGGGGACATTGATTTTTCGCTGCCCCTCGCCTTTGTCCTGTGTGAGAACCTCGTCGATATGACAGAGGACGTACTGAATGACTTCACCTCGATTATCATCCATAAGCAGCGAACACCAAGACCGCAATGTTTCTGCCTCTACCTGTGTGAGGAATTGATACATGGTTTCACGCTGTAAACGTGCATTTACGATAGCCCGAGTGTTGGCATCCCATTCCTTTTGCTCATCCATGACGTTATAAGTCGGATAATAGCTATAATTTGTCATCGTCAATCAACCTCCATAAATGGCAGTAAGGCCAAGAATACTTAAAAAAGAAAATAGTAGAGGCATCAGCACCGGCGGTCCTGTGAGAAAATTTCGTAAAGCAAAGCCGCCTACTCTTTTACTTACACCACTTAGATGAAAAGCAAAGCCGATTAATCCTTGAAGGACCCCAAGCCAAAAGATGAGATGCACAGCCGTATACCAACCATGGCGATTGACCAGCGTGCACAGAATGGAGACAAAACTGATAAGAAAAGACAGAATGACTGGACTCCACATTATTTTCTTATGAAAGTTTTGACGATAGTGCGATAAAGTCACTTGAATCCATAAGAGGAGATAGGCGACCCCGATCAAGAGTATAATGACTCGGTCCAAAGACCATTGCGTCCAAACCATATGTAGTACCTCCCTATAGGACGAATATCCCTTGTACAATTATTTCCAAAAAAACGAAGTTTATGAGCATGTTGTCCTTAATGAAGTACGGATGAAAGATTTGTTAGCATTACCAATCATGTGTGTGTAAGGAAACATTTTAGGAATGAAAGTCTTTTCATAGACATGGTAATCTTGTACTAGATTAAATGGACTTTTCCATATCTACTAACAAATACGTACTGGAGGATTTAAGATGATAAAGATTCTTGCAAGACGCACAGTTGGAATAACGGCAGCGGTAACGATTGCACTGTCAGCAACAACAGCTATTTCCGCATACGCCGCTAATGATGATATGGATGCAGTTTCACTAGCGAAGAAAATGGTAGGAGTCGACTATTCCAAAGGTAGCGAAACGCCTGGTGCGGGGTTTGATTCCTCGGGCTTGATTTATTATGTCTATCAAACGCTGGAATACTCGATTCCAAGAACGCTTGCGGATCAATTTAAATTGAATAAAAAGACAATCACGGATATGTCCAAAGCGGAACCAGGTGACGTCTTGTTCTTTGGCAGTGGTAAGAATCCATCTTTTGCTGGAATCTATGTCGGTCAAGGGAAAATGGTTATGTCTTCCCAAAGCAAAGACGAAGTCGTCACTCGTAGCGTAAATGACTATAAGAGCAGTTTCATTGGCGGGAAAAGTATTCTTTCCTCCAAGGATCGGTTGAAAGCTGAACTTATTTTGACCGCTCAGAAATACTTGGGTACACCTTACGTTTTTGGTGCGAAATATGGACAAACCAAAACGATGGATTGCTCGTCATTTGTGAAAACCGTATTTGCTGAGTACGACATCACGCTGCCGCGGGTATCTCGCGATCAAGCAAAAGAAGGTAAGTTTGTCAGCAAAAGCGATTTGCAGACCGGCGACTTAGTTTTCTTTACAACTGTGGATTCAGGTAAAAATATTGGACATGTCGGGATTTATGTAGGGGATGGCATGATGATCCATACGTATGGTGAAGGCGGCGTGAAATTCACCTCGATTAACAAAGAGTGGTGGGCGGATCATTATGTGACGGCACGTCGGGTTTTAAACTAGAAGAATAGCTACAATCAATGGAACCCTTATGCAGCCTAGTTGCAGAAGGGTTCTTTTCCATGAAACCTGCCAGATATGGTACAATAGGGAGATAGAGATAGAAGAAAGCTAGGACTAAGGAGAGACGCAGATGGATTGGGAGCGCATAAAAGAACGTTTGGAAGCGGTTTTACAGACACCTATGCACATTGGTTTGATCTCTGAAGCAGATTGGTTGCACTTATCCGAAGAACAAGCCGAACACCCGGCGAGCTTTTGTCGAAGTATTGAACGTGGGCAAGATGTGTTGTTTTATTTAGCTAAGGAACATAAGGATATACGCGTTTTACAGATAGCTGGAGCCAAGCTGACGGCATCTGAGCGCAAACTCGTTGAAATGACAGTTGAGTCCAAACAAACACAGGAAAAGAAACAACGTGGCATTTATCTGTCTGAAGATGAAAGAAGAGCTCATCAGTTAAGGGATTGGCTGCTACAGCAGATGGAACTCGGTTCGACTTATGCGGAGCTTCCAGATGCGCTTGCTTCACAATCCTCTCTGTATTCAACGAAAATTCCGCTGCTTTTATACGGGGATTACTCTCAAAGCCAGAGCGTTTCTTACGCGGAGCTAAAGAAGCTGCTGGAATCTTTCTTTGAATCGGAGATTATTCTGATTCCTCTCATGGATAAAGAATGGCTGATTCTAGCGCCGGAAGGTTTGCTAGCTAGCGGAAGCGAGGAGCGCGAGGGTGACGAAGAAGAAAGTGTAGAACAAATTCTAGATGCCCTGGGTTCAGGTTTATATGAAATGCTCGCGAATGAGTGGGTGGGAGAATGCCATCTAGCCATCGATTATCCGGTGAAACCCGCGAAATCGTTGTTTGCTACGATTCTCAAACTAAGGGAAACGATCATGCTGGGCCGCTCTTTCCACGTAGGCAGCTTCATTCATCTTCGTTGGGAGCTTCGTTTGGAAAAGCTGCTGCACCTTATTGAGGAAGAGGAGAAAGCGGAATTCCTGGAGCAGGTGCTGCGCGGCACCGACCATGCGTTGGACGCAGAGACGGTTACAACCCTTGAGCATTTCTTCACACTAGACTGCAATGTTAGTGAAACCGCGAAGAAGCTTTATATTCATAGGAACACGCTATTATATCGATTGGACAAGTTCAAAAATGAGACCGGACTGGATGTCCGAACGTTTAATCATGCGGTATTAGTGAGACTTGCACTATTATTGTACAAAGTAACGAAAAGAAAGTGATTTTTTTGTAGGTATTGTGCATAGTCAGTCCGGGCTTCGTGGGGTAAGATGAGTATAGTCAAAAGTTGATGAACAAGTAGTGTACATCGATAAACCGTAGGGGGAATGAACACATGGCAGGCGTACGTTTAAATCATATCGTTAAAAGATATTCTGGTGCAGAAGAATCTACAGTTAAAGATTTCCATCTTGAAATTGCAGATAAAGAGTTCGTCGTATTGGTTGGAGCTTCCGGTTGCGGAAAATCCACAACTCTTCGTATGATCGCAGGATTAGAGGAAATCACTGAGGGTGAACTTTACATCGGAGACCGCCTAGTTAATGATGTCGCTCCTAAAGACCGCGATATCGCGATGGTTTTCCAATCCTATGCCCTTTACCCGCATATGACTGTTTATCAAAACATGGCATTCGGTTTGAAACTTCGTAAATTCAAAAAAGCTGATATCGATGCTCGCGTTCGCGAAGCAGCGAAAATCTTGGATATCGTTCACTTGTTGGACCGCAAACCAAAAGCTCTTTCCGGTGGTCAACGCCAACGTGTTGCCTTGGGTCGTGCGATCGTTCGTGAGCCACAAGTATTCTTAATGGATGAGCCGCTTTCCAACTTGGATGCGAAACTTCGCGTACAAATGCGTGCGGAAATCACAAAATTAACAAAACGTCTTGGTGTTACGACAATCTACGTAACGCATGACCAAATCGAAGCAATGACAATGGGCGATCGCATCGTTGTTATGGATAAAGGTATCATTCAACAAGCAGCTACACCTGAAGAAATCTACAACTTCCCAGTGAATATCTTCGTTGCGGGCTTCATCGGATCCCCATCCATGAACTTCATGACAGGCACACTGTCGCAAGAAGGAAGCGGAATCTTCTTCAAAGCAGGTTCTGTTAACGTTGAAGTACCAGCTGGTAAAGCTCAAGTACTGAAAGACAAAGGATATGTTGGGAAAGAAGTGATTCTGGGAGTTCGTCCAGAAGACATTCACGAAGAGCCAGTATTCTTGGAAGCTTCCCCTAACACAGTATTCAACGTAAACGTTGAATTGACTGAGAACTTGGGTCACGAAATGTACTTGTACCTGAACGGTATCGGCGCTAACACAGTTATCGCACGTGTAGATGGCCGTTCCGGAATCAAAGAAGGCACAAACGTGAAATTAGCTTTGGATATGAACAAAGTTCATTTCTTCGATAAAGAATCCACTTTGTCCATCTTAGCGAAATAAGTTGGATCTGAAGGAACTGAAAGGCCAGCCCTAATCGGCTGGCTTTTTTGCTGTTTGGGGAGAAACAGGAAGTTTGCGAACACTTTAGTTGATTTCATTTTCGTATTCCTTTACGATGAAACTATTGGATAGAAATGAGTATGAGCAGATGAAGCAGGTTTTGCTCAGGCAAAACGCAGAGGAGATAGGACGATGGCCAAAAAGGTGAAGGTTTCCGAGTTAGTGGAACAACTCCATATGGAGGTTCTTGCAGGTGAATCTGGGCTCAAACGTGCGATAACAACCGGAGATTTGTACCGTCCGGGTCTCGAGATGGCGGGTTATTTCAATTATCATCCGAGAGAACGTATCCAAATGCTAGGGAAGACAGAAATCACCTTCATGGAGATGTTAACGACAGGTGTTCGCAGAAACCGGGTAGAGCAGCTATGCGCTCCGGAGGAAACACCTTGCATCATCGTGACACGGGGGCTGGATATTCCAACGGAGCTGTTGGAAGAAGCGACAAAACGTGATCTTCCCGTGCTTCGCAGTCAAATGTCGACAACCATTTTCGCAAGCCGATTAACAGGTTTTTTAGAAAATAAATTAGCGCCAAGCACGACGATTCATGGCGTTCTTGTCGATGTCTATGGGATCGGTATGCTGATTACAGGCAGCAGCGGGATCGGAAAAAGCGAAACAGCGCTTGAGCTTGTAAAACGAGGGCATCGCTTAATTGCTGATGATGCCGTTGAAATACGCCAAAACGGAGATAAAGTGCTGACAGGAAACGCGCCGGAATTGATCCGGCATTTGCTCGAAATCCGCGGAGTCGGTATTATCAATGTGATGACATTGTTCGGAGCTGGGGCGGTTCGTAATGTGAAGAAAATATCTGTCGTGGTCAAATTGGAGAATTGGCAGCAGGACAAGCAGTATGATCGGTTAGGCTTAGATGAGGAGCTCACACGCATTATTGACACCGATTTGCCGCTCGTAACGATTCCAGTACGACCAGGACGAAATTTAGCGGTTATCGTAGAAGTGGCAGCGATGAACTATCGTTTGAAGCGAATGGGATACAACGCGGCGCTGCAGTTTACGAATAAACTGACGGAATCGCTGAACGAAGATTATGAGGATTTTGATTGAGATCTGGCTAGAAAGATAGTTAACATCTGAAGGAGTGAAACTATGTTAGAAAGCGTTGCGTTCTCCCTTGGACCGATTCATGTCCGATGGTATGGCATTATTTTAGGTACAGCAGCATTAATCGGGCTACTATTGGCCATTCAAGAAGGAAAACGATTCAAGATTATTCCTGATTTTTTCATGGATTTGTTGCTGATTGGCGTGCCTTCTGCCATTGTTGGGGCAAGAATATATTATGTGGCCTTCCAGTGGTCGGATTATAAGAATAACTTGGCTGAAATTTTCATGATCTGGCACGGTGGGATCGCCATCTACGGGGCGTTAATCGGCGCCATTATCGGTGTGTATTTCTACGTTAGAGCAAAAGGCTACGGTTTCTTGCGGATTGCAGATATTTGCGCGCCAGGTTTAATCGTTGGCCAAGCGATTGGGCGTTGGGGCAATTTCATGAATCAGGAAGCACATGGGGGCCCTGTTTCGGAGTCATTCCTGCGCGACACGCTGCATTTGCCTAATTTTATTGTGAATCAAATGAACATTGAAGGCACGTTTTATCACCCGGCGTTTCTGTATGAATCTTTGTGGAACATTGTAGGATTGTGTGTGCTTCTATGGCTTCGCCGCAGACCATTCTTACGGGCTGGAGAGCTCTTCTTCGGTTACTTCATCTGGTACTCCATAGGAAGATTCTTCATTGAGGGCTTGCGCACGGATAGTTTGGATTTCACAGGTCCTGCATGGCTGGCTTCCTTTGTTAATGCACTTTGGTCTCCGATGAAAGTTGTCTTTGAGCCGGGTGTAATGACGTATGGCGGCAATGTGAGATTCTCGCAGCTGTTAGCGCTTTTGCTTGTCGTAGGAATGGCCATTTTAATTATCGTTAGAAGGAAAAAAGGGTATGCCACTGTTCGTTACGCGGACCCGATTGTTTCCTCAAAAATAGTAGATAAAAATAGCGTAGTGCAAGATCAAGAGCAGCGAGATAAAGGAGCAGATTATGATTCAAACCGTACTGTTTGACCTGGATGGCACCATTGTGGATACTAATGAACTGATTGTGCAATCCTTTTTGCATAGTTTGGAAGGCGAGACGCCAGAACCCGTAGGCCGGGAGTTAATCATTCCGAATATGGGGCGGCCGCTTGTCGAGCAAATGGAGTTTTTTACAGGAAGAAAAGAAGTGGAAGAGCTAATCAAGAAATATCGAACATTCAACCTGTCCAAACATGATGAGCTTGTTAGAGAGTTCCCTAACGTGAGAGCGGTTATGAAGAAATTGCATGAGAATGGGATCAAGATCGGCATTGTAACAAGCAAAATCAGACAAACCACGCTAATGGGCCTGAAATTGTGCGGACTAGACGAGTTCGTGAGCACGATCGTAACAGTAGAAGATGTGAAGGAAGCGAAACCGCACCCGGAAGGCATTCTCGCTGCACTTAAGGTGCTGGGAGGAACGCCGGATAAAGCCGTGATGGTGGGAGACAGCCATTATGACATTGAAGCCGCGAAAAATGCGGGTGTCATATCAGTTGGCGTGACATGGTCATGGAAAGGCCGCTCTTACTTGGAGGAATATAGTCCGGATCACCTGATTGACGATATGTTCGATCTGCTGCCTATCGTGGGTCTCGCGTCGGATGTGGATGCTCATTGAGAAAAACGGACAGGTACCCGGTAGAGGGTCCTAATGCTTTGTGGCAAATCTATCATACCGTCAGCAAATGGAAGGCGATTCGCAATTTCGTATTCATCCAGATTACGCGATATTCGCCTTCGCTGCGGATGAAAAACTGGATCTATCGGCATATCCTTGGGATGACGGTAGGGGAACACACAGCATTTGCCTTGATGGTCATGGTGGATGTGTTTTTTCCAGAGAAGATACATATTGGCAATAATACGATTATTGGCTATAACACGACGATATTGGCTCATGAATATTTGACTAAGGAATATAGGCTTGGCGATGTTCATATTGGGTCCCATGTGATGGTGGGGGCGAATACGACGATTCTACCAGGTGTAACGATTGGGGACTACGCAATCATTGGCGCAGGTTCGGTCGTGCACAAAGATGTAGCCCCGCATAGTTTTGTCGCAGGAAATCCGTTGCAAACCATACGTTAATTTCAAATTGAGAAATAAGAGTTGTGAGCTATTGAGCTGTACAGCTCTTTTTCTTTGCCAACGTAAAGAACTTGTAAATGTAGGGAACTAGTGAAAGAGGCAATTGACGGTCCTAGGGTTACGTGATAAAATAGCCGTACATTCTTTATTTTGGTAGTATGGTAGCACGTTAACGCGATAAAGTAACGAGAAAGAAAAATAGAACTGAATTTATAGATGTTGAGGTGAGACGGTGTCAAAGCCAAAAGTATTTGAAAAGCCGTTAGGGGTCAAGGATTACTTGCCCGAAGCGGTCACGAAGCTGCGCAACATAGAATACCGTGTACTGGCTTGTATGGAACGCTGGGGATATAACCAAATCCTAACGCCTACACTTGAATATTACGATACCGTTGGGGTGGCAAGCTCCACGGAAGATAAGAAGCTTTTTAAACTGTTAGATCGCAAAGGTCAAACGCTGGTATTGCGTTCTGAACTGACAGCTCCTATTGCACGTGTAGCTTCATCTCTATTGAAGGAACATGCGTTCCCATTGCGTTTATCCTATCATTCGAACGTGTTTCGCGCGATAGAGGAGGAAGCAGGACGGGATTCCGAGTTTTACCAAACAGGTGTTGAACTCATCGGGGATGCTTCGTCAGAGGCTGACGCCGAGGTTGTGGCCTTGGCGGTTGCTTCGCTGCAAGCGGCTGGGGTTGGAACATTCAAAATTGCGCTCGGCCATGTAGGTTTCTTGAATGGATTGTTCCAGGAAACACTGGAAGGCCGCAGTGATGCTCAGCTGAGCTTGAAGGAACATTTGCTCGCTCGTGATTATGTCGGATATCGTGAAGCCATCAAGTCACTTGCCCTTACGCCAGAGGTGGAGCGGGAGCTAATCGGCGTGTTAAGGCTTAGAGGCGGAGATGAAATTTGCGAGCAAGCTCGGATGGTCTCTCAGCACCCTATCGCGCAGGATGCGATTCGACACCTATGTGAAGTGTGGGATGTTCTGAAAGCTTATGGTGTAAGCGAACACGTTGTTATCGATTTAACGATGATTGGAGATTTCTCCTACTATACAGGCATGACATTTGAAGGATATGCAGCAGACCTTGGCTTCCCTGTGTGCAGCGGTGGCAGATACGATAATCTGCTGAGCCAGTTCGGGCGGCCTGCGCCTGCGACGGGTTTTGCGCTGAAGACGAACCGCATTCTGGAAGTGAACGGCGGAGAAGCTGTAGCGACACCTAAGCGCGTGTTGATTGCTTACGATGCTGAGCATCGTGAAGAAGCGCTCCAACTAGCCAAAGCTAAGCGGGGCAGCGAGGAGACGGCTGTGGTAATTACGCAGCTGGTGGACGATCCAGCAGCTTGGTCGAAGGCACGACTTGCGAAAGAAGACGGTACTTATGAGGTGCGTGGCATCGCATATCAGGAAGTCATAGCGCTGTTAGCGCAATAAGGCAAACAAAAAGCAGGAAGGAGAGCGCAGATTAAGCGTTTTTCCTCCGGCGATCGGAAGGTAGGTTGGAACGGTGGATGAAATACTTAAAGTAGCGATGCCGAAAGGCCGTATTTATAAACAGGCAGCGAAGCTTTTTCATAAAGCGGGGCTGCCGATTCCGGAGGATTTGGAAGAAGGACGCCGGTTAATTATTCCCGTACATGAAGCGAAAATGGAATTCATTTTGGCTAAACCTGTGGATGTCCCGACCTATGTCGAATATGGGGTAGCGGATATCGGGGTTGTCGGCAAGGATGTGTTAATGGAGGAAAACCGTAACGTTTACGAGCTGCTGGATCTGGGGATTGCACGCTGCCGCATGTCGGTGATCGGGCTGCCGGATTGGAAGCAAGTCATCAATCCAAGAGTGGCGACGAAGTATCCGAACGTGGCATCACAATATTTCCGCGAGCAAGGGCAGCAGGTAGAGGTCATTAAGTTGAACGGCTCCATCGAGCTGGCGCCGCTCATCGGTCTTGCTGACCGTATTGTGGACATGGTGGAGACGGGACAGACGCTCAAAGAGAACGGACTCGTGGAGCAAGAAGAGATTTTTCAAATTACGAGCCGCTTAATTGCGAATCGGGTTAGCTACCGCATGAAGAACGAATCCATTCAGCGGTTGTGTGATATGCTGCAGGCGGTACTTCCTGCGCTGACGAAGATTTAGAAAGAAAGGGAGATAGCTATGCGGATACTACCCGCCTCGGAATTTGAATTGAAACGCGAGGTCGAATACGGTTCACCGGAGCAAAATGAAACCGTCCGCCGCATCATCGATGAGGTGCGTCAGGACGGCGACGCCGCGCTGCGGCGCATGGCGCGCGAGTTTGACCGCGTCGAAGTCGCTGAGCTGCGTGTCAGCGACGAAGAGATCCAGGCGGCGTACGCACAGGTCGACGCCGAGTTCTTGGCGGCGCTGCGTCAAGCGGCCGCTAATATTCGTGCGTTTCATGAGAAGCAGAAACGCACGTCATGGATGGACCTGCAGCCGGACGGCAGCCTGCTGGGCCAAATCATCCGACCGCTGAAGCGGGTCGGCTTGTATGTACCCGGAGGGAAGGCGGCGTACCCGTCCTCCGTGCTGATGAATGCCATCCCCGCGATCGTGGCGGGGGTGCCGGAAATTGCGATGGTGACGCCTCCGGCCACCGCTGGGGAAGAGGGCATCAACCCGCATATCCTCGTGGCCGCAGCCGAAGCGGGTGTGAAAGAGATCTACCGCGCCGGCGGGGCGCAGGCAGTAGCCGCGCTGGCCTACGGCACGGAATCGATCCAGCCGGTCGATAAAATCGTCGGCCCCGGCAACATCTACGTCGCGCTGGCGAAGCGCTTCGTGTTCGGCGTCGTCGATATCGACATGATCGCCGGGCCAACGGACATCGTCGTGCTGGCGGATGAGCACGCCGATCCTGAATACGTGGCGGCGGATTTGCTGGCGCAAGCCGAGCATGATGAGATGTCACCGGCCATTCTGGTGACACCGTCGCAGGAGCTAGCCGAATCGGTTCGGCTAGAGCTATGGCGGCAGCTGGACGTGCTGCCGAAGAAAGCGATCGCTGCCGTTTCCACGGCGACCAGAGGAGCCATTCTCCTCGTGGACAGCTTGGACGAGGGCGTTGACGTTGTCAACCGTTTGGCGCCAGAGCATTGCGAGCTGTTGGTGCAGGAGCCTTTTAACCTGCTACCGCGCATTGAGAATGCTGGTGCTATCTTCTTGGGCGCGTACAGCACAGAGCCTGTCGGCGATTATTTCGCCGGGCCGAACCACGTGCTGCCGACGAACGGTACAGCCCGTTTCTCATCCCCGTTGAATGTGGATGATTTTCTGAAAAAATCAAGCGTTATTCACTATAGCAAGGAAGCGCTCATCGCGAACGGCGATATGATTATGACTTTGGCCCGCAATGAGGGGCTGGAAGGTCATGCAAGAGCGGTGGAAGTACGACTCAAGAAGGAAGGGAAGTTGAAATAAATGGCTGAACAGGATAATGGGAAGGGCCGCTCGGCAAGTGTAGCCCGCAAAACGAATGAAACGGATATCAAACTATCGTTCCAAGTGGATGGGACAGGGATCTCGGAAATTCAAACGGACGTTCCTTTCTTGAATCATATGTTGGATTTGTTCACGAAGCATGGACATTTCGATCTGAACGTTGACGCTAAAGGCGATATCGAAATCGACGATCATCACACGGTCGAGGATATCGGGATTTGCTTAGGCCAAACGTTACGAGAAGCGTTAGGTGATAAAAGAGGGATCAAACGTTATGCAAGCGTATTTGTCCCTATGGATGAGGCGCTCGCGCAGGTCGTTATTGATATCAGCAACCGACCGCATTTTGAGTATCGCGCTCAGTATCCTACGGCCAACGTGGGCAGCTTTGAAACGCAGCTTGTTCATGAGTTTCTATGGAAGCTGGCGCTGGAAGCTCGCATCACGCTTCATGTCATCGTACATTACGGGCACAACACTCACCACATGATTGAAGCGGTGTTTAAAGCGCTAGGTCGCGCAATCGATGAAGCGACAACGATTGATCCTCGCGTTCAGGGGGTTCCTTCGACGAAGGGAGTGCTGTAGAATGATCGTGATTATCGATTATGGCATGGGGAATTTACATAGCGTCAGCAAAGCCGTTGAGCGGCTTGGTTATGAAGCTGTGGTTACAGGTGATACGGAACGGATTCTTGCTGCTGAGGGAGCGATTCTGCCAGGAGTAGGAGCGTTCGGCGATGCGATGGAGCAACTTCGCGAGTCCGGTCTGGGCGACGTGGTGAAACGGTATGCGGAGTCCGGCAAGCCGCTGCTCGGCATTTGCCTTGGCATGCAGCTGCTGTTCGCTTCCAGCGAGGAGCATGGGGATCACGAAGGGCTGGGTCTTCTGCCCGGTTCGGTTGTGCGCTTTCGCGGCGACTATAAGGTGCCGCATATGGGTTGGAACAAGCTGAGCTACAAGCAAAGCGCGAGTCCGATTTTCCAAGGGATTGAAGAAGGACACGTGTACTTTGTGCACTCTTATCACGCGAAGCCGGAGCGCGAAAGCGACCTACTGGCAGTGACGGACTATTATCAGCCGGTGACGGCGATTGTGGGTAGAGACAACGTGTACGGCATGCAGTTCCACCCCGAGAAGAGCGGAGATATCGGCATGCAGCTATTGAAAAATTTTCTGGCGATGTGCAAGTAGGCGGATAGGTTTTCTTTCTTTCTGCTAAGTCAAGAAGGAGGTGCCATCATGTTAGCCAAAAGAATTATTCCTTGCCTCGACGTCAAGGATGGCCGGGTGGTCAAAGGCGTAAATTTTGTGAATTTACGTGATGCGGGCGATCCCGTGGAGCTAGCAGCGATTTATGATAAAGAAGGAGCGGATGAGCTCGTTTTCCTCGACATTTCGGCTTCCGTCGAAGGAAGAGCAACGATGGTGGAGGTTGTCCGGCAAACGGCGGGGGAAATCACGATTCCTTTCACGGTTGGAGGAGGCATCTCCAGCGTAGATGATATGAAACGCCTGCTTCGGGCAGGAGCGGATAAAATCGGGATCAACACGGCGGCGGTTCGCAATCCTCAGCTAGTGTCCGATGGAGCGCGCAAATTCGGCTCCCAGTGTATCGTCGTGGCGATTGATGCGAAGTTCAACGCGGAGTGGGGCGAGTGGGAAGTGTTCACACACGGCGGCCGCAATGCTACTGGCATTAAGACGCTGGAGTGGGCGAAGCGCATGGAAGAGCTTGGCGCCGGCGAAATCCTGCTGACGAGCATGGATGCGGACGGTACGAAGGACGGGTTCGACTTGAAGCTGACACGCGCTGTTTCCGAGCTGCTCACCGTTCCTGTCATTGCTTCCGGCGGAGCGGGCAGAACGGAACATTTCTACGACGTATTCACCGAAGGCAAAGCCGATGCAGGGCTCGCTGCTACAATTTTTCACTATAAAGAGCTATCGATTCAAGGGGTCAAAGCTGACCTGAAAGGTAAAGGGGTTGAAATTCGATGACATTTTCACTGGAACAGATTAAATATGATGCACACGGACTGGTACCTGCCATTGTACAGGATGCCGTCAGCAAAGAGGTTCTTATGCTGGCCTATATGAACAGCGAATCTTTGCAACGTACGATTCAAACCGGAGACACTTGGTTCTGGAGCCGCTCCCGTGAGGAGCTTTGGAACAAAGGCGCTACTTCGGGTCATACGCAAAAAGTGAAGGCTCTGCGCTATGACTGCGATGCGGATACGCTGCTAGTGCTCGTAGAGCAAGTAGGACCGGCTTGCCACAACGGCACTTACACTTGCTTCACGGAAAGCATTCCGGTCGAAGGGACGGCGCAAGAAGGAACGGAGCCTGCGGTATCCGGAGATCGATTTGCCATCCTTGGCGAGCTGGAAGCCGTTATTGCTTCACGTGATGCTGAGCGTCCGGAAGGCGCTTATACGACCTACCTTTTCGAAAAAGGCGTTGATAAGATCCTCAAAAAAGTAGGCGAAGAAACGGCGGAAGTCATTATTGCAGCCAAAAATAAAGACAACGACGAGCTTCGCTATGAAGCTAGCGATCTCATTTTTCACTTAATGGTTCTTTTACGTAATAATAAACTGCCATTGGATGATATTATGAAAGAGCTTGCGAATCGGCATGTTAAAAAATAAATAAGACGACCTGGAGTGATATCACGATGTTGATTGATTATCATACACATCATGTGCGCTGCGGTCACGCCTCTGGGGAACTAGAGGAATACGTCAAACGCGGCATCGAGATCGGGCTCACGCAATTAGGGCTGTCTGATCATATGCCGCTTTTGCATGTGGATCCGCAGACCTATTGGCCAGAGATGGCTATGCCAATGGAGGAACTGCCTCGCTATGTCGAGGAGTGCCTGCATCTGAAAGAGAAGTACAAGGATCTAATTGATATTCGTGTCGGTCTCGAAGGCGATTATATTGAAGGTTATGAGTCAGAAATAGCGGCCATTATTAAAGCGTATCCATGGGATTACGTGATTGGCTCCGTCCATTTTTTAGGCGAGTGGGATATTTCTGATTTTCGTCAGATCGCTGGTTGGGAAGGTAAGGATATTTATGAGGTTTATACCCAATACTACGAGGCAGTGAAGAAAGCAGCCCGTACAGGACTGTATGATTACCTGGGTCATCTCGATATGATCAAGCGGTTTGGTTATGTGCCGGATCGCGATACATGGGAGTTGGAGAAAGCCGCGCTGGACACGGTGAAGGAGTGTGGGCTTGCGATTGAGTTGAATGCATCCGGGCTGCGTCATCCTTGCAAAGAGATGTTTCCTAGCCGCCGCATGCTGGAATATTGCCATAAGGTGGGAATCCCGGTGACGCTTGGATCGGATGCTCATCAGCCGGAGCGGTTAGGCCAATATTTGGATGAAGCAAGATCGCTGCTCAAAATGATTGGATTTAACGAAATAGCCACATTTCATGCACGAAATCGACAACTTGTGACTTTTTAAATTCGACACCTTTCATGTATAATGAGTAGGGCGTGAACAATCTATTTAATGAACCTTCGGAGGTAACCATTAACCATGCATAGCGACAATGTTAAAATTTTTTCCGGATCTTCGAATCCGAAGCTTGCGGAACGTATTTGTAAAGAGCTCGGCCAGCCGCTTGGACAAATCAAATTATCCCGTTTTAAAAGCGGAGAAATCTACTGTCTCTACGAAGAAACGATTCGTAACTGTGACGTATTCCTGGTACAAACCTTCTCCCATCCGATTAATGAACATATGATGGAACTCTTGGTCATGATGGATGCGGCAAAAAGAGCTTCTGCAAAAACGATCAACCTTGTCATCCCATATTATGGTTACTCTCGTCAAGAACGCAAGGCTGCTCCGCGTGAGCCGATTTCTGCTAAATTAGTCGCTGACTTGTTCAGTGCGGCAGGCGCACACCGTGTTGTTACGATTGACCTGCATGCACCGGCGATTCAAGGCTTCTTCAATATTCCAGTTGACCATCTGACGGCACTTGACGTTATTAGTGATTGCATTAAAAAGAAAAATCTGCATAACCCGATCATCGTATCTCCAGATGCAGGCCGTGCAACAACGGCTGAGAAAATGGCGAACATCCTGGATGCACCTTTCGCGATGATGATCAAGAAACGACCGGAACACAATGAGTCCGTGATTACTCACGTCATTGGTGATGTTGTCGGCCGTACACCGATTATTATCGAGGATCTGATTGATACAGGAACGACGATTGTTAACGTTGTAGAAAGCTTGAAAGAAAGAGGCGCGCACGACGTTTACATCTGTGCAACGCATCCTGTTTTCTCAGGGCCAGCTCTGCAGCGCTTGGATCACCCGAACATCAAAGAAGTGATCATTACGGACTCCATCGCGATTCCGGAAGGACACTCCGATAAATTTAATGTGCTTTCCGTAGCTCCATTGTTATCCGATGCAATCCGCATTATTAATGATGGCGGTTCCTTGTCTTCCTTGTTTAAATACGGCGGCGTATAAGGAATTTGTGTAGACCAGATCTTACCTTCGGATAATGTTTTTGGCTTCCAAGCGATCTATGGTATAATTTGAGTTGTAATCAAATTGCCGGAGGTGTCTTGCTATGGAAAAGATTAAGCGTGTGTCCGATGCGCCAAAACCTAAAGTAATCTCAATAAATATGGATGCCGCATTCTTTTTCGAGAGAGCGGTTCAATCTTTGGATCGGTTTCATTATGATAAGGCATTGAAATATTTCCGGCGGGCTGCGGAGTATGAGCAGGATAACCCTGTGAATCACTGCAACCTCGCGGGAGTTCTCTCCGAAATGGGCAATTACGACGAGTCGAACCAAATTTTGCAGCATATCCTTGAAACGATCGATCCCGAGATGACGGAATGTCACTTTTATATGGCGAACAACTACGCCAATATGGAAAATTTCGAGCAGGCAGAACAAGCATTAGTTCGGTATTTAGAAACGGACCCAACAGGTCAGTTTATGGACGAATCCGAAGAAATGATGGAAATGCTGAGCTACGAGCTTGAACGGCCCGCCCCTCTCACTAGCATCAAGAGTCGAGAAGGGCTCTTCGAGCATGATAAAGCCCGCGCTCTTCTGGAAGAAGGGAAATTCGCCGAGGCCGTGAGGCAGCTGGAGAAGCTGGTGAAGAATCAGCCTGAATTCACGGCAGCACGGAACAACTTGGCCCTCGCCTATTATTATATGGGCCAATTCGATAAGGCGATGGAAACCATCCGCGCGGTGCTCGAAATTGATGCTGGGAATTTGCATGCCCTGTGTAACATGGCCATCTTCCATCAGCATTTCGGTAATAAGAAAGAGCTGGCGGAGTTAACGGAGCTCTTATGCAAAACGTATCCGTTTCAGCAGGATCATGTCTTTAAGCTTGCTACGACGATGGGGATTCTTTCTCAACATGAGAAAGCGTACCATCTGTTCAAGCGTCTGCTGAAAGCTGGTGACGGTGCAGCAGATCCCTGCTTGTACCACTATGCAGCGGTAGCGGCTTGTCATCTGGGGCGGTTCGATGAAGCCTATCGGTACTGGAAGCAAACACAGAAGCTGGATCCCGGCGCTGAGATCTCCAAGTTTTACTTGGATCAACTGCGTACAAGAGAGAAGGCAGAAGGTCCATTAACTTGGAGCTATCATTACCATCTACCCTTTGAAGAGCAATTCCGTGTGTTGGAGAAATCCTCGCAAGGCATTCCTGATCAGTTGAAGAAAGATCCGCTTGTGCGCTCCTCCTTCTTCTGGGCATTACGTCATGGAGATATCGAAACGAAGCTGCAGGTTATTCAAGCCTTTGGTCTGATTGCCGACGGTGAAGTGAGAGATGCGCTGCAGGACTTCATTCTGGATCGCCATGAAGATGACTATTTGAAGAAAGTAGCCATTTTTGTTCTTCGCAGCATGGGAATTAGGGAGTCCATTCCTGCTTTTCTTGAAAATGAAGAAATTATGGTGGAGGCTTCTCCCTACTCGCCGCACTTGCCTATTTGGGATGTCAAATGGCAAAGCGTCATGGAAACAGCGCTTTCCCACATGCATAAGCGCTACGATATGGTGCAACAGTATGATTTAGAAATCCTGTGGGTGGAATTTCTGACGAAGATGTATCCGTCTGTGCCCAAAATTCAGAAATCGGAAGGCTGGGCAGCGGCGTTAGAATATTTGATTGCCAAGATGCATCGCCGCGCAATTTCGTATCAAGAGGTCTCTGCGCGTTATGGCGTGACGGTCTCAACAGTCAGCCGCAATGTGAAACTGATTGATGATACTTGCGGCCTACGCGAGAAGATGGAAGCTATTTTCGACAAATTTACGAGCATTTGATAGCTGGGTTTTTGCCGTGTCGTGAGACCCGGCTTTCATACATAGATGTATGCATACTAAAGATAGCTTTCTTGGTGGAAAGCAACTAGGAGGGAAACCAAATGTACAAATCAGTCGTCGTAGGAACAGGACCATCCGGTCTAACAGCAGCCATTTATCTAGCTCGTGCTAACCTTAGCCCACTTGTTATTGAGGGTCCGGAGCCAGGCGGGCAATTGACCACTACCACCGAGGTAGAGAATTTCCCAGGTTTCCCTGAAGGCATCATGGGTCCTGAATTAATGGAGAACATGCGCAAACAAGCGGAACGCTTTGGCGCTGAATTCAAAACAGGTTGGGTCAATTCCGTTGAACTAACCAATCGTCCATTCAAATTGCAAGTTGAAGGTCTGGGCGAGATTGAAACAGAAACATTGATCATTTCCACCGGCGCTTCCGCTAAATTGCTCGGGATCGGCAATGAGAAGGAAAATATCGGACGCGGCGTAAGTACTTGCGCAACGTGTGACGGCTTCTTTTTCCGCGGCAAAAAGATTATCGTCGTGGGCGGCGGAGACTCCGCTATGGAAGAGGCGAACTTCTTGACTCGCTTTGCTTCCGAGGTACGCTTGGTTCATCGTCGCGATGAGCTACGCGCTTCCAAAATCATGCAAGATCGCGCGCGCGGTAACGAGAAAGTGAAATGGGCGCTGAACAATACACCGCTTGAAGTTGTATCCGGCGAGAAGGGTGTTACAGGTCTGAAAGTGAAAAATAATACCACTGGCGAAGAAGAAATTATCGAAACAGATGGTATTTTCGTAGCGATCGGTCATACACCGAATACGAAGTTCCTAGGTGGACAAATTGATACCGATGAGCTTGGCTACATCATTGTGAAGCCAGGCACGATGGAAACGAATATTCCTGGCGTTTTCGCTTGCGGCGACGTACAAGATACCAAATATCGCCAAGCGATCACAGCAGCGGGAAGTGGCTGTGCAGCAGCCCTTGAAGCTGAGAAATTCCTTGAAGGCCATATCGTACACGATTGGAGTCAATCGCTGTAAGAGGGTACAGAAAACGTGGAAGGCTATGCTTTCCACGTTTTCTCATTTCATTGGGGAATAGTTGAATCTTGACCTGTATACAGGGTTGTCTTATAGTTTAAACAGGAGCATATGCCCGAAAATTTTAATGATTATTCATGAGGTGACCTTGCAAATGTCAAATCAGATTTATATCGGTGTAGATTTAGGCGGTACCAACATTAAAGTCGGTATCTGCGACGAGCAGGGGAAGCTGCTGCAAACGTTAGAAGGGCCTACAGGCGCAGAGAATGGCGCTGAGTCAGTCATTGGTCGAATTGCGGCGCAAGTGCGACAAATTGTCGAAGAATCCCCTTATGAGTGGGAGCAAGTTGCGGGTATCGGCGCGGGGTTAGCCGGATTCATGGATATTCCGGAAGGATTCGTCAAATTCTCTCCAAATTTGAATTGGCATAATGTCCCTGCCAAGAAAATGTTGGAAACGCTTCTGGGCAAAACCGTGAAAATCGACAACGATGCCAACGTGGCAGCGTTAGGCGAAGCATGGGCTGGAGCAGGTGCGGGGATTCCGAATGTAGTTTGCTATACGTTGGGAACAGGTGTTGGCGGCGGTATTATTATTAACGGTAAAATCTATCAAGGTTCTGCGGGTATGGCTGGCGAGCTTGGACACATGTCGGTTGTGCCGGATATCGAAGCGATTCAATGTGGATGCGGACAAATGGGTTGTTTGGAGACGGTATCCTCAGCAACAGGTATCGTTCGTATGGCCAAAGAAGCGGTTGAACGCGGAGAGCGTACTTCTCTTGCGCTTCATGAGAAAATTGAAGCGAAGCATGTCTTCGACGCTGCAAAAAGCGGAGACGAAGTGTCTCTTCGCATCGTGAACCGTGCTGCTTACTATCTTGGACGCTCTATGGCGGCACTCGCTGTCGTTGTTAACCCGAAACGTTTCATCATCGGCGGTGGCGTATCCAAAGCAGGCGAAATTCTGTTCCAACCAATCCGCGATACATTCAAGAAATACACACCGGAAGCGGCCGCTGAAGGCGTAGAGATTGTTGCCGCTACACTTGGTAATGACGCTGGTGTCGTAGGCGCTGCCGGTTTGAACTTGCGTTAGAATGCTAGACTGACAAGTACGGTTCGCATGGCTGATGGCAGGGACTTCGGCCTGCGAAAGCACTCCAAAGGAAGGTGTCATTCATGGAAGAGAACCACCCTTTAGCGAAACTGGTCATTATTACAGGAATGTCGGGTGCTGGAAAGACAATTGCGGTGCAGAGCCTCGAGGATCTCGGATTCTTCTGCGTCGATAATTTACCGCCTGTCCTTATTCCGAAATTCGCTGAGTTGATCGTACAGTCGATGGGGAAAATCGGCAAAGTCGCACTGGTGATTGATTTGCGGGGGCGTGAATTTTTCACTGCACTTCAGGAGTCGCTTCGATATATCCATGAGAATTACACGCTAAGTTATGAAATTCTTTTCTTAGATGCTACCGATGCGACACTTGTTCAACGCTACAAAGAGAGCCGACGCCGGCATCCGCTTGCGCCCGAAGGTGCACCACTCGAAGGCATTGGGCTTGAACGCAAGTTGCTGGAGGAGCTCAAAGGTCTGGCTACACAGGTTATTGACACCAGTACTTTGAAACCAGTGCAGCTCAAAGAAAGAATTATTTCCCGGTTTACCAATTTGGAAACCAACCGCATATCTATAAATGTAATCTCTTTCGGATTTAAGTATGGTGTACCCATTGATGCTGATTTAATCTTCGATGTTCGCTTCTTGCCGAATCCCCATTATGTGGAACAGCTTCGCCCGCAGACAGGTCAAGACCCCGATGTGTACGACTACGTGATGAAATGGACCGAGACGCAAGAGTTCCTGACAAAATTGCTTGATATGCTGAACTTCTTAATGCCTCAATACAAGAAAGAAGGCAAAAGCCAGGTGGTTGTGGGGATAGGCTGTACAGGAGGGAAACATCGTTCCGTAGCCATTACCGAATACCTGGGTAAGGTTCTGGGGAACAGTGAAACGGAAGCTGTGCGTTTGAGTCATCGAGATGCCGAGCGGGACCGGGTATAGGCGTCCTAACGATTAAGAGGGTGAATGAAGGATGAAATATGAAAAATCACAGCGCACTCCCAGAATAGTCGTAATCGGCGGCGGCACAGGTCTTTCCGTAATGCTTAGAGGTTTGAAGGAAAAGCCAGTTGATATTACTGCTATCGTTACGGTAGCGGACGACGGAGGAAGCTCCGGCATTCTCCGCAATGAGATGCAGATGCCCCCTCCAGGGGATATTCGCAACGTATTGACCTCACTTGCTGATGTCGAGCCGCTGCTGTCTTTAATGCTGCAGTATCGTTTTCAGGTGGGAACAGGTTTAGCTGGGCACAGTCTGGGAAATCTAATATTAGCGGCGCTCACTGACATTACCGGTGATTTCGTAACGGCCGTGCAAGAGATGAACCGGGTATTCGCGGTTCGGGGGCGTGTTATTCCGGCTTCCAACCAAGCGATCGTGTTGAAAGCGATAATGGAAGATGGTACTTTAGTCATAGGGGAATCCAAAATTCCCAAAGCGGAAGGGCGCATTAAGCAAGTGTTCATAGAACCAGCGAACGTGACGCCGCTGGCGGACGCAATTCTGGCTATCCGCGATGCGGATGCGATTCTTTGCGGCCCAGGCAGTCTATACACCAGTTTGCTGCCGAATCTGCTTGTTCCGGGTATTGCGGAGGAGATCGCCAAATCGAAAGCAGTGAAAATGTTCATTTGCAATGTCATGACGCAGCCTGGGGAAACCGATGACTACTCCGTCAGCGATCACCTTGATGCGGTATATGATCATCTCAAGCGGCATTTGTTCGATTATGTGATCGTAAACAATGGCGAAATACCACCGCAAGTTCAGGCGAGATATGCCGAAAAAGGTTCAAAAGCGGTTCACTTGGATTTGGATGAAGTCACGAAAAGAGGGTATCGGGTCATTGCTGACCGCCTCGTGCTATTCCGCACGTACCTTCGACATGACGCTGAGAAATTGAGTGACCATATTTATCAGCTTGTCGAAAGCTGGATGTCAAGGAAGAAGTGAGTCTCATGTCCTTTGCGGCAACAACCAAAAAAGAATTGACCTTAATAACCGAAGCGGAAGCGTGTTGTGAAAAAGCGGAGTTATCTGCTTTAATTCGCATGAATGGATCGGTTCAGTTAACGAACCAGCGCGTTGTTCTCGATATCTCTACCGAAAACGCTGCTATCGCCAGACGTATATACTCCCTCATCAAAAAGACGTACAAACTGCACACCGAACTGCTCGTGCGCAAGAAAATGCGTTTGAAGAAGAATAATGTATATATTGTTCGAGTACCTGGTCAAGTGCAAGAGCTGCTCAGTGATCTGAAAATCGTTTCTGAAGGATTTATCTTTACGACAGGAATCAACAAAGAGATTATTAAGGGCAACTGCTGCAAACGCGCTTATCTCCGCGGAGCTTTCATGGCCGGCGGCTCGGTGAATAATCCCGAAGGATCTTCCTATCATCTTGAGATTGCCTCGATCTATGAGGAGCATTGCAAGGCGCTGGCGCACCTAGCCAACAAATTCGACTTGAATGCCCGCTTTATCGAGCGTAAGAAAGGGTTCGTCCTGTACATCAAGGAAGGCGAGAAGATTATTGAGTTTCTCAGTATCATTGGGGCTCATCAAGCGCTGCTGCGCTTCGAGGATGTCCGGATCATGAAGGATATGCGGAACTCGGTGAATCGGATTGTTAATTGTGAAACAGCGAATCTGAACAAGACGATCGGAGCGGCGGTGAGGCAGATCGAGAACATTCGGCTTTTGCAAAGAGAGGTTGGACTTGACAGTTTGCCAGAGAAATTGAGAGAGGTTGCCGAAATCAGACTTCAGCATCCTGATCTGAATCTCAAGGAAGTTGGCGATATGCTCAAGGGCAATGTCAGTAAATCCGGCGTCAATCATCGCCTGCGAAAAATTGACGAATTGGCTGAAAAACAGCGGAATTCTTAGTTTTTACGGGACTGAACACGATGTAAATAAGTTTTTCTCATTTTTTCTAGTGTACTTGAGGGAAAAATGGTATAATGTTATAACATAAGGAATAGCACTGTTATCAGTAGTAATTCATATAAGCGCCACACTAGGGGGAATTAGTTCCATGTCCAGACGTCCAGTCGTTGTGAAGTTGAGAACAGGACTTCATGCCAGACCTGCGGCATTGTTTGTTCAAGAGGCGAATAAGTTTTCATCTGAGATCTTCGTTGAGAAAGATGAGAAGAAAGTGAATGCCAAGAGCATCATGGGAATTATGAGTCTCGCGATCAGCACAGGGACCGAAGTCTTCATAAGTGCAGAAGGTTCGGATGCAGAGCAGGCTGTAAACGCTTTAGTCACGTTAGTTAGCAAGGAAGAATTGGAAAACCAATAATCCTTCAAAAGCTTCCTTTCGAGGAGGCTTTTTTGCAATTGACCGCTGCTTTTGGCAGTTACGGTCAATAAGTGTCAATCTTGTTAACATTTGAATAGACTAGCAACCTTTTTCTCTTGGCGGCGTCTAATGAACGTGGTCAATGAAGGAAAGGGCTATTTGCTTTGCCCTCTATCTCGCATACCTCGCATACTAAGGCAAAAGGAGTTAGAGAAAGAATGAAATGGAATGCTTTAAGGAAAGAGATTACTGTTATGCTCGCTTTACTAGTGTTTCTGGCTAGTGCGATTTCAGCACCAGCAGCGCATGCCGTATCGGCGAGTTCGTCCTTTATTTTACTTTATATCGATAAGTCAGAAGCTTTCGTGAATGAGGATCAGATTCATTTGGAGTCGCCAGCTACGATTATCAACGGCAGTACTTTTGTTCCTGCCAAGTTCTTGGGCGATACCATGGGCTTCAAAGTGGAGTGGAATAATGATTCCCGGACGATTCAAATGACACCTCCAGGCTACAACATCGTGTTGGATGCTGACCATAAGACAGTTACGACCAATGGCGTGGATACGCCTTTTAACTCGGTTGCTGCGATTGTGAACGGGAAGCTTCTGGTCAAGCTGACATGGCTTGCGGATTACATGGGCGCGAAGTACACGTACAACAGTGAATTGCGTCGCGTAGAGATTGTCCATTTTAAGACACCTGAGGGCATCTATATTGATCAAGACAGCAATTCCCGACCTGTAGCCAAGTTTGCAACTGCGAAGCCTACTTACCGCCTTGGAGAGCCTGTGAAGTATGTGGATTTGAGCTACGATCCAGATGCGGAAGGTATTGCATCCTATGATTGGGTTGGCAAAGAAGAAGCGTTCTTCAAACCAGGCAAATATCCGGTCACTTTGACCGTGAAGGATCGCCATGGACACGAAAGTAAATTATTCAAAAGTTATGTAACGGTTGAAGACGTGCCTTATTTGAGCCAAGTGGAGTACCCGATTTATACAGCTCCTGTGGGCAGTTTCATCAAATCGGACTGGGGTACCATTTGGTCCCATTTCAACGAGCTGCCGATGCTTCCTAAGAAAGTAACGGAGCTTACTGACCGCACATTGCTGGTAAGCGATAGTCCCGAAGAGTTTACGGAAAAAGGAATTCTGTATCAGGACAAAATCAATGGGAAAGCGCGTTTGTATGCTGACCATATCAACGGTACGAAACAAATCATGACAATGGCGATTTTCGCCACGAATAATACGGATAAACCGGTAACCATCAAGACGACGAATAAAGGTGAGGTTTACCCTTCCGTTTACGCTAACTTGATCGGCAGCGAAGCTTCTGTAGACTTCTTGTTGAACAATGTGTACACAGATACAATGACGGTTGCTCCTCATGAGACTTATGTCTATGCGAAGCTTCCAGACTTTTATCCAGGGCAAGGCGTGAACTTGTTCTATGATGTCGAAACAGATGGCGAGTTACAAATGTCTTTCGCTGTTACGGATCAAAGGTTAACGTCGAATACTGTGAAGGAACTTCCTTTGTTGGCTTTCAATGGTCATGTGAGGGGGACTTTCCCGGTATCCGAAATCAAGTGGGATATTGATGCGGCGAGTTTCGCCAAAACATCGGTGTTGACGATAGGCGATAATAAGACCGACCCATTCGTCAAAGGTTATGACGTGATGCGCAAGGAGAACGTAGAGAACGGTGGAAACTATGGTGTGGTTTATAAAATCCATTCGGATAAGCCGCGCAAAATGGCTGTTATGATTATGGCTAGAGGCGGCGTGTTCAAAGGGCCGTTCAAAATTAACGGCGAGATCATTCCGGTTCCGAGCTCCGGTGTTATTACCGCGTTTGACGGCATGGAAGTGCTGGCTCGCACGACGGGCAAGGAAGACGCGCTGGATATCGAGTTCACGCCTCCGGCGGGCTCAGCGTTCCCGATTGACCTTATTTTCTACCCATTGGATGAGAAAAAGTAAGTGATTGTTAAGAGCCTTGGAGATTCTATTGCTTCGCTTGGAAAATCTGCAGATTTTCGGGTGGATAGGAGCCTCTGGGGCTCTTTTTTTGCTTTGCAGCAGGGTAACGGGCGGCGGCTTGCTTGCAGCTGGTAGCGGTAGTCGAACGCGGGGCGCGGCAAGAAGTATCGATGTGTAACGGACTCACGGGCCGTTATTCTTTGCTATTTGCCAGCAGCTAGACAGCTAACGGACTGTGGTGACGTTATTTAACAGGTTTTCTCCGTTGCTGGGCTATTTATGGAAATTAACGGCTCTGGTGTCCGTTAAATTGAATTTGGAGCCTAAAATCGATAAATAGAGGTTGTGAAGTCCGTTAAAGAGCAACCAGCCCACCAACAAAAAAACCAGCCGCAAGGCCGCTCAGAAGAGCAGTCATGCAAGCTGGTTTTTTGTATTAGACGCGCTCGATTACTTTATCGATGAGTCCGTAGTCGGCTGCTTCAGCAGCACTCATGAAGTTGTCGCGGTCTGTATCTTTTTCGATGCGTTCGAACGTTTGTCCTGTGCGCTCTGCAAGGATTTTGTTCAGGTTGTCTCGCATTTTCAAAATGCGCTTCGCGCGAATTTCGATGTCGGAGGCTTGGCCTTCAGCGCCGCCAAGCGGCTGGTGAATCATGACTTCGCTGTTCGGAAGCGCGTAACGCTTGCCTTTGGCGCCAGCTGTCAGAAGGAATGCGCCCATCGAAGCAGCCATACCGACGCAGATCGTGGAGACATCCGGCTTGATGAACTGCATCGTGTCGTAGATCGCCATACCGGCTGTGATAGAACCGCCAGGGCTGTTAATGTATAGCGAGATATCTTTATCAGGATCTTGTGCGGCCAAGAATAGTAACTGAGCAATGATGGAGTTTGCCACAACATCGTTGACACCCGTGCCTAAGAAAATGATGCGGTCTTTCAGCAAGCGAGAGTAGATGTCATATCCTCTTTCACCGCGTGCGTCCTGTTCGACGACCATAGGGATAAAACTCATGAGAATGACCTCCTTGGGGTGGGTAGATGGTTTTAAAATTGGTGCCTGGGGCCAATGTCATGCTATGAGTTATGAAATTGATCTCCCGCGTACATACTATTTACAGTATCTACAAGTATGATAACGAAAAAACCTTCGAAGGTCAAGAAAGGTCAAACTAACAATAAAAAAAATCAGTCAACCGACTGATTTCTCTAATGTTTCTCTTATTTCCATGTCATTTACGCGCCCGAAAGGAATCGAACCTTTATCTCAGGCTTCGGAGGCCTACGTCATATCCATTGGACCACGGGCGCATGTTTCAAAAAAAGCGAAGCAAGGGTTATTATATGTCACCTCCGCGCAAAAAGCAATACCGTAAGCCCTTACAGCACATTTTGTTGAAATTGTTTGAACAATTGTTGAATGTTCAAACGTTATTGGTTATAATAAACGTGTAAGGCCATTTTTTTTCACCCGGGTGGGACGCAAAATGTATACCCGGGACATAAAACGTCCATCACTGGATCAGGAGCGTCGAACGTCGTTATATGAGAGAAATTCTAGACATTCAGAAAAAGCTCTTGCCGGATCTCATGGACATCATGAAGAAGCGATATTCGATTCTGCATCATATCTTAATCTCTGGTGTTGTCGGACGTAGAACGCTAGCTTCTTCGCTCGATATGACGGAGCGGGTGCTCCGCGGAGAAGTAGACTTCCTTAAGGAGCATGGGCTTTTGGAATCGGACGCCTCTGGGATGAAGATCACGGAGTCCGGCCGTCAATTGCTCGAGGATATGCTGCCGATCATTAAGATCGCTTTTGGATTGACGGATTTGGAAGAAAGCATCGCGAAAGCGTACGGTCTCTCGCAAGTCATTGTGGTTCCTGGCGATACGGACACTTCGGTCTTCACGAAGAAGGAGCTTGGACGCGCCGGCGCAGCGGCACTGCGCAAATATGTGGCCAAGGGCGACATTATTGCAGTAACCGGCGGCTCAACAATGGCGCAGATTGCGAATAACCTGACGATTTCCTCTTCCATGAAAGGCAATTGGTTCGTACCGGCTCGCGGTGGACTCGGCGAAAGCGTGGATATGCAGGCAAATACGATCGCGTCTATTATGGCCAAGAAGACAGGCGGGAAATACAGGCTGCTTCATGTGCCGGATCATTTAGGCGAGGAAGCGTATCAGACGCTTATCCAAGATCCGCAGATTCAGGAAGTTGTTGACGCTGTTCGCAGTTGTCGCATCGTAGTTCACGGTATCGGAGATGCTATGGTCATGGCTCGAAGGCGCAAGGTGGACGCCGAAAC
Organism: Paenibacillus sp. FW101-FHT12H11; assembly: GCF_058790355.1. Taxonomy (NCBI): domain Bacteria; kingdom Bacillati; phylum Bacillota; class Bacilli; order Caryophanales; family Paenibacillaceae; genus Paenibacillus; species Paenibacillus sp. FW101-FHT12H11. The sequence continues at coordinate 313,326 of NZ_JBYTCO010000011.1, read as the reverse complement.
GACTCGCAGCTTGCAGGACGATGGGGCTCTGGCAGAGGCATTCGGGTACTATTTTGACCGCCAAGGAAATGTCGTGCACAAGATGCCTACAGTCGGGCTTCGTCTGGAGGATCTGCATCGGACAGAGGTCGTGATTGGTGTAGCAGGCGGTAAAAGCAAGGGTGAAGCGATCGCTTCCGTTCTAAGGCACGGGCAAGAAGATGTGTTGGTCACGGATGAAGCGGCGGCACTTGAAATTATGAAACATGTGTAATTGGACATCATAACGTGGGCTTGTACCAGCTGCGTTTTGAAATAAATAAATCTTTTTTAATCTTAGGAGGAATTCGCTATGGTAAAAGTAGGTATTAACGGTTTCGGACGTATTGGTCGTAACGTGTTTCGCGCAGCTTTGAACAGCTCAGAAGTACAAATCGTTGCAGTAAATGATTTGACTGACGTTAAAACACTGGCTCACTTGCTTAAATATGACACAACTCATGGTAAACTAGACGCAACAGTTGAAGCTGGCGAAGGCGAATTGATCGTTAACGGTCGTTCCATCAAAGTTTTTGCTGAGCGTGACCCTGGGAACCTGCCATGGGCATCTGTAGGCGCAGAAATCGTTGTTGAATCCACTGGTATCTTCACAGCGAAAGAAAAAGCATCCCTTCACTTGAAAGGTGGAGCTAAGAAAGTTATCATCTCCGCTCCTGCTTCCGACGAAGATATCACAATCGTACTTGGCGTAAACGAAGACAAATACGATCCAGCAGCTCACACAATCATCTCCAACGCATCTTGTACAACAAACTGCTTGGCTCCTTTCGCGAAAGTTATCAACGATAGCTTCGGAATCGTAAAAGGTATGATGACAACTGTTCACTCTTACACAAATGACCAATCCGTGCTTGACGTTCCTCACAAAGACCTTCGTCGTGCTCGTGCAGCAGCTGAGAACATCATTCCTTCCAGCACTGGCGCAGCAAAAGCAATCGGTCTTGTTCTTCCAGAACTTAAAGGCAAATTGAACGGTATGGCTATGCGTGTTCCTACACCTAACGTATCCGTAACTGATTTGGTTGTTGAGCTTAAAGTTAACGTAACGGTTGACGAAGTAAACGCAGCTCTGAAACAAGCTTCCGAAGGCCCTCTTAAAGGCATTCTGAACTACACAGAAGAGCCGCTTGTATCCAGCGACTTCAATGGTGACCCAGCATCTTCCACAGTAGATGCATTGTCCACAATGGTAGTTGGCGACAACATGCTGAAAGTAGTTTCCTGGTACGACAACGAGTGGGGTTACTCCAACCGTGTAGTTGACTTGGCTGCTTTCATCGCTAAAAAAGGTCTGTAATTTCATATAACACACACTAACAACCACATGAAGAGGAGAAGCGATTCTCCTCTTTATGTGCGATTGTTGCCTATATAAGTTGATCGGAAACAGGAAGTACGGAAGTAAACCATATACGTTCAGGAGGCTTTAACTTATGAGTAAGAAAAGTGTTCGCGATGTTGAAGTAGCTGGTAAAAGAGTATTCGTTCGCGTTGATTTCAACGTACCTGTAGAGAATGGTCAAATCACGGACGATACACGTATCAGAGAAACGATCCCTACGATTAAATACTTGGTAGAGCAAGGCGCTAAAGTTATTCTTGCTGCGCATTTTGGCCGTCCAAACGGACAAGTGGTCGAAGAGCTTCGTTTAACACCGGTGGCTGTAAAATTGGCTGAGCTTCTTGGCCAAAACGTGATCAAAGCGGATCAATCCGTTGGTGAAATCGTGAAAGCACAAGTGGATGCGCTTGAAAATGGCGACGTTCTTTTGCTTGAAAACGTTCGTTTCAACGAAGGCGAAGAGAAAAATGATCCTGAATTGGCAAAAGCTTTCGCTGATCTGGCTGATCTGTTCGTCAATGATGCATTCGGTGCAGCTCACCGTGCACATGCTTCAACTTCAGGCATTGCTGCGTACATACCGGCTGTTTCCGGTCTTTTGATGGAAAAAGAGCTTGATGTTCTAGGCAAAGCACTGAATAACCCTGAGCGTCCTTTCACAGCGATCGTCGGCGGTTCCAAAGTAAAAGACAAAATCGCAGTCATCGAAAACCTCCTGAACATTGCAGACAACGTCTTGATCGGCGGCGGTCTGTCCTATACATTCTTGAAAGCACAAGGCTACGAAATCGGTAAATCACTTCTGGACAACTCGAAGCTTGATTTGGCGCTTAGCTTTATTGCAAAAGCCAAAGAAAAAGGTGTTAACTTCCTGCTTCCTGTAGATATCGTTGTTACGGATAAATTCAGCGCAGACGCGAACACGCAAATCGTTGATATTGACAGCATTCCTGCGGATTGGGAAGGCATTGACATCGGACCTAAAACACGTGCACTTTATGCTGACGTTATCGCGAAATCCAAACTGGTTGTTTGGAACGGACCGATGGGCGTATTTGAAATCGAGCCTTTCTCCCATGGTACACGTGCAGTTGCTGAGGCTTGCGCAAAAACAGAAGGCTACACAGTAATTGGCGGCGGCGATTCTGCTGCAGCAACGGAGAAATTCCACTTGGCTGAACAAATGAACCACATGTCCACAGGCGGCGGAGCTTCCTTGGAGTTCATGGAAGGTAAAGCATTGCCAGGCGTTGTAGCTTTGAACGATAAATAATTTATTATCAAAGGAGAGCATATCCGAATGAGCAGAAAACCGATTATCGCGGGTAACTGGAAAATGTTCAAAACTGTTTCCGAAGCTGTTAGCTTTGTAAACGAAGTAAAAGGCAGCACGGTAGAAGGTGTAGAAAGCGTAATTTGTTCTCCATTCACAAACCTGCCTGCATTGGTTGAAGCAGTAAAAGGCACAGACGTGCACGTAGGCGCACAAAACCTGCATTTCGAAGACAATGGCGCGTTCACAGGCGAAATCTCCGGCGTTATGCTGAAAGATCTTGGTGTGGAGTATGTCATTATCGGTCACTCCGAGCGTAGAGCTTACTTCGCTGAGACGGACGAAATCGTAAACAAGAAAGTCGCTGCGGCTTTCAAACACGGCTTGAAACCGATCCTGTGCGTAGGCGAGAAGCTGGAAGAGCGCGAAGCGGGCCAAACCAAAGATGTTTGCAAAGTGCAAACAGAAGCAGCTTTTGCTGGCCTTAGCGCAGAGCAAGCAGCACAAGTGGTTATCGCTTACGAGCCAATCTGGGCGATCGGCACTGGCAAATCCTCCACAGCTGCTGATGCACAAGACGTTATCGGCTACATCCGTGAACTTGTGAGCGGCCTTTACGGCGCTTCCGTAGCAGACGCGGTTCGTATCCAATACGGCGGAAGCGTGAAGCCTAACAACATTGCTGAATACATGGCGCAACCTGATATCGATGGCGCACTTGTTGGCGGAGCAAGCTTAGAGTCTGCTTCGTACATCCAACTCGTCCAGGGGGCGAAGTAATATGTCCAGACCGAAACCGGTAGCACTCATTATTCTCGATGGCTTCGGACTTCGTTCGGAAGAGCAGGGGAACGCCGTTGCTCATGCCAAAAAGCCGAACTATGACCGTTACTGGTCAAGTTATCCACATACAACTCTAACAGCTTGCGGTGAAGCTGTAGGTTTGCCTGAAGGCCAGATGGGGAATTCTGAAGTAGGACACCTGAATATCGGCGCAGGCCGTATCGTTTATCAGGATCTGACGCGGATTTCCAAATCGATTCGTGACGGCGAATTTTACGACAATGAAACAATCGTAGGCGCTGTACGTCATGCCAAAGAGAACGGCAAAAAGCTGCACCTTTACGGGCTGCTTTCCGATGGCGGCGTGCACAGCCACATTGAGCATTTGTTCGCTTTGCTGGACCTAGCTAAAAAAGAAGATTTCCATGAAGTGTATATCCATGCGTTCCTCGACGGCCGCGACGTAGCTCCAGATTCTGCGAAGAGCTACATGGAGCGCCTTCTGAAGAAAATCGCTGAAGTTGGCGTAGGTAAAATTGCGACCGTTCAAGGACGCTATTATGCAATGGATCGCGACAAACGTTGGGAGCGTACGGAGAAATCCTACCGCGCCATGGTTTACGGTGAAGGTCCAGCCTACACCGATCCGATGAAAGCTATTGTTGAATCTTACGAAAAATCCATCTTCGACGAGTTCGTTATGCCAACGGTTATCGTAGGCGAGGATGGCAAACCTGTAGGTCTTGTTGAATCCGGCGATGCCGTTATCTTCTTCAACTTCCGTCCGGACCGTGCGATCCAGCTTTCGCAAGTCTTCACGAATGAAGACTTCCGTGGTTTTGACCGTGGTCCTAAAGTGGCTAAAAACTTGTACTACGTATGTCTGACGTTGTTCAGCGAGTCTGTTGACGGTTTCGTAGCTTACAAACCGAAGGATCTCGACAACACGCTTGGCGAGGTGCTGGCTCAGAACGGCTTGAAGCAGCTTCGTGCAGCTGAAACCGAGAAGTATCCGCACGTAACGTTCTTCTTTAGTGGCGGACGCGACGCGGAACTACCAGGCGAAACTCGCTTGCTTATTCCTTCGCCGAAAGTTGCGACCTATGACCTGAAGCCAGAGATGAGCGCTTATGAACTGGCTGATGCTGTTGTTAAAGAGATTGAAGCGGAACGTCATGACGCGATCATCCTGAACTTCGCAAACCCTGACATGGTTGGCCATTCCGGCTTGCTGGAGCCGACGGTGAAAGCGATCGAAGCGACAGACGAGTGTCTGGGCAAAGTGGTGGAAGCGGTTCTTGCCAAAGGCGGAGTTGTCTGCATCACAGCCGATCACGGGAACGCCGATGTCGTCACGAATGCGGACGGTACACGCAATACGGCGCATACAACAAATCCGGTCCCTTTTATTGTTACGGACAAATCTGTTACACTAAGAGACGGCGGAATTTTGGCAGATATTGCCCCAACATTGCTGGACTTCTTAGAGGTTAAACAACCGGAACAAATGACCGGGACTACAATCCTTAAGAAATAGCAACCAAATTAATTATATAAAAGGAGTGTTTTCTACAATGACTATTATTTCTGATGTTTATGCACGCGAAGTATTGGATTCCCGCGGTAACCCAACGGTTGAAGTTGAAGTCTATCTAGAGTCCGGCGCATTTGGCCGCGCTATCGTTCCATCTGGCGCATCCACAGGCGCGTACGAGGCTGTTGAGCTTCGTGACGGTGACAAAGGCCGTTACCTTGGTAAAGGCGTTCTGAAAGCCGTTGACAACGTTAACGAAATCATCGCTCCTGAAATCATTGGCTTGGATGCACTTGATCAAGTTGGTATCGATACTAAAATGATCGAGCTAGACGGTACTCCGAACAAAGCAAAATTAGGCGCTAACGCAATCCTGGCTGTTTCCATGGCTGTAGCTCGCGCTGCTGCTGACGCTTTGGATGTTCCTTTGTACACATACCTTGGTGGATTCAATGCCAAAACACTTCCAGTTCCAATGATGAACATCATCAACGGTGGGGCGCATGCCGACAACAACGTTGACGTTCAAGAGTTCATGGTTCTACCAGTTGGCGCACCTACTTTCAAAGAAGCTCTTCGCATTGGCGCAGAGATTTTCCATAGCTTGAAATCCGTATTGAAAGACAAAGGCCTTAACACAGCTGTTGGCGACGAAGGCGGATTCGCTCCTAACTTCACGTCCAACGAAGAAGCGATCACAACTATTCTTACAGCGATTGAAAAAGCTGGTTACAAACCAGGTGTTGACGTATTCTTGGGTATGGACGTTGCTTCCACAGAGTTCTTCAAAGACGGTAAATACGTACTTGAAGGCGAAGGCAAAACATTCACATCCGCTGAGTGGGTTGACTTCCTTGCTGCATGGGTTGATAAATACCCAATCATCACAGTTGAAGACGGCTGCTCCGAAGATGACTGGGAAGGTTGGAAATTGCTTACTGAGAAATTGGGTAACAAAGTTCAACTCGTTGGTGACGATCTGTTCGTTACGAACACTGAGCGTCTTTCCACAGGTATCGAGCAAAACATCGGTAACTCCATCTTGGTAAAAGTAAACCAAATCGGTACGCTTACTGAGACTTTTGATGCGATCGAAATGGCAAAACGCGCTGGTTACACAGCGGTTATCTCCCACCGTTCCGGTGAGAGCGAAGACAGCACAATCGCTGACATCGCGGTTGCTACAAATGCCGGTCAAATCAAAACAGGTGCTCCTTCCCGTACAGACCGCGTTGCGAAGTACAACCAACTTCTTCGTATCGAAGACGAGTTGTTCAGCGTAGCTCAATATGCGGGTAAAAAAGCTTTCTACAACTTGAGAAACTTTAAATAAGTTGCTTCGTAGTAAATAACTAAATAACAGCAGAGCCGGATAGTGACTTGTGTCATTATCTGGCTGTGCGACCGAGGGGGTCATTGTATTGAGCAATTGGGTGAAGACTATTTTATTTCTGATAGGTTCTGCCTTGCTTACACATTGGATCCCCTCATCTTTTTTTCGTAACCTGGATACAATGGTTCACGAGTTTGGGCATGCGGTGGTAACGTTGGCGCTGTCTGGTCAAGTGCAGCGAATTGAGCTGTACGCCAACCACAGCGGTGTCACGCTTTCGGCGATTTCCCAAGCCAGATCGTGGTCGATTATTCCTGTAGCTTTGGCCGGATATACGACAGCTTCCGTATTTGCTTGGTTCCTGTTCTCAGCCTTTGCCAGAGGGAAGCAGCAGGTCGGTTTTCTGGTCATGATTGCGATATCCGCCATTTCCTTGCTCTTATTCGTTCGGAATGGCTTCGGGATCATGTTCTTAATCGGTTTTATTGCGTTGACGATCATTATGATGGCTATTCCACTGAAATGGCTGCGCAATTTTTATTACTTGCTGCTCGCTTTTCTATGCTTGGAGGAGTCCGTATTTGGACCGATTTACTTGATCCAAGCTGCGTCGCGAGATGCACGGCAAGCTGGGGATGCCACGAATTTAGCGCTTCATACAGGGGTTCCGACCATGGTGTGGGCGATTATCTTTACACTCTTCGCGTTGTGGTGTGCGAAGCAAGCGGTTCAGGCTTTTCTTGGGCGAAATAAGAGATCAAGAAGCGCCAATCGCCAATCATCGGCCTATTCCTACCGTGATTAAAACGTAGCAAAACGTCCAAACACCTCTTTTGTTGTTTTCTAGGACGAACTGTGTTAAAATACTCATGCTAGTCATATAAGCAAAAGTACAGGCAATTGGGGTGCTAATAAACATGGTAATCTTTATGAAAATTTTGTTGATCATAGCTTCAGTCGGATTAATTGCGATTGTTCTTCTACAAAAAGGTAAAAGCGCAGGGTTGTCCGGTGCCATCTCCGGTGGTGCGGAGCACTTATTTGGTAAACAAAAAGCACGAGGTTTAGAACTTTTCTTGTCCCGTTTCACGATGGGGCTTGCTGCTGCATTTTTCATTCTTTCCATTGTCGTAGCATACGTAGTGAAGGCCTAACACACATAAAACGATAACAGCAGGGGAAATCTACTCCTGCTGTTTTTTCATTTTAAACGGGCCTATAGGTAGGAGATGTTTACCATCGAAAGCAGAGTTTACAAATCCACGGAGCCTTTTTTCTGGACAGGCAAAGGGACGAAGCAAACAACAGGCATATTAATGATTCACGGGTTCACGGGATCGCCCTCCGAATTTCGACGGATTGGGTATGAGCTGGGGGATGAGGGCTACACGATCCAGGCAGTGAGGCTTCCCGGACATGGAACGTCACCGGAAGATATGCTACGAACCGGATGGACGGATTGGTATGGGCATGTGCTGGAGAATTATGATGAGCTTGCGGCTAAATGCAAAAGTGTCGTCGTGATGGGGCATTCGATGGGCGGACTGTTGGCCCTGAAGCTGGCGGTTGAGCGTCAAGTGGCAGGCGTGATCTCGCTGGCTACGCCGATCTTTCTGACGTCAAGAAAATCGGCGCTGGCGGTCATTATGCAGTATTTTATCAAATACATAAATAAGAAGCCCAAAACACTCTCCACGCTATTAGATGAGTCATGTGCATATACCAAAACGCCGATTCGCTGCGTCGTTAGTTTGCGAAAACTTTTGAAACATGTAAAAGGTTTGCTGCCTCAAGTAAAAGCGCCGATCTGGATCGGGCAGGGGGGCAGGGATGGTGTCGTCCATCAGGGAAGCGCAGCGTTTTTATATGAACGCACTCGCTCTGAAAGCAAAGAGCTTCGTTATTATGCGAAATCATCGCACGGTTTGCTGCTGGATCAAGAGAGAGAGCTTGTTTATGCCGATATTGCGGCGTTTATCCTTTCTCTACAAGTGGCATACTATGGAGTAAAGGAACGGGTACGGTGAGTGTAGGACGAAGCTCAACAACAACAAGAAGGTGAAGAGTGTATATGACAACAGATCAAGATATTATTAGTTTGATGCGAGATGAGGCTTATAAGCCTATGTCTTATAAAGAGCTCGAAAAGCATTTCAGGATTGCAGGAGCGGAAGAGTTCAAGGAGTTTATTAAATTATTAAATCGTTTAGAGGAAACCGGTCACGTGGTTCGAGGCGGGAATGACCGTTATGGCGTGCCGGAGCGCATGAACTTGGTAAGAGGAAGACTGCAAGCCCATGCGAAAGGCTTCGCGTTCTTGATTCCGGAAGACCGGGAGCACCCGGATGTGTACATCAATGCACATGATTTGAATACGGCTATGAACGGTGACATTGTTTTCGTGAAAATAACGTCCAGAAGCCAAGGCGGGGGCCGCTTGGAAGGCGAAGTTGTGCGGGTCATTACTCGCGCCAATACGCAGATTGTGGGCGTTTTTCAGGGACAGGATACGTATGCTTTCGTTATTGCTGACGATAAGCGGATGACGAGAGATATTTTCATTCCTCAGCATGCTTTTAATGGCGCAGTGACGGGGCAGAAGGTTGTAGTCAAGATTGTGAACTACCCAGAAGGTCGCTCTGCGGCTGAAGGGGAAGTTATTGAGATCCTTGGCCATAAGGACGATCCAGGTGTTGATATTCTGGCGATTGTGCGCAAGTTCCAGCTGCCGGAGGCTTTCAAAGAGGAAGTGCTGGAAGAAGCAGATGCAGCACCGGATTCGATTACGGAAGATGAGATTGTTAGCCAGGGGCGCCGCGATCTTCGCTCGAAGCGGATCGTCACCATTGATGGTGAAGATGCCAAGGATTTGGACGATGCGGTTAATGTAGAGCTTTTGGAGAATGGCCATTATAAATTAGGCGTTCACATCGCCGATGTAAGTTACTATGTTCGGGAAGGCACGGCGCTGGATATTGAGGCTTATAACCGCGGGTGCTCCGTTTATTTGACGGATCGTGTGATTCCTATGCTTCCGCATCGCTTGTCGAACGGGATTTGTTCGCTTAACCCCAAAGTAGACCGCTTGACGATGTCTTGTGAAATGGAATTCGATGAGAATCTTAAGGTTGTTAATCATGAGATTTTTACGAGTGTAATTAAGACTAGCGAGCGAATGACCTATACGAATGTGCGTAAGCTTTTGACGGGTGAGGCTGAGCCTGAGCTTGTGGAGCGTTACGCGTATTTGATGGAAGATTTTAAGCGGATGGAAGAGCTGGCAGCTAGACTTCGCGGCAGACGGATGAAGCGCGGTGCGATTGATTTTGATTTTGAAGAGTCTAAAATTCTGGTAGATGCAGACGGTAAACCGACCGATATCGTGAAAAGAGAGCGCTCTGTCGCGGAAATGATGATCGAAGAGTTCATGCTGGCTGCGAATGAAACGGTTGCTGAGCATTTTTCGTGGATGAAAGTACCTTTCTTATACCGTGTTCATGAAGATCCTGATGCTGAGAAGTTGATGAATTTCATGGAGTTCGTGACGAACTTCGGGTATTCAGTCAAAGGGAAGGGCAATTCCGTACATCCACGTGCGCTGCAAAGCTTACTCGAAGACATTAAGGGGACGCCAGAAGAGACTGTTCTTAGCAAAATTATGCTTCGCTCGATGAAACAGGCTCGTTATGATGCTCAAAGTTTGGGGCATTTTGGCTTGGCGGCGGAATTTTATTCCCACTTTACCTCTCCGATTCGTCGTTATCCCGATCTAATCATTCACAGGGTCATTCGCGAAGTGTTGGAAAACGGTACTTTGTCTGATGCCCGCCATGAATATTTGGCTTCCCGCATGAGCGATATTGCGCAGCAATCATCGGAACGCGAGCGTGTAGCTGTAGATGCAGAGCGTGAAACAGAGGCACTCAAGAAAGCTCAATATATGCTGGATAAAGTGGGCGAAGAGTTCGAGGGCATTATTTCGAGTGTAACCGGCTTCGGGATGTTCGTTGAATTGGACAATACCGTTGAGGGCTTGATCCGTTTGAGCGATTTGACCGATGATTACTATAACTTCCATGAGAGACAGTTTGCTCTCGTTGGAGAGCGCACATCCAAGATCTACCGGATTGGCGATGAAATTAAAGTCCGTGTAGCTCGCGTAAATATGGAAGAGCATACGATTGATTTTGAGTTGCTGGATATGAAGCCTCGCAAAGAAGGTAGTTATAGCCGAGGCGGTGGAGGCGGCAAGCCGTTCAAAGGAGCGGCAGGCTTCAAGGGCTTCCGTGGCGGCAAAGGCAAGCCGGAGAAGGGCAAGGGCGGCTATACGAAAGGTAAAGGTGGCTTCTCTAAGTCTCAGGGTGAGAGTGCGGGGCGGAGACGCAACGATGGAGGTCTTGTGGGTACGGCTGATGGAGCTCGTGTAGGAGCGGGTCGTGGTCGAGGAGAAGGTAGTGCTGTTGGTGCAACTGATGGGGCGCGTGCGGGCCGTGATGGTGGGGCTGCTGGGCGTGTGAGATCGGGTCAAGAACGTATAGAAGGCGCGGCTAGACGTGTGAAAGAAGGTCAAGAGCGAAGTGAAGGCGCAGGTCGTGCGAGAGCAGGTCAAGAGCGAGGCGAAGGTGCTGGTCGTGCGAGAGCAGGTCAAGAGCGGGAAGGCGCTGGGCAGGGCAAATCGCGCCGCGGGAAAGGTGGTAACACGCCGTGGAGCGAAAACCGCGGCAAAGCCGGCGGTGGTCGCGGGAAGGCGCGTGGTCCTAAGCTGAGCGAAGGCGGCAGCTTGAGCTCAAGGCTCGAATCTGTCGGCGCAGGCCGGACAGACAGCGGTGCTGGCCGCGGCGAGAGCAAGCGCGGCCGCGGAGGTATTGCGCTTGGGGGCGAAGCCCAAGCGGGCGGTGGCTCTGCTGCTGATCGCAGCAGCGGCGGCAGTGATTGGGCGAGCGGCGTGAACGCGCTCGCCAAGGGTGGTCGTCGCCGGAGTGACGGCGACGGTGGCGGTAGCAAGAAGCGGCGGAGATAACGCCGCTTCTTGCATTTCGGGCTTGATCTTGCTACAATAGGATGCACATTGTAGCAGTATTTACCTGCAGGAAATTGCGGGAGGAGGATCTCACGTGGCAACGAAGAAGGCAGATGGCAAGGTGCTTGCCCAGAATAAAAAGGCTTCACACGATTACTTTATTGAAGAAACGTACGAAGCAGGTCTTGTCTTGACCGGCACGGAGATCAAATCCTTACGGGCAGGTAAAGCGAACATTGGCGATAGCTTTTCGACGATTCGTAATGGGGAAGCTTTTGTCCATAATATGCACATTAGCCCTTTTGAGCAAGGTAACCGAAGTAATCCAGACGATCCGACACGGACGCGGAAGCTGCTTTTGAAAAAGGTGCAGATCGCCAAGATGTTGGGCCAGGCAAAGCAAGAAGGTTACACCCTTGTGCCGTTGAAGGTGTATATCCGCAATGGATATGCTAAGCTTTTAGTCGGCATCGGTAAAGGGAAGAAGCAGTACGACAAGCGTGAATCGGCAGCGAAAAAAGATGCACAACGCGACATTCAACGTGCGCTGCGCGAGAAGCAGAAGATTGCCAGGTAACGTGGCAAGGGTATTGGTAAGCAGCACCTTGGCTTCCACAAACCTGAGCGTTCATTTTTGCACAGCTTGTGTTATACTAGGTCTACAGCAATTGATTCAGTTTCAAAGAGCAATTTCGCTCTGACAGCTCGTCTTTTACCTTCTCCGCTCTAGCGGAAATGAAGGCAATCCGGGGGTGTTCTTGGATTCGACGGGGATAGTTCGAGCGCGGGTTGCGGGTAGTGGGGACGCGTCCGCTTTAACAACGCTAAAGCCTATTAAATGGCAAACAAAACAACAACTTAGCTTTCGCAGCTTAATAACCTGTGAGCTAGCTCCTCCCTCGCATCGCCCATGTGCTAGGATAGGGGCCCAACCTTAGTGGGATACGACGTTTGGTCTCCGCCTGGGGTCGGACGTAGGAAGACAATCAGGCTGACCCAACGCAGAGCGGGTTACGGCGCGCTGCTCGGGTGACATCAAAACTGTGACTACACCCGTAGATGCCTGTGTGGCGATATTTTCGGACAGGGGTTCGACTCCCCTCACCTCCATACAAAAGAAAGAAGAAAGAAGCACCCGTGAGGGTGCTTTTTCTTTTGTATTAGGAGGTACGGGGGTAGAACCCCTAGTGGGTTCGCCCGCGCGGACTGGAGCGTGAGCGGAGGGAGCACGGCATTGAAATGTACGGCTAATGTAGTCGTCGTTGAGTGTGCTTCGTTAGCAAATTAGATGGACATTTCAATACTCCCTTCACCTCCATACTAGGAACCCGCTCAGTAAGCGGGTTTTTACCTGTCTAAGGGTGGAATTGTAGACGGATAGTAGACATGAAGTGTTAAAATTGCAAATCGATTGTAATTTGTAGACGAGATGTCTACAGAGAAAAGTTTGAGATTTAAGATTTCTCATTAACTCTAGCGTGTCGTATGCAGAGCAAGCAGTTGTTGAAAATATGTCATTGAAAGAAACAATTTTCTTATTACTACCGATACGATAGCTAATTGAAAAGATGAAAGCCTTTATTAAGGGGCTATTTTTACGTTAACCAGCAATATGTCTTGTCATTCACAAAAGAGTTCTATCAATATCCTTAATTTGTAAGCTGATGATATAATAAGAAGGTAGCGAAAGGTAGCTATACGTTGTTAAGAAAAGAATGATTTTATCGAGACAAATTTTAACTGAAAATAAGGGTGATGATAATTTGGTGAGCAAAACAAAGGTACTACCTGAGCCACATAAATATGCAGTTTGTTGTCCAGCAGATATGCCGATAAAAACTTTCTATAAGGGGATTTTTGAAGAAGTTTTTATTTTTTTTCACCCTTTTATCAAACCTGTCACAATTGATATAGAATCGTTTTTCAATGACACATATCCTTGTAAAAATGAGGTTATCAGAACATGCGATTTGGTTACATGGTCAGAATTTTTAAAACTATCTGGACTTGGTGACTTTAACCACTTAGATATAGGATTACGAACGTTGATTTTGGGGTTAAACAAGCAATTTGCAAATGAAAACTTAGCTAGAGTGCTTAAAGATACTTGTGAACTAAAAAAATTAGTTACTCCAATAGAAGGCTGTTTCCCTGAATTGTTGACAAATAAATTCTTGCAAGCAATAAAGAATGAGGGGCATGACTGGATTTGGGTTGGAGATGAATTTTGTACTGAACGAAAGTTAGAATACATCGATGATTTGGTTAATGATAAAAATCCTTTTGGCACTCAACATCTAAACCTATTTACTCACAACAATAACATTTTGTTTACTACTCATTGGGATAGTCATTTTTCAATGGTATGTTCTGACAGAAATACAATAGACAGAATTGTTACTTTCAGCAACTTGGAAGGATTTTATTGTAATGACCAAACAGAGATTTATTGGAGTTTAGGTAATTAATAAATAAGTGCCTAAATGAAAGCACGATTTGATTGAAAAGGGGGTTCGTAAGACTATCCTCAATATGAAAATGGATAATATGCCCTTGCTGTGGTTTTCAGTCAGGTTTTGATGATGATGCAATGGACAAACCTGAAACAATAGAAGAATATAGGGTTCGTTGGGTAAAAGCAGATGCTGTCTGGTTTGCATCAAATCCAAAGCAACCGACGGACTTTAATCTTAGGCTACAGTTAAGAAATATTGATTTAAAGTTGGAGGATTTTCAGTAAAAGAGCAATTTTATAAGTTAGGTGGTCATAGATGTAATGGTTCGCTGCTTTTTCCACTGGTATAGATATAACCAAAGCTGATTTGCCAAACGTAATAATTGAGTTGCGACAAATCAAAGAATGGGCAGTATCAAATCTAAATGAGGAACAGTGAAGTCATATTTTTGAAAGAATTGATCTGTTACTTAAAAAATTGCCGTTAGCATTTCAAAGAGAAGATGCCGTTGTATTTATTGGATAATCATTCATATAAAATATGGATTTTATTGTTTTTATAAAATGGGGAGTAAGTAGTTTTTAGCAAAGGGGTTTTTAAAGTGAAGTTATTATGGATACAAATTACCTGTTAGACTTTTATAGATAGGTATGTGGTAGAAATGCTTATCATTGAAAAACCGGTAGTTTTTCATATGGTCTCTATTTTCTCACTTAAATTTGATTTCATTTACGAACATTTAACAAATGTAATCAAATATCATTCGTCTTTCCCTTGAGATTCCTCTGTGAGTTTGCTATACTTTCAACATAATAAAAAATGGATAACTCGTATATGCTCGGTAATATGGTCTGAGCGTCTCTACCCAGCTCCCTAGAATGAGCTGGACTTCGAGTTAAAGTATAGGGTATTTGGTTTGTGACCAACGCATCATTGAATTTGGCAAAACTTTATTTTGCTTTATTTTATACTTTTGCTCTCTAAGTCTAGCTCCCGTTCCGGGTCTAGTGTAGAGGGCATTTTTTATTTGTAGATTTTTGTTGGGCTTAATTCATCGAGTGTATCGAACATCAAGGGGGAAATTAATTTGTTTAAGAAGTTTGGGTTGTTAGGAGTAGTTGGCACATTACTGGTAACAGGAGCTGTAGGCTGTAGCTCTGCTCAAAAGACTAGCGCACAAAAACCTATTATTATTGAGGGTCCAATGCCAATTGAAGCTGAGAAGTTTGCTAAAAGATTGGAAAATGTTACGGAAGAAAAATCGGGAAGTTTTGTATTTTATAAAGGGACTGTAGATAATTATCCTGTTATCGTTGCAAAAACAGGCAAAGGAATGGAAAATACGGCTGCTGCTACGGCATTGGCTATTGAAAAATATAACCCTATAGCTATTGTTAACCAAGGAACATCAGGGGGACATGATCCAAATTTAAATGTTTTTGACATCGTTCTAGGACAAAGAACAACCAACATCGGTTCATTTAAAGCGGCAGACAAGGGTGTAAATCAGGGCATTGATCCAACATTATGGAAACCTATGGATTTGATGGCCTCTGAAGGAAGTGCAGGGGAAGATCCGAACGCCGAAAAACCTCGTTTTTATGAGGGAGATAAAAATCTATTGGCAGCAGCCAATGCCGTCAAAGATAAGTATACGAAAGGAAAGGTCGTTGAGGGTACAATTGGTTCAGGGGACTTCTGGAATAACGAGGTTGATCGAATTAAATGGCTGCATGACAAATTTGGCACGTCCGTGGAGGAAATGGAAGGTGCCTCGGCAGCGCAAATTGCTAATTCGTATAGTGTGCCATTCCTGGGGATCAGGGTTCTCTCTAACAATAAGACAAACGGTGGAAAATATGATCCAACTACAGCAGAGGGATGTCAGGAATATGTGTATGAAGTGGTCAAAAAATACATTTCCACATTGCCGAAGAAATAATAGAGCGGTGCTGAAGGAAAGCAGTTGAAGAATTGGAAAACGCCATTCTCGGATATGAAGTTGGAGGGATTGGTTAAGAGATTATTGCAAAAACCAGGTCTGATTTAAGCGGATAAGAGAAGCCGTTGTGAATAATTGGTTAAATGTGATATGATTTCATTATATAATATCCAATAACACGGAAGCACCGTGCCTGTAGAAGTCAGTTTTCTGCTCGCATGTGTGCTTTTTTTATCTGCAATTTGAGGAGGAAGATATCGTGTATCCGCAAGTTAGCTCACCCCAAAAAGTAACGGAGAGATGGCTTAATCAGGCATTTGCTCCGCTGAGTGATTATTTGGACCGGGAGCACCCGGAAGAGGCCCGCAACATTATGGCTTATATGACATTCATGTGCAATGAAGATCAGCGATTTTATTACAAAAATTGCATATCAAATGATTCTATCGTTCTCAATCAATTAGGGGAGCTGGTTTTCTGCGGCAAGGAAGCACTTCGCTATAAATTCGAGTACCCGGAAAGCATTTGGGTGGATCGTCCGTCAAAAGAAGAGCGTTTTGTTCACCCGAATGTTACTAAATGGATGGCAAAAAGCCTTAATAAAAAGGCTGAGGAGAAATACGGTGAGGAGGTAAGCATTTTTCTTCAGGAGCTGTGGGGACCGATTGTGAACTTTGATTTTAGCGATCTGAAAGTGGGCTATCCTATAAAACGAGCTAAAACGCGTTACTGCCTCTACCTCTACCCCTCTGAATTCCTGACGAAAATTGCCATCCAATTTGTTGGAGACGAAATCGTAGAGAGAAGATGCAGCTACTCGCAATATTCCGAATACGAGAAACAAGTACGTAACCTAAACTATGAGGGATGGCAGGTGATTACTGTCATTCGCGAGTTTCTTGATAGGAATCTCGACCAATTCCGGCTGTATATATCTAAAGCGGTTGAGCTGGCTGAGCCTAGGGATCCGATGTACATGTTAACCGAATTAGGCCGGAGGGAACAATGAAAGTAGCCCGTAAAAATTTTTGATTTTGCGGTAGTGGAGTAAGATGAACAAATCGAGCTTTTCTCTGGAACAGATCCCGGATATATGCATTGGAAACACTTTTGTGGTTTGATATAGTGATTGTAACGGCAATTGTGTTTACCAGGAGGATGATTCACGGATGCATATTCTATCATTTGAAGAGCAAATAAGCAGTGTTATTATAAACCGCGGTTACAATTATTACATGGATGATCTTGTTTCTACTATAGAAGAAATTAATGAGAATCTCTTTGCAGCAACTATTGAGGGAAGTGATGACTATAATGTTATCATCGCCTTGAAGGAAGATGGCGAGATACATTCTCATCATTGCACATGCCCGTTCGAGGGGCCAGTTTGTAAGCATCAGGTTGCTGTGTTTTATGAACTGCGTGCTGTGTGGGAAGAAAATATGTTTGACGGAAAGGAGAGTCAAGTCGAGACGACTTTCTCCAATAAGAGCAAGGATAGTGCTGTAAACGACGGTAAAGATACAAAGGTGAAACGGGATATCAGCTCCATTTTGGCAGAGCAAAGCAAAGAAGACCTGGTTGAATTTATACTCTTGATGATTCAGAAGGATCAGGATATTGCAAAGCAAGTCCAGCTGCACTTTGAGCGTGGTGACGTTAAGACAGAACTATCGACTTGTTATGAGTTGATTCGCAGCCACATCAAGAAGCATGTAGATCGTCACGGGTTTATCGCTTATGGGAAAGTCTCCAAAGCCATTCGTGGTGGTGAACTTGTGCTGGAGCGCGCAATTGATGATTGGCGAGATGACGACCCACTGTCTGCTATTCATTTCTGTTTTTGTGTCGTGCATGAAATGATTGAGCTGCTGCAGGCCGCGGATGATTCGGATGGAGCTATCGGAGGGTTGATTGAGGAGAGCTTGGAGACGGCCACTCGTTTTGATCTCGATGCCATGAGGCCGGACAAACAGGCGGAAATCTTCCGTGTTTTGCTTGCGGAAGCGATGGCATCGCGCTACGACGAGTGGTCCGATTGGCGTCATTCGTTGCTCGACGCTTGTGCGGACTTGTCGCAAACACAGGAATTGCGCGAGGCGCTGAAGCAGGCCATTACGCAACTCGAATTGCGCACAGTTCACTCGCATTACGAATGGTCAGCCAATCATGAGCGTGAGGCGCTCGCTAGACTGCGTTATAAGTTGCTAGATGAGGCGGAGAAAGAGGCTTTCCTTCTCGCGCAATTGGACAAGCCTTCCTTTCGCAAGGAGGCCATACGGCAAGCGATAGATGCGCAACGCTATGAAGATGCCATCCGCTTGGCAGAGCAAGGCGAGCATTCGGATCAGGAGCGAGGTCTGCCAGGGCTTGTGACGAAATGGAAGATGCTGCGCTATGAGGCATGTGCAGCTGCGAGTTACACGGAACAGATGAGAGAACTGGCTTTCGATTTGACGATTGATGGGGATTATACTTACTATCTTGAGCTAAAACAGCTTTATTCGGAGGCGTCCTGGCAAGAGGTGTATGATCGGCTTATGCAGCAACTGGGACAGAAAGATTATAATTTTAATAACGTGTACATTCGAATCATGCAGGATACCAATGATCATGCCCGTCTCCTTAAGTATGTACAGGGGCGACCTTACGAAATTGTGGATTATTACGCCGATTTGGCGGAACATTATCCGGATGAAGTACGTCAACTATTCCGCGGGTATATCGAACTACAAGCGAGTAATGCGAATAATCGTAGTCAATATAAGCGTGTGGCCAAGTTGCTTGTCACATATAAACAAGCCTGCGGACCTGACCATGCAGAAGCGCTGCATCGGCAGTTTTTAAGCGGATATGTACGGAGGACGGCGTTTTGTGAGGAGTTACGGAAGATAACCTCAAAAATCGTGTAAGTTAGGATATGTCCAAGAAAGGGGGATCTGTGTGGGAAATCAATACGATGCGTTAGCCGGATTTTTTCTGCAGGTGCCCATCGACATATTCGGTGTATTTCAAACAAATCTCCAGCATGGCAGGTATCAAGGCCACAAGGCGCAGCCGACTACGAAGGGCGGAGTTCTCATCGCGTTGAAGGGTGAAGCCAATTTTGCCTACGATGGGGTAAGCTATCTGATGAGTCCGGGGAAGGCCATTATCGGCGGGTATAACCGGCACTTTGAAATTGCTGTAAACTCTGCGGAGTTTGAATATTTTCTTGTTCATTTTTTACCGGTGGCTCCTAATGAGGACAAGGCTAATCTGGTGAGAGAGGTATATCTGCTTCATATCGACATGGATGCTGGGCTACTGCAGGTGATGAAGCAATTGAGGCGGTACTCCACTGAACTGGGGCAAATTGAGCTGCTTGAGAAGAAAACATTATTTTACCAGCTAGTGAATAAGACATTGACGTACGAGCGCTACCTGCAAAATAGAGAGAGCCATTCGATGATGGAGCAGACGATTGAGCACATTCGGCAGCATTATATGGAGCCGATCACGCTGGAGGGTTTGGCGGAGCAGCATGGGATGAAGGGGAAATATTTTTCGCATCTGTTTCAAAAATATACAGGAATCGGTCCTATTCATTATTTGATTGAATATCGCATGAAGGTTGCTTATGAACTTCTGGTGACGACCCCTTTTGCTGTGAGGGACATTGCCCGAAATGTGGGGTACCCGGATGCGTATTATTTTAGCAGGCTGTTCAAAAAGCATTACGGCATGTCACCAACCGCGCTGAAAAGGGGTGAATGAGGAATAAATCCATCAGCACATCGGGAAAATCTCCATTTGCGGGAGTCGGTCAGAGTGGTAATATTAGTTCGATAATGATAATCGTTATCACTCACTTGGTTTACGAGAGGAAGATTCCTGATGAAAAAACAGTATATGCCGCTGCTGACAGCGTGCTTGATGATCTTATTTCTTTTACTAGCCAGCGCATGTTCCAGCAGCTCCAGATCTCACACAGCGAGCAGCAGCCCTAGCCCGTCCGCGACACCTGCAGCTAGTACATCGACGGCGAGTGCCAGTTTTCCAAGAACGATAACAAGCGCCAAAGGCGAACAAGTGACGATTGCGAAAAAACCGGAAAAAGTTGCGCTTGTTCATTGGGGATTGACGGAGGATCTATTGAGTTTTGATATCCCATCCATCGGCATAGCGCTTCCATTTGCGGAGAAGCAGTCCCTGCTCAGCATCGACTTGTACAAGCCTTACATGGATAAGCATAAGGAAGTAACGATTGTCGGTGAGAATACGGATGTGAATATGGAAAGACTGCTGCAATATGGTCCTGATCTCATCATCGCAGGTACGGAGACGAATCAAAAGGTTGCGGACCAGTTGTCGAAGATTGCGCCGACGATTTTCATTGATGAAACGAAGACGGATGTTTGGAATGACTGGCCGGGCGTGATGACGAAGTTCGGTGAAATCCTTGGACAAGAAGATATTGCGAAGCAGAATATCGACAAGTTCAACAGTACAGTTACGGAAGCGAAGGGCCAACTGAAAGGTGTGCAAGGTAACGTAGCCTATCTCCAGGTGAGGGATAAAACGATGTGGCTGCAGGGTACCCAATACGCCGGTCATTACTATGAGCCGCTGGGTCTAAAAGCGCCGGAACAAGCGAAAGGCGAAGGTGCAGCGATTACGCTTGAAGGACTGGTTCAGATCAATCCGGATTATATTTTCCTGGGTTACTTTAATTACAGGGATAAATCTCTGCCTGCTCTTGCAGACGAGTGGGAGAAAAGTGATGTTTGGAAATCGCTGAAAGCTGTGAAGGATAATCATGTGTATAAAATTGACGGGGAAGTTGCTTATGGATTTGGTCCGATCAGCAGGATGTTTGGGACGAACGCCATTGTGAAGGCATTGAAGTAACCGCTAAGTCGTAGATTTGAAAAAATGCAAGGAGCTTGTCACTGAAATTCAGTGTAGGGCTCCTTTTTGCGTTTACACGTTGTAATCGTGGCGATCGTCCACATATTCCAATTCCGCCGGTTCATACTAATAAGCGACTGTGTTTGCTTGGAAATGTGGAATGAGAAAGGAATGATGAGCACAATGACGACATCTGGTTTAACGTTCGGGATTTATCCGCTAAGTGTAGCGGGCACACCGACCGGATTAGCTGTTGGACCAAAGGATGATTACGGTAAAATTCAGGTTGCACTCAATGAGCTCCGAGGTTCGAAGCAATTGTTTCCGAGGAACTACCTCGTTTATACCGGGCCCGAATCGGAGCCAGCGTTATTTTCCTTTGCGGACCGACTTCTTCAATTCGGACTGTTAGGTGATCTGACCGCCGGATGTATGCAGGAGTCTGACAACGATATGGCAAGATGGGTCGATTTTATTCGCAAAATCATTAGGAAGTATGGTGCCCGTCTGGCCTCTCTTCAAATTACGAACGAACCGAATTTATCGTTTATGGAAGGTTCAAAGCCTTACGCCATACAAGCGCTTGTGGAAGGGGTAAAGGCAGCCAAACAAGAAGTGCGCGACCAAAGCCTTCAGGTACAGATCGGTTTCGGTTCCGTGCCGGAGGGGCCTATGGCAGTTCCTCATTTCTGGGAAAGCCTCGCTGAGCTTGGAGGGAAGCTGTTCTTGGATTCTCTTGATTTTGTGGGACATAACTTCTATGTCGATGTCTTTGAGGAACCGCTTCATTTGGATGAAATTGCGGCTTCTGTAGAACGCATTTTGCGCAATTTAAGGGAAAGCAGTTTGGTTAAGGCCGGAATACCCGCGTCGATTCCCATTCGCGTTACGGAAAATGGTTGGCCGACGGGACAGAATCCTTTTACACAGAACGAAAGAACGTATGAGCATCAAACGATTGTCCTCGAAAAGGTCATCCAAACCGTCTACCGTCTTCATCCTGAGCTTCATATTACGCATTATGAGTTGTTTGGACTTCGGGATGCCGACAGTTCTAACGTGAACATCTTCTATCAATTTGGCATTTTGCGTGACGATTATTCAGAGAAACCCGCATATACAACTTTCAAGCGTTTGATACTGGAGCTTGGAAGCTAGGAGGACTTCTGTTAGCGCCCTTATAAAATAGATGCCAATGGGTACGCTATAAGCAAAAGGAGCTGGGAATATGAATATTATGGAGGTATTCGGCGATGCGATAAAGCCGTTTCTGGATGGCGAAAAGCCTCCTTTAAATGTCGGAGAAGTCATGAATCTGTGGTTTTATTTCACGGCAACCGATCAAACGATGCGGGGGGAACAGGTCTCTTTTAATATTACGGAGGATCCTGAACTGAAAGAAAAGCTGCAAGAGGTCATTAATGATGTGCATCGGCCAATACTCGACGAGATAACGGCATTTTTGAAAAAGGAAGGTATCCCGATGCCAGAGGCGTCGCCGGATAAGCCGGTTGGCGATTTTCGACATATTCCTGTGGGGTCGAAGTTGTCAGATGAGGAGATAGCAAGTCTGCTCAGCTTTAATTTAGTATTGGGAATCAATTATGGCTGCCGGGGATTGACAGAGGCCGTTCGGCCGGATGTGGCCGCGCTTTTTGCCAAGTTTCAGATGAAAAAGATGATCTTTTCGTTAACGTTTAAGGATTTATTGATGCGAAAAGGGTGGTTGAAGACCCCGCCGTATTTTAGACCGGGAGCATGAGACGATCAGAAACGGTCAGAGAAACCGCGGCCACTGCTTATAAAGAAAGAAGCACCTGTGTAGGGTGCTTTTTTTCAATCCTTATGGTCTTAACATTAGTGTCTGGATAAGCTCCTCTTGTGTGAAAGGCTGCTTCCTTCCTGAATGAATGACCCTGACAAGGTAAGGCTTATCCGGATTTTTCATATGATAAAAGCCAGGAATTCGCATGACCCTCGACAGGTTTGTAATCATCGGATCTGAACCAAATTTGCTGGCTAGGGCCTTTTGAATAGGAACGAATTTGGATATGGATCCGTTTTGAATGACCCAATAGATGTGATAGCCGTTTTTTGTTTCGACGATCATGGCATTTTTAATCTGCGACCAGTGCTTTTTGAGGAAGGTTTTTTTCAATTGAGCAACCTGCTCTTCAGCGCGATGAGCTCTAAGCAGGTATTGCCCTTGTTTCCCTTTTTTAATTGTGATGGATTGGATCCGCTCTAAGGGGTCAGATTTGAGTTGTTTGATTCGTGCTTTTAATTGTTCTTTGGTTTGGAATTGTTCGGATATTTTATTGAGATCGACATCGATAAACTGTGCTCTGATTTCTTTGATTTCGCGGCTCTTTTCATCTCTGCGATTAATTTCCATGAATACGGCGTAGCCTTTGGCATTTTGACTGAGCAAATGAATGGATTTGTTATTTTTAGAGATCAGCTCGATGTGAGGGACTTGTTTTTCCAACAGCAAGAGGGGTTTATGCAGCAGGATGGCTTGTTTGTCGTTGGATGAATTCAAAGAGTGTGCAGAATTAGCGTTAGTTGGCTTTGAGCGTTCAGCATCGTGAACTAAGATAAAATGAAGTTTTTCGTCTCCTTTACGGCAAATTTTATGAAGGAATTGATGCATATGGCTGGAACTGCGTTGAACCAGGGTGGAGTATTGCGTGGGTTTATTTTTCATCTGGCCACATCCCTTTGTCTAGGTTTCCGACACCAAAGTGATTGGTATTCTAAACATTCATATTCTGAAAGGATAAGCCAAGTGTAAACTTTTGAACCTATTTTCATGGGGAGTAGGGATGTTCGCTCATGAAAAGAAAGACACCCGGAGAGGGTGTCTTTTCAGTGACAAACGCGCTCGTCCAAAGGACGACGCAATCGTTTATCCTAGCATAACTTTAAGGCTGTTTGACTTGGCCGCGAATTTCACCTTCCGAATTACGGTTGGTGTGCACGTTGACGTAGGCATTACCGCTTTCGAATTCAGTGATTAAGTCTTTAAGCGTCTTTCCTTGCAGTGGACCGACTAAGTCTTGATTCGTTAAAATGCCGCGAATGGCGCCTCGTCTGACAGAAATGCCAAATTGGTTGGGGCCAAACAGGCATGCAGCAATGGGACCGCCCCGTCCTGGTCGCGCAAGATGAATATGGGCTTGGGTGGCGCGGGACATATTTCGCATGATCAAGGCGAATCTTAACTGGCTGCCGCTGCTGTTCAACTCGAATATGGCATCTCCGGTTGACAAAGTTTGTACGGGGGGCACTTCGTTTTTACCGTTTAGAAAGGCTTTGTATATGGTTGGAATAGGTCTTCACTCTCCTTATCTAGTAATACTTCTATGTATTCATAGATTGAGAGATTTGCTTGTTGATAGGCCTAAATGACAAGAATTTCATCGTGCGATAGGGCGATAGGGGGTGCTTGGGGAACTATAGTCCGTTATTTTGGCGAGAAATGGAGTTCTGGATAAGTCGAGGGAACTGTGTTCCTCTATTTCGCTGTTTTTGCCTGAAATGACGGCTTCAAGCAGAAATAAGGCCCTGCAGTTCCGCTAGAGGAGGAAAGTGCTCGATTTCCTTCAAATAGCGGACTCCAGTTCCGTTAAAAGGACTCACTGCCTGGCGGGTACGATTTAAGCAGCCGTCTGACGGTCATACAAGTTGAACATGATGTTGTACAGGACTGCGGAAATCACAGCTATGCCCGCAAGCAAAATGAACGTCCATGTGAAGCCAATCCACGACGAGATCGGGATGGACAGCGGCGCCAAGGTGCGCCCAAGCGTATACCGCAAGCTGCCTGCGGCAAAATATTGGCCGCGCATATGCTCGGGAGCCAGCCGGGAGACGAAAGCTTGCTGAGGGCCCGCGGACATTAGCTCAGCCAGTGTGAATACGGCAATCGCGAGGGTGAAGCCCCAGAAGGTGGACATGTGGCCGAACAACACAATGCCAAGTGCATAGAAAAGCGCACCGCCGATGAATACGTAGCGGTCACGGTAAGCGAGCATCCATTTGGTTACAAGGACGGTAAAGAGGGCTACGAACAAGCCGTTCTCGGATACAATCAGGCCGAATAACTGCTTGCCGGATAATTGCAAACTCCAGTCTCCGTAGGAGAAGATCGTTGATAACTTCACGGTTTCCTCCATAAAAACGGGGAACAGTAAATCCAGCTGCATGAAGGTTTGAGACAGCAGCACACCGGCTAGGATGAACAGTAAGAAAACACGGTCAGCTGCAATGATTTTGTAGTCGCGCAGCTGCGCGGCGAGGAACCGATACCAGGGTTCACCGGTTGTGGAGCGGTTGCGCTCGGCAAGTTTCTCCGGCAGCGTTTCGTATAAGGTGCGGCTCATCGTCAAAGAGAGGAGAAGACAGAACACCGAAGCCGCGAAAAGCACAATATACGGATTATCATCGTAAGTGATAGACCCGAGAAGCGGGCCGACAACGACCGACACGTTCGCGGCTGTATAGAAGATGGCAAAGACGCTGGAGCGGTGCTCCTCTTTCACAACGTCCGCGACCATCGCTTGGCTGGCAGGCCAATAGATGGAACCGGACATGCTGGCGAAGCTGAACCCGATGAAGCCAAGAACGGGCATCGCGAGCAGAGGCGAAGCGGCAAGCGCGAAAACGCCGTATCCGACGCCTTGTCCGCATGCCGCGAGGACCATCATCCGTTTGCGTCCGAAACGGTCAGCGCAGTAACCGCCCATTAAGTTGGCGAAAACGGACAACGTTTGTGACAAAATCAGGAGGACGCCCGTCCAGCCTTTGCCGAAGGAGTTCGCAAAATAGATCGATAGAAACGGAAAAAAGGTCCAAAAAATAACGTTAAAAGCAGTCTCTCCGCCAAGGCGGATTTTTAAATTAATATCCCAATCTCTCATTCTCATCTGGCTGTTACCTCTAGTTGATAGTGTTTACTTACATACTACCATTCTTGCTACATAAACAAAACGAAGGAAGGACATGCGGATAATCGGATTAGCGAGGCGACAATGAAGGGTTTGATCCGGGAGAACGTATCCGCCTGAAGACCGAGAAGGAATATGACCTGCGTCTGAATGAATTTCGTGATTGATCGTGTATACTGATATAAAAAGCAGCAACAGGAGGAAATTTTATCATGAATGCTGGAACATGGATCGGGTATGGCATTGGCGCAATGGTTATCATACTGGTAATATGGCTCAGAACCCGGGGCAAAACACGTCCGATCAAAAATAAAGGTCTGGGAATATTAATTCCCGTCATCATACTGCCTATTCTATTTGGTTTTTCCATCTATTCGTTAACGAAGATCCCTGATCATCCTTTTCATTTACCTGTGATCTGGGAGATGTTGTGTGCGATGCTGCTGGGCGTCGGGTTAGGCAGTATTATGCTGTATCATACGGGCTACGAGAAGCGGGAAGACGGGTATGTGTACGCAAAGCCAAACAAGAATTTCAAGTATGTCATCATTGCCGTGCTGGTCATTCGTATCGCACTTTCGCAGTATTTCAAAGGGCTGGATTATACGGAATTTACCGTTCTTACGATGTTAATGGCATACTTATATATTTCAGTTTGGCGAATTGGCAGTTTCATGAAATATCGCAAAGCGAGTGTGAACTAAATTACGGTAGAAAAGTACCTAGGCTGCTAGCAGCTTGGGGCTTTTTTATTTTGGCGAAAAGGGCAGGCTCTCACGATATATCAGTAGAAGATACGAACTGAATGTTGTAATATATAATAGACAAGAAATGACAATTTTTTCACGCAGTGAGTAGGTAAAATGGGGGTGAGGTGTCACATGAAATTTCTGTTCTATTTTGCACAATGCAGTGCATTGATCGTGACTTTTGTTTTTCTATTAAGATGGCTGTACCCCTATTATGTAAAATGCTCCAAAAGAGCGCAGTCGCTCATTTTTGGAATCGCTTTCGGAATCTTCGGTCTGCTTATTATGCAAATGCCGTTACATGTCGCGCATGGGTTGCATATGGATGTCCGCTTTGTAAGCGTTATATTTTCGGCTGTTTTTGGTGGTCCACTATCTGCAATCGTTACAACTCTGATGGTTGGCGCTTATCGCATCATGCTTGGCGGAGATTTGCTTTTTCCACTAGGTTCTCTTGTGACTACGACATTGATCAGTATAGTTGTCCATCGATGGACTGTGAAACGTAGAAAGCTTATGGAGAGACACGGTTGGCTGCTAGGGCTGGTTATCAGTTTGCAGACAGTAGGCTGGGCGCTGCTTGCCCCTCAGGAAACGATGAACTATTTTTTGACAGAGTTTGCAATAAGCTATGTGATTTTTCATACGGTAGCCATCCCACTTTACTACTCATTGATCGCTTATGAAATTAGAGGCTATGAAACGGAGATCAAGCTGCGCGAGAGCGAGAGCCGGTATCGGACGCTGGTGCAAAACTCACCTGACCTCGTCTACTGCTGCGACCTGGACGGGACGATTACTCAGGCTAATAACAAGATGTCGCATTTCTTAAAAACGAACGAACGTGATTTACTCGGGCAAAATATGTTGAATATGATGGCATCTGAGAAGACTCGCGAACAATGGAAGCAAGCGCTTAACGAAGTGCTAAGCACCAAGGAATCCAAGTCGTTTGAAGCGGAAAGCCTGCTGCCTTGCGGTGATAATAAATGTATGCACTACACGATTTCGCCGATTTTTAATCGGAACAGGGAGATCGTGGAAGTGACGGGAACCGGTCATGATATTACCGAACTAAGGCAGCAAGAGAAGGCGCTTCACCAATATAAAGGCCACCTCGAGGAATTGGTGGAGGCTCGCACGTCGGAGCTCGCGGAAGCGAAGGAAATGGCCGAGTCGGCGAATCGCGCGAAAGGCGAGTTTCTGGCAAATATGAGCCATGAAATTCGCACGCCGCTCAATGCGGTGATTGGTCTAAGTTATTTGCTCCAGCAAACAGAGCTTTCAGAGCAGCAGCAAGTCTATGTGGATAAAACGATTATTTCCGCCAAAAATTTGATTGCACTCATCAATGACGTTCTGGATTTCTCGAAAATCGAGGCCAAGAAGCTGGTCATCGAGCAAGTCGATTTTGACCTGTATGATGTACTCAACCAGATTTCGAATCTCATAGGAATGAAAGCGTATGACAAAGGGTTAAAGCTGCATTTCTCCATTCATCATGAAGTTCCGCAAATGCTTGTCGGCGATCCTTTCCGTTTGAATCAAATTTTAATTAACCTGTCGAATAATGCTGTGAAGTTCACGGATAAGGGCGAAATTTCTTTTGAAATCTGCCTTTTGTCCAAAAGTGAAAGGGGTGTCACTCTCGGATTTACGGTTCGCGACACCGGAATCGGGATTACGGAAGAACAACAGGAGCAGTTGTTCCACCATTTTACACAGGCAGATATGTCGACAACCCGGAAGTATGGCGGGACAGGGCTTGGTCTTGTGATCAGTAAAAATCTTGTCGAGCTGATGGGCGGAGCGATAGGTGTAGAGAGTCAAGCCGGGCAGGGCAGTTCATTCTCCTTTACTGCGGATTTTGGTTATAGTACGGGATCGCGGCTCACGTCGATGAATCAAGACTCACAGTTGAAATTGCTTCGCGTGCTGCTCGTTTGTGATGACGGGGATATGCAGCTTGTTCTCAAAAATCAGCTCGAACAATTCCAGTTTATTGTCAACACAGCAGATTCCGAGAATGGCGCAATTGAACAAATTTACCGCAATGGACGTTATGATTTGGTGATCGTAGATTGGAAGCTGAGGGAATCGGTTGCCGTTCCGCTTGCTGAACGCATCCAGCTCGAATTCTCCTCGCCGATGCAGGTCATTGTGATGGTTACGGCGTATCATGAGCCGGAGCTTCAAACGCGCATTCGTTCGCAAGCCATAGATAAGGTGTTGTATTACCCAATCAGCCAATCGCAATTGTATAACGAGCTTATCAGTTTGTTTCAGCAGCATTTTGTGGCCAAGCAGGTTACAGGGCCTGATCCGGATAAGTCGGAGCGTTTCAAGGCGCTGCAGCATGCGAACATTTTGCTCGTGGAGGATAATGAAATCAATCAATTGGTTGCTACGGAAATGCTAAAAGAAGTCGGCGTGGTAGTCGAAGTGGCTGAAAATGGTCTGGAAGCTGTCTCCCGCGCGAAGCTGAGACGGTATGATGCCATTTTGATGGATTTGCAAATGCCTGTGATGGGCGGTTACGAGGCGACCAAACAGATTCGCCAGTTGGAGCATGCCAAGGATATTCCGATTATTGCGATGACGGCGGATGCGATGAAAGGCGTGAAGGAGGAAGTACTCGAAGCCGGTATGAGCGGCTATATTACAAAACCGTTCGATCCCATTCAGTTGTTCGGTTTGCTCCAGCGGTTAATTCAGACTTCGAGAGTGAAGGGATATAAACAGATCGCGGCATCGTCTGAGACGACAGGCGGGCCGGATGTGAAATAAAAACGTACTGCGTTGCAAGCCATGGGGAGGGCGTTTTGCTATAATGTAAAGGCAAGTACTAACGAAGCGGGTGATCAATCAGATATGCTAGTCATCAATCAACGCGAGGTTCTGGAATTGCTGTCCATGTCAGCTTGCATGGAAATCATGCAGGCTGTTTTGGCAGATTTGACGAATGGAGATGCCGTTCAATCGCTAAGAAGCGTTGTTCCACTGCAGGGGAGTCATGTTATGGGACTCATGCCGGCTTACTTGAAGCGGGAAGAGCGAGTGGGTGCCAAAGTGATTACCGTGCTGCCGGATAATCATGCGAAAGGGATGCCTTCGCATCAAGGGTTTGTTTCTTTGTTCAATTCAACCAACGGTCAATTGGAAGCCATTGTTGATGGTACCAAAATCACCGCGATCCGCACAGCGGCCGTCAGTGCGGTGGCGACTCGGCTGCTGGCGAGACCGGACGCCAGCACGCTGGCGATGATCGGGACAGGCGAGCAAGCCAGAACCCACATCGAGGCGATGATGCTGGTTCGCCCGATCGAGAGAATTACGGTATGGGGGCCGAACCAGGCCCATGCCCGGAAGTTGAAGGAAGAGACGGAAGAGCGGTACAACCTTTCGGTCGAGGCCCTATCCATTGCGGCGGATGCCGTACGGGACGCGGATATTATTTGCACGGTGACGGCGTCGACGACGCCTATTCTGCAGGGAGCGTGGATCAAGGAAGGCGCTCACATCAATGCTGTCGGTGCCTGCCGGGCGAAGGACCGAGAGCTGGATACCGAACTCGTGCGTCAAGCGGAGTTGTTCGTCGATCGCCGGGAGTCCGCCGTGAACGAAGCGGGGGATTACTTGATTCCCCTGAGCGAAGGGGCGATCGGGGAAGATCATATTTTAGGAGAAATCGGAGAACTATTGATCGGGCTTAAGCCGGGTAGGAGTTCGAGCGCAGCGATTACACTTTTTAAATCATTGGGGCTAGCCTGTGAGGATCTGGCAGCTGCTCATTATATTGTGCAAGAAGCGGTTCGTAAGAATAAAGGCATACAAATTGCATTTTAGGAGCGAATGTCGATGAATATCAATCTCACGGAAGGCTTGTATCCTTTTCACTTAACGCCAGAGCAGGAGGACCGTGCGAGCCGGCTTCATGAAAACAGCATCCTTATTGATCTGTTGTTTCAAGGTCCATTGTCGCCCCAGGCAATTCCTGAGCAGATCTCCGAAAATATCCGTGAAGCCTGCGAGCCTTACCGGGATGAACCGATGGTGTACAGCGGCATGCCGAGCAAAATCATTCACGATATGGCGGCACGCGGGGAACTTCCGGCATTCAAGGAGGAATGGTATCGTTCAGGTATTACCGCGGGTAATCGCCAATTGGACATATCCGATATAGAGGGTCTTGTGACCAGCATGGGCGAAATACAGCGCCAATTCGACGCGAATGATTGGTTGGTCAAAGTCCTTAAGGCGGAAGATATTCGCGCCGCCAAAAGCAGCAATAAAAAAGCGGGCATCGTAACCGCGCAGGAAACAGATGGCTTGGGCAAAAATCTCGCTTTGCTTGACGCGCTCTATCATTTCGGTTTGCGTGTTTTGCAGCTCACGTATAACAATCAGAACTACATTGCTTCCGGCTGCGCGGAGCAGGCCAATGGCGGTGTCAGCAATTTCGGTGCACGCTTCATTCGCAGAATGAATGAGCTGGGCATCATCGTCGACACCAGCCATTGCGGCAAGCAAACGACGCTGGACGCATGCCGGCTTTCGACGGCGCCGGTGATCGCTTCTCATACTGGCGTAGAGGCTCTCTTTGGCCATATGCGCTGTAAAAGCGATGAAGAGCTCCAGGCGATTGCTGGAACCGGCGGCGTCATCGGTGTATTTGCGATGCCGTGGTTCGTTTATCAGGACCCGAATGAAACGACAATCGAACATGTGCTGGATCATATCGATTATGTGGTTCGGCTGGTCGGCGTTGACCATGTTGGCATTGGTACGGATTGGCCGATGAGCGATGTGGAGTGGTCTTTGGTGTATTTTAAAGAGCATATTGCACCGAGAATTGGCTTTGCCAAAGGGGACGGGCCGTCTACCGAAACGGTGAAGGGACTGGAAAAGTACAGTTACTTTATCAATTTTACCCGTGGCTTGGTTGCAAGAGGGTATAGCGATGAAGACGTTCAGAAGATTATGGGCGGCAATTGGCTGCGTGTTTTTGAACAAGTCTGGGGATAGGAGTTAACGGGGATGAGCACATATTTTCAGTCAACAACGTTTAATTTGTATTGTGCAGGTGTGTATGAGGGGAAAATCCGTTTTGCCGAAAAAGCGATTATGCACGCCAAAGTGGATTCTCGCAGGAGAACACAAATGCAGGAAAATGTCCTTCCGGAGAAGACGCCATACATATTGCCTCTTGCCAAAATAATGATGTCCTTGGCGCATTATGAGCAAGCCATTTGGCAGGGAGACGAGGTTACGCTTGGCAATGGCGACCTTTATACACGGCATGTGAGCTATACGGCTGTGGCTGGCGTGGCGGGACGAGCGGGACAAGCGGTAGGAACAGAGCAATCAGGGCAAGAGGTGACATCTCAAGTTTGGGCGATGCGGAAGGATACGGCGCTCGACATCGTGACCGTAGATGGACGCATCATCGCATTCGTGGCGCCGAACCGATACGGCATGGAAGTGCTCGTGGCGGAAGGGTACGAAGCGTTGACCCCGCTTGTGGTGTACGAAGATCCGTTTCTTTCGAAGCCGGAGTTCGGCGTGAACGATCTGGGCACCTTCCTCGTTCTGATGCGGGACGGCGTACGTCTGGCAACGGACGTGTACCTGCCTGAGGGTGCTCAATCCCCGCAGGGGCTGCCGACGATACTCATTCGCACCTGCTATGATCGCAACTTGCGTAAAGAGTTTTTCAAGCGTTGGGCGAATAAGGGGTACGCCGTCGTCAATCAGGATGTTAGAGGGCGCGCAGATTCCGAGGGAGAACTGATTCCGTTCTTTTATGAGCGGGATGACAGTGCGGATACGATCGACTGGATCGTGTCGCAAGAATGGTCAAACGGCAGCGTCGGCATGTGGGGCGCCTCCTATCTCGGATATGTTGTGACCGCAGCATCTACGAGCGGCCATCCGAATTTGAAGGCGGTCGTTAATGAAGTGAACGTAGGCTCGCCATTTGTGGATACGGTACGTAAAGGCGGAACCGTATGCTCTTGGCCGTTGCTCTGCTGGACGCTTGCGCAGTCCGTTGGAACAAGGACGGATTTTGATATTTTTGCGGGTAAAACCGTTGATCCGGAGAAAGCCGTAGACGCCAGACCGATCACGGAGGTTCCCCAGCAGATGATTGGCAGAGCTTCTGGACCTTGGGATCTGTGGAGTGAGCACCCGGAATATGATGAATTCTGGAGAAATTGTACCTTTACGGAGCGTGGCGATCAGGTTAAGGTGCCGATGTTCGTCATCTCCGGTTGGTACGACGGAGACAGCGCAGGCGTATCGGAGACATGGAGGATGCTGACCAAGCATGATGTCCCCAACCGGAAAATATGGCTCGGACCGTGGGAACACGGCCCTAACCGAGCAAGAGATCTGCTCGGCACCAGCTTCAGCAACGATGCGGTTGTTTACGATTATGACGTAAACGTGCTGCGCTGGTTCGACAGGTTCCTGAAGGAGCTGCCCAATGGCATTGATCAAGAGCCAAGGGCGAAGTATTACGTTGTTGGAAGCAACGAGTGGCGAACGTCCGAGGACTGGACGCCTGCGGAGGCGCAAATCAAGAACTTTTATCTGGGGAGTAAAGGGCGGGCCAACTCCAGTCATGGAGACGGCGTGCTGGTGGAGGCCCCTTCTCAGCAAAGTCCTGCGGATACATTTGTGTATAACCCCGAGGATCCTGTTGCTGACAGTGGTGAAAGAGAGCCGGAGAACATGCGGAAGCATGAGCTGCGCAGCGATATTCTCGTATATTCGAGCGCTGTGCTGGAGCGGGATTTAACCGTAGCGGGCGAGTTATCTTGTGAACTATATGCGGCAAGCACCGGTGTTGATACAGACTGGGTCGTTACTTTGAGCGATGTCGATGCGCAGGGTAACTCGATTAAGCTTTCCAATTACATCGTACGGGCGAAGTACCGTGGTGGATTGGATAATCCAAAGCTGCTTACGCCTGGTAAGGTGGAGAAATACGCGATATTCATGCAAAATATCGCCCACACGTTCCGCGAAGGCCACCAATTGCGGTTCACGGTGACATCATCGAGCAAGTTTATCGCGTTTCCTAACACGAATACCGGCATCAACCCGTATGAGGATCCGAAGCCAGTGATCGTGCAGCAAACGATTTTCCACTCGGAGGAATATCCGAGTCATGTGAAGCTTCCGATTATTTTGTAATCGGGAGAGAATAGCGGGGAAGAGAAGACACCTGAAGAGGTGTCTTTTCATTTATGCAAGAGAACGATAATCCGCGTAAAACCGAATTACAGCTAGAGCTCCACAATCAAACCGTCATAAGCAACCTCAATCCCATGAGGCTGAAAAATGCCAACCAAATCCTCATGCAGCAGCCCCGCATTATGAGAGAAGTGTGTCACGTAGATTTGTGCACCCGGCTTCAATACGCCGACTTCATCCATCCATGTTTTCGTTTCGAGTACGGCATCCACGTTCATATGGTTGTTTCTGTGCCCCACTCGGCCTGTTGTGCATTCCAGGATAACCAAGTCGAACTGCTTATTCTTCAGCCAAGCCCACGTTTCATCCGGGAACCACCCGCTGTCGTTGCCATACAAGATGGTTTTCCCATTCTTCTCGATGGAATAGAGCAAGCAGGTTTCGAGAGGATCATGATCCGCCAGCAGCGGAACGATGGTCGCCGTTTGCGTCTCTACAGGCTGGAACGGAATCACACGGTGGAATTGATAATTGTGCTTCAGTCCATTCAGTGCTTGAAAGATGAGGCGGAATGGAAGGTCATGTCCGTAAACATGTATGGTTTCTTCGCCTGATTGGGCGTAGCCTTTCGCGCGAATGGCCATATCCTCAGCATATAGATGGTCTGAGTGTGAATGGGTGATGAGCAGGTCCTTTACGCTGTTCATATCGATTCCGTACTGCAGCGAGTGCATCAAGGTATCGGGAGGAAAGTCGACTTTCAAGTCATGGTCAAACATGACGGAAGTGCGGGAACGAATATTTTTTCCTCCGCGTTCGCGGGCTTGTTTGCAGGTGAGACATTGGCAGAAGAGCGAGGGGACGCCCTCATATGCCGCTGTTCCCAGAAAATGAACCTTCATGGATGAAGCCTCCTTAGCGCGTAGACACTGTTGTTTCATGATAACTTAGTGTTGTTTATTGTGTGAAAGTTGTTGGATTCTTGTTGTTTATTGCCAATTGTATCCCCGCTTGGCAGCGCTGTCAATGGAGAAAAATGATTACTAAGGTTCCAAACAAAGGGAAGAATAAAAAAACAAATCCCGTTGGTTGGAGGTCATCAACAATGTTTAAATTGAAAGAACGGGGCACGACGGTGCCGACGGAACTCATGGCAGGGGTCACGACGTTTTTGACGATGGTTTATATTGTGATTGTGAACCCGGGGATTCTAAGCAAGGCGGGGATGGATTTCCACGGGGTGTTCATTGCGACGGTGTTGGCAAGCATTGTGGCGACGCTGATTATGGGGCTTTTTGCGAATTACCCGATTGTGCTTGCGCCGGGAATGGGGTTGAATGCGTATTTTGCTTTTAGCGTCGTAGGAGGAAGCGGTGTCAGTTGGCAGACTGCGCTTGGTGCTGTTTTTGTCGCCGGAGTCTTGTTCATCGTGTTATCGTTGACTTCTTTCCGATATATGCTGCTGGACGCGATTCCTACAAGCTTGAAGCATGCCATCACTGCGGGGATCGGCTTGTTTATCACATTTATCGGCCTGCAAAATGCCAAGGTCATCGTAGCTTCTCCCTCAACGCTGCTAACATTAGGAGATCTTAGAGAACCCATGACCGCATTGACGATCATTGGCCTTATCGTCTCGCTGATCCTGATGGCCTATCAGGTGCGCGGCTTTTTGTTCTTCGGCATGTTGATTACCGCTGTATTGGCTTGGATTATGGGACTGTTGACTATGCCGGAGACATTTGTTGCAGCGCCAACGGGGCTGTCTGCGACGGCTTTTCAGCTAGACATCAGTGGTGTTTTTTCGGGCGGGATGTACGCTGTCATTTTTACATTTTTACTGATTACATTATTTGATACAACGGGTACGATGCTTGGGGTCGCCGAGCAAGCGGGGCTTCTCAAGGACAATAAATTTCCGCGCTCAAGAGGCGCGCTGCTGGCCGATGCGATAGGGACCTCGACAGGGGCCTTGCTTGGAACGAGTCCCACCTCCGCGTATATTGAGTCCAGTTCCGGCGTTGCTGTAGGCGGTAGAACCGGACTGACGGCCATCACGGTGTGCGTCTTGCTGGCTTTAACCTTGTTCTTCTCGCCAATCATTGCCGTGCTTGCCAGCATTCCGGCGATTACTGCGCCTGCGTTAATTATCGTGGGTTTCCTTATGATGAATGTGCTGCGCAAAATAGAGTGGCAGGACTTGGAGGAAGCCTTTCCGGCTTTTCTTATCGTGGTGTTAATGCCCTTGACGTATAGTATTGCAACAGGAATCGGCATCGGATTTATCGTATATCCGGTATTAAAGCTGCTCCGCGGAAAACGAAGCGATGTGCATCCGATTTTTTATCTATTTGCGGTGCTGTTTTTTATTCAGATTGTGTTTTTCAGTCATTGAGCAAAAAATTTACCTATTAAATAAATGTAACAGAGGCACCTTAACCGGTGTCTTTTTTTATAGTGGCTAGCTTATCGCGGACGGAGGTCTCCAGCTTATAGATTCGCTGTTTCTCGTCATTGATTTGACGCAAGAGGGAAACCATGGAGCTTAGGGTACTTTGGACCCCGATCGCATCCCCTTTCTTGGCGCTTTTTTTAAAAGCGCTCCATAGCGGTGACAGGCTTTTGCGAGAGGATTGGGCAGCGCTCAATTTGGCTTTTATCTGCACGTTAGTCGGATTGATGTCATCGAGCCGTTCACGTATGCCTTTCGTTGCTTTGGAGGCTTTATCTTTGGCAGCCCGGTGGGCTTTCTCCTTCGATTGAATGTCTGCGCGCGCTAGTTGGGCGGGAATTTTCAAAGCCGTGGCCTGAAGGCGGAGCATGGTGTTCAAGCTTTTGTTTTTGAGCGGCCGCACATCTTCGATTTGTTTATTAATTGCGGTGTAACGGGATAATAATGGTTTGTAGCGCTCCCTTGTTCGCAAAACATCCTCTTCCAGCTTGGCTAGTTGAGCAGCATCGATTGCTTTAGCCTGCTTGCTTCGCGCTGTCAATGCCTCTTTATTTTGGTTGTGCTGGAGTGTAATTGAATGATCCCATTCTTGTTCTTGTTTCTGAAGGGTGAGCAGCTCATCTTGCAAAGCGTGAATACGATTGGTTTGAACTTGAGTGGAAGCGGTTAGCGTTTTATCCAAGAGTCCGGCCGTGAAATTGAACGGAGCTGCTGCAGACGCCTCCCCCGGAAGGGCTGAGACTAGAACAAAAGCGGCGAGAAGCAAAGTGAATAGGTTCAGATACAAGCCTCCTTAATTTTCGAGGAAAGACAAAAAAAGCACCAGCAAGAAAAGGCCTAAGCCTTATCCTACGGGTGCTTCCCATCGTAAGTTTTCACTCGAAATATGATAAATGTACTATATCAAGCGACCGCGCAAAGTGTCAATACGAACACCAAAATTTGCTCACGGACCTTTCGTACTTTACACTAGATAAGACTGGTAAAATAACCACGACTAAAGGATGGAACTGCCATGATGACTCAACTTTCTATGAATGATTTGAAACGATTTAAGCACGAAATTACAAGGTTTATGATGACGTACAAATTCGCTTTGGACGCCATGGAAACCCGCGTAGAAATCTTAGTGCAGGAATTCGAGATGCTGCATGAATATAATCCTATCGAGCATACCAAATCCCGCTTGAAATCGCCCGAGAGTATTTTTCATAAGCTCAGCAGGAAGGGAGGGGACATGTCTTTTGACGGGATCAAAGCATGTGTGAAGGATATTGCCGGCATGCGGATTACATGCTCATTCGTCTCGGACATCTATGCCATTTCCAATATGCTCAAAAACCAAAGCGACCTGAAGGTGTTGGGGGAGAAAGATTACATCAAGCATCCGAAACCGAATGGCTACCAAAGTCTTCATTTGCTGGTTGAAGTGCCGGTGCATTTGACGGATCGGCAAGAAAGCGTGTGTATTGAAATTCAAATTCGCACCATCGCAATGGACTTTTGGGCCAGCCTGGAGCATAAAATATTTTATAAGTTTAATGAAGGCAATCAAGCTGTGCCTGCGCGATTGTTGGAAGAGCTTAAACAAGCGGCTATGGCAGCATCTGCGCTAGATCTGCAAATGGAACGTCTGCATGCGGAAATCGAAGAGATCAAAGAAGAGCAGACGTCCGACATTTTGGCCAATGACACGCTCAATAAGATCGTCATTAACAATCAGCAGTTTGCGCTGCCGCAGGCATTACTGGAGCTTTTGAGTGATGATGACGGTAAGTAAGATTGCATCCTACAAATGGATGCTTTGTCTGCGTACTTCTGTGCTATAATGAAAGGATTGGAACAGAAGGGTGTTGCTTCGGACATGCAGGTATTTGAGGATTGGAATCAAAAAGTGAAAACAACGTTCAACGCGACAAGTAATGAAGTTGTATTGACGGTGATGGAAGCTGGGAAATCGCTAGGTCTGACCAAGGATCAGATGAAGCAGTATGTAGACAAAAACAATTTAACCAAGGTGCCAATTATGAGAAGTGTACATCGCTACTTGCTTTTGAAAAGCGAGATTGATGAGATTGTGGGGAAATCATGAAAAACGGCGAACAAACGTATGCCAATCACCGCAGAATGCATCCATTGTTTCATTATGTGTTCTCTTTGTTAGCGTTAATTCTACTGGTTGCGTCGATCGTAGAGTTAATTAGATCCCTGCAATCAGGGGATCAGTTGCTGCCTTCCTTTCTTTTTCTACTCATTTCTATCATTGTGATCATTGTATTTCTGCTGATTCGTACTTATCCGTTGAAAGCACAGGATCGTGCGATTCGTGCAGAAGAGAATCTCAGGCACTACGTATTAACTCAAAAGCTGCTGGATACGAGATTAACAGTGGGTCAGATCGCTGCGCTGCGCTTTGCCTCCGACGAAGAGTTTCCTGCTCTATGCCAGAAGGCGGCTGACGGGCAATGGTCATCGGATACGATTAAGAAATCCATCAAGAGTTGGAGAAACGACGATTATCGCATTTAGGCTTTAAAATTGAAAGGGGCTTCCCAGAAGGGTCATATCTGACCTCTGGGAAAGCCCCTTTATTTGTTGCGCAGACGTTCCTTGCGCAGCAGGTAAATAAAATACGGAGCGCCGATCACGGCCGTCATGATCCCTACAGGCACTTCCCGCGGGAGGATGATGATGCGGCCAAGAAGGTCGCCGAGCAGCATCAAATCCGCGCCGATGACAGCCGCCAGCGGGATCAGCCACTGATGCCGGCTGCCGACGAGGCTGCGCGCGATGTGCGGGGCGATCAGGCCGATGAAGCCGATCGCGCCCACCGCCGACACGGAGATGCCGGCCAAAGCAACGGCAAGAAGTAGCAGCAGGAAACGCTGCTTCACGATGTTGAGGCCCAGCGAGGCGGTGATGTCATCGCCAAGCA
Source organism: Paenibacillus sp. FW101-FHT12H11 (assembly GCF_058790355.1). Taxonomy (NCBI): domain Bacteria; kingdom Bacillati; phylum Bacillota; class Bacilli; order Caryophanales; family Paenibacillaceae; genus Paenibacillus; species Paenibacillus sp. FW101-FHT12H11. The sequence goes on along the minus strand of NZ_JBYTCO010000011.1, from coordinate 274,429 downwards.
GAAATACATTCAGCTTCGCAAAGTTCGCCCATACGATGGGCAGGAGCACTGCGATCCACGGCAGCAGGGTGTAGACATCGTGCCAGCTGCGGCTCCACAAGCTGCCGGAGAGCCAGAGCAGCGCCATGTTGATATCGCTGGGGTGCCTGACAATCAAGTACTGTGTGCCGGCTTGGAACACAGTACCGATCGCTACGCCCACCAAGGCTAATGTGGAGGGGCTGAGCGTTAACCGGCGGCTGAGCAGCAGCAGAAGCAGGAAGGCTATGAAGGCGCCGGCAAAGGCCGCAATCGGCAAGACATAGCTTGGCGATTTGGGGAATAGAAAGAGCACCGCTGCCGCCATAAAACCGGCCCCTTTCGTAATCCCTACGACGTCAGGGCTGGCCAGCGGATTTCGCACTAAGCCTTGCAGAATGACGCCGCCGGCAGCTAACCCGAAGCCCGCTAAAATCGCAACTAACACGCGGGGCAAGCGGACTTGATGCACGATGAAGTAAGACTGGCTTTGTGCATCCGTTAACCCGGACCACACGTCGCCAAAAGGAATGCGCACAGCGCCTACATGGACATACAGGGCCGTTAATACAAACATGATAATCAGAGCCACAATCAGTGAAATGGAAGAGGTGTTTGTGTATTTTCTCACTTCGCACCTCCTTGCTTACGGGCCAAATAAATGAAATATGGTGCACCGATCACCGCAGTCACGATACCGACCGGCGATTCGAAGGGAAAAGCAATGAATCTGCTGAGAAAGTCGGCGTAGACAAGTAGGATTCCTCCGAGTAGAGCCGTCATCGGGCCTAGAATATGCAGGTTCGGCCCAATCATCGCGCGGGCGATGTGTGGAACAAGCAAACAAATGAAGCCGATCGGGCCGCATAAGGCAACGGCGGATCCGGCGAGCAGAAGCACAAGCACGATACTGATGCCGCGCACGATGTTGACGCGCTGGCCTAAGCCCGCCGCAATGTCATCATCAAGCAGCAGCAGCTTGAACGCTGGCAGCATAAGGCTGAACAACGCCATCCCCCCTATGAAGAAGGGGAAAATGATTCGCACGTCCGACCACCCTGCTTGATTCAGGGAGCCGACAAGCCAGAAAATCATGCTATCCGTGGCATGCTGATTCATAATGATGAAGCCTTCCGTCAAGGAAGACATAAGGAAGTGGATCGTGATGCCGGCTAGCGCCAGGCGCACATATTGCTGTCGTCCTGCGCCCGCTAACGACCAGATTAGCAGCGCGCTCAGGGCGGCCCCGACAAAGGCAAAGCCGATGAGCCCAAAGTTTCCAAAATGGGGCAAGATAACAAGCCCGATCACAACGGCTAATGCCGCCCCGGCATTAATCCCGAATATGTGCGGGGATGCTAGAGGGTTTTTGGTTGTAATTTGAGTCAACATACCCGCCAAAGCTAGCTGCATCCCAACGATGCAGGCCATGATGGCGCGTGGCAGGCGAAGCGTTTGGATGTACAGATGGGCTTTGTCGCTGCCCTGGTAAGTCACCGCTTCGTACAAAGTGCGCCAGGAGACATAGGCCTGGCCCCATTTCAAATTGCAAATCACGCCGATCAGCATCACAAGAACAGCGGCAGAAAATAGGAAGAGCAGAGGCCATTTCTGGCTCTGCTTCTCAGTTATAGGCATCATTGGACTATTGCCCCAAATTCTTCACGATATCATCAAGAATTTTCTCGGATCCGAGGAATCCGCGCGATAGAGACCAGTCACGACGCTCTACAGTAAATACTTTCTTGTTAGCTACAGCATCAATTTTTTGCCATAGCGGATTTGTTTCCCATTGTTTAACAATTGTTTCTTTCTCCGTTGGCATCAGGAACAGCACTTGCGGATTCGCCTCAACGAGCTGTTCAAGTGTAATTTGCGGGTAGGCAGCCGCATTTTTAACTGGATCCGTGTAACCAAGCATCGCTAGGAAGGAACCGCTGTAAGCGTGATCCGAATGTGCGAAGAATCCTTTGGGATTCACAACCGCTGGAAGTACGCGAAGGTTTGTTGCCGTCAGTTTCTTTTTCACCTCATCAACTTTAGCTTGGTGTTCAGCCAGACGTTTCTTGCCTTCCTCTTCTTTACCGACAGCTTTGGCGATGATGCCTACGTTTTTCAGCATTTGATTGTAATCGGCTTGGAAATCATCCAATACGAGAACAGGCGCAATACCTTTAAGTTGAGCAATGGCATTCTTATGTTTGTTAATGTCAGCAATGATCAAATCTGGTTTCAGTGAGGAAATCAGTTCAATGTTTGGCTCGTAACGGGACCCTACGGACTTGTAGGTTTTGAGTTGAGCTTTAACAGAATCCATCAATAGATCCGGGCTGTCATCATCTGCAACACCAACGGGCTGCACGCCTAGTGTGACGAGGATGTCCGTGAATCCGAATTCCATAGCTACGATGCGTTCCGGTTTCTTAGGCAGTTCAAGTGTTCCTGTAGCATCCTGTACAGTGATTTTACCGTCCGCTTGAGCGGCTGGTTTCTGGCTAGCTGCGGCAGGCGTTGTTGTTGCTGCTGCGGTTTCGGTATTCGTCGATTTGCCGCAAGCCGCTAGGCTCAGTGCAAACACGGTGATCAATGCGAGCAGGCTAAAACGAGTAAAAAAGTGTTTCATTTTGTTGACTCCCCCATGACAATGATTATTATTCTCGTTTGAAATAATACGCTCAATTTCCGCGTAAGGACATGTCTGATTTGCATAATTAGCATGTCTGATAATTAGATTAATTTTGATTGGCGACGAATTCCGACGGGGAGGTGCCGGTCTTCTTTTTGAATACTTTGCTGAAATGGAAATAGTCGATGAATCCGACGCGTCCTGCCACTTCTTTGGCCAGTAGATCGGTGTGAAGAAACATTTGCTTCGCTTTCTCAATACGCAGGGTATACAAGTAATTCATCATCGTCATCCCGGTTTGTTTTTTAAAAAGAACGGTAAAATAGCCGACACTCATGCCTGCCCGTCTAGCCAGCATCGGAAGCGAAAGCTCCAACATATAATGCTCGTTCATATAGGAAAGGATCTCTTCAATGGATTCGCTGGACGACTTCTTGTCCTGTGTTAAATGAGATTCATATAGATAAATGAAAAGAATACGCTCCAGCATCATGCGCTTGCGAATCGCTTGAGCGGCTATTTCCTCTGCCGACAGTGGATGGATGTCCTCCGTTGTCCGGAGCAGCTCATCCAACATATAGTGGATTTTGATTTCGCTCAAGGTTGTGAGCGGGCCATGCAAGGACCATGTGTACCCGTCAGGTATCATCCTGTAGGTGATAACGATGTATTCGGCGGTTTTGGTTTTGGGAACTTGTATGGTGTAGGGACCATGCTCGGGATGGCAAGCATAAGCTTGCGAACAAACCGATGGTTCCTGGTTATTTTGATGCAGCGTTATATGACCGCGACGAACAATAATAAGCTGATACATGCCAGCTGGACATCCGAGTGTAAGGGAGGTGCTGCAGGTTTCGATCTGCTCAATGAGCGGGACGAGGGGGATAAGCTGTTGAAAATTCATATTCGGAATCCTTTCCAATCCTAGAGAATGCTTTCTTTGATAGTGACACAGAAAGGGGCTTGCAACAAGTGGAGAAAATTTGCAGATGGGGGCGAGTTCCAGGCGAACTTGTCGAAATAACGTCTCCTGAGTCCGTTACAGAGTGGTGGCTACTTGGCGAACCAGCAAACATGAAAAAAGCCGTCTCAAAAGTAGAAATCTCTACTTTCGAGACGGCTCTCGCGTGATTATAAGGCATAGACGCTTCTAATAATAATTTCGGGCAGTTCAGCTTGCTGAGCATAGTACTGCTCAGGTGTGATACTGCCGCTGGACAGGCGCTCGTTGAGCTGTTCGATGAGCTCAGCGAGCTGAAGATCAATTACTTTTTGCACATCGACCTTATTCGCTTCAGCGATATCGGCCAGTGACAGCCCATTATATTGGGCGTTGTAGATGTCTTCCTCGGAAGCTAGCCCAAGAACGTGGAGCAGGTCATATTTTGCGGCTATAAGTTGTTTTTCCATCTTAGATACCACCGTAGACAGGTTATAGTCCAGCTGTTGGATTCAGCTGGAGGTTGTGTTCCCAAAAGGGTCCTGCTCCAGTATATGCAGGGGTTCGCGATATGGCTTGGGGACTTACCTTATTACACCAGTTTGGTGTGATTGAATCACGGAAAAAGAAAAAAAGAGCTATCCCCCAATCTTGCAAGCAAGATCACGAGGGGATAGCTCTTTATCGTTTTTTCTACCCTTCCCAAGCACCTATAATGATGCCGCCGATGATATAGGCCACCAAGTGGTAGCCGACGGTGATGAAGTATAGCGGGAGCTTCGCGTTTTCAGAGAGATACTCAGACCGATTAACGCGCCGACCGGTTGTAAATGGAGTTTCTCTTCGATCTGGTACGAAAGTATACCATCGCCCCCCCACCAATGTAGCAGAAATAAATTACTCTTGTGTGGGAAGGCGCAAAGTGTATGCTGAGCTACAATAAATTTGTAAGCAAGTGCAGAACACGAAGGAGGCAGGGCAGCGCGATGATCCGTTTAAAACGAAAAGTGATGATCGGTTCATTGAGCCTCTCGACTTTCCTCATCATGAGTACGGCCTATGCCTACTCCGATGCAAGTTTGCCGCTGCAAAACTGGTATAAGGCGAGTTTCCAGACGGGCAAGAGCGAAGTGGACAGCAGAGCTATGCGTGCTTTGAACGAAAGCAGACAAGCCATGCAAGCAGGGGCGGATGAGATCCGCTCAAGCAATGCCGCCAAACTGAAGCAGGCTCAGGACGCTCAGAGCCAACAAGCGAGGAACCGCGTAGAGGAAGCTACCCAAGACTACGCAAATCAAATTGAAAGCATAGCGGAAGAGTTGACGAAGACCGAAGGGCCGGCGCAATTTGACAAGTATGTGCTTGCTTCGAACGAGAAGCTGGACCGTGAAGTAGATCAATTGGCTGTTCAGGTGCTTCAGGAATTAACGTTAACATCAGGGAAGTAGACCATCTTTGTGAATTATGATTCAACAAATAAAATGATGCCAAGGGAGATTGATGAACGATGAAAGCATTGAAAAGTAAATTAGCAGTTGGGGTTATCGCAACAGGATTAGTAGCGGGTATGGGAACAGCTTTTGCAGCAACAGACGCGGGCGGACAGCTTCAAAGCTGGTATAACAGCGCGTCTAAAGTAACAAAAGCTTTAGTAGCTGGAGACGTTGCAAGCTTCGTTGCTTCCAATAACGACAAGATGGTTTCGGATTACAAAGCGATCAACAATGGTGCTGTGAATGATGTGAAAACAGCGGGTACAACAGAAACGACGCAAACGCAAGGTGCTATCAACGGCCAAGTAACGGCGTACTCCAATGCCATTGATGCGAAAAAAGGAAGCATTGTAGCTAACATGCCTGGCGAGTACGACAAAGTCGTAAGTGATGCCAACAACTTTAACAATGGTGTTATCGATGGGCTTGGATTTGCTGGCAAACTAGACATCATCCACGATGTAAACGAGCAAGGCAAAAAATCTTTGAATGCGCTGGAAGCTGGCGTTGCAACAACGCAAACGCAAGCAGCGGCGACATTGACTACAAAAATTGAAACGACAAAAACAGAGCTGAACAACTTGCTGAGCCAAGAAAGAACAGCAGCATCCAAAGAGATTAAAGATAACTTAACAGCTAAAATTGCAGCTAAATTGGCAGAACTTCAAAAGCTTGCTGATGAGTTGGAAGCAGCTAACATTAAAACAATTACGGATAAAGGCGACGCTCTTGAAGCTTCAGGTAAAACAGCTCTGGAGAACATCGTACTTAACGGTTTGAAATAATAAAATGCCTTAAGCGGACGGGCCCCGGTTTCGGGGCCATACGCTTACTTTGAGAAAAGGGAGGAATGGACATGATGAGCAGAAATGAGAAGAAGCGTAAGATGAAGTCCAAGCGAATTGTCGCAGCCGGAATTGTTTCTTTAACTGTCGTTCTCACGGCGTCCGCTGGAATTTCCTATGCAGATATGGATATTGCCGGTGCAATGGCTTCTTGGTTTAACAAGAAGACGGAGCAGGTCATCCAAGGATTGGATCAATCCATGAAATCAGAGACGGATGCGCAGAAGGAAATGTTAAAGAAAGAATTGCAGCTTCGACTTGAAGCGTCCACTAGAAGTCTTCAATCTTTCACAGATACGCAGAAACAGCTTCATCTGCAGGCACTCGAACAGCATGCACAAAGCCTGCTTGCCGGCACGGAGGTCAAAACGGAGCAGGACCGCAAACAAATTTTGGATAAGCTGCAAACCATTCTCGACAGCGCCAAAGATGCCATGGATTCATTAGCAGGCAGCTACGTACCGCCGGCTATGGTATTCACGCAGAGCCCGCCAATCATTTTGGTAGCGCCGCCACCTAGCGCACCAGCGATACCGCCTGCAGCACCACCGACAACACAGCCTGTAGTACCGCCGTCAGTAGTACCACCTTCAGTACCACCTGCGACACAACCGGAGATCCAACCGCCAACGGTCATTTCGGATGTCTATGGGCAACAGAGATAAGATGCAAGTGTTAGTCATGTCACGTACAATCAATCATATTTTAGCGAGAAGTTAGCGAGGGTGGGAAAGTATCATGGCAGATGAAGTTTTGGCACGTAAGAAGCCGGCAGCGACTAAGCATAAAAGTGAATTCTGGGGTTGGGTTCGATTCATTTTACTGCTCTCTCTAGCCTTTATATTGATTAATAACATGATAGGACTGACGAGGGTTTCTGGTAATTCCATGAATCCGACGCTGCAAAGCGGCAATGTTCTGCTGATGAATAAAGTATCGCTATTTTTTAAAACGCCGAAGTACGGCGATGTCGTTGTAATCAAGGATGATCGGTTAGAATTCAGCATTATTAAACGTGTCATTGCCGTTCAAGGCGATCGCGTATTCATTCGAGATGGCGTCATCTACGTCAACGAAACACCGCTGCCTGAGCTGTATACAGCCGGCAAGTCGGAAAATATGGACGTACAGACGATTCCAAGCGGCTACCTGTTCGTAGTTGGAGACAATCGCAACTTAGGCGAAAGCAAGGATAGCCGTGACCCCTCGCTGGGTCCTGTACACATCAAAGATGTGAAAGGTTATGCCGTCTTCTCGCTGCTGCCGATGCATCGGATTGCTGAGCCTCTTGACCTGTAAAGCCAAAAAAAAGATCCGGCGGGTTATCCCGGCGGATCTTCCTTTATGTATAGGTGATTAACGCTGCATTTCGAATTGAACCAACCCTTTGGACAAGGCATATAAAGCGGCTTGCGTCCGATCCGCTAGTTCTAACTTGGCCAGAACCTGGCTCACGTGCTTCTTGACGGTAAACTCCGTAATAAAGAGGGCGTTAGCGATTTCTTTGTTCGAGCGGCCTTTACCGAGCGACATCAACACTTCAAGTTCTTTGGGAGTCAATTCAGACAACTCTTGCTTTTCCCTGCCTGATTTATGTTCCATGATCGACCCCATCAACACCGGATCGTAGTACTTACGACCGCGAGCGACAACTTCAATGCCGTACAACAAATCTTCTGGAAACGCTTCCTTTAAACAGACGCCTTCAATTTGCATGGACTGTGCGAGCTGAAGCTCACTTTGCGTGATAGATGAAGTTAAAATGATATATTTACAAGCATGTCCAGCCCTGCGTGCCTCTTGAATGAAATCGATGCCGTTCTCATTTCCCAAATTCAAATCTACGAGCACAAGATCGGGGTTTGTCTGATCCAGAAGCCTTAGAGCTTCTTTCGTATTCGCTGCTTCCCCAACAATATTCATGAACTGACCAGATGAAACAATGGTACAAATGCCTTTGCGAACAAGCGGATGGTCATCAAGGATAATCATATTCATCGATTGGTTTCCCTCCAAATTGATGCGATCTATGATATACTGAAACTAGGTATAATTTCCTAGTGCTTTTTACCTATGATTGTTGTTGACTGCTTCATTGTATAACAAATGTAGTCGAAAGACCATTAAGAATTGATAAAGTTTAGGAGTATTTGTCGATGTTTCTAACTACCAAATCGAGCTTGTATGTATTTTTTGGAGGCAGATGGGTGCTGCTGTTGATGGGGCTCCTGATTTATACCAAATCGGGGAACGTGACGCCGGGATTGTTGTTGGCAGCGGTACTTTTTCACACGGCCTACAGTCTGTTATATCTTTTTAAAATGGGTAAAAAAGCCACGATTGCAGCATCTGCTGTTGATATCGGTTTTGGGATTTACCTGCTTTGGCTAACAGGAGGGTTGTCCTCACCGTTCTTAATCTACTGTTTTACCGGCCTATTAATGGTCAAACGGTTCGTGACATGGCGGGGGTTTTACCGGCTCTCTTTTTGTTATGCGCTTTTACTCCCGTTCATCTTTGCGCTGACTTCTGAGAGGGCTGCGTACATCTATCTGCTGAACCATTTTGATTATAGCTTTGTTGTTCTCGGTTACTTTTGTTTGATAAGTTTTGCACATTACGCCATCCAAGCAGTACGTAAACAATACCGCAAGCTGGTGATGATTTATTCCTCTCGTTTTATGGCGCGACAGCCGAGGAAGCAGGGGGGCATTCTTTATTTAGAAGGGCTGCTCAAGAAAATTTTGGATGAGCGTGAAGTCATTCTCTGTATGGAAAGCGATAGACAGAACGAGAAAGCGCTGAGTTGGAAGCATACCTATTTCACGAACTATATGAAGCAAAATACGTCACTGCACGGTCAGAGGATGTACGCACAATTGCCATCTCCCACAGGTGAACTAGAGTCGCTGTACATCCAGACACTGCTCGATCGGGACGGGAAATCGTATGGCTGGCTATTGGTGAAGGCGGAGAAAAATGAATTATCTATCCTGCACAAAATGTACATCCAGTTCCTTCTTATGAGGCTGGAAGCCATTCATTTCAGCGACGAGGAGCTGCTGGAAGCTGAGGAAGCAGCGGTCGCGATAGAGCGCAATACAATCGCACAGAACATTCATGACGGCATCACACAAGAGCTGTTCTTTATTTCTATTCAGCTGTTTCAGCTGAAAAATGCCCTGCCCGCGCATGCGCGGGATGAAGTGCTCCCTTATGTAACCGAGATCGAGAAGAAGGTGAAAGAAAGCCACCGCGATATCCGGCAATTCATTACCGAGCTTAAGGATGAAAAGAGAACGCTGAATCTCCATTACGCGATTGAAAAAATGCTGCAGCGCATCACGGAGCACACGGGGGTAAAGCCGGCTTTTGAACATATCGGTTGGGTTTCGCAAGAACAGGTGGACGTCGAAGGCGCGATTTATCACTTGGTGGAGGAAGCGGCCAATAACGTCATCAAACACGCAAAAGCGAAGCATCTTCACGTTACGATTGAAGTTACGGTCGTGCAATGGACGGTAATGATTAAGGATGACGGAATCGGAATGAAGTCCGTGGAAAGGCATCAAGAGGGAAGGTTTGGATTAGGCGGTATGGAGAGCCGGATCAGAGCTTTGAATGGCTCAATTACATTCCAATCTGAAGAAGCTATGGGAACAACAGTTACCGCATATATACCGCGCGAAAGGAGTACAGCTTATGTATAAAGTCATTATTGCTGATGACAGTTCCATCGTAAGGGCAGGCCTCCGAATGCTGCTTGGTAGCTGTGGCACTTACACGGTAATGGGAGAAGCCTCCAATGGCAGTGAAGCGATTGAGCACGCCCTCTCCATCGTGCCGGATCTGCTGCTGACGGATCTCAAGATGCCCGGCATCCCGATTATTGAAGGTGCGAAGGCGCTTAAGAGCATCTATCCGCAGATGAAAATTATTATCCTAACCGCATTTGATGAAAGTGAGGATATTTATCGTGCTTTTCAAGCCGGCGTAGACGGTTATTTAATGAAGGATACGAGCCCAGAGGCCATATTGTCGACCATTGATGAGGTTATGAAAGGAATTTCTTATTTCCAAGGCAAAGAGTTCGGAACCTACCCAGCCTCCAAAAGGAGTTCGTTTATATGAACTTGCAGCGCCTCGGGAATCAGCCCGTCGATCAACTGATGATGTTCATCATCGCAAGTATGGCTTCGTTATGCACGATTGGCGGGATGTTCTACTGGCTCGTTATCCGAGACTCGGAATCATATCTTTATATGGTAACTTCGCTCACGGCGTCGCTTTTCTGTTGGGGAATTCTTGTCATTCAAAAGAACTTGCCCAAAGAGAATGTGTATACAAAGCTCATATCTCCAATGATCATCTTCGTTGTTGTTGTCGTGACTACGCTGTACAACCCTTTGTCGTTGTGGCACATGTGGGTGGCGATTGCCTTTTGTCCCATTCTGCTTAGTTTGCTGGTAGATACCAAAATATATGTATACGGCTGCCTCATTGTTATGCTGTACGTCGTGCTTCTCACCATATTCGGGCCAACTTCTGTTATAGTTGGAGACATTTCACCGATTATTGCTGCCATAACCAGAGGTGTGTATACATTTGGAAGTGCGATCTTGGGGGGAGTCATCCTTGTTTCACGCAACCAGTTCAAAAAACGTGTCGAAGCTTTGGCTTTCCAGCAGCAGAAACAGCAGGTGATTAACCTTCTGCAAAGTTTTATTCCCGTTGGAGAGCGGAAAACCCAGACCTCGCGGAAAGAAATCGGAGAGATGAGCATGCTGCTCAAATCACTGGTGAAGGTTTATGGGGGAATGAGCGTACAGGACTGGGAGATTGATCTGCTGTCGCTTTTGCATTTTGTTAGCAGGGTCAAGCTGCCGGATTATATGTTCGAAAAGGAAGGCAAGCTGTCCGAATTCGAATTCGAAGTTGTTCAGGAGCACTGCTACATGGCCAAGGAATTATGCGAAGGCATCCCTGACTTTCAAGAGGTGGAGAAGGCATTCCTGTATCATCATGAAAAAGTGGACGGCACCGGCTACCCGTATCAGCTTGCTGGGGACCAAATCCCGCTGCTATCGCAGATGCTAGGATTAGTGGAAGTATTCCTGGCGCTAACGACACCGCGTTCCTACAGGCAAGAGATGTCCCAACGGGAAGCTTATGCCGAAATTCAAAAGCTGGTGGGGCATTCGTTCCGCTCGGATATCGTGGAGATTTTCGGGAAAGTCATTGATTGAATAACATCCAATATTACCCTGCTCGAATCACGCCTACTCCAGCCTTTTCTGTGGAATAGTAGTAACAGTCTATGAAGGCTGAACTCAACCACAGAAGGCAAGGAGTGAATCTGCACCCGTGAATTACATCCGTATCCTTACCGTCGTGATGGCGATGCTGTTCGGACAGGCCATGCTCGTATCCGCTGACGGGTCTTATCATTTCGGCTTCAAAAAAAGCACCAAAGGACAACGTCCCTCCATTGATGAAGAAGGCTTCAAGAATCTGTTGAAGCAGCATGGGGCTATTTTTACAGGTGATCTAACGGTCAAAGAATTGTACCTGACGTTTGATAATGGGTATGAGCAGGGGTATACCGGCAAAATTCTGGACGTGCTAAAAGAAAAGCAAGTGCCAGCGATCTTTTTTGTGACCGGCCATTATATCAAAACCGAGCCGGAGCTGCTTAAGCGCATGGCGCAAGAGGGCCACTTGATTGGCAACCATTCTTGGAGCCATCCGGATATGAGCCAAATTTCCGCTGAGCGGATCAAGAAAGAGCTTGATCAAGTGAGAGATGGCGTGAGCGCGGTCACTGGACAGAAGGAGATGCATTATTTGCGCACGCCGCGGGGCATCTTCAATGGTCAGTCGCTAGCCGTCAGCCAGCAGATGGGCTACACGAACGTGTTCTGGTCCATTGCGTACCGCGACTGGGAGCCCAAGCAGCAAAAAGGCTGGGAGTATGCGTATAGAAATGTGATGGCGCAGCTGCATCCTGGCGCGGTGATTTTGCTGCATTCCGTATCCAAAGATAACACGGAGGCGCTCGCCAAAATCATTGACGACGCCAGAAGTCAAGGTTATCAGTTCAAGAGCTTGGACGAAATGAAAACTCGTACACCATAAAATGAAAAAAGGATGCCCCTTGGGCATCCTTTTTTGGTGCTGTTCGTGGAGGCAGCCGCCTCTGGCTCCACGTTCAGTGGAATAGATGGAAGAATCCATTAAGCTCCTGCAGGCTTGCTTAAATAGTTCTCAACCGTCGACTGGGATTTTTTATCCTGCAGCCATGTGGTGGAGAGGGAAGCCAGTTTCTGAGTCGTGATCGCCGACTTAATATCCTCCTTTTTCTCCTCCATGGTAGGGGTAGAAGCTGCTTTGTGGTCTGTTACTTTAATGATGTCGTAACCCGTGCTTGTCTTAACAGCGCCGCTGGTTTCGCCAACTTTTAAAGCAAAGGCCGCGGTATCGAAAGCTTCGTCCATATTGCCGCTAGAGATGTAGCCAAGGGATCCGCCATTATCTTTGGTAGCTGTGTCTAAAGATTTGCTTTTAGCCACCGTGGCAAAGTCGGCCCCATTTTTCAAATCGGCTACAATAGCATCTGCCTCTTCTTTCGTCGCTACGGAGATATGAGAGGCTTGAACTTGCTCAGGAACCTTCAAAGTTTCGAGGTTTTCATCGTAATATTTTTTGATTTCATCATCTGTAATTGTGATTTGAGGCGTTAATATTTTTTTCAAAAGGACCTGCGATTTCATGCTTTTCTTGAGATCGTCGATGGTCATACCGTAAGAAGTGAGTGCCTGCTGGAACTCAGCGTCAGAACCATAAGAGCCTTTTACATTGGCAACTTCTTTATCAATATCTTCGTCGGTGACGGTGATGCCTGCTTTTTGACCTTCTTGATTAATGAGCTCCTCGGAAATCATGGAATCAAGAGTCTGCTGACCGCCGCTTGCGAGCATAGCTTGATATAGCTGTTCGGAGTTGATGCTGACGCCATTGACTTTGGCGACGGGTTCTATTGTTCCCGCGCTGCCCGCAGCGTGCTTAGTTGGTGGGTAGAAAGCGATATATGCGATAAGGCAGATCAGCAGGACAGCTGATACCCATTTCCATGTGCGATTAGATCTGATTTGTGTTTTAGTCATAATTGCTCCTTCAGTGTGTGTCTCTGGATGACATGCTTCTATTATGCCTATGGAATCTGAAGCCCACATGAAGTCTAACTGAATGTTTTATGAAGGCTTAACCGGTTTTTGGAAGGAGAAAAGGTTTCTATTTTGAATTTAATTTGTATACAATTTAATTGTTGACAAATTTAAATGAAGTTGATATGATCTATTCATAAGGTTTGCATCAAATTAATTTGCTAACAAAATAACGGTGAGAAATAAGAAACTAGAAATAAGAATTAAGAGACAAAGAAATACGAAATAGACAACAAGCACAATCAACAATATGAAATCAACAAATATCGATCAATAAAAGGAGGCATTTTCTATGCACCACAAAGCGATTATTATCGGAACAGGACCGGCCGGATTAACGGCTGCGATCTATTTAGCGAGAGCGAGCATGGAGCCGCTTGTCATCGAAGGCATACAGCCTGGCGGCCAATTAACCACTACAACGGAGGTGGATAACTTCCCAGGTTTCCCGGACGGTATTATGGGCCCTGAACTAATGGATAACATGAGGAAGCAGGCGCTGCGCTTCGGCGCTAAGATTCAATCGGGGCGCGTAACAGAAGTGGATATGTCGAAACGGCCATTCACGTTATTTTTAGAAGGTGGGGGCCAACTGACTGCGGATTCTATCATTATCTCTACAGGCGCTTCGGCTAAGAAGCTGGGCATCCCTGGCGAATCCGAGAACATCGGAAAAGGTGTCAGCACTTGCGCCACTTGTGACGGATTTTTCTTCAGGAATAAGAAAATTATCGTGATTGGCGGCGGGGATACCGCGATGGAAGAGGCACAATTTTTGACCAGATTCGCTTCGGAAGTACGCGTCGTGCATCGTCGTGATGATCTGAAGGCGTCAAGAATCATGCAGGATCACGCCCGCGGCAATGAGAAAGTGGCCTGGAGCCTGAACCGCACGCCGCTGGAAGTAGAGGCAGGACCGCTTGGGGTCAAAGGACTTAAAGTGCGCAACAACGAAACAGGCGAAGAAGAATTACTTGAAGCAGATGGCATTTTCCTTGCAATCGGTCATACGCCGAATACAGGATTCTTAGGTGGTCAACTGCCAACCGACGAGCTCGGTTACCTGCAGGTTATCCCGGGAACTTCCAAAACAGCAATACCAGGCGTATTTGCCTGCGGCGACGTGCAAGATCACATTTACCGTCAAGCCATCACTTCAGCAGGCAGCGGTGCTATGGCGGCACTCGATGCAGAACGATATATTTCGGAACATGCCGCAGCTCTTGTCAGCAGCAAATAATCAGCAGATAACCATCAAATTTAAAATAACTTAAATTCTAGGAGGAATTAGCCATGTCAGTTAATCAAATTTCCGATGCAACCTTTCAAAGTGAAACAAGTAGTGGAACTGTACTCGTCGATTTCTGGGCGCCATGGTGCGGCCCATGTAAAATGATCGCTCCGATCTTGGATGAACTCTCCGCCGAGGTTGGCGACAAAGCCAAAATCGTAAAAATCAACGTGGACGACAATCCGGAGTCCGCTGCTAAATATAACGTTATGAGCATTCCAACTTTGCTGGTTTTCAAAGACGGGCAAGTGGTGGATCAGCTGGTAGGCGTGCAACCCAAAGAGAAACTTAAAGCAGTAATCGAGCAAGCTTAATCCCTTTTCCCGGCATCAAAACATATGAACGACATCAACCATTCAGGAGGAACGAACTATAATGACACAAGTACAAGAACGCACAGGAGTAGCAACAGTTGGAGGAAATCCCGTCACTCTGCTAGGGCCGGAGATTAAAGTTGGCGATAAAGCACCTGATTTTAAGGTGAATAAAGATCTTATGACAGAGGTGAGCCTGTCGGATTATGCGGGTAAAATTAAGCTGATTTCCGTTGTTCCTTCCGTCGATACGGCAACTTGCGATGCGCAGACGCGCCGATTCAATGTGGAAGCAGATAAACTGGGGGATAACGTTGTCATCCTGACGATTTCCGTGGATCTTCCTTTTGCGCAAAGCCGTTTCTGCGGAGCTGCCGGAATTGATAAAGTCATCACACTTTCCGATTACAAACATCGTAACTTCGGCCAAGCGTATGGCGTATTGATTAAAGAGATCCAGCTTGATCAACGGGCGATCTTCCTTGTAGATGCTGACGATACAGTTCGTTATGTTGAATATTTAACGGAAATGAAAGAGCATCCGAATTATGATGCGGCGCTCCAAGCTTTGAGAGAGCTTGTTTAAATAATAAAAGGACGAGGCAGGTGATTCCTGCTTCGTCCTTTTTTTGACGTTTTGGGGTAAGCGAAGCTTACCTTTGATTCAGTGGCGTGCCCAACAGCACGCATGATCTAGTTGGTGAAAGCCCAACCAAGCGAGGGACCCAACGTATGGCGAAGTCTGTGCGCAAAAGCGCATCGGCGAAACCTCCAATGGCTCCTTCCACCCCAGCGAGGGGAACTACAGGGCACTATTTCATCGAAATAGGCTCTTTTTCGCGTAGAGGGGAACTGTGGGACGCTATTTATCCGTTTTTTTGAAGAAAACGGGCTGAGCGGTCAAATAAGGTCCTGTGGTTCCGCTGAACGCGGAAACGGGCTGAATTTGCTAGAATAGTGGCCTGTGGTTCCTCAAGGATGAATATTGACCAACCTAACGCTAGGATGAAGTCCCCCGTTTATACGTGAATGCCAGCAGACTGCTGAAGTCTTGCGGCAATTTTCATAAAGTCCTCCGGGAATATGCCAGGGGCGAACTCTTCCGGGGTATCTGCATACTCTGGAATCGGGCCGCCTTCCGGGATGCCCTCCTTGACGATCAAATCGCCACCGTCTTCAGGGTGTGTGCCTTTCCAGATCTGTTCCAGGTCGCGGTAGTCCTCATCGCTGAAGCGGTACAAAACCCGGTGAACCCCTTTTTCCTCATACTTGCGAGTTTCGTTGAACGCTCTGTTATCCAAGCTCGGAATGGGTATAAGTTTGGTCACGTCCGCACCGGTAGCCACTTCAAGCGCTTTGGCGTAAGCGACAACGTGAACGCCTCCCCGAACCAGCAAGTAGCCGATCATCGCGCGAGCGACGGGGTGCGTGGTCATTTCGTAGACGCGCATCTTGTGTGTGCGGGCTCCGCACTCCAAGAAGAAGTTGTGCAGCAAATCGAGGATGAGATTACCGCTGTTGAACACATTCTCGCCAGTCCAAGCTTTGCCCATGGAGTCCACGGGAAGCGCATTTTGACCGGCAAAGATGAAATGCTGCGTATTGCGCACATCCTTGGCAGCCGCCAAAGGTGTTGAATCCGGATCACCGGGATTCGTTGCACCGGCCAAACACAGGTTAATCGTGTGTGAAACAAGCTCAACATGGCCGAATTCCTCAGCAGTGATGCTGGAAATAAGGTCGTAGAAAGGTTTCAGCTTCGTCTTATTCTTGAAATTAAACGACTGAAACATGTAATTGTTCAGCGTGGACATTTCTCCGAATTTACCGCCAAGCAGCTCTTGCACAGCGGCGGCTGCGTTTGGATCGGCTGTTGTCGGCTGTGGCAGTTCAATAGCCAAGCGATTGAATCTTTTGATCAAAATGATCCCCTCCAACTGGTCAGATACGGATGTATTCTAACCAAGCCGGCGGCATCTCATGCAAGCCGCCACGAGCTAGCGAGCTAGCGGGCGAGCGGGACGAGCCTGCTGCCCTTGACCATGGCCCCGCCGCACAAGGGGCACGTCTTCGCCGTTCGCCGCGATTCCTGCGGCGAAGAAATGCGCGACCAGGCCTTGCAGCCGGCCTGGCCGCAAACCCACGCCGCGACCGACTCCGTCGCGGTTGGCTTCGCAGCCGCCGTCCGCGGCGCGGCTGCCTTCGTCACAGCCGCCGCCACAGGCTTGCGGCTGACCATCCCGTCCGCGTCAGGGAACGCGGACAGCAGGAAGCGGGAAGGCTCCGCCTTCTTCCCGCGATAATACACCGGCGAGCTGATCAGCAGCTCGGCCTTGGCGCGCGTGACGGCGACGTAGGCGAGTCGCCGTTCTTCCTCCAGCGCGGCGGCGGTTTTGTCGCGCGCGGTGACGCCGGCCAGCTGAACATCGTTCAGCTGGTTCGCTTCCAGTGCCGAGCTATGCGGCATGTTACCCTCGATTGCACAGAGCAAGTAGACCACCTTGAACTCAAGGCCTTTGGATTTATGAATCGTCATGAGCGAAATTTTGTTCGCGGCATGGTCTTTTGGCAGTGCGCTCATTTCCATGCGTTTTTCTGCGACTTCATGGATAAAATAAAGGAACTGCTCCACCGAATCGAAACGCTTGGCAGAGGACTCCAGCTCGTCGAGCGTCTCCTTCAGCATCTCCCGGTGATGTGTCAGCTTGCTTCGCTTATTCGTCTCCAGGAAGGCGTCGTAGAAGTCTTTGCGGATCGCCTGGATGGCTTCCAGCGGCTTCATTTCGGCAAGCGACTTGATCAGTCGGATGCGGCTTTTAAGCTTTTCTTTCTGAAAATCCTTCAGCTGCGGCAAGCCCAGAAGGTGGATCAACGGCCACTTTTTAGCCTGAATCGCCTCCTGCTCCTGAATAATCCGCATGCCTTGGTCACGCCCTATATATAATGAAGGTAGGACACCCTCTATCGCTTCAAAATTGCGGCGTTCATGAGCAATCCGAAGATGATCGATTATCGGCTTGACCATCCACTGTTCATAGAAAGAATCGCTGCTGCCATAGTCGACAAAAGGCAGATTATGCAGTATCAATTGCTCAATAATGGCCCTGCTGTTGCTTTGGGTACGGTACAGAATGGCAAAATCCCCAAACGCGCAGCCACCTTCAGCGACCTTAACGCGAATATCGTTGATCAGCCAATCGGCTTCATCATCGCTGCTGGCGGGCCTCACATACAGCGGTTTCGTTTCACTTTGTTTGGTGGCGAGCAGTGTCTTGCTCTTGCGCTGAACGTTATGCCGAATAATGGCATTGCCCAGTCCCACGATACTCGAAGTGGATCGATAGTTAATATCGAGCGTGACTGTCGTCGCAGTAGGATACTGTTCATGGAATTGTAAAATAAATGCATTCCGAGCTCCATTAAACGAATAAATGGTCTGGTCATCATCGCCGACGACCATCAAATTTTGATGATTTCGAGCGATCATTTTAATAATCTCGTACTGCACGGTGTTCGTATCTTGAAATTCATCGACGCTGATATAAGAAAACTTCCGCTCCAGCGAGCGCAGGATATCGCCATTGTCCTTCAGCAGCTGATAAGCGAGAATCAAAATATCGTCGAAATCAATCTTCATCTGCTCCATTTTCCACTGTTCATATTGCAGAAAAATTCGCTTCATCTCCTGATCTTCTTCCGTATCTTCGGGAAGGTCGCTGACGTTGATCAGCTGCATTTTGTAGGAGGAGAGGATGGAGATGAGAACCTCGGGTTGGTAGGTATCCTGAAGTCCCATGCTCAGCATGATACGTTTGAAAACAATCTGCTGATAACGGCCGTCGCTCAGAATCTCCTGATTGAACCCGTTCATTCGCAGCAACCGGAGGCAGAAGGCATGGAACGTCCTCACTTGCATCGAGTGAGTCATACTTGCATCCAGGCCAGGCAGGGAAGTGAGGCGCTCCCGCATTTCTTCAGCGGCTTTTTTCGAAAATGTAATGAGCAGCACATTCGACGGATGCACTCGGTGAACGCGCAGCAAATAAGCCACTCGGCATACCAGCACGGTTGTTTTGCCAGAGCCTGCTCCCGCTAACGTGAGAAGAGGACCCTTGAAATGGCGCACAGCTTGTACCTGCGCTTCATTCAACAAAATGCGATGGCGTTCCAAATCGCGGAAAAAATAAGCGTCCCGATCCTCGTCGGGCACAAAATCGGAGCTATTCGTTAACCGGGCCATCTGCGCATGCGGAACCTTTCGCTCAGCGGCCGGTTTAGAGCTTATTGGAGTAGGGTAAATAGAAAGAGAGTTCATTAATTGGTAATCACCTGTTCCTTGCAGGACTGAACTACCTATTTTATCACAATTCTTGAGCAATGAAAGGATAACTCCGCCAATGGTTATATCTAACTTAAAATTGCTCTGGCACCAATTCCAAAAGCACGATGCTACGGGGCTGGCTGCACAGTGCGCCTACTATTTCTTGCTGTCGCTGTTCCCGTTTCTACTCTTTATTCTGAGCTTGCTCGGGTACTTGCCATTCTCATCTGACGATGTGGTGGCGCTAATCAAAGACTACATACCAGGCGCCGTTTCCAGCTGGCTTGAGGATACCTTGACCAATCTGCTCGATGTAAAAAGAGGCGGAACCTTGTCCTTCGGGTTAATCCTCGCCTTGGTGAGCGCTAGCGCAGCGATGAACGCGATCGTGATAGCCGTGAATAAAGCCTATGGCTTGCCGGAGCGCAAAAGCTTTATTCACTCGCGTTTTCTGGCGGTTATGCTGACGCTGGGCATGCTTATTGTTATTGCTTCCGCGCTGCTTCTGAGCGTATTCGGCCATTGGATTGGCGACTGGGTACAGGCGCATGTTCATCTGGCGGCAACGAAGGTTAACGTTTGGAACAATCTTCGCTGGATACTTAACTTCATTATCCTGTTCATTGTTTTCACAGGCATTTATTACATAGCTCCGAACACCTGTCTGACGTGTAAAAGTGTGCTCCCCGGCGCCTTATTCGCCTCCCTTGGCTGGCAGGGGACAGGTCTAGGTTTCTCTTTCTACGTGAATAACTTTACGAATTATAGCGCCACTTATGGCAGTGTCGGGGGGATTATTGTCCTTATGACTTGGTTCTACATCTCCGCGCTGCTCATTATTATCGGGGGGGAGATCAATGCCCTGAAGCATGTGAAGATGCAGGATCATGTTCATACCTTTCCGTTGGATAAACGGGACAGGCCGGATAAACCGGAGAGGCAGGATAAACAGGACATGCAGGATAAGAAGGATAGGACTGTGTGGTAACAGGTCACGGATGTCCGAAACATATGGAAAGTCTACCTCTAATCCGAGCTGCATCAGCCCAGGAAACGGAATACTGGAGAAGCCCCATCTAAATCGTTGGTTTCTCCGGGGAGTAATCAGCACTAATACCTGTTGCTTCCTCCTAGCTGCCTAATAACCCCGCGGCTCGGCCAGAGCCTCTCGTTCAACCGAACTCGAAAAACCGTAGAACCAAGCGAAATCCGCTACGTTCTACGGTTTTTCTTTACCACTCCAAAATGCCTCCATCAATCCGCTTAATCCCTCGGATCTTGCCGAGCTGCTCTGCCAGCCGGAATAAGGAAAGATCCTTCATCTTCGCCTCTATCATGACGTCGACTCGCTCCAGACCTGCTTCCTTGCAGCTTTTGAGGAAAGCTACGAGCTGTTCCGGCTCTATGTAGTCAGCATGGGAGCGAAACTCCTTCGTATCCTTTGGTGATTTCGGAGAAGAAATATGGATTTTCATGGGGACCTCGCCCCAAGTCTTCACGATCTGCGGGAGCAGTTCCTGAGGTGTAGCCTCCGAAGGGTTGCACCAATCGTGGTGCAAATCCAGCATGCAGGGACGCTGCAGCCGCTCGCTCACGGCGAGGGTTTCCTCGAGGGTATAGGTTTTATCGTCATTTTCAAAAGTAAGCCGCTTCATGATGTGATCCGGCACCTCGGGGATCTTAGCAAACAGCCGCTCTGTCGCGGCTGCTTTGTCGCCGTACACGCCTCCGACGTGGATGTTGATGATGGCCGATTCATCCAGTCCCATCCCGTCGAGAATCGCAGCATGGTAGCGCAAGTCCTGAATCGCCGCCGCAACCACCGAGTCGCTTCCGTTCAGCAGGGTGAACTGGTTGGGGTGCATGCTGAGGCGAATGTCATGTGCCTTGGCGAATTCGCCGAGTTTCTTGAGCTCTTTTTTATATTCGCCGGCTACATCAATTTGCACATCCGGATGCGTGGCGAGCGGGATGAGCGACGAAGAAAGACGGAACAAGCGAATCCCATGAGCGGCATTGTAAAAGAGGATGCGCTGCGTGGCTTCGAGGTTTTTGCGTCCGATAGCAATCGCACGCTGAAGGGCTTCCTCTCGCGGCCGCTGCGAGAACAGCTTATACGTAAATGTCGAGCTGGGCGTATTATTAAAAATCGCGAGCGCAATCGATACGAATCCAAGTCGGATAATCATGAAACCTCCCGTTAAAAGTGCATGATAAAGTTACCGTTAATGTGCCCCTTGGCTGAGGTTATTACAAGCAAGAAAAGACACCCATAAGGCGTCTTTTCTCAATTGTGGATCTCTTTGTTCTCTCTGATCCATCTAATCTCTCTTTTTATCCGATCTATCCGATTCTCTCCAAAATAGCGTAACCGACTTAAACCCGCTCAACCTTCAACAGGTTGGTCGTTCCCGATTTCCCGACAGGAACACCAGCAGAAACGACGGTAAGATCGCCTTTTTTCACGTAGCCAAGTGTTTCGGCATGTCCGATCGCCGAGCGAATCATCGCATCCGTCGACTCGCAGAACTCGCCATGGATCGGGATTACGCCCTGTACCATGCTAAGCAGATTGATCGCGTACTCATTGGAAGTCACCGCAATAATCGGCGCCTCCGGACGGTACTTGGCGATCATCCGTGCGGTAAATCCGCTCTCTGTCGGCGTCAGAATCGCCGCTGCCTTCAGCTTATTCGCGGAAGATACAACCGCTTGGCACAGCACTTCCGTCACTTCGTTGTTCGATTGCAGCTGTGCATCGATCATGGAGCTGCGCTCCATCGTCTGCTCAACGCGCTCGGCAATGGTCGCCATCATCGTTACGGACTCGACGGGATATTTGCCTGCAGCGGTTTCGCCGGAAAGCATGACCATGTCGCTGCCGTCAAGCACGGCGTTCGCGACATCGCTCACTTCTGCGCGCGTCGGACGCGGGTTACGCTGCATGGAATCCAGCATTTGCGTTGCTGTGATAACCGGCTTGCCGGCTAGATTACAAGCACGAATCATATCTTTTTGCGCGATAGGTACTTCTTCAGTAGGAATTTCAACCCCGAGATCTCCGCGGGCAACCATGATGCCGTCGGAAGCTTCAAGGATCGAAGCGAAATTCGTCATGCCTTCTTCATTCTCGATTTTGGAGATAATCGGCGTATTGCCTGCGCCATGCTGCTCCAGAATGCCGCGAACTTCCTGCACATCGTTCCCGTTGCGCACGAACGACATCGCGACGATGGAGATGTTCTCTTCGATACCGAATTTGATGTGCATCACGTCACGCTCAGTGACACCTGGCAGAGAGGTGCGAACACCTGGCAAGTTAACGCCTTTACGCTGCTTGAGAACACTTTGGTTCAAGACGCTGCAGATCACTTCCGTGCCATCGATGGATTCAACGCGAAGCTCAATGGAGCCGTCATCGATAAGCACAAGGTTGCCTGGCTTAACGTCCTGAGGAAGGCCAGGGTAATTCACGGAAACGCGGCTGCCGTCGCCGACGATTTGTTCTGTCGTCAGGACGATGCGATCGCCGGCTTTTAAATCATAGGAAGCATCTTTCAGTTGTCCGATGCGGATTTCCGGTCCTTTGATATCCATCAGAATCGGAACGACAACACCTAACTCCTGAGCCGCTTGACGAACGCGCTGAATGCGTCCGCGGTGCTCATCCAAATCGCCATGAGCCATATTCAGTCGGGCAACGCTCATACCGGAGCGAATGAGTTCCTTTAGAGTCGGGACGGAATCGCAAGCAGGTCCCATGGTGCAAATGATTTTCGTTTTACGCATTGTTTAGGACTTCCTTTCGTTGTGAACGAATCAATTTTGGCTTCATTATATGCCTTATTTCGACAAAATTCCATGAAATATAGTATGCTATATGGAATATAGTACTTAGGTGGTGGAAAATGAAGGTATCAAGCTACACGTATGATAAAAGCAGCAATTGGTACGGGGAATCACAGGAGGGCTGCGAGGATTGGACGCTTGTGCTTGTTACTTATGGCCGCTGCGTGTATTGGATCGAGGAAAAAAAGCAGGTGCTGGAGAAGGGGCAATGGCTGCTCATCCCGAGCAGTATTCCCTTTTACGGACGAAGTGTTCCAACCATGCTGCACGAAAAATATGTCGTTCAATTTGATCCGAGAGCCGTTCAAGCTCAAGCGGCATTTCCGCTTTTTAAGCTGCCTAGCGCCACAAGTCGATTCACAAGCAAATATGAACTGATTCTAGACCGGTTGCGACATATCCATCAGCAATGGCAGGACAAACAGCCCTATTATCAGACGCTGTGTGAAGCGCTGTTGACAGAGCTGTTCGTTTATTTGCAGAGAGAGTGGGACCAAGAAGCTGCAACTAGCACTACGCTGCAACTAGTCGAGCAGATGAAGGGTTACATCCAGAACCACTACCGGGAGCATGTCACCAAGGAAGAATTGGGTGCCTGCATTAGCAGATCGCCGAACTACGCGGCGACCCTTTTTCGCAAAGTGACAGGACAGACAATCAGTGAATTCGTGCATGCAGCCAGGATCAAAACCGCGGTATACATGCTCAGGCATTCGGCGTTAACAGTGACAGAAATATCCGATTTCATCGGGTACAATGACCCGTCCTATTTTTATCGTGTGTTTAAAAGGTTGACTGGGCTAGTGCCGACGGATCTGGTCTCCGACCGCGAAAACGTCCGTAAATAGCGGGAGTTCATCTACTTGGATTGACTACATCGTTCCGCCGCCACGGCGCACTTCAGGCGGGATCTTTTCAGGGCCTTTATCGATATACTGGTAAATGAAAGTTCCCACGCTGGCTTCGTCAAACTTAGGAAGCTGCATCGTTTTCGTCCAGGCGGTTACGACAACCTCTTTATCGCTGGGCACATCCTGGTTAGGTACAGCTAGCACACCGGCGCCAGCTTGTTTGAAATGGCTCAAATAGTCGAGGCGATCCTTGAGTTCCTGAGGCGCATCGGGATGGTAGTAGATGATGATGTCGCCGTGCTCCAAGTTATGGACAAGCATCGCATATGTCGGTCTTTCCTTGTAAAAACCAAACTTTAAATCATGCGGGCTATGCGTGCCTGAAGTTGGGATTTTCATCTCGTAGGTCAGCATACCTTCATCATGATTGCGCCCGTAATCCTTATCCGTCGTGACTTCGATAGGCGCATTGTAATTAAGCTTTTCGACGCTATATTTGTTGGATGAGGTCTGGATTAGAGAAGTTCCTAAAGAGCAAACCGCTAAAATTATAAGAGCATGAGACAGCAGCATCCAAGTCTTGTGCTTTTTGTGCAGGGCCATCTTCTCGGCTTTTTTCAGCTTGCTCGTGTTCGCTTTGTTCGTCTTCGCGGCAAGCACGTAACCAATGATGGCCAAAATGAAAAGTGCTGCCCCTATATAAAGCAAAATTGCAGTAAGATTCGATCCGTTCTGCATGGTGGTAGTATCCATTTGATATGAGCTCCTTTACGTTAATAATCCGTCATACACTACATATTGTAGTTTCGATAGAGGCAAGAAGTCAAATTCTTTGTAAAGATCCCGTTTTGGGCATAGAAAAAGGAGGATTTTCCCTTTCAATTGTTGAATCATGTAAGTAAATGTCTATTTTTGTAGAAAAAATTATAGAAAAGAGGGGGTATGACCAAATGACAGCACAAATGCTGGAACTACATAAAAGAAACGGGCTAATGGTGAAGCTGTTATGGGCTTGTTTGGTGTTAGGAATGGGGGCTTCCTATAGATCCATGGGAGTCGTTATGACGCTGCTGACTTTTGGAGCGCCTATTGCGCTCATTTGCACGCTGCTGATCTGGAGGAAAATCGGGGTCACTTACACCAAGTATATTATTGCCATAGGCCTTAATGTGATTTCATATTTCTTTATGACGCATAATCTCGCTTTGTCCAGCATGCTTATCTTGTATTTAAGTTTAGCGCTGGTCTCCTTGTATATGGATTATAAGCCGTTACTGCTTAATGGTGTTATCGGAATCGTTAATTTGAACTATTTCTGTTCCACGTTGTCGGGTTTTTTATGTGCTAATCATCATTACGCTAATAGGTCAAGGCCAGATAGGATTCCGATTATTAAGCCGTGTAGCTCAGAGCGGTCGGGAGTCCGAGGTGTCACGGATGAAGACGGAAGAGGTTTTGACAGGCGTCCGTACGACAACAGAGGCGCTAGGAACTTCCAGTAATACGCTTCATGAAAATGCCTCCGTGACAGGCAGAATTACAGAAGAAGTTGTTGCGGCTTTCCAAGAAATTTCCATCGGTATTGAATCTCAAGCCACTTCTATTACGGACATTACAGCGGCTATCCAAGAAGTGAATGAGACGGTGGAGATGACCTCATCCGCATCGAATACGATGAGCAGCAGATCCCGGGATACAGCTCGCATGACGAATGAAGGCAAGAGCCAGATGGAGGATCTGACGCATAAAATCAAGGATATTACTGTGATCGTAACGGAAACGTCGAGCATCATGAATGAAGTGAACGAAGAAAATGTGAAAATCGGAAATATCGTGACAACGATTGCCGATATCGCGAATCAAACGAATCTTCTGTCGCTCAATGCGTCCATCGAGGCAGCTCGAGCCGGGGAACATGGCAAAGGGTTTGCCGTAGTTGCCGGTGAGATTCGGAAACTTGCAATGAACGCACACGTAGCTTCAACGGATATCTCGGAGATTCTAGGCTCTATTCAGCAGAAGGTGGAGACCGCAGTTGAGAAGGTAACCGTTGGCAAACTGGCGGTAGAATCGGGCAGAAAATCAGCGGAAAGTGTTGATCAGCTTTTCGAGGTTATTAACACGAATACAGCTGAGGTCATGGAGCAAGCGGAGAATTTGCAGCGCATGAACCAGCAGTTGCAATTGTCTTCCCAGAAGGTGGCCGAGGAGATGACATCCGTGGCAGCGATTACGGAAGAGTCTGCTGCATCCGTGCAGCAAGTGCTCGCAAGCGCGGAAGTGCAGCAGAAACGAGTGGAAGATATCGTTGATAGCATCCGCCAGTTATACGGATTGACGCTGGATTTAAAACTTCTGATGGATAAATAATTTCTCCAAAGGCATTGCGAGTGATAAAAATAAAGATGGACATCGTTTTTACATACGGTGTCCATCTTTATTTTTGTTTATCCGAATTTTATTTACCGAGAATGCACGACTATAACGAGAAAAATTCATGGAAAATACCATTTTTGAATTTTTATTGGAAAATAATAGAATTATATGGTATATTGTATGAGGATATTCGGCCGATACCCAAATAATGAAAATGGAGGGAAATAACTTGCTTAAATTAAAGAAAATAGTTCCAGCGCTAGTTATAACTGCTTCTCTTTTATTCTCATCCCAATCTGCATTTGCTATCTTCGGTATAAACGATACTAAGGAAAATGCAGCAATCGCTTTTGCAAACATTAACTATACTTGGAAACTTGACGCACCAGCAGATGAAGATTGGAAATACTATACGAATACTTCTGGCACAAGTAAGAACTTATCTGGGTACTTACGTCCTCCTACTGGTAAAAATTATGACTTGCAACTTGTTCTCAAATTAGCGAGTGGGTACGAGTATACATTTAGTACTACGGACAATGGTCCTGGGAATTCTGATGGATTCAATACGACTCTTCAGCCTGGAGATACAATCTATTTCAAAATTAAATCGCATAATTTTGACTACGATACTGTTAATCCGTATCTATTCACATTTACAGCTAGTTAATAATTGTAAGATGAGCTTATAAAAGCGCCCTTAGGGGTGCTTTTATTTTTAATAAATGCATAAATTATGAAGCCCTATAACTCAAAAAAAGATGAAGTAAAATAAACTTATTGCTAATTTTAGAATGCTGATGTAAGATTTTTCTGTGAGATAAACTAACCGAATAGCTTTATCGGGAGCTTGAGTAGTCAGGCTGAGAGTGCGGGATTATACCGCTGACCGTTCGATCTGATCTAGATAATGCTAGCGCAGAGAATGATAGTACGCTACTTTTGGAGTAGTGTGCCTATGTCAAAGTATATGGCCGCAGAGACTTTATTGTCTTTTGCGGCTTTTTTAATGTCCTATTATAACTCTGGGTAATGCCAGCGTAGAGAAATGGAGTGCCTCTTTCTGCACTAATTTTATGCCTGTCGCATCCCGGTAGGCTTTTTTTTGTCGTGTTCGCCTATCTCATTTGAAAATCGTATCCAAGAAAAGGAGTGGGAAGTAGAAATGGCACAAAAAGAAACAGGAGCAAAAGGGTTAAAATTAACCGATATCTTGGTCACGATCGTGATCGCGGCGGTATTTGGGGTGATTTACCGTGTATGGGGTCCGTTATATGACAGTCTCAAACCGATCGGCCTGCACGTCGATCAACTAGGTTACGGTATGTGGTTCATGGCGGCTACATTTGCTTTTCTGGTTATTAGGAAGCCAGGGGTTGCGTTATTGGCGGAAGTTGCAGCCGCGACGATAGAAGCGCTTTTTGGAGGGACATGGGGGGCAGCGACGCTTGCCTACGGTATCCTTCAGGGGCTTGGAGCAGAACTGATTTTCGCGCTTTTCCTATATCGTCGGGTGAATGTGGGGGTAACGGTGCTTGCGTCCTTCGCGTCCGCGGTGGTCTCCCTGTTTATAGATAAATACTATGGCTATATTGATCAGCTAACCTTCTGGAATTATTGCTTATTTATTGGACTTCGTCTCATTGGTTCTGCCATTATCGCTGGCGTATTCGCCTATTACTTGGCCCAAGCATTGGCTCGTACCGGTGTGCTTAACTTGGTTCGTCCCGTTTCCAAGAAAGATTACGATGCACTGGGGTAATGGGTTATGAGCGAGGAAATCGGTGTTACCAATCTGCGCTTAAAATATCCCGGTGACGAGGTTCCCCTGTTATTTCAAGGGGTTTCCTTTTCGGTCATGCCGGGGGAAAAGGTGCTGCTGCTCGGGCCAAGCGGCTGCGGGAAATCGACACTGCTCCAAGTGCTGAGCGGGATCGTCCCCGATATTATCGAGATTCCGTTGAAAGCAGATAAGCTTGTCACACCAAGCCGCTGGGGGTACGTGTTTCAAGATCCGGACGCTCAGTTCTGCATGCCGTATGTGGATGAGGAAATTGCTTTTGTTTTGGAAAATAAACAGGTCCCCCGCGAGGAAATGCCGGAACGAATCACGCATTATCTGAGCTTGGTGGGGTTGCAGCTGGAAGACGCTCATACCTTAATTGGTCAACTGTCGCAGGGAATGAAGCAGCGATTGGCGATTGCAAGCGTGCTCGCGTTGGAGCCGGAAGTGCTATTTCTAGATGAGCCTACGGCGTTATTGGATGATGAGGGCACGGGGCTTGTTTGGGAAACGATCCGGTCCATTAGCGCTGACAAAACCTTGGTCATTGTGGAGCATAAAATCAGCGGCATTCTCGATCTCATCGACCGTTTGATTGTCATCTCTCCAGATGGGGAGATCCTGGCTGATGGCTTACCACACGTTGTATTTGATAAGTATAAAAAGCAGCTTGCCGACTACGGGATTTGGTATCCGGGCGTTTGGAACGACCTCGACGTGGGACGTACAGGTAAGAGCAAGTCGGCCGAGGAAGCTGAGAATCGGCAGCCGATCATGTCCTTTCGGGATTTCATCGGGCTTCGCGGCGGACAGATCAAGACCTCTGTGGATAACTTAAGCGTCTATTCCGGTGACTGGATCGCCATCATCGGTGCCAACGGCGCGGGCAAAAGCTCGCTCCTGCTCGCCATCATGCGGCTCATCCCGACCAAGGGCAGCTGCTGGATCGAAGGCGTGAAGGGCAGCAAAATCGAGCAGCTTGCGGAGCAAGTGGGCTTCGTGTTCCAAAACCCCGAATTCCAATTCGTGACGAATTCGGTGGAAGAAGAATTGCTCTACTCCCTGCCGGAGGCGGAGGGAGGGAAGGACACCCAGCAGGCCGCTCTAGAGGAGCTACTGCGGGAGTACGATCTGCTCGCACTGCGCAAGCGGCATCCGTTCCAGCTCTCGATGGGCCAGAAGCGCCGCTTAAGCGTAGCTTCGGCGATGGTGCGCAGCCCGCGTATCCTGCTGCTCGATGAGCCCACCTTCGGGCTCGACGCAAGCGGCACGATGCGCATGCTGGAGCAACTGGAACGGCTGCGCGCAGGCGGGACCGTCATCGTGATGGTGACGCACGATGAGGAGATCGTCAAACGCTGCGCCACGCGCGTTTGGCAGGTTGAAGCCGGGTGTGTGATGGAACAGTCTGCGACTTTCGCAGCACACACCGAGGAAGGAGCGCCGATGGTATGCAAATAACGTTCACGTATCGTGAAACCTGGCTGCATCGGGTTAATCCGGGAGTGAAGCTTGTCCTGTCGCTGCTTCTCTTTATCATTGTGGTATTCACGCATAATCTGAATACGATGATGTATTTGACAGCGGGCGCGCTGGTGCCGCTGTTCGTTTATTCAGGGCAGCCGATGCGGCGCCTGCTGCTGTATGCTTCGCCGTTCCTGCTCATCTTCATCTCCTCTGCGGCGGGGATGATGATGTTCGGCAGCGGGGACACGGAGTGGTTTCGTCTCGGATTCATTCGAATCACGGAAGAGAGCTTTTACCGCGGTTTGCATCTGGGCTTCCGCGGCTTACAGGTGGCGGCTGTCGGCTTGCTGTTCAGCCTGACGACGCGTCCTGTTGCCCTGTTCTATGCGCTGATGCAGCAGTGGAAGGTCGCGCCGAAGTACGCTTACAGCTTCCTTGCCGCATTGCGCATGCTGCCGCTTATGCTTGAGGAATTCCAGACGCTGCGCTACGCGCTCAAGGTGCGGGGTAGGAAGCAGAGACGCAGCTGGCTGACAGGTTGGTACACCGTGATGCGCATGTATGCCATACCGCTTCTTGCGCAGAGCATCCGCCGCGCTCATCGGACAGCTGTGGCCATGGAAGCCAAGCGTTTTTCCACACAAACCAAACGAACTTATTATTATCAATCCAGCTACTCCAAGTTAGATATTTATTATCTGATGTATTGGCTGCTTCTTGTTATATTCGCGTTTTGGGCGGGGACGGCGTGGCCGATTTGGAGTGCTTTCGATGTACGATAAAGGAAGTCGGCTATTGCCCCCATTTGAGTGCTAAGGTTACCTCACAGCAGGGGGTGTCAGGGGTTTGCGGATCAATCGTAAACTTCACGGAGCTTGGTGAATAACTAGTCACAATAACAGATTTAACGCCGAAGGAGTGGACAATACGATCCACTTCTTTTTGATTTCCCTGTTGGGCATGTGTCATTAACTCGTGAGCGATGGCGGGTTCAGATAGTTTTTGAATGAGAAGAGAAGCGTCCTTCAGCAGATGATGGGAAGAGGCAATCGAGTTGGATAAAATTTTAGAATCAACCGTTGGATAATCACGAGGAATGATCGTATTTGTATGGTAATGAGGATAATGCTGCTCCCAACCTGTCCAAACTTCCGAATGATCTTGGTGTTCATATTGGCCATATAGTCGCATATTTTGGGAAACGGATACAGTCGCGGAATGCGGATATAAAGGTTGTTGTTGAAAGAAATAAGCAGGGTAGTTGTACATGGGACGGACCCCTTTTCTTAAGAAGTTGAGCTTGCGCATGCTTTAGCAATATATGTTTATTGGGCGTGTTGGTGCATGTGAGGCGCAGAACGCAAAAAAAGGCCGCCATAAAGTAGTGAAACTACTTCTGGCAGCCAATTTTGAAAGTGTAATTAGTTGCGTTGTAATGTTACAAAGCTTGTTGCTTCTTGCCCCGTAGGAGTAACAGCCGTTAATTCAAAGGAAACAACGTTTCCTTCAACGTGAACTTTCCCATTTTCACCAATCGTTACAGTACCTACTGGGTCAACTCCGTTACCTTTTACTTTATTGGCCATAAAAAGTGTGCCTAGTGCAAAGTTATAATCCGCAATCTCGTTGTTTTCATATTTGATACCATAATTATCTGTTAAAGTAAGGTCCATCTCTGTATACGCATTAATATCTGCTGTGTACACACCGTTAGTCACTGTCATGATTTTAGTGATAGAAGTTTCGTCTGCTTTAATCTCTTTCGCAATAACTGCGTCGTTGGTAACAGTCACCGTTAAATGCAGTTGTTTGGAATCACCATTACCGACTTGAACGACCAAACTGATATCAGCTGTTCCAGCTTTGTTGCCGAGTACGTAAGCGTGATGATCAGATGTAAGACCAACTTTAGCAATATTATTATCAGACGAGAATACAGATTGCACAATCCCAGGAACGGCTACAATGTCACCGCTAGCGTTTTTAACTTGGATTTCAATTTCTTTGGCAAATTTACTTTTTGTGGGATCTTCGGCAATCGCCTGAGTAATGTTGCCTTTTGCTGAACCTGTTAGACCGCTATCGATAACGGAAGCCAACGTGTATTTACCTTTAATTGAAGTATTGCCCGTGTCAATAGGAGCTACGCTGAAGCTGCCAGTAGCTGTTTTAATCGTAGATGCGTCAAGTCCGCCTAGTGTTACAGTATAGTCTCCCGTAGCAAGCGCAGTGTCAACCGCAAGCGTTGCTGTAAGACCGTCTGCCGACCAAGTTGTTGTTGCAGGAACTGTTGTTGTACCATTTTTAAGCGTGAATGTTGCTTTCGCTGCGTCTACTTTTTTGTTCAGTGTAACTTGAACTTGTTTATAGTCGGAAGAAGCTTGAACTTTTGTAATCGAAATAAGAGCTTGGTTATCAGTGTCAAAAGCTTGCTGTGCTACGTAAGAGCTAGTAACAAGGTCAGCGCGGTTAGCAGCTTGATCACCGGATTTTCCAGTTGGGTGAATGCCAAGTTCCGTTGCCTGTTTCACAGCGTCCGCGTACCATGGCGTGCCTGTTACGGAAACGGTTTTCCCCAGTCCTTTAAGCAGCAAAGTGTCGAGCTGACCCGCAGTGACGGAATC
The DNA here is from genome assembly GCF_058790355.1 of Paenibacillus sp. FW101-FHT12H11. Classification (NCBI taxonomy): domain Bacteria; kingdom Bacillati; phylum Bacillota; class Bacilli; order Caryophanales; family Paenibacillaceae; genus Paenibacillus; species Paenibacillus sp. FW101-FHT12H11. The sequence goes on along the minus strand of NZ_JBYTCO010000011.1, from coordinate 242,408 downwards.
GCCAGGAACGAAGGTTGTATCTGTCACGCCGTCGATCAATCCAGCTTTTTTCGCAGCTTCGATGTAAGGAATTGCCCAACCGTTAGCGGAATCGTCCGCATGAACATCAGTAAAGCTGGACACCTTAACAGTAAGATCGACAGGAATGTCGTAAATCAGCGTTGCTACTTTTGCAAATTGGGCGCGAGTCATATTCTGCGTAATACCGAACGTATCATCGGACACGCCTTCGAATATATCGGATGCTAACATAGCATCGATTTTTGCTTTTAATGAAGCATCAACATTGGCTAAATCGGTGAAATCAGCACTCGTTTTGCCAGCTGCAGAAGCAGGGTGTGTTAGGACAGAAGATGTCAACAAAGAGAAAGCCATAGCAGCTGTTGCAATCATCGTTAATTTTTTCATTTAGATGTAGTACCTCCTAGGTATGAATATATGATTCTAGCAAGTAGTCTTGTTCGTTCTGTTGCTATAACTATAGCTTGACTGATAGCCATTGTCATTGTCAAATTCTTGGCAGTCGAAGAACGAGAGTGCTAAAAGGGAGGGAAAGTCCGCTGTCCGCTGTTTTTTTCACTTTCCTCTATCCATAGACGTCAATATGGCTAAAAAAGTTTCTGTAGTTCCGCTAAGCTTCCCAAAGAAATTCTCACAAGATACCGAAGCCTGTTGGAGAGGGAGTTTCCCCCGACCCGTCAGGTTTTCTTATTGTCTATATCATTATTTTTGAGTGACCTGTATGTTTGCTGTTGCAGGATCGTACATATAACAATAGACTTAGAGTAGATACATTAATGAAGTGTAATTTTAAGAGTGGAGTGGGAGAAGCATGGAATTGAAAGAAGCAATCCGCAATCGCCGAAGTATCGGGAAAGTCAAGCAAGACTCTGTTGACAAAGCGCTGATTGAAGAGATATTGGAAGCAGGTACTTGGGCGCCAAACCATTGCCATACGGAACCGTGGCGGTTTTGGGTCATGACGGGCGAAGGCCGCGGACTGCTTGGAAAAGGGTACGCGGAGGTCGCGGCGTCTGAAGCTGACCCGGCATTGACGGAAGAAGAGCTGGCTGCGCTGAAAGGCGCTCAGATGAAGAAAGCCTTCCGCGCGCCGGTGGTCATCGCCGTGGCGGTTACGCCTTCGGCACAAGCCGTTGTGCCGGAGATCGAAGAGTACGCGGCTGCACACTCCGCCGTACAAAATATGCTCCTGACCGCGCACGCGCTCGGTCTGGGTGCGATCTGGCGGACGGGAGCGCCGACCTATCATGCGAAGATGCGCGAAGTTTTCGGCCTCGGCGCGAAAGAGGAGCTCGTAGGCTTCGTCTACCTCGGATATCCGGATATGGCTACGCCGGCGAAAGCGGCGCGTACCCCGTTCGCGCAAAAAACACTTTGGGTCAGCGAGTAGTCTTCGCTGACAAATAAAAACCCTCCATATCCACGATGATCGTGGGCATGGAGGGTTTTGTTTATTTGCTCTTGAGCGCAACCGCAACCTTCGCGGCGGTTTCTGCATTGTGGTACACAAGCGCGATGTTCGTCTCGAGGCTGCGCCCTTCGGTCAGCTGCTTGATGCGCGCTAGCAGGAAAGGCGTGACCTTCTTGCCGGTCACGTTCTGATCTTTGGCTTCAGCAAGCGCCTGCTGGATGAAGCTTTCGATCTCAACATGGTCCATGGCGGATTCCACAGGGACCGGGTTGGCGATGATGGCGCCGCCGGCAAGGCCGAGCTCCCACTTCGTGCGGAGCATGGCCGCAATGCCTGCTGCCTCATCGAGGCGGAAGTCTACGCCGTAGCCGCTTTCGCGGGCGTAGAAGGACGGGAACTCGCTCGTTTTGTAGCCAACCACGGGAACACCGTGGGTTTCCAAATATTCGAGCGTGCGCCCAATATCGAGAATGGACTTCACGCCTGCGCAGACAACGGCAACGTTCGTCTGTGCCAGTTCAGTCAAATCGGCGGAGACGTCCATCGTCACTTCGCCTTCGCGGTGTACGCCGCCAATGCCGCCGGTAGCGAACACTTCGATGCCCGCAAGGGCAGCACCGATCATTGTGGCTGCGACAGTTGTCGCGCCGATTTGGCCCGACGAGAGGATGTAAGGGAAGTCGCGGCGGCTGACTTTTTCCACGTGAGGGTTCGTCGCGAAAGCTTCGAGCTCCTGCTCGTTCAAGCCGATTTTGATTTTACCGTCCATGATGCCAATCGTAGCTGGAACGGCGCCGTTATCACGGATGATTTGTTCGACCTTTTTGGCCATTTCTATATTTTGCGGGTAAGGCATCCCGTGAGAAATAATCGTAGTTTCTAAGGCAACAACAGGTTTATTATTCGCCAAAGCGTCTTTCACTTCATCAGTAAACGTTAGGTAAGTTGTATTCATCATTAGGATTCGTCTCCTTTGGTCAAGTGAAGTAGGGTTTGTTGCAGTCGTTCTTCCGTCAGCTCGCTCGCGACAGATTGGTCGGTTTGAAGCGTAATATGTGAAGCAGTAAGTCCATACATACACGATTCCATATAGGTGGATTGCCGCATGACCCCGTAAGCAATACCGGCGACAAAAGCATCGCCTGCACCCGTGACCTCCACAACCTTGGTGGGAATAGGGGGGAAGTGCCGCTCGCCTTCCTCGCCGGCATATATGACGCCTTGACTGCCGAGCGTAATAAAGACATGGCGGACGCCGCGAGCGCGGATCGCTCCTGCAATCGTGCTGTAATCGCTGTTGTTGCCGCCGTCGGGCGCGATGCCTGCCAGCTGGCAAGCCTCTTCCCAGTTAGGGAAGATAGCCGTTACGCCGTGCAGATCTTGCGGGAGCTTTTTAGCCTTTTCCGAAGACACGGGATCGATAAATAGCGGCAGGTTTTCTTCTTTGCATCGATCAATCAGCTCGGCGAGCGTCTCGGCGGGCAAATTCGTATCCGCAATGATGAGCTTGGCTGAAGCCACATGCGGCCATTTGTCGCGCAGCAAAGCAGGTGTACATTTATCGTAGATATCCATATTGGCAAAAGCGAGAAACATCTCGCCTGTCGCGTCGAGCAGCGCCGTGTACGTTCCGGTGTTCTCACCTTGGAGTACGATGGCTTGACTGACATCAACGCCGCGCTTTCGCGTTTCTTCCAGTACCCATTGGCCTGCCTTATCATCGCCAACAACCGTGAGCAGCGCCGCCTGGCAAGCTAGTCCCGCCAGCGTCTCCGCGATATTGCGCGCAACGCCGCCGCAGGACTCCGTCACCGTGACTGGATTCGAAGAGGCCAGACGGATGGCTTGCTTGCTAGTCGCTTTGCTGTCTAGGTTCGCACCGCCGATACATATGACCGTATTCTCATCCGAGGTCACGTATGCGCGCCCGCGGATCGTCCCTTTCTTAGTCAGGGCCGCGATGTAGCCGGCGACAGCGGATCGGGAAATGCCGATGATGCTGGCCATTTCATGCTGAGAGATGAATGGATTCTGACGAATGAGTGCTAAAATTTGCTGTTCACGATCCATGAAATGACTCCTTTCGATCGTAGACTATCTCTAGTTTATATCAGGTTCGGACAAATGTCCAACTAACAAACATTTGTCCTTAAAGTGTTCGCAAATGAAAAAGAGCCTGCCTCCCGAAACCGGGAACAGTGCTCCTAGAATGGCTTATTCCGAATAAGAAGACTCCGAACGGCTTCGGATACCGAGCAGCCCCAGCAGTCCCAACAGGCCGATATAGCTCCATCCGCCCCAGCCCTTATTTGTTTTGTCCTGTGTAGGAACCATTAAGGCTTTCATCGAGGTTGGCGGTGTAAGTCCATATGCCGCGGCATGTTGCTTCATATCCGTAGTCATATGCAGTCTTGCCTCTGCCCCAGGCATACCGAATGGATTGGTCTGATAAAAAGTGGGCGAACCTTGCTTGGCCGCCTCCCAGCTTTCAGCAGAGGAGATCATTTGCTGATTATGAGGATGCTTGCGATAATGATGAGCCCCAAGCAGGACGGTAATACACAGAAATGAAATCAAAGCCAGTTTCATAAATCGGGGAAACATATTCCATACCTCCAAGCACTTCTTAAATAGTGGCCTGTAAATGCAGGTAGGATTAGCTTCCCCAATGCCTGAAAACTTATGTATTTAATAAATGATGACAAACTTATTGATTAATGAATTTCTCAAAAACGAAGCCGAAATCCTTCACTTTGTATTGCTTATGCGTGCTCACGAGCCAGTCGAAAGCGCCTTGATTCACCTGCTTGAATTCCTCAGAGAGCTTCTGCCCTTCGGTTTTCGTCGTACGGTTTAATGTGGCGGAAGCCAGCTCGATACTTTGCTTCGCGTAATCCAGGAAGTGCTCATTTTCCTGTGTGATTTCGGAAATTTTAAACAGAGCTTTATACAAGTCTTTCAGTTCTTCAACATGCTTTTTGTGGACATCAATCGAGAAATGGACAGAACCCAGCACGAATTTGATCTCCACATCGAGATCGACCGTACCTGCTGTTTCGAAAGATACTTGGGAGAGGGCATATTTGCTGTAAGGGTAACGGTTCAGCACCCGTTTCTTGCTTATGGCGCTCGTGCCGTCGAGATGAATTAATGCTTGGTTCGTGAAGCAATATTCATCCGATTTGGATTTAATCAAAAAGAAAATTTTCTCGTTATCCTCATGCATAACATAATCATCGGCATCGACCTTATCGTAATTTTCAGGCTTGATCACGGAACCTACATCACTTAACCCCAGAATATCAGCTGCTACTTTACCAAACATAAAATCAACCCTCTCATGAACAAATAAATACCTATTTAGTATAGTACAAAATATGGAAAGCAGGCGAGTGTTATGACGCAAAAAAAAGGCTACCCAGAAGTAGAAACATCTACTTGAGGATAGCCTTTGTACTATTTAGTAACCGTCACTTGAACTGTTGTTCTCATGTTGGAATATGTCACCGTAATTCTTGCTGTTCCTTTGCCGGTTGCTTTGATGATGCCGTCTTTCACATCTGCGATCATGATATTCGAGGATGTCCACAAAGCTGGTTTCGTTACATCTTCTTCAGATCCGTCCGTGTATGTGGCTAGAGCGTTAATGTTGGCTGTGCTGCCTTCTTTGAGCTCAACTTTGACCACATCGGTTTTTAAATATTTCAAGGAGTCGATTTCCACAGGAATCGCAACCATTTTGCCACCAAAGGACCCGGTGATCGTTGTTTTACCAGAAGCTGTAGGTGTGAAAAGTCCATTTGTCACGGTACCCAGCTTATAGGCGCTAACTTTCCATGTCGCTGATTCCGTGACATCTTTCGTTGTACCGTTTGACAGCGTTGCTGTCAATTTAATTTGGACTTGATCGCCCCGTTTTGTGACGATGAACGTCTTGTCTGCCGTAAGTCCTGCAACTACGCCGATTTCGACCGGAATCGAAACGCTTTTGCCGCCGTAAGTTGCCGTAATGGTTGCTTTCCCTCGTGATACCGGAGTTACAACCCCTTTGGATACCGATACAATTGCGTTATTGCTTGTTTTCCACTCGGCATCATTGGTAACTGTACGCGATGCGCCTGAGGAATCGGTAGCCGTCAGAACAATCGTGCGTGTTTCATTCATGTCAAAAACCAGATTAGGTACATTCGCCGTTAGATCACTTGCCATATCGATTTGAACCGAAATCGTAACTGTTTTGCTGTCTAGTTGAGCAGTCAATGTAGCTTCTCCAGAAGCTATAGCTTTCACGACTCCGCCGTCGACGGTCGCGGTTTTCGCATTGCTGCTTGTCCAGATCACGTCGGAAGTAACATCTTTTTTCGTTTCATCCGTGTAAAGCGCTTCGGCTTTCAAGTTCACGGTGTCGCCTTTTTTCATAATCAGCTTCTCTTGGCTGACCGTAAGGCTCTTCAGAACACCAACAGACACTTGAATGACCGCTGTGCGCGTTCCATATTTCGCCGTAATGGTCGCTGCGCCTGTAGCAAGACCGAAGATTTCGCCATTCTGTGCTTCCGCAATGTCCTTGGAGCTAGTTGTCCACTCCGCTTTGTTCGTGACATCCACCTCGCGGCCGTCCTTGAAAGAGGCCATCAAAGTGACTTTATCGGAACCGCCGATTTGTAGATTAACGGTTTTTTTGCTTGGTTTGATCATTGTAGGGATATCAACTTCCACTTTCGTAGTTGTTGTTTTGCCGCCATATTGCGCAGTTATTGTAGCGACACCAGGTTTGTAAGTTGTGACTTTTCCTTTGATAACGAAAGCTACATTCTCATCATCTACGCTCCAGTCAGCGCTATCCGTAACGACTGAGCTTGTGCCATCGGCATAGGTAGCGTGAAGGACCAGAAGCTGCTCTTGTCCTGTCTGTAAGGAAACAAGATCGGTATCTACAACCAAGCGGCGCGGAACTTCCACGTCTACATTGGCTACAACAGCTTTATCTCCGTATTTCGCGTAAATCTTCGCTTCGCCAATCGCGATTGCGGAGAGCTTACCTTTGGAAACTTGAACGATATCCGCATCACTGGACGCCCACTCGGCGCGATCTGTGATATCTTCCGTTTTGCCGTCGGCATACGTAGCGGTTAATTTCAATACGCCAGTAGTATCTTTCTTCAGAAGCAAATTCTGTTTATCTAATTCGAGTTTGAGCGTACTATCCACGTCAACCGTAATTGTCGTAGATTTGGTGCCGTAAGTTGCTGTCAGGTTGGCTGTGCCCACGCTGTAGCCTGTAACTTTACCTTTGATAGCGTCGGCGACATTAGGTTTATCTGTCGTCCAAACGACTTTCTCTGAAACGTCGGCCATATCGCCGTTTGGATAAGTTGCCATTATTTTAATGTCAGCTGTTCCGTTCAAAAGCAAGGAAACGGTTGAGCTCTCCGCGTCAATACGGCGGACAACCTCAACATCAACAGGTACCGTCAGGGATTGATTCATATATTTGACCGTTACAGTTGCGCTGCCTGGATTTTGTCCTTTGACCAAACCATTGGTAACAGTAACGATGGAGCTTGTATCTACTGTGTAGTCTGCTTTACTCGTCACATCCTCAGATGTGCCGTCATCGTAATAAGCGGTAATTAATAGTTGATCTGTGCCATTCAGACGAAGCTCGAGAGAGCGTTTGTCAGTCGTTAACGATTTTACTTTTTTGCTTACAGTGACATTCACGATTTCGGTTTTACCCATATATGTAGCGGTAATCACAGCTTTTCCTTCTTTTTTGGCTGTCACTACACCTGCATAAACGGAAGCAACGTCTGTCGTACCGGAATTCCAATCCGTTTTGACCGTTGCATTCTCGGTAGATCCACTTACGAAAATAGCGGTCGCTGTTAGATTCGCAGTATCCCCAACTTGCAAAGCAAGCTCATTCTTGTTCAGGACGAGTTTGGAAATCTCATCAGCGGCAAAGGCGTTTCCTGCGATTAAAGATTGACTGGCTAAAATGAAAATGAATACCAAGGATAACCACTTGCTGTGTCTAAACCTCACGTTAATAATCCCTCCGATATCGTTCCGTAATTAAGTTATGAATGAAAAACTGGGAACCTAATTAGTATCGGATAATCAGGGCTCGAAATGAATAGCTGTCACAATATCTACCGAATTTTAACCTTGGGATGATAAAAAAAGTTTCGCTTTTTCATAAAACAACTTAAAACAATTAATAAAAATAAAATAAATAAAAATTAGTTGTGTTTATTGTCTGCTTTTTGAATGACCTGTATATTTAAAAGCAGATTACTCAGGGGAGATGAGAAAATGAAGAAGATCAGATTTATAAGCATCGTTGGGAACTTGAAAATTAGCATGAAAATATTGGCGTTGAATGTGTTGGCTGTCGTTTTCCTCATCGTTCTGACGGTGACGAGCTTCTTTTTTCTCAGTGAAATCAACAAGAAAGCGGAAAAGATGTACCAAAGCGATTATTTGCCAACAATTTGGATCAATGAAGTGGAGAGTAGCGTACATACGATAAACGACAGGCTCCTGGAGCATGTCTTAACACCGGATAACCACTACAAGGATGTACTAGATAATGAGATCAGCAAGACGCGTGTCAAAACCAATCAATTATTGAAAGATTACGAAGTATCCCTGGAAGGAGAGCCTGTAGGGACTTTATGGATATCCAAGTTAAAAGAGGCGCTAATCTCTTATGAGGAAAATCAGCGAAAAGTGGAGTCTCTGTCGGAGTCGGGGCAGACCCAAGAGGCATATCAGTACTATAAAACACACATCAAAGGCACGATGGATGATATCCACGGTTATGTGGAGAGCTTGCTGAACGACCGTTTGGAAACTTCAGAGGCAATAAACAAAGAACGTAACCAGCAGTACCGACATCTGATCTGGACATTGATCATATCCTCGGTTTGTGCAATCGGCATCTTTTATGTGATAGGAAGATGGCTATCAGCGCTCATTGTCAGGCCGCTGCATGTTATGCAGGGGCTCATGGCCGAAGCGGAGGCGGGGAACCTTTCTCTGTCCATTGACGGGGCTGTTTCGAAGGATGAGGTTGGCAATTTGCAGCGCTCGTTCCAATCCATGTTAATCAGCCTGCGGGCGTTTATCGGGAATGTTCAGCAAGGCGCGCAGGTCCTCACCCAGCAGGCCGAACAGTTCGCCAGCCATGCGGAGCAAAGCAAATTGGCTGCGGAAACGATCGCTGTTTCAACAGACTCCTTGTCGCAAGGCATTCAGGAGCAAGTGGCTATTGTCACAGAGACGTTATCTACCATCCAAGTTGTGAAGGAGGATATGGCTGCTATTAGCGCAGACAGCCGTCATATGGCGCAGTTGGCTGAATCGGCAGCAGATGTGTCATTAGCCGGTATGGAGGCTGTAGGGAGAATGCGGGAGCGGATTGGGCTCGTTTCTGACAAAGTTTCGGCGGCAGGGACGATTGCGAACGAATTGCGTGACAGCTGTGGCCAAATAGGTTCCATCATTCGCGTCATTACGGAAATTGCGAAGCAAACCAATATGCTGGCATTGAATGCTTCTATCGAGGCCGCCAGAGCAGGGGAGGCGGGCAAAGGTTTCAGCATTGTAGCGGGAGAGGTGCAGAAGCTGTCTGGACAAACGAATGATGCGGCGAAACAGATTGCAAGCCTTCTTCGTGAGATTGAAGACAAGGCCGGGGATGTGGATACGGCGATGTTTCAAGGGATGAAACTGACGGAAGATGGCGTGATCGCTTCACAACAAGTGAACGACTCGCTGCTGTCGATGAAGCAAGCTTTTGGCGGGGTCCTAATGAAAGTGGAGGATGTGAGTGCAGCGATCGCCCAAGTCACGACCCGCAGCGACGAAGTCGTTACGCATATGGAGCGCGTTACGGAGTCTGCGAACATAGGAGCGGCTGCGAGCCAGGATTCAGCGGCAGCCAATGAAGAGCAGCTCGCCATGATGGAGGAGATCTCCACCTCCTCCAGGTCGTTGTCCGACATGGCAGGACAGCTTCGGGAAGCAGTTGACCGTTTCCGGGTGTAAACGATTAAAGGATAGAGCCGCCAGTAGTCTTCTGGCACTCTATCCTTTTTTCCTATGTGTTCATCCACGTTTAACGACTTTGAAATTTTCCTCCAGGAGCAGCCAGTTTTGAGGGAATCTAAGGCCCAGCTTCCAATAACTGATACCGCGTAAGCCCAGTTCTTTCAGCAAACGGAACTTTGCCTGTATGGAGCGGGCATCCTCAAACCAGACTGTATGCTCTTTGCCGGCATCATCCCAATAATTGAAGTGAGGAGCCTGCGCTGAGTAATCGTATAAAATCTGCGCATTGTATTTGCGGGCCAAATCAATCGCAGCTTGCGGGGAGACGGCTTTGGCGAACGGACCGCCTTTCACGAAAGGCAGCGTCCAATCATAGCCGTACAGGTTCTGGCCCATCATCACTTTGGATGCCGGCATTTCACTTATGGCATATTCGAGGACTTTGCGCACGGGACCGATGGGAGAGACCGCCATAGGGGGACCGCCGCTATAGCCCCATTCGTACGTCATAATGATAACAAAGTCTGCGATTTGACCATGCGCTCTATAGTCGTGAGCGGAGTACCACTCGCCCGCTTGGGTGGCGCTTGTTTTGGGCGCGAGCGCCGTCGACATCAGGTAGCCTTGCTGATGGATCAGATCGGCCGCCTTCCGCAGGAAGCGGTTGTAGGCATCGCGATCATTCGGATATAGATGCTCTATATCGAAGTGAATATCTTTGAAGCCAAGCTCTTTGGCCGTGGATAGAATCGTTTGGAGCAAGCGGTTCTGAACGGTTTCGTCCGTGAGAATCACATGCCCAAGCTCCGCACTGAACTGATCCTTCTCCAGGTTGGTCACAACCATCATCAGGGTGGCCCCATGCTGCGAGGCGATGCCGCCGAGATCGTCGAGAGGAGGAGGCTGCAAAGTCCCATCCCGCTGAATGCGGAAGGAGAAAGGGGCTAAGTAAGTAAGGTGCGGAACTGCTTCCCTGGCGGCTTGCGTCAGGGCTGGTGACACTTCGTTCCCCCTTGCTTCCAAGTAGGCATTTACTTCCGCTTGTGTGCGGGGAGCTGGCGGGATATATAATCGGAAGCCGACGGGTAAAGGCTGGTACAGGGTGAGTCCATTGATAGATGCAAGTTCGTGGAGGTCAAGACCGAGCTTATGAACAATCGAATAGAGGCTTTCGCCGGGCTGTACCCAATAGTACGAGCCTACGATTGGAATGACCAATGCCTGTCCGATGACCAGTGATTGGCTGGGCGTCATCTCATTGGCTGCTGCAATCGTATCCACGGACACACCGTATGTTTGCGAAATGCGATATAACGTTTGTCCCCTTTGGACAACGTGGATTTGCATGGGGATTCCTCACTTTTCTTACGTAAGCAAGGAACCGGATCCGAGCCTACTTTTTCTTTACCATATTCCAAATCGGGCGAGTGGGTGTATGTCTACACACAAACAATTGTCGAAAAGGCATGCATATCTTACACACCAGCGAAGATAATAGAATAACTGGAAACTTATTCTTCATAAGGATGCTGCACATGCCACAGAAACCCCGCCGTCAAATCGCTTTCGTCAGTTTATTAGGCATTACCCAGCTGCATTTGCGGAACCCCTATATCATTGCTTGGTGGTCTGCGGCTTTCCCGGGTTTCGGACATTTGCTGCTATCCAAGTACTTTCGCGGCTTCATGCTGATTGGTTGGGAGATGCTGATTAACAGCCAAATGCATTTGAACGAAGCTATTGTGTATACCTTCACGGGGCAATTCGAGAAAGCCAATGAGGTATTAAACATTCGCTGGATGTCTCTCTATGCTCCTGTTTATTTATTTTCCATCTATGACAGCTATCGCACCGCTGTGGATATGAATCATCACTATTTGCTTGCCAGGCGGGAGAACGCGCCGATTGAACCCTTCAAAATGTCTGGCATGGAAATAAACTACTTAGACAAACGCTCCCCTTGGCTAGCCGTTGTCTGGTCGCTGCTGATGCCGGGCATGGGGCAGCTCTATACCCAACGTATTATTAATGCCTTCTTTGTTCTTGGGAACTGGATCCTTGTATCCTATTGGTCCCATTTACTTGAAGGAATTCATTATCTCTTGTATTGGGACCTATCTAGAGCGAGCAGCGTTCTACATATGCACTGGATTCTATTTCTGCCTTCCATTTATGGGTTTGCTGTTTATGATGCTTACGTCAATACGGTCGAATATAACAAGCTATTTGATCATGAACAGGCAGTGATGTTAAAAAGCAGCTACCAACCCTCACAGTTTTCATTTCCTAAATCACCGCTTCGAAAATAAGGAGGATACCATGCATGTCATAGCATCATTTGAACATTCCATTTATTTGGAGCTGGCGATAACGGCTGTTGAAGAAGCGGGTATTCTTAAGGAAAATATCTATGCAGTCCCGCTGCAGGAGAGACCCGGCAAGCCGGGGATGTTCGACAGCATCCATGGATCGGACGGCATTAGTTTATTTGATGCGGGCGCGGCTTTGGCAACAGCCTTCACGGTTATAGGCTCTACCTATGGTTTTGTGTTAAAAGGAGGAGCGATTCTTTGGGGGCTGATTGGCGCAGCAGCGGGGTTTACGATCGGGGTGATTATTGATATTTTGCATAAAAAGAAGAAAGGAGTGAAACATCCGGCGCCGGGCAAAAAGACCGAAGTGGTCGTTCTCGTCAACTGCACCAAAGAGGAGGCGAAGTACATCCAGACGATGTTTTGGGAACATATGGCGTTGGGTGTGGCCGTTTGCGATTGATGGGTACTATTGGTAAATAGTACTTTTTGAGATGTGTTCATTCTCCTATACTAAGTATCAAGAGCAAGATACTAAACGGTTGCAGCAGCAGCCACAGGAGGATTTCAGAGATGATACTCAATACTCGCAAACGGAATACAACGGCATTTACATTTATGGCATGGGCATCTTTTATCGGCGCTTTTCTTGCCATGTTTATCGGAATATATACGTTGGAGGAATCACTAAGTGTAAAAGGTTATTTTGCCGTCTGCGCTTTATTCCTGACGATGTCGGCGTTCGTGCTGCAGAAGGTTATTCGCGATAATTTGGAAGACAGCTATGATTCCCGGAAACGAAACACATCGGCTTTCACCTTCCTGGCCTGGAGCTCTTTCGCTCTTGCGCTGCTCGGCATGTTCATCGGCATCATTAATCTCGAACAACTGCTTTCTGTAAAAGGGTATTACGCGGTTACTGCCTTATTTCTTACGATGTCTTCTTTCGTGCTTCAAAAAACAGTGCGTGACAACAACGACGACGCTCCGCTGCAAGCTGTAGAAAAAGTTTCCGAAGAACTGTAGGACAAACGAGTTTTTTCTAAAAGGGGCGAAGTCGTTCCTCCTTGTCTCAGGGTTAAATGGAAGCAATTCGGGCATATTGGGAAATAGGAGATTTCATGCAGAAAGGCTGAGTACCATGACCGTGGAACGGGTAATTTTGATCGCCATTTGGATCGTTTGCATCATTATCATACCGATTAAGATACCCAAACATCGGACTCGGGAAGCCGTTCTGTTATTCTTATCAACGCAAATGGTCGCTTGGATCATGAGCTTGCTGTTAGTCGAATGGCAGGCCATTGCCAATCCGATTCGTGAATTTCCTGCTGCCTCGGGGAGTAATTTCACTAATAACTACATCTTTTTCCCAATGGTCTCAACGCTGTTTGCGCTTTATTATCCAAGCCGGAAATCGGGTGTAATCAAGTTTTTTTATCATCTTCGTATCATTTTGTTCTTGGCGATTTATTTAACTTTGGTTTCCAGTTTTACGGAAATTCTGAAATATGTGCAATTCAATATCGTCCTTCATACGGTGCTCTTATGGCTGGTCTTAAATGCGGTAAGAACGTATGTGGAGTGGTTTTATCAAAGGAAGATACAAAAGGAAGGGTAGAACGACGGTTATGAATGTTAAGGTAGACTATTTCATTATCTTAGCCGTGTGGGTGATCTCGGCCATAGGAATGCTCCTTGTGCCCAAACGCGACCGTCGTAAAGCGCATGTTGCGTTTCTATTTCAGCAATTTTTAAGCTGGATTCTGGGCCTTATCGTTGTGGAACACAAATGGCTGGAATATCCGGTTAGAGAGCTTCAGCGCAACTACTCGAGTCTCACGTTTGAATTTATCGGCTATCCGATCATTGCCGTTTATTTGAATATTTATTATCCGAAGGTGAAAAAGGGGTGGGCTCGCTTTCTCTTCGTGCTGGCCTTTCCGACAGCGATTACGGTGATTGAGGTTATCCTTGAAGCGCAAACCCAGCTGATCAAATATCATACTTGGAGCTGGTATTGGACGTTCATTAGCATATGGGCGACTCTTCAGCTATCCCTTGTGTTTAATCATTGGTTTTTTGCGCGTGATGATGGGGGGAAGCAGCCAGAGGTGCAGCGTTAGTGTTGTAAAGCAAGCGTGGCTGCTGCGGCGGGTAGCGTAATCGCGCGGTGATTCTCACTGAAACGTTGTTTTTCAGCATGAAAGTGTGGTCAATGCTCCGAAGTTATGCGGTAATGCTGTAAAACAAGCTTAACTGCTGCGGGGAAGGCCGATCCCGCCGTGTTTCTCGCTGTAACGTTGTTTATCAGTATGAAAGTGTGGTCATCGCTCGAAAGTTCTGTGGTAACGCTGTAGAACAAGCTTAACTGCTGCGGGGAAGGCCGACCCCGCCATGTTTTTCGCTGTAATGTCGTTTATCAGCATAAAAGTGTGGTCATCGCTCGAAAGTTACCGTTTGAGCACAAATCTAGCGCCCTCACTGCACTTCGTACAATGAAGGGAAAAGAAAACCGCAAAACCCCCTAACATTGCTGCACAATGTACAACATAGGGGGGCTTACATCACTAAAACAAGCTTGGCTATCCCGGGGATAGCCGCAAGAAACTAAGCCAGCTACTTCGTAGCAGCGTAGTCTTGCCTGAGGCATCGGCTCCGTCTGCCTATGTTGTACTTTCTACAACCATTTGGCCACAATTGGCTTGTTCGGATAAGCTACATTGCACTTTCTGCAACGATTTGCCCTCGAAAGTTACCGTTTGAGCACAAATCCAGCGCCTTCATTGCACTTCGTACAATGAAGGGAAAGTAAAACCGCAAAAACCCCTATCATCGTTGCACAATGTACAACATAGGGGGACTTACAGCACTAAAACAAGCTTATCTATCCCGTGGATACTCGCAAGAAATCAAGGTAGCTAACTCAAAGTACAATATAGGTATACTAGCAGTACGAGGCAGTTAATCCGCAATCAAACTTGCTAATCAACCAACCTGCTCAGCAGCCGCAGCGCAGATAAAAAAGACTGCCCCTCAGGCCATATCTGGCCTTCGAAGACAGTCTCATGGTTTGCTCGGCGCGAGTACCGCACGCCTAATCAGCAGGTAATTATGCGTTAATCAGATACTGATTAACAGTAGCCTTAATCAATTCCAAACGACCGGATTGGTTAACAATGTTGTGGCTGTTCTCAAGCGCATAAGCTTCAAGTGTTTTGAAGTTTGCTTTGCCGGACACGATATCCGCGCCGATGCCGGATTTGAAGGAAGCGTAGCGTGTGTCGAGAATGTTATCGAATACGCGGTCTTCGATCATTTTGGCAGCGACTTGCAAGCCGCGTGCGAAGGAGTCCATACCCGCAATGTGAGCATAAACCACATCAATAGGCTCGAAGGACGTACGGCGAACCTTAGCGTCAAAGTTCACGCCGCCTCTGCCGATTCCGCCTTCGTTAAGAAGGATTTCGTACATCGCAAGTGTCGTTGCGTACAGGTCAGTCGGGAACTCGTCGGTATCCCAGCCGAGCAATAGATCGCCTTGGTTCGCATCGATGGAACCAAGCACGCCGTTAATGCGGGCAACGCGAAGCTCGTGCTCGAAAGTGTGTCCAGCCAGCGTAGCATGGTTAGCTTCGAGGTTTAATTTGAAATACGGAAGCAGGTCGTATTTTTGCAAGAATGATAGCGTAGTAGCCGCATCGAAATCGTACTGATGCTTGGAAGGCTCTTTCGGCTTAGGTTCGATCAGGAATTGGCCGGTGTAGCCGATTTCTTTGGCATAATCAACCGCCATGTGCAGGAAGCGGGCAAGGTTGTCGAGCTCCAGACCCAGGTCCGTGTTCAGCAGCGTCTCATAACCTTCACGGCCGCCCCAGAAAACGTAGTTCTCAGCGCCAAGTTCTTTGGCATGATCCAAAGCCTTTTTCACTTGTGCAGCAGCATAAGCAAAAACTTCAGCATTATTTGTTGTAGCAGCGCCGTGCACGAAACGAGGGTTCGTGAACATATTTGCTGTGTTCCACAGCAATTTTTTGCCGGAAGCTTGCATCTTGTCTTTGATCAGACCTACGATTTCGTCCAGGTATTGGTTTGTTTCTTGCAGCGTGCTGCCTTCTGGCGCGATGTCGCGGTCATGGAAAGCGAAGTAGTCCACATCAAGAATGTGCAGCAGCTCGAAACATGCGTCAACGCGCGCTTTCGCCAGTTCAAGGCCGGAATATTGATCCCAAGCGCGAACAGCCGTACCGCTGCCGAACGGATCGGAGCCGTTAGCAGAGAAGGAGTGCCAGTAAGCGATTGCAAAACGCATATGTTCACGCATCGTTTTGCCTAGAATCACTTGGTCAGGGTTATAAAATTTAAATGCCAGCGGGTTCGTCGATGTGCGGCCTTCGTATTTGATTTGTTGGATGTTATCAAAGTAGCTCATGAATTCAGCCTCCAAAATGAGTTTATAAATGCTTATGAAGTCATCATAGCATCATTCGCAAAGTTTGTAAATTCATTAAACAAACTTAGTTAGTGCGTGAGGATGCCATTCGTGTTAAAATCAGTTCAATTACAAGAAAAGACAAGCTATTGGAGCGGTGTGGGGGCTAGTTATGAAACAAACAGGTGATTTGAATTTAGTGAAAAAAATAAATAAATCCATCGTGTTGCACCATATTCGCACGGATTCGCCGATATCCCGCGCACGGATCGCGGAGATTACAGGGCTTACGAAAGCGACGGTATCCAGCCTCGTGAACGAGTTAATCGAAAGCAGCCTGGTCGATGAAATCGGCGCCGGCGAGTCCAGCGGCGGGCGTAAGCCGATGATGCTGCTGTTCAATGGGACGGCCGGATATGCCATCGGCGTCGATCTGGGCGTCCATGATATTCTGGCTGTTTTGACAGATTTAACGGGCAAGGTGATCAGCGAAAAAAGAGTTCAACATGACAACGCATCCGTTGAATCCGTCATTCAGCTGCTGAAGGTAACGATCCGCAAGCTGATCGACAGTGCGCCGGCGAGCACTTACGGCATCATTGGCATCGGTATTGGTGTGCCGGGCATCTGCGATGATGACGGCAATCTGTTGTTCGCACCTAACTTAAGCTGGGAGAACGTGCCATTGCAAAAGGATATCGAGGAAGCGTTCGGCATTCCTGTCGTCATTGATAATGAAGCGAATGCAGGAGCTGTAGGAGAAAAGCAGTTCGGAGCGGGGAAAGATACAGCGAACCTCGTGTACATTTCGATCGGGATCGGAATTGGCGCCGGGATCATCATTAAGGGAGAGCTGTACCGTGGAGCAACCGGATTCTCCGGTGAGATCGGGCACATTTCGATCCAGCATGACGGACCGAAGTGCCGCTGCGGGAGCTTAGGCTGCTGGGAGCTGTACGCGTCCGAACATGCGCTGCTGGAGCAAGCCCGCCTGGAATTGGGAGAGCCCGCGCAGCTCGATATGCTGCTGAGCAAGGCGGAAGCCGGCGATCAGAAAGTCATTGCACTCTTCGAGCGACTCGGATATTATCTCGGCGTCGGAGTCGTTAACATCATTAACGGTTATAATCCCGAGTTCATCATTCTCGGAGGCCGCTTGGCCGGAGCGGAGAAGTGGCTCATGAAGCCGCTGCTTCAACTGTTGGAGAAACGCTCATTGCCGCTTCCACGGAAGCTGCTGAACGTGGAGTTCTCGCAGCTGAGCGACCGTTCGACGGTTCTGGGGGCGGCATCGTTTGCGGTATCGAAGTTTTTTGCCTCAACGACGGTGTCTATAGATGGTAACTAATCATTAACGTGGTTAATATATACGAAAATTGGATTTGACCATCCTATCCAACTTTATGTAAAATAAGAAGGGTTTTGAGCCTCTTATGACTCTTCCTATGACTTACAATAAAGGACGGAACTCATCGATGCTTTTACGTTCACTCGTTATTTGCTGTTATTTAATGGGCGCTTACTGGGCATCCTATCATTTTCCATCGCTCCGGATGGTCTTTTATCCCACGCTTGGTGCCTTCAGCTTTCTCTTCATGCATCGTGTGGATCAAATTAAAGATGTCGGGCGAATTACCCTTGGGGCGATTATTGCGGTCACCCTCGGAAGCGTTATGTACAGCATTAGTCATGGCACGCTCTCCTTTTTTCTAACAGCTATAATTACGATCTCACTTATTCAGGTTTTAAAATGGAACGCTGCTCCGATCTTGTCGGTGTCGTTTATTCCTTTTTTTGCGCATACGACTTCGATTTGGGCTCTACCGGTAGCCGTATTGGTTTCTCTGCTCGGACTCATCATATTTGTGTGGCTCATCGCGAAAGTCGAGCAAGTGCCGGTCGTCTCCAGATGGTCGGAAGCCTTCTCGCAGTTTCTCAGCAAGATGACCCCAACCCCAACGGCTATAAAAAAAGAACTTTAAACCAAACAAATAAAAGCGACCAGCCTAAGAACTGCTGTCGCTTTTTCGCGTAGAGGAGACTGAAAGGATGAAGCTTCACAAGGGCGAGACGTTGTTTCGTCAAGGGGAATCAGGGGGCTTATACCGGCTCAAAAGCGGACTGCTCAAAATTGTCCGTGTACACGAAGACGGTCATGCTACACTCGTGAATATCATTGTGCCAGAGGAAACGATTCCTCACCATTCACTGATTAGCCCCAAGCCTTATTATGGGACGGCAGTCGCACTGGTAGCCAGTGAAATTGAAACCATTCCTTCCGAGGACTGGTACCGTGAACTGGATCAGAACCCTGAGCGCTTCCGGATCATTGCGCAGCAGCTGCAAGAGAAGCTGCGGATGATGCAGCAGCGGATCGATCAATTGACCGAAGTAACCCCGACGGTGAAGCTGCAAAAGCTGGAACAGTGGATGCACAGCTACCTGGGCACCACGGTATTAACGGATGTGCTGACACAAGAAGAGATCGGCCAATTGATCGGGCTGCGGCGGGAAACCGTGAACCGGCTTCTACGGGAGAAGGTGGCGAAATTATAAGCTTCCGGCAGGGCCGAAGAACTCAAAGTGCCGGTCCTCTTCCGGGATACCCCACTCGCGAAGGGCGTTGTTTACAGCTTTCATGAAAGGCACGGGACCGCAGAAATAGAAGCTTGCCGCGGACGTAGGCACAACGCTTTGAAGCCAGTCCAGGCTAACGTGACCTTCTCTATGAAAAGAGTTCTCTGCCCGATCTGAGGCCGTAGGTTTATCGTAGCACCAATAAAAGCTCAGTGCTGGATGCTGTGAGGCGAGCTCCTCAATATGCCCTTTGAAGGCATGATGCTGACTGTTCTGAGCGGCATGAATGAATGTCACTTGACGCTCGGGATTCGTGGCGGCCAATGTTTGCAGCATGCTAACCATCGGTGTTAATCCTACGCCCCCGCTGATGAGCACGACAGGACGGGTATCCTGCTGATCCAAGGTGAAATCCCCCGCTGGCGCAGAAATCAGAACAACATCGCCTTCCTTTGTCTCGTTGTGCAGGAACATCGAAACTTTACCGTCCGGACGCTCGGCCATGAGATCTTCCCGTTTCACCGATATTCGGTAATAGGCCTTTCCAGGGGCGTCCGAGAGGCTGTACTGGCGGATATGTGTGTACGTGTCGTCTGGAATTTCGAGTTTGACGCTGATATATTGCCCCGGTTCAAATGTTGGGAGTGGAGCCCCGTCCTCAGGCATAAGATAAAAGGAAGTAATTACATCGCTTTCCTTCACCTTCCGAGCAATCCGAAAACGTTTAAAATCCGACCAACCGCCCGTTTGCGTTTCTGTTTGGCGATACATATCCGCTTCAACTCCGATGAAAGCATCCGCGATAATGCCATAGGCCTCGGCCCAAGCTTGCAAAATCTCCGGCGTAGCCGCTTCTCCGAGCACTTCTTGGATGGCGGCAAGCAGATGTTGGCCGACAATCGGGTAATGCTCCGGCTTCACGCCAAGGCTGCGGTGTTTATGAGCAATCTGTTTCACAACGGGCAAAATGGCTTCGAGCCGGTCAATATGAAGCGCAGCGGCGTAAACGGCATTCGCCAAAGCGGTTTGCTGCCTGCCCTGTTTTTGATTAGCATGGTTAAATATATTCAGCAGTTCGGGGTGTGAAGTGAATAACATTTCATAGAAACGTTTCGTAATGGATGTACCATGTATCTCTAATACGGGAGCTGTGGATTTAATGATGTCGATGGATTGTTGACTTAGCATAGGGACTCGCCTCACTTCAGAAAGTTTTGGTGGTTATGAGGTAAGTATAGTAAAAACCAAATGGGTGAGGTGTGATTGTAATCACATGAAAAGACAACAATCTGTGTCTGTATTCATTTCAATCTTTTTCGCGTTATACTAGAAATGAACAAATTTCCATATCATTATAAGAGACAGGAGCGCATAGATGCCTGACTGGTCTTATCATTCGATATTTAAACCACTTTTGTTTCGTTTGCCCTCCAAGATCGCGCGGGACCTTACATTACATACGATGGGCGGACTAAGCCGCATGCCGGGCGGTACCTTCGTGATCAAAACGATGGGGCATTTCGAGCAATCGGCCGTGCTGCAAGATGAAATCGCCGGTGTGCCGATTCCGTGTCCCGTCGGCTTGAGCGGAGCGCTCGATCCCGAAGGCATCGCGCACAAAGCGCTGGCCCAGCTCGGGATCGGCTTCATCGAGCTCGGCCCCGTCACCGTGCGCGAGGTGCGCTGCGACGCGCCTATCGAGCGCGTCCCCGAGCAGGAAGCCATCGTGTACCCCGATGGCTACGCCAATGCCGGCGCAGACGCGGTCGCTGAGAGGCTGCGCAAGGGCAAGGGGCACCGCCTGCCGCACTTCGTGCGGCTCCGGCCGATGCCGGGCAGCACGCCGCGCGAAGCGCTGCTTCAGCAGCAGGAGCTGCTGGAGAAGCTGGCGCCGTACGCGGCGGGCTTCTACATCGATGGTCTCGCCGAAGGCTGGACACCTGAGGAAGCTTTGGCGTACCTCCGCGAGGTGCGCCAATTGGCAGCCGCTGCGGGCAAGCCGGCGCTGCTGTACATCCCGCCGCAGCTGCCCGAAGGCATGCTGCGTGAGCTCCAGCCGGCGGGCTGGAGCGGGGTCGTCGCCGGCGAAGCGCAGCGCGAGGAGGGCAGCCGCCGTATCTGTGTTGGCGGCCAGGCTCTCCTCAGCGCGCAGCTGAGCCTGGTTCGCCGTCTCCGCGCAGCCGGGGCGGCCACGATCGTTGCAGCTGGCGCGGTGAGCCAGCCGCAGGATGCGCTGGAGCTGCTGGCCGCGGGCGCGAACAGCGTGCAGCTGCACAGCGGGCTAGTATACGCAGGGCCTGGGCTGCCAAAGCGGATCAACGAAGCGATTCTTTATGAGCGCATTCGTGACACAGAGGAGCCGGAGCCGCCGTCGTTTTGGGCGAATTGGGGCTGGATGAGCTTGCTCGGCATCGGCATGATGATCGGCGGTGTGCTGGCTTGGCTGATCGCTTCAACGAGCGTGCTTTTGCCCTATGATGAAACCTTCCTTGGCGTGAGCCGGAGTGTCATAAATCGATTTAACGGGCATATTATACATTTCATGTCTCATGACCGTATTACCTTAGCGGGGACCATGATCTCGATAGGCATCTTTTATTACCAACTGGCCGCGCATGGTTTGCGGTTTGGCTCGCACTGGGCTCGTACCGCGCTGCTTACTTCATGCACAGTAGGCTTCAGCAGCTTTTTTCTGTATCTTGGTTATGGCTATTTCGACCCGCTGCATGCAATTGCAGCTGCTGTGCTTCTCCCCATGCTGCTGCTCACTCTGCGAGGGTTGAAGGATTATCCTTCACGGAAGCCTCCGGGCTTACGGAATGACGCCGTCTGGTACAGAGCCCAGTGGGGACAGTGCTGCTTCGTCGTCCTTGGGTTTGGTCTGGCGATCGGCGGGCTGACTATTTCTTTTGTCGGGATTACGCAGGTGTTCGTTCCGACCGATTTAGCATATCTGGGTGTAACCGCTGAGCTTCTTGCAGATTGGAACGAGCATCTGATTCCGCTTATCGCGCACGACAGGGCTGGTTTTGGGGGCGCCTTATTTTCATTGGCTGTAGCCATTGCGGCTTCGGCGCTCTGGGGAGTGAACCAAGGCGAAAGCTGGCTGTGGTGGACGTTCCTGTGGGGCGGAATACCAGGCTTTGCAGCAGGGTTGCTGGTCCATTTTCATATTGGCTATACAGATTTCATTCATTTGCTTCCCGTTTACATAGCTGTGCTGCTGTATGTCGTTGGCCTATACCTGTTGTATCCGTTTCTATTTCGGAGGGTGGGGAAAGAGGCGGAAGTGACAGTAACGGCATCATCAGCGGAGGAATTATTTTAATCTAAAGGCAGGTGCGGCTTGATGGAGAAACTAGCCCTTATTTCAGATATCCATGGCAATATGCCTGCATATGAAGCGGTCATGCACGATATTCAGGAGCGGAATGTGACGCAAATCATTTGTCTCGGCGATCTCGTCGGCAAAGGACCGCATTCCGAACAGGTCGTGGACCGTGTAAGGGAATCCTGTGATGTCGTGATCAAAGGAAATTGGGATGATTTCATCGGAAACCAAGTAACGGATCCGGTTTTACTTTGGCAGCAGGAACGGCTGGGGATAGAGCGGACGACGTATCTAAAAGAGCTGCCTTTTTCCTATGAATTTTGGATGAGCGGTAAATTTGTGAGATTGTTCCACGCTTCGCCAAGAAGCGTCTACGAACGCATCCAGCCGTGGGACTCTATGGAGAGCCGGTTGTCGATGTTCGAATCCTCCGAAGCTTGCGGTGACCCCAGGGAAGCAGATGTGGCAGGCTACGCCGATGTCCATAATGCTTTTCTACAAATTCTCAAAGGACGGATGCTTTTCAACACAGGCAGTGTGGGCAACCCTCTAGATATGACGCAGGCTTCCTATGTCCTATTGGAGGGGCATTACCATAGCAAAGAGCCTGGCACATTTAATCTTCAGCATGTGAGGGTTCCATACGATATCGAGCTTGCTGTACAGCATGCCAAGGATGAGCAAATGCTGGATGCCGATGCGTATATTCTGGAGTTGCGAACGGGGCAATACCGTGGACGTAAAAAAACATAAACCAAAAAGCTAAGCAGACCGTAGGCCGGTTTACTTAGCTTTTTTTGTGTTGGAGGGAACTGTGATCCTCTATTTCCATGGAAAGGCACAATTTTTACAGGGAAGGGGAACTACGTTCCTCTATTTAAGTGTTTTTACCTAAAAAGTACACGATGGCGGATAAATAAGAGCCTTTAGTTCCGCTGGTAGTGGAAACAGCTCATTTTTCTCCTGATCGCGGCCTCCGGTTCCCTTATTATCTGGCTCTCACACGATGGATGTAGTGGGTGATCGTAGTTTCACAGACAGCCCTAGAAGCTCTTCGCCAAATCCTTAGCTTTAGCAATCGCTTCTTCTTTAATTTGCTCCGCTCTATCCGCAAACTGAGCGGTTCCCTCAACGAAGATCCCTTGGAAGTCAGTAATTCCGAAGAAAGACATAATAATGCCAATATAACGATGGCCCATCTCCATGGCTGCCGCCGGACCTTCCGAGTACACGCCGCCTCGGGCTTGGATGTGCAGCGCTTTTTTGCCAGGCAGCAAGCCTACGGGTCCGCTTTCTGTGTATTTGAAGGTTTTGCCGGCTGTACACAGCGAGTCGAGATAGGCTTTCATGATGGGAGGAAAGGAAAAGTTCCACATCGGCGTCACAAAAACATATTTATCCGCGGCGACAAACTGGTCGGTTAATTCACCTAGGCGAGCTACCTTGGCTTGTTCTTCCTTGCTTAGCGAAGCAAATTCTTGGCCGCTTCGTAATTTGCCCCATCCGCTGAATACATCGGCGTCAATATGCGGCACCGAAATTTTGTACAAGTCGATGGGAATCACTTCGTCGTTCGGATTAGCCTCGCGATAAGCATCGATAAAGCTTTTCCCTACAGCCATACTGTAGGAAGTCTGATGATCGTGAGGGTGTGCGGTAATGTGTAAAATAGTTGCCAAATTCGGTCATCCTCCCTAATGTGTTGTGCGCTGTTCATTCAAGCCTTTTTTAATGTTCATTAATCCGAAGCAAACTATACGATGCTAATTCTGGATGGCTTTTAGGTCTTGCTGGAATTGGATAGCAGGTCGTTCTCAAAATTGTAAACCTCTGTACATTGAGTGGAGGCTCCTTTTGGTATATGATGAAAGACGGTGCTTTTTGGCCCTCAAAAATACGCATATAAATTTTATATAAAGTGAGATGGATGAATTGATGAAACCTAAGGATTTAGGCTATAAAATGCCTGCAGAGTGGACAACTCATGAACGTACTTTCATTTCGTGGCCTGTTCAAGCTTCTATGGTTTACCCTGAGGATCATGCTGTTGTAACAAAAGGCTACGCGGATTTGGCTAAGGCTATCGCGGAATTCGAGCCTGTGACGGTTGTTGTCAACCCTGCGGATGCCGAACAAGTGAAGGCGATGTTTACTGAGCCTAACGTTGATTTCCTAATAATTGAACATAACGATGCCTGGTTCCGTGATAATGGCCCTACCTTTTTGCTGAACGAACAGCAAGAAATCGCCGCAGTGAATTGGAAATTCAATGCATGGGGCGGCAAATATGCGCCTTGGGATCTGGATGATAACGTGGCTCCGCAAATTTTGGAGCACCATGGCGTGAAGCGTTTTGACGCTCCGCTCGTGATGGAGGGCGGCTCCATTCATGTCGATGGTGAAGGCACGCTTCTGACCACGGAAGAATGTCTACTTAATACAAACCGTAATCCGGAGTTAAGCCGCGAAGCGATTGAAGAACTCGTGAAGGACTTCGTGAATGTCGAGAAAATCATTTGGCTGAACAAAGGACTCGATGGCGACGAAACGGACGGCCATGTCGATAATATCGCTTGCTTCGCTGCCCCTGGCAAAGTCATCTTGCAAGTGTGCAATGACCCTTCCGATGCGAATTATGCGATCACACAAGAGAATCTTGAGATTCTGCGCAAGGCGACAGATGCCAAAGGCCGTTCTTTCGAGATTATCCAAATTGAACAACCGCCTCTTACTTTCTTTGAAGAGCAGCGTTTAACGCTTAGTTATTTGAACTTTTATTTCGTGAACGGCGGCATCATTTTGCCGGTGTTCGGCGGGACTGCCGAGGAGACGGATCGCAAAGCGGAAGAAGTGCTGAGCGCAGCATTCCCGGACCGCAGAATCCGCAAAATCAACGGGATGTCCATTATCAAAGAGGGCGGCAACGTCCACTGCACAACGCAGCAAATGC
This sequence comes from Paenibacillus sp. FW101-FHT12H11, assembly GCF_058790355.1. Taxonomy (NCBI): domain Bacteria; kingdom Bacillati; phylum Bacillota; class Bacilli; order Caryophanales; family Paenibacillaceae; genus Paenibacillus; species Paenibacillus sp. FW101-FHT12H11. Next base: position 217,316 of record NZ_JBYTCO010000011.1, on the reverse strand, counting down.
CAGCTAGCCAGAAAGGGTGATACATCGTGAGAAACGTTAAAGTAGCAGCCACACAAATGAGCTGTTCCACAAACATTGATGAAAACATTCGCAAAGCAGAAGCTTTGGTTCGCCAAGCGGCTGCGAAGGGCGCGCAAATCATTTTGATTCAAGAGCTTTTCGAGACGCCTTATTTCTGCCAAAAAGAAAAGTCCGATTACTACGTGTACGCGACGGAACTCGAGAATAATAAAGCCATTAATCATTTCCGTGAGATTGCCAAAGAGCTTAACGTCGTGTTGCCGATTTCTTTTTATGAGAAAAAAAATTATGCTCGCTACAATTCGCTTGCCGTTATTGACGCCGATGGCCAAGTGCTTGGCACTTACCGTAAAAGCCACATTCCGGACGGTCCTGGGTATGAAGAGAAGTTTTATTTCAATCCTGGCGACACCGGCTTCAAAGTGTGGAAAACCCGTTACGCCAAAATCGGCGTAGGCGTATGTTGGGACCAGTGGTACCCGGAAGCTGCAAGAGTGATGGCTTTGATGGGGGCTGAACTTCTGTTCTACCCAACAGCAATCGGCTCTGAGCCGCAAGATGGCTCCATTGATTCCAAAGATCACTGGCAAATGTGCATGCGCGGACACGCCGCGTCGAATCTGATGCCGGTTATTGCTTCGAACCGCATTGGGAAAGAAGTAGACGAAGATTCCAGCATCGACTTCTATGGTTCTTCTTTCATTGCCGGCCCGCAGGGCAACATGATCGAGGAAGCAGGCCGCACGGAAGAAACGGTGCTTGTCGCCGAATTCGATTTGGATCAATTGGAAATTCAACGGATCGAATGGGGTATTTTCCGCGATCGTCGTCCGGATCTTTACAAAAAAATTGCGACTTATGATGGAGATCAGGTGCTGTAAGTTATGCTCATTGCGTTGTTGAAAGGTATTTTACTTGGGCTCTCGATTGCAGCGCCGGTCGGGCCCATTGGTATTTTGTGCATTCGAAGAACCATTACCTCGGGCCGCTTGCATGGCTTCTTGTCAGGGCTGGGGGCTGCGACAGCTGACGCTTTCTACGGCTTCATCGCCGGATTCGGCCTGACGCTGGTCACCGGTTTTCTCCTTGACCAGAAGGTACTTCTGCAAGCGGTAGGCGGTTTATTCCTGGTCTACTTGGGTGTGCAAACCTTTCGTTCCCGGCCTGCTACGGAAGCGGCCAAAGCCTCTGGTGACACGCTGCTCAAATCGTATGCGTCGACCCTCATGCTCACCATCACCAACCCGATGACCATCATGTCTTTCCTCGGCGCTTTTGCAGGTTTAGGCATGGGTGGCGCGCAAAACGGCATGGCTGCGGCCATCGCTCTGGTGATTGGCGTATTCGCCGGTTCTGCCTTATGGTGGCTGGCGCTTAGCTTCGTGATCGGGATGTTTCGCGATCGTATCCATGTTTCCGTGTATCGCTGGATTAACCGGATATCGGGTGTCATTTTAACCATATTCGGCCTTGTAGCCATTGTTGGGCTGCTCCTTGGGGGGTAGCCTTTTGTCTTGCGGATGCGAGAGGGTGCGATTTAGCTCATCACCATCGATAGTGGTATAATGGGGATAAGAATGGAGTGATCGCGAAATGGACGCTTCTAAATATCAAAAGTATTTTAATCGGGATGATTTTTGGTCCAAATTGAAAAAAGGCGCTAAAAAGGCAGGAAGCAAAGTGATTTACAGTTGCTTGTTGCTTTATTATGCCGTCGAAAGTCCTCGAACACCGCTAAAAGCGAAAGTACAAATCTACGGAACACTCGGCTATCTCATTCTGCCGCTGGATCTTATCCCTGATTTGCTGCCGATTGTCGGTTATGTCGATGATTTGAGCGCGCTTGGACTAGCTCTCGCCGTCGTCGCGAAAAATATTGACGACGATGTGAAGTTCAAAGCCAAGAGCAAGCTGAGGGACTTTTTCGGAGATGAAGCCGTGAAATCCAAAGATATTATCGATATTGACGGTAAGTTGGTGGCTGATCAGAAAAAAGAAGAAGCACCTGAGCAGAAGTGAGACGAGTTCATGTTGATCTAACAGAAAGCGCCCCGCAGACTATGGCTGTGGGGCCAAATACTATCATTTAGTTTCATGCAAGATGTAAAGATAGGCATAATTGGTTCAGAAACTGCTTTCGTGGTAGCTTCTACGCACGATGTAAGGAATAACCTGCAAGGCTTCTTGGCCTTACTTCTTGTCGTACAGCTTATAACTATCATATAATAGTTAAATAAATATTTTATAAATAGGGTTAGTTTTGATCCAGAAAAGATGTGTGACTAGCTTGCTCCCTGGCTTGCTGTAGCGTCTTACCAAGAACGCCTACATCCTTTCTGCAAATCTTAGGGTATAAGGACGGTTAAAATGAGCAACAGACAAATGAAAACAGATGTTATCTTAATTGGTGCCGGAATCATGAGTGCGACCTTGGGGTCACTGTTGAAAGAGTTAGTGCCGGAATGGAAAATTACAGTGATTGAGAAGCTCGCAAGCGCTGGCGAGGAAAGCTCTAACGAATGGAATAATGCGGGAACGGGACATTCTTCATTGTGCGAGCTTAACTACACCGTCGAAAAATCGGACGGATCCATAGATATCAGCAAAGCTATCAAAACGAATGAAGAGTTTCAAGTTTCCAAACAATTCTGGTCTTATCTGGTCAATAGCAAGCTGATCCGTAATCCGCAGGATTTTATCTCACCGCTGCCTCATATGAGTCTAGTACAAGGGGCGCAAAATGTAGCATTTCTGAAAAAACGCTTTGAAGCACTAACGAACAATCCGTTGTTCCAAGGGATGGAATTTTCCGATGATCCGGCTAAACTGGCGGAATGGATTCCACTTATTATGAAAGATCGGGAATTGAATGAACCTATCGCAGCAACAAGAATTGAATCAGGCACTGATGTCAACTTTGGCGCGTTAACGCGTAACTTGTTTGCTCACCTAAAGGATCAAAACGCCGATATCTTGTACAAACATAGCGTGGATGATATCAAACGTGCGAGCGATGGCTCGTGGGAGCTCAAAGTACGGAACCTCGATAGTGGTAACGTCGATCATCACTCGGCCAAATTCGTCTTTATCGGCGCAGGCGGAGGCAGCCTCCATTTGCTGCAAAAATCCGGTATTCCGGAAGGAAGAGGGATTGGCGGATTCCCGGTAAGCGGGATATTCATGGTATGTCAGAAACCGGAAATTGTCGAGCAGCATTTTGCCAAAGTATACGGCAAGGCGCCGGTTGGTGCTCCTCCGATGTCGGTTCCGCATTTGGATACGCGATTTATTGATAAGAAAAAATCGTTATTCTTTGGACCGTTTGCCGGCTTCTCACCAAAGTTCTTAAAAACCGGCTCCATGTTTGACTTGATCACTTCCGTCAAAACGGATAATCTTGTGACGATGCTCGCGGCAGGCAGCAAAAACATGTCATTGACCAAATACCTGATCAAGGAAGTTATGTTATCCAAAGAGCAGCGTATGGAAGCTTTGCGCGAATTTGTCCCTAACGCCAAAAGCGAAGACTGGGAGCTGGTTGTCGCTGGCCAGCGCGTGCAGGTTATCAAAGATACAGCTGCCGGCAAAGGCACGCTTCAATTCGGTACGGAGCTTGTTAGCGCCGCTGATGGTTCGATAGCAGCTTTGCTTGGTGCTTCTCCGGGGGCATCGACAGCCGTTTCCGTCATGCTTGACTTAATCAAAAAATGCTTCCCGCAACAGGTCAAAGCGTGGGAACCGAAAATTAAGGAAATGATTCCTTCATTTGGCGTTTCCTTATTGAAAAACCCTGAGCTTATCAAACAAATTGATTCTTCAACAGCACGGGCGCTTGGTTTAGTTGAAAACTTGCCGTTAACGGTAGCAAGCCGAACCGTATCATAAATAACCGGTTGTATACGGACTTAAGGGTTAAGCGAAAGCTTAGCTCTTATTTTGTTTGGAGCAATATGGCGATTTAGTACGATGCCTTGCAATAACGGGGAAAGCTACCGATATTTTGCACTGCGACAGTCCGGGGAATGTATTAGAAGGAGAACTGGAAGTAGCGGATATGGTGAATAGTGAGAGCGGGTGGTGGAGAATGGGGAGAGTAGCTGCTTGTAAGTAAAAAGAACCTTTCCAACCACCTATGTGGAAGGAAAGGTTCTTCAATATACCGGATGCGATTAGCAAGTTACCATCCAACTATGTTTATCCGCGATGCGGCCGTACTGGATGCCAGTGATCGTGTCGTAGAGCTTGTGGACAAGCTCGCCGATCTGGCCATTGTTAATGACCATAGGAGTGCCTTGCCACAGCAGGCTGCCGATAGGCGAAACAACGGCGGCTGTGCCTGTGCCGAAGGCCTCTTCCAGCGTGCCATTTTCATACGCTTGCACGATTTCGTCGATGGAGATTTTACGCTCGATGACAGGGATGCCCCAATCGTTCAGCAAGTGGATAATGCTTTTGCGGGTGATGCCCTCCAAGATCGAGCCGCTGAGGCTTGGCGTTACAACTTCCCCACCAATTTTGAAGAAGACGTTCATGCTGCCGACTTCTTCTAAGCTTTTCTTGTCGATAGCGTCGAGCCACAGCACCTGCGCGCAGTCATGCTCCTTAGCGAGCACTTGGGCTTTCAAGCTGGCTGCGTAGTTACCAGCAGCTTTGGCACCGCCAGTACCGCCTTGAACGGCTCTGGCGTAGTGGCTTTCTACGAGGATTTTGACAGGCTGAAGCCCTTCCTCATAGTAAGCGCCTACCGGCGACATAATGACAATGAAGGAGTAGCGCGAAGAAGGACGCACGCCTAGGGCGGCTTCAGTAGCAATCACGAAGGGACGAATATATAGAGATGCACCTTGTTTGCTTGGTACCCAGTCAGCGTCGACACGTACGAGCGCTTGAATGGCGTTTACGATGAAGTCCTCATCGATCGGGGGCATGTTAAGCCGTTCACTGGAACGGTTGAGTCGTTTGGCATTTTGGTCGGGACGGAAAATTTGAATCTCTCCGTTCTCGGTACGAAACGCTTTTAACCCTTCAAAAACAGCTTGCCCATAATGAAAAATCATCGCGGCAGGGTCATAAGAGAGCGGGGCATAAGGAACGATCCGCGGATCGTGCCAACCTTGTCCTTCGATGTAGTCCAGCACAAACATATGGTCTGTAAAGATACGCCCAAAGCCTAGGTCATCCTGGACACCTGGTTTTGTTTTGAGGTGCGGATTGCGTTCAAATCGAATTTGTCCATACATGGCAAGTAACCACCTTTCGTTTACGATCTTAATCGTTATTCTATACTATAGAAAAATAACAATCATTGATCAATTGGCAAATATCAATTACGATCATAGTTAATCGCTATGAACGGGGGCTAAGTGAATGGATTATCGGTTATTGGCCTACTTTTTGGCTGTTTGCGAAGAACTGCATTTCACGAAAGCCGCAGAGAAGCTGGGAATCAGCCAGCCCACATTAAGCCAGCAAATTCGCATCTTGGAGCAGCGAATCGGTTCGCCTCTTTTTCAGCGCATCGGCAAAAAGGTTTATGTGACGGAGGCCGGAGAGATTTTGCTTAAGCACAGCCGCAATATTTTTCATGAGTTGGAGCAAGCGCAGGCTGCTTTCAACGAGATTCAAGGCATGCAGCGGGGGCGGCTGCGTATTGGCTGTTCGGGCAATCACCTGCTGACGGCTACGATTATGGCTTTTCATGCTGAGTATCCGAAAATAGAGCTGTCGGTAGCTGAACTGGCCACCGAAGAGACGATAGAAGGGCTGCTGAACAATCAGCTGGATTTAGGCGTTGTTTTTTTGCCGGATGAGGATGAGCAGTTGGTTCGGATTCCCTTGTATAAGGAAAAACTGCTGCTAGTCGTCTCCAAAGATCACCCGTTGTCTGACGCCGAAGCGATCCGGCTGGAGGATCTTGTGCAGCTGCCAGTCGCCATGCTGCCTAAGAAATTTTATGTCCGGCATATGATAGAGGCATGCTGCGAGCAGTCAGATTTGCTATGTAAGCCGGTGTTGGAGCTGTCCACTTTGGAGTCTTTGCTGCAAATGGCTAAAAATCATGTATGCGGTGCGGTTTTACCCGGCTCCTATTTGGAAGGCATTCAGAGCAGTGAGATCCGCTGTATTCCCATTATGGATCCTGTGCCGCAAAAGGATGTAGGCATCGTATATCGCAAGGACATGTTCTTGTGCCAGACGACCAAAACGTTCATGAAGCAAGTCACACAGCAATTTCTAAGCGGAAGCAAAGATGTTACATCCTAACACAGATTCACATTTAAAATGAGGGATACCGATCAATGGAACACATCTATATTTACGCTTGCCATGAAGACGAGCAGGCGCTATGTCAGTTAGAGATGCGCACCTTACTGGGCGCAGGGACCGTGCTGGGCGCGGGCTACGCCGTCAGCCCGCGCAGGGTGGAACCGAGCCGCAGCCCGTTCCTGAAGCTGCGGCTGGATGTTCGCTACGAGGCCGGCAGCCTGCCGGAGCTGGCCTCGCAGGTCGAGACGTTGACCGTAAGCGGGTCAACGTTCAAGGTTGTGTTCGCGGAGACGGACACGCCGGTCAGCTATGACCGGCGGCGGGACGTCGAACGCGAACTAGGCCGGCATCTCCGAGGCAAAGCCGAGATGCGGAAGCCGGAGCAGTGGTTCGCCGTGACGCAGCTGGGGGACCGCTGGTTGTTCGGCGACTGCTCCTACGGCGAAGCCGTCTGGCTTCAGCATCAGCAGAAGCCGCAGAACTACTCCACCGCCCTGAGTACGCGCGTAGCGCGGGCGGTGGTGAACATCGCCGTGCCCGTCATAGCGGGCACGCGGGTCATTGACCCGTGCTGCGGCATCGGCACGGTGCTGGTGGAAGCGATGTCGATGGGCATCGACATCGTCGGCAACGACATGAACCCGCTGGCGGTGCGCGGCGCGCGGGTGAATCTGGCCCACTTCGGCATGCCGAACGTGGTCACGCTTGGAGACATGAGGTCGCTGGACCTGCCAGGGGCCTCCCATGTCTCTGTTGTCCCAGCTGCTGCTCCAGCCCCAGCCGCCGCTACACCAGCAGCTGGCACCGCAGAGAGCCGCTATGACGCGCTGCTCCTGGACATGCCGTACAACCTATGCTCGAAGTTGCCGGAGGACGAGCAGCTGCAAATGCTGCAGTCAGCTCGCCGCTTGGCGCAGCGTGCGGTGATTATTACGACGGAGCAGATTGATCCGCTGATCGAGCAGGCGGGCTTTCACATAGCAGACCGCTGCGCAGTCAACAAAGGAAAGTTTAGCCGACAAATCATCGTCTGCGGTTAACTGAACATTTTCCCCAGCGGCCCCTCTTCAGCAATGATGTCTTGAAGGGCATACACAGAAATAGGGAAATAAAGAAAACCGTACACATATGCGGCCAGCTCGTAAACTTGAAAATAGATGACGAGTGCTTTATCCGCGATATAAAAATCCTGATCCGGCCGAATCGCTTTAAAGTCAACGAGCAGGGGAATATCCCGCAGCTTAATTTCAGCTTTAATCATTTCGCTGAGCTTGCCCACATAATCGCTGCCCGGTTTAAACAAATCTTTTAACGCATAAGCCTGCCCGGTTTCTGTATTGAAAGTTAAAGCGTTTTGAATGGTAAGGCCATGAGCGCCGCCGGAAAACGCATAATTCCATAAAGTTAAGCTAAGCACCCCTCGCTGATTGTTTTTCAGTTCGTAGTAGGCGGTAACGTCTGTCTTCGGATTTTGGGGGTAGCCTTGTTCATGAAGCTGCTTGTTAACGGCATTAACAATCGCAATGTTCATGGCGCGTTCCGCGGTGTAAGGCGTATGATGAATAACGGCGGGGTAAAGCAGCTTTAATTTATCGTGGAGCATCTGGTAGGTTTGTATACTTACAGGGTGATCTAATCCGTCCATGCTTAACATCCATCCCTAACGTTTTTGCTACAATTTATTCGGTGGATGGGCGTTTGGTTCATGGAGCGGAGGAAGAGATACCAGTATTGCTGGATATAAAAAGAGCTCTCCCCAGGTCCAGATTGACCTGTCGGGAAAGCTCTTTTTGTGTTTGTCTCTAAGGACAAACACTACTCTTCAGAGGACGTATCCTCATTGGCATCGGCTGTTGAGCTTTGCAGCATGGAGCTTAGCTCTTCCACTTGCTGCTGCGCTTGGCTGTCTTCCGCATTGGCCTGAGCTGCGTTGATGGCGTGGCTTACCACATCGTTTTGATTGTTCGTTGACATGAACACTCACCTCCTCATTTTTCAACCAACTAAGTATGCCTCCAGGATTCTTGAATTATACAAATAATTTCCAAATTTTTTTGGATGTAAACTGGCGAGAGATCATAGGCAATAACTATAAAGCATGCCTGAGAAATATATTTCACAAATAGAGTGAAGAGGAGCATAATAGAAGAAAATGGAAAGGTGGAGAGCGCAATGGGGAAATCATTTGAGGCCATACTGCCGGAACATGAGGCGTTTATTGCCAAGCAGCACATCTTTTTCGTAGGATCGGCCCCGCTGTCGGGGGATGGGCATGTGAATTTATCACCGAAAGGCCATGACGTTCTGCGCATTATCAATGCGAATGAAGTGGCCTATTTGGATTTAACGGGAAGCGGGAATGAAACGAGCGCACATCTCGAAGAGAACGGAAGGATAACGGTGATGTTTACGGCATTCGAAGGCCCGCCGATGATTCTGCGCTTATACGGGCAGGGGCGCGTCATTCTGCCGGATACCCAGGAGTGGGAGGCGTTAGCCCCCATGTTCACTATGCTGCCTGGAGCCCGGCAAATCATCGCTGTCAAAGTCCATGAGGTCAAGACTTCCTGCGGTTTCAGCGTGCCCTTTTACAATTATGAGGGTGAGCGGAATACGCTGCAGAAATGGGCTGTAAATAAAGGGGAAGACGGTCTGCTGGCGTATTGGCAAGAGAAAAACATGATCAGCATGGACGGCATGCCGACGCCACTTGGAGAAAAGTTATCCACAGGTAACCTTTAATTTTCTTTTTTTAGCTAAAATGTTTCCGCAGCGCTTCGGGCGCTTCCACGCTTTTGCGTGTCGTGCTGTCCATCGTGACGCTGGTTACCAGAGCATCTGCGCATAGTTCTCCGCGCTCATTATAAATTTCTTGCTTCAGCACGTAGCTGGAGCGTCCCATTTTATCCGGGCGGCAGGTAATGGTGAGATGTTCACCTTGCTTGCATTCTTTTTTGTAATTAATGTTGATGTTCACCGTTACGGTTTGAATGCCCATCGAGCCGAAGGTTTCGTAGGACAGTTGGGAAAGCTCGTACCATTCCTCACGGCCCCACTCCAGATACTCCAAATATTTGGCGTTGTTGACGTGGCCGTTCACATCGATTTCCGTCGAGCGGACGATGATAGCAAGTCTGGATTCCATGCGTGAGAGCTCCTTTGTTTACCCCTGTGCAGCGCACATGGTTTGTTAGTTATCCTTGATTATAGCTTGTTTGCAAGGGAGAAAACCAGTTTATGGCTCATAGCGTTCCATCATTTGGGCAAACTATGCTTCATGTGTTTGAGGCTAGCCATTGGCTGGTTAACAGAAGGTATCGGCGGTCAGCGCCTACATAGGAGGATGATTGGTTTGGAGCAGCAATTCCGGATTGAACGAGATACGATGGGGGAAATCAGAGTACCTGTGGATAAGTTGTGGGGCGCTCAGACGCAGCGCAGCTTCGAGAATTTCAAGATTGGAACTGAACGGATGCCGGAGCGGTTAATCGCTGCTTTTGCCTTATTGAAAAAAGCGGCTGCTATTGTTAACCGTGAGCTTGGCGGGTTAACGCCCGGCAAAGCGGACGCTATCGCGCAGGCGGCGGACGAAATCGTGCAGGGCCGCTGGAGCGGCGAGTTCCCGCTCGTTGTCTGGCAGACCGGCAGCGGGACGCAGTCGAACATGAACGTCAACGAGGTGATTGCGCATCGCGGCACCGAATTGCTCGGGGATGGAGCGCGCATCCATCCCAATGACGACGTGAATCGTTCGCAGAGCTCGAACGATACGTTCCCTACCGCGATGCACGTGGCCGGCGTACTCGCGGTGGAGCAAGAGCTGCTGCCTGCGCTAGAGCTATTGCAGGCAACGCTGCACAGCAAGATGGAAGCCTACGCCTCCATCGTCAAAATCGGCCGCACGCACCTGCAGGACGCCACCCCGCTGACGCTGGGGCAGGAGATCAGCGGCTGGTGGGCGATGCTGGAGCAGAGCTCGCGCATGGTGCGCAGCAGCGTGGATACGATGCGCGAGCTGGCCATCGGCGGCACCGCGGTGGGCACCGGGCTGAACGCGCATCCGGAATTCGGCGCGCGCGTGGCCGAGCAGCTCTCCAGCGAGACGGGCACGAGCTTCGTCTCGGCGGCGAACAAGTTTCATGCGCTGACCAGCCATGATCAGATCGTGTACGCTCACGGCGCGCTGAAGGCGCTCGCGGCGAACTTGATGAAGATAGCCAACGACGTGCGGTGGCTATCGAGCGGTCCCCGCTGCGGGATCGGCGAAATCACGATCCCGGAGAACGAGCCCGGCTCTTCGATTATGCCGGGCAAGGTGAACCCGACCCAGAGCGAAGCGATGACGATGGTCGTGTGCCAGGTCATGGGCAACGATGCGGCCATCGGCTTCGCCGCCAGCCAGGGCAACTTCGAGCTGAACGTATTCAAGCCCGTCATCATTCACAACTTCCTGCAGTCCGTCCGGCTGCTGGCCGATAGCATGCGCTCGTTCAACGATAACTGCCTCGCGGGGATGGAGCCGAATCGCGAGGTGATTCAGCGCAATCTTGAACAATCGCTCATGCTGGTTACGGCGCTCAATCCGTATATCGGGTATGAGAAAGCGGCCAGCATTGCGAAGCAAGCCCACAAGGAAGGGCTGACGTTGAAAGAGTCAGCTGTGCGCAGCGGCTACTTGACGGCGGAGCAGTTTGATACTTATGTGCGGCCGGAAGATATGGTGCAGCCGAAATAAAAAAAGGTTGAGCAGCGCTTCCTGTGCTGCTCAACCTTTTTTTTACAATTTACGAATAGGCATAATGTTGACGTAGTTATCTTCAAATCTTACCTTGGCTTCGATCTGGTAAATATCTTTAAGAAATTCAGCCGTTATGACTTCCTTGGGATTGCCTGTTTGCTGGATTTCCCCCCTTTTCATAGCGACGAGGTAATGGCAGTAATTCGCAGCTTGCTGAAGATCATGAAGAACCATAACAATTGTTATACGATAAGCTTCGTTGATCTTCACTAGCATTTCCATAACATCCAGCTGATGGGCGATATCAAGGAAAGTAGTCGGTTCATCGAGTAAAATAATCGTCGTTTTTTGAGCGAGTGCCATCGCAATCCGCGCCTTTTGCTGTTCGCCCCCCGACAGGGTGTGAAACATGCGGTTTTCATGCCTCAGCGTGTGCGTGACCTTCATGGCCCATTGAACAATATCTCGATCTTCCGGATTCATATGGTCAAATAATCGTTTGTATGGCGAGCGGCCATATGCGACGAGTTCACCTACGGTTAGATTCGGTATCGTATGTTTGGATTGCGTCATAAGCGCGATTGTCCGCGCTAGTTCAATCGTTTTATAACGCTGCAGGGGCTTATCCTGTACAAAAACTTCTCCCTGATCAGGCGTCAATAGACGAGTCAGGGTTTGGAGTAGAGTCGATTTGCCGGAGCCGTTGGGCCCTACGATGGCTGTGATTTTTTCAGATGGAATGGAAAGCGTTACATGCTGAAGTTGAAAACCGCCAACATGGAGGTGTATCTGTCTCGTTTCAATAGCAGACATTACATAATCCTCCGCTTCTTCAACAAGTATAAAAAGAATGGCGCACCCAGCCCTGCAAGCAAAATGCCGACAGGGAGTTCAATCGGATCAAACCACGATCGCGCCACCGTATCGGCAAGAACGACGAGGGCCGCTCCGCCCAGAATGGATAACGGAAGCAAAAACCGATAATCATCCCCAATCAGCAGGCGAATGGCATGAGGGACAATCAAGCCGACGAAGCCAACTAAGCCTGCTACGCTGACAGCAGCCCCCGCCAATAAGGAAGACAACAAGATGATAAGGAGCCGCTGAAGTTCGACTTTCTGGCCTAATAACTGCGCAGTATGATCACCCAACTGCAGCAGATTGGAGGGTTTGATCATCAAGGCGGACAAACCGAGACCAATGAGCGCGTAGGGAGCCATAAATGCCAAGTGATGCCAGCTTCTCCCGTTCAGTCCGCCCGCCAACCAAGGCAAAATAGCCTGGACACGGTCGCTGAATACGACCATAACTCCGCTTGTAGTGGCCCCTAGCAGAGCATTGATGGCGACTCCGGCCAAAATAATTTTGAGTGGCGAGGAACCTTTATCCCATGCCAGTAAATAAATGAAAATGGAAGTGACGAAGGCTCCGAGAAAAGCGGCAATTGGCAGCAAATAGCTGTATTGCGGAAAAATAATCATCATCACAACGGCGGCAAGACCTCCGCCGGCCGAGACGCCAATGACCCCTGGGTCGGATAACGGATTTTTCATTGCGCCTTGGAGCAAGGCACCGGACGCAGCCAAGCATGCACCGACGAGCAATCCAATGAGCACCCTTGGAAGTCGGAGATTCATAACGATTTTCTCGTGCAAAGGCGATCCCTCCGCCATGAAAACGGACCAGATTTCTCTAAGCGAGATATGGACGGAACCGTAAGTAAGCCCATAGATGGACACGAGTGCAACGAGGATGGGAGCGACAGCAAAACTTAGTTTTCTTCTAGTATTACGCTGTTGTATGTTCATAGTTATTTAACAGAGAGGAGAAGCTTCTGCATTAATGCAAGGGATTCCATGATGCGTGTTCCCGGATTGGAGCCGAACAGATCCGATGGCAGCACTTCAATGCGATTATTTTTTACGGCGTCCAAACTGTTCCAAGCCGCATTCATCTGCATCTCCTTCAGAAAACCCTCCTTCACTTTGTCTGTATCTCCATGCGCCATAAAGAAAATGACCTGCGGGTTCGATTTCATAATTTTTTCGGTGTTTAGCTGCGCATATTGCGGATATTTATCCAGGCTTGGATAGTCTGACGCAATGTTCTCCCCTCCTGCGATGGAGAGAATATCACCGCTCAGGGAATTGTTAAGAGCAGCCATATAGGTGCCTGGAGCACCGTAAACAAGTAGGGCACGTATCTTTGCTGATGGCTGATTTTTTTGCAACTCACTAATTTTCTTATCAATGGCTTGGACTTGCTCGTCGGCACGTGTTTTCTTGGCCAGCACTTCGCCAAAAAGCCCGATTTGTTTTTTGATTTCCGCGACACTGTTGGCATCTGTCAAGATCATCTTGGAGCCGAGTGCTTCGACAGCAGGCACGTCCTTCAGGTTCAAAGGGTTATTGCCGAGAACGACATCCGGCTGGACGAGCGCCACTTTCTCCATGTCCATGCCGTGAGGCGTCCCGATCTGTTCAACGCTAGATGCTTCTTTGTTGGCAAGAGGAGCAGCGGACGTAGGCCTGCCAACCAATTCGCCGCCTAGCGCGTATACGATATCCATTTCACCGTTGCTAAGAGCGGCAATTTTCGTTGGAACCTTGGAGAAGGTCACTTTGCGTCCGGAAAAATCTGTAACGGAAAGTGAGCCGTTGCTCGTTTGCTGGATGGTATCCGAAGTCTGTGGGGGAGGAGCGGAACAACCCGCTAACATGCCAACCAACAGTGTGCTTACTAAGAGAAAATGAATTTTTTTCATAAAAGATGACCTCCAGATATCTTAAGAAAATGATGTGACCGATCCATATGACAACACCATTAAAATGATAATGAAAATCATTATCAAATGTCAATCGTAATTTTTATAATAAATCTAGGGGGTTAGAATGTATTGACAATTTTCAGTAGGCTAGGCTAAGATTAAACCACAGACCAATTAATAATGATTATCATTCTCTATAAACGAGCGACTTCTGCTATCTTTAGCATTCGGCTTGCAGAGGGGGTGTGTGCGAAGTAATAGAATAGAAAGCCTATTCTTTTTTTTTGCTGTTTATTGATAATGATTATCATTATCTTAATTTTCGCGGATGATGAAAGGAGGGGAAAGAACATGAAAAAATGCTTATCCATCTCGGCTTCACTTTTGATGATGCTAATTTTTGTAATGCTCATTAACGTGCCTGTATCGAAGGCTGCTGCTCTTGCAGACGGGACGTACTCCATTGGATATACAGTGCTTCAAGGAGATAATGACTCTGCTTCCATGGCTAACGATTACTGGGAAAAGCCAGCGATTCTCCAAGTGAAAAATGGGGAAATGACCATGCAAATGACATTGAATCACAGTTCATGGGTTACGGTTTTTAAAGTGGACAATGACGGAGGTTTCGCGGATACCCAAGTGCTAAAAAGCAATAGTCCCGATGATACGCGGATGGTTCAGTTTAAAGTGAAGGATGTATCGAGTCCGCTCAAGGCCAAAATCCATGTGACGGTGAAATCCGTCGATTACGATCATGATTATACGATTCGCTTTGCTTTTGACGCGAAGAGCATGAAAGCACTGAGCACCGCTGAAACAAAGTCCGACACCGCTGCAAACGTAACGCCGAAAGCGAAAAGTGACAGCCCGGCTCCCTCAGCAGCTCCCGCTGTTAATACAGAGCATAAGAAGCCTGCGGTAGTGAATCCGCAAACCGGGGACACGACTCCAGTTACTGTGCTGGTTGCCCTGTTAGTGATCTCATCATTTATTTTAATCCGCAAGTTCGTAAAGCCTTAACTCATCAATCATGATTTTAGGACGAAGGAGAGTATTCATTTTGAAGAATCGATTAAGGAAAGTCGGAACGATCTTTCTTATGTTTTTTGTGCTGTTAAGCACCTTTCAGTTCCCGTTAAGCCAAGTAGCTCATGCGGCCAGCAGTAATATAAATCTTCCAGACGGGGAATACCCTGTCAAATTTACTTTATATAAAGATGGTACGAATGAACCGTCGATGATGCAGAGTTATGCCGACTCCAATAGCGGACGTTTAACGGTGAAAGACGGCGCAGTGAAGGCTTCTTTCACATTAAATCACAGCTCATGGATTACATCGTTTATGACTGCATTGAATGGCAGCCTGGTTGAAGTTGCTACACTCGAGTCTAATCAGCAAGAAAACACGAGAACGGTTCAATTTGCAGTAGCGGATCTGTCGCTCCGACTGGATGCCAGAGTCAAAGTGGATGTACCCGAGTTTAATATCCACGAAGACCAGCCTTTGCAAATCGGTTTTGATACAGAAGGTATCACGCCACCTGAACAAACGCCAGTTGATAAAACAAACCTGAATCAATTAATCGTTACAGCGCAAGCGAAACAAGATGCAGCGAAAGAAGGCATTTATAACGGTCAATATCCGGCTAATGCGATAAGCGCATTGCTGGTTGAGATCACTGCGGCGAAGGCAGTGGCTGAGAATGCGAATGCTACGCAGGCTCAAGTAAACGATGCTTTGGGCAAGCTGCAAACAGCCGTTACGGCCTTCGATGCCTCCGTAATAACTAATAATCCAAAGCCAGGTGCTGTGAGTGCTGGCGTGTATAACATTTATTTTTCGGCATTAAATGCAACGGATCCGACAAAAACATCTTCGATGGAAGCTTACTTCGTGAAACCGGCCAGATTGACGGTAGATGAGAATGGGAAAACGACGATTCGTTTCACTGTGGTTAAGAGCACGGATACGGACTCGCTGAAAACGAAGGATCAGAATGGGCAGTACGTGGAAATGAACGTTGTCAGCACGAATAAGGCAGCGAACACCCGAGAAGTTGAGTTTGAGATAGCCGATTTGACTCAAAATGTAGCTGCCAGAGTACATAACACGATAGCGCCGCCACAATACGCTACAAACGACTTCCAGTTTAAATTCGATACTGGCAGCATCGTGCCGTTTATCGCAGATGGCGTATACAGCATTCCTTTTCAAGCGTTGAACGCAACGAACCCAAGCAAAGAATCCAGCATGAAAAGTTATTTTGTAAATCCTGCAACCCTATCTGTTCAGCAGGGGAAAAGAAAAGTGATTTTGACGGTGGTGAAGAGCACGGATACAGATGTCATTCAGACACAACTGAATGGACAGATGGTTGATGCTGTGGTTAAAAGCCAGGATACTGCTGCCAATACGAGAGTCATTGAGTTTGAAGTGAGGGATCTCTCGACCAATATCCTTGCTTACGTACATAACACGATAGCGCCGCCACAATACGCAGGCAATAACTTCTTGTTTAAATTTGATGCTAATGGCATTGTGCCCAAGTCACAGGTCGCTGAGTTAATCGGTGCGCCAACTGTGGAGCCGAAGCAAGTGTTGGATCTGAATTTCAGAGTTACGGGTGTGAGCCAAAGCGTCTATCAACAGGTATATAGTCAAGAGATGACGTTGACGTACGATTCTAACCTGCTTGAACTCGATAAAACGAAATCCAAGTCGCTGATTGATAATTTCTCCTTAGGGTATACCGATCAAGCTGACGGACAGCTGAAACTGACTTTAACAGGCGCAAGCGGAAAAAGCTTTGATGCCAACAATACATATCTGATGCTTGAATTCAAAGCTAAGTCGGTTATCCAATCGACTTATGCGCCGGTGGCGTTGACCGATATCGGGCTTGTGAACAGTGAGGGTAACAAGCTAAAAGTAACGGATGTTTCGTATTCCACTACCATCGTTCCAGCGAATAAAACAAAGCTGAATTTAGCGCTTGCAGGCGCCAAAGATAAGCATGACACAGCGGAGGAAGGAATTTATAACGGCCAATTCCCGGCTAGTGCCATAAGCGCTCTGCAAACCGCGATTACGACTGCACAGGTTACGGCTGATAATGCCGATGCAACACAAAAGCAAGTGGATGACGCTTTAACTAAACTGCAAACGGCAGTTACGGCTTTTGATGCTTCGGTGATTACAAACAATCCTAAGCCGACACAGCCAGGGCAGCCCGGACAACCTGAAGACGGATCCTACAAAATTAATTTTAATCTGCATAAAGACGGAACAAATGAAACGTCATTGATGGAGAATTACGTTGATTTAATGAGTGGACGCTTGAAAGTTCAGAATGGGAAAAAGACGGTTTCCCTTACGCTGAAGAACAGCTCTTGGATCACGTCTTTCAAAACGGAACTAAACGGGACTCTGGTGGAGACAACGACACTTACTTCCAATCCATCCGAAGATACGAGAAGCGTTCAATTCGAAGTTAACGATTTGTCAGTGAAGCTGAACGCAAGAGTCGTGGTTGATGTGACAAACGTTGTTCACGAAGATCAACCTTTGCAAATTGCTTTTGATGCGAGCAGCCTGACACCCATCTTGCCTCTCGATCAGCCGCTTCCGGAAGGCAATTACAATGTAAGTCTGAACGGTAGCGCGCTCGGCGGTGCTCAAGCTCCGGTAAGTTCCTACCTTGATAACACGAGCAGATTAACCGTACAGAACGGCAAAAATGTGATGTTCTTTAAGCTGAAAAACGGGACATCGATTACGAAACTGCAATTGGTACGTCCTGACCAGACTACAGAGGACATTTTGCCTGCAGTGGCAATGAAAAGTTCAGACCTTGTTACCATTTTGTCAGCTTCCCAAGAAGTAAAATACGAATTGCCGAATTTAACATCGGCCTACAACCTGTTTTTATCCGCAACAGCGAACGGTCAGACCGTCAATCCAAGTTATCAAATCAGCTTTAGCGACGCTACGTCTGCAGGTACCGATCCTGTAGATCCTGTTGACCCAGTGGATCCTGGGACGCCTCCGGGTACAGGTCCAGGTACAGGTCCTATTGCGCCATCCGTACCTTCCAATATCCATGGGATTGCAGACGGCATATACAGCATCGACTATAAAATTCTTAAGTATGGAACTACGGAAAGATCGGTTATGCAGGACTACGTCGTAACGCCTGGTACGTTAACTGTGAGCAGCGGCAAGATGTTGGTGTCGTTTACGCTGAAACAAAGCAAAGAAACAACGGATTTCCAAGTACAGTATAATGGAAGTTTAAGGGATACCAATGTTATAAGCACAGATCACGCTAAAAATACGCGTGTTATTCAATTCCCTGTCGTTGATTTGACGGTTAAAACCATGGGTTGGGTGAAAGTAAATTGGCCTGAACTCAACTACAATCATTCTTACGATGTAGATCTTACATTTGATAAGAACAGTATTGTAAGCGTGCAATCTCCTGGTGAAATCAAGCCGGAAATTGTAAGACCATTAAGTGTGGCATACGTGCCTGGCGACTATACGGCTGACTTCAGTATTATACTGCGTGGAAGCAATCAAAAATCCATTACGAATGACTTTGTGAAGCATCCGGCTATTTTGAAGATTGTTGATGGCAAAAGCTACGTATATCTCACCATAACCAAGAGCAAAGAGGCGCCGGGCTTTAAAATTCAGTTAGAAGATGGAACGCTTGCCGATGCGGAAGTTGTTAGTACGAGTGAAGTTGAGAACAGCAGAGTCATCCGATTTGCTGTGAAGGACTTTGCTTCGGAAACAAAGATTTATGCTCAGATCAAAATGGACTGGGCCGGTCATTATACAGGGGATTACGATGTGCAGTTGTTGTTTAATGGAGATGACATCAAACCTTACGTCAAGAAAGACGATGAAACGGATGGCAGTCAGCCGGAAGTGAAGAAGTGGGCGGATATTCAAGGCCATTGGGCTAAAGCCGCTATTGAGAAAGCGATTGATCTAGGTATCGTCAGCGGTTATGAGGATGGTCAATTCCGTCCTAACGGTCAAGTGACGCGCGCTGAATTTGCTGTGATGCTAGGCAACGCATTGAAGCTGAAAGCAGCGGAAGGTTCGCTCGCATTCAGTGACCGTGAGCAAATTCCTGCTTGGGTGAAGCCGAGCTTATCGGCAATAGCCGGATTGCAGATCATTAATGGCTATGAAGATGGTTCGTTCCGCGCTGGACAAAACATAAACCGTTCTGAATTGGTTGTTATGATTGTTCGTGCATTAGGTTTATCCACAGCAGGAAATGCTGCGTTAACCTTTACGGATGCTGATGAAATCCCGCAGTGGGCACAATCCGCTGTAGCGGAAGCCTTCCGTGTGGGATTGGTTAGCGGCCGTGAGAACAATACGTTTGCTCCAAACTTGAGCGCTAGCCGGGCGGAAGCCGTTACTTTGGTTCTAGCGATGCTGAAACAAGCAGAATCCAAGTAATCAAGAGAATGAGGCAAGAAAGGGGATACCAGTTTACTGGTGTCCTCTGTAATTTTTAAGGGGAAGGATGTAGAACTGGGCATGAACAAGAGAATAGGAGCCATACTGCTTGCCGGTATGTTGGTCATAGCAGGCTGCTCGTCGGGAACGCCTTCGGAGAGCAGCGCTGCTGCTTCTCAGACAGCGGCTCCGGCTGCGGATGTGCAGAGCGAGAAGCGGGTTATTGCGACTACGGTTGCGGCTGCGCAAATGATGGATGCTTTGGAGATAGACTTGGTCGGCGTCCCTACTAGCACGAAGGAACTTCCCAAGCGTTACGATGGGGCAACCAAGGTCGGGAATCCGATGAGTCCCAATATGGAGGTCGTGAAATCATTGGATCCGACAGACGTACTGTCGGTGACGACATTAGAATATGATTTGGCCCCGGTATTTAAAAATGCTGCTGTCGAAGCGACTTTTCTTAATCTCACAAGTCTAGACAAAATGAATAAGGAAATTATCGCACTTGGTGATAAGTACAATCGTCAGAAGCAAGCACAGGCCATCGTCGCGAAGTATCAAGATAAGCAAAAGGAAATCAATCAGAAAATTGCCGGCAAGAAGCAGCCAAGCGTGCTGATTTTGCTTGGCGTGCCGGGAAGTTATCTGGTAGCCACGGAGAACTCTTACATCGGGGATCTAGTAAAGTTGGCCGGCGGCATCAATGTGGTGCAAGGGCAGAAAGTTGAATATTTGGCTTCGAACACCGAATATTTACAGCAGGCGAATCCGGACATTATTTTACGAGCGGCTCATGGCCTGCCGGATGAAGTTATCAAAATGTTCGATAAGGAATTCCAGAAAAATGATATATGGAAGCATTTCGAGGCGGTTCAGCATAAACGAGTTTATGATTTGCAGGAGGATTTGTTCGGAACAACGGGTAATCTTGCCGCTACAGAAGCCCTTGATGAGCTTGTGAAGATGCTATATCCAACAAATAGGAATGAATAAAGGAAGAGAATACATGAATAAAATTGGATGGAGCTTGGTTGTCGTTGTCCTCCTGCTCGTCATCGTAACGTTAGTGTCCATAACCACAGGAAGCATTAAGATCGGCAGTCTTGAATTTATACAAGGCCTTTTCACGGGGACCAACAAGAAAGTAGAGATTATTAAGGATTTGCGCTTACCGCGAATTATAGTAGCTCTATTCGTTGGAGCAACACTAGCCGTTTCCGGTGTTCTGCTGCAAGCTGTTATGAGAAACCCTTTGGCTGACGCCGGGGTGATCGGCATTTCCTCGGGAGCGGGCGTCGTTTCGCTGCTGTTCGTTACGCTGTTTCCGCAGCTGTTTTACTGGCTGCCGATGTTCGCCTTTTTTGGAGGGGCGCTGGCGTGTTTCCTGGTCTATTCCTTTTCCTGGAATTCCGGTCTGAGTCCGATCCGTATTATCTTGGTAGGTCTCGCCATTAACGCTACTTTTACAGGATTGGGACAGTCGTTTAATTATCGAGGAAGCTACGCGGTCACCAGCATTAATCAGGCAGTCACCTCGATTTTTACGATGAAAACATGGAATGACGTCCAAGTGATGCTTATCTATGGGACAATCGGTTTAGTGGTAGCCTTCTTGTTATATTCTTGGTGCAATATGCTGTCGCTTCAGGATAAATCGGCCCAAAACTTGGGGTTAAGAGTAACTCGGGCACGTCTGCTTATCTCTGTAGTGGCCGTAATGCTCGCTGCGGTAGCGACCGCAATTGGCGGAATGATCGCTTTTGTCGGCTTGCTGGTTCCTCACATCGCTCGTCTGCTGGTAGGTTCGGATCATAAGATTTTGATTCCTTTCTCGGCTTTGGGCGGAGCGCTGTTAATCTTATCTGCCGATACGCTGGGGCGCACGGTGCTTGCACCTTCCGAAATTCCCGCCTCGATTATCATGGCTGTAATCGGCGGGCCGTTTCTAATCTTCATGCTGAGAAAGAGTGATCAGATTCGTGGAAATTAACAATATCTCTTTTTCCTATGATAAAAAGAACGATCAATTGACATCCGTAACGAGCGAAATCGTTATGGGTAAAATTACGACCATCATTGGCCCCAATGGCTGTGGGAAGTCAACGCTTCTTGGTGTGATGTCGAACAATTATACCCCTCATATCGGTCAGGTTGTTCTCGATGGCAAAGAGCTAAACATGTATAGAACAAAGGATTTGGCCAAAAAGCTGGCTGTTGTCCACCAGAGCAATGAGGCTCCTTCCGATTTAACCGTTGAAAAGTTAACGAGCTTTGGGCGGTTGCCTCATAGAACCTTATTCGCTCAGGAGAGAAAGGAAGATGAAGAAGCGATTGAGTGGGCGCTGACCTGCACGAATCTGCAAGACAAACGCAGCAAGACCCTGCAGCAATTGTCGGGTGGGGAAAGGCAGCGTGTCTGGATTGCTATGGCGATTGCTCAGCGTACTTCCATTTTATTTCTGGATGAACCTACGACGTTCCTGGATATGTATTATCAGATCGAAATTTTGGAGTTAATCAAGAAGTTAAATGTCGATCACGGATTGACAATTGTTATGGTCCTGCACGATATGAATCAGGCCATTCGATATAGCGACCGGCTCATCGTCATGAAGAACGGGCAATTGTTTATGGAAGGCGCTCCGCATGACATTATGACGGAGTCGATGATCAAATCAGTTTATGGAGTTGACGTCATCGTAAAACATGATCAAGATACGGGTTTATACATGGTGCCGGTCGGGATTTAGGAAGTTAAGCAAAAAAGGTTTGTGGTCTAACCTTGTGACGCTTCTCTGTTTAGTTGTTTTTATTGGTTCCGCCTTTAAGCTAGCTAACTATGGGTTAGTTAACTCGGAGAATAGCAAAGTGATGAATGAGGCGCGTGAACTGTATAAGTCTGGAAGCTGGCCTTTGGCTCAGCTTGCGCTGACGTCTGGACAGGATACGAAGCCGAAGCCATCCAAATTCGATCGCTTGCTTGAGAAGAATCCGGATACGATTGGTTGGCTGCAAATCAGTAATACCCAAATTGATTATCCTGTCGTGCAAGCTTCTGATAACGATTACTATTTGAGCAGAAACTACGAGCGGGAACCCATGGAAGCCGGAAGTATATTTATGGATTTCCGGAACGATGCGAGCGGGGACGAACGCCATACCATTATTTATGGCCACCGGATGAAGAACGGTTCCATGTTCGGGGATTTGAAAAAATATTTGGACCCGGCATTTTTTCAATCCCACCGGACGTTTTTTTACGAAAGCTTATATCAATCCTATCGGGTGGACATTTTTGCGGTTTACTATACGACGACTGAATTCAACTATATTCAAACCGATTTTGCCGATGACGTGGAATATGCATCATTCCTGCATACGATTCAGAACCGCTCGATCTATGAGACTAATGAAGCGTTAACAGCAAGGGACTCCATTCTTACGCTTTCAACTTGCGACTACACGCTGATTTCCAAAGAGGGAAGATTAGTCATACACGGGAAGCTCACTCCATTGACGGAATGATGTGTGAACGCAAAAAAAGGTTGAACAGGAAGCTACTCCTGTCCAACCTTTTTTTATTGAATCGGGTCCGGGATCAGATTCTTCTCGATCAGCTCGCTGTTGGTCTTCATGTGCTTCATTTCATTGCCGAGTTTCTTGATCTCGTCCAAATCTTGCGCCATGGAGCTGTTGTTGGCTTCCTCCAAGGTTTTACCGGAGGGGCCGTTGCACAGCCGTTCTAATTCGATCAGTTTGTCCAGCGCGATCCGGCGGACCTCCAGCGGAACAAATCTATTGTCCGGAAAGCCTGCCTCATGGAAGTGCACGGTGGTATTCCCATGCTCGGAGGTGAGCGTCGTCAAGGTAAGCGGATAGGAGGCAGCTGTAGCCTCACTATAGATATTATATTGATAGACGGCCTTTTCCTTATATTCCACACGTTCTAAACCGAAATCGGTTAGTTGTCGATGCAGCATGTTTTTATCCATTTCAAACCACTCCTTTCAAGATGGTGGCGTACTCTTTTAATGCCGATTACTCGAGTACTCCGGTTTAGCCGACTGCAAAGGCTCGGCAATCTCCTGCACCTTGGCACTAGCCTTCTCGCCAATGTCTTTCGCCTTCTCACTAGCTTTTTCACCAAACGCTTGCACCTTATCGCTCGCCATTTCGGCTAAGTCCTGCGTTTTATCGCTCAGTTTTTCAGCCATCTCTTCCGTTTTATCACCGGTTTTGGCGGCCATTTCCTTTGCTTTTTGCCCTAGGGCTGCGGCGAATTCGTTTGTTTTATCGGATAAGTTTCGATATGTCGTTGTGAGGTTGTCTCGCAGTTCTGCTCCCTTTTTCGGGGCTAATAACAATGAGGCTACAGCGCCTATCGCACCACCGATTACCAGGCCTAACAATAGTCCGCTTCTGTTTGTTTCGACAGTTTCACTCATGAGTCATCTCTCCTTCAATTGGGGTTTAGTGGGTCATGCCTTATACTAGGTTGTAACCCTATTTTCTTGTTTTGAAACAGGAGGAGGTCATTTATAAATTCGGCTGTCCGTTTACAATGATTGAAATTTTTGCAGGCGGGTAGTACATAGAGAAGCTCTTTGTTTTTGAACTATGGTAAACTAGATGAGGGTTCCAGTTAACTTTTACCCGAAAGGGGTTATGGCGATGAGCATTGTCATTGTGGACGATAACGCAACAAATTTACTAATTATTGAAAAAATATTGCTTAAAGCGGGATACACGGATCTCCAAATGGTGTCCTCGGCGAAAGAGCTGTATCAGTTATTAGATATGCATGCCCCCAGTCCGGCGGAGGTGCCGGTAGATCTCATCTTAATGGATATGATGATGCCGGAGATCGATGGCGTAGAGGCCTGCCGCACGATTCAAGCGAATGAGAGGCTGCGGGATATTCCCATTATTTTCGTGACGGCGATGGGGGATTCGAATAAGCTTGCTGAGGCTTTGGATGCAGGGGCGCTTGATTATGTGATGAAGCCGATTAATAAGGTGGAGCTGCTCGCCCGAATCCGTGCGACGCTCCGTTTGAAATATGAGAAGGATTGGCACAAAGAGCGGGATAAGCGGATTAAATATGAGCTGGATTTGGCGAAACAGGTACAGCGCAGCGTGCTCAGCAACCCCATAGAGGAGGAAAATATCCGAATCTCTGCCGTCTATAAGCCATCGTCGGAATTGGCGGGGGACTTCTACGCGTGGTATCCGATCGGACCGAATCGGTATGGCGTTATTTTGCTGGATATGATGGGGCACGGTATTTCGTCTTCCCTGGTGTGTATGTATATTTACTCGGCTTTGAAGGATACGATCACGCATATTTGCGATCCGGAGGGTGTGATGCGCGAGCTGAATGGCAGGATGAATCAGCTGCATCAATCGGACAGCTTGATCAATTATTATTTTACGGCGATCTACTTGGTGCTGGATACGGAGAAACAAACGATTGAGTATGTGAATGCAGGGCACCCGGCAGGCATTGCGGAGTTGGATGGCGAGGTGAAGCTGTTGACGGAAGGCTGCTGCGCCATTGGTTTTTTTGAGGAAATTGAAGTAACCAAAGGCGTAATTCGTTATGAGCAAGTGGCGCGTATTGTCTTATTTACAGACGGTCTATCGGAATGGCTGGATGATGAGGAACAGGACGGTATCACGAAAATACGGCAAGGCCTGCAGTCTTCTGGCAGCACACATGATCCAGAGGAGCTGGTGGAGCAGATTTATCCGCATGACAAAAGCGAGGCTCCGCAGGACGATATGTGCCTGGTCATGATTAGCGTTTCGTAATTGGTACTTATTACTAACAAATGGATACATGCACGAGTTTGTCCCAAAAATTGGGCGGCTTGTGCATTTTTTGTTTCAATAGGCGCTAACGGGGGTAATAAAAGGTATGAAGTTAATCAATGGCGGGGAGGAAAATGGATGACAACGATGACATCGTCACCGGGTTCAGACGCTCTATATTTGTTGCATGAGGGTACGCAGTACCAAAGTTATCGGTTTCTGGGCTCTCACTTGGAGGAAAAAGATGCTGTGAAGGGCGTCCAGTTTGCCGTGTGGGCACCAAATGCCAAGCAAGTGAACGTATCGGGCAACTTCAATGGTTGGGATGGCCGGAATCATGGCATGACGTTGTCAGACGGCGTGTGGACGCTCTTTATCCCCGAATTGAAGGAAGGTACCTTATACAAATATGAAATCATTACTTCAGAGGATGATTGTTATTTGAAGTCAGACCCTTATGCGTTTTCTTCTGAGCTTAGACCCGGAACCGCTTCCATCGTTACTTCCTTGGAAGGTTATGATTGGCAGGATGGAGCTTGGCTTGCAGGGAAGACGTCCCACCAATTTCTACAGCAGCCGCTTCTGGTTTATGAAGTGCATCTGGGCAGCTGGAAGCGTAAGGAAGATGGCGGTTTCTACAGCTATGGGGAATTAGCCGACGAGTTAGTCGATTATGTCGTAGCCCATGGCTTTACGCACATCGAGCTTATGCCGCTTATGGAGCATCCGCTGGATAAATCCTGGGGCTATCAGATAACGGGGTATTACTCAGTGACGAGCCGCTTCGGAACGCCGCAGGAGTTCATGTATCTGGTTGATCGCTGCCATCAGAAGGGGATCGGCGTCATTATGGATTGGGTGCCGGCGCATTTCTGCAAAGACGGTCACGGATTAGCCCGATTCGACGGAAAACCGCTGTACGAATACGCCGACAGCCGTAAAGCTGAGCATCCGACATGGGGGACCTACATTTTTGATTATGGGAAACCCGAAGTGCATAGCTTTTTAATTTCCAATGCTTTGTTCTGGATGGATGTTTATCATATTGACGGCTTGCGTGTCGACGCGGTTTACAGCATGTTGACGCTTAATTTCGACAGGTCGGAAGGTGACTGCATCACGAATAACGAGGGTGGCGAGGAAAATTTGGAAGGCATCGCTTTTCTCCAAAAGCTGAATGCCGTCATCTTCGCCAGATACCCGAACGCCTTGATGATGGCGGAGGATTCCAGTTCATACCCGGGAGTAACCAAACCGGTTGAACAGGGAGGACTGGGTTTTAATTATAAATGGCATTTAGGCTTTACGTGGAACACACTCGACTATATGAAAAAGAATCAGGAGCAGCGCAGCGGGCTGGAGCCGCAGTTGACGAGATCGCTGCAGCAGGCTTGGGATGAGAATTACATTCTCCCTTATGCGCATGACGAGATGGCTAATCCGGATAAGTCTCTCCTGGGTAAAATGTCGGGAAACGACAATTGGCAGCGATTTGCCAATCTGCGCGTACTGTACGCCTATCTGATCGGGCATCCCGGCAAAAAGCTCCTGTTCATGGGCAGTGAATTCGGCCAGGAACAGGATTGGGACTCGGAAGCGGCACTCGCGTGGGACGTGCTGCAGGATCGTGAACATCAACAGTTCCAACATTTTGTGAAGACATTGAATCATTTTTATATATCGGAGAAGGCTCTGTGGGAGCGGGATTATGCACCTGAGGGGTTTGAAGGGATTGATTTTGAGGATACGGCGGATGGTCTGGTGTTATTTGGCCGGAAAGGGGAGGAGAAGGAAGATCTCCTCATGGTTTGCAATTTCAAGCCCGAAACACACGAAGGTTACCGTATTGGAGTGAAAGAGCTTGCGCAATATCAAGAAGTATTTAACAGTGATCGCCCAGAATTCGGTGGATCGGGTGTGATGAATGAGTCTGCACAGACTGCGGAAGAGTGGTCGTGTCAGAATCAACCTTATAGCATTCAAGTAACGATACCGCCACTGGCGGCTGTCATTTTCAAAAAAAACCAAACGGAAGGATGAGCTGATGATGAAAAAGCAGGAATGTGTAGCTATGCTGTTGGCTGGCGGAGAAGGGAGCAGGCTTCGTCCGTTAACGAGGTATATGGCGAAACCGGCGGTTCATTTTGGAGCGAAATACCGGATGATTGACTTTGCTTTGAGCAATTGCCGCAATTCAGGAATTGGTACGATTGGCGTACTGACGCAGTATAAACCGGCCGTTTTGCATGCGCACATTGGAACCGGGGATGTTTGGCAGGTGGAAGGTGCTGGCAGTGGCGGTAGCGGCATCTCCCTGCTGGAACGGCAGGCCGGAGCACCTAATGCATATAAAGGAACTGCAGATGCCGTCTATCAAAACCTGGCTTATCTGGAGGAGCATAACCCGAGTTATGTGCTGATCCTCTCCGGCGATCATATTTATAACATGGATTATAGGACGATGCTGGAACATCATCAGGCAACCGGCGCGGATGCCACGATTTCGGTTATGCCGGTGAAATGGGAGGAAACCAGCCGGTTCGGGATTGTTAGCGCAGATGAGCAGCATCGGATTACCGCATTTGCGGAAAAGCCGTTCAAACCGGCCAGCAACTTAGCCTCCATGGGGATTTACATATTCAACTGGGAGTTCCTGAAGTCCTGTTTGGAGCAGGATGCGGATCATCCGGCATCGAGCCATGATTTTGGCCATGACATTATTCCCGGGCTGTTGGCTGCGGGTGCGCATGTATCCGCTTATCCGTTTGAAGGATACTGGAAGGATGTCGGCACGATAGAAAGCCTATGGGAATCCCACATGGATTTACTTGGTTATGATCCGAGGCTGCAGATGGATCAGGAGGCATGGCCTGTACTGACAGCCCGTCGGAACTTCTCCAGAAGCCAAGTGGCGCTTGACGCACGGGTTAATAACGCCGAAATGGGGGATGGCGTCTCTGTTTACGGCAATGTCAGCCACTCGGTTTTATTCGATGGTGTGACAGTCGGCAAGCATAGCCGGGTGCTGAACAGCGTCATTATGCCCGGCGTTCAGATCGGGGAGCATGCTCTTATCCTTAACGCGATTATCGGGGAAGGGTCGATTATCAAAGACGGCGCTATTGTAGGCAAGCCAGGAAATCCGGGCATTACCGTCGTCGGCGAGAAATCCGTGATTGGACGTCATTACCCGGCCTCTATACCTGCTCCATTGACCGGTACGCGGCTGAATTTCGTGTAAGCCCAAAGGAGGAATGCCTTATGGAAAATGTTCTTGGCTTCATTAATCTCATGAATGAACAAAGCGAGTTATCCACACTTACCCGTGACCGGTGCGTGGGGGCGGTGCCTTTTGCCGGCCGGTACAGGTTAGCGGATTTTGCGCTTTCCAATATGAGCAATGCCGGCATTCAAGAGGTGGTGGTGCTAGCTGCTCCGAAGGCGGAGTCGCTGCTTCAGCATATCGGAAACGGTCGGCACTATGGGTTAGAGGCGCTGCACACCCTATCCGCCCAGCATGACGATGAGCTTCAGTTGGATTACCCTCTGGATTACTTGAAATCCAGAGCGGAGAAGTATGTTTTGCTTGCACCCAGCCGTATTATTTATCATTCCCATTATGATCAGATGATGGATTACCATCACAATAGTGGAGCGGACATTACGGTACTCTTCAAACATTTGACGGAGATGGACCGCCATGCGCATATTGGACATGCTTACAGCTTAAATATAAATGATCAAGGCCGGGTTGTTGGCGCCGCTCCCACCTACCATGCGCTGCCAAGCCTCTCTCCGCAAAATATTGATCTGGATACGATGGTTCTGGAGCGCAAGCTGCTGATTGATCTCATTGAGATGAGCTTGAAGCCCGGAAAATCCATGGATCTGAAACAGGCTGTATGGGAGCAACTGGATCATCTTCATGTACAAGGTTATGCCAATCATGGCTATATGGCGATTATGGATTCCATCGACAGTTATTATGCGCACAGTATGCAACTGCTGCAGCCGCATGGATGGAGGCAGTTCATGGAACATCATGAGTCTGTGTATACGCGAAAAGAGGACGAGACTGCTATCGCCTGTCATCAGCAAGCTTTGATCCGCAATGCGTTCGTTGCGCCCGGCTGCCGAATAGAGGGTTATGTGGAGAACAGCATCTTGTTCCCCGGGGTTGCTGTTCATGCGGGAGCGCACGTCAAAAATAGCGTGATCATGCAGGATTGCATGATCCAGGCAGGCGCCTATTTGGACCGGGTTATTTTGGACAAACAAGTCATGGTGGAGCAGGGAGCGGTCATTTGCGGCGAGTACGCCCATCCATTCGTAGCGGAGAAGAGCGGAGTGTTGTAAGCGGAGGCTGGCCGGATTGGCCGGCTTCGTTGCATGTCCGGAAAGTCCGGGCAGATCAGGCTTTTGGCTGTAAACCTTGTGTAAAGGCTAGGCACTTGTTACACTTGAAAGAGCAAATCACATAGAAGGAGTGTGGCTCATGTCCGTAGAAAAGTTCCAAGTTGATCAAGAAGAATTGGAAACATCTATACTGCTTCATATCCGCGGTGAACTCGATTTGGCAGCAGCTTTAACGTTCCGCCATGCGCTCGAAGCGGTTGTTCATAGAACCGATAAGGCGTTAATTCTAGACGTAAGTAAGTTAACATACATCGATAGCACGGGGATCGGTATTGTGGTCTCTGCTTTGAAAATACGCGATGAGTTGAAAGCGCCGTTTGCCGTACGCCATATTCCATCCGGTATTAAAAGGCTGTTTGACCTTACAGGCATTTCCGGATTTCTTAATGAAGGGATCGAAGGAACCGCATGAACGTCGTTCGTCTGCACATACCCGCAGCAGCGGAGTACCTGGACCTCGTCAGGCTTAGTCTCTACGGGGTTGCCTCTAAGCTGGGGTTTTCCTATGAGGATATCGAGGATATGAAAGTAGCGGTTTCGGAAGCCTGCAACAATGCAGTGCTTCATGGGGAGACGTCGGCCATGCTGGGGCAAATCCAAATCAGCTTTGAGCTTGGTGAAGGCAAATTGATTGTGAAAGTGAAAGATGACGGTCCTGGCTTTGATTACCAAAGTCAGCAAGAGCAGTCGGAACCTCCGGATGGCCGGACACTTGGCGAACTGCAGTCTGGAGGCCTTGGCATGTATCTCATGCAAGCGCTGATGGACGAGGTGACGGTGAGCACCGAGCAAGGGACGGAAGTCACGCTCGTTAAATATGTATAAAAAAGGGCTATCTCTAAGGTCAAGTATGACCTATGGAGATAGCCCTTTTTCTGGTTAAGGGAACTATGATCCTCTATTCTCACGAAAATCGATGCTTCGATCAGGGAGTGGGAACTACGGTCCTCTATTTTAGCCCTGCAAACTCAAATGTGAGCTTTTTGGAGCAAATAGCGCCCTGTAGTTCCGTCTGGACCCGAAAGCAGCTGATTTTGCTAGAATAAGGGCCTGTGGTTCCCCTTGAATCAGCCCACAGCCCGCCTCGGCCGAGCCCAACTCGACCCGCAGCCGAGCCTAGCCCGGTCAACTCAAGGCCCGATCCGCCCCGGCCGAGCCCGCCCCGACCAAGCCCGGGCTAATTCCGCCCATAGCCGCTTAGCGGCCAAGGAAAGATTCCAGCATCCAGCTGTGCTTCTCAAGCGAAGCACGAATCCCGATCAGCATGTCAGCCGTCGGCTGATCCTTGCTTTCTTCGGCAAGCGCGATCCCCTCGGTCATCTCCGAGCAGATGAGGGTGAAGTCGCTTGCCAACTGCTTCACCATCTCCGCTGCGGAAGCCCCCTTGTTAGCTTCTTTAATAGAAGCAAGCTCCAGATGCTCCTGCAGGGTAGCCGTTGGCACGGCGCGCAACGATAGCATTCGCTCGGCGATAACGTCCAGATGCAGCGCGGCCTCCGTGTACAACTCTTCGAATTTCAGATGCAACGTGAAGAAATTTTCTCCTTTTACATACCAGTGATAGTTATGCAGTTTCATATATAGAATTGAGAAGTTCGCTACTTGCTTGTCCAACGTGTCGGTAATGGCATTTTCCTTCAATGCGGTTTTCACCATGTGAAATTCCTCCATTCAATTAATAGGATTGTTTCCTTGTTTCTATCTTGTCTTTACCCGGGAGATTCTCTTTTGAAACATGCCATTGAAACATCTGGAAATTCATGGAGGGCTGTTTCATTTCTCGGCGATGCGGGTAACGATAAGTAATCAAGCAAACTAATCAAGCGAACAGGGGTGATTGACATGTTGGTCGAACTTAGCGCAGTCCTTGCTGCCATAGCTTTCGTATTCCTTGTCTTCTATTTGATTCAAACCTTGAAATCACTGAAGCTGTCTCTGGATCAGATCACTCTGACGATGGGGCAAATGAAGGACGAAGTCACACAGATTTCTTCCGAAGTACAGGACGTTATTCTCAATACCAATGAGATGGCTATAGATGTTCGTGCGAAGCTGGCAAAGTTGAATCATCTGTTCAGCTCCGTGAACGACGTTGGTCAAGTCGTCCACGAACTTACATCTTCTATGAAGCAATCAGCCACAGGTTTCATCGACGCGGTGAAACAAACGCGATTGCCGAAAGATACGCCGTCATTAAGCCGCAGATGGCAAACGATTTTGCAGGGAGCGGCGGTTTCGGTCGAGATGTGGAAAAAGTTTAAATCCAAAAAGACGCCTCATATGGGCAGCATGAAATAGGAAGGAGCTATCTTTGTGAACATACGTAAATTTACGGTTTATAAGCAATCGAATGGGGAAGAAAATATTATATACTTAAGCGGGGAACTTGATTTGTCAGCAGCCTCCGAGCTTGCGGCCGTCCTGGATTCTGTCGTTTCCCAAGGCGATCAGCAATTAACTTTAGACTTGAAAGAGCTGCGTTATATTGACAGCACGGGGATCGGTTTAATTGTCTCGGTGCTCAAAGTAAGAGCTGCGATGGGCGCATCCTTCCGTATTCAGCATATTCCCGCGAGAATTCAGCGTTTATTTGAAATCACAGGCGTTGCTCGCTACTTGGTGGACGGAGAATTGCAAATTCATAATCAAGGCAGAGCAGAAAGGAAAGAAGAAATCATATGAACCCATACATCGGCCTTACGATCCCGGCACAGGCGGAATACCTGGATATTGTCCGACTTACCTTATACGGTGTAGCCTCGAAAGCGGGCTTCTCATTTGAAGATATTGAAGATATGAAGGTAGCTGTAGCAGAAGCCTGCAATAATGCCATTCTGCATGCTTATGAGCAGGGGCAGCCTGGAACCATTGAGATTCAGTACGAGCAGCAGGACGGATTTTTGCAGATTAGCGTTAAGGATGAAGGGAACAGCTTTCATTATGTGCAAGCCGAATCCGATACGGTTGCGCTGCATCATAAATCTATTAGTGAAGCGGCGGTGGGAGGGTTAGGATTATTCCTCATGCAGGCTTTAATGGACGATGTGCAGGTGTTGACGGAAAGCGGCAAAGGCACTCAGGTTGTTTTGAAGAAGCAGCTAACAGGGCAGATGAATAGAAAAGAGGAAATGGTATGAATGTGAATGCATCATCCAATAAGCCTCTCTATGACATGTATGTGAAAATGAAAATTTATAAAGAGACGGCTTGCCAAGAGACGGCTACGGCACTGCTGCTGCACTATGAACCTATCGTTCGTATGGCAGTCGGCAAGATGTCACGGAGCCGTCCTGATCTATATGAAGATCTGTATCAGGTCGGGCAGATGTCTTTGCTGCGGCTGTTCACCCAGTACGATAGTACATTAGATACTCCTTTTGAAGCCTATGCGATGAAAAGCTTGATCGGTCACTTGAAGAACTATTTGCGTGACAAGTCATGGTACATACAGGTTCCGCGACGAATTAAGGAGAAGGGAGCCCTCGTTCAGAGAGCCCTGGATGAGCTCACCGTCAAGCTCGAACGTTCGCCGAATATCGATGAAATGGCGGCTTATTTGGAGCTAAGCGCGGAAGAGACCATCGAAATATTGGCAGGCCGAGACTATTATCATTACACTTCGCTGGATACGCCGCTGAACAGTGAAGGGGACAGTGCGACGATTGGCGATATGATTGCCGGGTCAACCGACGAATATCAATCCCTGGAGAGACGTATGGACTTGGAAGAAGCGATGACCTGCTTGAAAGAGGAAGAAAGGAAAGTCATTCATCTTATTTATCAGGAAGGGCTCTCACAGCGTCAAATTGCGGATCAGCTAGGGATATCCCAGATGAGTGTTTCCCGTATTCAGAAGCGGGCAATACTTAAATTGAAGGCAGTTCTTACACCCAATCCTTAGAGGAGGCCGGCCTATGCCAGTCAAGCATAAATTGGAATATGGAAAAAAGTTTCGTTTAGCGAATATCGATCCCAATGATACCGGGGCCGTCCATGACCGGGAAGAGGTAGAAGCTGAGGTAGAACGCTTGAAAGAGCAGCTGGAAGCTCTGCAAAATAAGCTGTACGCCGAGAAGAAGCAATCCGTTCTCTTTGTCATACAGGGGATGGATTGCAGCGGGAAAGACGGCGTTGTTAAGCATGCCCTTGGCGGCTTGCATCCGCAGGGGTTCCGGGTAAACAGTTTCCGTGCCCCAACGGAAGAAGAAGCGGCTCATGATTTCTTATGGCGCGCCCACCAGATTGCACCGGCCAAAGGGATGATCGGAGCCTTCATTCGTTCGTATTACGAAGATGTGCTCATTACGAGAGTCCATAATTGGATTAACGGGGCGGAAGTGAAGAGCAGATTCAAGCATATTAACCGATTTGAGAAATTATTGGAGAGCGGTGGCGTGAAAATCGTGAAGATTTTTCTCCACATCTCGAAAGATTTCCAACTTGCGAAACTGCGGAATCGGCTGACAGATCCTACGAAGCATTGGAAATTTGATAAAAATGATTTGGTAGAGCGGGAGTCATGGGCCGAATATGAGGAAGCCTATGAAGCGGTATTTAAGCATTGCAGCTCTGAAACGGCGCCTTGGTACATTGTGCCAGCCAATCATCGCTGGTACCGGGATTGGGCTGTGCTGCAAATCGCTGTAGAAGCGCTAGAGAGCATGGATCTAGCATTTCCAGAGTCAGATCCGGAGCTCGATGAAATACTAGAAAAACTACAGGAATAGGCGTTGTTTTTCTCTCTACCTCCGTAACTATGGTATAGTTAGATTAGTAGAATGTTAACTAACGTTCTCTATGAACTGTACTAGGAGGCTGCTATGGGCAAATTTTTTCGTGCGAATATACGTGCAAAAATAATAATGGGATATGTATTTATTATCATATGCTTAGGAATTGCTCTTCTCATTGTGAGCGGTCGTGTCAATGCGCTGCAGAAGGAAGTGGATTTCGTCTCCAGTCATGATTTGGAAGCGCATGATCTTATCAATGCCATACAGAAAAACATGGTTGATATGGAAACCGGCATGCGAGGCTACATCATTACTGGAGACGTTCAATACTTGGAACCCTACGATACAGCCAACAAAACATGGCTGGATAATTATAATAAGCTTCTGCAGTTAGTCAGTTATAACCCCGCTCAGAAGGAGAGTTTGGAGCGTATTAAGCCGACGATCCAAAGTTGGATCCGCACGGCCGGTGATAATGTGATTCTGATGAAGAAAGAAAACAAACAGGCGGCAATTGAGGATTTTTTCAGGCAAAATTCAGGAAAAAAACTGATGGATCAACTGCGTACCCAATTCGATTCTTTTCTTGCGGCAGAAAAGCAGCTGACGACGGCTAGAGCCGAGCAGCTCGCTCAAAGTAATAATAATCTTAAAATTGTGCTTTTCACACTTCTTGGCATCATTTCTATTTTTGCAATAATTGTAGCACTGGTCTTATCTAATTCTATTACGAGTACGATCAAGCAAGTTACGAGAATGATTCGTTATATTACATCTTCCGAAGGGAATCTGACGTCGAGAATTGAACTGACCAGCCATGATGAAATAAGAGAGTTGGCGGAAGCGACTAATGATATGTTGGGAGATTTGGAGAAGCAAAACTGGATTCAAACGAATATCGCCGAAGTCGCCACTTTGTATCAGGGAATTAATGATATCGGCTGTTTGGGTGGAACTTTTATCAGCAAATTGGCGCCAATGCTGGATAGCGTCTATGGGGTTGTCTACCTTCGTGAAAACGTCGGGGAAGAAACTCGCTATGTGAAAATAGCCGGGTATGCGGCGTCCGGGAAGGATCCTGCTGCGGCTGTTTTCCGGTTGGGAGAAGGTCTGGTTGGCCAATGTGCGGTGGATCAGCGTATTTTCCTCATTGATAACCTGCCGGAAAATCATGTGAAACTTACGTCTGGTATAGGTGCTTCGGTCCCTCGTACCTTACTGGTAGCGCCCATTCTTGTGGATGGCCACACAGAGGCTGTCATCGAGCTAGCGTCTCTTCATACGTTCCAGGCTCAGCATTTGACCTTGGTTGACTCGCTGCAAGAGAAGTTTGGTTCGGCCATCACGAATGTGCGCAGCCGCATGGAAGTAGAGCGATTGCTATCCGAGTCTCAAATATTGACGGAAGAGCTTCAAGCGCAATCCGAGGAGCTGCAGGCGCAGTCGGAAGAGCTGCAAATGCAGCAGGAACAGCTGCGCATGACCAACGAATTTTTAGAAGAGCAGAACCATTTCTCTGAGCAAAAGGCGTTGGAATTAAAGAAGGCCAAAGACGAGCTGGAAGATTATTCGTTAAAGCTGGAGACGAGCTCTCAGTACAAATCTGATTTTCTTGCCAATATGTCGCATGAACTGCGTACGCCGCTCAATAGTATCATGATTTTGTCCCAGATGCTGGCGGAAAATAACGGCGATTTGCAAATGTCAGAGATTGTGGAATATTCGCGCGTGGTGAATGCCGCAGGGAAGGATTTGCTGGCGCTGATCGACGATATCCTGGATTTATCCAAAGTCGAGGCGGGCAAAATAGAAATCATGACGGACGATTTCAATGTGACCGAACTGCCGCAATTGATGAAGCTTATGTTTGCTCCGGTGGCGGAGAAAAAGGGACTCGACTTTGACATCACCTTGGATCCGGATGTGCCGAATGTCATTCAGACGGACGGTCAGCGCCTACAGCAAATATTGAAGAATCTGCTTTCCAACGCGTTTAAATTTACCGAAAAAGGTTCCGTGATGATGAAAATCGCGCTTGCCGACCCGGTTCGTGTGAAGGAACTCCTGCACAGAGACCCGACAGAAAAAGTGCTTGCCATCTCGATTACGGATACCGGTATCGGGATTCCCATCGACAAGCAGCAGGTCATTTTCGAAGCGTTCCGCCAGGTGGATGGCACAACCAACCGGCAATTCGGCGGAACAGGGCTTGGTTTATCCATTTGCCGCGAGTTTACGCGTCTGCTTGGGGGCTCTATTGTTGTGAAAAGCGAGGTGCACAAGGGCAGCACATTTACGCTCTACGTGCCTAACGCAATTGAAACGGAGCAGGATCATGAGACGCCCGGCAATGATTCTCATGGAGGGGAAATTGCTGCGGCTGTGGAAGAGCGAACGATTATTTCTACGCAAGCCGTTGAGCCGTCTGCCGTTTCATCGGTTGAAACGATAATTTCGGACGCGGAAGTCATCCATTCGGATGCGCAGCTGTTCCAAGGCAAAAGAGTGCTGCTCGTCGACGATGATGCGCGCAACGTTTTCGCGCTCGTTACTGCGTTGGAGACGAAGGGAGTCACCGTGGATGTAGCGGATCACGGGAAAGATGCCCTGGAGATGTTAGGAGGAGGCGCCGAGTACGATCTCATCTTAATGGACATCATGATGCCGGTCATGGACGGTTATGAGGCCATGCAGGCGATTCGAGGAGAACTGCATATGCATGAACTGCCGATCATTGCCCTTACGGCCAAAGCGATGAAAAGTGAGAAAGAGAAATGCTTGGAAGCCGGCGCTTCCGACTATATTACGAAGCCGCTAAATATGGATCAGCTATTTTCGCTCATGCGTGTATGGCTAACGAAGCAGGTGAAAAAACATTGAATCGTAAACCTGTGGAGGAGCCCGTCGACTTGGAGACCCCGCCTTATGAGGATGAACGACAAAACATTGAGATTAATCTCCTCTTAGAAGGCCTGTATCAAATGTACGGGTTTGATTTCCGCCACTATGTCCGTTCTTCCTTACGGAGGCGGGTTCTGAATCGCATGAAAGCAGAGAAGCTGCCGAACGTCACTGCACTATTGGAGAAGGTTCTCCATGAACCTGGCTTCGTGGATCGCTTGCTCAATGACATGTCGATCCGCGTCACTGAGATGTTCAGGGATCCCAGCTTTTTCCGTGCTTTTCGCAATCTGGTCGTGCCTGAGCTCAGGAAGTACCCCGAGATTCGCATCTGGCATGCCGGCTGCGCAACGGGTGAGGAAGTGTACTCCATGGCGATCCTGATGCAGGAGGAGGGCTTGGCGGAGAGAACGAAGATCTACGCAACGGATATGAATGAGAAAGCGATTGATGCCGCGCAAAAAGGGGCATTCCCGCTTAAGCAGATGCAATATTTCACCAAAAATTATTTGGATTCCGGCGGGACCAAAGCTTTCTCCGAATATTACACAACGGATCATCAGTACGCCTATTTCCAACCGGTCATGAAGGATAACTTGATGTTTGCGCAGCACAACTTGGCCACGGACGGTTCCTTTAACGAATTTCATGTGATCTTGTGCCGCAATGTCTTGATCTACTTTGATCATAAGCTGCAGACCCAGGTGCACAGCCTGTTTCACGGCAGCTTAGTCGGCGGCGGGTACCTCGGGTTAGGCAAAAAGGAGTCGATCCTTTTTGTGCCGGAAGGCGTGCATTACGAGGAGTACGTTCCGCAGGAACGAATATACCGTAAGAGGTAAAACCACTTGAGACGATGAGGGTATCGTTGTCTCAAGTGGTTTTTTTGTTGTTAGCTGCGGGGAGGGAACTGAGAGACTCTATTTTTGGGGAAAAGAGCATTTTTCCTCGCTGAGCGGAACTGCAGAGCACTATTCGGCCTCCGTGGCACACTTATCGGGCGGGAACGGCAAAATAGTGGCCCACAGTTCTCTCTATCTGTATGGAACAAGCTATTTTAGGAGAATAGACTCCATCACCCTTGTTTCGCCCGCAGCGGCTACGGTTAACAATGTTTATAAATCACCAGAAAGAAGGAGATTACAATGAGCATAGTTGATGAGCAGAAGTCTCCGAATGAGCGCATACCCGACAAGTTGATCCAAGAGTTGGAACGCGATACGCATGCCAGGCTTAATATCGAGCAGTTGACCCGAATTACTGCAATGGTCAGAGAGTATCAAGGAAATATCAAGTCGCATTTGACACAGCAGCAGGCCAAAAAATCGTCCTGGGCGGACCGCATTGCCGACCGCATCGCGGTATTCGGCGGAAGCTGGACGTTTATCGTGCTGTTCGCTCTTTTTCTGGTGAGCTGGATGCTGCTCAATCTGACGCGTTTTGCCTACGATAAGCCGCCGTTCATTTTGCTGAATTTGATATTATCGTGTATATCGGCTTTTCAAGCGCCGGTTATCCTCATGAGCCAGAATCGTCAGGCGAATCGAGATAAGCAGGAGGCCATCCTGGATTTTGCCATTAATTATAGGGCTGAACAAGAGAATATGGAGATGAAGGAACTGCTCGAACGGATGGATCAGAGGCTGGAGAGAATGGAGCGGGAGATTTTCCACCGATAAAATGTTTCATTTTAGGGACA
Organism: Paenibacillus sp. FW101-FHT12H11; assembly: GCF_058790355.1. Taxonomy (NCBI): domain Bacteria; kingdom Bacillati; phylum Bacillota; class Bacilli; order Caryophanales; family Paenibacillaceae; genus Paenibacillus; species Paenibacillus sp. FW101-FHT12H11. Next base: position 178,478 of record NZ_JBYTCO010000011.1, on the reverse strand, counting down.
AGCGGTTAATAGATATCATAGCCAAGCAACACAAATTACTGATGAAAAGAGGGTGTTTCCTATGTTAGGCTGGGCTGTCATGTTCTTAATCATTGCTCTCGTAGCTGGTGTATTCGGATTTTTTGGAATTGTTTCAGCGGCAGTAGGAATTGCCAAAGTCCTGTTCTTCGTATTCCTGATCATGTTTGTCGTATCGCTGATTTTCGGCAGACGCCGAGGCATCTAGTCTACATGAACTCACAGTAACAATCGCTTTACCCTATAAAATCAATCGAAAGAGGAGGAATTACCATGAGTACTTACACAAGAGTGAGTGTGACAACCAATCTTCAAGAAGCGCAGGAGAAAGTACAGCAATTGTACAGGGAAGGCTTTTCGAGGGAACACATTTATGTGCTGACGCACAGTGCTGAAGGTACCGATTTCGTCGCAAATTATACGGGTGCAGAGCAGATTACCATGCAGGAGGAGGGCATGCTGACGGCTATTGCGAATCTTTTCCGTTCCCGCGGCGATGAGCTTAGGGCGAAGATGAAGGCTCTCGGCGTGCCTGATGTAGAGGCCGGTCGTTTGGAAGGTGAACTGGATCGGGGGAAAATCCTTGTCCTGGCGAAGCCCTCCAGCGAGTACCAAGCCTATGATGAAGCAGATTTTCAGCGTACGATTTTATAAAAATGGACAAGGAGACTCCTTCGCGGGTCTCTTTTTTCCGTAGATGAGAAAAAAGACGGCTGTGCAGCAAAGTTGAAGGGCTACGTTGCATTACATACAACGTAATGGTGTGGTCAGACCGCGATTGCGGTCTTTCGTTGCACATCATACAACCATTTGTTGCAAAAGGTGAATTATAAGCGGTTCTTGAAGAAATCGGGTTAGGCGGTCAAATAGGGCCCTGCAGTTCCGCTTGAACGCTGAAACGGGCTTAATTTGTTAGAATAGCGCCCTGTAGTTCCTCCAAGTAGCTAGCTAGCTTACCTCTCCTATGAGGATGCCCCCTCCGCCAAATGTCTCAGTAACGCTGGATTTTTAGCGGCGTCGGGTGTTCTCCACCGCCAAAATTCGCTCCCACCGGGCTCTTAACAAGCTAAACTACGGAGGGAAATTAACTCCTCCAATGATTCCTTTCTCCTCAACGAGGAACTGCTGGGCTCCATTTCATTGAAATAGGCCCTTTTTCAAAAGATAAGAATTTATATGTTTTGGGTTGAGCGAAAGCTCAACCTTTATTTTGTTCATAGCACTAAAAATAGCAAAGCCCTTATTGCCTCCATTCTCGGAGACAATAAGGGCTTCGGGTACTACCGTAGGCTGTATTACTAATTATCGCCTGCTGCTTGTGTTCGATAAGGTTGGGAGCATCTTTGAATCCTTGACCATGGCAGAATGACAAATCGGACATTCCGGACTTTCGTCGAATGAAAAGTTATCTCTCATCCAACATGAGCACTGTTCCGTGCTGCAGGTCCAAATGTTCGTTTGCTCTTCGGGCACAGGTTCCATCGATTTCTTTGAAAAGTACATGTGAACTCCTCCTTGTCATTATAGACTCAGCCTCAGACTCGCAAGCAGTGTATAGCAATATGTGGTAAGGACTACAGCTTGACTACATTTTCAGCTTGCGGTCCGCGGTTACCTTGAACAACTTCAAATTGTACGCGTTGGCCTTCATCCAAGCTTTTGAAACCTTCCCCTGTAATAGCGCTGAAGTGAACGAACACATCATTGCCGCCTTCCATTTCGATAAAACCAAATCCTTTTTCTGCATTAAACCATTTTACCGTACCTGTTTCCATGTAGACATAAACCTCCAATAATTTGTTCCTGCGTGTTGCTCTTGGATCATTCAGAACCTGACAGCTTGTTAACGCAGCTTTGATAATATATCCAATTCGAAGGGAGCTTATTCCAATTTCATGAAAATTCATTTCAAACCGATTGATGCACTGCCAAAAGTTTCCTATACTGAGGTGTACCACCGTTTTCGACCATCATTATGTATTTCCGCAGCAAAATAGCGCCCATTTCATCGATAAACAATTTGAAGCGGCTGAGCGCCTAGGCATTCGCTTCGTAGCTTCCAGAGGGTCCATGACGCTTGGCAAGGATCAAGGAGGCTTACCTCCTATGAGCGTCGTGCAGGACCTGGATACGATCCTTGCTGACAGCGAGAGGCTGATTGATCGTTATCACGATGCCAGCGCAGGCTCGATGCGTCAGGTGGTGCTGGCGCCGTGCTCACCCTTCAGCGTCTCCGCCGATCTGATGCGGGAATCGGCGAAGCTGGCTAGAGCCAAGGGCGTACGGCTTCATACGCATCTGGCTGAGACGAAGAATGAAGAAGCCTATACGCTTGAAAGGTTCGGCATGAGACCGCTGGCTTATAGAGAATGAAAAAAGCCCGCACCTCACGCAAGGCCTTTATGGACCAAGTGGGGGGCGAACTTTCTCTTAAGCAAGCAATAAAATGACTAGCAGCTCGAACAGAACTAACGTCAAAATTTGATTGTACTGAGCAGGCGTATAAATAGGTCTATGGTGCCCGTAAGGCTGAGCATGCGGGGGAACATGCAGATAAGCGTGGTGCCCATCCACATTCACCAGTACGCCTTCATGCGTTTGCCCGTCTATGGTTGTGACGCGAATCGTACGACCGACATGGGGGTGAACAGCTCCCATAATTGCGTTACGCTTGTGCATCATTTGATGCTGCCAGTTTGGTTCTGCTTGATAAAGAACTTGCGATCCATGATGTCCGGGGTGTTGCGACGGATTCGTATACATAGCTTTCGCTCCTTTTTCGTGCGGCTGCGCGCATCGGTAGGCTTTTCGCCTAGGTTCACTACAGACTATTCAGCCGTCCGAAAAAGGTGCGTTTGCCCATACACTTATTCCAAGATACTAATCGCGTTTAATTGTCACCACACGAGTCTCATCGTCAAAGGATACTTTACCGCCAAGCGACTCTGCGATGAAACGAATTGGCACGAAGGTAGATCCATTATGGAGCGTTGCAGCACTTTCCAACTCAATGGAAGCACCGTCAACCGTAGCAATTTTACTATCGAGTTTCAGCACAATCGTTTTACCGCTTAACAAGTCTTTAATAGTAACTTCCTGCAAGTCGCCGTTCCAGCCAACCTCAGCGCCAAGCTTTTCGGAGATAAAACGCACCGGCACCATGGTTTTGTTATCTGCATTAATGAATGGCTGCGGTGTATCGCTCGTTGAGCCAGCATCGCCATCCGCCAGCTTTAAGTTAACTTCCTTCTTCGTTACTTTCATATCTTCGCGAAGCATTTTGTAGAAAGTAGACTGTTTATCCAAGTTATCCAGCACGCGATATAAGGAGGCAGCGTCCTTACCAACTTGCACGGCACCGTCGGAGACATCAATGGCCTCGGCTGTAACCGGCTTATCCATATTCCAAGTTTCACTTGCGAAGGAAATTTTAAGCCCTGCAACGCCAGTGCCTTTATCCGGAAGCGGGATATTGGCCGCAAGTGTTTGCTTACGAATGAATTTATCAGCATCGATATAAAGATCAGCCTGCAGCGTGGATTTAGCGTCAAACAGGCCTTTAATAGGCATTACACCCTGTTCGGTATTCCCCGCAATGGCTTCTTCGAAAGAAGCAGCTGTTTTCTCCAGGAAATCACGGATAGGCTCATACACGAGTCCGATGGCTAATTGTTTGTTGCTCAAAATCGTTAGGGCGAAGTCTGCGGAACCGGCCTTGACTTGTTCTTCAATTATAGGTGACAAAGCATCGTACAATTGGCTCAGCAGGTCTTTTAAACCAGCTTCGTCCGCCAAGATATTGCTGAACAGTTTCTGGAGCAGGGTGGCTAGCTCAGTTCCGTTCAGTTCAATATGTGCTTGCTGGAGGGAGAGGTCGGCACCGTTAACTTTGTCCGTAACCGATGTGACCGAAATATGCGAAGGATTTGCCGTATTCGCTAAAATAAGTCCAATAACCGAAGATTTAATCTCGGCTAGTTTGTTCCCGAACTGTTCCTGAATGACGGTTGGCAGCATTTTGGTGAGCGTTGCATCTGACCCGCCTAAGACGTCATAAACAATCGGCTTTTTCGCGCCTTCGATACTCAAAATAATTTTCGTGCCTTCTGTAGCGAGCTTAAAGGGGATGGAGCCCTTCCCGTATGTAATGGTACCTTCTGCAGATGTCTGTTGGGCGTTCTGTGTTTTCACGTTCGTAAGCTCAACTTTTACATTTTGGAGAGCGCTGAGCGACTTCTGCTCGTCAGCTGTTAGCTTGGAGGTGTCGCCGGGAACGAACTCAATCTGCAAGGTGCCTTTGGATTCGGAGGACTTCACGGTTGCACTGTTTTTAATCGCCTCAGCAAGGTCTAAGCCTTGTACAGCTTGGCAGCCTGTCAGCGCAAGCAGCAGGAACACCATGGCGGCGGATACCCACCAAGTCATTTTCTTTTTGTACATGTGCTAATCTACTCCTTAGTTTTAATAGAATTAACAAAAAGACGTCCAATGATTATACGCGATGCACCAAAGAAGGATTCGCGTGCAAACGGATTATTTTTTGACCGCAACCTTTTATTACCAATTTCGTATATATTTATTAGACGGACTATGCTTCCTGAAGGAGGCCACAAGGAGGTGACGTCTATGATGACTTTGTTTGCGGTATGTTTTTTTGTAGGCCTTGTGTTAACTGTTCTTGTTACATTTTTTGGAGGCGACTTCTTTGAAGTCCATGGAGATACCGGAGGAGCCCATGGCCATGGGGGACCGTCCTTTTTCAACTTGTCTTCCCTTTTAGCGAGTTTAACGGTATTCGGCGGGATGGGGTATATGCTGAATCAGGTAGGAATGACCAGCAGTTTATTGATCCTGCTCATTGCTATTGGCGCCGGGCTATTTGTAGGTTGGCTGTTCTTCCTTTTCTATGCCAAAGTCATCTATAAGCATGATGACAGCATGAGGGAAAGCGATTTTGAACTCAATGGACAGTTAGGGAAGCTGATTGTGCCCATTAACGGGAAGGGGATCGGCGAGATGGTGATTGTGTTGCAGGGGACCAAACGGTCCATCAGCGTTCGATCCGAGCTTGGAGAATCGATACCCAAAGGAGCAAGGGTCGTCATTCTTCATATGGACAAAGGCGTCGCTACAGTAAGTCAATTTAGTGACTAAGCTTGAAGGTATTACTAACTTCCGGGAGGTTATTTGATGACGTTAACGATTTTGTATACGGTTGTTGCGATTGTACTTGTTGTTTTCATTTTACTTACTACCATTGTTAGAGCCTATAAGAAAGTTCCGCCGAATGAGGCGATGATCGTGTTCGGTTTGGGCGGCAAACGCGTCGTACAGGGCGGAGGAACGTTCGTCATTCCGGGTTTTCAGAGCTACAAAACAATCTCGATGATGCTCATGAGCTTCGACGTCAAGCCGGATCAGCCCATGTTCTCGCAACAGGGGATACGGCTTAAGATCGAGGCGGTTGCCCAGATCAAAATTCAAAGCGACCCCATCGCCATCGCCACGGCTTCCGAGCAGTTTCTGGACCACACGCTGCTGGAGCGTGAAATGATGATTCTTCATTCCGTTGAGGGGCATCTGCGTGGGTTGGTTGGACAATTAACGGTTGAAGCTATCCTCAAGAATCCGGATGAGTTGAACAGCAAGATGAGGGAAACGTGCTCGGAGGATTTGGATAAAATGGGGCTGAGCCTGATCTCCTTCGTCCTCAAGCGTGTAGCGGACGATCAAGGTTACATTGAGAACCTTGGAGTACCGGAAGTGGAGCGCGTCCGTAAAAGCGCCAGCATTGCCAGAGCCGAGGTCGAACGGGACATCCAGATCCGACAAGCGGATACGGACAAAGAATCGGCGATTCGCAAAGCAGAAGCACACCAGCTGAAGGTTGAAGCTGAAACGCTCGCCTCGGCCAAAGAGGCGCAGTACCGCAAGGAGCTAAGCATGCGGGAAGCGGAGTTCAAGCAGGAAACGACGAGCCGGCAGGCGGAAGCGGACTTGGCTTATGAGCTGAAGCAGAAGCAGATTCAGCAGTCGCTCGTGACGGAGCAGGTGAGAATCAGGCAGATGGAAGCTGAAGCGAACAAGACCGTACGGCAGATTGAAGTTGAGCTGAAGCAAAAGGAACTCGAGGCGTCGGTCATTAAGCCTGCCGAAGCGGAGAAGCAGGCTGCGATTATGCGCGCCGAAGTGAACAAACAGCGGCAAATTCTCGAAGCCGAGGCGGATGCCGAGTCGACGAGAAAGCGCGGTGAAGCGACAGCCGAGGCGGAGCTCGCCAAAGGGAAAGCGAATGCGGAAGTCGTTCGCTTGGCGGGACTTGCTGAAGCGGAGGCGCTGGAGAAGAAAGCTGAAGCCTACAAGCAGTACACGCAGGCAGCGGTGACGGTGGAAATTCTGCGCATTTTGCCGGAGTTAGCGGAGAAGATTGCGGCGCCACTGAGCAACGTGGACAAAATCACGGTGATCTCCCAAGACGGTGCGACATCCGGCGTGAACAAAGTGACAGGCGATATCGTCAAAATGATCGCCCAAGTGCCTGAAATTACGCAGACATTAACAGGCCAGAGTGTTACGGAGCTTGCACGCGCCTTCCTTGGCAAGGACAATGTGGCTAATGTGCCTAATGTGCCTAATGTGCCTAATGCGCCTAATGTGAATAAGGAACCGGAATGAATCGATACGATTGTCCTTGGCCCCTAGGGCTGAGGGCATTTTTTTATAAGCATAAAAGATCGGATTGCTATACAATAGGGACTAAGTTTAGTGTGAAATGAGGCATCCGTCATGGTTATTTACCAAAGGTTTCTGCGAGATTTGATTCGTAACTATATCATAGGTTCAGGCATTGCTGTTGTTGTGGTTGGCGGGGTCATTATTTCAACGACCTTGTCCATTTCGAATGCAGAAATGGTGCGTATTTTCTTCATTATGACCATTTCCCTGGGCGTCATGCTGTTGGCGGAGCTGTGGGTGTTTCGCCGGCACATGCAGCCCATTCGGGTTCTGCTGGAGCAGGAGGCGCCTGGTTTAACGTCCATTCGGGATGCTTATTTGCAAACGCACCGCTTTCCAGCGCTCTCCGTGAAACGCATTTTGGGACCCCATTTTCTTGGCTTGTCCATTCCAGCCATGACGATGGCGTCCATCGGGATTGCGATGGGCTGGCTTTCATTTCCTGCCTATTATATAGGGCTTGCAGGAATTGGTGCTGTGCTTGTGGCGAGCATGCATGCTTTGCTTGAATTTTTCACGACAGCCCGGGCGATCAGGCCGGTGCTTATCCATATCCGCGAGGTAGGCCATCGCCTTTATGGAGAGGACGTCTCTTTGGATGGGCGTGTGATTGTTTCCATTCAGCGCAAATTCCAGCTAAGCGCGTTCCTGATTGGAACGATGCCGTTGTTTCTTTTTAGCTTAGCCACGCAAATTCGTCTTCTTTCACAGCCATCGGATTTTACGGTGGATTATTGGAAGTGGGCAGGTATCATTCTGCTGCTTGGCGTGGGGTTTTCCTCTCTTGGGGCACGGATGCTGGCGAGAGATATTCAACAGCCTATCGGAGACTTGTACCAGGCGATGAAACAAGTGCAGTCCGGGGACTTGCAGGTTAGGGCTTCGGATTTATATTCCGATGAATTTTCAAGATTGGTTACAGGTTTTAATCATATGGTCAAAGGGCTTGAAGCACGCGAGAGCATGAATAATCAGCTGCTGCAGAGTTATTATTCCACCTTAGCTGCTGCCCTTGACGCTAGAGATGCTTATACGGCAGGGCATTCCACACGCGTTGCCCAGTATTCTCTTCTGATTGGAAAAGCTGTGGCTTTAAGTGAACAGGAACTCGATCTGTTGAAAAAAACAGCCCTGCTGCATGACATAGGGAAGATTGGCGTTCGCGACAATGTACTGCTGAAGGAGGGCCGATTGACGGATGAGGAGTTTGAGAAAATCAAGCTGCATCCGGTGCTGGGCGAATCGATCCTGAAGCAAATTGAGCCGGCGGAGGCGATGGCGCCTTTGCTCCCGGGCGTGCGCTCACATCATGAGCGCTATGACGGCAAGGGATATCCGGACGGCCTGAAAGGCCAGGAGATCCCGGAATTTGGGCGCATCATCGCGGTAGCCGATGCGTTCGATGCCATGACCTCCGATCGTCCTTATCGGAAGGGGATGGCGGTCGAGAAGGCGATGGCCATTCTCGCGGAGGGCAAGGGGACGCAGTGGGATCCCCGCTATGCGCAGACGTTTATTGATGTTTTCATGAGCTTGAATCATGGGAAGAAGACGTCGCAGGTAAGCTGACCACATGAAACAGCAAATGCATAAATAATAGAGCCCGCTGCTGCGTGAAGGGAGGCCTATTATTTATGCAATCTATGACGATCAATTGATGACCGGATAACCTAAAAATTCGGCAATCTTATCAAGCAATCGTTGCTGTGCCGTCATTTTTTGAAACATGTCATCGTATTTTTTGTTCCATTCTTCTTTCAGTTGGTTCATTTCCCCAGTAATGCCTTCATACTGCTGGTTCAGCAGCTCCGTTGTGGCAATTAGCAGTTCACCTTTGACGTCTTGTTCAGAAGCTTCTTGGATCTGCTGTTGAATAGCCTGAATCACGTTCTGAAGTCCTTTCACTTTAAGTGAAGCACCTTCAAATTGTCTGTGTAACAATTCAATGGTTGTAGCGATTTCACTGCGGATGTCCTGTTCAATGAGCTCAGCTATCTTGTTAACGAGAATCTGATTGACGCTGCTCAGTTCCGTGACTTCCTCCGTAAGGGCGTCACATCGATTGCCCAGCATTTGTACTTCCTCCGAAACACCCTCGACTTGTGGTTTCAGCAATTCTGTGGCAGCGGACAGTATCTCACTTTTGAGATCGGTCTCCGAAATTTCGGGTTGTGCTTGAACTTGTGCTTGTTCTTGCGCTTGTTCCTGCGCTAGTTCTTGCGCTTGTGCGAGACGCTGGATTTCATTACGCAGGTCCGCGATTTCATCCGAAACGCTATGATAGCGCGTATCCAATGCCTCAACGGTGGTTACCAAGTTTTCTTCCTTACTTGTTTGTTCCGGTGTTTTTATGACCTTCTGCATGAGAGAGTGGACCATGGCGCTTAGCTCTGTGAATTTATGTGTTAAAAGATCGAACTGAAAGTTGGAAGGATCCAAAGCAGGTGATGAAGCTCTGCCAGCTGTAACTGACGCTATACTGGCTTTTTGATTCAGGTTATCTGTGTAGTCCTTTAACTTCTCTGGCGTTTTGTTCGATTCTATCTTTTGCTTGAGGAGCTGCACCGAGTTACGTAATTCGATCGTATCATTACTAAATTGCGCGTTTGATTTGTTAACAGCCAGCGGGGGCAAATTGGAGCCGGAAATAGCAGGAGCCGTAGAGGAAACTGAAGGAGCCGGAGCTTCAGGCGGCGTGGTTTGTATTTCTTTAGGCGGTGAAAGAGCTTCCTTATCACGCATTTCCTGTAACTGTTCTTTGATGAACTTAAGTGGCTTATTGGCGTCTTTCATCCTGGCGATGGCTCGAAACATTTCGATGGCCTCTTCCGTGTATCTGAGTGACCCGTCAACAGCTACGATCGGAAGAAATTCACGAAAGTGATTGGACCATTCGACCACAGATGCACGTGTTTTTCCGATTTTGCCGGCGATTTCGGTGAGCTTATATGATCTTTTCATTGTGCTTTATCGTCATCCTTTCGTCTTAAGCTCTTTAGGCTTAGGCATTCAGCTGTAACATTGTATTCAGGAGATGAAGCAAGTGACAATGAAAAAAAGGGCCCATTCCCAATAACTGGAGAATGGACCCTTCCTTTATTTATTCAATTGACGGCACGCGTTTATCCGTCTCTGGTGCTAAATACCGGCCAACCTTATCAATCCATTCCTCGACATAATGATCCGTGGCCCACTGCGCCATGACAAGCTGCTCACCGGGGAGCAGATTCAGCACAAGCTGTGGATCACTGCCGGGTGCCTGGCCGTAGGGATAGAACTTGAGCTTGCCGTCTTCGAAGATAACGAGCATGTCGTTCATCGGCGAAGTCAAAGCATCGGTCGCTTGCGGCCAGGAAGACCGAATGGCGTTCCAGTTGCAGCACAGATCGTCGTGGTTGACGACTTTATCGGGCAGCTCTCGCGGGAAGTCATGCAGCGCATAGCTGTCGGGTACTGCCGCCGTGGTTGTCACACGCGGCGTTTCAGCGACCTTGCCAACCCAGTGCCCTGGTTCGCGCTGAACCGTCCAGCTCTCGCCGGATACCTCGCCGCGCAAACTGCTGGATACACTGGCGAGCACGCCGCTGATATTCGTGTTCGTGCCATAGACATCAGCGATAGACACATGATTCTTGTCCACCGGCTTGTTGTAGAACTGTACGGTGTGGCCTTCTTTTAATTGCGGCAGGGTACGGACCCAGATGCGATCTGCCTGATAGGGCGCACCGCCTCGCACGGTCTGTTCCGCCTCGGCAATAGACACATATTGATTCCCCGCAAATAGGAGGGTTTCTGTCCGATTGAGCTGTTCGCTTTCATCATCCGGGAAAGTTTCCGGTTTCACAGGCTGATCCGCCAAATGAGCGGATAAGTAATGGAATTCATCCGTTTTCGTTCGATGGACCAGCGAGTCGATTTTCCAGAAGTTTTGCTTATAAGGCATAAGAATCCCCGAACCTTCGGACGTCTTCTGCAGTTGTCCGCGAACAGGTGCGATCAGCATCGTGCGATAGGTACTATAACGCATAGGTTTCAGCGCGCGCCCAGGCTCGTTGGCAGGTTCATGCTCAGTCCTTAAGCCAATCAGCAAAGCCGTGGTAATCGGCGTAGGAGAGAGGTTTAAGGACGCTGTTGTTGCTGTTATTGCTGTATCTGCCACAGGTGCGGCATCACTTTGGGTATGTAGCGTGTTCCAAGGGAAAAGCAAGATCGCGGCCACGATTGCACCGACACCAGCGAAGCAAAGCACAGGCTTGATCCTTGGCTTCGTTCGTTCTTTGCGTTCAACCGCTTCTTCAATCTCGCGCTGAAGCTTGGAAGTAAAGCCGGGGCGCTCAAGCGGTCCTGATTCCAATTGTTTGCGTAAATCATCCGGATCAGGATTCTTCAAGAGCCTCACGCTCCTTCAATTTGACCACCTTGAGTCTGGCGTGATGAAGCCGTGATTTAACGGTTCCCTCCGATATGTTAAGGATAGACGCCATTTCTTTCGTTGAGAGCTGATAGTGGGCATGCAAAATCAGAATTTCCCTATATTTCGGTGGAAGGGAAATAACTTTTTTCCAGATGTCGCTGGCATATAATTTCTCCATGGCTTCTGTTTCGGCGGAACTCGATGTACCTGTAGATTGAATGAAGCCAACAAGGGTCACTTTGCGCCAGAAGGCTTTGCGTAAATAGTCATAAGTCGTATTGCGCGTAATCGTAAGAAGCCAAGTCTTAACCGAAGCTTCGCCGCGGAATGTAGTAAGATTGCGATAAACTTTTAGGAAGGCATCTTGGGCAATATCATCAGCTAAGTCTGAGTTGCGGCAAATGCTGAAAGCGTAATTCCAAACATCATTTCCGTAGGTCTCCATCAAATTGCGAAGAATGACTTTTTGATCTGTTGTTTCAGACACGTACTTTAAATACTCAAATACATGGACACCGGTCGTCTCCATTCTCTCACCTCTCTGAATTAGACGCTTGCAGGTTCCAAAAAGTTCGCAAAACGCCCAAAAATATTTCACGGCATCATCCCATACCTAAATAATTCGAAAGGATATTGCCGCAAGAGTCGGAGTATGAAGAAAATTTGTAGAAAAGAAGTAGGTCGGATTCTGGAGGAGTTTTGAGCCGGGGAAGAGAAAGGATCCTATATATAGAAATTGGACATCGATTATCCGTCTAGCTAAGACGGCTGAAGCGTTCCAACGTGTTGTTCAGCCGTTTAAAGTGCAGGATTAGCGTGCTGGCGGTCGATTCTACCCACGGTGATAGCTTTATAACGCCAGAACGTTGCATGAATGAGCTCAGCCTCCTTCTCATTTAGATACTGGACCAGCACCGTCACTTCCGGAAGCTTATGCTTTTGATGAGGGAGGGAATGTTTGGATTTGATAAGGAGTCCGATACCGAACCCGAGCAGGAAGCCGCCAAAACCGTAGATAAGTCCCCAAATGATAGGACCCCATTCCAGGATGAAGCCTAGGCTAATCCCAAAGACACTGCAAGCTGTTGCGCTGGCAAAGCCGATTTCAACGGATTTAGCTGTACGATCAAAGCGTTGATCAACAATAGATAATGATTTATCTGCATGGGCGTCCATGAGGACGGGGCGAATGCGGGCTGGATGAATACCGCTGTGCTCCAACATGCTTAAAGCTTGCTCTAACTCCGTACAATGCTCAAATGTGCCAATCATCCACAAAGGGGAGTTCATCTCGGTTCCATTCATCGATGCGATCCTGGCTTTCTCATAATAATCGGTTAAATGCTGACGTTGGGTTATGCGGAAAAGCCGATTTTGTTCAATCGAGCTGGTATAAGAATGGTACATGGCACCTCCTAGAACGGAAGGCATAAACATGAGCCATTGAGGGTTCAGAATACTGACAACCATACGGTTATGACCCAGGATGAGAGCCATAAGGGCTTCATAGAAGTGAGAAAATGTGAGATAAATCCACCACCAGAAAATGCCGTAAAAGCCAAGCCAAATGTGCTTGTTGTAAAGCTGTCCAAGACCCGGGAAAAGAAATGAGCAATAAGCGGCGATAAGAGGTCTCTTCTTCTCAAGAAACTGGATGCCGGTTGAACGCATGAGATGTACGGGGATTCGGCCGTTTTCCAGCATAGACAGTTCGTAGTGCTTATTCGCTTCAATGGAGCAGCGATAGCTGTCCCAGATTGCAAAAAAATAAATAAACATATAACCGAATAGCCAATTGGGATGCAAAACTTGCTTTGCCATCGCGAAATTGCCGCTAAACGAATACACCATAGCCAGATTGATTTTGGCCAATGAATTAATAATGACTTCGGAAAGCGTTAACAGAACACCTGTTGCATTTTTGTACATGAGCAGATGCCCAAAGCCAGGGAAGGAAGCCGACCACCAGGCAACCATGAAGGGGTTGCGGCGCTGGGCGTAGATAATATCGAACCTTCTGACAGCAGCCATTGTCCATCGGGGGGTGGAATGTGTTGGCAAAGGAAACCCGTCCTCTTCACTTCAAAATGTCTTTGGATTAGTATTGCAGGTATTGGTATTTTTTATGCAAATAATAGGAAGAATGCGAATTGCAGCCTTGACAATAGAAGGTATTAGCACGCAATATGTAGGAAGGATACTGCATGTAAATCAGGTCCTTTGGAGAGGAAGAACACAATGAATTTCGTTGAGCATGTCATGGATCACCTGCGTTCCGGAGTCATTAACAATTACCCTCAGCCAGTTGCTTTGAATATGGGCCTAGTGTATACCGTTAAACTGGAAGATAAGAAGACGAATTTAATTTGGCTGCCTTTTGAGTATACAGGTCTTGCATACGTGGATATGGGGCGACAGATCAATGTGCATCCTTACTATAGAGGCGTGATTTTTGAGGAAGTTGAACTCTCTCGGGGAACGGATCTTCACAAGCCGCAAACGGAAGAGGCCTTCGTGAAAGCCGTATTTCAGAAAAGCTTTGAGATGCATCAGCTGCTGCAGCAGGAGAAATATGCCTACCTGCAGGGGAGCGCACCGGATTTCCTAACGAAAATGTTATACATAACAGATTGGCTCCGTTACTACAATTCAATGAAAACCGTTGGCGCAGGCAGAAAGTTAGGCTGAGTGCCGGAATAATAGGACTATACTTTCTACGCTTGTAGAGGGTGTGGTCCTTTTTGATACGCAGAAAGACGGAATCAGCTTCATGGATGAAAGCCCCGCCCTGCGGCTATAGACCCAATCCTGCTAGTGCTTGGCACTCCTCTCTTACTAGGCTTTAAGGCTATTCTCAAAGGTTAATAGAAGCCTTATCCTAGAGAATGGTACAAGTTGGTATCAAAAATTTGTAGAGGGCGGAGAGTTTTAACATGGGGCAGTTGAATAAATGGATAGCCATAGCAGTGGCTTGCTGTGTAATAACCATAGGGGTTGGACAAACAAAAAGCGAAGCGGCTACGATGTCGGACATACGCGGGCACTGGGCGGAGCAGACGATTACCCAGATGGCGCAGCAAGGGCTGCTGGACGGCTTCCCGGACGGAACGTTTCGACCAGATGATGCGGTAACGGCTGACCAATTCGTGAAAATCGTTTTGCTTGCGTTCACGGATAAGTTTCCGAACGGTGAGCGCAACTGGAAAACAAGCTTTCTGCAGGCGCTAAGCGCGGGCAATCAGAGCATTTTGAAACAGGATTATCGGGATTTCACCTTTAAGCCAAGCACGGTCGGATATTGGGCGAAGCCATACCTGGATTTGGCCAGTGATCTTCATTTCATTAGTAAAGGGCAGTTCACGGATTATAAGGCGAAGCTGAAACGTGAAGACGTAGCTGAGATTTTGTATTACTTGCTGAAGGAAACCGAATATTTGGAAGATGAGGTATACAGCCTCAAAGCGGCCTCCCAATTCGGTGATCTGCAAAGCGCAACGTCCAGACAGCAGAAATTTATCGGCGAAGCGATGACGAAAGGGATTATGGAAGGATACCCGAACGGGTATTTTGGTGTGGGACGAGATGTTACCCGTGCGGAAGCCTTACAAATCATTACTCGCTTACAGACGAAGTCCAAGAGGATCAATGTGAAAAACGAGGGAGACGCTTTCATTAAAGTTGTACCTACCAAGGATGGCAGCTATAAAAAGCTCATCTTCCCTGATCAGCGCATGCTCGATGCTTACAGCATAATGGAGGAGGCAGGCAAGCTGCGAGGGACGAATTATGACTTGGAAGAAACTACGCTCCGCCTGTTCCGTGATGCGGATGCCAAAGCGCTTGCCGTGAACGGGGCGACAGCGGCTATACGTAACAGTAATGAAGCATCGTTGTGGCTTGATCCGCAATTTTTGACCTATGGCGTAACGGTTCGCCTGGAGGATGGGACTCTGGCGCGTAATATGGAAAGCATTCGCAAGTTTACGGATTTCCTTTTTGGTTATGATGCGGATATCTTCTATCGCCACTTTACGGATACGTGTGAGCGCGCCGCAGCGAAGGGCGTACTGGAAACAACGACGAAGCAGATTGGCAGTTTCTCTGTGGAGACGCGGCTTGAGCCGGATGGCAAAACCCTTGTTTTTTCAATTATACATGCTTAATCATGAACAGCATTAAAAAGTGAGGTGTACATACAAGTTGTGCACCTAAAACTTTATATCTCCACTATCTAGATAACATGTACGTACAAGTGTATAATAGTACATTATACGTACATTCATATCGGAAGGTGTTGAGTACACGTGCTGGAGAATTTGAAACAAGCGGTACTGGAAGCAAATTTGGATTTGCCCAAATATCAGCTCGTCACATTTACGTGGGGCAATGTCAGCGGGATTGACCGGGAGCAAGGGCTTGTCGTGATCAAGCCTAGCGGTGTGCCTTACGAGGACTTGAAGGCCGAAGATCTCGTGGTCGTCGATCTGGAAGGCCGAGTCGTAGAAGGCACGTTGAAGCCTTCCTCAGACACGCCGACGCATTTGGCGTTGTACCGCGCCTTCCCGGCCATTGGCGGGATCGTGCACACGCATTCGCCATGGGCGACAAGCTGGGCGCAGGCCGGAAGAGGCATCCCTGCCCTGGGCACAACACACGCGGACTACTTCTACGGCGAAGTCCCTTGCACGCGTCTCATGACGGAGGCTGAGATTAAAGGAGCCTACGAGCTGGAGACGGGCAACGTCATCATCGAGACGTTCCGCGATCTCGACCCGGCAATGGTACCGGGCGTGCTGGTGAACTGCCATGCCCCTTTCAGTTGGGGGAAGGACCCGCACAATGCGGTGCATAACGCAGTCGTTCTAGAGGAGGTCGCGAAGATTGGTTATCGCACCTTCGAGCTGAATTCAGCGATCCAACCTATGGATCAAACGCTGCTGGATCGGCACTTTCTGAGAAAGCACGGCGTTAATGCCTATTACGGGCAAAAATAAATGAAAGACAGCCGGCATCTCGACGTGTGCGGCTGTCTTTTTTGTATTCAGATAGGGAAGTAACAGGTAAATCTTATCCTTTGGCGGAAATGTGCACTTTTTGGTATGATGAGAGAGCAAGAATGTTAAGGGGAAGAAGGATGATAGACCATGTTCGCGAAGTCAGGTTATGAAGGAACAAGAGAAGAGAATTATACCTTGCTGATTCAGCAAGTTAAAGCATTGATACATGATGAACCAAACCGAATTGCCAATTTATCCAATGCCGCGGCACTGCTCGGGCAGTTTTTGACCGATGTGAATTGGGTGGGTTTCTATCTGGTGGATAAGGCGCAAGAGAAGGAAGAGCTTGTTCTGGGCCCTTTCCAAGGATTGCCGGCATGCGTTCGGATCCCGCTGGGTAAAGGCGTTTGCGGCACGTCCGCACAGCTTCGGGAAACGGTGCTAGTACCCGACGTTCATGCGTTCCCGGGCCATATCGCCTGCGATGCCGCTTCGCAATCGGAAATCGTCGTTCCGATCCTTAGCGGGGGCGAGTTGATCGGCGTGCTGGATATCGATAGCCCTAGCCTGAACCGTTTTGATGAACTCGATCAGCGCTATTTGGAGCAGTTCGTGCAAGCTCTGGCTGCCGCTATGTAAGGTCGTAAGTCATGGCATAAATATCATCCATATCTTCATCGGAACAAAAGCTGCAGCTTGCCAAGACGTTGGTGTGTCTCAAACGAGAACCCAACATAATCAGGTGGCTAGTCAACTGCTGTTCGATCGCTTTATCTGCGATGCTGAATTCAATCCCGTATTCATAGAGGGAGGGCTTCAGCATCGTTTTTCGTTTAATGATGCCTAGTATTTTCATTTCTTGATGGAAGAGATGAAACGTAAATTCCAATAGCAAGCTCATCTCGGTAGGGAGATTCAAGGGCGTATGCATACGAATGCCCCCTGCGCTGATGTCCCTGATCATGATTTTGGAATGCTTCGTGTCGGCGGCTTTATTTTTGATCCCTATAATTTTGAATAGGGCGGTTAAAGGTATTTGGAGATGCAGCCTGAAACTGGAGCGTTTATTTGGTTGTGACATGGAGAGGCTCCTCTTCATTAATAGGCATATTATACTATGAAAGTAGATATTTTGAACCATATATCAGAAAGAAAAAGCCCCTTATTTATGCTTAAGGAGCTTGGCCTCGAAAGCTTGTAAATCTTCCTCGCCATTAACAAAAAGCCGTTTCAGCAGGAAAGGGGACTGCTCGTTTGTTGCAAATCCTTGATCGATGGTAAAAGCATATCGGAATCCGTGCTGCTTAAGCAGCTTCAACGTTGTTTTGTTACGTTCGCCGTACGGGTAGCAAAAGATATCGGCTTTGGTGCCCAGATGTTCCTCAATCAGCTTTCTGGCTTCCACGATTTCGTACGCTTGTTCATCCGCCGTCAGCTTGGGGAGGTGAGGATGCGACATGCCATGCGGCTGAATGTCCCAGCCTCCAGCCTGCATCTTCTTGATTTGCTCCCAATTGAGATAGCCGTCCTGTTCCGTCATGCCAGGGGAGACGAAGAGTGTGGCAGGGAACCCGTATTTCGCGAGAATCGGCATCGCTTGCTCATAATTATCGATATAGCCGTCATCGAATGTCAGCAGTATCGGCTTCTCCGGAGCTTTCTCGGATGTGTCTCCTTCCAGAAGACTTATAAACGCATCGAGTGAGAGCGGTGTGTATCCGTGATCGTGCAAATACGCCATTTGTGCTTCCAGCTTATCCGGAGAAATGACAACAATATTCCCTGGATCTATCGCTACACTGTGGTAGTTGAGCACAGGGATACTGACTTTGGACGAAGTCTTGCCCGTGATCTTTGGCGGAACGATAGGCACATAAGTGTTCGTAGTAACAGAAGAGGGAACCGGTTTCGTGTCCTCAGAGAGTGGATGAAACAGGGTGGTCCCTACGTTGGAATCTTGCTCTGGTTCAGCGCCAGGTATCGCATTAGTTACAGCCTCAGGTACAACGCTAGGCACAGCAGCAGGTGCCGTAACCGGTTCTGCTTCTGCCGGAGGCTCGTCCGCTTGTACAGCGGGATGCTCCTGTTGTCCACCGGCAGCCGTAATGAGGTAAGCAGCCGCTGCGTCAGCCTCCTCCTCAGTTCCATACTCCGCAGAGGGAAGGCAGCTGACTAAGAGCAGCAGCACTATCGTGATAATCCCGATAAATAACGCAAACGACAGGATTCCCTTTCTTCGAAAGCTCATAGGCTCACCAACCATTTCTAGAGGAATAGTCTATTACTCTATTTGTAAGCAATGGTTGGGAGAATTATACCTAATTTGTAGAAGAGATTACTGGAAATTGGAACTTTGTTTAATCTTTGCTTTGAATAACCAAGAGGAGACCCGTCTGCAGCTCGATGAGACCTTCCGGTTCGTTAAGGATATTACTGATCCCGAGGGATTGGCCGATTTGTAACGTCGCTTGATGTAGCGGATACGCAAAGCCGTGGAGTGTAATGCCTGTAACTTCCAGGCTAAGCGGAAGTAAAGAGATATGCGAATAGTGTCCACGCTCAATGCGAGTGGTTTGATTCATAACGATGATTTGGTTATTAGCATCGATAATGGAGCAGGCAATGCCCAACTCCGTTCCTTTGCGCAGCAGATGCACATTGGCTAACGAATGATCGAAGCGAGTGCCCAGGGCACCCAGCAGGATGACCTGCTCAGGCTGCTCGGCAAGAGCCCAATTAAAGGCCATCTCTGTGTCGGTCAAATCTTTATGGATAGGGTCGCATTCGATAAACGATAGGCTTGAAGAACGAATAAGGCTTAACTCTTCAGCCGTTACCGAATCGAAATCCCCTAGTGAAATATGAGGTTTATAGCCGTGCTGAATCAAATACAAGGCACCGCGGTCTGAGCCGACCAATACATCATTCTTTTGAATGACCCCCAGCGCCCAATCGCCAAGCGTGCCGCCAGTTACAATAATTATTCGTTTCCCGTTCATGCTTGTTCCCCCAGCGCTTATTATCATCCCCTTAGTATACCATATCGAAGCAAAAAACCGAGCTGCATCCTGGCAGCCCGGTTCTAAGATTAGGTTCGATTATCAGCGCGCTTGCGCATAGGATTAAGCTCCGTTTGATCGTGATCAATCTCGGCTTCTTCCGCGAAGCCCTGCAACTCCCATGTCGTTCTGCCCAGCACGAGGTCCGCAGGAAATTCATCACCGCGTTTGAGGGTAACCTCTTGCCCTGCCTCATTGGCATAAATTCCGTCTGTCTCTACAATATCGCCTGTCATCGGTTCCATTGATTTGTCTTTCGCCATGCCGTATTCCTCCTTTCCTGTTGCTTATCCATACCATTTCCAAGCATGGAGGAAATTATGAATAGAATCATGTAGAATGATAAGGTTGTCATATACGGAATACATACTTGGGTCAGGCAGAAAGGAAATGAACAAAATGGCATTATGGGGAACGATCGTGAATGCTGCCGCTATCATCATCGGGGGATTATTGGGGCTGCTTCTGCCACGCATTTCGGAAGGCATAAAAAGCACAGTTATGCAGGGCCTGGGGCTCGCAATTACGGTGTTGGGGATTACGATGGCTCTGAAATCGAGTCAAATCGTGCTTGTTATTTTGAGCGTCGTCATCGGAGGCATTCTGGGAGAGCTGCTCCGCATCGAATACCGGCTAGGCCAGCTTGGCGACTGGCTGCAAGCCCAAATGCGCAAAAGCTCCTCACAGCATCAAGGCAGCGTCTCGGAAGGCTTCGTGACTTGTACGCTGATTTACTGCATCGGAGCTATGGCGATTCTAGGTCCGCTGGACAGCGGCCTGCGGCATAATCATGATATTTTGTACACGAAAGCGCTGCTGGATGGATTCCTATCCATTATTTTCGCTTCTACTTTAGGCGTAGGCGTGATCTTCTCAGCCATGTCCGTTTTCATCATGCAGGGAACGATTGCACTGGCTGCAACTGTGATCGCCATGGCATTCAGCCAAGCGTCGCTGGACGCGATGATCATTCAAATTACAGCCGTTGGAGGTATTCTGGTGATCGGCGTAGGCATCAATATTCTTCAAATCAAGAAAATCAATGTCGCCAATATGCTTCCAGCATTAGTTATAGCGGCGGCCGCTGTGCCTTTGCAGCATCATATCTCCGCTTGGTGGGAGCGATTGTTCTAGACCGCAGAACCGTTAAATTTATAGCCGACACCGCGCACCGTAATAATGTACCGAGGTTCGGCCGGATTCATCTCAATTTTCTTGCGGAGATTGCTGATATGTACAATGAGTGTACGTGGGTCGCCCATACTGTCCAGGCTCCAGATAAGCTCAAACAAGTGCTCGATTTTGTAAACCCGATTAGGGGTTTTGGCCATAAGGGAAAGTAAATCAAATTCTTTGGCAGATAGCGAAATGGTCTGCCCATTCACGCGAACGATGTGGCTGACCAAATCAATCTCAAGACCCGGAAACTTCACCAGCTGCGGGTCATCCTGATGTTGTTCGCGGATCGAATTTCGGCGCAGAAGGGCCTTCACCCTTGCAACAAGCTGACTAGGGCTGAAAGGTTTCGTCATATAATCGTCGCCACCCATGCTCAATCCGAGAATGATATCGATATCCTCGCTTTTACAGGAGATGAACAGAATTGGCGTATTGCTGGTTTTGCGGAGCTGGCGGCAAACTTCTATGCCATCAAGTCCTGGCAGCAGTATGTCCAGAACAATAAGATCGGGCTTGTGTTCCTTGACGATTTCAAAAACATCTTGTCCATTG
Organism: Paenibacillus sp. FW101-FHT12H11; assembly: GCF_058790355.1. Lineage (NCBI taxonomy): Bacteria > Bacillati > Bacillota > Bacilli > Caryophanales > Paenibacillaceae > Paenibacillus > Paenibacillus sp. FW101-FHT12H11. The sequence goes on along the minus strand of NZ_JBYTCO010000011.1, from coordinate 157,524 downwards.
TTGGCACTGATGACTTTGTATCCTTCTCTCGCTAGATAGAGTTGGATTAGTTGGACAATTTCTTGTTCATCATCCACGACTAAAATTGTTTCTCCTGCCATACTAGAAATCCTCCTCAGTAACGGAACGGCTCATGATGGGAGCGGAGAACCCGCTCACAAATATTACCTTCATTATAGAACGATTCTCCTAAAAATTTCTATCCTTTTATTGACAGATCGCTAGATTTGGTACTGTTTACAGTATAAATTGGGTACTATGCCCTATTGCTGACCTAGAATTTTATCGAAACAGGAAGAAAATAGACGGAAAAGGACTTTATTTGACGCAAACTTTAGGTGAGCTTTATGAAATCTTTATGTTCCCATGCTAATCTACCCTTGTCTCTATGCATGAGTAGAGAAGGGGGCGACGAAAGTAATGAGTCATTCGGCTGATTTGAATCCCGTCACGCATCCATGGTTGCAGAAGGATAACTTCGTACGCCAATTCATTGAGCAGGCTTGGGATTTGTTTTGTATTTTCGATGTACATGGAAATTTAACCTATGCGTCCAAGAGTTTTAACCCCGTGATTGGCCTTATTCCTGAGGATTTTCAGCAAATTGTAGACTTTATCGATTCCGAATACCGGATGGATATACATAAAATGTTTATCAAAACCTTGCAGACGAGCAGCAGCAGTAAGCTGGAGCTTCGTATGAAAGGGACCAGCGAGAGCTTCAACTGGTTTGAATGTACCGCGATGCCGATCTGTAATGGAGAAGGAAATCTCTCAGAGATTTGTTTCGTACTTAATGATATTACGCTGCGTAAGAATCACGAGAGCCGGCTAATCGCGATGGCTTTCCATGATCCATTGACCGGTTTGCCGAATCGGCGGCTGTTCAAGGAGCAGTTGCAGCAGATGTTTTTGCAGGCTAAACGAACGAACAGGCCTTTTGCGCTGTTATATGTGGATATCGATGATTTTAAAATGATTAATGACACGATGGGGCACGATGTGGGGGATGCTTTCCTGCAGGATTTTGCCCACCGCATTCAAGACTGTCTCCGCGAGGTCGATTTGTTTGCCCGGATGGGCGGCGATGAGTTCACCATTCTTCTGCCATCCGTAGATTGCGAAGAGCATGTGAATAGTGTGGCTAGGCGAATCCTGCACTGTGTGGATCAGCCGTGGGAGGTTCAAGGCCATCTGTTCAGGGCCACGGTCAGCATGGGAATTACGATGTATAACCAGGACCAGACAGAAGCATCACATATGATGAAAGAAGTGGATCTAGCGCTCTATCAAGTGAAAGGCAAGGGGCGAAATCACTTCCAATTTTATCAAGAACAATAGATTCATATCCTGTTAATAACTAACCGCTGTAAGGGGACCTAAAGCCCGCTGTATAGCGGTTTTTTTGCGTTCACCAATATTTACAACTAGCGATTTAATACGCATTCTAAGATGATAGAGGAATGGTAGTCTCGGAGAATGCTAGAGAAGGGAATGAGTGTAAATGCCGACGAACAAGCGATGGCGTAAAATCTTTGTTGCCTTAGCGGCAGCGGGGATACTGACGATAGCAACAAACTCGGAACCTCACGATGCTCTGGCTCAAGCTGGTTCGGCGCAGGGGAAATTCAATATGTCCTACATGTATTTTGGGAGCCCGAGTTCGTATACAGCTCAAGTGGATAAAAGCGGAGAAACCCTCGATGTCGTGGCACCGAGTTATTTTCATATCGATGCAAACGGTAATTTGGAACTATCCGATTCTTTGCTAGCTTCTTTCATTGCAGACATGCATCAAAGGGGAAAACGGGTTGTACCGTTTCTTAGCAATGATTTTGATCGGTTACTTGGAGAAAAGGCGATTGATAATCGCGAAGCGCTGGCGGATCAAATTGTGAAGGCAATTCAAGATAACAACCTCGATGGCATTCAGTTCGATATCGAAAATGTAGATGCCGCTTACCGGGATAAATACACGGATTTAGTGAAAATCATTCGTAATAAACTAGGCAGCGACAAGGAAGTTTCCGTCGCGGTGGCTGCCAATCCAACCGGCACAACGCAGGGGTGGACAGGTCTGTATGACTATAAGGCCTTAGCCGCAGTTACTGATTATTTGATGGTCATGGCTTATGACGAAAGCTATCCCGGCGATACGACGCCAGGACCTGTGGCTAGTTTGCCCTTTGTAGAGAAATCGATTCAATATGCGATTTCACAGGCGCCTGCGGATAAGGTTGTCTTGGGGATCCCGTTCTATGGAAGGTACTGGAACCAAAATGCAGCGGATAACGGAGCCGGTGTGTCCACTCAAACCCTTAGCAAGCTAATCCAAAAATATGGGGGAACCGTTCGTTATGATACGGCTAGCCAGTCTCCAGTTGCCTCCTTTACAATTCTCCCAACGGATGAATCGTTTAGTATCAACGGCAATAGTCTGGTGCCTGGCGATTATACGGTTTGGTTTGAGAACGAACAATCGCTGAAGGAAAAGTTGAAGCTGGTCAGCAAGTACAACTTGAAAGGTACCGGAAGCTGGAGCTTGAACCAGGAAACAGCCGATACCTGGGATTATTATGGTTTGTGGGCGGATGGCTTCTATTTCACGGACGTGCAGCAGCACTGGGCGAAAGAAGATATCCTCGCCGCAGCGAACAACGGCTGGATGCTAGGCACTGCCGCAGACCGGTTCGCGCCGGACGCGGCGCTCACCAGAGCCGAAGCCGCGACGATCATCGTGCGCGCGCTTGGCTTGCAAGGCGAGGCTGCCGGCAGCGCCTCGTTCACGGATGTGCCTGCGAGCCACTGGGCCTCGCAGGATATCCGGATCGCGAAGAGCAGCGGGCTGATCCAAGGGATCAGCGACGAGCGCTTCGCGCCGGATCAGATCATAACGCGGGAGGAGATGAGCATGCTGCTCTCCCGCGCCTTGCACTTGACTTCGCAGAGCGGCTCAGCCGCTGCGAAGAGCTTCTCTGACGTGCCGGCAGGCAGCTGGTCGGCGGAGGCCATTGCTGCTATGAGCAAGAGTGGCCTTGTCGACGGCTACGCGAACGGTACGTTCCGCCCCGGCGCGTCCTTGACGCGCGCGGAGATGGCTGCGCTGCTAAACCGCGCGCAGCCCCTGCTCACGAAGTGAGCACGCCAAAGAACCGCTTCCACCGATGAGGGTGGGGGCGGTTCTTTGTTTAATGGACCCTACAAGCCAGGCGGCGGCTTGATCGCAGGCAGAACGTCGCCGATAACGTCCTCGGTGCCAAGTTTGATAAAGGTTTGCTGTCCATGAGGACCGGGCTTGTTGGTCACGAATTGACGGATGTTTTTGATGCGGGATTCGCTTCCAATTACGCGGTTGCTGCCGATCTGGAGCACGGAGGTCGAACTAACGTTAAGCACTTTGATGCCCCTCACTCGGATATAGGAGCCCAAGTTATCCACACACATTGTAAATGGTTCCGGCGGCTGTGGTGTGGGAATAGGACGTTGATAGAAGGGGTAGGCTTTGAAGCTCCCTTCATTCCCGTAATAAATCGGTACTTCGCGCTGCACAGCGAAGACATTGGTATCTAACGCGGTGGTCACGTTATCTCCGACCTGTAGGACACTGCTGGCGCCGATTTCAATCACATAGACGTAACCGACAATAGAGAGGCGCGCCATCCCTTAGGCCTCAGGCGGGAGCGGGACGAATGGCGAGATGATGACGGCTTCCGGAGGTGTGTCGAACATCGAGGACAGGGAGATGACTTCCGTATCGCCGATGAGAAAGACGGAGGAGCTGGCAACCCCGACGATGCGTACGTCCCCTACGAAAATTTGCTTGTTTTCCACATTTAAATTGAACATAGTTATCCCTCATTTCTTGGCAGACTGGATATGTAGCTTTCAACTGCGCTGATAATGTCTTGTTTCGTTTTATCGATAATACTGGTTGTTACAGCTTCCATCGGTTCTTTAAATCCTACACCGCGGTATTGGTTGATATAATGCTGGATGCGAGCGTCCAGTTGCTTGCGAATATCATCGATGATCAGGTCTTTGTAATCTTCATCCAAATGGTATTGGTATTTATTTTCCAGATTCAACATATCGGAATGGAGCCCATATTGCAGATAATGCGCGATCCCTTTCGAAACATCCTGCTGCATGACAGCTCCTGAATGGGCTTGCCCTTCCGTGCCCTGCTGCTTTCTCGTATTCCCGGTATTCATAGGTCCAATTCCGAATTCTTGCCCTGTTCCCATCCCCATCTCTTGTACCTGGGCGAACGGATTCTGATCCTGATTTTGATTTTGTCCGGCATCTTTGCCTACTGAGGCGCCATTGACTGTGAAGTCGTCGACATGATCCAGCGAGCTCGGGCTGATGCCTATGGTCAAGGTTCCGTCCAGTTTTTCAACTTTCAGTTGGTCGAAATTATATTCGATTTTATCGATATGGAACCGTTTCTCAACTTTTAGCGCATCGAGATCGGACTGTAGTTTCTTAACGGTTTCTTCCAATTTATCGATACGCTGCTTCTGCATTTCAATATAGGCGGAAAGCTGCTGGGCCCATTGCTGCCACGTGATTGAATTATGCATATATGGCACCTCCTTCCGGTTCATTAGAAAACCTTTCATGACAAGCATGAGGGTCATTTACTAGCGGCGATCAGGTAGGTGGCGGCAGTCGAACGAGGGCAACGGGATTCACTTCACTCGAACCAAGCTCTGGCGTAGGTTCAACAAAACCGCCTGTATTATAGAGGTTGGATAAGGAACGGATGGAACCTGCGGTGCCGATTTGAAGAACGGAGGAGTTGGCAACGGAGTTCACTTTTAGCTGCTGAATCATGATGGTTTGGTGAATGATCATGTTCATGAGGAACACCTCGCTGTGTTTGACATCGTGTTTGTTAGACGATCACTCCGCTAGTGGCGTTCGCTTCGATAAGATCCGAATCATTAGTGACGGTAGTGCTGTATGCATTATAGACACGAGGGAAATCACCCGTATTAAAGGAGCCTGCTCCTGCGAATGTTTTGGAAGAGCTGGTAGGTGCGATGATGAAGGTATCGCCGAAGTGGACAACTGAGCTGGAACCAACGCTGATGATTTTCACGTTCCCTACAATAGATGGCATATTTCGGCCTCCCTGACTTCAGGCTTCTCACACCTTTAGTATATGAGGGTATTCGCCCAGAGGTGATCTGTTTTTCAGATTGGTGTCACATCAGGGCGTAGGCACATATACTGCAAGAGAAAACGAGGTGATAGGCTTGAGCGGGTTTAATCGCCATCCTTGGCTGAAATGGGATCATGTAGAGAAGTTTCTCGGGCAAAAGCTGCCTTTCGCTGAAAAAGGGCAGACCTTTCTAGATAATATGACGTGGGTTGAGGGATATGTACAGGACATGCTGAAAAAAGCTATGCCGGGCATGGACGCAAGCATTTCTACGCAAGGAGCATCCGGAGCCGAAATCTTTGAAACGCATGAACATGTCATTATCAAAGTAAAAATCGCCAAAGGCGAAGATCCAAGGGCACTTCGCGTATTTGTAAAATCGAATCAGATGAAGCTCACCGGATTCACTAGCGGGAAGGGCCGAATTATTAAATTTCCGACGCTTGTGCTTCCTAGATCGGCGAGAGTCAGTTACAAGCAGCGTTTACTCCAGATTAAGGTGCGTAAAAGAGGATTAAAGGAGAATTATACGGAAGCCTACATTCGTTATTAGCGGCGGCGAAGACACATAAAAACCGTTCCTATCGTGGTGGGTGGGAGGCCTAAGGGACCCGCCATTTTACGAAGGAACGGTTTTGGTATATGCGTATGCGATGGGGAACTGCAGCCGAGTGTGTACATCCTTACAATATGCGGCGGGCGGTCATGTAGCGGGAGGACCAAGTCCCAAAGACATATTGTGTGAAGGACGAGCAGTCGAACGTGTTCGTTTGACCTGATCTTGAACCGAATAGGTAAGGTGTGCCCAAGTAGTTTTCCCGATGCTGATGACGCTGTTCGCACGGGAGGTCGCTGTGACCGATGCCTCGATGGTTGCATTCGTGGTGGCGGCGTCGGCTTGATGAGGTGAGGATATCATTCCTGCAGAAAATCCTATGAAAATGTTCTTATTGACAGGTTGTCGGTAGTTTGACAATCACTGTAGTCCCTTCTCCCAAACGGCTTTGAATCTCAATAGTGCCCTTATGCTTCTGTACGATATGCAGGGCTATGGCCAGTCCCAGACCCACGCCGCCCTGTTTGCGATTCCTAGCTTTATCACTGCGATAGAACCTGTCGAAGAGATGGGGGATATCGCCTTCAGCGATACCGATGCCCTGATCGATGACTCTCAGGATGACCCAATTATCCTCTGTGAGTTCGATGTGCATGATGATCTTCTGCTGGCTGTATTTCAGCGCATTATCTAGCAAGATAATAAGCAGCTGTTTTATTTTATAGGAGTCACCGCTCATGAGAAGTTCTTGCTGTTCCGAAGCCAACTCTACATCAATTTCTCTCCCGGATGTCATGTGAAGGGAAGCCGCGGTTTGACGGGCGAGAGGAAGCAGGTCGAAGTCGACGTCCTGCTCACAGTTCTCCCGGACGACATCCGTGAGAGAGAGCAGGTTCTGCGTTAGCTGCTTTAACTGAGCGGATTCGGAAATAATCGCTTCAAGCGCTTCCTCCCGCAGCTTTTCATCATGGAAAGCCCATCTTCTTAGCAAGCTCGCATAGCTCTCTATGATGGTCAAGGGTGTGCGCAGCTCGTGGGAAGCATCGGCAAGGAATTGTTCCTGCTTTTGAAACATATCCTGCAGCCTGTCGATCATTCGGTTGAAAGTCGCGCCAAGTATCACCAATTCATCGTTCGTATCTTTCGCTGGCAGGTTGATGTGCCGAAAGGAGCCGCTCTGCTCGATGTTCTGCATCGTGCAGACGAAGTCCTGAAGCGGGCGGAAGAGGACGTTTGTATAGAAATATCCCCCGATCAGAGCGAGAATCAGCGTTCCTGTTGAGGTCAAGAGGAGTACAGAGATGAGCATGTCCGCATATTGGCCCAATCTCCGCAGGCTGCGGCCAATTTCAAGCGTTGCCAGCTGATGGCCCTCTTTAAAAACGGGCATTTTCACAAAGACATAGATGCCGTCCGAAGCCGTTTCTACCGTAATGGTATCTTTATTCACATAGGTGACGGGGTAGCGAATTAGCGTCTCATCGGAATAAATCTGATAAATGACCTTGGAATCCGGTCCAATATAGCGCAGCATTTCCTGAGGGATGAGGAGTTCTTCCATCGAGGAATTGTCCTGCCAATACTCAGGATGATTGGGCAAATCTTTTAACAGCAGCGTCCTCGCCTTCTCTTTGAGCAAATCAGCTTCGCCATTGGTGGTAACCCGAATGAACATATAGTAGGCAAAAGTAAAGCTGATAAAAAGGATTAGCATGAGACCGACGGCAACGCCCAGTGTAATTTTCAGCTTTAAACTCATAAAGGTTTTTCTTTGGGGGCAGTTCCACCCGATGCTTCCTCTGCTTCTTTGGATGCTTGCGCCGAATCGACCTTAATTAGATAACCGACTCCGCGGATCGTTTGGATAAGCTTGGAGGAAAAGGGCTTGTCCACTTTCTGCCGAAGATATCGAATATAAACATCAACGACGTTCGTATCCCCTACAAAATCATAGCCCCAAACCTCGGAAATAATCTGTTCCCTCGTCATGACTTCATCTCGATGTTGAATCAGGAAGCGCAGCAGTTCAAACTCAGTTGGCGTAAGTTCAATAGTGGTTCCCTCTCGAACTACGGATCTGCTTTTCATATCCATGGTCAAATCATCGATTTTCAGCAAATGAGGCTGCTCTGCCGGCTGGTCCTGCAGATTCCGCTGTCTGAGCAAGCTGCGTATGCGCGCCAACAGTTCAATTGTGGCAAAAGGCTTCGTCACATAATCGTTAGCGCCTTGATCCAACCCGCTGACCCTGTCAGACACAGCATCCCTTGCCGTCAGCAAAATAATAGGCAGTGTAGCGTTAACTTGGCGAACACGGCGCAGCACTTCCAGCCCGCTTAATTCCGGCAGCATGACGTCCAGTAAAATAAGATCCCACTCGGTTTCAGACAGAGCGGCATCCAGTCCTGCGCGCCCGTCTGGCTTCGTATGTACTTCATAGCCCTCATGCTCAAGCTCCAGCTTCAACACGCGGGCGATGCGTTCTTCATCCTCAATCAGCAATATGCGGCTCATTCGGAAAAATATTCACTCCCAGCTCCCGCCAGAACAGCGGCGTCAATTCATCGTCTTAGTTTCTCAGGTAAGGCGCTTTTACATACATGAACGCTAGTGCCGAAGCTGCCCAGTCTTTCATAGAGTGATCATTAGCCTAGTCCGCGTTTAACCTTCGTGACATAAACTAGCACAGAGAATGCTGATAAAGGAGCCGAACAGATGAGCATATCACCCGAAAAGAAAGTCCGCGCCAAGACGGTACAGAAAGTAGTCATTTTACTGCAGGACCAAGATGCGACAGGAAGAGTGTATGTACGAATTGAGGGTGGGTTAAAATCGCGTGAAGCGATGGTTGAAGCGATCAAACGTTTGGACGGCGGCCTGATTTATGCCGATGAGGATTGCACGCAGCTTATAGACAGTGAATATATCGAGGTGTTCCGGAAAAGGGGAAGCGCTCGCCGGGAGGAAGAGGACTTCACATTCCTTATTGACCGGGAATATGCCGAGGATTACGTGGTTTCAGCCAAAATCATCAAATAAGTCCCCGTTTTTTTTCGTGCCCATAAGAAAAACCCCTTTTCGCTCATTCAAAGGCAATGCCTTACGAACAAGCTGACAAGGGGTTCTTTGATCGGAATTTAGCCTTTGTGTGAAGCAGGCACAGTCTCTACGGAAGTCAAACGATCGTAGAAATCTACGAAGTTATTTCTTTCTGCTGAGCTGAGCAGTGCCATGGCTGTGCGTGGGTGCTCATCGAGCGCACCTACGATCATGTAAGGAATGAGGTAGCCCCAATCCCATTTCTCGCGCATCGTGATCATGTGTTTTTCAATGATTTCGAGTACAGGACGAATATCGTAGCGCGCGCCTTTCAAATGGCTGAGCAGCAATTCCGTCGTACAGTTTCCTGCAGCCCGACCCATACCGTATACGGAGGAATCCAGGAAGGTTACGCCACTGGCTGCGCCGGTAATCGTGTTGGCGAAAGCAAGCTGCATGTTGTTATGCATATGCAAGCCAAGCTCTTTCTCAGGAAGCAAGCGCTGGAATTTCGTTACCAGGTAATCAATATCTTTAGGAGCCATGCTGCCGTAGGAGTCTACGATATAGACAACGTCAACGGGGCTTTTGTTAATTTCTTCGAATGCTTCGATCAACTCATTCTCCATCACATGGGAAAGCGCCATGATGTTCAGGGACGTTTCGTAGCCCATATCGTGGAACTTTTGAACAAGCTCCAGACCTTTGTCCACATCTTTGTTATAACAAGCGACGCGGATCAGATCAAGCAAGCTGTCTTCACGGGGTAAAATGTCTTTCTCATCGACACGGCCGATATCTACGAGCGCAGATAGCTTGGTATCTGTCTTTTTGGTAATGACATCACGCAGAAAAGCCTCGTTCAAAAATCTCCATGGTCCGGATGCTCCGCCTTTCAGCAGTTTCTCCGAGTTTTTGTAGCCGATCTCCATATACTCTACGCCGGCTGCACTTAAACCGCGATACATGTCTTGGACAAACTCCACGCTAAAATCCCAGTCGTTCACCAAACCGCCGTCCCGAATCGTGCAATCCAAAATCTTGTGTTGATGATGCTTTACCATGCTCGTAATGCCCCTTTCGACTGCTCATATCGCTTAATATTTTGCTATATTATCACTTATGAAGAGGTTGCTTGTCAATGTAAGTGGCTTCATATAAGTCAACTTTCTTAGGGAACATATGGTAAAATGACTACATCTAATGAATGTTTCCACGAAGGGGATAGGGAATATGGATCGTAAGGAACGGTTATTGGCCAGAGAAGTTGCTGTGAAAGCAGCGTCCAAGGCGGGAGAATTGGCAAGAGAGCACTTCGGCAGTAAGTTGAATATTCAGCATAAGGATGAGCGTGGCGACTTGGTGACCGAGGTCGATGTGAAAGCGGATCGTCTCATTGTCGATGATATCTTGGCGGTGTTCCCAACACATCGTATCTATAGTGAAGAAGCCGGTGAAGGCGGTGCGGCAAGCGAATGGGTTTGGCACGTTGATCCGCTGGATGGAACGAATAATTTCGCTCTCGGCATACCGCTTTACGGAGTCTCCATCTCCTTAAGCTATCAGGGGCGGATTGTACTCGGCGTGATCCACGATTCTGCACTTGGGCTTAATTATGCCGCCCTGCAGGGGGATGGTGCTTGGCAGGATGGCAGAAAGCTTGCGGCAGAGCCCAGCGGAGCGCTTGTCAAATCCACCATCTCATGGATTCAGGGCCATGCCGTTGGCAAAAATGATCAAGGAGCGCTAGGGCTCCGGCATCATCTGGAGCATTCGGTGAAAAGGGTGCTGCGCATGTGGGCGCCGTCCTTGACATGGGCGATGCTGGCCAGAGGCGATCTGCATGGGATTGTCCTGTACAACTCCGAAGGGGAGGATTTGTACGCGGGGCTGCTGCTGGCGCAGGAGGCGGGCGTGAAGGTGACGGACTTTGACGGGAATTCGCTTGCGCTGCTTGGCGGAAATGGATCTGAATCTGGATTTGGTTCTGGTTCTGGGGACGGGAAGCCGGCTTATATCGTCGCTGCAGTGCCAGCATATCATGCAGAGCTGCTCAAAATCGTGCAGGAAGCCACGAAGTAGAATAGGCAGGGAACAAGTTGCAGAAGCTAATGGCAGACTTTTCATTTGGAGGAAGAAAGGATGCTATGCGATGAAGAACTTTGTTCCTATCTTTTTTGGTTTTGATAAGGAGCGGGATGCGCTGCTTGCGCTGGATACATTGGAGGAGCTCGGCTATAAGCCGGAGCTGCTGGAAGGGGAGAGGACGACGCTGCACATTCATCTCGACGACCAGGAAATGACCTCAGCGCTTGAGATCGCGCAGGCACACGGTGGGCGTCTGGTGGAACGGCAGCCCACGCAGTCCGAGCCGGCTACCTACGCTATGGCGTATGATCTGGAGGGCTCCATCCGCATCCCGGCTCACACCGTGAATGAGGACTGGCCGGACAACTACGCTTCAGCGCGTGATGCCGATGCCGTGCCGAGCGAGGAAGAAGCGGCTTTTGATCCATCTTCTGACGACTATAATCACTTCAGCGCCGGCATACGGATTTAAGCAGACGGATTAGCTCCATTTAAGGCATGGTTTGTAAAATTCGTTCGTAATTACACAAATATTGTGAGAAAAAACCGCATTTTATCTCGGATTAACGAGCATAAAATTCGGTTTTTTTGCATTATTTTAAATTAACCATTGACATGTAACTTCTAATGTCATATTCTAATTCCATTAAACCAAGTAAGATCGTAGGAATTAAGGAGATGATTCTAGTGAAAAATAACCTGGTCACCGCATTCACATCGAACTGGGTCAGCTTAGTCGTATCAATATTAATTATTGGTTTGCTCGTTTTCTTGGGGAGAAAAAGAGTAAGCTTCGGTAACCGCGTTTTCATCGGCTTGGGTCTTGGTCTCGTTGCCGGGATAGCGTTTAACCAATTGCATTTGGAGTACAAAAGCGTAAGCACGATCGGAACGATTTATGTTAACTTGATTAAAATGCTCGTAATGCCTCTGGTCCTTATCTTAGTTATTAACAGTATTTCCTCTTTATCCAGTCTAGGTCAGCTTCGTAAACTCGGTCTGAAAACAATCGGCTGGTTTTTGCTGACAACAGGGATTGCATCTGTGATTGGTTTGGTCATTGCTCTGGCGTTCGATCCGGGTAACGGGATTGCGCAGGCTGTACCAAAAGATTTTAAAGCCAAAGAAATTCCGACGTTCTCCCAAGTTATTCTGGATCTGGTACCGTCCAACCCGATTAACGATATGGCGACAGGAAAAGTTGTACCCGTTCTGATCTTCGCGATCTTCGTGGCTGTAGCTATTGTACACGTTGGTTCCAAGAAGCCTGAGAGCGTAGCAGCTGTTAAAGCGTTTATTACATCAGCAACTGCTGTGATTCACCAAGTTGTTAAGTATGTTATTCGTCTGACACCTTATGGTGTATATGCATTGATCGCAGGTATGGCGGCGAAATACGGTCTTGAAACCCTTGCTCCGCTTGCTAAAATTATCTTAACTTCTTATGTAGCACTTATTATTCACTTCGTCTTGATTTTCGGTGGTTTAGTCCTTCTGATCGCGAAAGTTAACCCTATTAAGTTTTTCAAAAAAGCGTATCCGACGATCGCTGTTGCATTCACAACACGAAGCAGTTACGCAACGCTGCCGGTGAACTTGGAAGTTATCACGAAGCGTCTACGCATTTCACCGCGTATTGCCAGCTTCGTAGCCCCTCTTGGCGCGACAATGAACTTCAATGGTTGCGGCGGTGTGTGGCCGGCGGTTGTAGCGATTTTCGTAGCGAAAGTTTACAATCTTCCACTTAGTGGATCCGACTACTTTATCCTTATCTTAGTAAGTGTAATTTCCTCCATTGGTGTTGCCGGTGTTCCGGGACCTGCTGCGATTTCGACGACCGTTGTATTGACAGCTCTTGGTTTGCCTCTGGAAGGTATGGGTCTTGTACTTGGCGTCGAGGCGCTGATCGACATGGGTCGTACAGCCGTTAACGCAACAGGTACAACCGTTACAGCTTTGCTTGTAGCTGAGTCCGAAGGCGAATTCGATCGCGCGGCATTTGACCGTGACGAGGAAGATGACCTTGAAGCAGTAACAGCTTAATCTCTTGTAAAATGAAGAAGGACCTGCATCCGTTGGATGCAGGTCCTTTTTAGTTGGAGTAGAGAGCAATCTACTGCTGCGCCGCGCTTTGACCGGCCATATAGCCGGTAGAGAAAGCAGCGGTGATATTATAACCACCTGTATAGCCGTGAATATCCAGGACCTCTCCGCAGAAGTAAAGGCCACTCACCAACTTCGACTCCATTGTGCTGGGATCGACTTCTTTGAGATGCACGCCGCCTCCCGTAACGAAGGCTTCTTCAATCGAAAGCGTGCCGTGAATATGTACGGGAAAAGCCTTCATAAGCTTGCACATGTCGAGCCATTTCTGCTTCGGGATGTTATCGTGCGTAAGCTGCTCGTCGAGACCGGATCGCTCCAGCACCATAGGAATCAGACGCTCGGACAGGAGAGGCTTCAGCACGTTCTTAATTGCTTTCTTGGCCTCAGCCTTCGTGAGCGCCATGCTTTCTTTGTACAGCTCATCCATGCTCAGGTCAGGGAAAAGATCCACGGTGAGAAGAACTTCCTTCCGCTCGGCTTTCGCCAGCTCTTTGACGACGAACTGGCTGCAGCGCAGGGCGATGGGGCCGGACAGCCCGAGGTGCGTGAACAGTAATCACCCCCAAATCTATTGAAATCAGTTTACTCTATGAATATACTGGTAAAAGATTAATAATTAATACAGTTAAATTTAGTAGGGGAATTGAAAGTATAGATTCTATTATGGGAAAGGTGGGAGACCTTGGGGTATCAACAACTTCTTAAAATAGTAAATATAATGGACAATAAAATAAGGTTAGAAAGTTTTGCTAGGATATATACAGAAAAAAAGTTGGAAGGATCACATTATGCTAGTTTTCTTTCAGATAAGAATATTGTCTCCATCTCAAGACCTGATCATACTACGGTTCACGATGCTACTTCATTTCTTATATCAAGGAAAAGCAGTGGTAAGGCAATTAATACAGTAAGAAGTGAAGCGAACGACTTAAAAAAATTCTTAGATTTCATGTTGATTTGGGAGATTCAATTATTAGAGTCGGATTTATTAGTTGTTTTAGAAGGATTTACAGACTATTTGCAGCTAATTCGGACTGATGTTGGCATTGAGGATGCATTAGAATGGGTAATGCTAAGAGCTATTCCCTTAAATACCTGGGGCAGATCGGAGGGAAAAGTCACTGGTATTGAAAGAGATGAATTTGGTAAGTTACAACGTTCTGAGATTAGTAGTTACTCAAGTACGACTATAAATAAGATTGTTCGAACTACAGTGCAATATATTCAATTCCTGAAAAGAAAATCGTTGTACTACGCTTCGCTTCAAATTAACGAATTGCCACATAAGAGTAAAAAATTAAGAGGTTTTATATCAAGTATAGCTGGTGATAAACAAGTTTCAACAATTGATATCTCAACAATAACTAGAGATGTAGGAGTTAAAACCAAATACTATGGATTAAAAAGCTTAAAAGTAGATTCAATTTTTACATTGGAACAAACAGAACAATTTATAGAAGCTGCAAGTAGTTATCAGGATAAACTTCTTTTTAATATTTTACGCTTCTTAGGCCCTAGATCAAGCGAAGCAGCAGGTATCTGGATAGATCCTACTTCCATTCCAAACAATTTACTAAAGCTGGATTACCATAAGGCTAAACGGCTAATTAAACAAGGTATAAAAGGTGATATTGACTTTTACGAAAAAGATAATAAAGGATTCTGGGTTTGCAAGATAAGGGATAGGGATAATCCTGATTTTAGAGCAGGGCATAAAAGGGATGGGGAGTATAGAGAAATACCATGGCTATTTTCTCAAGAGGTTTTCTTAAATTTACTTTACGAAGCATTAAGGGAGCGTCAAATCTTGATGCGAAACATTGAAGTGGATCATGGATTTTTATTTGTAACCAGAAATAGAAAAAATAAGGGACAACCCATAACTGGAAAAGCTGTAGCAAAGAAATATGAAAATATAATTAGACAACTTCTACGAGAAAGAAGTGTAGATCTCTCTGAGTATAGTCCTCACACATTTAGGCATTTTTATGCTACCTACCTATTGAAAAAACTGAATATTCAAATAGATGATGTTAGTAGATGGTTAGGACATAGAAGTACGGAAACCACTCGTATAACTTATTCTCATTGGATGCCTAATACGATTAATTCAGTAAATGATTTAATAGCGCAAGATATATTAGAGACTTTCAAAACAACAAAACAATAAGGGAAAGTGCATAATGAGTTATCAATGGTTAGCCTGGGAAGATTTTTCAAAGCTTTATTTAGATGCATTTACTAATGTAAACAGATATCCTGATGGGGTACGAAGAAATTATATTAAAAGTAATTTGAAGCATTTGAAAATAATCGTGGAACAACTTCATAGTAAATTCAATGATGGGAAACAATGGTTAGAAGCGAGTCATGACGATAAGAGAGGTTTTAGAGAAGTTCATTTCACTGAAATGTGCTATATAATTCCATGGTACCTAACCATTTATCCTGAGCACAAGGATGAGATCGATCATGAAATGATGTTGAAATATTTCCAATCAGATAATACTTCTTCGCAAATACAGTATCATTGGTCCAAATTATTTGGTTTAATAACAGATCATGAAGATCAGATGATTTCTGAAACGGCTTCGTTTAAGCGCACTGGATTTAGGAAGTTTCTAGCCATACATACTATAATTACAAATAAGCCATTCCATACTTTTAACGACGATGATAGCAGATTCGCAACTACGATAAGTTATCCCAACGTAAATCGTTATAACCCTAAGGTGCTACAGGACCTACGTATAAAATTGGGGTATTCTAATGTTGTAATTTCGCAAAAAAAACAAACTAACTGGGATAAGCTATTTAATCACGTAAACCCTGTATGGGCAGATCTTGTTTCAAATTATTATAATTATCTGCAAGTCGCTGATGCTGGTGATAATTACTTAACCAGAATGAGTAATATTTTTAGCGAGTTATTTAATTATCTAGATGAAGAAAATAAAAATGATTGTACATCTTTTGATATAAGTGATTTCAGAAAATTAACCACTAAGTTTAAGCGTGGGCGTAAGAAAGAGATAGGTACAACATATCAAATAAGTAAAGTAATTCATTTAAGAAAGTTTTTTGAATGGGGAGTAGGGGCATTCCCTATATTTTTCCCAACTCATTTAAATTTTCCAGATGAGGAGTGGGCTAGTTTATCAAAAAAAGCTTCAAAGGAATATATAAATAATGAAGGATTTGCTCCTTCTTCTGATGAAATTGCAAAGAAAATGGTAGAGGGTATATATAATTATGTTCCTGAAAATGAAAGTGAGGAATTATGTAGATGGTTTTGGATGATAGTTGCTAGTTCTCCTCCAAGATTTAGTTTTGTAATGAATCTAGAAAGCAAACATGCATTGAGGCCGTTACCTAACCAACCTGAAGCTTTTGGATTATATTCGCAAGACGAAGATAAAGCAGGCAATAAGTATGGGCAATTTCCCATTCTTGATCCGCTTGGTTATGAAGCCATCACTGAATTACAGAAACGGGCGGACATACTCCAACTAAAACCAATATGGAATAAAAAATACAATAGAGAATTTATACACTTATTTCAGTTCAATCAATCACCATGGATGCTTTCAGATTCGGCTGTTCGACGTTTTTTCGATAAGGTGAAATTTGAGGTACTAAATGAAAATGAACTTTCTGAGCGAATAAGTGCTCACGGGTACAGGACTTTTTTATTAACTCATATAGCAATGAAAACCGGTAGTCTCGAGGCTGTTCGCATTGCTGCAGGACATAGAAATGAAGAAATGACAAGGCTTTATTTAAAGAGCAGGGTTTCGAGGAATGCTTTACTTCATCGTGTGCTTTCAAAATATGAGCAAGGTGAGGTGAGTGGTAAATTCTATGTAAGGTTGCTTCAGTTTCTCACATCTGAGGATCCACCAATCGAAGATGTTATGAAAGCGTTCACAACAGAAATGGCATTAGATGAATTTCTGCTTAAATATGGGAAACGAGTGGAAATGGGTTTTTGTTTAAGTCAAGAATCTTGTGATAACTGGTATAAATGCTGGGGGTGTCAGCATTTTTTAATGCGCCGCGAGGAAATACAAGATGCAATAGTGGTTCTAGTTAAACAAATTATTAACATGAGGGCAATGATTAAGCATAGTACTAATTACACGGCCAATAACTCCATAGCTGCTGGTCAAATGAGAACAATTTCTCTAATAATAAAGAGGTTAACTGAGCTTGGACTTACGGAGGAGAAGATAGACGAAATGGTTTTAGAAAACTTAAATAAATATAAAATAAAGGAAGCTAAATAATGAGTTCATTGGCAACAGTTGAAAGTATTCCGAAAAAAACATGTGAAGTGGGAGTTGATAGACACTTTACAAAAATTGAGTGGGAATTAATCTGCCCTAACTCCTGGAGTAGTATAGAATACCTTACAAAAGTTCCATTACATAAATTTATTAGTCTTACTTTGTATAAATCACTAAAACAACCTGGAAGACTCTATGTTAATTATTTATTGCTGTATCAACGAGTCGTGTGGTCATTGGATGATGCATTATCGGTTAGATTTTTCTCTCTTCCTTTAGAACAGATTCATAATTTTTCTTGGATGGAGGAGAAGGTTGAAAAGCATTATGAGGCACTAGACATTAAGAATGAGCATAAAAAAAGGAAATTTAAGTTTGATATAATGAGATTGACCTTTTGTATGTGGGCTGCTGGGTATGGGCTCCTTATGAGGGAAGGCAGGGAATATGTTGATCATGATTTCCTCAAGATCTTAAAAACAAATGTTGAGAAAAGACGTCATTCCCGTAAGAGTGGAGTTTTAAAAAAATTAAGCATAATTTTAGAAAAAGAACCAGAATCCCCTGTGACAAGTCCAATCATCACATGTGAAGTGGGAGTTGATAGACATTTTACAAAAATGGAGTGGGAATTAATCTGCTCTAACTCCTGGAGTAGAATAGAATATCTTACAAAAGTTCCATTACATGAATTTACTAACAATACCTTTTATAAATTACTAAGAGAACCTGAGAAACGTTATGTTAATTATTTATTACTGTATCAACGAATCGTATTGTCATTGGATGATGCGTTTTCATTTAGGTTTTTTAACTTACCTTTACAAGATATTCCTAATTTTATTTGGATAAGCAATAAGGTTGAGCAGCATTTTGAGTCATTATTTCAACTAGATATAAATAATGAATTTAAAAAGAAACAATTTGAAAATGATATTATGAATCTGACCCTATGTATTTGGGCTGCTGGGTACGGGCTAAATATAAATGAAGGCAGAAAACATGTCGATGATGAATTACTAGTTATCATTTATGAGAAGAGTAATGACGGCCACAGGAAAAGTACAATAAAAAAACTAAGCACAATTCTAGAAAAGGAAAAAGAATCACCTATAAGGAACAGGATAAATACAAGAAGAGTTCCAAAATCAAAAGTAGAGCTTGAAAAGGACGGTTGGAATATTATATTTAGTGAATATGATTCAGAATTGGCAAGAAGTTTTTATGAATTCATATTTAATTATAGGTTAATTTGCGTGAAGGATTTGGATGTAAAAGTAGCCCCTCAAATGGTTAATCAGGCAAAAGTAAGGACAGCATTAAGGCCAATAACAATATCTAGCTGGGCGAGTGAGTCTGCTATGATAAGAGGGTATTTAAAATTTTTTAATAGTTTTGGAGTAAATTCACCTTCAGAATTAATTTCAGGGGGGATAGAGAAAATACTAATTCATGCTAGTCGTAAATGGACTCGCCAAAAAAGAATTAATATTCGATATATACTAAAACAATGGTTACTATTTTACATAAATAAATATGATCTGAATTTAGTTGTTAACACAATAATTCCACACTCGATGAGAAGGAAAACAATGCAGTTTGGAAAGATATTAAACTTAGGTAATGCTTACACGTTAATCGAAGCCCTTTTAGATGAGCAATCACCTTTCGTTAATGAGAATGATGTTCTAGAGTTTCGTTGTAGAAGAGTATGTCTTATCCAATTAGCAACGGGATCTAGGGTCACAGCAATATGTTTATTATTAAAAGATTGCATAACAACAGACCATTATGGAAACAAATGGTTGCATTTGCATAAAACAAAAAACGGTAAGCCCCAGGTAGTTAAAGCTACTGAAGATGTTCAAAATTGGGTTGAGCAATCCGCTAAGTTTGCCCCAAAAGACAAGGTATTCTCATCTAAAAACGATAGGTACTACGGTGATGGATTAACCGAATACAGATTATTCGCAAATACATCCGATGTAGCTACTTTAACAAGTAACCAAATAGGTAAATTCTTAATTAAGATTCAAAAAAAACTTTGGCCTGATATGCCTAAAGACGAGTATTTCACCTCTCATGACTTTAGGCGAATGCATGCTATTTATATGGTTATGAAAAAGAAAAGCAAACATGAGATACAAGATCAACTAGGTCATAGTAGTTCCAAATCATTAATCCCTTATATAGCAACATCTTCACCTGAGGTTCAACAATATTATAGTGAGATTTATAAAGAGGGTATTTGGGGTAACGTTGTAAATAAACTAGAGGAACCAACTGACCTTGAACTCGATCCACTCCTTGAGCAAGCGGCAACAGTCATGCAAGCAGAAAATAAAGAACAATTTATATCTTCACTAATTGAGAAATTTAAGCATGAAGAAACTGAATTTGGTTTTACTACTGATGCGTTTATGCCAATAAATAATGTTTCAGCTGGGTTTCCGAGATTCACCCATAACTGTGTGGCACACGAAATGCTCAATTGTGGTCATACAGAACTTCATTGTTTCAAATGCGATTACTACAAGCCTGATGATGATAAATATAACGAACATATTGCTGAAATATTTAGGTTTATGTTGTTGGCATTGCGCGGGGAAGAAATGGCGAAGTCCAAACGTGACTCGATTCAAAAAGAACTAGTCAGTATACGCTCACATGACATTATAGAGTTGATTGACGAATCTTTTCCTAAGTTATTGGAGAAGAAGTTTTCAATTACCCCTAGAGAGATTCCAAAACTGAAAAAAGGTTTATGGGACAAGGCTAAGAGTTACTGGAAAAAATATAAGCAAACCAAGCCAATATTAACTTTTGAAGAAGCACTTCAATACTTGAAAGAAGGAAATTGGAATGGGTAGGAAAAGAAGCTTTACAATAAGTGAATTGAAATATGAAGCAGGGCAAGTTAAGAGGCATATTATTAACGAGTGCAAAAAGGGTAGATTATCAAAATTAGTGAAAAAGGACGTATTTCTACTCATAGCAAATCGTCCTAAAATCAATTTGAAAAGTGACCGTACTCTATGGGAGGGCGAAGTTTGGACTTACCTTGACGAGTGGTATTCGAAGTTAGAAAAAGAAGTAGAAGAAATTAAGATTTTTCTAGATCAACAAGGTGATGTGGAAGAAACCTCAGTTAATCATAAAGATTTAGCTGATCTTATGGATAAGAATCGCAAACAACGGGACTTAATCTCTGAGTACAAAAAAGCCCTACATGCATTAAGAGAAGAGAATGAAAAATTAAGGATATTAGTAATTGAGAAGCATGGCACTATAGATCTGGCATGACGGGAGAGTTAGGGGATGATGAATTGAATGAACAGGATGGATATGTAAAACAGTTGTGTGATGGAATTTCAGAGATGGAAGCTGCAGTTGAGAGGCTGCGTAAAGAGATTCAGGAGTTACAAACGGAGCGAGATGCTTTACTAAATGGAAATCTAACTTTATACGAACAACGATGCAAATTGCCTGATTTTTAAAATGAGCCCCTTCTCTTCTAAGAAGAGCAAGGGGCTCATTTGTTCATTGAGATAATGACATTGCTACATTTTTACCTGCAGTATAGCCTGAAGAAAAAGCAGCCGTAATGTTGTATCCACCGGTATATCCATGAATATCAAGAACTTCACCACAAAAGTATAATCCATTCATAAGCTTGGATTGCATTGTTTTAGGGTCGATTTCTTTTAGATTAACACCGCCGCCTGTCACGAAGGCTTCTTCAATCGAGAGAGTACCTGATATTCTGATTGGAAAGGCTTTAATTAATTTGCTCAATGCCATCCAATTTTGTTTAGGTATATTATCATGTGTTAGTTGTTCATCAAGTTCAGCCTTCTGTAGAAGCAATGGGATGACCCGTTCATTCAGATATCCTCTGAGAACGTTTTTAATGGCCTTCTTAGGCTCGTTCTTAGTTAAAGCGAGGGTTTCATCATATACCTCGCCAAGCGCTTTATTTGGCTGGAAATCAACTGTGAGGATAGTCTCTTTTTGCCCACTTTTGGCTAATTCCTTTACAACGAATTGACTACATCGTAATGCGATGGGTCCTGAAATACCAAAATGGGTGAACAGCATGTCACCACTGTGAGAAATTATAGGCTTACCTTTGCTATTCCATACCGTCAATGCTACATCTCTAAGTGAAAGCCCCTGTAATTCGCGACTTTTAATAAAAGAATCATTAGAAGTTAATGGGACTTCTGTAGGGAAAAGATCAGTAATGGAATGACCTGCATCTTTAGCCCATAGATAACCGTCTCCAGTAGAACCCGTATGTGGGACGGACTTGCCGCCGGAAGCTACAATCACATTCTTGCTACGAATGATTTCTCCAGATTTTAAACGTACCCCAGAGACTGAGCCATTATTATAATTAATGTTATCTACAGGACTATTAATCCTTATATCTACACCTTGTTTGCGGACTTGACTTACAAGTGCGTCCACAACCGTTTTAGCTTTATCACTAACAGGGAACATGCGACCGTTGTCTTCTTCTTTAAGACGAATTCCGAGGTTTTCAAAAAACTCAATGATATCCTTGTTACTAAAATTATTAAATGCACTATGTAAAAAGCGACCATTGCCAGGGATATGTTTGATTAATTCATCTGTTTCTTTATTATTTGTTACATTACATCTACCGCCACCAGAAATCCCAAGTTTACGCCCCAATTTATCTCCCTTATCCAGGAGAAGAACTTTAGCTCCATTTAAGCTGGCTGCTATACTTGCCATTAAACCGGCAGATCCTCCACCGACTACAATTACATCGTATGCCATACAAAACTCCTTGATTCATTTTTGCAAATTGTATCATTAATTAGAACGAAACCCAAACGGGATACGTATGCAAGGCTATTTAAACAACAAAATATCCTTAATAATTCTGTATATAGTCTTCAACTCATCTATTTTTAGATTAACCAAAAGAAGTTCTATTTTATTAAGGATTTCACTTTTTTCTTTATTCGTTCTTTCTTCCACTACCTCAAATAATTGATAGGGATAAATTTTCAATACTTCAGATATTTTTTGTATCGTTTCAAGCGTTATATTTACTTCTCCTCGTTCTATCTTACCGAGATAGGATTGATCAATGTTTAGAAGTGCCCCAAGTTCTTCTTGTGATAGTTGCGCAGCTTTTCTGTAGAATCTAACTCTTTTTCCAACACTAGCAAAGAACTTCGACATATGCTCACCTCTCTATTAACAGAGTAGGTAAGTCCATATAAAGTATGAAGTACAATATACTACTTAATACCATTTGAAAATAGGTGTTATATAACCTAAAATAAGATTACACTAATGTATTAAGGAGAATAACACCATGAGCAATTTAATGAGCCATCACGTTATTGAAAACGTGATTCAATATAAAATGCGTGGAAAAGTTGCTTATCTAGGTAACTTATCTACGACATCTGCCTTACAACTCACTTATGTGAAGCCGTATGATCACCCTTCAGGTAAAGGATATCAACGTCCCGTTGACATTAAAAGATGTAATGATTTTGCCATGTATCTTTCAAAAGGTGATAATGCGTTGTTTACTCCAATTTTGTTAAATGCGGAGTCAAAGTGGGAGTTTTCAACTTATGATAAAAGTAGGCCGTCCTATGGAAGGTTAATTTGCAAGGAGAAGGCTTCCTTAATGGATGGCCAACATAGACTAGGTGGAATTAAACGGTATGCACAGGATACCAATTCAGAAATCAATGTCCCTTTCTTGGCATTTCACTATCTCGATGAAGATGAAGAAATTCAGCTATTTGATACAATAAATACAAAGGCAAAAGGAATCGGCATTTCTCTAAGTAGATATTTACGCAGATATTCGGATGATTTTAGTTGGATAGCTACCGAACTTATTGTTCGAAGTGATAGTCCTTTTCATTACATTGGGACGATCACTGGTAAAAGGAGTTCTGGTAGACATGTTACCTTGCAGAATCTATATAAAATATTAGAGTTTATTTTGAAGGCAAATCATGTGGCGAGTTTATCTAAAGATGAAAAACTTATGATCGTTTTGGTGTATTTTAATGCTTTTAAAGAGCATTTCAATATGGAATGGTTAGATTATAAGGAATATAGAATAACTCATATCGTTTGCTTAAATGCTCTTGCAATGGCGGGGGCTGTTATTTTTGCAAAGTGTGTTTCTGAAGAAAAGAAACAAATTGATTATAAACGTATGGCGAGTTATGTGAAGAAACTTAAAACTATTGATTGGTCCAGTTACGGCCCATTTAAGTATATTAAGGGAATAAGTGGGTCCCGAACGTTAGCGGCAGAATTGGTATCACAGATGTTAACGGAATAATTCCTGTACAGGATGAGAAATGCGGGTCCTAATCGTTGCAAGACTTACCGAAATTGGTGGAGGTTATCTCGTTTTTTTATGTATCACATTCATTATAAAATAGCGCAGCAAACCAGCTTAACGATTCAAGAAATTGGCTTGGCTTACTGCTCGAAAGGTTCGATACGCTCCCGCCATTAGAGCGATGGTAGGAAATGTCGCGAGAAAAACGTACGCAGCTGGAAGAGAAAAAGAATAAAATTAACTCCATGATACAAATAGAATCTTTAGTTTAGGACCATCTGCTTCTTATATCCATAAAAGGATAAACTAGGATGGGACTGCGGATACTATGCCTAATCTTGAAGTAGGAGGGGTTATATGTGAACGATAAAGATACCGTAAAGCAAAAGCAGTTGGATACCTATCGTGTTACGGATAAAGGTGAGGCTCTAACAACGAATCAGGGATTGCGAGTCGAGGATGACGAACACTCTCTTAAAGTTAGTCCGCGCGGACCGACCATAATGGAGGATTTTCACTTTCGGGAGAAAATGACTCATTTCGATCATGAGCGTATACCTGAACGTGTCGTACATGCGAGAGGTTTCGGCGCCCATGGCGAATTTGAGTTGTACGAATCACTCGCTGAGTACACAAAGGCGAAGTTTTTAACCGATACTTCGATACGGACGCCTTTGTTTGTTCGATTCTCCACCGTGGCAGGATCAAGGGGCTCAAGCGATACAGTACGAGACGTACGTGGTTTTGCAGTTAAGTTCTATACAGAGGAAGGAAACTACGATCTCGTCGGAAACAATATGCCTGTGTTCTTTATACAAGATGCAGTTAAGTTTCCCGACTTCATACATGCTGTTAAGCCTGAGCCGCCCAACGAGATTCCACAAGCTTCGTCGGCACATGATACGTTTTGGGATTTCGTAAGTACGAATACTGAATCTGCTCATATGATCATGTGGATAATGTCAGGACGAGCGCTTCCTCGTAGTTTTCGTATGATGGAAGGATTCGGCGTTCATACGTTCCGATTCATTAATGAGCATGGCAAGTCACATTTTGTTAAGTTCCACTGGAAGCCGAAACTGGGCGTACACTCGCTGGTATGGGATGAGACGCAAAAGGTAGCTGGCAAAGACCCGGACTTCAATCGCCGCGATCTGTGGAATGCGATCGAGCAGGGGAACTATCCTGAATTCGAGCTAGGCGTTCAAATCTTGAAAGAGGAAGATGAATTCAACTTCGACTTTGATATACTGGATGCCACGAAACTATGGCCCGAAGAGATTTTGCCGGTGCGAATTGTTGGGAAAATGACTCTGAATCGGAACACGGATAATTTCTTCGCAGAGACAGAACAGGTAGCCTTCCATGTCGGTAATCTTGTACCGGGCATCGATTTCACGAATGATCCATTGCTGCAAGGAAGGCTATTCTCTTATACCGACACGCAATTGCTTCGCCTCGGTGGACCGAATTTTTCGGAAATTCCGATTAATCGTCCGATCGCACCAGTACATAACAATCAACGGGATGGCATGCATCGCATGACAATTAATCAGGGGCAGACGAGCTATCATAAAAACAGCTTGGCGAACAATGATCCTGCGCAAGTACCGCCAAGTGAAGGTGGTTATCGCCATTACGAGGAGAAGGTGGAAGGTCGGAAGATTAAGGCTAGAAGCAATAGCTTTGAAGATCATTTTAGCCAAGCTTCGATGTTCTGGCATAGCATGTCTCCGATCGAGCAAAGTCAGATCGTAGACGCATTCCGGTTCGAGCTAGGCAAAGTAATGTCTAAAGAGATTAGGCAGCGTGTGGTGGATGTGTTCAGCCAGGTGGCAGAGGATCTTGCGGAGCAAATAGCCGAAGGCATCGGTGCAACGTCTACAAAGGGCGTCGCTGTGACGCCGACCGCCATATCTCCTGCGCTCAGCATGATGACCAAGGCGAAGACAGCTGCTACACGTAAGGTGGCGGTGATGCTCGGAACGGGCTATCACGCGGCAGAGGTACAAGCACTGCTAAAAGAGTTGACCGCATCGAAAATAACGGCAGAGATTGTGAGTAAAACAATTGCTCCAGTAAAAGGTGCTGACGGTACGCTTATCGAACCTCAGCAATCGCTGCTAACGGCTGCTTCCGTGTTGTATGACGCCGTCTATGTTTCCGGCGGAGCTCAAGGTGTGGACGAGTTGCTTAGCGATATTGCATCAACGGGATTTGTTCGTGAAGCATTTCAGCATTATAAGGCTATAGCCGCTGTAGGCGACGGTGTTCGTCTGCTTATTTCGGCAGGGGCCGTACAGGCTGTAGGAGAGAAAGATACTCAGTTGAATGGCGTTTTGATCACCGATGAACAAAGTACAGACAAAGCATTCTACAAGTCATTTATAGATGCAATTGCCCAGCATCGGCATTGGGATCGAATTATTCAGCCGTACCCGATAAAGTAGAATTAATCCAAGAAGCCCACACCTTTTATGTATAGGTGTAGGCTTCTTTAACAGCAGCTAATCAGCTACTGTTTTTTTGAAGCAAGGGCAAGAAGGGTTTCTCTAGGAAATAATGACCTCAGTTCCGCAATTCCTATCGCAATTCATTTGGAGGGTCCCGTGGTGCAGATTCAAGATAGCTTTCGCAATGGCAAGATCTAAACCAGAATCGGAAGCGCCTGTTTGCCGGCTTCTAGATAGGTTAACACGATAAAACCGTTCGAAGGTGAAGGGCAGTTCTTCTAAAGGGAATACCTATACCATCATCAACAATTCGGATACTTAGGTGTGAAGCCAGGTCTTCAAGGTGAATATCAATTCTTTGGTTAGCATATTTCAATGTATTATCCCAGCGTAATTAAAAGTACCTTTTTAATTTGTACTCGATCAGCACCTATTAGAAGGCCTTACTAGAACAAGGGTTTCTTTGTTAGAGAGTGGCTCAGAAGCTACATAGTCTCTTTACTAGCTACACTAGATCAATGACGCTTATGGAAAGTTTCGTGTTGTGTTCTACTTCAGCCCATTCGAGTAATTGATATGTCACTTGCTTTATTCGGTTACACTCTGCAAGAACAGTATCAAGAGCTTACATTTGAAAGTCTATGTTTTCGAATCCCCATCTTCGTATACGTGATGTGTAACTTTCAATGATGGTAAGCGAAGTCTTGAATTCATGTGAAGTATCGGTAATAAAGTGCGCTGTGTTTCCGCATACTTTGTCTCAATACGTTCCATCATATGATTAAATGTTTCAGAAAGCTGATAAAGCTCATCCTTCGACTTTTGATTCAAAGGCAAGTTTTCTAAGGTGCTGCTGATTGCGATTAACTTATTTAATTGGTTATTGAAGTAACGGAGAACTAAAGCACAATAATAAACAGGCTGCCACTATGCTGGCAGCCTGTTCAAGTAACGGGCAGAAGAGCACAAGATTCGAGTCGCAGGATTATGCACCGACAGGTCTAGAATTGGTTCAAAGCATCCCTCAGATACTTCCATAATTTCTCCTTTAGTAAAACTAAGAAATAAGTTTAGCTATTAGAAAAGCAAAGCCTGCCGCTACCCCCCCTACTAATGTTGTTTGCCAGGCACTTTTGATTGGTTTGGATCCGGTGAATTTCCCCTTTATAAAGCCAAATATAAATAGAGCAATTAGTGTGACAAAACACGAAACGATCAGTGCAGATTGCGGATTTTGAATGAATATATAAGGAGATAAAGGAATGATGCCGCCTACAATGTATGACAATCCGATCGATAATGAACTATTTCGAGCTCTTTTAGGCTCGGGTTCCTCCAGTCCCAGTTCGTGTTTCATCATGAAATTAACCCATACTTCCGAATCTTCGCTAATTGCTTTTACGACAGCGATAACTGTTGGCTCAGGAAGGTTCAATTCGCGCAAGATGACTGCTACCTCTTCCCGTTCCCGTTCGGGTAAATCAATAATTTCTCTTCGTTCACGTTCCAATTCAGATAAATAATGTTCCCGATCCGTACGCGCAGCAAGATATCCACCTAGTCCCATTGCAATAGATCCTGCCGATATTTCTGCCACTCCCGCAATAACAACTAGACTTGTGTTAGAAATGGTTCCGGATAATCCGGCAGCAAGGGCAAATGGGACGGTCAATCCATCCGCCACCCCGATCACAATATCCCGAATAAGGTCTGAAGCCAAAAAGTGTTTTTCTTCATGCCTCTCTTTTTGTATAACATTTTCTTGTTGTTGCATGAAGTTTCTCCCTTCGTATAGACGCATTTGTAAACTTTGTTGTGCTAACGCAGAACGAATCAATAAAAAATAGTCTAGGACTTTATTTTCTCGTCCGATGCTGTCGCTGTTTCTTTTTATTGAGTAAGTCTAAAACTCATTTTACGAAGTCCGCCAATTTCGTATTTCTAAAACCCGTGTGGGATCAGCAACTCCAGTCTAAAACTTTATTTTCAACGAACACTTTAGATGCAAAGATACAGGAGGCGGGAATTATAAGTGGACGATGTCTGATATCCGACTTTCTTTGTCTAAACACTTCTTTCCTCATAATTTTCGTCACCTCTAACTCTTTCTTTACCCATCCTACCCCAGCCAAAAACGACCGTAAGAGAGGCTATAACAATAATTGGCGGCAAAATCATTATTAATAGGAATTCCAACTTCTATTCTCCTTTCGGGTGCATCTGACCCCGCACATATCTGATATTAAATAAAAACAGTTTCATTAAAAGAAAGAGTGAAGGAATTAGCAGCAATAGTCCGGTCAAAAATGCAATAATTAAGGCTACTGCCATGGACTGATTAGTAAAATGTTCATACATAGATAAGTACGGGTAAAGGAGATATGGTAAGTGAGATGCCCCATAACCGTAAAAAGCAAATGCAAATTGAACCATCACGAAAATAAAGGACAACCCATAATTCTTTTTCTTCCAAACGAAATAAACAGCTGCAATAAAGAAGAAAAACGAACATGCAAACATCCAGTATAACTCCGTGATAAGCTGATAATGTTCGGGGTTATGCAAGTTAATCGAGTAAAAAACGATTAAACTGCATATGATCGTCGGTGCGCTCCAAATTAATGCCCATCTACGTACAATTTCCAGAGCTGGAAGGTCATTTGCTTTGGCCGCGTAAAATGTTAAAAACATAGCAGAAATATAAAGAACACTAACAATAGCAAGTAAAACAACGGACCATGAGTAAAGACTGAAAAACAGCTTGGTGTATTGAAATAAGACCTTACCATTCTGAATTTCAATAAAACCACCTTCTGAAATTGTAAGTACTGTTGATAATGAAGCAGGAATCAGAAGTCCAGTCGCACCATATAAGAATGCATAAATTTCTCGACTCTTTATGCCATATGTATTAAACGCATAGTAGGAACCACGTATAGCAAGAAGTATAATGGCTACGCTACCAGGAACTAATAAGGCTGTTCCATAGTAATATGCGGTATCTGGGAAAAAGCCTACGACCCCGACAATAAAAAAAATGAGAAAAACGTTAGTTACCTCCCACACAGGAGATAAATATCGTTTAATGATATTCTGTATCACGTGTTCCTTTTTTGTTCTGTAACTGTAATAACTAAAAAATCCAGCCCCAAAATCAATAGATGCTACAATTAAATACCCGTACAAAAAAGTCCATAGGACTGTAATTCCCACCACTTCCAAATTCACTTGAGAGCACTCTCCTTATTTTGCAACATAAGCTCGTCTTCAGGCGTATTATTTTTAAACATTTTTACTAAAACACGTAAACATGAAATCCCCAAAATCACGTACAAGGCGAGGAACACGACAAAAAGTAAGCCAACATGTTCAGAAGTCGTAGCACCCTGCTGCGTCTTCATATACCCACGCAAAATCCAGGGCTGTCTGCCTACCTCGGCATATATCCATCCATATTCAATGGCAAACATAGCGAGTGGAGCTCCGATGACAATCGCGGTAAGGAGCAGTTTGTTGTATGGATTCCCTTTTCGAAACCAAAAAGCAAGAATAAACAATAAAGGTATACTGGTTAGATATCCACCAATACCAACCATGGCATCAAAAGTGTAATGAATCCAAAGCGGAGGGATTTCATCCGCAGGAAAATCATTTAATCCCTTTACTTCGCTCTTAGGATTTCCATGAGCAAGCACACTTAATGCAAATGGGATTTTCCATCCATATTTAACTTCGTGTGTTTCGGTTAAAATACCACCTACAATTAAAGGTGCATGTGACATCGTTTCAAAATGCCATTCCCCAGCTGCCAGCTTTTCAGGCTGATATTTCGCCAGGTATTTACCAGACAAATCACCAATTAAGAAAGTGGCTATTGCAAAAACAAATGCTGCGAAAAGAGTCATGTTCAAAACTTTCTTATAGTAAATATGCCGTTTTCCCTTTAATAGGGCGTATGCCGCGCTCCCTGCAATAATAAAAGCAGACGTAAGATAAGCTGAAACCAATACATGGGAGACTTTAGTTGGACTTGCAGGAGTAAACATAGCCTTAAGAGGCTGTACGTTACCTATAATCCCATCAACAATTTCAAATCCTTGCGGAGCATTCATAAAGGAATTAACAAGGGTAATAAAAAGTGCAGAACATGACGCACCAATGACTACAGGAACAATAAACAAAAAATGAATTTTCGGTTTAAATCGATCCCATGTATACATATAAATACCAAGAAAAATGGCCTCGAAGAAAAAGGCGAATATTTCCATAAACATAGGTAAACCGATAGCTTGTCCAGCTATCCTCATGAAATTGGGCCACAAAAGGTTAATTTGTAGACCAAGAGCCGTCCCAGAAACAACCCCAACGGCTACTGTAATGACATATCCACGTGTCCACCTTCGTGCCATCAAGGTATAATGGGGGTCATTTCGACATATACCCATCCATTCCGCCAAGGCAATAAGAACAGGAATTCCGACTCCGATGGTTGCGAAAATAATATGAAATACAAAAGTCAAAGACATTAGTCCACGGCTGTAAATAACCGGATCATTAGCAAACATGAATTCAACAACTCCTTCAAATCATAGCGGTAATCTTCTTCATCTATGTACTAAAACAGATGGTGAGAAATTGATAATAGTAAGATAACTGCAATGACCAAACACAGAAAAATCAACTTTTTTTCCTGCTTTTGATAACGTTCCACAACAATCCCCTTTCAAAATTCGCATGTTCTTTAGTATCATCGAATTCATGAAAAATATGTACAAATTACCAATTAATATTACGTGCACAAAAGGGTAATAGTAAATAGTAAGAAACCGGAGTACATTCTTGTTGAAATAAAGGAAAAGATAATGCTGCGAATGCTTGGAAAGTTGTTTTTAAAGTTACTGTTAAATGGAATTTTTATAGTCCCTCTTTTGCTGTATTTAACGCAAGCAACTCTTATAGAGGCATTCTTTGCGACTTATACTTTTTCTCTAATGTCTTATGTTGCAATTGATCAATTGTTTTTAAGAGTCACCAACAATGCGGTAGCTACAATAGCAGATGTGGGAATGGCCTTTGTATTCTTTTGGCTAGTAGAGAAATTCTTCTTCAATTGGTCCATAAACTTTATGAATGTGGCGATAGTTGCTTTGGTTTTTGGCATCATAGAGTTCTTTATGCATAGCTATTTTCAGAAGGACAGGGGCAGACTTGATCGACATAGTTTTAAAGATAGCTAACTCTCAGTAATGTCTTGGTCCAATAAAATGGAAAGCAGAAGGAAAACTCAGATTCTGAGATTCCTTCTGCTTTTTTTAACAGTTTGTTTCAAGACTTACTATTAACTTTACAATTCGATATTCCCAAAACAGCATTCAGTGGACAATAACGAGTCGTTCCCGTAATAATTGGCGCTATTCCAATTAAGCCCCACCAACTTTTGTAATATAACCCAGCAAGAACAACGGCAGAACCAATTGTAATTCTTATAACTTGCTCCGTTTTTCCAACGTTACATTGCATGATAAAACCTCCGAAGTATGGTTAATGCTGTTACGTTCACAGCACATTGAATATGTTGTCCTTTTTAAGACAAACAATCACTCAAATGAGTTTGTAATTTCATGGGTTGACACAAATGAAAATCTTCTGATTGATGTAGGTGAGGCAGGCGAAGTAAATCAAGGCTACATCCTAGGTGAGTAAATACACTTGTTATTCCAAATGAAACAAAGAGTTTGCGAAATTCAAAAAAATGATCGTGTATATCTATCAATGTCAAAGTGGAATAAGCAGCAAGTATTTTTAAAAAATGGTTTTAACAATAGGGCGGAATTATGTACTGGAAAGAGAAGTTAATCAAATAATCGATAAATCATTAGCCTCCATGGGATAATGATTTTTTGTTTTACATGAGTTTGAAATTCTACGAATGATAGCCAATAAGAGTGCATTGTCCGCTATTAGGGTCTAACAGATATTTAAATACCACAACTTCGAGGTTTACATCTATAATAACCACCTTTTTCATACAATGGTGTAATAAGCACCTTATATGTTGGCAATAATATTACATAAAATGGTGGTGGATATAATGTCATTTGTTGAAGTTCTAATTCGCTCAATTCTTTCATTTATTGGAATATTATTTTTTGCTCGTATTATAGGAAAAAAACTAATCTCTCGTTTAACCTTTTTTGATTTCGTCGCTGGAGTGACATTTGGTTCTTTTGGCGGCCATCTTATTTACAACAAAAGTGTACCATTATTCGTTGGAATAATCGGTTTAACTATGTTTTCTGCACTAGTTATTATCTCTGACTACATTTCACTAAAAAGCATCATGGGAAGAAAAATATTGGAGGGTGAACCACAATTAGTTATCAAAGAAGGTCAAATATTGTTGGGGAACATGAAAAAATCCCGCTTAACTGTCAATGAACTCCTGATGCTTTTAAGAAAAAAAGATGTATTCTATATTGACGAAGTAGAATTTGCATATATTGAAACAGATGGAACTTTATCAATTATGAAAAAAACAAACAACATTTCGATAACACGAGAAGATCTAAAAGTACAAAGTCAATCACGTGGCATTCCTCAATCATGTATTATTGATGGAAAGATTATTGAAGAGAACTTACAAAAAATCCAGAAAGACACACAATGGATGATTAAATTTCTAAAGAAAGCCAATATTCAGCTTGAGCAAGTTTTATTAGTTCAAATTGATCAAAACGATCGGGTGTTTTTGAGTTTAAAAACGAACAATCATCTGTAAGTTATGATGAACGTGAGACAGCCCCCGTATTTGCT
Source organism: Paenibacillus sp. FW101-FHT12H11 (assembly GCF_058790355.1). NCBI lineage: Bacteria > Bacillati > Bacillota > Bacilli > Caryophanales > Paenibacillaceae > Paenibacillus > Paenibacillus sp. FW101-FHT12H11. The sequence continues at coordinate 124,664 of NZ_JBYTCO010000011.1, read as the reverse complement.
TGAAATCGCAGGCTCAAGCAGCAAAGGTCCCGAACGCTGCTGAAAAGTTTGCCCGGATAGGCGATTGCCTACAGTCTGAACCAGTGGGAGAAATTGACCGTGTTTCTGAATGGACGGTTGGAGATTGACAACAATTGTAGCGTGCGGTTGATCAAGCCGTTTGTGATCGGGAGAAAGAACTGGCTATTCACTTCCTGCTTTTTAAGAGGAGAAAAACTTTATGTATATAGGTTAATGCAGTCCAGACAGTAATAACTAAAATTCCTCTTAAGTACTCGTCCTGATAAATGAAATTAGTAATCGTTATCCCCAAAAAGACAATTGAGAGTAGATCAAACGTATCAAGTTCCGATACTCTGCACTTCTTCCAAAGCGAATAAACCGCAAATAAACAGAAACAAAAGAATATCTGCATCCACACAATGTTTGTAATTATGATCACTCCTCTAAAACTATTTTAGATCTGTTCACATGTCATCCTTGCCTCTTTTACAAATACCATACAGATCATACAGAATCAATTTGCGCACTCGATATTCCTCCCCACGGGGAATATGGGAAAGAGATATTAATACCCGTACTAAGTAAGCACCCTGAATTGTTGGCTTTAAAAAACCAAAAAAACAAATCGAATTTTCTTGATTAAGCGTTGAACATAGTTCATATCGAGTGATAACAAATAAAACCATAATCCCTATCCATGAAGTAAAAACAAATACAACACCAAACAAGGTTCGCTTGGGTCAATATGGGAGTTAAAGGCTTTTAGCCAGCCACCATGTTATTTTCATTTTTTCACTTTTACTTATTACACTGATACCGAGTCCTTCTGAGTCGGATATTTCAAGTGAAGATAAAGGCTGCTACTATACAAATCACAATAATGCTTACAGAGGTCCATTGAGCAGTAGTCCATCCCAACATACATTTTGGTGATCCCCTCGAAGCATTTCTAGTAGAAATCGTCCTATATTGTATAAAGTGTTTGTAACAAGGAATAAATATCCTCGTTTCAATCTTCTCTGTAAGAGCATCATAACAATTGCAAAGATGATAACATCTATTTGTCCTTCCCAAACTTCAGCGGGGTATAAAGGTTGATCTCCATAAGTTGCTCATGCATTTGTACCTTCTGGGTATAAAATGCCCCAATTTGCTCCAGTTGGATCTCCAAAAGCGTCGCCATTCATCAGGTTGGCATCCCTACCAATACTTTGCCCAAGAGTTAGGCCTGGCGCGCATAAATCGGCAACTTACCAAAAAGAAATTTTGTGTTTTCTTACGTACCAAATTCCAACATACCACCCTGGGTCGATAATCCGCCATGCCATATTGCGATTATTTCTTTTGGATGTTGGGAATAGTATGCCCAATCAAACAAAAAAACTTGCCAAAATCGCGAACCAATTATGGCTCCGATAAACATTGGAACTGCTAAACTTAATAGATGTTCGGCATAAACCTAATTATCGTAAGAGGTTTAATAACAAATTGGGAAGTCATGTAGAGAATACTATTGAAGAAGCATTTAAATTGTTGTAGAGGCTAACTATTTATTACTGTTGGTTTTGAGTAGATGGTCCTATATAGAAAAAAGGAAAGTGCGGACCAACTTTTGTTGATGCTTTTTTACTGTAATAATTCCTAGTTGGCTTGTTTTTTAGGTGTGGCGTATAGTTTGTGGATTTATAAAATTAATTATTTCACTGTGTGAGGTTAGAAAGGAAATGCACCCTAAATGCAGGAATTGCAAGTACAATATCCACATTTGCAATTGGGGTTGACGAAAAATAAAAAATTTATTATAGTGTTTATATACCCCAACGGGTATGGGTATTTATCGGAAGAGGGGTGACTAATGGCACTAGTTCATGCCACAGATTATTATTACACTCCATGAAGCTAATTCTTTCTGCAAACTTACTCAAGCTCAATGGGTGACTATGCAAAAAAACAAATTGAGAAATGGCAATTTTTTTTGCTCAAAAATATACCCTATGGGGTATATGATATTCGGTCATTTGAGCATGATAAACAGGAAATATTGTAGAAAGGCAGGAGTTTATGGATATAACGTGGATATTAACCATTTTCGTGATTGGCTTCCTTGGCTCATTTATCTCGGGTATGGTGGGTATCGGTGGATCAATCATCAACTACCCGATGCTGCTATTTATCCCTCCGGCATTAGGCTTCGCAGCTTTTTCCGCTCAGGAGGTATCAGCTATCAGTGCGGTTCAGGTATTCTTTGCAAGCTTGATGGGGATGCTTGTTTTCCGCAAAGGAGGACTTCTACACAAACAATTGGTTGCCTACATGGGAATTTCCATCATCATCGGTAGCTTTTTGGGAAGCTTTGTTTCAAATTCCTTGCCAAGCGCAGTTATCAATATGGTTTATGCGGTATTAGCACTAATTGCGGCAATCATGATGTTTTTACCTAAAAAAGGCAGTGATGCTCAAGATGTTAGTAAAGTTAAGTTTAACAAGCCCTTAGCTGTTATTCTTGCATTAATTATAGGAACCGTGTCAGGGATTGTGGGCGCCGCTGGTGCGTTCATTACCGTGCCAGTTATGCTGGTGGTACTTAAGATTCCAACAAGAATAGCGATAGCATCTTCCTTAGCTATTACTTTTATATCATCCATTGGTTCAACCACAGGTAAGCTGATGGGAGGGCACATGCTATTAATTCCCTCTATTGTACTTGTGTCTGCTAGCTTGATTGCTTCGCCCATAGGAGCCAAGTTAAGTAAAAAAATCAACACCAAAATGCTTCAATGGATTTTGGCGCTGCTCATAACAGCAACTGTGGTTAAAATTTGGATTTCAATCTTATTTTAGGAGGAAAATAAACATGGTAAATCAAATTCAATTGCAAGGAATGAGCGCGGCAGAATTAGCGAAAAAGGTTTTAAATAACGAGCCGATTTTTATCTTAGATGTGCGTAATGAAAGCGACTTTAATGATTGGAAGATTGAAGGTAAAAATGTTCATGTATTTAACACGCCATATTTTGACTTGATCGATGGGGTAGAGGCTGTGATAGATCAAATTCCAGATGATAAGGAAATCTTGGTCGTTTGTGCCAAAGAGGGCTCATCGAAATTTGTTGCGGAACAATTGATCGAACAAGGTAAACAACATATATCTTACCTGGTTGGAGGCATGAAATCCTGGAGTGAGCATTTAGAGCCTGTTAAAATCGGTGATTTAAAAGATGGAGGAGAAATTTTTCAATTTGTCCGGATAGGTAAAGGCTGCTTGTCCTACATGGTGACCTCGAACGGTGAAGCTGCCGTCATTGACGGTGTTCGAATGACAGAGGTTTTTGAAAACTTTGCAAAAGATAAAAACGTAACCATTAAACATACGATTGATACGCATCTTCATGCTGATCACATCTCCGGCGGGCGGCAATTAGCTGAAAAAACAGGAGGCACGTATTGGTTGCCGCCCAAAGATGCAGATGAAGTGGTGTTTCACTTTGAGAAGCTTGAAGAAGGAAACAGTCTTGTCGTAGGCGATACCGAAATTAAAATACAGCCTATTTATTCCCCGGGGCATACGATCGGGAGCACATCTTTAATCGTTGACAATCAATTCTTACTGTCTGGTGACATTTTATTTGTAAAGTCAATTGGTCGCCCTGACTTGGCGGGTAAAGCGGAGGATTGGGTAACAGACCTTAGAACAACGTTGTATGAACGCTATAAGCAGTTATCAGATGACTTAATCGTGCTTCCAGCCCATTTTGGCAAGGTAACAGAGCTAGGCGAAGGGGGCAAGGTGTCTGCCCGTCTCGGCGATCTGTATAAGGAAAATCCAGGCTTGAAAATAGAAGATGAGTCGGCATTCCGTCGAACTGTTACAGAGAATTTGCCGCCACAGCCTAATGCTTACCAAGAAATACGGCAGACCAATATGGGCAAAATTACGCCAACTGACGAGGAACAAAGAGAGATGGAGATTGGACCCAACCGTTGTGCGGTTCATGATGCTTAAACAGTAAATGATATGGAGGAGGTGCATGACCATGTATAAAGAGCAAATGCCGGAAGAAGTTTTAGCAAGAATCAACAGGAAGGAAAATTTAGTTATTCTTGATGTGCGGGAACATGATGAGTGGGAGTCCGGTCACATTCCAGGTGCCAAACATATTCCGTTAGGGCAAATCGCAAGAGCCCTCAACGAAATCGACAAGAAGCAAGAAACGGTCGTCGTCTGCCGTAGCGGTAACCGAAGTGGGCAAGCGTGTGATTTCCTCTCTTCAATGGGCTATACCGTGCTCAATATGCCAGGCGGCATGTCGAAGTGGACTGGGAAAATAGCTTACGGTAAATAAGCATTTTATATAAACGGAGGTTATGTTCATGACAACACTACAAGTGAATCGCCTATTAGAATGTGAAGGGCTTGCTTGTCCGCTGCCCGTAGTTCGAACCAAAAAGGCAATGGATGAGATGAACGCAGGCGAAGTATTGGAAGTGCGTGCAACAGATAAAGGGTCGATTGCCGACCTTAAGAGTTGGTCCAGCCGTACAGGACATCAGTACCTAGGGTTAAAAGAAGAAAACGGCGTGTTTCACCACTTTATTCGCAAAGCTGAATTAGCGGATACGAAAGCAGAAAAAAAATACCCGCATACCGCTACAAATGAAGAAGTTCACAAAAAAATTTCTTCAGGAGAAGCAATCCAAATCATTGATGTGCGGGAACCCGCTGAATATGCGTTTGGACGTATCCCAGGAGCCATTTCGATTCCTTTAGGCCAGTTTGAAGAAAAATTAACCGAGCTTGATCCGAGCAAAGATTATTATGTTGTATGCCGCACCGGAAATAGAAGTGATATGGCCTGCCAAATCCTAGCTGACAAGGGATTCCAGAATGTTAAAAATGTAACTCCTGGTATGACTGAGTGGAGTTATGATCAAGAGCAAGATTAAAAATAATAATAAAAAGGAGACGAATAAATATGTCAAATAAAAAAGTAGCACTTATTGCATCAACGGGTGGTCTGGAGACGGCATATAAAGTTTTGAATATCGCCACAGCGGCGGCAGCATTGGATGCGGAGGTAGCCATTTTCTTTACTTTCGAAGGCTTGTCCATTATTCATAAGGAATCGGAACACATACTACAGCTTAAGCCAGGTAATGAAGGACTGGTGGAGGGCTTTAAGAAGGCAAATGTACCATCTGTGAAAGATCTCATTGATATCGCCAAAGAATCGGGCGTACGTCTAATCGGTTGTCAGATGACGATTGATGTAATGGGGTTGGAAAAGGAACATTTTATCGAAGGAGTTGAACTCGGGGGAGCTGCGACATTCCTAGACTTTGCGTTTGATGCTCAAGTGAGCTTGAACTTCTAGGAGATAATTATCGCGCTATTAATCGAGGTGAAATCATGTCGAACCTTAATTTGCAGTAGAACTAAGATCGAATGGTTGTGAGTTTCATCATCTTGAATGAATAGAAAAGGAGAGATCATATAATGTCAAATTTAGTTGTAGATGCAAAAGGACTTGCTTGTCCTATGCCGATTGTTAAAGCGAAAAAAGGGATTGATTCGCTGGAACCTGGACAAATTATGGAGTTGCAAACAACCGATAAAGGTTCTATGAAGGATTTTCAGGCTTGGGTAAACCAAACCAAACATGAACTCATTGAATCCAAAGAAGACAATGGCGTATTCACCTTTATTGTTAAAAAGGGATAAAGAAAGTTGAAAAAAGCTACCACTTTAATCAGTGGTAGCTTTTTAAAAATCTCAAGAAATGAGGTTATGGTCATGAACAGAAGTCGAATGATCTACTTTGTTACATTGAGCTCAAACGCATCAATCGTTTTGAGGCAAGCTGTTGATCAATCTTCACAAAATGAAGTCTTTATTTTTTTTGATTTAGATGGCTCCAGGGTTTTGGATAAACGTTATCTTCATGAACTTAAAGAAAAAGAGGCAATTGATTTTAGCGACTTGCTGCATAAAGCATTAGATAAAGGAGTCAAGCTGTACGGATGTCAGATGAACATTATGTTTCAAAATGGTTTGGAGTGTATAGACGGAGTAGAACTCGCTGGTGTTGCTACATTTCTAGATCTAGCCTATGACGCGGATGCCGTTTTAAGTTACTAGAGGGAGTGGAATGAAATGGATCCTAAAAAAGTAATTGTTTTCGCACTGCATGACGAATTAGAGTCCGTATATCCACCTTTGAATATATCTATAGGTGCTGCGGCAACAGGTGCTGATGTCCTTTTAGCCTTCTCTAGAAGTGGTGTAAATATTTTGGATCACCATTATATCCCCATACCTTCAAGGGGCAAAGAATATCTAGCCAATGCTATACACGATTTTAAGGCTTCTTCTATTGGAGATCTTTTATCGATAGCTGTTAATTTAGGAGTTCGTTTTGTTGTTCCAGATAGTGACGCTCCAGATAGTAAGATTGTATCTGAGCTGCCTTTTGAAAAAGTACCTTTAAAATGGCTGTTAAACGAAGCTGCTACCGCAAATTTATTTGTACACTTTTAGATTTGTTCCTTTTCCAAAATTGCCACAATTCGTTCGTTGCATATATACCCTGTAGGGTATAATATTTATTTTGTGATTACGAACTAGGAAATTGAATAGGAGGGTTGCTGCTTGATTAAATACTTTATATTTTCGGTCCTCTTCGTTTATTTCATTCAACGTATCAGACCTGTAAAAGGTTTGAAAAAAATAATAGCATCATCTTTTTCTTATCTTATTAAGGACAAACCAGCTCATTTAAAATTACTTGATGTAAGAGATCAGTTTGATTTCTATGCCGGTCATATTGAAGGAGCACTTAATATCTCTCTTGGAAGATTGCCTTATGTTAAAACGTCGGAAATACATGTTGATGATGAAATCATAATAATTGCGGACTCGAATAACCACTGCAAGAGAGCAGCAAGAGCTCTGAAAAAAAGTGGATATCACCATCTAACATATCTAGAGGACGGTATGTCAGCTTATCAAAGATTTCAGGAGAATCATCAGAACTATAGTAAGCTTCAAACATGTGTGTAAATGTAAAATTTTTTTGATTTATATAATACCCATACTAGTATGAGTAACAGATGAGAGGATGATTTTCATGTTAGAAAACAAAGAAAAGTCGACGATTGTACTTTTTAGTGGTGAATTGGATAAGGCTATTGCAGCATTTATTATTGCAAACGGTGCAGCTGCTTATGACCATGAAGTAACAATCTTCTTTACCTTTTGGGGACTTAATGCGCTCCGTAAGGATGAATCAGTTCTTATCAAAAAAGGATGGTTGGAGTCCATGTTCGCCAAAATGATGCCGCGTGGTGCGAACAAGCTAGGATTATCCAAAATGAATTTCGGGGGACTAGGTCCCCAAATGATCAAGCATGTTATGAAAAAGCATAATGCTCTAACATTGCCGCAACTAATTGAATTAGCTCAAGAGCAAGGGGTTAAAATGGTAGCATGTACGATGACGATGGACCTGCTAGGATTGCAAAAGGAAGAGCTTCTCGATGGTATCGAGTATGCTGGGGTTGCTGCTTATTTAGGTGACGCGGCAGATGCAAAAGTGAATTTATTTATTTAAACTTATTACTGCTTATATAAATGAGAGGGAGGTCATTCTATGCAATATGATGATGATGTAAAAAAAAGATTAAAGAGAGTAGAAGGTCAAATTCGAGGTGTTTTAAAGATGATGGAGGAAGAGCAGTCTTGTAAGGATGTTGTAAGCCAATTATCCGCCGTAAGAAGTGCTGCTGATAAAGCAATTGCCTATATCGTTGCCGTAAATTTGGAACATTGCATTCTAGAAGAAAAAGAAGCAGGAAGAGATTCGAGTAAAATGGTCAAACAAGCAATCGATTTGTTAGTGAAAAGCCGCTAAGCACCAAGAAAAGAGGTCTGAAATGAATTATAATTCCATTATTAACATCGTAATGATTGTTCTCCTCGTCTGGTTTGTTTATTCCAGATTTGGCGGGGTAAAAGGTCTTAAGAATTTAAAGCCCGATCAATTTCAGGATGAGTTGAAGGAAAACCGTAATAGAATATTAATTGATGTCCGTGAACCCGGTGAATTAAAACAAGGTTATATTCCGGGAGCGATAAACATTCCCTTATCTCGAATAAAACGAAGAGTTAGGGAGATCCCAGCAAATAAAAATGTTTACTTGTATTGCCGAAGTGGTATGAGAAGCAAACAAGCAGCGCGAATACTTCAAAAGAATGGCTTCCGAGAGCTTTCACACTTGCAAGGCGGGATTATGTCTTGGAGAGGGAAACTAACAAAATGAATAAAAAATCATTAGCTCATGGAGATGATGCTAATGATTTTTTTGTGCTCTACATATATTTCAACCGTTTGCAAATACTTATGTTGTTACAACGTTATAATGCTCTACATAGCCCTCTAAGGATGGTATGAATTCCTTTTCGTAATGATCTTTTGGGCAGGACTTAATAATATGCGAAAGTAATGCATTTGATTTATGGGTGAGAAGTGTATCTTTGCAAATAGGGCACTTTTCTTGAGTGAGCTTATTTATAAATCCCATCCAGCATACCTCCTAATTCCGATTAGTATACTATGAATTATATTATGGAGTTGGATTAATTGTAAATAAAGAATTTGAAAGGGAGTTAAAACAAATATGTTTCATTACACCGTTGAAACAAAACAGACAGTAGAACAAGTCATTGAAAGTCTCGAACTTAATTTAAAGGAAGAAAAATTCGGTGTTCTATGGCACTTAAATATGCAGGAGAAGTTAAAGGAAAAAGGAGTTGAGTTCAATCAAAAATACCACATTCTTGAAGTCTGCAATCCTGTTGAGGCGAAACGTGTCCTTAGTGAAAATGCAATTGTTGGGTATTTTTTGCCATGTAAAATAACCGTATACGAGAATGAAGGAAAAACAAAAATTGGATTTCCCAAACCAACAGCATTAATTGGAATGATCGATAGCGAAAAGCTTCAAAGCATTGCGGAGGATGTTGAAAAACGATTAATTTCTTGTATTGATAAAACCATATAGTCTAAGTGGCCAAAGAGACCGATAATGTAGTGTCGGTCTTTTTGCAATATTATTTATTAATTTGTAGATTAAAGTATGAATATTTGAATAGCCATTGAACAAGAAAAATCTTTATTTTGAATAATCCAGAAATCGTGTTCTGTTAACTTGGGGCTGAGAGGGATAGCCGTAATCTCTCCAGCTTCTAACTCTTTGCGAACAATCCAGCGTGACTGATTGGAGATTCCCAAGCCAGCAGAAACGGCTTCTTTAACTCCTTGACTCATATGACTATTTAATTCGTAAACCGTTTGTATGGATGAACAAATCGATTTAAGACCGAGTACCAGACCATGTTCCCTGAGAATCCAGGTGGTCCGTATTGCTTTCAATACTAGGCTATCTCCTGATTGCTCTGTTTGGATTAGAGTAACAATATTGGTTTGAGCCTTTTATAATACTTTGGAGATAGTATAAACGAGGAGGATACATTTGGAGGAAGGGAACACACACGAATCGAAATTTGTCCAACAGCACCTTGCAAATGAGCGAACGTTTCTCGCTTGGGTCAGAACAGGAATCGCTGCCGTTGGAATTGGTTTTTTGGCTTCGGGAATCGTATTTCGAGCTACCCAATATTCCTATTATATTCATAAAATCGCTTCAATCGTAGGAATAAGCTCAGTTACTCTTGGCGTACTTGTTATTGTGTTAGCTACGCTAGATTATTTTTCTAAACGAAAAGGAATAAACAATGAGAGCTTTCGCTCGTCAAAAATAATTGTTGTGTTCATTTTTCTTTCTCTTATATTAATTGGTTTGATGTTGGTTTTACTTATTGTTCTAATAAACCCTTTGTAGGAGATTGCTTTGCAAGAGGGAAGGAATAAATAATCAAACCTTCAGATCACCTTCTCTGGTGATATGGACTATATTTTTTAGTTTAGTGATTTGTTTGTTTTGATTTTAGCTTTGGTCTTATTTGTTATTTTAAAAGTAAAAAAAAGAGTCCCACCAACATACATGAGTCTCGTTATTTAAAATGCTAGTTTGGTAAATCAGCCTCAGAGCGCTTTTTATCATTGTAGTGAAGATAAATACCAGCAAGGATACATAAAATAATGACACCTACAGCTGTCCACTGTGCGGTTGTCCATTGAAATAAATATTTTGGAGTATCTCCTCTAAGCATTTCTAACATAAATCTACCGGCGTTATAGATTGCGTTTGTGATTAAAAATAAGTATCCCCGTTTCATTTTTCGCTGAAGAAGAATCATGATAAGGGCAAAAATAATAATGTCCATTTGTCCTTCCCATACTTCTGCAGGGTAAAGAGGCTTATCCCCGTATGTATCCCTAGCGATAGTGCCTTCAGGATAAAGAATTCCCCAGTTTCCACCCGTGGGATCTCCGAAGGCATCACCATTCATCAGATTTGCATCTCTTCCGATACTTTGCCCTAATATTAATCCGGGAGCACACAAGTCAGCTAATTCCCAAAAAGATATTTTATGCTTTCTAACATACCAAATAGCGACTATAACTGCTCCGACAATTCCCCCTTGGATCGAAAGGCCGCCATGCCAAATGGCAATAATCTCTCCAAGATGCTGGGAGTAATAACCCCAATCAAATAAGAAAACTTGCCAAAATCTTGATCCCACAATCGCACCAATCATCATAGGAATCAACAAATTTGTAAGATGGTTTGCGAGTTCATGCTTCTTTTGCAATTTTGCTAAAGTAAGCGTTACCCCATAGCCCAAAATTATGGCGAGAACAAACAGAATGCTATAAGACCGAATCGGAAACGAACCTATGAAAGCTAAATATTGAAGCACTTTGGTAGCTCCTTTGCATTATGGTGCAATAATTATAACACTATTTATAACCTTGTCCTAAACAATATTAAGGCGGATTTCTTGTTACTATTTGTGTGTGCCTACACTAACGTACTTTGAATCGGTGATTCTGAAGGATTTTGTGACTTTCAAAGAAGGTTAACTTAATTATTTTGAACGGAATGGTGGTGGGTGAATATTCTAATGTGTAGATTACGCCATAAAGGAGAAGTGTTAAAACATGTATTACAACTTACAAGCGCCCACTTACGTCCCGTTTCAAGGTTATCTGGGGCATTTCGCACGTAGTGAAGATATGGTACTGAAAGTAATTCTTCAATCCATTTCTGGAGAAAGAAATGATGAGCTCTTCTATCAAGAGTTAATACAGCTTGCGCCTACTGAGAAAGAAAAGGAAGTAATTAGAGGGATTAGAGATGACGAGAGAAAGCATAATCAAATGTTTCGAAATATTTATACTCAACTTACGGGTACACCACCTACTGGGATAGAAGCAACGGAGCCCATTGAACATGTGAGCAATTACTTAAGCGGTATTGAGAGCGCATTGTTTGGTGAATTAAAGGCTTTTGAAAAATATCGCACTCTATATTTAAATATTCGTCCCCTATACCGCGATATGATCTTTGAGATCATGACGGATGAGATTAAGCATGCTAGTTACTATAACTGGCTATATGCCAAAAATAACAGATAGCATTAGCCTTGCACTTTGTAGTACGCCAAAAAATAATATTCTTCACATTGATACACTCTTATAAGAGGACGCACTTTCTTAAGTAAATCAGTAAAATAATTTAGGCTCCCATTAGCACAAATAGTGTCAGGGGGCCAAATAATATTACTTGTTAAATAATTTCTCAAGCACCTCACGTTGAGGCTGCCTAATACTAACAACTGGGCGAATGCTTTTGGCCAATTTTTCAGCATCTTCGATCTTTTCGCTTTTACCTAAAGCAATCAAAGTGCCAATTGCCACAGCGCCAGTACGACCCTTTCCACCACCGCAATGGAATCCAACCTTTTTACCGCTCTCATACGCCTCTACAACGTGATTTATAGCTTGTTGGAATAGTTGGTCTTGTGGACCTTCCGCATTGTCACCAAGCGGCACCTGAAGCCATTCTACGCCATCTGTAGGATAGGCACAGTCCGTAGCTTCACCACGCAAATCGACTACAACCTCAACGTTCTCGTTTTTAATCATAGCTTCTACGTCTGCAGCTCCGCCAAAAAATATTTTGTCATCAACAAGTGCTTGATAATTTTTCTCCATAATGATCTCCTTATTTTTTCTTAAAGGTTGTGAATTCAATTGTTACAGGCGAGGACTGTGCGGGGGGAGGTGCACAACATAGTGACATATCCTGCAATTCCCCTGCAGTTTCAAATTCGGAATCTTCTTTGGTGTAAAAGATTTCCACGCATTGCCATCAGGATCGTAAACCCAGACTTTATCCTGAACTGCATAACAGCAAGTTGTGTTCATTTCATCGATCAGAAGAAGTCCACTTTGTCTTAAACGCTCCCCCATGGCCAGAACCTCTTCTGTATTATCCACTTGAAATCCCAAATGATTAAGGACTCCTTTTTTCTCAAAAGGTCGAACATTTAGGGAAAAGTGAAGGGTAGGATCATCAAATTCAAACTTAGCGTAGTTGTCTTTTACTTTGGTAGGCTCTGTACCAAAGAAAGCACGGTAAAAATCAAGCGACTTCTGAAGCTCAGAACAGTTAACCGCAACGTGCATTCATTTGATCATCTTACTTGCCTTCTTTCACGAATTGTTCGATCCGGCTTTTAATAGAATCACGAACTTCACGGAATTTAGCTGTAATTTCTTCTTCCGTCCCAGTTGCTTTGGCAGGGTCATCAAAGCCCCAGTGCCATCTGTTAGCCTTATCATTACGGACAACAGGGCAGTGTTCGTCAGCATGACCACACAATGTAATAATGTAATCAGCGCGGCCTAGAATCTCGATATCAATCACATCAGAAGTATGGTTTGAGATGTCGATACCGTCTTCTTTCATTGTTGTAACTGCACGGGGATTTAACCCGTGGGCTTCCAAACCAGCACTTTTTACCTCGTATTTATCCCCGCCTAATGCTTTCAAATATCCATCAGCGATTTGGCTGCGGCAAGAGTTTCCAGTACAAAGAAAATAAACTATCGGTTTTTTGTTCTCCATGGTTTCATTTCTCCTTTTATATGGGATTATCTAGGCTTAAGCACCTTTTTGCCCTGTCTTAATTTGTTTTGCACCAAAAAAAGATTTTTTGATCAGTGCGGCGAGTACCAGAATTACTGCAATCGCAACAATTAGCAACCAAATATTCACGCTTGTTGTATTTATAACGTGAAGCCATAAATAAAGCCCAGTAAGGGTAATTAGAAGCGTTGGGGCAGTAAGGATGATACCTGTCTTAAAATAATTGCCCCATGTTATTTTTACACCTTTCGTAGATAGAACATGAAGCCATAAAAGGGTTGCGAGTGAACCGATCGGTGTTATCTTAGGTCCAAGATCGCTTCCAACAACATTGGCGTAAATCAGTGCTTCTCGTATAATACCGTCTGTATTTGTACCTTTAATGGCAAGAGCATCAATCATAACCGTCGGCATGTTATTCATAATGGAGGACAAAATAGCCGACAAGAAGCCCATTCCTACTGTTGCAACAAATAATCCTTGTCCTGCTAAGTTCTCAACCACCGTTCCTAGGGCATTGGTGAGACCGACGTTTTTAAGACCATAAACGACGACATACATGCCGATAGAGAATATGACAACAGCCCAAGGAGCATCTTTAATCACCCGTTTTGTTTCGATTACTTTGCTGGATCTAGCCATTAAAATGAAGATCAGTGCTACGACGCCTGCAATGATGGAAACAGGAATATTAATGAATCCGCTGCTTACATACGCGACGAGAAGGATAGCCAGGATAACCCATGACATTTTGAAAAGCTTAAGATCTTTGATCGCATGTGAAGGTTGCTTTAATTGTTTCATATCGTAACTCGTTGGGATGTCCTTATTGAAGAAAACGTACAAGACTACCAAACTTGCTGCTAATGAAAACAGGCTCGTGACAATCATGCGGCTTGCATAGGTGACAAAGTCGATACCGAAGAAGTCCGCAGAGACTATGTTCACTAAGTTGCTGACAATCAAAGGCAAAGAAGTTGTATCTGCAATGAAACCACTTGCCATGATGAAAGGCAAAATCATTTTATCGGGCAGCTTCAACGCTCGAACCATCGCCAATACAATTGGCGTTAGAATTAACGCTGCGCCATCATTTGCGAAAAAGGCAGCCACTGCCGCGCCTAATAAAATGACGTATATAAACATGAGCCGTCCGTTTCCTTTTGCAATCCTTGCCATATGCAAGGCAGCCCATTCAAAAAAACCGATATTGTCTAAGATTAAGGAAATGAGAATAATTGCAACAAAAGCGAGCGTGGCATTCCAAACGATGGATGTAACTGTCAATACATCGTGGAGAGATACGACTTGGAAGATAAGAGCTAGGATAGCGCCAGCAGAAGCAGACCATCCAATGTTGAGGCCCTTAGGCTGCCAAATAACAAAAGTTAATGTAATAAGAAAAATAAGTACCGCAATGTAAGTCATGGTTCCTCCTAATCACAACAATTTAGATCTTCACAAGATATGGCATCCACTTTTTCTTTTTGGGATGGCAGGTGTTGAAAAAACTCATTCAGATAGGGTTTATCCTCAATATTTAAAGAATAAAAAACCCATTGGCTCTTTTTGGCCTCTTTTACTAAACCGCCAGCCTTCAGTTTTCGCATATGCTGACTTACATTGGGCTGACTGGTTTGTAAGAGTTCAACAAGTTCATATACACATAGCTCACGTTCTTTGAGCAGAGAGAGAATCGTCAATCTCATTTTGTCTCCTAGCAGCTTAAACACTTCAGATAATTGTTCAATTTCGGACAAAATTACACGCTCCTTTAGATCGGTACATTCAAGCCTTTTAAGAGTTCAATCACTTTCGTTTGTATTGTGTCACGTGTTTGTCGAACTGACTGGATATCATTTGTAAGTAATGGATCCTCAATATCCCAATCGACGCTCGTGATGCCAAAGGGGACAATGGGACAACGTTCTGTAACTTGCTGGCAGAGCTTAACAATCACATTCGACGCGATAAAATACTTCATATCGATTTTATTAGAAGTATTCCCTGATAACTCAATCCCAACTTCCCTCATGACTTCTAAAGTTAAAGGATGAATATCATGTGGCTCTAGCCCTGCACTTTCGACGATAACGTTTTCCCCACCGTAATGTTTAGCAAATGCTTCTGCTATTTGACTTCGGCAACGATTTTGAATACATAAAAAGTAAATTCGAACTGGTTTCTTCATCATTATCTCAGCTCCAATATTATTTGTAGATGATTATATAATTATTCAGTTATATATAAAAGTTAAGGTTTTGTAAATTCAATATATAAACATAACTTTTCATGCGTATTGGAATATTGATTGCGATATTATCTATTAAATTTTACTATTACCTATATACGTTACTGGAGGTTGATTTTTATGTCAGTTTGTTGTGTAAAGTGTTTTCAAGATAATTTCATACGAAATAAAATATTTGGATACAAAACACGTGGCGATTGTAGTTATTGCGGTAATAAATCACAAAGTGTTATTCCAGTATATGAGTTAACTTCAGATTTCGAGGTGTTTTTTAATATTTATGATAGATCACAGAAAGGTGGGCATTGGGAAAGTTATATTCCTTCAAATGCTATCTTTGGAATAGACGATGTTGAAGATATAATTTTTAGTGATCTAAAGCCTTTACATCAACACATACAAAATGACTGGTCAGTATTTTCCGGAATTTTGCCAGAGGGGATTAGAATACAATTGTTATCCGATATTTATAGTTTTTCAAAGATAACGACTGATTGGAATCTCGGAGTAAAGTGTTCGAGTGTTACAACTAAAGAATGCGCACGATTCTACGATAATATTATTACGGATGACGATAAACGTTCACTTTGGGGTATTTTTTGTAAGGAAATCAAAACTCAAAATCGTTTTATTTTGAAATCCACGCCTATTAAGGAAATTATTGATCTGCTTGATACGAAACGAGTCAAACTTAATGTTGGAGAACACTTTTTTAGAGCACGAGTTGGATTTGATGTAGATAATAATAAAAACCCAATATCTTATCCTAAGGAAAAATTGGGTATGGCCCCAGCAAAACTAGTTTCAGATGGTAGAGCAAACCCTCGTGGAATCTCGTATCTTTATACTGCATCTGATATTGATACAGCGGTTTCAGAAGTACGTCCTTGGAAAAGTGCACTCGTCAGTGTAGCGACATTTAAACTTAATAAGGAATTGGAAATAGTCGATCTAACACTATCCGAAATAGAGTCTCCTTTTCAAACTGTTGATCTCCGTGATGCTATCCAATTACAACAATTACTCGAGGCAATAAGCATGGAATTTTCGAAACCGGTTGGCCCATCGGATTCCGGGATTGATTATCTTCCTACACAATATATAGCTGAGCTAATTAAGTCTAATAGATTTGCCGGTTTCAAATTTAAAAGCTCAATTGCAAATGGTAATAACTATGTTTTCTTTGGGAATGAAGCATTAGAAATTATTGAAACCTCTCTTCATAGGGTGAATGAAATACAGATTAGTCAATCACCGGTATAACGGAACGAATCACAATTACGGTAATTACAGGATAGCAAGAAACATTGATAAAATCAGCTGCTGCGAAGCAGCAGTGTTTTGTTTTGGAAATTGATGTGGGGTCTGAGAACAAAATATACTATTAATCAAATTATTTTGTATAAATCATTGCAATCCAATGTTCATTGGCATATATTAGTATTAATCAAAAATTTTTGATAAATGAATCGAGTGAGAACAAATGAAAACCATAATACCTATTCAAGAAGTAAAAACAAATACAACACCAAATGACTCATTTTTCACTTCATATGAGTCAAAATTTAAAGCCTTAGCTGATAGCAAGCGACTGCAGATTATGTATGAGCTAACCCAACGTGGTAAAACATGCGTTTGTGACCTATGTGATACCTTCGATATGGCTCAATCCAAACTGTCGTACCACTTAAAGATCTTATTAGATGCAAACCTAATTTCAAAAGAAGTCATTGGTACTTGGAGTTATTATGAGATTAATCAATCTGAAGTAAATGGAATATTGTCTGAGCAGCTTTGCTGCGTTTTTAGACCAAGCGGAAAGTAATTTTTTTAGGTTAATAATCAATTTTTTTTGATTAATATATCAATATTATTTGATTAAAGGAGGTGTTTTGCAATGTTACTTCACGATGTGAATCCGCAGCTTATGTATGTATCTCAGTTAGGTAACCAAGTTGACCAACTGGAGTTGAAAGAGCCTCAAAGTAATAAAACAAATATTATTAGCATCGATAAAATTACTAACTTATTCAAAACAAAACAATCTCAAGTCGCTTGCTGTGCACCAGTTTGCTGCTAAGAAACAACAATATTGAGTCCTTTGAAAGTAGTGTCCGTCATAAATATTAAAATATATTAATTGGAGGTTTCTCAATGTCTGAAAATAACTTGCTTTCTCTAACAAAACTACCTGTAGCTATTATCGGTGCCGGTCCTGTTGGGCTCGCCGCGGCAGCGCATTTAGCAACTCGCGGGGAGCCTTTCGTACTGTTTGAAGCTGGGAACGAGGTTGCTTCGAATATTGCCACATGGTCTCATGTGAGACTCTTTTCTCCATGGGAATTTAATATCGACAAAGCTGCTCGCCAGTTACTCTCCTCAAACGGCTGGAAAGCTCCAAATAACTCAGATGTTCCTTCTGGCTTTGAGATGATTGAAAACTATTTCAAACCCTTGGCTAACCTGCCTGAAATTAAACCTTACCTTCACTTCAGTGCAAAAGTGGTTGCTGCAAGTCGCAAGGGTCTTAACAAGGTAAAAACATTAGGCCGCGACGAGCTTCCTTTCGTCTTGCATGTTGAGAAAAATGGTAAACGAATGGTTGTTGAAGCCAAAGCTGTTATTGATGCCACGGGTACTTGGACGAACCCAAATCCCGTGCTATCAGAAGGAGTTTGGACGACCGAGGAGACTTCTTTAGGCAACCATATTTTCTACGGGATACCAGATGTTCTTGGCAAGCACAAAGAGCGTTATGTTGGCAAAAAGGTGCTAGTGGTGGGAAGTGGTCACTCCGCCATTAATGCGCTTTTGGAGCTTGGAGTACTCAAAGATCAAGTACAAGAAACTGAGATTGTTTGGGTACTCCGGAAGTCTAAGCTTAAAGATGTTTATGGCGGGCAAGAGCAAGATCAACTGGCAGCTAGAGGAGAACTTGGTACGCGTATAGGAAAACTTGTCGAATCAGGAAAAATAAAAGTTTTGACTCCATTTTATATTCAAGACTTAACAAACAATGGCGAGAAAATTCAAGTCACGGGCTCCTTTGAGAACGAGTTGATTTCTATTGATGGCATTGATGAGATTGTTTCAAATACCGGTTCCCGTCCGGATCTATCTTTTTTAAGAGAAGTCCGCGTCATTACGGATCCCAGTCTGGAGAGTACGTTGGAATTGGCACCTCTCATCGACCCTAATGTGCATAGCTGCGGCACAGTAAGACCACACGGGGAGAAAGAGTTAAGACAACCTGAAAAAAACTTCTATATCGTGGGTTCCAAAAGCTATGGTAGAGCGCCTACTTTCTTGATGGCCACAGGATATGAACAAGTTAGGTCCGTTGTAGCAGCTCTGGTCGGCGATTACGCGGCAGCTGAGAGAGTGGAACTTGAACTTCCTGAAACAGGTGTGTGCAGCATTCAGACTAATTCTTGCTGCGATTCGGAACAAAGTAACCCATCCCTTGTCAAACCAGAAGCAGTGAGTTCTTGCTGTTCAACAACCACCAAGCCGGTAGTGTCGAAGTCTTCCTGCTGCAGCTAAATTCTATAGGGCATTGTCCTTGAGGCAGTGCCCTTTCTTGAGGGAAGGGAGAAGTCTGTATCAGAGACCGGGAGAAAGAGAAGGCAAATATAAAACCCGTAATTATCCTTGCACTTATGACGGCCGTATCTCTTTTTGGGGATTCGATGCTATATGTTATTTTGCCGATCCATTGGAAAGAGGTTGGACTAACTTCACTTATTGAAGTTGGTATCCTACTGTCGGCAAATCGATTTATCAGGCTCCCCCTTGGGCCCTTCATAGGATGGTTGTACAAGAGAATTAGCATCAGAATTGGCATCTTTTTGGCTGTTCTTATAGCCGGCATAACCACGTTACTATACGGATGGGTTGATGGGTTTTACACTTGGCTTATTCTGAGGTGCATTTGGGTGTGGCTTGGTCTTTATTCCGGTTAGGATCTTATTTTATGATTCTTGAGCTGTCCGATGACCAAAATAGAGGCTATTTCATGGGGACCTACAATGGACTTTATCGTATAGGCAGTTTAGTAGGAATGCTTGCTGGCGCTCTTTGCGTCGAGTTATTCGGATTAAAGGCCGTTGCTACGACCTTCGGAGTCTTGGCTCTTCTAGTGCTTCCTGCTGCATATAAATTTGTTCCCCTAGCCAAAAATGAAATTCAATTAGAGAATACTTCTGTGCAAAAGTGGAGGATATTAAGAAATTCTTCACTTCAAGGGACTTTAATTTCTGTTTTTCTCATAGCTATGTGTCTCGAGGGGATGCTCACAGCAACTTTGAGTCACCTGATTGATGTTCACCAGAAGACATCTTGGATGATTTTTGAATTGGCTGTAGGGGCAGCTACCATTGCCGGTGCTCTCCAAGCTATCCGATGGCTGTTAGGTTCATTCATGTCTCCATGGTTCGGAAGGCTCACCAATTCGAGGTGGGGGCGGCGACCATTTCTTATCGGAACGCTTGCTTTAGCCTCAGTTTTTATGGCGATTTCGGATTTTAAAATTCCATTTGGAATTTGGTTATTAGATCTACTTGCACTTCTCATTGTTTCAAACATGTTAACCACTATCATCGATGCTTTGATTTCAGATATTGCGAATGGGACTTCACGTGCTTTTATCGTGACTACATATGTAGTGGTAACCGATGTAGGGGCATCACTGGGACCGAAGTTTGGTTATATATCTGAATATTATATTGGTCTTAGCATGACGTATTGGCTTTCTGCCGCTCTTCTTCTTACGTTAAGCACTACTTGGCTCGTAACAGGTAAAGTAAAAATGAGAAAAAACGCATTCATTAGTCGATAGTTGAAAAGTTCAATTATTTTCCTCCACAGATATGTGTACAATTAGCAGACAAATACAGTAATTGGCCGAATTAGATATGGTTATTAGAAACCCCTGATCCAAAAGATCGAAGGTATGTAGTGCTCTCATTGAGCGCGGAAGGTGAAGAAGTTAACGAATATATTTGCTTAGTCTATATTATTAAAATGCTAGACAGTATAGAAGTTAATATTCGAATAAATAAGCCCGCGGGGTATCCCCCGGGCTTATTGTATTTTTATTAACCTTGAGGAGAATATCATAATATTTCCAGTCTCGCTGCCGAAGAACACCGTCGATATCCTGCAGAAATGATAAGTGTGAAGTGATATAATTTAAAAAAATTGACAAAATACTTTGATAATTTAACACTAGTGTAAAAATTTAGGGGATAATATTTAAAATCAAATAATATTTTGGCGAATATTGTCAGGTATGATTAAAAGTTTCTAAAGTCATTGTTATTATACAAAAAAATTACATATACTGGTACCTGTCGGTAATTAACCGACGGTTTAATAGATTGCATGCAAATCATAAACTACTTTAGTTAAACTACCAGGGTCGCGAACTTGGTAGAAAAAATGTTTTTCGTTTCATTTTTATAATACGAGAATAACAAAACTATTATGGAAGAAAAGGTGATTTTTTTGAAAATGTTCAAAGTAATCGTTTCCACTGCACTTGCACTTGTAATTTCTATTCCATCAATAGCTTCCGCTGAACAAACTAAGGCGGTAAATAAAGATATTCAAGTGAATTTTGCAAATAACGTTACAAATAATTTATCAAAAGAAGATATTTCAAAAATCACTTCTCAACTAAGTCCAACTGCTACGAGTATAACAATAGTGGAATCTGCTCCTATTAATACCGTAAATAATGGGGGAATCTCACCATTAGGAAATCAATGCATGGAAGGTGCGGTATTTCAAAATGCTTCGCAAATAGGATCCTATCAGTTCAAGAAAAAGGGTACCGATGGCGACGGCACGCGCTATATTAATAAAACAGGTTCCAATATTTCATTTACCTCGACATTTTCAACTAGCTTCACAATGGGAGGGGAAATAAATGGTGAGGCAAAGTGGGGATGGGGACCGATTGAAGCAAAAGCAGGTTTTAAAATAAGCGGATCATATACTTGGAGTACATCCGAAGCCTCCACTGTTACTGTTAGACCGCATTATCAAGGATGGAATGAGTATGGTACACTGAACGATACTTGGACAGGATATTATGCGTATCTTAATACAGATTGCACTACAAGTAATGGAGTTTACATCACAGCTACCGGTCCACGTCAAAAAGCAGTGGTCGCAAATGAAATTTGGGCTAATTATTAAGCAGCGTTATACTAGTTGATAGAGAGCTATCCCTATAACAATAATAGGGGTAGCCTGTCTTTATACAAGAGCTAATAAAACTCTATGTTAGTGGTGAAAATGTGAAAATAAAAAACATTGCCTCTAGTCTTTCTATAGTTGTCATGAGCCTTTTTATATTGTTACAAGGATGTGACTCAAACAGAACTAACCTTTCTCAAACAAATAGTCCTGTTCCCAGCAGTAAAAATACAGATATAGGCAAAAATTCAAGCATTACTCTAAAAGAGATTATTGGAAATGAAGCAAGTCGTGAGCAAAAACAAACTCCCGATGAAGCGGTTATTAACCAGATACAATGGAAAATGTCAAATGACAAAATAATCTCAGCATCAAAGCAAAATATCATTGGGAGCTCAACGTTTGGAAAGAATAGTTTAGTTATAACCAAACTACCTGAGACAACTCTTCAATGGTATAATTTTGTGATACTTACGAATAAAGATCAGAAGTGGGACTTGTCAGGTGTAATTGATATGCCAATTGCTAAAACACTAAATAATGATAAGCGTGGACTTGCACTACCAATGGAAGAATTCGCTACTGCATCACTTGCTAGAGGCGGATCTGCTAAAAATGATATCTGGGCTTTTGCAAATGATAATAAATATGTTGTAATTGGAAAGTATCCCAGAGAGTCTATAGAGCCTGATAGCGGAACTGATAATTTAATTTTAGGTGAGCGTAAAGCATGGATAAAGACCGAAGTTAAGAATTCGTTTATCTTCTATTTCGATAAAGAATATCTTGTTTGGATTAGTGGAAATTTGACTAAAGATGAGATGATAAATTTAGTTAATTCTTTCCCCCCTGTTGAAACTGAGAAATTTCCAATAGCAAATTAGAAAAACCCCAACTAACTTCGGCTCAAGAAATGAAGTACTTGGGGTTATGGTAATATAAGCTTTTACCAAAGCATTGAACAAAGTTAAAGCCCGAGGAGAAGGTTTCCCCGGGCTTTTAATTATTATTCTATAACCTCAGAACAATACGCAAACACCCTCGACATGACTTCTCTTTCAAAATTATCTTTCACATAAAAACAATGACGTTTCCAGTCTAGAAGACGAAGAGCTCCGTCAATATCCCCTGCAATTGCATCATTAAACGCAGCATCAACTTGTTCCAAAGAAGGGACTCTTTGATGTTTACGGTGAAATCCAATAATTTTCGATAATTCACTACTCTTGAACTTCATCAATTAAGAATTATACCTCCATGTTTGTATCAAAAACAACAATGCGGTCATTTGCATCATAATCCATATCATTCACTTCTAAATGACTCAGCGTTTTCTCTTCGCCTGTCATTTTATGTCTTACTCTGTATTCCATAAATGCCATCTCCTAAATTACAAATTCCTCAAAGACTGGAAGCCGCATAGATCCAGAACTGTACCAATCCCTATATTTAACTCTGCAGCGCACCACAGGCTTGATATATACATAATCTTTGCTCTCACCACATTTAAAAGAATGGAAAACTGGCAGCATTGATTCACGAGCAGACTGGGTTATTCCAAGATCCATAGTGCCAATTTGACGGATACGTTGCCCTTCCTGATAACCAAGCAGCCAAGAACTTTGGTTCTTGCTATAACCGGTTATGTAAACCTCCGCAATTTGGTAGTTAATAACCTTTTGCCATGACCAGGAGCGTACACCTTTTTCGTATTTCGATTCTTTTTTCTTAATCACAATACCTTCAAGTCCATGCTGGCATACGATTTTAAAGAAATCCTTTGCGCTGCCTTTAATCGGCCGAACAATTCGATAATGTTCAGTTTCCTGTAGTGTCTCTTCAAGCAGCTGCTTGCGTCGCTCTAATGACAATCCAGTCACGTCTAAGCCATGGTGATACAAGATGTCGAAAGCCATGAATACAACTGGTTTACGCTTCTTACTAGATCGGAAACCTGCATTTGTTTCCTCGAAGTCCGCTCTACCCAACTCATCAAGGACAACAATCTCTCCATCGAGAATAGTCCCCTTCGGGATCGGAGGGTCGTGAAGCTCTGGATATTTTGCTGTTGCATTTGTGTTCTTTGTGTATAAGTTAAGCTCCTCCATGTTTGATACAATCAACCTAATGCCGTCCCACTTCAGTTCGGCAAATGTGGAAATACCATCAAACGGTTCATTGTTTCTAGCATATTGGAGAAGCATTGGAGGAATAAACATTTTCTTCATCACCCATAATAATGGTACACCTTAGAGCTATCTGTGACTAATGGAATTAGAAGGAAGCAAGGAGCAAAGTAAATGAAGAAATTAATTACCCCAAGTTCCTTTGTTTGTTTGAGTATAGCAACTGCTATCTCATTTCCAATGTATTACGTGCTTAGAAGAAGATGAAATATGCCGAGCACGAATTGTGTTCTTAGATTGGGCTTTTTTAAGCCAACTCGACAATAAAATGTGATGAATTTTTCCCCACTGGCTCTAATAGCTGGTGGGTATTTTTGTATTAATAAAAATCTCTTGCATAGCGAATACGTGTTCGGTATATAATAAAATGCAAACAAATGTTCTTATTTTGGGGTGATTAAATGAGTGTCATGACAAATGTTGAGACTGACGAGGATGTTCAATTAATCAAAGAATTTACTCTGCTTCCTATATTGCTTGATATGTTAGCAAGGGATTCAGAAGTGCTCAAGATTCACAAAGGTAAAATTATTTACAGTCATATTCTCTTTTATTTAAAAGAGGTTGAGAACGCCATTTATCCTGAAATTCAAAATATTAAAAGTACGATGAAGAATCGTGACATCAAAGTGTTGAACACATCAACGACGGCTCTAGGAATTAATGTTGAATATAAAGTTCGGGGATACGTCCACCATTTTACAATGCTAAGGAGCTTGATCAAGGCTGAACTTATGACAACATTAATGAGAATGCGGAGGTCGTTGTAAATGGTAATGAGAACGGATCGTACGATCTACCTCTCGGATTGCCAATCTTTTTATGCAAGCGTCGAAAAGGCTTCTCATCCAGGCTTAGATAACCTCCCGGTTGTCGTGGCTGGGGATCCGGCCAGAAGATCGGGTATTATTTTGGCTGCCTGCCCAATAGCCAAGAGCTTTGGAATTAGTACAGCACAGAGGCTTGGAGAAGCACTACAGTTATGTCCGAATGTGATTGTAATGCGGCCGCACATGCAACGCTATATTGATGTATCACTTGCGATTACGGATATTTACAAGGAGTACACAGACCTTGTGGAAGTATTTTCGATTGATGAGCAGTTTCTGGACGTGACAGGCTCGCTAAATCATTTTCGCTGTAATCCAGAAGAACTGGCAGCAATGATTCAAAAGAAGGTCGCGGCATCAACGAACATACGAATTCGTGTTGGCATCGGTCCTACTAAAATTCTTCATAAACAAGCAACGGACAACTTCGCAAAGAAAAATCAGAATGGTATTTTTACACTTGGTAAAGAGGATGTAGAACGTTTCTTATGGCCTTTAAGTGTAGATAAGATGTATGGAGTTGGGTCGCGCATGACGAGACATTTTGTTAATCTTGGCATGACCACAATCGGTCACGTTGCAAGGACACCATTGCATGTTCTCAAACAGAAGTTCCGTGCACGATTTGGTAAACAGTCAGACATTCAAGCGGAGGTCATGTGGCGTACAGCTAATGGTCTCGATGATAGTCCAGTCACGCCAGGAACGTTCAATGTAGCTCCGAAATCAATTGGTCACGGAATGACCTTGCCAAGAGATTATACGACGGCAGAAGAAGTAGATATTGTGCTTTTGGAATTAACTGAAGAAGTTTGCCGTGATGCGCGAAAGAAGGGTTATACGAGCGGAACCATTCATGTATTCTGTATGTGCTCACCGTACAATGCTCCTACCGGATTTAGTCAGCAGAGAAAAATGCCTTTTGCCACGAACAATACATTAAAAGTATTCGGATCAGTCCGTGAGATATTTCATCATAATTGGAATGGTCATCCGGTACGCAAAGTTGGTGTCACACTAGGGTCTCTTGATGACGAGGAAGTCACACAGCTGGACCTTTTCGAGGACGTGACGAAACTGCGTAAGCTAGATGGTGTATTGGATGGTATCAAGGATCGGTTTGGTAACACGGCCATTATTAGGGCTTCGAGTTTAATGAAAGCGGGTCTAGCAGCGGATAGAGCAGGCAAAATTGGAGGCCACTATAAATGAGTAAAAAATTAGAACTTAACGGACTTTGGGAGTCTAGCCGCATGATGCTTCCGCAGCATAAAGAAGCCGCGCTTAGAAATCGAAAAGAAAATCAACGAATGTCACGACCAATACGAGATGAGCAAGAAATTCAAAATATTTCATCAGTGCTGAGTTTGTCGCAGATGTATAAAAAACCACTTGTACTAACATTGTATGAAGAGTTTAATACTCGATCAGTTACCGGCATCGTAACGCGTAGTAAGCATGGTGAATTTCGATTAGACATAGTGGAAGCTCTTAGCGGAGCAGGGGATTGGGAATGGATCGCCTATAGAGATGTTCTTAAAGCTGAATTATGCGATGAATGGACAGAGGATGGAATGGTCGACCCATAAACAGATAAATTATTTAAGAGGGGTGACTGCTGAAAAGCCATAATCTTAATAATGAAGAATGATATCAGTCATCTATGGTACGGTTCTCCTGTACTGTCTGTATCGGCAAGTTTTAGGGACATCCTTGGGTGGATGGCCCATTTTTAAGTTCACATCATTCAACTATTGTCTCGTCATAATCTGCTTTAGGAGACAAGGTCATCATATCGTCTGGTAAAAGAGGGCTATGGCTCCAGAACCAAATGTCTTGTTTTCGATAAGTTTAAGATTGATCTTCTCCTTGAGACGTTGAAATAACGGCAGCCAATCCTGTCCTCATGGTCGGCTGCCGCGCTATCTTTAATCGACTATCGTTACTCGTGAAATAACGAACTATGATAAATTATTTATCACCAATTAACCATTGATAAATTCTCGAATGAAAAATTAAAAATACATAATAAATAAACAGGTACATAACAAATGAGTAAAATAAATTCCAATTATTATGCCATCTGATACCGACTTTTAGGGATAACCATTCAAAGGCTGTAGAAAATACCGCTATCCCAAAAAGATAAAGAATTTTTCTCCACTTTTTAGATTGGTACAGGTACATATTCAAAATTATAGTCGCTACTGCTGGATAAATTCCCAAATACACTAATAAGGCACTATATTCTACTTTATCGACGTCAAAAAATCCCCATGGTTTATAACGAAATCTGGCGTACACATCAACTACAGCGCAAACAATCAGAGCAAAATTTACAGTTGTATAAATTTCAGAAATCTTTAATCGTTTATGCATTGTTATTGCAACTGAATTAATAATTAATATTGAGAAAACAAGTACCAGCCACTTCATAACCCCTGTTCAAGCAATCAAATTATTCGTTTTACAGGGACTCTAACGGGAGCGATAGTTCAAAAGTCGCTGGCAACTAGGCACACGGATCGGCTGCTATTGCCCACTGTGTTTTGAGAAGAAAGGTTGAAAGACGTCTAGACACCCTGGCGAGCACTAGTCAATTTTGTATAACTATTTATGCGAAATTATTGCAACAGTCTGTTTATATCAGATGCTGATATATTTATATAGAAATTTCATGACAAATCCCATAAAATAACAAATGGAGTTCTAACAAATCATAAAAGGATGACTGATTAGAGTGTATCTTAGTGAACTGAAGATATGGGGATTTAGAAAGTATGGACTCAAAGGGGAAAACTGTGAACTTCCTGGTCTAGTTGTTCATTTCAATAATAGCTTTAATCTCCTAATAGGTGAAAATGACGCTGGAAAGACTGCTATTATAGACGCAATTAAACTTACACTAGGTACTTCAAGTGATGATGCTTCTAAAATTTCAGAAAAAGATTTTCATGTGCTTTCAACTGGTGATGTGTTAAAAGATATTAAAATCGAATGTACATTTACTGATTTAAGTGAAGATGAAGCAGGACAATTTCTTGAGTGGCTCTCTTTCGATGAACAAGGGGCATATCAACTTCAAGTGAGATTTCTAGCAAAATGGACCAATGACGTTATAACAGGAGAAAGAATAGAGAGAGTAGTTAAAGCAGGTCCTGAAAACAGTGCTTTACGATTAGAGGGAAGAGCACGAGAAATTATCCGCGCAACTTATCTCAAACCGTTACGCGATGCTGAAAATGAACTAAAACCAGGTATGCGTTCTCGTTTAGCTCAAATCCTTAAGAATCATCCTGCATTTTTAAATAGTAATCCGAGTGAACAACATGTACTCGAACAAGTATTTAAGAGAGCAAATGATGAAATTGAGGTTTTTTTTGAAAAACCTTACGACGGAGAAGCCACCATAAAATCTGAATTACAATATTACCTTGACCAGTTTTTTCACATTTACAAAGAGGATGAACCTAATAAAAATCCTCAGTTTAAGATAACTCAAGTTAAATTAAATGAGATTCTAAAAAGATTGAGTTTGAGCTTAGATGACACCTCTTCTGGTCTTGGAAGCTTAAACCTCTTGTTTATCGCTACCGAATTATTGTTAATTACTGATGTTGTCAATTTCGGGGCTAATATTACATTAATTGAAGAGATTGAAGCTCATCTTCATCCTCAAGCACAGTTGAGATTAATAAAGTACTTGCAGAGTAGAAATTATGAAAATACTAATGGGCAGTTTATTCTTTCGACCCATAGTACAACTTTAGCTGCATCTACAGCCCTCAAACACATTATACTAGTTCAAAGCGACGTTGCTTATCCGATGAGTTCTGAAAATACTCAATTGGACGAAGGGGATTATCGATTTTTGGAAAGGTTTCTGGATTCTACAAAAGCCAACCTTTTCTTTGCTAAAGGTGTAATATTTGTAGAAGGTGACGCGGAAAATTTATTGTTACCGACCTTCGCAGAGTTGTTGGACAGGCCTTTACATAGGTACGGTGTAACAATCGTGAATGTGGGGAATACAGCCTTTAGTCGTTACGCAAAAATCTTTGGTAGATCAGAACAGTGGTTGGCTAAGTACCCTTCATTAAATATGCCTGTCTCTATTATTACGGATGTTGATGTCCGCCCATATGAATATTATGTCGATAAAGAAACAACTGGCACTGTCTATGCATTCCAAACTGAAGACCAGTTGCTAGAAGTTTCTAGACTCGTAGACTTAGATGTAGATGATTTGCGTCATTTAGAGAGCGTTGCATTCCTTACGAAAAAGGAAATGAAAGAAGCATTGAGTTTATTGAATGATGATATTTCGCAATCTGTATACAAACAAATCTATGAGATTACAAACAACACTATTACAGATGAACTCATCGAACAACTAAAGGAGAAGAAATCAAAAGCAATAAACAGTAATCTTCAAATAGAAAATTCCAATATAAAAGTTTTTGTGGCGCCGAACTGGACGTTAGAATATGAAATAGCTTTAAGTGCAATATGGAAATATGCTGCGAAATCTATACACAATGTTAAGTTTAAGGATCCTACGAGTGAAGTGAATATTAGGAAGCTAGATAGACAATTTCATGAGTTAGAAGGACAGGATATTCGGGCAAGAGCATACGCCTTGTATAAACCTCTACTTGATAAAAAGGTTTCTAAAGCTTCGGTAGCTCAGGAGCTAGCTGATCTATTACATGCTAATAAGTCTGATATTGCGGATATAATTTGTGGGGAGCCGTATTTGGAATATCTTAGGGAAGCTATCTTTCATGTAACGGGAGGAAATCCGAGTGTTTGAAATTAGTCAAGACGAAATCCAACAAATTGAACGGCTTCTCCTACCCCACGGTTGTAATTTTACTGAAGAACAAGTTAGAGTGTTGTGTTTGAATAATTC
Organism: Paenibacillus sp. FW101-FHT12H11; assembly: GCF_058790355.1. Classification (NCBI taxonomy): domain Bacteria; kingdom Bacillati; phylum Bacillota; class Bacilli; order Caryophanales; family Paenibacillaceae; genus Paenibacillus; species Paenibacillus sp. FW101-FHT12H11. The sequence goes on along the minus strand of NZ_JBYTCO010000011.1, from coordinate 95,168 downwards.
TTTTGATGTTGTCGCCTGTCCCGGTAGTGGGAAAACCGCTGTGTTGATTGCTAAAATAGCTATATTATTGAAAAAGATGTCAGACTCATCCAAAGGTATCTGTGTTATTACTCATACAAATGTTGGGGTAGAAGAAATTCTTAGGGAACTACAACGTGCCAATATTAATAATTTGTCTCACCCGCATTTTATAGGTACCATTCACGACTTTCTGAACACTTTCTTTGCAATGAGGGCATATAATCTGTATTTCAATAATAGTAAAAGAGTTAACATCTTAGATGATGATGACTACCAAAGATTATTTTCTAGACAATTTAAGCGAGTTTTACCGTGGTGGACTGTTAGAATTCCCATGGCTAGGAATCGTAAAGTCAATTTTGATAATAATGGTTCAGTAAATTTAATCGATTCAGACGGAAGTCAGCGTGATAACGCTATTGCTCAATCGATTAACGTCATGTTAGTAAATGGTTTTCTTCGTCATACCGACACTCTTACTTTATCTGAATGGTACATTAAAAACCATTTAGAGGATTTGCAGAAGGCTTTTAGAAGCAGGTTTCAGTTTTTGTTTATCGATGAAACTCAAGATACTAGTATTCAACAGTATGACTTGGTTTGTTCTATATTTAACTGCGAGATAGAACCTAAGGAGACCAATGTTATCATTCAAAGATTTGGTGATCCTTATCAAGCATTATATAACCTCTATAATGATGAAGATGACGCTTGGGTTCCTCGGGATGAGGATAGTATTCAAATAGCCACTAGTAATCGCTTTGGTGAAACTATTGCAACAGTATTAAGAACCACATGCATTAAGCCTTACACTATATTACAAGGGAATCCAGGAGTGAATTCTTATAAACCATATATGTTTATCTTCAATGAAAGAAATAAACAGAAGCTTTTAGAGACATATGCTGAGGTTATTTTAGATCTCGAAAAAACGGATGATTCTTTTAAAAACAGCAGCAAAAGAGTCTACGCTGTATGTAAAAATCATGATGATCTAATTAATTTTAGCTCGGATTATACAAAGAAAACCATTTCTAGTGGCATTGACTCTTCGGTTAAGCAATGCCATGATGAAATATTTAAACTGATAATAAAGATACTGAGACATTTTGATGTATCTTCAAAAGATAAAAAGGGATATTATACAGTTGATTCTTTAAAAGAATACCTGAGTGAATATCATGACTTAGAGTATATTCAACTCCGTAAAAATATTACCGCTTGGGTCAGAAGGCTGCATCCTTCTTCAGAAGAACAGTTCAATGATGTTGCTCGAGATATTAAATTAATCATTGAGGAACTTATTATAACTATTTGGAAAGTTACACTAGGCAATGATGTACCGGATGATGAATTTAGTTCCGTTGGGAAGAAATTTATAGATATCCTAGATAAGAAAAAGCAAAATGAAAAAGGTAACCCAAATGTTATTAATCATGAAGGGGTAATTATAAACTTAGATTCAATTCATGCTGTTAAAGGCGAGACACATCGAGCCACTCTTATTATTGAATCGACCAGTTTTCTGGAAGATGATATTCAAAATAAATATGGTTCAGACTTGTGTAGTATCTTTGGTTTCCTTATGGGCGAGCATGATGCAGAAATAGCTAGTAACGAACAAATAAAAAAGTACCTGAAGTTAGCTTATGTTGGTTTAAGTAGGCCAACCCATTTTGTTGGGATTGCAATCAATGAAGTTCAAATAAGTAAACTCGGAGATTTGAATCAAATATTAAATCGTGCCTCAGATACTGGTTGGAACATAGTCGTACTACCTAACATAGCAGAATGATATTACCTCTATATCTGGTGTAGCCACAAATTGAATAATAGATTGTTTTTTAAGTATATAATTTCAATTTCTAGGTCTTGCTGTGGGGTTCCTATAATAACATCGAGCTTAACATTACCAAGAAATAGTGTAATATACTGATCATTATAATCACAAAATTTTCAAGGCAAAAATTAAAAGGTATGAACCCGGTGCGATACCGAACTCATGCCCAATAAGTTGTTTTAATTCTCTCTGGGTACATTCTTGAATGAAATGTTCCATTAAATATAATCTACTTTAAAATATGATAATGTGCTATCTATAAATAGTTAAAAGTTGGAATTTTATATATGGAGTAAGAAAGGAATTAAGGAGCGTATTAACATGAATTATATAAACGAGGAACTTATTGAAGAAGAGTTGGCTTTAGTCGAAGCAAGGAAGCCACAAAAATTTTCAAACAAAGATTATCCTTTTCAGCAGTTAACCGAAAAAGATTTTGAACTCCTGTTGTATTCTTCTTTCCGTAAAAACGGTCAGAGACTCTTGGAATTCGAAGATTGTCACTTAGTGGCCGGCACAGGTGACCAAGGAAGGGATATCATCTTGGTACAGAAAGGAAAGACAGTTGGCGTCATTCAATGTAAGAGATATCAATCTATGATCACTAAACCGCAGGCTGCAAAGGAGATTATCAAGTTTGTACTAAACGCACTTCAGCAACCTAGAATCTATAGCTTTAACAACTTGACTTACTTCTTTGCCGTGTCCAAGGGGTTCAATGGTGCAGCCTCATCGCTTTTGGAGCATTTTTCTAGTCAGATTGAACAAGAAGTTAATATTAATAAATGGATTCGCGAGGTTCAAGGTGAGTTTAAAAAAACAAATCTAAATTCTTCTATAGATTTAAACCAAATCCTCGAAGCTCTAAAACACATGAAGGTTCGGAAACTACTCCCTTTTGATATAGGTGAGTTGATGGATAAGGATATAATCAGTTCTTTTTTTGCAGTGGACAAGGTAATTGATATTACAACTTTCCAGAAGATGCTAAGCAAGCCCGAAATCGACTTGAGAGACTTCATGAAACAATACCGTGAAAGTCAACGAAATAACTTTTCAAGAATTAACTTCTTTGGTTTGGCCATTACGACTAAGCCGCGTGAAGTACCCTTTGAGAAACTTTTTGTTACACCAACTATCCAAAAACGAGGTGAGTCACATTCGAGTTATTTCATCTCGTATAATTATAAAGAAAATGAAAATACAAAGTCTATAGGTACAGATATTAAATCATTTTTGAATAGAGATACTATAGAGTTTAGTTCAATATTAAACTCCCATCCAACAGGAGTTGGTAAAACTGAATTTTATAGTAATTTTCTTAAAGAAATATTAATAGATCGATACACCGATCAGACGTCTTTCTTCGAAAACTCTTATAAAATGCCTGCTAAACGAGCTATACTTCACGTAGAAGAAATCTTGAATTCTAGAAAGAATGTCGTTGTCCTTGGAAAACCAGGTGCGGGGAAATCATCTTTGGTAAAGTACCTTATGATTCAAATGCTTTCTGAGCCTCATCATAGCAAAGGCATTCCATTTCGTGTAGAACTTCAAAAATATAATATGGAGAAGCAGCTAAATTCAATTGGGTTAATTGACTACATTTTCAATCAATTGCGGTCGGAACATCAGATTCACAAAATAAGAAAAGATGACATAGTCGAAATCTTCTCACATCAGAAAGTGGTTATTTTTTTCGACGGTATGGATGAGGTGCTGGATGTTCAAGAGCGAATTTGTGTTCGAAATGACATAGAAAACATCGCCATTCAATATAAGAACTTAAAATGTGTGGTTACAAGTCGGTTTGAGTCGTATGATGAGGTGAATTTTGAAGAACAACAATTTGAAGTGTTTGAAGTGAACGATTTCGATGATAAACAGGTTAAAGAATACGTCCAGAAATGGTACGGAATCGAGGAAACCAATTCCGTATTGCGCAGAAAGGAAGTGACAGCATGTCTGAATGAATTGCAAAATATTGAAGATGAATTGAAGCGTAACCCGCTCTTGCTCACTCTAATATTAATATTGTACCGAAACGAATTAGAGCTTCCAACCTCCAAACTGGATGTTTATGAAGGTTGCACATTCACCCTAGTAGATACCCGTGATACAAAAGAGAAAAAGCTAGGTACGGACTTGCCAATTTCTAATAAAATAGCAACTTTTTCATCTCTTGCCTATTGGCAATATAACAAATTGATGGACAAAGAAGAGCCTCCTATAACCCATATGTCAGCGCTGCTACATGTGAGAAACTACCTTCTTGAGAAGGGTGAATTTGAATTTGAGCACGAAGCGAACGATGTCGCAAAAAACTTTTTGGATTTTGCCTTTATTCGGTCCATCTATGTGGAGAATAATTTCACACATAAGACTTTCTTGGAATATTTCACTGCTTATTATTTATTCAGCAATTTATTTTCTAAGGGCAAAATGGATCAATTAAATGAATTTATTGACGACAACATCGAGTCCTCTTCTTGGCATGTTGTTATTGAACTGCTAATTTGCAAAATTGATAAGGCTCAGGGGGATTTTTCAGTCATCGACGGAATCGTAGATCGACAGCTGTCTGCAAACAAAGAAGAATCGGTTTTATTCTTCCTATCTATTTTGAAATATTTGCAAAATATCAGCCCGCGGATGATCAATCGTTTGTTTGAATTAAGCATTGCTGCTACAATCCAAGATATTCAAAACTCGAATAATGCAATTGCCCGTTCGATGAACATTCAACTAATGGAGTTATCAAAAAATGAGAGATTCTCAAGAAAGTTGATTAAGAAACTTGACGAATATGAAGAAAGCATATCCTCAAAAATTCAAGATAACAATTATAATGCTTTCCTATTCGAGAACGGTGTTGTTACGTCTCGATATGTCCGGATTGTTACAGATCCAAAAATGGCTATGAAAGAAGATCCATTTCTCTTCACACTCTTTGCCATACCGCAGATGACAAATGTGGATGCCTATGAAACGCTCTTGAAGGAATATATTGTGGCATACAACGACAGGGCTCTTGTGATGACTCACCAGACCAGATACGGTAGCAACATATTCATGGGTTCGAGTAGCTTCCAGTGGCTTTCAAGCTTTCTATTCTCAAAGGATTACGAGCGTTTTGTCGAGACATTTCGCAAATTGGTTAAAAATGGAATTAGTAAGTTGAGAATTATAAAAGGGATCAACCAGGACAATGGTTCAATCCTAGTCCCTTATGAGACACTTCTCTCATTCTTGGATATTGAAACAAGCCTGGCCCGAAAAGAAATCATTCTAACAGCATTGAGAAAGTATTATAGTTACGATATTGGAAATAAGAAGGAAAGAGAACCCTTTTACAAAGGAGTCGTTAACTCTAAGCGGAGATTTCCCTTGCCTAAGTAGCAAAGTAACAAAAATAGAAGAAGAGTTGCACGGAAAAGTGAACGTTATATGGGGCAGAGATTTTGTTGAGGAAAGAATTATTCAAGAAATCTTAGAATTAATGACAGCAGTTTATGATCAACAACAAGTATCAAAATTTCTCATAACCTTGCCCGAAGAACTAAAACATAAATTAATGCACAACCAGAGTATTAATGTTTAAATACATATATCCCTTGCAGTGCAACCGCAGAGGATATATTACTTTTAGTTATTTCCTCCCGATTTTACGGATATTTCAATCGTCAGCAAAAATCTTCCCTTTAAGATACGTAATATAAATTCGTTATTACAAATATCCATTTTGTCCTCAAAATCTCCGAAATCCTATGCGAGCAAGCATTGGTGTAAAATAAAAATAAATTTCCCCTTAAAAGTGCTGATTTAAATGAGAAATCTACTCTATGCACTTATGCATGTGGGTGATTCAAAAAGCATGTCCCCCCTGTGGGAGATGACAGCCTTTCCTTTGGCGTTCCACACGGACAGTGTCACGTCGCGCAAAGAAAGCCCCTGCAGCTCGCGGCTGCGTATCCAACCTTCCTTCGAGGTCAGCGGGACCTCAGTTGGAAAAAGCTGCGTGATCGTATGCCCGCCGGCTTCCGCCCACGCATATCCGTCTCCCGTGGAGCCGGTATGCGGAACGGAGCATCCGCCCGAGGCGATGATGACAGCGCGGCTGTCCATCTTCTCGCCGGAGTGGAGCTGGACGCCTTGGACGCCGCCGTCCTGGAACAGGACCCTTTTGACCGGACTGTTCGTCCGGATCTCAACACCCTGCTTGCGAACTTGTCCGATCAACGCGTCTACGACGGTTTTGGCCTTGTCGCTGACGGGAAACATACGCCCGTTATCCTCTTCTTTCAGACGAATCCCAATATTTTCAAAAAACTCGATAATGTGCTTGTTGCCGAACTGCGTCAAAGCACTGTATAGGAAGCGCCCGTTGCCCGGGATATGCCGAATAAGCTCATCCATGTCTTTGTTATTCGTAACGTTGCACCTGCCGCCCCCGGAGATGCCAAGCTTACGGCCGAGCTTATCCCCTTTGTCGAGGAGGAGAACCTTGGCGCCTTGGCGGCTTGCGGCAATACTGGCCATCAAGCCAGCAGAACCTCCGCCGATGACAATGACATCATACTTCATACGATACCTCTAGTTCATTTTTGAAAAATTGTATCATGTTTTCGTTCTTACTAACAACCTGTGGATAACTTGTTGATAAAATAACCATCCTTGTGGGTAAACCATCCAAAATATGTGGATAATGTGCGCAAGTATGTGGATAAAGGTTCCAGTGGTTTAAGATACCTTATCCTGAAAGTGATAATGGTCGATTCGCATATCCAGCCATCTTCGTTGGAGAGAGGCTTTTTTCCCGAAATAGTGAAGCTCCTGTTCCGCGGTAATCACAACCGCTTCACACACGGAGGTGCGCTTGGCCAGCAGCGCCAGCCCTTCATGAACACCAAGTCTTGCAAGCGTCCTGGCCCATACTTGGCATTCCACAAGATCTTCACCGGCAACCGTGCACTGCACGACATCATGCACCGAGCCGGCACTCGGATCTTCGAATTGGCTATATGTCGAAAGGGAACCTTCAGGTAAAGCGATGGCACCTAGCTTGGTGTTGGCATGCCAGGGGTTCTGAATGCCGATAATCCAAGGATCAATGCCCTGCGAGCTTCGACCCCATACCGTGATTTCTCCTCCGGCGAGGATTAACCCTTGCTCCAGGGAAAGCTGTTTCTGCATATATTCAGCTAATCGTTTGACTGCCCAACTCTGCTCAAGTCCTCTCAAATGAATGTTGGCATTATGGGGGAGCTTAATCGATTTCATGGAGGGATCTACTTCCCATTCCAAAAGGGCGGCGGCCTGCACGCCTTCGGATTGAAGTGGATTATAATAGCCATCGGTTACAGCTTGGTACATTTCGGCTAAAAAGAGTACCTCCAGCATGGTGTTAGAAACCATGCAATTTTCCCCGGCTAATGTATTTAATAGAGAAATTTCACTGTCGGCAAGAGCCGGGCTGAAACGCTTGTCGACATTGCGAAACCAATCATCAGTTAATTGCGTTATGAGTGTGCGCTCTTTATCTTCACAGCGGAGGAATAATTCGATCTCAGCCTTGAGCGATTGGAAATGGAACGAATGGAAGGAAGGGGCAAATGGCTCCATAAGTGTTTCCTCTTTTCTTTGGTGTCCTTATGATGTTGGTCTAATTATAGAAGCATTACCTGAGATTCAATTGATAGTTAGCTGAAAAATTACTGAAAAGTGATAGCATTCAGCAACCTTTCAGCTTTTGCTCAGGTTGCTTTTAGGCAGGATATGGGATACTGACTATAGAAAATGTCTGTAAAGCCTGTATTGAATTGAACCCGGGAGGAACGACCCCATGCGCCAGTTAAAAGGAATCAAAATTCTGCTCGTAGACGACGAGCCTCATATTTTGGAATTTTTAGAATTAGGCCTGACGAATGAAGGCTTCGAGGTGATGACCGCAACGGATGGCCTTTCCGCCATCACGACATGCAATAAATTTCAGCCGCATATTGCGATATTGGATGTGATGATGCCGGGGATGGACGGATTCGAGGTTTGCCGTATGATCAAAAAGACGGAAAACATCGCCGTCATCATGCTGACAGCCAAGGACGAAATCGATGACCGGGTCAAGGGGCTTACGATCGGTGCGGACGATTATATGGTCAAACCGTTCAGTTTTGAAGAGCTGCTTGCCCGCATTTATGCGCGGATACGCAATCATTTTCCAAACTTGTTTGGTGAGGTTGTGATTGGACCGCTTCGCATGGATGACCGTCGGAAAGAGATTAGCCTGCATGACAGAGTACTGGAGTTATCCCCAACGGAGTATGAGCTGCTCAAATTTATGGCGATTAATCATGGACTTGTGCTCAGTAAATCAATGATTCTCGATAAAGTTTGGGGATATGATTTCGGCGGCGAAGAGAATATCGTGGAGGTGTACATTCGGTCCTTGCGCGATAAGTTGAACGATAAGGAACATAAGCTGATTCGCACAATTCGTGGAGCCGGCTACCGGATGGATTTGACATGAAAAGGAAGGGCCGGTTTGCCGATCTTTTTGTAACGGGCTCTCTGAAATTTCAACTGCTTTCTAGAACTTTGTTAGTGCTATCCGTACTGCTGCTGCTCATTGGCGTGTTTCAATATGTCGTTATGCAGCGGTTCATGTATCAAAATAAAGCGGAGACCATCCGCAATCAGCTTGCTGCACTGCCTCCGAATATGCTGCGTTTGGGTATGGGAGCTGGAGACGGGCAGACCCCCGTGTTTCCTTCAAACCGCGAGAACCGGCCTGGTTTCGCTGGCGAGCAGGAGCGGATTTTCGTATCGGAGTTATCCATTGCTTTTATTGATGAAAAAGGAAATTACAAGCTGATCTCTTCCCCTTATGAGCAGCCAGCTCCACAGCTAAGCCAAGAAGAGTATCTGAGTCTTCTGGCAAAGAAGCAAACGAAGCTGGAGCACCGCATCGTCAAAGATGAGAAGGGCAATGACCAACTTGTGGTTTTTCATCAGATTGGCGGAGAGCCTGAACGATCCCGGGGCGGTCCCGGGGGGCCAGGCTTCCAGGGCATTATTCAAGCCAGCACCAGTGTTGCACCGATTCGGGATGTGCTCTTTCAGCAGTTGCTTACTTTTATCTTTCTATCCTTGTTAGCTATGGTGTTCGGTCTTCTGGGCTTCCTTCCCGTCTTGCGCCGAACGCTGGTTCCGCTCTCGAAGATGGTGGATACGGTCAAGCAAATTGATGCAGGTAACCTGAACGAACGATTCCCCGCGCATCAAGGACAGGTGGAAATCGATCGTCTGGCCACCTCATTTAATGGGATGCTGGAACGGTTGGAGATATCTTTCGAGGCGGAAAAGGAAGCCAAAGAGCAGATGCGCCGTTTTGCAGCGGATGCTTCGCATGAGCTTCGCACACCGCTCACGTCCATACACGGCTTCCTGGAAGTGCTGCTTCGCGGAGCGTATCAACAGCCGGAGCCGTTGCTGAAAGCACTGAAAAGCATGCATGGCGAATCCGTAAGAATTAACAAACTTGTCGAGGATCTCCTTATGCTGGCGCGGCTTGACCGTTCTCCTTCTTTTCAGAAGACGGAAGGCGTGCTGGATGAGATGCTGCATGAGATGGAACCGCAGCTGCGTCTACTGGCAGGAGACAGGAAGGTGAACTTCCACCTGGCTCCCCGGACCCGGTATCTGTATGATCCGGATAAAATCAAGCAGGTTGTGCTCAACCTGTTCCACAATGCCGTTCAGCATACGCACCCGCTGACGGGGGAGGTCGGGCTCACGCTAGCCCAAACGCCATCTGGCGTGGAGATTGCGATCCATGACAATGGAGAGGGGATTGCCCCCGAGCACCTTCCTCATCTGTTTGACCGGTTTTACCGCATCGACACCTCACGGGCAAGACGGAGCGGCGGCGCCGGTCTGGGCTTATCGATCACGCATTCCATTGTCCAGCTTCACGGCGGACTGATTGAAGTGCATAGTATTGTGGGAGTGGGAACCACCTTTAAGGTGATTCTTCCTGCGGAGAAGTAAAAAGATGCCTATCTCGGCTGATGCCGGGATAGGTTTTTTGTTGTTACGAGGGGCATGACCTGGGTGCACTCTCGTGATTTTACAGCAGATACTTTTAACGGACTCAGCAGCCGTTATTTTGCCTTTTTGAGTGGATTTGAGAAACTAACGGACTGAGGAGCCGTTATTTATTGGTTTGAAGCTGTTTTAAGGCCATTTCTTGGCGATTAGCGGCATGTGAGTCCGTTAGATTCAAATCCTTGCCAAAAAGCAGCAAATAGCGTTAGCTGAGTCCGTTAGCACAGAGAGATACTCCTCACAAATCGGTGATCTGATGGTTGTAGTAACTTGAACACTCCAATAGTAGTTAACTAGTTAAAGTACCTGAATCGCATCAAAAAGCAGCCAACTGGTTAAGTACCGAACCCACCAAAAGTAGCCAAGCAGTTAAAATACCTGAATCTCACCAATCAGCCCGCACTTACGCCCACTCCTCCTGAGACTTCTCCAGTCCCCGATGCCGGCCGCACACCAGCCAGGACCAGAATTTCACCCTCGCCAGCAGCCCCGCGCTTGAAACGAAGGGAACTACAGGGCTCTATTTCCCTTCGACTAGTAAAAACCGCCCTGTAGTTCCCCTACAGAGTCTAACCATGCATTTTTTCACCAAAGGAGTGCGGAGACCAGTTTCCTTTTTCAGCCAATTCTCAGATACTTCTCAACCAACATTCAGTTTGTACTCAGATGTAATTCAGGTAAGGCATCTATACTAGGTTTTGTAAGGAACAAACAAAAAAATAATTGAAAGAAAAGGTGGAACACACGATGAAAAATATCTCCAGAAAAATTCTTACAGGTTCATTAATCGCTTCTTTTGTACTTGGTGTCGGTTTTGTTGGAGCCCTACATAATCAAGCATACGCAGATACGATAAGCCCTTCCACAAGTGACATGACTCAAAAAGCATTCCCAGGCAAAGGTGGAAAAGGCTTCGGAGATCGCGGCGGCTTCCGTGGCGGCAATGTGATGAAAGAAACAGCAACCATCCTGAGTGTTGAGGAAAGCGCAGTGCAAGAGGCATTGAAAGCAGGCAAAACATTGGCTGCATTCGCAGAAGAGAAAGGCCTGACGAAAGAAGACTACTTGCAAAAGCTGGTCGCAGCGGAGACAACATCCATCACGGATCAAGTAACTGCGGGTAAACTGACACAAGAGCAAGCGGACAAAATTATTTCCGGTCTCTCTGACCAATTAACGAAGCAAATCGATGGAACAGGGTTCAAAGGCGGTTTCCAGGGTGGTTTCCCGGGCGGCGACCGCGGTGGAAAAGGACCTGGTGGCGACAAACTCGTTGAGGAAACGGCTACCATCCTTAGCGTTGAGCCAAGCGCTGTGCATGAAGCATTAGAAGCAGGCAAGACTTTATCAGCGTTCGCCGTTGAAAAAGGCCTAACGGAAGCGGACTTCGTGGCGAAGTTAGTCGCTGCTGAAACAACAGCAATCAACGCTGAAGTTACAGCTGGCAAGCTGACACAGGAGCAAGCGGATAAAAGGCTTGCCGACCTTTCCGACCGCATTACGAAAGAAGTGCAAAGCACTCGTCCGGAAGGCGGACCTGAAGGCAGAGGCGATCACCGTGGTCCAGGAGGTCTAGGTGGTCCTGCCGGATTCGGCAACCCTGAAGCACTGACACAGATTCTGGGCATTACGCAAGAAGAACTGAGAACGGAGCTGGAAGCAGGGAAATCCATCGCTGACGTGGCTTCTGCCAAAGGCATCAGCGAAGATGATCTGATCAGCAAAATCAAAGACAGCATGACGGATAGCATCAAAAAACAAGTCGAGCAAAAAGGCAACGTCGGTCCTAAAGGCAAGCCTTCCAAAGACGAAGCAGCTGCTACGCCTGCGACAACTAACTAATTGAATAAAAAGCCGCACTCCTTTCCCGTTGATCGGGAGATAGGAGTGCGGCTTTTTTTATTTGACGTCGTAGCCTTTCGCGATGGAAGGTTCAATCCAGCGCTTCGTCGTATGCTCACGACGCATGATCACCACGCGGTCCTTGTAGACGTCCACGATGAGACTCTGGCTGACGCCAATCGTCTCTGGTTCGTTCTGCGCATTCCATACCTCGCGGATGGAGGCGCTGGAAGCGGCCAGAAACTTCAGCTGCTTGACTTGGTTGGTCGTCTCCAGGTTCCAGTGGGTATGGCCGCTGAACAAAATAACATTCGGGTGCTCATCCAGCAGCGCCCGCAGTTCCTGGTGCTGGACGACGCCCAGCTCCCGGTCTGTCCCATCCAGCGTCTGCGGCAGCGGCTGATGGAGGAACACGAACACGGGCTTGCCGGCATCCGCCGTGCCCGCGACCGCAAGCCGATCGCGCAGCCAGGCGAGCTGCTCGGCCGAGAGGAACGCATCCTCCTTATAGGAGGCGTTCACGTCACGATACGCTTCCCCGCTAAGGAAGAGGAAGCGGTAGCCCTCCACGATAAGCTCGTGATACGGCTTATCGTAGCCCCACACGCGGTCGAATAACGCGACCGCTTGTTTACTGGACCAGGCCGGATTCATCTTCGATGTATCCATGCCACCCTCCGGCGTACGCCATACGCCGTAGTAGTCGTGGTTGCCCATGGTCGCGTGCACAGGGGCATGCGGCTGGTTGCTGAGCAGCCCGATCAAGCTGCGATAGTCGCCCTCGGTGCCGCCCGTCAGGTCGCCGTTGAGCACCAGCAGCTTGCTCTCCGGGCGCAACTTGTGGTGATCGGCAAGCGCGCGGCTGAGCAGCAGCTGGGATACTTGATCCGTGTTCACGATATGGGTATCGCTAAGCACGGAGAAGGAAAATAGTGGGGCTCCCTGCAGGGCAGAGGGAGCCTCATTTATTTGGTTTTCGGCCAGGTAGCTTGCACGCTGCACGTCTTGTGTCTTTGACTCCGCACTATAGGCAGTGATTGGCGTTGATACGAGCAGCAGGGCAGCGAAAGTTAGACGTATTTTAGATAAAAACATAGGCGGAATACCTTTCATGGAGTAGTTGAATGACAATTTGTTTCTAGTGGTATTCCCAGTTCGGAGGGGATTTATGTTTGAAAGGGTGCCCAAAGTACGCAATGCCTGTTGACAATAGGGTAATTTGGTTGTATGGTTAATTACATGAGTAACTAACCGATGTGGTGGTGAGGAAATGGGTTTGACGATGGACGATAGCCGCCCGATTTTTGTGCAGATCGCGGAACGGATTGAAGATGACATTATTGAAGCAAGAATGCCGGAAGAATCGCAGGTGCCTTCTACGAATCAATTCGCAGCTTTTTATCAAATTAATCCGGCGACCGCGGCGAAAGGCGTTAATTTGTTGGTGGACCAAGGCATTTTGTATAAGAAACGCGGGATTGGCATGTTTGTAGCGGAGGGAGCGCGGACGAAGCTGATGGAGAAGAGAAAAGAATTATTTTATGAACAGTATGTCGTGGCGATGGTGAAAGAAGCTGAAAAGCTAGGTATAACGGTGGAACAGCTAACTGAAATGGTGCGAAGAGGAGGGAAAGTGTGATGACCCCCATTGTGGAAGTGAACGGGCTAACGAAGTCTTATGGGAACGTAACGGCAGTTGATCAGGTTAGCTTCAAGGTAGAAGCGAATAAAATCTATGGTTTATTGGGGAGAAACGGTGCAGGGAAAACTACAATCATGCATATTCTTTCTGCCCAGCAGTTTGCTACCAGCGGCGAGTTGAAGGTATTTGGCGAAGATCCTTATGAAAATAACCGTGTTTTGAATCAAATTTGCTTCATTAAGGAAAGCCAGAAATATCCGGAGGCTTACCGTGTCGCAGATGTGATGGAGATTGCCCGAACACTTTATCCGGATTGGGACGAAAAGTATGCCAAGTCATTAATTGAAGATTTTCGATTGCCTTTGAAAAGAAGAGTGAAGAAGTTGTCCAGAGGGATGCTTTCCTCTGTCGGTATTGTGGTTGGTTTGGCCAGCCGCGCACCGTTAACTATATTTGATGAGCCGTATTTAGGCTTGGACGCCGTGGCAAGAGCCTTATTTTATGATCGTTTGCTGGAGGATTATGCGGAGTATCCACGTACGGTGATCTTGTCTACGCATTTGATCGACGAAGTAAGCCGTCTGCTTGAGCACATTTTGGTTATTGATAACGGTCAGTTGATTCTCGATGAAGATGCGGATGCGCTGCGCGGCCGCGCTTGCACAGTATCTGGGTTGGCTACGGCGATCGACGCGTTCTCAAGAGGCAAGGAAGTGCTGGAGCGTCAGTACATTGGTGCTGCTGCAACCGCCACGATTCTGGGGGCTTTAACGGATCATGAACGGAGAGAAGCGGAGTCGCTAGGGCTGGAGTTTGCGCCAGTATCCCTGCAGCAGCTCATTGTGCATCTGACACGTACACCACTTGTGGGGAAGGGGTCTGAGCGGGTATGAATCGAGTAAGTAACGTCATTAAGCTTCATATGCGGAATAAAATGTCATGGTTAGTCGTCCCATGGATCATTCTTGGCTTGAACTTTGTTATCAGTTTTTTCATTGCGCTATCCCTGAATGAGGGGGAAACGATGAACACAGGCGGCCTTGCTTCCATATTCATTTACACGTTAGTTTCAGGCGCCGTAACCCTCAAAGATACATTCCCTTTTGCTTTGGGACTCAGCATTCGTAGGAAGGATTACTTCGTCGGAACAGCTTTAACGACTTTCCTCTACAGCATTTGTACAGCGGCACTGCTTATGATTTTATCATTCATTGAAGAAAGTACCGGTGGATGGGGAGTTCGTTTGCATATTTTCAAAATCGCTTTTTTGGGAGATACTTCGCCCATCGCAGTTTTCGGTATTTATTTGATTCTCTTGCTGCAAATGTACTTTCTGGGGTTTGCCACTTCCAGCATTCATAGGCGTTTCGGAGCATTAGGTATGTTAATCTTTTTCGCAGTAACTTTTTTGATAGGTACTGGTGGATCTATGTTACTATCCCAATTTGGCATGTGGGGAAGTATCTTTTCATGGATCGGTCAACATTATCTGGAGCTATTTTGGTGGATGGTGCCGTTAGTTGCTGTTTATATGCTAGCAGCATATGGTTTGTTGCGCAGGGCAGCGGTTTAATTGAAATGAACCCGGGAATTTGTTCCCGGGTTCATTTTTGCGTTACACCACATTATTCGTATTCGTATCAATAAGATCCGGGTCACTCGTATTGGCACTGCCGTTTAGGACATTCTGGACACTTCCGAAGCTATCCCCCGGAGAAAATGAGTTGGCGCCCGCATAGATCTTGGAATTACTCGATAGCCGTATTAAGGCGGTATCACCAAACTGGACATTCGAACCCGAGTTCACACTTAGAATTTTGACACCGCCATAGACCACTGAAGGCATTGATTCGGCCCCCTTCCCACTCACTTGATATTGTATGTACACGGCAGCCTATCTGCCACCGTAATATTCAGTCTGAACAGAGGTCGTAGAAGCGCCCCGACTAAGGTCTAGTATGAAATACCGTCCACGGTCCGTTTTGGAAAAGCTCGATTTTACCTAGAATAAAGACATGAACAAGAGCACAGCACATAACGAAAGGCGGTGACGAAATCATGAAAAGAAATACAGGCTTAGCCGCTCTGCTAATCGCATTCGGCGCACTGATTCTGCTTAACAAGTTGGGACTTCACATGGGACCCTTTATCGGTTCGGTGATGGGATACCTGATTCCGATCGGTATGGTCGGTCTAGGATATATTGGCATACAGAATGGCAATAAATTCGGTTGGCTGATTGCAGGGATCGGCGGTGTTATCCTGGTTGGCAAATTAGCCGGCTGGATCATTATTCTTCTGGCGATTGGATTGATTGGTTACGGGGTTTCGATGTTGACAAGAAGAACCGTGTAAATAGGATGGCAAAACAGAGTGGAAAAGGTGGTATGAGAGATGAGCCTATTGAGGCGTATGAGAGACATTACCGTAGCATCCCTGAATGAACATTTGGAACGGTCCGAAGATCCGGTTCGCTTGATCGACCAATACTTAGCTGCTCAGCGCGAACAGCTTCAGCAATCCGAGAGGCTGTACCAGCAATGCGTCACTCACGCAGCTTCGCTAAGGCAGCAATATCTGACGGCGTTAGAAACCAAAGAGAAGCGCGAGCAACAAGCGCTCTTGGCTCTGAAAGCCGGCGAAGAACATATGGCGCGGATTGTGCTTCAAGAGAAGCTGCAAGCTGAGGAGAAAAGCGAGCAATATCGCGAATTGTATGAGCAAGCCAAGCAATCCATCCTGGACTTGGATGAAGAGCTGCAGCAGCTCAAAGCAGATTACAAAGAAGTGGCAGATAAACGCAGCTACTACCTGGCCCGAATGGAATCCGCTCGCTTGCAGCAGAGATTGCATGCTCGCAGCAGCGTGTCGCAGGATGCGTCACCGCGGATGTTCGGCCGCTTGGAAGAGCGCGTATCCGATATGGAGCTTCATGCAAGAACGCTCCGAGATGTACGGCGTATGGGCCGCGAAAGCTACTACGGTGCGGGCAATCCGGCTGTAGATGCTGAACTTGAGGCGCTACGGAATAGGCTGAATCAGGAGGGAACAAACAATCATGAGCAAAATATACCGCTCACGAAGAGATAAAAAAGTAACCGGTCTTTGCGGCGGACTCGCCGAAGCTATGAACGTTGATGCTACATTACTAAGACTGCTAGTGGTCATCACAACATTTTTCACAGGCGGAACCGTCATTTTCATCTACTTTATCGCCGCTATTGTGATTCCGAAGGAGCCTGGCTACGACCATCCGCCATTTGATCCTTATGCCGGCTCGTATGCCCGCCCTCCGTACAACGGTGGTTGGAACACGACGGCTCACAAGCCGCACCCTGGTCACGTGCCACCGCATCACACAGGCTACAACGCGCCTTACGAGGCAAGCAAAACCAATAACATTGATGAAATGATGAAAGATATCGAGAAGAAAGCTTTACAAAGAGAAGTAGAAGAACTGAGAGCCAAAGTCGCTCGTTTTGAACAACAACAACCAATTGATATTAAAAAAGGAGACGTGTAAACCATGGGAGTATTTACAAGAATGAAGGATATGACAAAAGCATCAATTCACGAGGTATTGGATAAAATCGAGGATCCAATCGTTATGTTGAATCAGTATCTGCGCGACATGGAGCAAGAAATTGCGCAGGCTGAAGTAACAGTGGCTCGACAAATTGCAAGTGAGCGCAAATTGAAACAACGCCTTGAGGAGTCCGTTCGTCTAGTAGCTGATCGTGAAGCGAAAGCTTCTACGGCAATCAAAAACGGCCAAGAAGCGATCGCTCGCCAAGCGGTTGAAGAAAAATTGTACCATGAAGATAAAATTGTCGAGTACACGGATTTGTATGCTTCTGCCAAAGCGCATGCCGATGAGCTGACACAACAGCTTCATGAAATGAAAGATGAGTTCTACAAAATGCGCAACAAACGCAACGAGCTTGTATCCCGTGCTCAGCTTGCCAAAGCGAAAAAACAAATGGCGCAGGTTTCCTACAACGGCGTAATCGAAAGCGGCAACGCATCCCGTGGCTTCCAACGCATGGAAGAGAAAATCATTCAATTGGAAGTTGAAGCGGAAATCGCCCGCAAGCCATATGTACCCGCTGGTTCGGTAAGCAGCTACACACCTGTAGATGTTGCGAAACAAGCAAAGGTTGATGAGCAAATGAACCTGCTGAGAGAGAAATTAAACGGCAGCGCTGCTGAGTAAGCGGTTTGTAAGGAAAGGACCATCCTTAGGTTGAAATTGACCTCTGGATGGTCTTTTTTTATTTTGCTACTAGTGTGAAAGGAGGAAAAGGGGCTGTTCTTGTCGGATTTCCCGGGAAATATTGGGTTTAATGTCGAAAGCGCGAATAGCCATACTAAAATGGCACAGGAAACGCATGAAGAGGGGGAGCATCCATGGGGGATCAGAAACGGCGAGCAGGCGTTTATTTAATAGGGTTAATAATTAGCGTCAGTGCAGCAGGGTGTGGGACCGAACAAATACATACGGAGCAAGCGGCGCAAGTACCTAAACAGTTATCGGGAAAAATAGCGAGTGAGGTAACAGAGGTGAGCCCATCTGCCCCGCCGAATGATGACAAAGAAATAACGGTTATGGAGACGAGGCATTTTTATACAGGACCTCCACATCACAGTCCACCTCCAGTAGGGAATAAAATCGCCTATTTGACCTTTGATGACGGCCCGTCTAATAGTACAAGGAAGATTTTACATATTTTAAAAACCAATGGGGTAACCGCAACTTTCTTCGTCATAGGTACAGAAACGAGTGAAGGCAAATCGCTTTATAAAGAAATCGCAGCAGAAGGACACGCACTTGGGAATCATACGTATTCGCATGATTATAACCGTATTTATAAATCACCAGAAGCTTTCATCAAAGATGTGCGCAGGTTGGATCGACTTCTGGAGGAAACGGTCGGATTTCGACCTGAGATTCTAAGGTTCCCAGGCGGTTCGAATAATCAAGTGAGCCGTAAATCCGGCGGCATGGGAATTATGAATCAGGTGACGGCCAAGGCAAAAGAACAAGGTTACCAGTATTTCGACTGGAACGTTAGCTCGACGGATGCTGCTGCCCCTGTCCAGGATAGAGACATGATCATCGACTCGGTGCTGAGCGCAAGCAAAGGGAAAAAGCGTATTATCGTACTGATGCACGATAACACGTATAAGACCACGACTTTAGAGGCGCTGCCTGTCGTGATTCGCAAGCTGAAAGCAGCAGGCTTCCGTTTTGACAAGTTGCAGAAATCCTCCTTTACCTTTCAGTTCTTGGAGCCCTGATAGTTGCACATCGCGTCTCCTCTCGTTACGATGGAAGTAATGGAGAGGGAGGCGATAAGAATGCCGGATGTATTTCAGTTAGGGCCATTGCAGCTGCAAGGGAAGCTGGTAGCGGTGCTTTTGGCTTGCGTTATAGGCTTATGGTTGATTCGGAGGGCAGCGCGGCAAGTACGCAGTGGGGAAGAAGCCTCCATGACTAAGTCGATTGATGATATCGTTTTTGCTGGTGCAATCATCGTATTAATTGCATGGAAGCTTGGCATTATCGTCACACAACCCTCGATACTCTGGACAAGTCCATTGAAACTTCTTATGGTAGTAGGCTCTAGCACAGAAATAATGCTTGGACTGCTATTGGCTGTTGTTTATATGTACGTTCAAATAAGAAAACAGCGGATACCGCTGTACGTTTTTCTAGATATATTGGTTACTGGTCTGACTGCGGCCATCTTTGTATATTGTGCGCTGATCCCGGGATACGGATTGCCGACTACATGGCCATGGGGCATTCGTGTGGAAGGTACGATATCGCGTTTTCATCCTTTTCACGCCTATGTATCATTGCTGCTTCTCCCTTTGCTTATTTGGCAGATTGGGTATGAGGGGCGTCGGAATCGCTGCGGGAGGGGGATTTTACTGAAGTACTCACTGATGTACGGAGGCGCGGTAGGGATGTTGGCTAGTTTTTTTGCGGCTGCGAAGCCGGAACTGCTTTATTTAAGCTTGGCGCAGCTGATCTTTCTTTTCATGATCATAGTTGGAATGCTTCTACCTGCTTTGGCACATAATACTGGCAGAAGGGAGCTGAGTGTAATGAGTCAAAACGATTCCAAGACCCAAATCCAACAAGAGCAGCAAAACAAAGAACGCGAGAAGTCGCAATCCGGTGCAGGTAAAGAGGGCTTCGTGGACAAAAAACTGGATGGACCCAACCGGCCATCGACATGAGCAAAGATCCGAAGAAAGCAGCCCAATCCGCTCAGGACCCAAACAATCTCGATCCTTTCGAGATCGATTTTCTCCCGCAATTTGAGCAGGGGCGCGGTCCGCGCGACGCGTTCGTGAACGAACATGGAGTCGTCATCGGCGATCATGAGTATGAATCAGACAACTCCCCGCTGGAGCAGTGGACGGCTGAGACCGATCCTGAAGTCATGGCAGGCGATGAATGGGTTCATCCGTATAAGGACATTGGCTTTCAAAGCGCCGAGAATCGCGACTATTTCGAAAAAGGCATCGTGCCGCAAAGCGGGATTTTCACGCATCCGGATAAAGATGTTTCCTTTGAGCCGGGAGAGGCTTCTAGTACGAGGAAAAAGGATGAGGCGGAAGCTTAATAGCTTTCGCTTTATTTCTATTTGTGTCAGAAGCCGGCTATAGGTACTTTGCATTCACCGCCAACGGATGTATAATATAAGTTGTAACGATTACGTTTTGAGAGTAACTATTAAATCCTAAGGGGTGGAACATATGGCAATGTCTTTTGATTCTTACATGAAAGATATGGTTAAACCGATGAGAGAAGATTTGACTCGTCTGGGAATTACGGAGCTTCTGACTCCGGAGCAAGTGGATGAAGTGATGGAGAAATCCAAAGACGGCACTATGCTGCTGGTAATCAATTCCGTTTGCGGATGTGCAGCAGGCCAATGTCGTCCTGGGGTAGCCAAAGCGCTTCAAAACGATACACTGCCAACGTACACATACACGGTGTTCGCAGGTCAAGAGAAGGATGCAACAGCGAAGGCTCGTGAATATTTGGCACCATACCCGCCATCATCCCCATCCATCGCATTGTTCAAAAATGGTGAGCTTGCTCACTTCATTCAACGTCACCAAATTGAAGACCGTTCCGCTGACATGATCGCAGGCGATTTGATCGGTGCTTTCAACCAATATTGCAAATAAGGAATAATGACTCGCTATTGCAGCTGATGCATGGCGGGTCTTTTCCTTTTTATGGGCAGAAAAATGCGATTATTCTTTGAAATTTTGAGAGTGAAAGTCTATACTAGATTTCAAAGAAGGTTGGTTTTTACACTGTAGAAAAGGTGGAGAGAGGCATGAGTTTGCAAGCAGAAATTATCGCAAAGCTTGGCGTTAAGCCGGAAATTGATATTGACGAAGAAATCCGCAAACGTGTGGACTTTCTGAAAAATTATGTGCTCGGCGCGAAAGCCAACGGCCTGCTGATCGCAATCAGCGGCGGAATCGATAGCGCGGTAGCGACGGGTTTGTGCAAGCAGGCGACGGACGAGCTGACTGCGGAGAAAGGCACCGAGTACAAGACGGTCGGCGTGTTTCAACCCTACGGCCAACAAGTAGACATCGAAGATAGCTACGCGGTGGCCAAAGCATTCGATTTGAAATACCAAATCGAGAACAATATTGAAGAGGCCGTCGACGAAATCGCCATTGAAGTCGAATACGGGCTTAAACATATCGGGGTTCACCAGCATGTGAGCCGTGGCGGCAAAGGCAACGTCAAAGCGCGCACGCGCATGGTGATGCAGTATGCTCTTGCTTTTGAACTCGGCTTAATCGTTGTGGGCACAGACCATGCCTCCGAAGCGATTACCGGATTCTTTACGAAATATGGCGACGGTGCCGTCGACATTACACCGCTTAGCACGCTGAATAAGCGGCAAGTGCGAGCTCTTGCAGCGAAGCTGGGCGTTCCGCAAAGCGTGCTGGACAAAGCTCCGACCGCAGGTCTCTGGGACGGCCAGACGGACGAGAACGAGCTTGGCATTACATACGGCGATAACAGCGACTACTTGGAAGGCAAGCAAATCGATCCGGCTGTCCAAGAAAAGCTGGAGAAGCAATATCTCAAAACGGAGCATAAACGTATTCCGATTCCGGGTATTTAAGCCCGTTAATCAAAACCCCCGGCCTTGTCAGGTCGGGGGTTGTTTGTATGTTCAGGGGCGAGTGGATGCCGCACCTATGGAACGCGCACACCGCGTGAGCTTTCAAGCAGCGTATACCACTCTTCGCGTGTCATATTTTCAGATACGCGAAGCGCATCTTGGCAAGCACGGATACGCTCGACAGATGAAGTGCCGATGACCGGCTGAATGCGAGCCGGGTGCTTCATTAACCAGCCAAGTACGATGGCTTCCAAGCTTGTTTCTTGCTCGGCAGCCAGATTCTTAACGAGGGCTGCCGTTCTTACGATGTTATCGGGCGCATCCTCCAAAACTTTGCCAGAGAAGATGCCTTTGGCCAGCGGGCCCCAAGCCTGGATTTGGATGTCCGCCATCTGGCAGTGCTCCAGGATGCCATCGGCGAAATTGACGCCTACGCCGGCTTTTTGATTGACAAGGATACCTTGTTCAATCCAGTCCAGGCGAGCCAGGCTCAATTCCAGCTGGTTCACCACCAGCGGCTCCGGCAAAGAATTTTGAATGAACCGCATTTGCGCAGCGGTCATATTGGAAACGCCGAAGTGGCGCACTTTGCCGGCAGAACGCAATAGATTAAAAGCTTCTGCGATTTCTTCAGGTTCCATAAGCGGATCTGGGCGGTGAAGCAGGAGAACATCCAGATGTTCCACGCCTAGTCGGCTCAGGATGCCATCGACTGCGGGAATCATGTGATTTTTGCTAAAATCAAAACGCTGTGGATTCACATCATCCTGGAAACGGATGCCCACTTTGGATTGAAGGATGATTTGATCGCGAAGATCAGGTCTTTTCTTCAGGACTTCGCCGAAAACAATTTCCGACTTTCCTCTTTTATAAATATCGGCATGATCGAACATGGTGATGCCAATGGAAAGCGCAGCTTCTACAGCTTTCTCAGCAACGATATAATCTTCCTTGGTCAAAGGAGCTGCCGTCCAGTCCCCGCCAATGCCCATACATCCAAAAGCAATTCGGCTGTTCGATATTCCACGTTTTTCAAGTGGCATGATTCTCATTTATGTAGGCCTCCCAGCTTTTCATCTATGTCCAGTATACGCCTAGTTCCTGCGTGGCATAAGAACTGAAAATAGGGTAACTTACTTACCTGGAAGTAACTAGAAGTCTTTTGAAAGTTTCCCGGAA
The DNA here is from genome assembly GCF_058790355.1 of Paenibacillus sp. FW101-FHT12H11. Classification (NCBI taxonomy): domain Bacteria; kingdom Bacillati; phylum Bacillota; class Bacilli; order Caryophanales; family Paenibacillaceae; genus Paenibacillus; species Paenibacillus sp. FW101-FHT12H11. Next base: position 72,370 of record NZ_JBYTCO010000011.1, on the reverse strand, counting down.
GCTTGCTAATAGCCCACTGATAGCCCCTGAAAGCAAACAGTCCCCTTGACCATGAAGAGTGAATCGTGTACAGTGGACGCAAAACGCAGCAGAAAAGTGGTGCTCACGAGCGATGATTATTGGCGTCGGAACGGATTTAGTGGAAATTGCGCGAGTGCGCAAGATGCTGGAAGGTTCAGCGGGTGAAAGGTTTCTGGAGCGGATTATGACGCCTCCGGAGAGAGAGCTTGCGCAAAAACGCCGAGGGCGATTAGCGGAGTTTGCTTCCGGCCGTTTTGCGGCCAAGGAAGCCATTGTCAAAGCAATCGGCTGCGGTATCGGCAAGCAGATTGGCTTTCAGGATGTGGAGGTGCTGCCCGATGGACTGGGCAAGCCGGTATGCCACGTGCGCGAGGAAGCGCTGCAGCGGGCAGGCTTAATAGGCAGCCTACGCATCCATATCAGCATCACGCATACGGAATCGATGGCTGCCGCCTATGCGATTGTAGAGCAGCTCTAAGGCTGCTATTTTTTGGAGCTGAGCCAATCGCTCAGCTGTCCGATTTCATCCTCGGACAACTTCGTGCTGTAAGCGGGCATGCCGCCGCCGCCGTTTTTGATCTGGTTCGCGATCTGTTCTTTGGTCATTTGGCTGCCGACCTTTTGCAAATTGGTTTTGGCGCCGGCCCTGCCAGCCAGATCAACACCGTGGCAGCTGATGCACTTGTTCGCTGTGAAGAGCTCCTGCGCCTTCACGAACGCAGGGTTGCTCTCGCTTGCTGCGGTGGCAGCCGGAGGCTTCGGTGTGGCTTCGCCACTGGAAGCCCCGCCGCATGCAGCTAATGCGAGCACCATCGGCGCAAGGACGAGTGCGCCGATTCTCCATCGCCATGCTGTGCGCAGCATGGTTTCTTTGTTTTGCCTCATAGTGAGTGTCCTCCTATTTGCCGCTGAATGTATGTCTTGCACGTTCCTAGCTCTGCCGCCCCCAAACGCGCAGCATATATCCGCATACGACGAGGCTGATACCGCCCATGCCTTCAAGGATGACGGCGGAATAGCCCAGATACCATACACCCATTACAGCGGACAAGGCGAACAGCCACAGTCCCAAATAAATCAAAGGTCTGCCCAGCAGCAGCCCGAACTGCACAAATCCAATTGCGAGAATGAAAGCCCGCAGCACAGGGGCGAATAAAGGCCCGATAGCGCCAATGGCCTCAAGCAAAGCGATAGCTGCAATCAACATCACGCCAGGCAGCAACAGCAGAGCCGGATGCCCCCAGCCGCTTTGGTCCTGTAAGCCCTCTCCGTCAGCGCGGAAATCCTTCCGAAGACTCCACAACTGCACCAAGCTCGCTATCACAGCGGTAAGGAGGGCGGCTTGTTTTAACCAATCCAGGTCGCGCCAATAGATCGCAATATCCATAAGCGCACTGAACATCCACTCCGCGCCCCAGATGAAGAGCAGAGGGAGGAGAGCACGCGCTTCGCCGATCCATAATTTCCTTTTATGTACTTGCTTCTCGTTTTGCATACATTCACCTCTAGTTTTATGTTCCGCAATTCTCGTATAATGGACTCATGTCCATTCATTCATTATAACTGGAACGCGCCCTATAGAGAAGGAGAGCTCATGTACAGTCAAGAACAAATGCTTTATTTTTCCGAAAATTTACTGGATTGGTACCATACGCACAAACGTGATTTACCATGGCGAAGAAGTAAAAACCCTTATTATATATGGATTTCCGAAGTCATGCTGCAGCAAACCCGAGTGGATACGGTAATTCCATATTTTCATCGGTTTATTGATCAATTCCCAACGGTAGAAGCCCTGGCGACTGCACCTGAGGAGAATGTGCTGAAGGCCTGGGAGGGATTAGGCTATTATTCGCGTGCAAGGAATCTTCAAACTGCGGTGCGTGAAGTGCACGAGCGTTATGGCGGCATCGTTCCGCAGACGAAAGAAGAGATTTCATCGTTAAAAGGTGTCGGGCCCTATACGTCTGGAGCGGTACTAAGCATTGCCTACAATAAGCCGGAGCCGGCCGTAGACGGTAATGTCATGCGCGTGTTGTCGCGTTATTTTCTCATTGAAGAAGATATTATGAAGCCGGCGACTCGGACCCGTATGGAAAAGCTGGCGCGCGAGCTCATTCTGGAAGGAACGGCGAGTGACTTTAATCAAGCGTTGATGGAGCTTGGGGCTATGGTATGTACGCCTCGGTCGCCGCACTGCTTGACGTGTCCCGTCATGACCCATTGTTCTGCGCGTGAAGCCGGGATGGAAGAAGGCTTGCCCATCAAAAAGAAAGCCAAACCGCCTCGTCCTGAGCTGCGGGCAGTGGCTTTGATCGAAGGTACGGGTGAGAATGAAGGCAAATGGCTGATCAGACAGCGTCCGCAGGAAGGATTGTTAGCGCGTATGTGGGAGCTGCCGCATGTAACGTGGGAGCCGGAGGGATGGCTCTCTGACGATGAGAACAAGGACGTGCTGCGCAAAGCGCTTGCAGACCAAGAGCAAATCATGATCCAACCTGGCGAGTGGTTCATGGATACGGAGCATATTTTCAGCCATATTGTCTGGAAAATGAAAGTATTTCGCGCCAAGCTCACCAGCTTAAGCCACCCAACCAACGGGGGAGAATGGGTCCCGTTCCATTACCGCTGGGTAGGCCCGGAAGAGCTGCAGCAGTATGCTTTCCCGAATGTGTTCATTCGGATTATGAAAGAGTGGCAGGAGAGCAACGAGTAGGTGCTCCCTGATCCTCGGATATTAGCGGATTTCGGCCTTAATCGCTTCCACATTTCTTAATGTGATTAACTTTTTATCAATTTGTATGAGATCGTCGTCCTGGAGCTCTTGCAGCACCTTGGTAACGGACTCCCGTACAGTGCCCACCATATTGGCGAGCTGCTGATGCGTCAATTTGACATTAATCAGAAGGCCGTCCTGTGCAGGGATGCCATGTTGCTCGGATAGGCGAATAATGGTTTTAATAATGCGTGAGCGCACGCCAAGAAACGTCAGATCATAGATCTGGTCATTGGCTTGACGCAATCGGCCCATCGTTGTTTCCAAGAGCTTTAGGCATAGCCTAGGGCTCTTTTCCATGTATTGCACAAAGGAAGTGCGCTTCAGCGCATAAAGTGTGCAGGCTTCCAGCGTCTCAGCGGTTGCCGATCGGGTAAGACCGGCGCTAATCAGAGACATCTCACCAAAAAAATCCCCGTCCCGAAACAAAGCCAGAATGATCTCCTTGGCTTCATCCAACCGATATATTTTGACGACACCCGATTTGATAAGGAATAACTCCTCGCCTGCATCGCCTTCCAAGAATAGAATGCTGCCCTTCTTCACTTTTTTTTCAATAAACAAAGGCGCGATGCCTACTAAATCAGCTTGTGAGAGTTCTTGGAAAAGAGGAACATTTTGAAGTAGGGGGACGATTGATTTCACAGGGCTCTCAACTCATTTCAGGATAATATTGGTTACCGTTATCGTACTACTTTCCCGAAAAACCGTAAACAATTTCCACCATTAATAGTCCCAAAGGAGGATGTCCGAGGATGTCCCTAGGTCGCCGCACAGGGGTCAAATGAAAAAAAAGAGCTGCCTTCAAGTAGAAACATCTACTCGATGGACAGCTCCTTGTATGGCTAGCTTATTTCGCAGCGTCGTAACGCTTGCCAACTGCAGCCCAGTTCACAACGTTCCAGAACGCTGCGATGTAGTCAGGGCGTTTGTTTTGGTAGTTCAGGTAGTAAGCATGCTCCCAAACATCAAGACCAAGGATTGGCGTTTCGCCTTCCATGATCGGGCTGTCTTGGTTAGGCAAGCTGTATACTTTCAATTTGCCAGCTTTGTCAACAGCCAGGAAAGCCCAGCCGGAACCAAAGCGTGTTGTTGCTGCTGCAGCGAAGTCAGCTTTGAATTTATCAAAACCGCCAAGCTCGCTCTCGATAGCTGCTGCAAGCGCGCCAGTAGGTGCTCCGCCAGCGTTTGGTGCGATAACTTCCCAGAACAGGGAGTGGTTCGCGTGTCCGCCACCGTTGTTGCGAACAGCCGTACGAATATCTTCAGGAAGGCTGTTCAGGTCAGCGATCAGGTCATTAAGGGATTTATCGTGCAGAGCAGGATGCTTGTCCAAAGCTGCATTCAAGTTCGTCACGTAAGCGTTATGGTGACGATCGTGGTGAATTTCCATCGTTTTTGCATCGATGTGTGGCTCAAGTGCATCGTTCGCATAAGGAAGAGCTGGTAGTTGATGTGCCATTGTATAAATACCTCCTAAAATTATGTAGATTCAACTTCTTCATTATGAAGGAATTTCGATAATAAAGCAACATCTATGTTTACTAAGTCAGACGCCGCGACGTTGAATTTCCTGAATGATTTGATTGTGGATATGGGTGCCCTGCTCATTAAGCCAAGGGGATAAGTCGCTCATTTGCCTGTGGCTGCTCTGGAGTTCAATCTCCGTCCATTCACTGGGCTTCATTGTGCTTAGTACTTGAAAGTCGCGGATTTTCCGCGGATATTCTGAATTGGATTCCTCGTGGGTAGACATGGTTTCACCTCGCATTCCTCCTATAACATCCGAAATATTTCCACCTTTTATACATCTCTAACCGCAAAAAGCTGATTTTCACGGGGCTCGAAAAAAAGTCATGAATAATCCGTGGAAATTCAAGGGAAAATGAGACGACAAGATTGGATGAGGTAAGAGGGTGTTCATGATGAGTTTTGTTCGCCGATTATTTCGCTGGACGAACCGAGTATTCATTCAAGCAGCCGAACCGGAGCAGAACAATCATTTTGCACCAGGGGGCACTTCGCTGCACACCACTCTTACAGAGAATGTAAAGGTGCTGCAGACGCTATTTAACAAAACACCGGACTTGGTCGTCCGCACCTTCACTTATAAACAAACGGATAGCCAAGCGGCACTTGTGTATCTATCCGGGCTTGTCGATAAAAATGCGATCAACAACAACGTCTTGCACCAGCTCATGTTTCGTCATGAAGATACAACAGAAGGCGAGCTGCCTGTAACGCTTGGACTTATGAGCACAATAGCGACATGGGAGCAAATTGAGACCTCTGTCTTGCACGGGTATAGCGTTCTATTCATTGATGGACTGCTGCATGCCTATGCCATGGATACGCAGGGCTGGCCGCAAAGGGCGATTACAGATTCGCAGATCGAGGCTTCGTTAAAAGGAGCGCACCAAGGGTTTGTCGAGACTGACTCTCAGAATATCGCCTTAATTCGCCGGTATATCAGCAGCACGGAGCTGAAGATCAAGGAGTATTATATAGGCCGAAGAGCGAGAAGCAAAGTTTCCCTTTTGTATTTGGAAGATGTTGCGTTGCCCGAGCTTTTGCAGGAATTGGAGAACAGGATTACGAGGTTAAATGTAGACTGCATATTAAATACAGGAGAACTTGCCGAATATATCGAGGATAACTCCTTCTCCTTGTTTCCACAATTTATTACGACGGAACGACCTGATACAGCGGCTTCTCAAATTCTGCAAGGAAGAATCTGCGTTGTGTTGGATCGTTCGTCAAGCGTGTTGGTTGCACCAATGAACCTGGTCTCATTTTTTCAGGGCATTGATGACTACAGCATGCGTTGGCCTGTGGCGACCTTCCTTCGGCTGCTGCGCATATTGGCTTGTTTTGTGGCCGCTTTCCTGCCGGGGATCTATATTGCTTGCATTTCCTTCAATCATGAAGTGATTCCTCTAGATCTTATTTTATCTATCGGTGAGTTTAGAGCTGTTGTTCCTTATCCGCCGCTCATCGAAGCTTTAATTATGGAGATTATGCTCGAAATGCTTCGTGAGGCTGGCATTCGATTGCCAGCCCCCGTAGGGCAGACGGTAGGTATCGTGGGCGGAATCGTCATCGGGCAAGCGGCTGTTCAAGCGGGGATCGTCAGCAACCTGATGGTCGTGATTGTGGCTTCTACGGCGGTGGCCTCTTTCATCCTTCCCAACTATGACATGGCTTCGTCCATTCGATTAATTCGCTTTCCTATGATGGTTCTTGCTTCCATTTTCGGCATTGTCGGGATTGTAGTTGGCTACATGGTTTTGGTTGCGCACCTCATTAATTTAAAATCACTAGGCCAGTCCTATACTTCACCGCTTGCCCCCATACGTCTAGGGGATTGGAAAGATGGTTTCGTACGTGTGCCGCTATGGAAGATGATTAAGCGTCCACAAAGCGTTCGAACTCTTCAGAAAAAGAAGATGGCCTCAAAACGGGCAAAAGGTGATGACAGCTAATGCCACAGACAGGGAATACCTATGAAAATAACAAAATTACACGTTTGCAGTTTATCTTTTTGATTCATGGGATGCAGGTAGGCGTAGGCGTGATGTCGATGCCAACCGTACTGGCGGAAATCAGCGGTACAGATGGATGGATGGCCATTTTGGGGGGCTGGGTATGTTCCGTAATCGCAAGTCTTGCCATGGTCCAAGTCATGAAAAAATATCCGAATGGAACCGTCATTCAATTGGTGAGGCATCACTTTGGCAAATGGTCCGGCATCCTGTTAACTGTAATCTTAGCGGCGTATATGATGATGTTTGCATATTTAATTTTTAACAGAATGGCACTTCTCCTCAAAACCTGGATTATGCAGCAATCCTATACTTACATTCTTATGCTATTGTTTGTTGTTCCAGCTTTTATGGTCGTAAAGGGAGGTGTTCGAAGCTTAGGACGTTTCGCGGAAGTCGTGATCTTAAGCACCATATGGATGCCCTTTATTCTGCTCTATGTATTAAAAGAGGCTCATTGGATTTATCTTCTTCCGGTTCTAAAAGAAGGCTGGATGCCGGTGTGGCACAGTGTAAGCTCAACGATACTTTCCTTTTTGGGCTTTGAAGGCGTGTTGTTTTTTTACCCTTATTTAGAAGATAAAAAGTCAGCTTCCTCCAGCGTAGTCATCGCCAACACCCTGACTCTGACCATTTACCTGTTTATAACGATCATCTGTTTTGTTGTCTATAGCCCGGATGAAATCACCCAATATCAACAAGCGCCGCTTTCCGTTGCGAAAATCATTGAATTTCGGTTTCTCGAAAGGTTCGATATTATTTTTTTATCCGTATATGTGTTCCTCATTTGCAAATCATGGTTTCCGGCCCTTCATATTGCCGTACAATGTACGGAACAGTTGGTTGCAAAAGGGAAAACGAATGCACATTTGATCGTGCTACTGGCAGGCATGATAGTGATCACCTTCTTTTGGGATATGAGCTGGTACCAGAGTAAATTTTGGGTTACACGTTTTAACCAGTTTGGAGTAGGCGTAGCTTACTTGCTTCCTTTTTGTTTATGGGGACTCTTGATTGTGAGGAATTGGATGGCGAGGTGGCGGAATTGATGCGTTTTCGAAAGGCCGTGCTGCTCCTGTTATTCATGCTGCTAGTTCTTCCAGGATGCGATGATCGGGTTGACTTGGAGGATATCTCACTCCTTCTTATGATGGGTGTTGATTTGGATAAAGACAATAATCTTGTATTTTATTCATCAAGTCCTGTTTTCAATAAGGAAGCGAAGGAGAAAAATGAACAAACGAAGGTGTACTCCACGACGGTAAGGGATTCGAGAAATAAATTGGATGCTCGTGTTTCAGCGCTTATCAGCTCTGGCAAGCTTCAGAGTATTCTTATCGGAGAGCGTGTTTTGGAACACGAGGGATGGCTGAAAGTGTTGGACCTCTGTTTCAGGGACTCCAAATCGAATATTCTGGCAAAGGTTATTGCTGTTGATGGTCCCGTTGAGGACATCATGTTCTTTAAGCCAACGAATAAGCGGAGGCTTCCTTTGCACGTCGCTACCCTTATTGATACGGCTAAGGAGCGAAATCTAATATCGGCGACAACGCTTCATAATTTGCATAGCCAGATATATGAAAAGGGAATAACGCCATACTTGCCGCAATTACGAAAAAATAAAGAAATTGTCGCAACCGGGACGGCACTCCTCAATAAAAAAGGAAAATATGTAGCAAGCCTGGATCTGAAGGAAAATCAACTTTTGCTATTGCTGCAGGGGCGGATAGAAGGCAGTTTGTCTTATACCCTTCAATTGTTGGATGAGGGTAAAAATGATTTGTTTTCCCAAGGGGCTATAACTTTCTATGTGATGCATTTCACGAAGAAAGTGAAGGTGACCTATTCGCAGGATCAGTTCCATATTCATGTCGATTTAAACCTGCCTATTTTTGTTACGGAGAAATTATTCACTTGGGATGTTGATAAGGAAGGCAAGAAGCTGGAAGAGATGATTACGACTCAGTTGGACAAGCAATTCAAAGAGCTCATTGATAAGTTTCAGAAGCACGAGATCGACCCGATCGGTTTAGGTTTGTTCGCACGCGCTTATCAGTATGAAGCGTGGAAGAAAGTGGACGATCATTGGGGCGAGGCGTTTGCCAAAGCGGATGTAAATGTGCATGTAAATACGCAGCTTAAGGACGCAGGGGAAGTGAGGTAGAGCAGAAATAGAGCCATCCTGTATGGGCAGAATGGCTCTATTTTAATTAAAGGTCGGAAGGTAAACCTCAACGGTTGTTCCTTCTTTATCTTTGCTGAACACGTTTACTGTTCCATTATGGCTTTCAATAATCTTTTTGCTGACCATGAATCCAAGGCCTGTTCCTTTTTCCTTTGTTGTATAGAAAGGCTGCCCCAGCTTAGTTATAATGTGCTCGGGGATTCCGCAGCCTTGATCGATAAAGCGGAGAATCAGGCTGTTTTCGTTCGGTGTTTTCACTTGAATGAGAAGGGTTCCGCCAAGTGACATCGCCTCTATCCCGTTTTTAATGAAATTGATGCAAACTTGTTTCAACTGATTCTGATCGCACAAAATCGGGGGAAGATCAGGTTCGCATTCCGTGATAATTTCCACATTACTAAGAATCGCTTGTGATTCCAGCAACGTAGTTACTTGAGATAAAATGTTGCGAATATCTTTACGATCTGAGTGGATCATCTGGGGTTTAGCCAAAATCAGCAGCTCGCTGAGAATCATTTCGATGCGCTCAATTTCTGATGACATAATTTCATAATACAATTTTTTCTCGGAAACGCCTGATTTCATAAGCTGAATGAAACCTTTAATTGCTGTGATCGGATTCCGGATCTCATGGGCGATCCCGGCAGCTAATTGACCGGCGATAGAAAGTTTTTCTGAATTAATGAGCAGTTGCTCGGCTTGCTTCTTTTCCGTAATATCGTGACACGTGCCAGCGATGCCAATAATCTGACCCGTCGTGTCATGAATAGGAGATAACGTCGTGCTCACATCAACGAGCGAGCCGTCTTTGCGCAATCTAACCGTTTCGAAACCGATCACCGATTGCCCGGATAGGACCTGATCGTGAAGTTCCGTTGTTTGCTGAGCGAGATTTGGTGGTGTGATGGGCAGCAATTGATGGATGATTTCCTCGGACTTCCACTGAAAAAGCTTGTCGAATGCAGCATTGGTTTCAACGACCTTCTCGTCACGGTCAATGACCCAAATCGCGTCCCCATTGTTTTTGATGAAGGATTCCAGTCTTTCCTTGGTCGCGCAGAGCTCATCTTCGGCCTGTTTGCGTTTTGTAATATCCCGGCCGACGGCGACGATTTTTTCGACATCGCCTTCTTCATTGCGAATCATTTTGACCGTCGTTTCAAACCAAACGTAATGGCCCTCTTTATGGCGAATACGGCATATAAACATATCGACATCCGGATTATCGAGCAGACAGCGTTTACCCCAAGCAAGCAAATCATCCGGATGCCAGAGATCTATCATTTTGGTTCCTATGATTTCATCCATTTCATAGCCTAGCAAGCTACGAACAGCCGGAGAAATATGGCGTGTTACGCCCTCTGGCGAGGAAATTGAGATAATATCCAAAATATGATCGGAAATCATACGATACAGCTCATGAATTTGTTCCAAATGTTTCGTCATGCTGATCTGATAGTGGACGTCTTTTTCATAGAGAAGGCGCTCTTTCTCGCGCAGCTCGTTTTCCGCCTGTTTTTGATCGCTGATATCGATAATTTGAGAGACGAAAAACGGATTGTGACTCTCCTCATCTTGAGCAAGAGATACAGCCAAGAGGCACCATACAATATGGCCGTCCTTATGAATATACCTTTTTTTCATTTGATAGGAATCCCGTTTGCCAGTAAGCAATTCAGTCATTAATTGCAAATCAAGGATCAAGTCCTCCGGATGGGTGATCTCCTGAAAAGTAAGGGAGGACAACTCCAACTCCGAATACCCTAGTATGGTGCAAATAGCCGGATTAGCTTTGAGACAGCGTCCATTCAATGAAACAAGAACCATGCCGATCGGAGCATATTTAAAAGCTTGTATAAATAAAGATTCATTAATTAATCTTTGGTCTATGGACATGGACAAAACTACCTCCGCTAAGGGCTTAACTCAAGATTCCAACTGAAGTGTTCTACCAGAAAGGGGGTTATTCCTGCCTATACGGCATTTAAATTAGGCGAAAAGCCGCAGTGCTAGGCGATAATCTCTCTTAATCTGACAGTTCTTTACATTGCTTCTATCAAATTATACAATTGTCGCAAACTCATTATAGGTATGGAGGTATGGGGTTGCTCGCAATGATACATAATTCGAAAAAGAGATTCCGCTTAAGTCCTCCCCAAGTGCTGGCTATCGGGTTTATTTTGATCATTATCGCGGGATCGATTCTGCTGTCTTTGCCCGTTTCCACAGCAGGGGAAGGTCAAATGACATGGACCGATGCTCTATTTATGGCAACCTCCGCCACTTGCGTAACGGGGTTGTCCGTGATTAATACAGGCGCACATTTATCAACCTTCGGGGAAATTGTACTTATTTTTCTTGTCCAAATTGGCGGCCTTGGTTTCATGACCATGTCTACACTTATTGCCCTCGTTCTACGGCGGCGCATCTCCTTCCAGGAGCGTCTTATCCTGCAGGAGGCGATGAATTATGAGTCTACGGAGGGAATCGTTCGGCTTGTTCGAAAAGTCTTGATTTACGCGCTCTACATTGAGCTGGCCGGCGCCGTGTTATATGCAATCCGTTGGTCGTTTGAGATGCCTGTCGGCAAGGCCGTATACTTTGGTATATTTCATAGCATCTCGATATTCAACAATGCCGGGTTCGATCTATTCGGCAGCATGCCTGACCGGCCGGGAAGTTTGATGCATTATGTCGAAGATCCCTTCGTGAACATCGTCTCTATGCTTTTAGTCATTTTAGGCGGCATCGGGTTTATCGTGATTTCCGATTTGCTAACGTATCCTAAGAATAAAAAGCTTACCCTGCACAGCAAGGTGGTGCTCAGCGCTTCTGCGGCGCTCATCCTCATCGGGGCTATCGTCATTCTTATCTTCGAGTTCACGAATACGCATACGCTGCAGCCGCTCTCCGCGATGGGCAAGCTGCTCAGCTCGCTGCTGCAGTCCGTTTCATCGCGTTCAGCAGGCATTAACACCATCGATATTCCATCGATGCGGCAGGCGACGCAGTTCTTCATCATTATCATGATGTTTATCGGGGCTTCGCCCGGTTCCTCCGGAGGGGGCATCAAGGTAACGACCTTCGTCATCCTTGTCGGTGCGGTGATCGCCATGATGCGGGGCCAAGAGGAAATCGTGCTGTTCCGCCGCCGCATCTCGAAAGATCGGATTTATAAGGCGATTACGTTCACGCTGCTTTCTTTTTCATTGATTGTCATTGCCACCATTGTTCTGACCATAACAGAGAGTTATCCGTTTCTTGGCGTATTGTTTGAGGTCACATCGGCGTATGCCACGGCAGGAATGTCGATGGGATTATCTTCACAGCTGACGGAATTCGGCAAAGTATTTCTTGTTATACTGATGTTCATTGGGCGGCTTGGACCCGTTACACTCGCTTATATTTTGATTCCGCTGCCAGAGAAAGAACATTTCCGCTACCCGGAAGGAAAGATCACGATAGGATAGCTGATTGCATACTGAGCCTTCAACGGGGAATAGTAAGGTAAAACTTTTCCTGATTGGAGGTTTTTTCTAACGTGTTTTTATTAAATGTTTGCACGACCTTGATTGCTGTTGGCGCAGTGGCTTCCTTAGGCAAAATGCCAAAGCTTTTTGACCGTTTCGAAAAATGGGTGTACTACATGGTCATCTTAATTGCGATTGAACAGCTGCATTCAGCGATTGTAGATAATTTCAAATTGATACAATTTGCAGAGTCTTTCTGGGCCTTTTACTTTTATAAGCTCAATCAAATCCTTATTTTCCCGATTGGCACCTTGTGGCTGCTCGTTCCTATTTTTCAAGCGAATACACGGTTTCTGATCAAAATCCTCTATATAGGCATCTGGTTTTCAGCCTTAACCGGTTCTTATCACTTATTTCAGTTCTTTGGTATTCTGACCTTAACGGGGTGGAATATTGGTTATTCCATGGTCGTCTGGTATACCGCCTTGCTCGAGTTAACCTGTTTCTGCTTAGTTTTCAGAAAAATGCTTGGAAAGTGTGATGGCCATGATCCTGTACCCACCTGAACACTTTGATATCAATGAGTGGTTTACCTTGATTTCGCTCGCTGTCACCGTAGCCTTCGCTTTTCTGCTGCCCAAACGTTTCTCTCCTGTTGCGATTACCGTGTATACCGTGTTCACCGTTTTTATCTCACAGTCGGTTGATTCATTGATTGCCGTCAAACCCTTTGATATGTACGATGTCAGTGATAGTTCCAAGTATGAGGTGATGGACATTGTCATTTATTATCTTAACTATCCTCCGTATACCTACATCTTTTTGTATTTTTATGATAAATGGAAATTAAAGGGCATAGTTCGAATCCTTTATGTGGGCTTATTCTCGGGGATATCTGTGTTTTTTGAATGGTTAGCCTGCCTTTGTCACGTTTTTACGTTTAATGGTTGGAAGCTGTGGTATTCACCATTTGTTTATCTTGTCGTGTTTACGTTGTACATCATTGTTCATCATGCGACAGAGAAAGTATTGAGAGGATATGCAGCAAGGAGCCACTGAAAATATATTGCCTGACGGTGTCTAAACCGTTAGGCTTTTTATGTTCTTGATTTAAAATTTCTAATATCGGGAGAAAGATGATAAAATAAGGTTATCGTTTCGCGGTTATCGGGAGAGAGAAGGAGAAATGAACGAGCACTTACGTGCAGAAAGAAGCATTAGGAGGGGAAATGACATGGAATTTTCTTGGAAGCGAAATCTGGTTACATTATGGATCGGCGTTTTTTTCTGCGGGATGGCCTACACCATATCGGTTCCATTCTTGCCGATATTCCTGCACACGGAGCTCGGAATTGATAAAGGGCTCGAAGCATGGTCGGGTATCACCTTTGGCATTACTTTTCTAGCGAGCGCTTTAATTGCACCCTACTGGGGATCACTTGCTGACAAATATGGTCGCAAACCGATGCTCATTCGTTCAGGGTTCAGTTTAAGCGTTCTTTATTTTGCAACGTTTTTCGTACATGATCCTTATCTGTTCTTAGTTGTACGCATCCTGCAAGGGCTGCTTGCCGGCTTCGTTCCGGCGTCCATTGCGCTGGTTGCCACGAACACTCCGGAGAAAGAAGTCGGTTATGCCCTTGGCGTCATGTCTACCGCAGGTGCTGCAGGAAGCGTGATCGGCCCGCTGGTTGGCGGTTTTGTCAGCCATTGGGTAGGGAACAGGGAGTCCTTTCTGGTCTCCGGCTGTGTCGTCTTGGTGGCGGCTTTCATCGGTCTATTCGGAGCCAAGGAAAAAAACTTCAACCGCTCCGCCGAGCGTTCCAGCGTCTGGGACGACTTGAAATCGGCTGCGCACAACCGATCCTTCATGATGATCCTTGGCGTCACCATGCTGGTGGCTACCTCGGTCATGATCGTTGAGCCGCTGCTTACCATCTATGTGCTCCAAATGGGGGGCACCCAAAGCTCAGCGTCGCTAAGCTCAGGCATCATCTTCTCAGCGGTTGGCGTAGCCACGGTCATAGCCGCGCCTCGATGGGGCAAGCTTGGGCAAAAGATCAGCTACTCCAAAACGCTGTTCATCGGGCTGTTAGGCGGAGGCATAGGTAATTTACTGCAGCTGGGTACGCATCATTTGCTGGCATTCGGCATATTGAGGTTTAGTTACGGGCTGTTCTTCGCCGCCGTCTATCCGGCGTTAAATGCTTTGATTGTGAAATTTACGGATCCCGGCTTTCGGGGCAGGGCCTTCAGCCTGAACCAATCCGCTACGCAGCTTGGGACGATGAGCGGTCCGATCATCGGCGGCTTCTTGGGCGGCTGGATCGGAATTCCTCTCGTTTTTGCCATCAATGGGCTTGCTCTGATTGGTGTGGCATTTTTCTACAAATATCGCGGTCCGCAAGCGGTTGTGAAAGAGTCGCAAGCTACTTAGCAACTAGCATCGATGCCTGACGGAATTTCATCCGTCAGGCTTTTATTTGTTTCAGTTGGTAGAATGCTTAACGCGCAATTTGTTGAAAACGCTTGCATTTAAGCGCTTTCAAGAGGTTTTTAGAAAAAAACAAAGATTTTTGTGAATTTTAACACATTTTCAGCAGGATTCCGTCCTTTTTTGTCGTATTTACTAAATTACCATAAAATTAATCCTAGAAAATGAATAGGGGATTGGGAGAGAACCGTATGCATGTTCGTTCATTTCAGCTTGGTGATACGTCTTCGGTGACATCACTTTTACAGGATGTTTTGTCGGAAATCTGCTATGAGGAAACGATGGAAGCATTTGCTCGTCAACTTTCTTGGGATACGGAGCTTGTGCTGGTTGCACAAGAAGAATCAGAAATCGTGGGCGTGATTATTGGCACCATCGATAACAACAATGGCTATTACTATCGAATTGCAGTTGCCACAGAGTATCAGCGTAAAGGTATCGGTAAAGCTTTGATCGAAGCGATGAAAATGAGGTTCCTCCAACGGAACGTGAACAAAATTATGGTAACGGTGGACGTCCATAATGAAGTCGTACTCCCAGTGTATGAGTCGGCGGGTTATAGTACATCTGATTTTTCCCGTGCTGCGCATCGTTTGAGCATTGTGAAGAAAGTCAGCGTATAGTCACGGCAGTGACGAGTGTGAAATTGAACAGATTGAAGCTAGAGAAGCATATCTGTGCCGCCATTGCATTTGGGGGTCAGATATGCTTTTCTATATAATAGGGGAACTTATCGGCAGCTATCAATAGAGGAGCTTTGAGACATGGATAATTTCGCGCCGTATGTGATAAAAAGCTTCAAACATGACGGACATTTACACCGGATGTGGCTCACGAATTGGCGAGTGCCGCCGCACGTCATGCATGCCGACCATCTCCAGCTAGACATGATGGTGTTTATTAACAGCCAGACGAAGATTCAGGAAGCTGACGGGAAGGAATGGGTCAGCCGTATTCCGGGCGTTTCTTTTTTTATTCCCAAGCAATGGTTTAATATTGTTGCCCTTATTGAAGATACAGGAGTCAGATATTACTGTAACGTAGCGTCTCCTATGTATGTGACGGGGCAAGTGCTTACTTATATCGACTACGACCTTGATGTCATTCGAATGCCGGATCGTTCCGTGCATATCGTAGATGAAGATGAATATGAACGTCATAAACTGAATTATCACTATTCGGCTCTTGTTGAATCAAAAGTGAAGGATGGACTTGCCGCCATTTTGGAACTGGCCAGTACGGACAAGCCGCCATTTCAAGATGACTTGGTCATGCATTATTACGAGCAGTGGGAAAAGCAAAAGAACGGAGGAGCATGAATGAGCTTCTTTGTAGGCCGTAATGAATCCAATCAAGCAGCTTCACAGTCCAGGAATGTCAAACAGACAGAGGTAAAGAGCCTTACCCATGAGCTGTGGGATTGGACGAAATCCATCCTCGTAGCTCTTCTTGTCGTTATTCTTGTGCATCAATTCGGATTTAACTTGTCCACAGTTCGGGGACATTCGATGGATCCAACGCTGCAAGAGGGAGAATGGCTGTTTGTGAATAAGGCGATTACGTACTTCAAATCGCCTAAACGCGGTGAAATCGTCATCCTGAAGGAGACGGAGGAGTATGCCTTTACCCACCATCCTTTTTTGGTGAAAAGGGTGGTGGCCGTTGGAGGCGACGAGGTGAAAGGCCGAGGCGGCGCTTTGTATGTGAACGGCGAGAAAGTCGACGAACCGTACACCGACTCGCCTATCGAGGACGGCGATTTCGGCCCGATGCAGATCGGGGAGGGCCGCGTCTTCGTGATGGGCGATAACCGCCATGCGGCGGCGAGTGCGGACAGCCGCAGGTTCGGGGAAGTTCCGGCCGGCCTGATTCAAGGCCGGGCTGAGTATGTGCTGTGGCCATTCTCAATGGCCGCAGACCTGTAAGGTAAATACGAACAGATGAAAGAGGTGAGGGTGTTTTGGCGGTTTCCATCGTCGCAGCGTCAGAGACAGAGATTAGAAAATTACAGCAAGAGATCGTGGAAGCCGCGCCGTCCCTCGGTATAGATAAGATCGGCTTCACGTCAGCTGAGCCGTTCACAGAACTGAAAGACATCCTTCTACGTCACCGGGAGAAGGGGTTCGAATCCGGCTTCGAGGAGCCGGATATCGAGAAGCGGGTGCATCCCGAGCTGAGCTTCGATGCGCCGCGGTCGATCATCTCCATCGCGGTCGCATACCCATCGAAGCTGGCTAACCCGCCCCGATCCGAGCCAGGGGCGTATCGGGGGATCATTTCGCGCTCCTCCTGGGGCAGCGATTACCATGATGTGCTTCGCGACCGGCTCGCGAAGCTGGAGGCTTTCATCGCGGAGCGCATGCCGGATGCGCGATTGCAAAGCATGGTCGACACCGGCGTGCTGGTTGACCGCGCTGTCGCGGAGCGCTCCGGCATCGGCTGGTCCGGTAAGAACTGCGCCGTCATTACACCGGAATGGGGCTCATGGGTCTATTTGGGCGAAATCATCACCAATATTCCGTTCAGCCCCGGTACGCCGATGATGGATCAGTGCGGCGACTGCACGATCTGTATCGACGCTTGTCCCACAGGGGCGCTCGTTGGCCCGGGACAGCTCAACTCATCCCGCTGCATCTCCTTCATTACCCAAACGAAGGGATACATCGCGGATGAGTACAAGCTTAAAATCGGCAACCGGCTCTATGGCTGTGATACGTGCCAGATCGTCTGCCCGAAGAACAAGGGGATGAACTGGACGCATCATCCGGAGTTCGAGCCTGACCCTGAGAAGGTCAAGCCGCTTCTGATTCCCTTGCTCACCATGACGAACAAGGACTTCAAAGAGCAATACGGACGCATCGCGGCGTCCTGGAGGGGCAAAAAGCCCATTCAGCGCAACGCGATCATCGCGCTGGGCAACTTCAGGGACAGCTCCGCTGTGCCTGATCTTACGGAGCTGCTGCACAAGGATCCGCGGCCTGAGATTAGGGCAACGGCTGCATGGGCGCTGGGGCGCATAGGGGGCGACGATGCCGCAGCAGCTCTGGACAAGGCCCAAGGGGCCGAGCAGGAACCGGCGGTGCAGCAAGATATTGAGAAGGCGATGACGGCCATCCGGCAAGCGAATCATGCAAGCCCGCAGACAGGGGAGAAGAATCCGACATGACATATCATCAGCAATCCACTGCGAACAAATTGATCTATACGGAAGTGGCTACGCCTATAGGCGCGCTTGTTCTCATTACAAGTCCGAAAGGACTTTGCCGTGTTGCTTTCGGCACCATGAGCCAGAATCAAGCGGACCTGCAAGAGTGGACGACACGTTGGTTTGGCAAGGATACGGAGCTCCAGGAGGATGCAGGAACACTTGCGCCAACCGTACAACAGCTGGAGGAGTATTTTAGAGGAGAACGGCTAAAGTTTGATGGGGAATTGGATTTGCAGGGTACGGAATTTCAGAAAAAAGTTTGGACTGCCCTGCTGGACGTACCATACGGAGAGACAGCTTCCTATAAGCACATTGCCGAGGCGATTCAATCACCGAAAGCCGTTAGAGCAGTAGGCGGCGCAAATAATAAAAATCCGATTCCCGTAATCATTCCCTGTCATCGCATCATTGGTGTAAGCGGCGAGTTGGTGGGGTATGCCGGGGGTCTCGACATGAAAATACATTTACTTGATTTGGAACGCGAAGAACGCCCCCATATGAATCCAAAGAATAACTAACTGTGGAGTGATCCTATGAAATATGTACATTTGGATTCCGTTGAGTCGGGTCAATATTTAGGCCGCACGATATTTGCCAGCAACGGTTCGATTTTGCTTTCGGAAGGCGTGCAGTTAACGGTTTTTATGATCAATACGCTCAATCGAATCGGTGTTACGATGGTTTATATCAAGGATCCAAACCTGGAAGATGTGGAGATTCCGGAAATCGTTTCAGAAGAAACGAAACGTATTGTGATGCAGCAAATGGGACAAACCTTCGCTGCGCTCCGATCCGGCAAGGAATTCAACTCCCGCGCTATGAGTATTTCGATCAATACTTTGCTTGACGAGGTGATGAAGAATCGGGATGTGCTCGTCCAACTGACCGACATTCGAACCAAGGATAACGAGATGTATGTCCATGCGACCAACGTCTGCATGATGGCGGTGCTTGTAGGCATTAATATGGGGTTCAATGAGAGCCAATTGAAAGAGCTTGCTATCGGCGCCCTTCTTCATGACGTGGGGAAAATTGAGCTCACCTGTGACGATGAGTCGTCTGACAGCAGGAGGCATCATACATGGCGCGGGTTTGAGCTTTTGAAAACCAAGCGCGAATTCAGCTTGCTGATTGCCCATGTCGCCTTCCAACATCATGAAGCATTGGACGGACAGGGCATTCCGAGAGGCTTGACCAGCGACGACATCCATATTTATGCCAAAATTACAGCTGTCGCGAATATGTACGATAACCTGCTCTTCGATACTTCCATGGGACGCCGGATGTTGCCCTACGAGGCATGTGAGCATATGATGGCGCTGGCTGGAACAAAGCTGGATCGAGAGGTTTTGATTCATTTTCTGAAAACTGTTTCCATCTATCCGACCGGGGCCTCCGTCCGTCTATCGAATCGCGAGACCGGCGTTGTTGTCGGCCAGCATCGCGGATTGCCGACCCGCCCGATTGTCAGAATCGTCAAGCAGGATCAGATGGACAGAGAACTGGATATTAAGGAAATCGATTTGGCCAAACATACCACCGTTTTTATTGAACAAGTTCTATGATTTATGGCCAAGTCATTTGTAAAGCGATGAGTAGAAATGGTATGATAAGGCAAGCAATCTAACCAATCAGCACTTGCAGGGGGCAACGTTATGTGGAGTTATCTTATTCCTATTCTCACTTTGATTGTGGGCTTAGTCGGCGGATTTTTTATCGGCGTGTTTTACTTGAAAAAGCAGTTGGAATCCATGCAAAATAATCCCGAAATGCTGGCCAAAATGGCGAAGCAAATGGGCTACAACATGAATAAACAGCAGTTAAACAAAGCGCAGCAAATGATGAAAAACCAAAAGTGGAAATAATAGTGGGGCTCGTGACCCCTTCAAAGGGCTTTGCTGTCTAACCGTACAATCGGAGGACAGCAGGAGCCCTTCGTGTTATAGTCAGGTTTTGTAAAATTAGGACATACCAGTACGATTCAGAGGTGGCTAGTCGATGGCAAGCAACAAAGACCGCATTCTGGAAGCTGCGATGGATCTATTTCATGATCATGGCTACCAAGGAACGGGACTAGAGGACATTTTGTCGAGCAGCGGGGTATGTAAAAGCAATTTTTATTATCATTTTAAAAGCAAAGAAGAACTGGGCTTAAAGGTCATTGAACGCAAGGTAGATGAAATGCGGCAATCCGTGTTGGAGCCAAGTCTGGGGAATACTAAATTATCGCCAAAGCAGCGCGTGTTGGAGTTGTTTGAACGCATGTTAAGCTTCTGTGATGAGAACGAGTGCCGCAAGGGATGTTTTTTCGGGAATTTGGCGCTAGAGCTTAGCGATTGCTCAGAGGAGCTGCGTAAGCCGCTCAGCCGCTTTTTCAGCGAGATGGAGGGCGAGATTGAGGCTTGTCTGAAAGAAGGCCGGAAACAAGGCGAGCTATCCCTGCAGGGGCTAGCCCCAGTCGAGCTTGCTGCACCTATCGTCTCTCTTTGGCAAGGCGGCATGCTGCTTACCAAAACGCATAAGGACAGCAGGGCTATGAGAGATGGGATCAAGGTTTTGACAGTCTGCATGGGTTAAAGGATATGAATGAGGAGAGTGGAGCCATTGGCATCAGTTGAATACAGAAATACGAGAGTAGCTGAGAATCGCGAGCTGATTGAGAAGCATGTGCGCGAAATTTTGAGATTGATCGGCGAAGATGTGGACCGGGAAGGTTTGTTGGACACACCTGCACGCGTAACGCGCATGTATGAAGAAATTTTTTCGGGCTACGACGCAGACCCGCGGGACGTGCTTGGTGTAACCTTTGATGAGCAGCATGAGGAATTGGTGATCATCAAAGATATTATCTATTACAGCCAATGCGAACATCATATGGCGCCGTTTTTCGGCAAAGTGCATGTTGGCTACCTGCCGAGCGGTAAAGTTGCGGGATTAAGCAAATTTGCCCGTTTAGTCGATGTTATCACCCGCAAATTGCAGGTGCAGGAGAGAATAACGTCCGAAATCGCCGACATTCTCGATGAAGTGCTGAAGCCGCACGGCGTGATGGTCGTTGTGGAAGGCGAGCATATGTGCATGTGCTCCAGAGGGGTCAAAAAGTACGGCAGCGAGACGATCACATCAGCGGTGCGCGGTTCTTTCCGTACGGATTCAACGCTGCGTTCCGAGTTTTTATCATTGATCAATAGGTAATTCGTGAGTAAAGGGGTGTGCATGAAGACAAATGTCTTGTGCAGCATCCCTTTTTTATGGAGAATGTGGCTGCATGACTTGTTGCCGAATAGATGAATATAGTATTCTTTTATAAATAAATGGCCCCATGGTGACTAGCGTACATGCTATAGCATAAACTGATCATAGCAAGTATACAAATCGCTAGGTGTACAATTCCGGGGGTTGGCAAGAGCACGAGAGCACCAGAGGGGGCAAGCAGATGAAAAACATACGAAAATTTCGGCCCGGAGAGGCCGCTTCCTCTAAAGTGAGTGAAGAACGGGATGAATTTGAGCGGGATTACGCAAGATTGATCCAATCACCGACCTTTCGGCGGCTGCAGGGCAAGTCGCAGGTGTTCGGAGCCGGTTCAGGCGACTATTACCGGACGCGGTTGACCCATTCGCTGGAGGTTGCCCAAATCGCAAGAGAAGTGGCGAAACGTCTGGAGCGGACGAACCCTTTTCTGCAAAAAAGAGAGCATCCGGGTCTCATCATTGACCCTACCGTTGTGGAGTGTGCGTCGATTGCGCACGATTTCGGCCACCCGCCTTTTGGCCACAAAGGGGAAGAGGTGCTGAACCACATTCTGCTGAAGGATCATGGTTTGAAATACGAGGGCAATGCCCAGAACTTCCGAATCCTGATGTTTCTTGAAAAAAGGGCGGGCAGTGAAAGCGGTCTGGATCTTACCGCGGCTGTGCTGCTTGGCATTAATAAGTATCCTTTCCTGCTGGAGGAAGAAGGCCGGCTCAAAGGGGTATACGCCTCTGAATGGGAGATTATCCGGGAACTGCGGAGAGAATGGAATATGCCGGAAGGCTGCTCCACGTTAGAAGCGCAATTGATGGATTTATGCGACGATATCGCGTACTCTACGCATGATATTGAAGACGGCATTCGCGCTGGCAAAATCCAGATGAACGCTACGTTTTTTGAGAATCAACGCCTGATCCGCCATTTGGTAATGGAAATTTTGAATGATCCCAATAAACACAAATTCGGCTGGGAGCAAGTCGACATCGAGCAAATGGTCAAGAAGGTGCTGACCGACTATCTCGAGCAGTGGCAGCAGATTTTCGTCGAATGCAACCGAGAAGAATCGCGTACGCGCAGAGAGATGAAAGCACGCTGGGTGAGCTCTTTTGCTAGCCGTTTGGACATTCTGGACGATCCTGAACGAGGCTGGAAAAAGGTTGCGCTCGTCAAAGACGGAGCGGAGGATATGAACCTCCTGCGGACCATGGAGATCTTGAAGAAGCTGGCGTGGGTCACGCTGATCAAGGACTTCCGGGTACTGCGCCTCCAGAAGCGGAGCGAGATCATCGTCGAGCGGCTGTGGGAAAGCTTTATCGATCAAGACAGGGGAATGTGGATCATTCCACCCGATTGGATCGATAGCTATGAGCGCCGGAAAGGTAACTGGAGCTGGCCGCGGTTCGTGGCGGACTATATATCCGGCATGACCGACGCATACGCGGAGAAGGTGTATGCAGAGCTGTTCGCGAGCAAGTCCGGCTCGATCTATGAGATGGACTAGGCACAAAAAAATATCGACCCCGCAAGGGGTCGATTTTATAGGGAGGAGGGAATACCAACGTCAGTTAACAGCTGCTACAGTTTCTTTCGGCGTCAGGCCATTAAGAAAGCTGAGAGAAGTGCGCACATACTTTTTGGGCTCTGCGCGGTATAACAATTCATGCTGGGCTTTGGGGATAATCCAAAGTTTGGATTGC
Organism: Paenibacillus sp. FW101-FHT12H11; assembly: GCF_058790355.1. Taxonomy (NCBI): domain Bacteria; kingdom Bacillati; phylum Bacillota; class Bacilli; order Caryophanales; family Paenibacillaceae; genus Paenibacillus; species Paenibacillus sp. FW101-FHT12H11. The sequence goes on along the minus strand of NZ_JBYTCO010000011.1, from coordinate 49,722 downwards.
GCGTTGTCTTGCACCTTGAAAATATCCTCTACCATTTCATATGGAGCTTTGGAGTCATCCGTTCCATGAATGAAATAAATAGGCATTGAATAAGCGGTTGAAGTGACCTTTTTATAAGGAACCTCGTGCAAGCTCACTCCGTTCAATAAAGGGAAAAATAAGCGGACAAGCGGTAGAGACGGGAATTTCGGAACATTCACAACTTGCTTCATATTGTGATAGAGTGTATCCGGATTCAGCATAAACGTGCTGTCCAGAATCATCCCTGAGATATCCGTACCATTTTGGAGAGCGGCTTGCAGCGCTGTTCCAGCACCCATGGAGAAGCCCCAGATATAAATAGGACCATTGGATAAATGCTTAACATAGTTAATCGCTCCCAGCAGCTCCTGTGACTCCTGAATACCACCGGTCATGATGCGTTCATTGCCTGGTTGAACATAGCCATAATCGAACATCAGCACATTGTAGTTCTGCAAATGCAGCTCACGGGCCAAATTATAGAGCGGAACCCACAGTTCTTCGCGATTACCGCCATAGCCGTGCGAGAAGATCACGGTTTTGTTGGAAGGAGCGGGAATGAACCAACCGTCTAAATTCGAGGCTCCGTTCAGACTTGGGAACGTAATGCTGCTGTAGGGAAGACCTACGGCTCTCATGGGATCCGAATGAAGCGGATCAATATGCGGCCGTGCCAGCGTCCATGCAATATAGGCGTGAAAAGCCAGCAACAGCGAGGTACATAACGTCAGGAATGAGATCAGGATGGTGAGAACCAGCCTTTTTTTGCGTAATAGCGGACGGGTAACGACCTGTTCGAGCGTAGGTTGAATTGAGCCTGGGGATAGTGATGTTGATGACATCGCAGTACCCTCCCTCCAGAAAAGTAGTGTGTTCAAATGGGCTGCTCTGAGAAGTTATAAGGAGAAAGGAATAATTATCTAAATTTTCAGATAAGTAATCTATTATCTTAATCTTATTCTGTATGCGCTTACAAGTCAATGAGGGTGCGGGAAATGTAAAGTCACTGTAACCTTTCTGTAACAATTCAAGAAACAGATGTTTGACCTTTACGCAACGTTGGAGTTTGGTTATACTAGATATAACTGGGTTTCATATAGTGAAACTATTTGATGCTTCCGCAGACAGTTGACTATGAAAGTGGTGTTCGTCATGGAAGATAATAAGCTGACGGTGCGAGCTGTAGAGCGTGCTTTGGATATTATGCTCTGTTTTACTGAATCGACCGAATTGACGTTGACAGAAATTGCAAGTCGTGTTGATTTACATAAAAGTACGGTGCATCGGCTGCTTGCTTCTTTGGAAGGCAAGGGCTTTATTATGCGCGATGCCGCGACAGATAAATACAGACTGGGCTATCGGCTGTGGGAGCTGTCCGCCAACCTTTCGCAAGAGGGAGACCCTGGCATCATTCTGCTGCCGGAGATGGAAAGGCTGCGCGATCTCCTCGGCGAGACGATCTCGCTTTACGTGCAGGATGGCCTGGAGCGTATCCGCATCCAAGCCGTGCAGAGCAACCATGCCATTCGCCGTGTAGCCCCTGTAGGGGCCCGAATGCCGCTTTACGTCGGCGCCTCGAGCAAGGTGCTCGTCGCCTTCGCAGAGCCCGCTGTGCAGCAGCAGCTGCTAGCCTCGGCCGACTGGCCGACCGGGCTGGATCAGCAGGCGTTCCTGCAGCAGCTGGGCGACACCAAACGCGCTGGCTTCGCCACGAGCGTGGAAGAGCGCGAGCCCGGTGCGGCGGCCGTGTCCGCGCCGATTATTGATCGCGGGGGCCGGCTTGTGGCCGCCCTCGCCGTCTCAGGCCCAGCGAACCGGCTTACGCTGGAGCTGATGCAAGAGCAGGCGCCGCTCATTATGGAAGCGGCGCGGCGTATGGGCACGATGCTGCGCTAGCGCATCGTCCCCGCAATCCTCTATCCAAGTACTTGGATAGAGGATTTTTTGCTTCTAGGAGGCCATACTAGAAGAGGGAAGGGAGTGGCAAGTATGAAGAACACCGCCTCGATGCTGGCGATCTGGATTAGTCTTGCCAGCAATATCGTACTGACCGCCATCAAAATTATCGTTGGCCTTCTTTTCAACAGCCAGGTGCTTATTGCCGATGGCATCCATAATGCCGGAGACGTCATTGCTACGGCGACGGCTTACAGCTCCATGCGTGTTTCGTCTAAGCCTGCTGATGTGGACCATCCTTACGGGCATGGCAAAGCAGAGGTGCTCGGCGCTTTTATTGTTGCGATTATTTTAGCTGGAGCCGCCGTATACATTGGTTATCATTCTATTCATGCCTTATTTGAGCCAGCCGGTGAGGCGCATGTGATTGCTTTTATCGCAGCGGTCATCTCGCTCATCTGGAAGCAAGTTCTTTATGTGTACACGATGCGGGTCGGCCGTAAAATGAACAGCAAGGGATTAATCGCCACGGCCTATGACCATCTGGCGGATGTCTACGCGTCGATTGCCGCTTCTGTCGGGATCGGGTTGGCGCTGCTCGGGGATCATTTCGGCTACGGATTTCTCGCATATGGGGACCCTGTAGCGGGGATTATCGTCTCCATTCTGGTCTTGAAACTGGCTTACGAAATGGGCCAAGATTCATTCGGTATTCTCATGGAGCGGAGCGTAAGCTCGACACAGATTGAAGAGTACGCGTCGCTGATCCGCTCTGTACCTGAGATCAAGCGGATTGACCGCTTGAGAGCACGCGAGCACGGTCACTACATATTAATTGACGCGCGGCTTGGCGTATCGGGTACATTGACCATCCAAGAAGGCCACGACATTATTCGCGGCATTAAACACAAAATCCAATCTGCGCATAGCGATGTGGACGAAGTACTGGTGCATTTGAATCCTTGGTACAAGGAGTCTACGTAACTTATAAAAAATGAAAAAACACCTTTCATCAGCGGCTCCGATTCGAAGCGGCCAGATGAGAGGTGTTTTTCATCTTTACTTGGCAAAAATATGATTGCCGATCCGAACCGTCTGCGGACGTGACCAGATCCATTTGCTTGTCGCTGTTTTTGGATTGAAGTAGTAGAGAGCGCCACCGGTTGGATCCCAGCCGCGTACAGCATCCTGTGCAGCCTTGTATGCCGTGCTGTCCGGCGTCAACCAGTATTGCCCGTCATCTACGGCCGTGAAAGCGCCAGACTCAAAAACAATCCCTTCGATTGTATTCGGAAACTCACTTGAATTCAGACGATTCATAACCACCGCGCCGACTGCAACTTGTCCTTCGTAGGACTCGCCGCGAGCCTCGCTGTAGATCACTTTCGCCAGCATATCAAGATCCGTTTGATTAACCGAATACTTACGTAAGCTCTGCCATGTATTAGCACCAACAATACCATCAATCGTTAAGCCATAATTATATTGAAAATTACGTACAGCTGCGGCGGTAACAGGACCGTACACGCCATCTAGCGGCTGTTGGTAATAGCCTAACATTTTAAGACGGAATTGTGCATCCCAGACATCACCGTTCTCACTGCCTGGTTGCAACGTTTCAGCCGTTGCGGCTGCTGTTGGATGGCTCCATTCGCTTACCGAAAAACCTAAACCAATCGAAGCGATCAGCATGACTAGGACGAGCCTTTTTAATGAGTTCATCTTCATCTCCCCTTTCGCTGTTACCCATTATAGGTGGGTAGGATAGGGGGCTCAACCCGCAGTTATTACCAATGTAAGTCAATCACTTGCGGCTCTAAGGGTGCAGCCATCTCCAAAATCACAAAAAATCCGAGAATGCCATACGGCAATCCCGGATTTCTTAGCTGTGTGTGTATTGCTTTCTTGATGGTTATCTTAGTTTTTCTCAGCCAAAATTTGGCGAAGAACGGTTTGCAGAATACCGCCATTACGGTAGTAATCCACATCAACCAAGCTGTCCAGACGAACAAGTGCGCTGAACTCGAAAGTTGTACCATCTTCACGAGTTGCTGTCACTTTTACTGTTGAACCCGGTTGAACATCGTTGCTCAAACCTGTGATATCGAATGTTTCACGACCTGTGATACCGAGAGTTTTCCAGCTTGCTCCTTCAAGGAATTGAAGCGGAAGAACGCCCATACCTACAAGGTTACTGCGGTGAATACGCTCGAAGCTTTCCGCGATAACGGCTTTAACGCCAAGTAGGAATGTACCTTTTGCCGCCCAGTCACGGGAGCTTCCAGTTCCGTACTCTTTACCTGCGATAACGACAAGGTTTTGTCCTGCAGCTTGATATTTCATGGATGCATCGTAGATGGACTCTACTTCGCCAGTTGGCAGGTAAGTGGTTACGCCACCTTCTGTTCCTGGTGCCACTTGGTTACGAATACGGATGTTCGCGAACGTACCGCGCATCATCACTTCGTGGTTACCACGACGGGAACCGTAGGAGTTGAAGTCTTCTCTTTTTACACCATGGTTGATCAGGTATTGTCCTCCAGGGCTGTCAACTTTGATGTTACCTGCAGGGGAGATGTGATCCGTTGTAACGGAATCGCCCATGAGTGCCAAAGTTTTCGCGCTGCGGATATCCGCGATATCGTCAAGAACTGTACCCAGATCAGTGAAGAACGGAGGCTCTTGAATGTATGTGGAATTCGTGTCGAATTCGTACAGGTCGCCTTCTGGAATCGCGATTTCGTTGAAACGCTCATTCGCGCGGAATACATTGTTGTATTTGTCGCGGAACATGTCAGGGCTCATTGCTACGCCAAGAGCTTCTTGAATCTCTTGGTTTGTAGGCCAGATGTCTTTGAGGTAGACAGGTTGATTGCTTTGGTCGTAACCGATTGGATCGTTAGCCAAATCAATGTTTACTGTACCTGCAAGTGCATAAGCAACAACAAGTGGAGGTGATCCAAGGTAGTTAGCTTTTACTTGAGCATGAACGCGGCCTTCAAAGTTACGGTTACCGGAGATAACGGCAGCTACTGTCATATCGTTGTCAGCTACTGCTTTGCTCACTTCTTCAGGAAGCGGACCGGAGTTACCGATACAAGTTGCACAGCCGTAACCTGCAACGTGGAAACCAAGTGCTTCTAGGGACTCAAGCAAGCCTGCTTTTTTGAGGTACTCAGTAACAACCAGGGAACCTGGCGTCAAGGAGCTCTTCACGAATGCCGGTTTTCTCAAACCGCGAGCTACGGCTTTCTTAGCCACAAGACCCGCACCTAGCATAACGCTTGGGTTGGATGTATTTGTACAGGAAGTGATCGCTGCGATTACAACGGAACCCGTTCCCATTTTAACTGTCTCGCCATTCGGGTAGACAACATCAACTTCTTCGTTGATTTTCTCTTCCGTCAGGCCGTATCCGCCTTTGTCGATTGGCGTACGAATGATGGAGTTGAAGGACTCTTTCATGTTCGTAAGCTCAACGCGGTCTTGCGGACGTTTAGGACCAGCCAAGCTTGGTACTACAGATCCAAGATCAAGTTCGATGACATCTGTGAATACTGGATCTGGTGTGGAATCCGTACGGAACATGCCTTGTGCTTTGTAGTAAGCTTCTACAAGCGCGATTTGATCTTCTTCACGGCCAGTTGCTCTCAAGTAGTTCAATGTTTCGCTATCTACTGGGAAGAAACCGATTGTTGCGCCGTACTCAGGAGCCATGTTCGCAACCGTTGCGCGGTCAGCCAAGGAGATGTTGCTTAGACCAGGACCGAAGAACTCAACGAATTTACCAACAACGCCTTTTTTACGCAACATTTGTGTAACTGTTAGAGCCAAGTCAGTAGCTGTAGCGCCTTCTGCCAAGTGGCCTGTCAATTTGAAACCAACAACGTCAGGAGCTACGAAGTAAAGAGGTTGTCCAAGCATACCAGCTTCCGCTTCGATACCGCCGACGCCCCAACCTACAACGCCAAGACCGTTGATCATTGTTGTATGGGAGTCAGTACCTACAAGGGAATCCGGATAAACAACCGTTTCGCCATCGACTGTTTTTGTAGCTGCAACAGAAGCAAGGTACTCCAAGTTAACTTGGTGAACGATACCTGTTGAAGGTGGAACGGCACGGAAGTTATCAAATGCTGTTTGTGCCCAACGAAGGAAACGGTAACGCTCTTCGTTTCTTTCAAATTCTAAGTTAATGTTCATGTCAAGCGCATCCGGGGAACCGAAAGCGTCAACCATGACAGAGTGGTCGATTACAAGGTCTACAGGAACAAGCGGGTTGATCCGTTTAGGATCTCCACCTTCACGAGCCATTGTCGCACGCATTGCCGCAAGGTCAACGACGACAGGTACGCCTGTGAAGTCCTGAAGAACGATACGAGCAGGAATGAAAGGAATTTCTTTGTTGTCGTCACGGCCTTCAGCCCAGCCGGCGATTTGTTTAACGTGTTCGCTTGTGATGGCACGGCCGTCAAATTGACGGATAGCTGCTTCAAGCAAAACGCGAATGGAAACTGGAAGGTTGCTAACTGTACCGTGACCTTGGTTTTCGAAGTCAGGCAAGCTGTAGTATTGGAACGAATTCGTTCCGACAGTTAACTGCTTACGCACAGAAAAAGTGTCCTTGTTGGACATGGATAATTCCTCCTTTAATATCTTCATCCATTGGTTTCATCTAATGAAACTCAATTTCATTAATCCCCTAACTCAAGTATAGCGTTTCGCTGTGTTTGAGTAAAGATTTATTTCAATCATTTTTACCATCCAAATGTCATATATTGAATCAATTCAAAGCAAATCGGGCTCGTCCTATGATGACTGTTATTTTGCCGCAAACATGTGCTTTCCATAAATAAAAGTTTCAATAAAGATTGAATCCGGTAAGCCGCGGCGCACACAACTTTCCTGCCAAAACTTTTTAGGAGGGTAACCCCGATGTCCTGGAAAACAGCGCTCTACAATTACGTCCATGCTAAAAATCAGTCAGAGCTCGAAGGCTCCGCAGCACCGCTCCAAGCCTACTTGTCAGACAGCGCTTATGTACGTAAGCAGGAGGTCAGGGTTCGCAGGCTCCTGGAAAGTTTTCGCGATCGCGATGCCAAGCTGCTGCGAGGGGAAACGAAGCTGCGCCTTACCGGCGTTAGAGAATCGGCGCATGGCGTTATTGCGGATATCGTGTTGCACCGGTTTATCCACTATCGCATCGGTTCCATCGACCACATGGAGGAGCGCATTGAGCCGGAGCGAGTTGTGATTGACAGCGCAGCGGATCGTTGGCAGGTTAGAAGTACAGAGTCCCTGCAGGGAGAACAATCGCTTCCGAACAAGCCGCGGAGCGTCTTTTTCTCTGAGCAGGCGGATTTTGTGGAAGGCCTTCGCAGAGCACCGTCACTGCCGTATATCAACCATAGTATACTCAACAGCGGAGCCCAGGAATTCGTTCCGCGCAAAATCATTTATAACCGCGACAAAGCCGTCCAATATGCGGAAACGTGGTGGCAGACGCCGAACCCGAAATATGAGCAATTCGAAGTGGATTGCACCAATTATGTGTCTCAATGCCTCTTTGCAGGCGGGGCTCCAATGGACTATACTGGGAAAAGGGATTTGGGTTGGTGGTACGCTGGCAAAAGGGGCAACCAAGAGTTATGGAGCTTCAGTTGGGCGGTTGCCAATAGCCTGCAATCTTTTTTGGCGCATAGCCGCAAAGGGCTGCACGGTCATGAGGTTCATGACCCGCGCGAACTGCAGCCTGGCGACACGATTTGCTATGACTGGGACGGCGATGGCCGGTTTCAGCATAATGTTATTGTGACGGGCAAAGATGCGAATGGCATGCCACTTGTCAATGCACACACGTATAATAGCCGCAATCGTTATTGGGCTTATAAAGATTCGCCAGCATGGACGGAGCGGACCAAATACTTCTTCGTTCGGGTTGCAGATGAAATGTGAACGTAATATTTTGAAGGAATAGAACGACTAGACGGAGGTACGCAATGAGCGGCAAAATAAGAGTTGGACTAATTTATGGGGGGAAATCGGGGGAACATGACGTTTCTTTGCAAACTGCAATGGCCGTTATGAAAGCCGTAGACTTCACCAAATATGAAGTGGTACCGTTTTACATTTCCAAAAAAGGGGAGTGGAAAAGCGGCGCACCTCTCTTGGCACCCGTTGCATCGAAAGAGGAATTGACCTTCAGCAGCGGAGACTCCGCGAATGCACCTGTTTCTAATGCTCTGGCACCTATTTTCGGGGCTGTCCACGCGAAAGGCGATGTAGCGATCTCTTCCGCCGCGGCAGCTGGAACGAAGGAAGCGAGCCTAGATGTTGTTTTCCCGCTTTTACACGGTACATTTGGTGAAGACGGGACGATTCAAGGTTTATTGGAAATGGCGAATATTCCTTACGTAGGTGCAGGCGTGCTTGCTTCCGCCGTCGGCATGGATAAAGTCATGATGAAGAAAGTTTTTGCGCAAGAAGGACTTCCGCAATGTATTTTCCGTCATTTCACACGGACGGAGTGGGAGAAGAATCGCGCGTATCACCTCATTGAGCTGGAAACTGCGATTGGGTATCCGTGCTTCGTGAAACCGGCTAATTTGGGTTCCAGCGTCGGTATTTCCAAAGCGAGAAATCAAGAGGAGTTAATTCAGGCGGTTAGTTTCGCCTTCCAATACGATCGCAAAGTCATTATTGAAGAAAATATTGATGCCCGCGAGATTGAAGTTGCTGTTCTTGGGAATGATGAACCTCAAGCGTCAGTTGTCGGTGAAATTGTATCTTCGAACGAATTTTACGACTACAAAGCTAAATATGTCGACGGTAAATCCGCGATGGTCATCCCGGCAGATATTCCGGCCGAAACAGCTGAGCAAGTTAGACAGCTGGCCGTTCAAGCTTTCTTGGCTGTTGATGGCAGCGGCTTATCCCGCGTTGACTTTTTCTTAGGCAAAGCTGATCAAAAGATCTATATCAACGAAATCAATACGATGCCAGGCTTCACGCCTTACAGCATGTATCCGCTGTTGTGGCAGGAATCCGGCAAACCCTACACGGAATTGCTGGATGATCTCATTCGTCTGGCGGTTGAGCGGCATACAGCGAAGCAAAGTATCCAATATTCTTTTGATGTGGAGTAGATGCTAATGGGATTCCAAACGGAGTTTAACTCGGTCTGTAAGTTCAAGTCCGCGCAGGAGCTCTTCGAGCTGCTGGAGTACGGCCGCGGCAAAATGGTGAAAAGCGGCTTCCGCGTGTTCCCGACAGGGCAGAAGGTCATCGCCTACACGCCTGATAATCAAGCGATCGCCATTGTCAAAATCCTTGCTTCGATCGCGGAAATCAATTTCCAAGGTGAAGAAGTAACGCAAGTGGAGATGGAGCTCGTTCGTCGGTTGACGGAAGAAGAGGCGCAGGTACAGACGAAGCTTGCTCATGAGATGTTTTTTGGTGAGCATGCTTAGTTGGCGGTAGAGGAAAAGGGAGACATCGTCCGTTAGGGACGGTGTCTTTTTTTGATTGGCGTCTCCTCGAAGCCCGTGGGGTTTTAGGGGCGTGCTTGGCTGCACAAAGTGCAAACATTTTGGCCCCCTCGACCTTCCCTTGGCCTCCCTGGCACCATGGCGAGCTTCATTGCACTTTGTGCAATTTGAAAGCGGATTATTGCTCGCTATCGCTCCCTTCGTTGCACAAAGTACACTCATTTTGGCGCTTGCAGCCCGAAAATAGCAGTTTGCAGGCTGTAATGTTGCACAGAGTACAATATAGGGGAGGGTTGAGGGGGAATTGTGGTCATTATGTTGCATATAGTACAACGAGGCCAACTGAAACGCCGAAAAACAACGCTAACATGACGGGAACGCCTGCCTTGGACGATACAACGATAGATAAACGTGTTTTACATCGATTCAGCGAGCAATTTTCCGGTTGAAACCCACCACAAGGTTTTCCTCACAGATAGGTACTATAAGAAATTAGTACTTATTCTCCAATCCAGCCAGAGCTACAATTAAAGCAGTAGACTTCACAGCAAGGGGATGAACAGGATGAAATTTACCGCCTACTGGCTTTTTAATATCGTGCTCGGCATACCGACGCCGTATGTGCTTATTTATATGATTTTCGGCTTCTATGGATTCATGGCTCCTTCTTCAACCGAACAAAAATACATGGCGGCAGGGGCGCTGCTCCTGTATCTTCTTGTATGGCTGTTTGGCAATTTGCTAACTTTGCGAAAAGAGGACCGCGCCACTAAGCTCGGCATGCTTGCGCTAAGTCCGTTACCTATAGCCATTACGGCTTTTTGCGGTTTTAAAATCATTGCTGCACTTTCCTAGCAGCGCTTAATGAATGTGGCTACTGGAAAAAGGGTAACCTAACACAGGATTTTTACCTGAACTTTCTTGGGGGTTACATGTGCATGATTATTCGCCTTGGGTATGTGGCGATGTCGACGGTTGTCAAAAACGCTTCACCGTCTAAAACAATGACAGTCACGAACTTCAGCAAGCTGCTGGATCGGGAGGCTGCCATCCGGAAGTTGGAACGCTTAGGTGCGGAAAACTTGCATAATACATTAAGATTGCTGCGTCATAACCGGGCTCACGATATCATGGTGTTCCGTTTCTCGTCTAGATTCATCCCCCTGATTGGGCATGAATTGTTAGAGGACTGGGACCCGATTCCAACGCTATCGGCGGAATTCGAGGAACTAGGCGCCTATGCGAAGCAAGCGGGTATGCGCGTGAGCTTCCATCCGGACCACTTCACGGTCCTGAGCACTCCAAGAGAGGATGTGCTGCAGAAGTCCATCCTGGATCTGGAACGGCATAACGCGATGCTGAATGCGATGGGGCTTGGCTCAGAGGCTATGTGCAACATTCATGTGGGCGGTTCGTATGGAGATAAAAAGAAAGCCGCGAAGCGATTTATCCAAAACTTTTCCACGCTGCGTCCCGAGATTCAAAAGCGGATTACTCTGGAGAACGACGATAAAACATTCAATGCGCTAGAGACTTTAGAAATTGCTGAAACAGTAGGAGCGCCAATGGTTCTGGATGTTCACCATCATGCCGTGAATAACGAGGGCGAAGATGCCGCCGAATTGTGGCCGCGTATTCAACAAACCTGGACAAACGGACTCCCGCCGAAGATTCACGTCTCAAGCCCCAAAAGCGAAACCGATCCAAGAAGCCATGCCGATTACGTGGAAGCAGGGCCTCTTCTTGTTTTTCTGCGTGCGATTGCCCCTGTTACCCCAAGGCTCGATATCATGATTGAAGCCAAGATGAAGGATGAAGCGCTATTTCGTCTTATGGAAGATTGTAAGCTCGAGGAAGGAATCGTTGTGCTCGATCAAGCCTCGATCCAGCTGTAGCGCTTCAGATTTATTTCTTGAATTGTTTGGCAAAATGGGGTACTTTTGAGATTGGGTATGAATGACGTTTAATCCAATGTTGAGAGGGGTTTTTCACGGCCATGAGTCAACTGTTAACAGGAAAAAATATACTTGTCATGGGTGTTGCCAATGATCGCAGCATCGCATGGGCGATTGCTCAATCCTTAGCGGCACAAGGAGCAAATTTGGTCTTTACGTTTGAAAATGAGCGTGTTGAGGAACGCGTGCGCAAGCTCGCTGATACGATTCCAGGTTCTACGCTTATGCCTTGTAACGTAACGGTAGACGCTGAAATTGATACGCTGGCTGATACGCTTAAAGCGAAGTTTGGTGTCGTTCATGGCCTTGTACATAGTATTGCTTTTGCAAGAACGGAAGAATTGGATGGACTGTTCGTTGACACATCGCGTGACGGCTTTGCCTTAGCGCATGACATCAGCGCATATTCCCTTGTTGCCGTTTCCAAACGCATTTATCCGCTTATGACAGAAGGCGGCAGCATCATGACAATGACCTACCTTGGCGCTGAGCGCGCAATGAAAAACTACAACGTTATGGGCGTTGCCAAAGCGGCATTGGAAGCTTCCGTGCGTTATCTGGCGGCAGACCTCGGTCAATTCGGCATTCGCGTGAATGGTATTTCCGCAGGTCCGATTCGTACCTTGGCTGCCAAAGGCATCAAAGATTTCAACTCGATTCTGCGTCAAGTAGAAGAGAAAGCTCCGCTGCGCAAAACGACGGAAACAGCAGAAGTTGGCGATACAGCGATGTTCTTGATGAGCAACCTGTCCCGAGGCATCACGGGTGAAGTTATTTATGTTGACGGTGGTTACCACATCGTTGGGATTTAAGCTATTATAATGTCTAATGATAATCAAGAAACCGTATTGCCTACGTGGCAGTATGGTTTTTTTATTTGTAAAATGTCTGAAAATCTCCTTTTTTTATTAATAAATGTATAAATGTACGAATATTTTGGGATGAAACGCACTAGTATTTAAAACGTATAATTTACTATACTTAACTTACTTCTAAATCTAAATAAATAAAAAAGAAAGAGTTGATATAAGTGGTAAATGGTGAGGCGGAGCCGTTCGTCATCGGCAGTAAGAGTTTTACAGCAGTGGCTATCAATACGGCAGCCAAGGCTGGGCAATGGATCAAGAGCAAAATGGGCGATATCAGCCGTATTGATACGAAATTTTCTTCTCAGGACCTGGTGACCGAAGTGGATAAAGGGTCGGAAAAGCTTATTCGCAACTTGATCATGACGCATTTCCCGGATCATTCCATTCTCGGTGAAGAAGGCGTGGAGCCTGGTCCGGAAGCATCGGCCAAAGCACTTCAAGCCATGAGCGAGGAAGAATACTTATGGATCGTAGATCCTATCGATGGAACAACGAACTTTGTTCACGGGTTCCCGTTCTTCTCTGTTTCGATTGCACTCGCGCACAAGGGTGAGATTATTGTCGGTGTCGTTTATGACCCGTCTCGTGACGAACTATTCGTTGCTGAGAAGGGGAAAGGCGCTTATATGCACGGCAAAAAGACAGCCGTATCGCTCGATGGACAGCTGTCCAGCAGTCTGGTTGCAACAGGTCTTCCAGCAGATCGCAATGGCGCATTACCGATTAACCTGAAAGGTATTCAAGCGTTATCTCCCAAAGTGCGCAACCTCCGGATCGCAGGATCCGCAGCGCTTCACTTGGCTTATGTAGCCTCAGGACGCCTAAGCGGCTTCTGGGAAATTGGTCTGAATGCTTGGGATATTGCAGCTGGCGCGTTGCTGATCCAAGAGTCGGGCGGCAAGGTGACCGATACCGAAGGCAGACCTTACAATTTGGCGGTTCGCAACATACTGGCTACCAACGGCCAGATTCATGATGAGCTGCGGCAAGAGTTGGTTAAAGCCGAAGCTACCGGATTTTAGCTATCCTATGAGATAGAAGAAACCTGAGACATACGTCTTGGGTTTTTCTTCAGTTCCCTTATACATAGAAGAAGTGCTCTCTTGTCAGATTCTAATCTTACTATCTGGTACAAACGGTAGTTATAAACTATAATATGAGATATATGCATTATTTAAACGTTTCAATTAACGATCAGGAAATGGATGGAGAACTTATATGACGACGAATACACAATCGCAAGCGGTTACCGGACCTGACATTATTACCTTTGGCGAAACAATGGCGCTGTTGATGCCTTCCAACGGCAAAGGATTGGAGTACTCGTCTGAACTGCATAGCTTGTTTGGCGGTGCGGAAAGCAACGTGGCGATCGGAGTATCCCGCCTTGGAGGCAAAGTAGGCTGGTTTGGACGTCTTGGCAAAGACCCGATGGGCCGTTTGATTTACAAAAAAATTCGCGGCGAAGGTGTCGATGTTTCCCGTGCAGAACTGACGGCAGAGGCGCCGACCGGGCTTATGATGCGCGAAATGATCATGGGCAAAACGTCCGTCTACTACTATCGCAAAAACTCAGCGGCAAGCCAGATGAGCGTTAAGCATCTGGATGAAGGCTACATTGCTGGAGCTAAAATCCTTCATATCACGGGCATCACACCGGCGCTCAGCGAATCTTGCAAAGAGGCTGCGTTTGAAGCGGTTCGATTGGCTCGTAAACATGGCGTCAAAGTTAGTTTCGACCCTAACCTGCGGTTGAAACTTTGGGGGATAGACGAAGCGCGTCCCGTACTTCTAGAGCTTGCCAAGCTGGCGGATATTTTCCTGCCGGGCCTTGATGAGCTGAAGCTGCTCTACCAGACGGAGGATTGGGATGTCATTGTGGGCAAGTTGCGTGAATTGTCCGCTGTTTCCATCATCAAAGGCGGAGAGAACGAAACTTACGTCGTAACCAAAGATTCAATCACAGCGGTTCCATATTTTAAAGCGGAGCAAGTGGTGGATACGGTTGGCGCAGGCGATGGCTTTTGTGCGGGATTTTTGGTAGGCTTGTCCAAAGAGTACGACTATGCGGAAGCGGTGCGTATCGGTAATCTGGTGGGCTCCTTGATTGTGCAAACCGAAGGAGACTGGGAAGGCGCTCCGACTTGGGAGCAAGTAGACGCAATTCTTAACGACGTTAAACATATAGAACGCTAATTCCATGCTTGCATAAGAAGGGGAAGATTCCATTGAAAAAATTGAAACTTGTTCAGCAAATATCAAGTGAAGGCGTCGTAGCCGTCCTGCGTGGAGAGACGCCGGAAGAAGTAGTTGAAATGGCGGATCAAGCCATTGCAGGAGGTATCAAAGTCATCGAAGTCACGATGACGGTGCCGTTCGCGCTGCGCGCAATCGAGGAGCTGGCGAAGCGCTACTCGAGTACAACGCAGGACGCTTCCAAATACGCGATTATCGGGGTGGGCACGGCCCTAGACCCGGAGACAGCGCGTGCAGCGATCCTGAGCGGGGCCGAGTTCGTTGTCGGCCCATCGCTTAACCCGAACACGGTTGCACTCTGCAACCGTTACCGTGTACCCGTCATGCCGGGCTGCATGACCATTCAAGAGATTCAAACGGCGCTGGAGCTTGGCGTCGATATCGTGAAGCTCTTCCCCGGCAATCTCTACTCGCCGGCGATGATTAAGGCCATTAAAGGTCCGCTGCCGCAGGCGAACATTATGCCAACAGGCGGGGTCTCGCTGAGCAACCTCGGCGAATGGATTCAGGCCGGCGCAGTCGCCGTCGGCATCGGTTCCGATTTGACCAGCGAAGCGGTCAAGACAGGCGATTACAGCCTGGTGGCCAAGCGGGCTGCCCAATACATCGAGGCCTATCGAGCGGCCAAGAAGTAGAACGATGGCAGATAACGGGGCGAAGCTGCTATTGCAGGTAGATGATCTTCAGGCATCGATTGCCTTTTATACACAACAACTGGGCTGGGAGCTGCTCGAAAGGGCGGCTTCCGGTCCTGTTGCATTGCTGCGAATCACGACCGACTATGAGGCTGTATTAATTCAGCAAACACCGTCTGCTCAGCATCTAGCGGAAACGCAGACTGAACTGGCAGCAGGATGGCTGCAGAACAAACACTTTACTCCCAAGAAGGGAGATCTCATCTACATCGGCGTAACTTCAGTGAATGCTGTGGAGAGTAATCTCCAAGCCAAAGGCTGTAAGGAGCTGCGAAAAGAAGAAAATCCAGGCCACATTCGTAAACTTTTTGTACCAGACATCGATGGATATACGTTTGTATACTGGGAGGAGCTGCCGGCTACCCATACTGAGATTGTAGACATGTATGCAGCGGGTGCTGACGAATTGGAACGTGCAATAGCGGGATTGACAGAGGAGCAGTTGAACAAATCGCTAGCCCCAGGCAAATGGTCTATCCGCGAGCAAGTCCTACATTTGATCGACCTGGAGCTAGTTACGCTGCATAAAGTGAAATTCGCTTTGGCGGAGCCAGGGCGTGCCTATCAAGGCAACAGCTTTTCACAGGATGATTGGAGCATAGGATTGGATTACCGGAATCGGCCGATTCATGCGGAAGTCCAGTTGTTCCGGGTTATGAGGCAGCATATTCTTGGACTGTTCGAGCATTTGCCCAATGCACTGGAGAGAACCGTCATCACGAAAGATCGTCAAGAGTCTGTGGCACAGTTGCTAAAAATGATGGCAGGCCACGCAGAGCATCATATCCGTGCCGTGAATGAAATTTGTGAGCGGTATGATTGCTGACAAACGAGGAGTCAGAGGCTAGAAACTGAAGTGAAAAAGAACGCCAGAAAACCCCAGGTCATAAACCTAGGGTTTTTTATTGATTTTTGGAACATAACTTGTTAAAATAAAGATTGATTCAAATGATTTTAAACATAAACAGTTTTATCCTAATTTAATTATAGCACCAAAACAACCTCCATGTCAAATCGTAATTAAATGGTAAGAAAAGAGGCGTTGAGATGAGTCTGACAGATCAAGCAAGAGCAGCAGAGAAGCAAAGAGTGCAGGAAGTTACAGAGAAGATAACCGTCAAAATCACGGAACTGGAGGAGCAGGTCGGTCTGGTTCAATCTGATGTTGTTGAGATTCGTAAACATTATTGGGACGAAGTCACGATGGATATGAGTACGGCGGAAGATGCGGTAGAATCTATCGCCAGTATGAGGCAGCAATCAGAGGTACTTTCCGAGCGGGAACGGACGCATCGGCAAGCTTCCAAAACACTAGGCAAGCTGAGAAGGCTTGTCCAGTCTCCTTATTTTGGCCGAATCGATTTCATTGAACGCGGTGAGCGGGAAGAAGAGGCTGTATATCTGGGCATTGCGTCTTTTCTGGATGAGGAAGCAGGTCAGTATCTTATCTACGATTGGAGGGCCCCCATCTCCAGCTTGTATTACGATTTTGCACCTGGAGAAGTCGCATTTCGTACACCGAATGGCACGGTAGAGGGTCAAATGGTTTTGAAACGGCAATTTGTCATTCGTGACCGTCAAATCCATCTGATGTTCGACACTGGCGTGACCATCGGCGATGAACTGCTGAAGCAAGTACTCAGCCGGAGTTCGGATGCGCAAATGAAGACAATCGTTGCAACGATTCAAAAAGAGCAAAATCGTATCATCCGCAACGACAGCGCCCAAATGCTGATCGTACAAGGGGCAGCAGGAAGCGGCAAAACATCAGCCGCGTTGCAAAGAGTCGCTTACCTCCTCTATAAGCATCGGGATAAGCTGAGTTCGGATCAGATGGTTTTGTTTTCGCCAAATCCGCTGTTTAATCATTATGTATCTACGGTGCTGCCGGAGCTAGGCGAAGAAAATATGCAGCAAACAACCTACCAAGCTTATTTGGAGCATCGTTTGGGCGAAATGTTTGAGGTAGAGGACTCTTTTACACAATTGGAATACGTTTTGACGAGAGGCGGCCTTGAACATGTGTCTGAGAGAACGCCAGTGATGGGGGAAGCCTATGAAGCTCGTTTGAGCGGAATTTATTATAAATCTTCAACTGCTTTTCTTGCCGTCATAGAGGCTTATAAGAAGCAGCTTGAGCAAATGGGGATGTTATTTAACCCTATTAAGTTTCGCGACAAAGAGGTGCTTAGCGCGGCTCGTTTGGTGGAGCGGTTCTACAGCTATGATTCCGCTATTCGGCTTCCTAACCGTTTGGAGCTCATGAAGGAATGGATATTGGGGCAACTGGATCTCTTCGCAAAGGTGGAAATCGAGGAAGCTTGGCTTGATGAGGAGATTGAGCTTCTCAGCAGTGATGAGTACCATCGTGCGTATATTAAGCTGCGCAAAATGGAGGGGGAACGTGATTCCTCTTTCGACGATTATGACCAAGAACGGCATCTGCTTGCTCGAAACGTCTTGAAGGAGCATCTAAAGCCTGTTCGAAGCGCGGTGAAGCAGCTTAAATTCGTTGATATGATTGGACTTTACGGGCAGTTGTTTAGGGAGGGAGCGGAAGCGGATAAAAGGGAGCTGATAGCCGACAAGCCGCGCTATTGGTCCGAAATCTGCGGGCGGACACTGGAGGAGCTGGCGCAAGCCAGGCTGCCTTACGAGGACGCTACGCCGTTCTTGTACTTGATGGAAGCTGTCTGCGGCTTCCAGACGAACAGCGCTGTGCGCCATGTCATTATCGACGAGGCGCAGGATTATTCTCCGTTTCAGCTGGCTTACCTGAAACGGCTCTTCCCGCGCTGCCGCATGACAGCGCTCGGCGATTTGAGCCAGGCGATCTATTCGCACGCTTCCGCGTACAGCGAAATCGATCCGATCGCCGCTCTGTACGGGCCGGACCAAACGGAAGTCATCCGTTTGGTCCGCAGCTATCGCTCCACGCGCGAGATCGTGGAGTTCACCCGCGGCATCGTGCCTGGCGGCGATGCCATAGAGCCCTTCACCCGCGCGGGGAGTAAGCCGCGGGTAATCCAGACCAGCGATCGCGGAGCGCTGCATAGCCTGCTGGCAGCCGAAGTGGAGCGGCTGCTGGATGAAGGCTATGCCTCCATCGCGATCATTACCAAGACCGCGAGCGAGGCTGAGCTCGCGCATCAAGCCCTTACGCCCCTTCTGCAGGTGCCGCTGGGGCGTGTCACCAAACACAGCCCGACGTTCGAGTCGGGCGTGCTCGTCATCCCTTCGTATTTGGCGAAGGGGGTCGAATTCGATGCCGTACTCCTTTATGATGGTTCCCATCATCAGTACGGCCATGAGAATGAGCGCAAGCTGTTTTACACGGCTTGCACCCGGGCTATGCACGAGTTGTGTATTTTCGCGCTTGGGGACCCGTGTCATTTTATCACGAGCCAGCCGCAGGATACTTATGTACTTACGGACAGCGCTGAGGATGTTCTTAATTAGGATGGAAGGATCTATCGGCACTATCCCCAAGAGTCAGGAGATTATCGTGGATAACAACAGAGATCGGTTCTGTGAATGGCTTTCAGAAGCTCCTGAGTGAGGGGGATAGCGTCTATAGCTGCGTTTCAGGTTGTGTGAGTTGAGTTGTTGAGTCCCTGAGTGAGAGGGATAGTATCTATAGCTGCGCTTCGGTTTTGTAAGTTGAGTAGGTGCGCACCTGAGTGAAAGGGATAATGCCAATAGTCAGCATGAACCGCGAACCCGCGGATTCAAAGTACCCGGTACCGCACATCATAGGGTGCGCAGTAAACCGGGAAAGGTACTATCGGCACTATCCCCAAGAGTCAGGAGATTATCGTGGATAACAACAGAGATCGGTATCTGTAAATGGCGTTCAGAAGCTCCTGAGTGAGAGGGATAGCGTCTATAGCTGCGTTTCAGGTTGTGTGAGTTGAGTTGTTGAGTCCCTGAGTGAGAGGGATAATGCCAATAGTCAGCATGAACTGCGAACCCGCGGACTCAAAGTACCCGGTACCGCACATCATAGGGTGCGCAGTAAACCGGGAAAGGTACTATCGGCACTATCCCCAAGAGTCAGG
>NZ_JBYTCO010000011.1:0-30388 GCF_058790355.1 Paenibacillus sp. FW101-FHT12H11 | reverse complement strand
AGGAGATTATCGTGAATAACAACAGAGATCGGTTCTGTCAATGGCGTTCAGAAGCTCCTGAGTGAGAGGGATAGCGTCTATAGCTGCGATCAGGTTGTGTGAATTGAGTAGGTGCGCGCCTGAGTGAGAGGGATATTGTCTATAGTTACGCTTCAGGTTGTGTGTTGAGTAGGTGAGTCCCTGAGCAAAAGGGATAGTGCCAATAGCCACCACGAACCGTCAAACTCAAAGAACCCGGTACCGCACATTTTAGGATGCGCGGTAACCGGGTTGCTTTGAGTTGGTCCCTCTTTGGACGTTGGAGGGGGCTTGCGTTACTTGCTGCGTTCCGCGTCGTACTCACTGGCGAATTCGGCCAGAGACTTCACCTTACCATGTGGATGTCTAGCTTGTTTGCGGCTTTTCCATGCAGCTTCTTCGCGGCGTTTCGATTGGCTCATAGCAAAAAACCTCCTATGGTATGCGGATGGGTGTTGCACTTATAACGTGTGAATTGTAGGGTTCTTTTATGCAGAAAAAAAAGCTCCACAAGACCTTGAAAGAAGGTCCTGTGGAGCTTTGCTTTATCTATTCCGTAGCAACGGATTGGTCGGCTTGCATGTTGACCGGGGAGATACGGATGAAGTTAGCTTCAAGATTGCTTAGCAGACCGTCGATTTTGGCTGCTGCATCCGTTTGACCGGAGTTAGCAAGCTCTGTGCGGTAAGCTGTGAGCAATTCAGTAAGGTCTTTGATACTTTGTACGCCAACTGACTCAATTTTAACTTTTGCGCCTTTGGCAATACGACGTTCGATAGCTGCTTGGTCTAGACCCATTTCTGGTACAAGACGTTGGTAGATAACCCCACCTGTCATCCCTGCACAAATCCATGGACCCGGATCGCCCATAACAACGGCACGGCCGTTTGTCATGTATTCGAACGCAAAGCCTTTGAGGTTCGCACGAGCGGCAAGTCCGCCAAGCTCATCTTGCAGAGGTGTCGTGATTTCGCCGCCGAATACAACATCTGCACCGGAGAAACGGATACAAGCACGTGTATCTGCGCTGCCTTGAATTAAGAACAAACCTTTTTGTGCGCCGTAACCGAATGATTTACCAACGCTACCGTTGATGAATGTATTGTTTTTGCCAAGTGACTTCACGATGGCTACTTTACCACCGAACGCCATTTTACCCAGACCATCCTCGGCACCACCTTGAACGGTAATGTCAACGCCGCGGGCATTGAAGGCACCTAAGCCGTTACCTGGAACCGAACCGTCAACGAGGTTCAGAGCGATAGCTGGCAGTTCATCGTAGCTGCCGTCGAAACGGTCTCTTACGCGATGGCTGGAATAACGAGTTCCGAGAATACGGGACTCAGCATCCACTTTGGACCAGTTGCGAACGATTGGAGCGTCAAACGCCAAGGATTCAGGGAAGAATTCCAGACCTTCTGCACCAGCCGCGATACGGATATCAGAGGATACGGCTGCTTCTTCCATAGCTCTTTCAGCATCAGAAACGAACTGAAGTGGAGCAGGGCGAAGAATGTCAGACAGATCAATGCGATCCAAGTGGCTGATTTGCTCAAGCAGGTCAGAACGGCCTACTAGGTCTTGCAAACTAGTGAATCCAAGGGAAGCAACAACTTCACGTACTTCTTCGCCAATACCGCCAAACAGACGAACCAAGCTGTCAACAGCAACGTCAAATTGACGAGGAACGAAACGGCGAAGACCTTTTTCCTCGGCTTCTTCCATAGAATCGATTTGCGTTGCGATACCAACGTGGCAAGTGTCCAAGTGACAGCCGCGGCATGTTGTACAACCGATCGATTGCATAGCGATACTACCAAATCCGGCGCGGTTAGCACCGAGCATAACCATTTTAACAACGTCAGCGCCTGATTTCAGACCGCCATCGGACCACAGCTCTACGCGGTGACGAAGACCAGCTTCAATCAAAGCGACGTGAGCAAGCTTAGTACCGATTTCTGTAGGAAGACCAACGTGTGTCAAAGAGTGAATACGAGCCGCACCTGTACCGCCGTCAAAACCGGAAAGGGTAATAACGTCAGCGCCAGCTTTGGCAACACCCACCGCAATTGTACCGATACCTGGTACGACTGGGATTTTTACGATAATTTTCGCTTTGCGACCGCTAGCTTCTTTCAACTCGGAAATGATTTGAGCCAAATCTTCGATCGAATAAATATCATGGTTATTCGAAGGGGAGATCAGGTCAGAGCCGATTGTTGCATTACGAGCTGCAGCGATTTTGGCAGTAACTTTGGAGCCTGGCAAGTGACCGCCTTCACCCGGTTTAGCGCCTTGACCGATTTTGATCTCAAGGAATGCAACCGCGTTAGCCAGTTCTACGTTAACTCCGAAACGTCCGGATGCCACTTGTGCACCGCGCGTTTTTTTGTAGCGGCCAAGCATATCTTTAATTTCTCCGCCCTCGCCGTTCATGGTTACCATGTTCAGGCGTTCGCCGGCTTCAGCGTAGGCACGGAAAGCTGTTTCGTTCTGTGAACCGAAGGACATGGAGGAAATCAGCATCGGCAAGGAATGGCCGCCAATGGAGATATCAACCTTCGAAGGATCAAGCGCCTTACGGCCTTCTCCAAGTGCTTTCTCAACATTGAATCCAGCAATGTGACGAATGGAGATCGGGTTCTTCTTCTCTTCTTCACGCAGTTTGTCGCGGTAGTCGCCGTAAGAAGCGGCTCCTGATGCAGCATCGCCCAGCGCTTTCCACATACGTTGGAAGAAACGGAAGTTTTTCGCTGCTTTTGCTTTCGGATTGGTGAAATCGTTGTAACGAGCTTCAGCTTCAGCTTCAAGCTGTGCAAAGCCAGTTCCGCCTTTTTCACTACCCAGGTAGTTCACGATATCAAGCACCTCAGCCACTTCCGGGTGGAAGCCGATGGAGGAGAAGAAACGTGTATAACCGCGAAGCTCATGCGTACCGATCGTGGAGATTACTTTCTCCAGACCTTTTGTAAGAGCTCCATAAACTTTACGTGCTGCTGCCGCGTTGCCTTCTTTATCAGAAGCAGTGGAGAACAACAGGTAAGGTGAAATCACATCGGCACCAAGACCGCAAGCTACCGCGATATCATGCAGGTTGCGAATCGCTGCGGAACGAAGCACCAATGTCACGTGACGGCGCAGGTTATCGCCGAAAGTAAGCTTTTCCGCACGAAGTGCGATATCGATTTTGGATACAACTAAGTGAGGCTCAAGCCACAAACGATCGTTTTGGTGAGCTTCTGAATCGTCAAGAATGATAAGTGCAGCGCCTGCGCGAGCAGCAGCAATAGCGTCAGCAGCCAAAGCGTCCAAACCAGCGCCAAGAGATGTTCCTCTTGCAAAAGTCGTGGAAAGCACAGCTACAGCATTTTCACCTTGTGCACGGAACAAAGCAACCAATTGCTCGTAGGAAGGTTGGGATAGATGCTCTTCGCTATCTACACCGTTCGTACCTTCGAGTACAAGCGGAGCTAGAAGCTCAAGGCGAAGATTGCTATCAACCTGAGAGTAAACCGGTGTACGCGAACCTGCGATCACGCGAGTCGAGAAATGCTCCATTTCACGGTCACGGTCAATCGCCGGGTTGGTAACAACTGCAACGCTCTCTTTAATGAAGTCAGGCACGTTTTGACGTTCCCATGCAATAGCAGCGTGAGGGGAGTCGTGGCCAAGCGAGCGGATTGGCTCAGCGCCAGTTTCGGACATAGTTTCGATATAAGAAATACCGTCGCGATCCCAACCAAACGCACTATACAATTGATCCGTTGCTACAACATTATCGTTGAGCTCGGCTTGAGTGTCTGTTTTGGCAGGGTTCAGATATTTACGAAGTCCGTTAATGTTCAAACGTTTGCTTGCGCGCTCGTAAACAAGTGACTGTACTTCATGGTAAGGGATGACTTGAACATGTTCACCTGGTGTAAGCACAACGCCGACTTTCTCACCTGGTGCGATAGGCTTCGGATCAGCAACCATGTCGCCAACCGTGATAACGCCTTGCTCCGAGGAGAAGTACAGGGAAGATTCGCTTTCAACCATCCAAACAGGACGTAGACCAAGAGCATCAACGCTGAAAATACATTCGTTGCCGTAACGGGAAACGATACCTGCAGGACCTTGAGCGAAGTGGCCCCAAACTTGACGGAAGTAAACATAAAGATCTTGAAGTTCCGGACGGAATTGTTTCATTTCATTAATAATAGGAGGGAAAACCATTTCCATGGCTTCGAAAAGTGATAATCCAAAACGGTGAATGAACGTTTCAATCGTTCTGTTCATGTCTTGGGAGTCGGAACCACCGCTAACGAGCGGAACGCCAACCATATCTGCTTCGAGACGAAGTTTCTTAACGGTGTTAATTTCACCATTGTGCCCTAGCAGGGAGAATGGTTGAACGCGGAAGAAGCTGGACAGTGTGTTCGTGGAATAACGGTTGTGACCGATTGTAACTTGGGAAGCGAAAAGCGGATCGCGTGTATCGTTAAAATATTTTGGAAGAATGCTTGCAGCGCCCAACACTTTGTAAGCGGAAGTTACATTGCTTAATGTTGCAACGTGAACGTTGTAGCGGTCTTCGATCGCGATATGCAGCTCAAAAAGGTGATCTGCCACTTGACCTTCTGTTTTGTTGCTGATTGCAGCGATTTGCCAGAATGTAGGCTCATCGTTTAAACCGTTAGGACCAAGAACGTTGCTATCTACTTGGTTTTCTTGCTCGAGAATGATGGACACATCGTGGGAAGCGAAAAGCTCACGGATGCCATTCTGAATCTCGGTAACGGTCAGGTCAAGTTTGCGCGGAACAAAGATATGTCCAACAGAAAAACGGTTATCATAAGCAAGTTTGCCGTCTAGACCCGCATCTGTTAATTTCTTTTCCCAAAGAGCGCGTGGAATGTCAGTTAAAATACCGCAACCGTCGCCTTCACCGTTAATAAACCCTGAGCGATGTTCCATTTTTACAAGGGCATCAATCGTTTTTTGGATGTTTTCACGGGTAGGATGACCGTTCTTTTCAATAATACAGATAATACCGCAGCTGTCGTGTTCGGTTCCTAGTAGATCTTGAAAACGGCCTTCATTACGCATAATTTCATTCATTGCTCAGGTCAGTCGCCTGACCGTCACCTCCCCTATATATTTAACTCCTCTTTCACTACTTTGCTTGCATTTTGGCACTAATGAGCCCGCAACTCTTAGCATTTTCAATGGATGACCGGAAACCGATCAAAAACGAAATATGCGAGATTTTGAATAAAAATGCAATTTAACTGAATAGCATGCCAATTTCGAGGAAATGGCTCCCTTGAAATCAGTCAAGAATCGACCCGTCATAAAGTAAGGCATCACACACAAAAAACGAACGTGAATTTGTAAATCATGCCCTAACTTTCTAGGAAAATACTGCGAAAACAAGACTTTTCGTTAAAAGGGTAAAAGTAATCTTAGAATAGCACGAAAATGTTCATCCGACAATAGTTGCAGAGCGAAAACAAAAATGTAAGCGTTACCTTTCGTGTATAATGGTGAATAAAGGTAATTTATTTAATGCTTGGCTCCCTCTTAAAATACGAACGAACTATGTTCTTGTTAGGAACATAGTTCGTTTCTGGGACATGTTAGCAAATATGGATAGCAGAAAATACCTTGTGCGCCGGGGCATGATTTCATGTTTTTTTATACGCAATCGTAATAATTGTGTGTATTTTCGAAAAAATTTAAACATTAGCGAGTTTTCATGATTTTAAAAGCGTGATCTACGGCATCCAGAGTCTGGGCGATGTCATCTTCCGTGTGGGCAATGGTTGTAAACCAAGCTTCGTACTTCGAAGGAGCGAGGTTGATGCCTTGCTCCAGCATAAGCCGGAAGAAGTCCGCGAAGCGTTCACCGTCCGTATCCTGCGCTTCGTCATAGTTGGTGACGGGATGATCGCAGAAGTGGGTGGAGAACGCGCCGCCGATATGGTTCAGCGTCAAGGCGATGCCGTGTCTTGCAGCGGATTCCGCGATGCCGCCTGCAAGCGTCGCGCCAAGCTGCTCGAGCTTGGCGTACACATCTGCCTGCTGGAGCACCTCCAAGCAGGCGATGCCCGCCGAGATGGAGGCGGGGTTCCCCGCCATCGTGCCGGCTTGATACGCAGGTCCGAGCGGAGCGACCTGCTCCATCACGGCCTTGCGGCCCCCATAGGCTCCGATCGGCAGTCCGCCGCCGATCACTTTGCCGAGGGCCGTAAGGTCCGGCTCGACGGCGGCGAAGCGCGCCGCCGCCTCGGCAGTGCCGCCCTCCGCGAGAGGGAGGCCGGGGTAAGTCTGTGCCGCTCCATAGTGGAAGCGGAACGCTGTGATGACCTCGTCGTAGATGACGAGGGCCCCGTGTTTGCGAGCAGCTGCGCAGAGCTGCTCGAGGTAGCCGGCATGGGGCATGACCATGCCGAAGTTGCCGACGATGGGCTCCACCATCACCGCGGCAATCTCTCCGTTCCATCGCGCGAGCGCGGCTTCCAGTGCCGGAATGTCGTTGAACGGCACGGTGATGACCTCTTGCGCGATGCTCGCAGGCACGCCGGCGCTGTCCGGCGTGCCGAGCGTGGACGGCCCGGAACCGGCCGCCACAAGCACTAGATCGGAGTGGCCGTGGTAGCACCCGGCAAACTTAATGATTTTGGTGCGCCCGGTGTAGGCGCGCGCCACGCGGATCGTCGTCATCACGGCCTCGGTGCCGGAGTTGACGAAGCGCACTTTGTCCAGCGAAGGAATCGCGGACTTCAGCATTCTGGCGAACTCGATCTCGAGTTCGGTCGGGGTGCCGTACAGCGTGCCGTTCTGTGCGGCGCGGCAGATCGCCTCGGTCACGTGCGGGTGCGCGTGACCGGTAATGATAGGGCCGTAGGCGGCGAGGTAGTCAATGAAGCGATTCCCGTCTACATCCCAGAAGTGTGCGCCTTGCGCTCGCTTCATGAAGACGGGGGCGCCGCCGCCGACGGCTTTGAATGAGCGGGAAGGGGAATTGACCCCGCCCACGATGTGCTGCAAGGCTTCTTGATATAATTGCTCGGAGTTTTTGCGATTCATAAGAAGTAATCATTCCTTTATTAAGTAGTATGTATATTGGACGGTAACTAACGGACTCAGGAGGCGTTATTTCCATGATTGAGCGTAAATACTGGATGTAACGGAGCCCTCACTGATCTCATAAAAAGCCCCTACTTGAGGGGCTAAAGCCCTGTACCAAGTAGAGGCGTGTAAATCTTCAGTCGCTTGCTTTGCTGTTATATCTTCTTACTTCGCCGTAGTTTTCACGGAAGACTTCGGCGTAGGTGAAGGCGACGGTTTCGTTGGACCTGTGTCCGCTTCAGCCTTGCCGGCAAATAAGTCTTTCACATATTGCTGCAGCTTATCTTTGTTTGCTGTAATGACCGCAGCTCCTCGAACGTTTTTCTCGACAACAAGTTCTGACGGCGGAAGCTGGGAGGAGACGATACCATCAGCTTTGGCTTCAAAGCCTAGAGAAGCGAGCTTCAGCATATCCGTCACGCTTAGATTCGTGTCAATGTAAGGATCCATTGCATTCAAAATCTTCGGCAGTTTAATGAGAGAAGATGTTGTTTGCATTTTCTGCGCAACGGCCGTCAGGAATTTCCTTTGGCGTTCTGTACGTGAGAAATCCGATAGAGCGTCGTGCCGGAAGCGTACATACTGAAGGGCTGTTTTGCCATCGAGATGCTGTAGCCCTTTTTTCAAATTAATATCATAGACATGGTCATCTTCCGAGTCGGTATATTTCATATCTTTCTCAACGTCGATATCGATACCGCCCACGGCATCAATGAGAGCGATGAACCCTTTAAAATCGGTATAGACATAATACTGAACCGGGATGCCTAGCAAGTCGCTGACGGTTTTCATTGCTAAGTTCGGACCGCCTGTCGTAATCGCTGTATTGATGCGGTCTTCGCCTTCGCCAGGGATTTTCACATATGTATCACGGAGGATCGAGAAGAGGTGAGCCTTCTTCGTTACCGGATCAATCGACGCGAGCATAATACTGTCGGACCGTGGCAGTTCATTCTTCACCATGCCGCGGGAATCTCCGCCTAAGAGTAAAATGTTTACCCGATTCTTGCCTTCCCATTTGGGAGGGGTGTATTTCTCACCCTTGTCTTTGACCGTTTGGGCGATAAGGGGTGTGCTGCCTTTGGGCGCATCCGGTTTGTTGGAAATATTTTGTGCAAAATGATAAAAGGAATAAGAATAATAACCAGCCACCATTATCAGGAGTAAGCCGATCAGGAGCAAGGTTCGTTTAATAATTCTCATGGTTCTGCGCTCCTTTCTAAGGTAGGGATAATCTGTACTTTTTTTTCTTACAGAATTCATGTATCATGGGTTTGGTGCAATTGTTGTACATTTTATCTTTATGATCCATATTATAGATGCTACGAAACTTCGATAGCAAGTTACGGCGAATTTTGCCGTTATATGTAGCCAAGTGTAGCCGAGTCTACCTAGACAGGAGGAAGTTCATGTTAGCCATTGATGTAGAAATGCTTCGCAAAGAATTTCAAGTTCAGCAGAGCCGCGGGGGCTTAAAGGGCGCCTTTCAAGATTTATTCCATAGAGAGTACAAACATGTTACAGCCGTTAAGGACATTAGCTTTCAAATTCCAAAGGGCGAAATTTGCGGATATATCGGTGAAAATGGCGCCGGTAAATCAACCACGATCAAAATGCTGACCGGCATCCTCGTACCGACCTCCGGACATATCAAGGTCAATGGTTTCGTTCCATTTAAAGAGCGCGAGAAGTTCGTTGCCGGGATCGGCGTCGTATTCGGCCAGCGCAGTCAACTCTGGTGGGATATCGGTGTTGTGGAATCTTTTCAATTGCTGAAAAAGGTATACCGTGTCTCTGAAGCCGACTACAAAAAGCGCCTTGACGAACTAGTCGACCGCTTGCAACTAGCTGATTTACTATCACGACCTGTCCGTAAATTAAGTCTGGGGCAGCGAATGCGCTGTGAGCTTGCCGCTTCGCTGATTCATAATCCGGCGATTCTCTTCTTAGACGAACCAACCATCGGTTTGGATATCGTCGTGAAAACAGAGATTCGGGAATTCCTGAAATCGCTCAATCAGCGCTATGAGACAACAATCCTGCTGACTACGCACGATTTGCAGGATATTGAGGCGCTTTGTTCGCGTGTTATTATGCTCGATGACGGCCGGATTATTTATGACGGCGGCCTGGAAGAGTTGAAAGCGAAATGGGGCAAAGGCAAGGAAGTCGTGCTCCAGTTCGAGCATCCGATCACACTGCCGCGTCTGCAGGAGCTGACGAGGGGTCTGGATGTGGCGTGGCAGCTTGAGAATGAATTGTCCGCCAAGGTGTTCATTCCTTACGAGCGTGCAAACGTATCTGAAGTGCTAAGCCGAGTGGTCGGCGTTGTGCAGATTCAAGATATCAAAATCAACGAAACCAACACAGATGACATCGTACGAGAAATCTATAAAGCAGGTTCAGCTGATGTGAAACGTCCAGAAGAAACCAAGCAGCCAGAGGGAGCCTTCACACATGCTTAGTGCTTATCTGGAAGTTGTTCGCATGCGTTTTCTCATGATGCTTGCTTACCGGGTGAACTACTACAGCGGCATTTTGATTTATGCACTCAATATTGGGGCCTATTATTTTGTTTATAAAGCGATTTATGCCGGGCAAGAGTTGATTGGCGGCCTGACATTGGGCCAGATGACGACGTATGTCGCTGTCTCCTGGATGGGGCGCGCCTTTTACTTCAATAACTTGGACCGGGAAATTGCCAATGAAATTCGAGACGGCAGTGTGGCGATCCAATTCATTCGTCCGTATAATTATGTATTTGTGAAAATGATGCAGGGACTCGGTGAAGGTGTCTTCCGTTTAGTGCTTTTTACAACGCCGGGCATGATTTTCATCTGGCTGTTACTGCCGATTCAATTTCCTAGTGATCCAGGCCTATGGGTCATCTACTTTGTGATGTTGTTTTTCAGTTTCCTAATTAATACGCAGCTTAATATCATTACCGGCTTGTTTGCTTTCTTCCTTGAAAATAACGAAGGCCTGATGCGCATGAAGCGCGTTGCGGTTGATTTATTCTCGGGATTAATTATTCCGATTTCCTTTTTCCCGGGGTGGTCCGAGTCCATTCTAAAGTGGCTTCCGTTTCAAGCTATTACGTACTTGCCGAGCGCCGTGTTTACAGGGAAAATTACCGGTTCGGCCATTTATCAAACTCTTGGCGTACAGGTTCTGTGGTTCGTGCTGCTGCTCGTTCCCATGGTTGTACTCTGGGTCAAATCCAAAACGCGTTTATTCGTGCAGGGGGGTTAACACATGACTTTCTATATCTCCCTAGTTGCTGAGTATCTGAAAAATTACATGAAAACCCGCCTCACCTACCGATCCGACTTCTGGATTGATGTGATTTCCGATTTGATGTTCAATGGGCTCAACTTATTCTTCATTCTCGTCGTTTTTTTGCAAACGCAATCGCTTGGCGGTTGGAATCAAGAACAAATTTTGTTCATTTACGGCTATTTTATGATCCCCTATGGCATATTCATCACTTTTTTTAATCTGTGGGGCTTCAGTGAACGATATATTGTTAAAGGGGAAATGGATCGTATCCTGACCCGGCCGGCTTATAACTTATGGCAGTTGATGTTGGAGAATCTCAGTCCATCGTCTTTGTTCAGTGCTTTGGCAGGATTGATTGTTATGATCTACTCTTGGGTCAAGCTAGGGCTTCCGTTCCATTGGCATGATCCGCTGATTTTTATCCTGATGGTTGTGGGCTCGATTCTCATCTATGCTGGCGTGTACATCTCGCTGACGGCGCTTGGTTTCTACTCTGATGCGCCAACCGGCATTCTGCCGCTGATTTGGAACATCCAGAACTACGGGCGTTATCCGGCCACGATTTATAATAAGCTGCTTCGCAGCATTTTGACGTGGATTTTGCCGTTCGCGTTCGTTGGCTTTTATCCTGCGGCGTATTTCATTGATCCGGCGAACTGGAAGTGGTTCGCGCTGCTCACGCCGATTATGGGCGTCGTTTTCTTCTTTATTGGTATTACGATTTGGAATATTGGCGTGAAACGGTACCGCGGCGCGGGATCGTAATGCTCAGGCCTCCAACTCTGCGTATGCGGGTTGGAGGTTTTTTTGCGCTGCGGTGGGGGCAACCAACTTCATACCCTTTTGTCACAAAACGCAGACCTCATTCGCCATATGTACGGAAAAGACAAAACGGAGGCGATGGAACATGACGGAGTTGCATAAACGGGGGCAATACGATACAGCTGTAATCGGCGGTGGCTTGGCCGGTCTAATCGCGGCGATCGAATTGGCAAAAGGCGGACAATCGGTCATTATTTTGGAAAAAGCGGCACGCTTGGGAGGCCGGGCGATGACGAATAAGAAGAACGGCGCCTTCTTCAATCTAGGCGGGCATGCCATATACCGTGCCGGTGAGGCGTACGCGATTTTGACGGAGCTGGGAGTGCGCCTGGAAGGAGGGAGTCCGTCTACCAAGATAAAGGCGTTGTGGAACAACCAAATCGTTCCTATGCCTGCGAATCTAACCAGTATGCTGACTTCGAAGCTGCTGACATGGTCAGGTAAAATGCAGCTCATGCAGCTCGTGATGAAGCTTACCAAAATGGATGCAAGCCGCATCCCTGACAGGAGCCTAAGAGAATGGGCGGAGGCGGAAATCTCGGACCCGATGGTCCGTCACGTCTTTTACTCGCTGAGCCGTACGGCTACTTATGCGCAGGATACCGACTTTCAGCTGGCGGGACCGGTGCTGGCGCAATTGCAGCGTGCGTTAAAAGGCGTCCTTTACCTCCATGGCGGTTGGCAAACGATCGTGGATCAGCTTAGAGAACTAGCTGTCAAAGCGGGTGTCCAAATCGTAAGCGGCAAAGATGTCAAAGAAATTGTGCTTGAAAATGGCAGGGTTCATAAACTGTTGCTAGCCGGCGCCGAGTATATCCAGGCAGCTAATGTCATCAGCACCGCTTCACCGTCTGAAACTTATAAGCTGGTAAGTGATACGGCTGACCGTACCTTGCTCAAGCAATGGAAGGATCAAGCTCGACCGTCCATGGCGGCATGCCTAGATCTTGGATTGAGAAGATTGCCGGAAGGCAGGCGTGACGTTGCTATGGGCCTCGATCAACCGATTTTCTTCTCTCACCATACGCTGAACGCGCAGTTGAGCGATAACGGAACCTTGGTTGTGCATTTGGTGAAGTACAACGGCCCGGGAGAGAGTGATCCGAAAGCCGACGAGCGCTTGCTCACCGAAGCCATGAACACCCTTCATCCAGGTTGGGAAGATGAGGTCGTGGCACGGCAGTTCCTGCCGAATATCACCGTGGTCCATGACACGCTGCATCGCGGAAGGGCCAACCGGTTCACAGGACCGGCGGTTGAGGGAGTCCGCGGCCTCTATGTGGCCGGAGATTGGGTGACGCACGGCGAAATGCTCGCCGATGCTTCAGCGGCAAGTGCTAAGCGGGCGGCGGCCGCTATTTTAAAGAGCTATGTGATGGCGTAAAATGGAAATAAGTAGGAGGTGAAGACGATGGAGAAGGCCAGGGATGCCGAACAGATATACACAGCGTATAAACCGCTTTTGTTCGCATTAGCTTATCGGATGCTGGGGAGTGTCATGGATGCTGAGGATGTCGTCCAAGAAACTTTTCTATATTTTAATGAGAAAAATCCTCAGGGCATTCAGAACCCTAAAGCTTATCTATGCAAAATGGTAACAAATCGCTGCATCGACAAGCTGCGTTCTGCAAGCAAAAAACGCGAAGTCTATGTAGGCCCATGGCTGCCGGAGCCACTTGTGGCGGTGGAGAACCAGGGCGATATGCCAGAACTATTTTATACGCAAAAAGAGTCGTTATCCACGGCGTACCTATTTCTGCTGCAGCAGCTTTCCTGGGTAGAGCGGGTGGTATTCGTATTAAGGGAAGTGCTGCAGTACGACTATGAGGAAATTGCTGAAATTGTCGATAAAAGCAGCGTGAACTGCCGTCAAATTTTCCGCAGAGCCAAAAGTTCGATCAGTACCTTTGCCGGTCAGAACGCCGAGGATGTTGTACGACCCAAGCAGCCAGTAGAAGATCAGGCTAACGCTATTGTGGAGCAATTCGTTCAAGCTTTAGCTTCCGGCAATATGGCTCAGTTGCTGAGCATTGTCAAAACAGAAGCTGTCCTATATTCGGACGGTGGGGGCAAAGTCAGAGCGGCTATCCGGCCTATTGAGGGAGCGGAGCGCATTGCACTGTTTTTATTTGGGGTACTGTCCAAAGTTCCGAGTGGCTTTAGCTTTCAAATGGCGACCGTAAACGGACAATTGGGCGTTGTATCCTATCAGGATAGACAGCCGAACAATGTGGTGACTTTCCATGTTGAAGATGGTCAAGTAGCGGC
Source organism: Paenibacillus sp. FW101-FHT12H11 (assembly GCF_058790355.1). Lineage (NCBI taxonomy): Bacteria > Bacillati > Bacillota > Bacilli > Caryophanales > Paenibacillaceae > Paenibacillus > Paenibacillus sp. FW101-FHT12H11. The sequence continues at coordinate 16,888 of NZ_JBYTCO010000011.1, read as the reverse complement.
TGTCTATTTGGTTGCGAACCCTGATAAGCTGAGGCATGTAGCGGAGATGGGGGGTTAGGGAGCTAAATCAATCGTCTATCAAAGCGCTTGGCGAATGACTTTCTTATAATGTTTCACGGAAAGAAAGCCGAAGACGGAATATAAAGCGGTATAAAGCACCATGACCACAATCATGGGTGTCCAGAGTTCCGCTCCGAACAGGAACCAGCCGGATTGAACGGCGAAGTAGCTATGCGCAAGGCCGACGACAAGCGGGATTCCGAAGCTGAATAGCTGTTTGCGGCGAATCCCTCTTAATAAATCCTCTTGCGTGTAGCCAAGTTTTCGTAAAATCGTGTAGGTCGGCTTTTCGTCTTCGCTCTCATCCATCTGCTTGAAATACAGGATGCACCCTGATGTAATCAGGAACGTAAGGCCGAGGAAGCCGACGATGAACATCGTAAGTCCCATTCTATTTTTTTGGTTCAAAGTGCTATCCAGTCGGGAGTCACCACGACCGTCTTTACCTAGGCCTAAGTCTCCGAAAATCTGATTGGCGGTTGGCAGCTCAGCTTCACTCACAATATCGATACCCTGATAGAGGGAGGCTTTCTTTTGCAGCGATGGCACCAGATCCTGTTTTAGCCGTTGGAAGACGGAGTCGTCTACGATGGCAACGGGCATACCGCCGTTTGTGAAGTACCAAGAGACGAAGGATTGTTTCTTCGAACCTAAATAGGTGAGCGGGGTAATGTTGTGTTGTCCGGCTAACTCGATCTGCCCGGAATCTTTGAATCTCATAAATTTACTCAACAAATCGTTGGTGCCGGTAAACAAAGTTTGCTCAGGCTTCATATCGAAGGAAGGCGTATTTACATCGCTGATCACGGAAAGCGTCATATCCCTCGGATCCGCCATAAGCCCGTTCATTTTGCCGGATAAAACTCCTTCTAGGTTGGCTTTAGTCTGTAGCACTTCAATGGTCGTATCCTTATGCGAAATGCGGCGGGCATCCAGCGCCGCCTTGAACTTGTCGGCATCGTCTTTTTGGGTGATAGCGAAGTGGGCCGGCACATCGTTTATTGCTGTTTTTTCGGCAGAATAGTACGAAATGTAGCTTAATGACAGCAAAGCGATGGCTAATGCCGATACGGTTGTAATGACTGTTAACAGCAGGGCATTGGATTTCATTCGAAACATAATGGAAGAGAGCGAGAGGACTTCGCGAACATTCAAATACCCGTTTTTCTTCTTGCGAATGACGTTAAGCAGCATGCGGACGGAGCCTCGATAAAACAGATAAGAGCCGATAATAACCGAAGCCAAAATAAAGATCATCGCTGTGAACAATTCGACCATGGTCGTGTATTTGCCGCTGAACAGCATGGATGAAACATAATACCCGAGCAAGATGAGCGTAATGCCAATTAATCCAAGGACTGCTTCTGCAAGAGATAGCCGCTTTACTTTGATTTCGGTTGACGTAGTAACTCGGAACAGTGACAGGATGGTTTGTCTTTTTATAAACACGTAGTTAACTAGCATAATTAGTAAATAGACGGCCACGAAAACAACGAATGTCTGGACTAGCGCCTGGGTCGAAAAATGAAGCGTTGCAATCGCGTTGACCCCCGTAATTTGGAACAATATCATCAGAATCAGCTTCGACACCGAGAAACCGATAAAGCTTCCGACAATCAGCGAGCTGAAATACAGGATGAAGTTCTCTGTGCTGAGGATCCGGAAAATGGACATTTTCGTCATGCCGATCAGCTGCAATAAGCCGATTTCCTTGCTGCGCCTTTTTACAAAGATGTTATTGGCATACAGGTTGAAAATGGCGACAATTGCGATTAGCAGAATCGAGGCAGACTTGATGGCTGCTGCTCCTTTGATGGAGCCTCTGGTCTGATCCAAAGCGGGATCGTACTGCAAAGTGACAAAAGCAAAGTACAACGCGACGCTGAACATCAAAGCGAATATATATAAATAATAGTGCTTGATGTTCGCTTTCAAATTTTGAATAATCAGCTGGTTAATGCTCATTCTGCACACCGCCTAGAACTGCTTGGGTCTTCATGATATCTTGAAAGAAAGCTTGTCTGGATTCCTGTCCTTTATAAAGCTGCGTGTAGATTTGCCCGTCTTTGATGAATATAACCCGGCTCCCGTAGCTCGCAGCGACGGAGTCGTGCGTGACCATGACGATGGTAGCTGTTCGCTTTTCGTTCATATCGCTCAGCTTATGCAGCAAATCCGATGCGGATTTGGAGTCGAGCGCCCCGGTTGGCTCATCTGCGAAAATAAGGCCCGGCTCATGAACGAACGCTCTGGCCGCGGAGGTCCGCTGTTTTTGGCCGCCTGAGATTTCGTTGGGATATTTATCCTTGATTTCATAGATGCCCAGCTCCGTGGCGACGGCTTGGAACTTGGACTCAGCGTCCTGTTTGGAAGTTCGAGCAATAGAAAGCGGCAGAAGAATGTTTTCTTTGACGGTCAAGGTATCGAGCAGATTATAGTCTTGAAAAATAAACCCCAAATGCCGCTTGCGAAACTCGGCTAATTGCTTTTCTTTCAAAGCCGTAATCTCTTTGCCCTCGATTTGAATAGAGCCTTGGCTGACCTTATCGATGGAGGAAAGCACATTCAGCAGCGTGGTTTTCCCCGAGCCCGACGCCCCCATAATACTGACGAACTCTCCCTTTTCAATCCGGATATCGAGCCCCTTCAGAACTTCTTGCTTGTTGAATTTATTGCCGTAGCTTTTGTGTATTTTCACTGCTTCCAGAATCGTCATTTCACACACTCCTTTATTCGATAGCTTTATTATAAAAAGAGCTGCCCGGTTTCTCCCGCGATCGGGCGAACAAAGAAGAGAGGCATGTGACAAAGTTGTCACATGCCTGTAATGCGCATGACCTCATTCGGCAGGGGGAAGGTGAGGGTGAAGGTGGTGCCAGCGCCCGGCTCCGAGTTCACGGCGATGTGAATCAGCATCGATTCGGCGGCTTTCTTCGCCAAGTAGAGGCCCATCCCTGTAGCGGCACTGTCTTGGTGCCAGGCTGTGGAGGTAAAGCCTTTATCGAAGATGCGCGGCAAATCTTTCGGTTCGATCCCGCGGCCATGGTCGCTGACCTCAAGGATCGTCCGTTCGTCGCAGCGGCGCGTTCGGATGACGATATCCGCAGCATGAGGGTCACTGTACTTCACGGCGTTCGTCAGCAGCTGACGCAGAATGAAAGCGAGCCATTTGGCGTCGCTCAGCACGTCCGTCACTTCAAAATCAAGATCGAAGCCGATGCCTTTTTGGATGCACCATGTCTGTAGCGTCTTAATTTCTGCATAGGTCAATGATTCCAAATTCACCTGCTCGATATACAGGTCGTTCTCCATGAACGGAAGCCGCTTCTGGTGAAGCTGTTTATCCAGGAGCAGGTGAATCCGCAGCCATTCGTAGGTTAAAGCGGTCTTCATCGTCTCATCTTCCAGACGGTCCATCATGAGCCGCATGGCGGTGAGCGGTGTTTTGACTTCGTGAATCCACGCCAGCAAATCGTCCTTTTCCTGTTCCAGTGCGACTTGATGCCTGGACGCGGATTGACGGAGATGTTCGGCCAGATTTATCATGCTGGTCTCTACGACAGACTCCAAGGGACTATCCGCGCCCGCTAAGGCGGAGAGATCCAGATTGTTGTCTCGTTCCTCAAGCTGTTTATAGAAGCGAGTTTCTTTGTTGTAACGAAAAATGAAAAAGATCAGAAATAACGTTGTCGTTAGAAAAACGATGTAAAGAATAGGGCCAAAGGGAATGGCCTTATCCAAAAAGGCAATAAGCAGAACAAGAGCCTGTGCGGAAATAAAGAAAAGGAGCCAGCTTCTTCTTTCAACGAGATAACGTCTAATCATGGAAATGAGCCTCTTCTATGGCCATATAACCTTGCCCGACTTTAGTTTCGATAAAACGACCTAACCCCAGCTCGTCCAGTGTTTTCCGAAGTCGATTAACATTGACGGTTAAGGTGTTGTCGCTGACAAACCGCTGGTCGTCCCAGAGGCTGTTAATAATGACGTCCCGGCTGACGATGGTGTTCTTACGTTCGATCAGCAATTTGAGAATGAAGATTTCATTCTTCGTTAATTCAATCATACCGGTTTCGTTCGCCACCGTATTTTTCTCGTAATCAATCGTAGCACCGCACCAGGTTTTCAATTTGAGGGGCTCCGTGTTGTAGTTATAGACCCGGCGGAGAATCGCATGGATTTTGGCGATAAGCACGTCGAAATGAAACGGCTTCTGAATGAAATCATCGGCGCCAAGCTGCATCGACATCACCATGTCCGTTGGATGATCGCGTGAGGACAAGAAGACAATGGGGACATTGGAGTGAGTTCGAATCATTCGGCACCAATGGAACCCGTCAAATTTCGGAAGCTGAATATCAATAATCACGAGATCCGGTTTCAAGGCCGCGAACGTCTCGATGACCCGGCCAAAATCCGTGATGCCGTGCACATCGTAGGACCACTGAGCGAGCCGGTCCTTTACTTCTGTGAAAAGTGTGGCATCATCTTCGATCAGCAATATTTTAAACATAGGGTATCACCTGCTTGCGACTAATTTCTAACATTCATTGTAATGGATAAACGAGATGAGTGCGAATGGCCAGTGTCTACCTGCCAAAACAAAAAAACCTTAATCCCCACGAAAAGTGGGAATCAAGGTCCATTTCGTAACGCTTATTCAGCAGGCGTAGGAACAGTAGTAGGAGCAGGAACAGGAACAGGTTTCGCATTCTTAGCTTCCTCTGGTAATTGAATATCGATCGGCTGATTCACATCCTGATAGGTCATAGACATGGTCATATCCACTTGATCAATCGGAATATTCGGATCATCGCCATATCCGACGATATAATCGCCATCCATGCTGACAGGAAGTTTGGTTTGCTCATCTACCGTAAGCACAGCGGATAAGGAAACGCTCATTCCTGCGATCGCAGGCGAGTTAAGCACCTCTTTGAAAGCATCCTGGCTGCCGCCTAGTCCACTCAATGTTTTAACAATATCGGCAGCGTTGGTTAGTTTGCCTCGTATAGAGACTTTGCGCTGTTTCTGCCCATCCTTCTCCGTCGTGCCAAGATCCTTGTAGAAGAAATATGGCGTTACCAAGGTTTTGCTTACGTCCATGCTTTTCTTCTGCAGCTCCATCACCTGCTCGAAGGTAAATGGCACTTGTTTGGACATATCATACCACTCAACGCCGTCATTTGTTGCATTAGGCATCGACATGAAAGTCCCTTGACTAACCATGTATTGCTCCATGTTGATCGTTTTCATAGCCATATCGGGACCAGGGGCGGCAGTCGTAATGGATTGATGAAGGCCTTGATCCTTATTATAGTTGATGTCTGACTTAACAGTTGTCTGCAGGTTTTTCAGCGGATATCCCGCATTTGGATGAAACAGAATATGCATGCCCATCTCCATATGACCGCGGAACGTTTTCAGATCCGTTGGTGAGTTTGGATCTGCAACGAGCCAGGAGGACACCGAAGGGTCGTTCGCTAGCGCTTTTTTGATGGCTGCTCCTGCTGTGTCTAGAGTCATACCGGCAGTTTGGCCGCTGAAATCAACGCTGTAATCGCTTTTCAAAACAGTGCTCGCCTTACTGTCAGCCAGACCTAGAAATCTCCCCAGAATGAGAGAAGCCTCCGCGGGGCTAACGGCCTGGTCCAGGCGGAATGTGCCGTCTGAATATCCCTGCAGGATTTGGCGTTCACGCATGATACGTACGGTATCCGCATAGGGAGAATCCGGACTGACGTCGGTTGGCAGGACAGTCATCTTATTCAAAGGTGCCAGTTTCAGCTCGTCGGTAATTTGTTTAATGAATTGTCCGCGTGTAATAAGTGCGCTATCATCAGCTGCTGCGGCAGAAACTGATAGAGTAGGGAGGACTAGTGCCAGTCCCAATGTGGAGAGTAATGACATACGGTGAATAGGATGCATGACGATTCTTCACTCCTTTAAATTTTATACCATCCTATTAAACCTACCATGATTTTCATGTTATATGCTAGTTTTGGACATGGCGGTTTGATGTGAGGCTGCAAATATCGCATAATGAGTGAAGAGAAGTAAGGAATGGATAGAGGAGCGTTCATAGAATGGCTAAGAAAAAAGAGCAAGAGACGGTCAAACGTCTTGCCCCTGATTTTACACTGCCTGCATCGAGTGGCAGCAGCGTGTCGCTGCATGACTATAAAGGTAAAAAGGTGGTTATCTACTTTTACCCGCAAGATAATACGCCGACCTGCACGCAGGAATCCTGCGATTTCCGCGACTATAACGGCAAGTTCGCCGAACTCGGGGTCGAGGTCATCGGCATTAGTCCCGATGAGCTGAACGCTCATCATAAATTTATCGCGAAATATGAGCTGCCTTTCCTGCTGCTTTCTGACAGTGACCACCAGGTAGCTGAAAAATACGGAGTATGGGCGCTTAAAAAGCTGTATGGCCGTGAGTACATGGGCATTGTCCGTTCGACCTTCCTCATTGACGAGGAGGGCTACATCGTGAAGGAATGGAGCAAGGTGCGGATAAAAAACCATGTCCAGTCGGTGCTGGAAGCGGTTGAAGCGCTATAAGAGGAAGGCTGTCGAGGGAGGTTCTCGGCGGCTTTTTTTTGTTTAGTTCAATGGCTCGGCGGACGCGAGGAAAGAGGGAAAAAGAACTACAGTCCGCTATTTCATCTAGAAGCGGCTGTTTGCTAGATAGATAGGAACTATGATCCTCTATTATGCCAATTTCAAGCGAAATACTGGTTTTTTCAACTAATAAAACCCTGTAGTTCCGTCTAGCCCATGAAAACGGCCAATTACACCAAAATAAGGGACTTTAGTTCCTTTTCACATCTCTTCATCCACTACTCTCCCTCATCGAAAAATTACTGCTAGACAAGAGACATACTCCCCGTCCATCTCCCATATACTCTATCAGGTAGTAAAATGATAGAACAAGCGGAGGGATCATCGCATGCGTTTTCATGTTCAACATGCAGCCATTAAACGGAAAAGTTTTCAACTCATTATGGTCATGCTACTACTAGTTTCCCTGTTTCTTTCTGCGGTCCCTGTTAGGGCCACGGAGGGGGATGGAACCTCCGCAAAAGATGAGCAGGAGATCTATCAAAAGCTCAAAACGGGCAAACGCCTGCAGCAAGAAGAGAAAAACTATGTAACCCCTGAGCAGCCTACGGTTTATTTAACCTTTGATGATGGTCCTAGCAAGTTAACGGGCAAGGTTCTGGATATTTTAGAGCAAGAGGGCGTGAAAGCTACGTTTTTTGCGCTGGGCGAGCAGGCCAAAGAGTATCCGGATATGGTGAAAAGAATTTTGAAAGACGGACATACCCTCGGCAATCATTCCTATAATCATGTATATAAAGAGCTTTATAGCGATTTTCAAACGTTTTGGGATCAAATTCAACGCAGTGAGGAAATCTTCGCCGACATCGCAGACACCCGCCCGCAATTCGTGCGCGCTCCTGGGGGGACCTATACCAATTTCGATGCCTATTACTACTATTTAATGGATAAAGCGGGTTATACCGTCGTTGACTGGAATGTAGACAGCGGTGATTCGAAGAGAGTTCATGTTCCGGCAAATGAGATCTGGCAAACGGTCAAGGATTCACCGCTCGAGCACGAATTGACGGTTCTATTTCATGATGGCACAGGGCATGAATCAACCGTAGAGATCCTGCCAAAAGTGATCGAATACTATAAAAACCTGGGTTATGTTTTCGCGCCTCTGACAACTGACGTCAAGCCGAAGCAATTTCAGGTGGGGAAATCCAAGTGGTCAAGAAACATGAGTGCGGCTCATTTTCAACAACTATGGGAGGAAACACAACAATATGCGACCGTACACCAGCATCCGGGCCTGCAGCAAGTCAAGGAGGAGCCTAAGAACACAGATGAGCAGCTAGGGAAGCAAAAGGTGGCAGCAGCGGAGACAGCGTCGCCGGCGGTGGCTGTAAAGCCGACTGTGCCGCTAAAGATTAATTTTTCTAAGTGGAGCAGTGTCACCTTGGAGCCGGCACAATATCAATTGCGATCAGATCGTATTGAGCTATCATTGCGTTTTTTAATTGAAAAGTTAGGTGGAAACGTACAGTGGCAGGATAAAACGAAGACAGCTAATGCTCACTACGGCATTTACGATATTCAATATGACTTACCGGCGAGAACGATTCGCGCCTATGCTTTGGGAAATAACGTAGCCACCTACTCGCTCGCAGATATGGAACTTCAAGAGGGGACGATGGTCGTGCCCCTGCGTAAAACGGTAGATTCGCTAGGAGGTAAAATTACGGACACGGTGATGGAAGAGGGCAGACGGGAAGTGGCGATGGCCTTCCGACAATTCTATATCCTGAAAGATAATAATAGTAGTCTAAAAAACTCTCTATTTGCCCTAGCAGGATAATGTCTAAAAGAGTAGAAGACTGGAAAAACTAGAAGCATACCTTTAAGTAAGGAGGCTTCTTGACTATGCAGTCGAAAACACGAATATTCGATCAGCCGCAGCCTCTCGTGGAACGGATGATCCTGAATGTGGAGAAAGTGATTGTTGGCAAAAGAGAAACGATCGAGCAAGCGTTTATCGCGATGTTAAGCGGCGGCCATCTTTTATTGGAAGACGTGCCGGGTGTGGGAAAAACCATGTTAGTGCGCGCTTTGGCAAGAACCATAGGTTGCGAGTTTAAGAGAATACAATGTACGCCGGATTTGCTGCCATCCGATGTGACGGGCGTGTCTGTTTATAATGCGAAGACAGGCGATTTTGAATTTCGTCCCGGACCTTTAATGACGCCGATCGTATTGGCGGACGAATGCAACCGGACCTCCCCGAAAACACAATCTGCTTTTCTGGAAGCGATGGAAGAGAAGCGGGTCACAGTGGATGGGGTGGGCTATGAACTGCCGAAGCCTTTCGTCTTGTTGGCAACTCAAAATCCCGTAGATTATGAAGGGACTTACGCACTTCCTGAAGCGCAAATGGATCGCTTCCTGATGAAGCTATCCTTAGGCTATCCGACGCCGGATCAAGAGATTTTGATGCTCGACCGACTCCAGGACCGCCATCCGATCGACCAAGTGAAGCCTGTTATTGTGCAGGATGAGTTTGTGCAGTTGCAAAGAGAAGCAGCTATGATTCATGTCGATAATACGTTAAAAGATTTCATCGTTCGCCTTGCTTTAGCTACAAGGGAACATACCGATTTGTATCTTGGTGCAAGTCCAAGGGCCTCCCACGCGTTGATGCGTGCTGCGCAAACGTCTGCTTATATGAAAGGCAGAACGTTCGTTGTGCCGGATGATATTAAGGATTTGGTGCTGCCTGTTTGGACACACAGGCTTATTCTGACCTCCGAGGCTCGGATGACGGGCAAGTCGGCGGAACGGATATTAGCGGATCTATTAGCTTCCTTGCAAACTCCAGTACTTCGCTATGTTTCGTCGAAGTAGGGGGCATATTCATGAAAAGCTGGGGTAAATCGTCGCTGCTCTTTGTGGGGTGTGTCCTATCGGTTCTGTTGGTTTATTGGCAAGGTGGCTTCGCTGCCTGGTATTTAGGATGCTGCTTGACTTTGATATGGATTCAGGCTGGATTGTTCTATGTCTTTGCGTTCAAAGGGCTGTCGATCAACCGGCAGTTGTCGGGAGAAGTATTTGTGGCGGGCGAAGATATCACGATTAGCCTCGGGATCGCACACCGTGCGCGGGTGCCAATGCCTTGGTTGGTCGTTAAAGAAACGTGGGTCCACGAAGGAAGCGGGGCTCAACTGATCTATAGCAAGTTGCTTTTCCCATGGTTTCAGTCCACGATCCTTTTCCGTTATAAAATTACGGGCCTGATGCGTGGCGTATACCGCTTCGCAGGCTGTGAAGCGGTCACCGGCGATATGTTCGGTTTCGCCGTTCGCCGAACGCGCAGGGAGGAGATTCACCGGTGCCTCGTTTATCCGAAGGCGGATACGCTAGGCCGATCCGGCATGACCTTTCACGCGGACGACGGCGACGTGCCTACTGCCCGCGGTCCCAAAGCGGAGACACCGCTCATCAGCGGTGTCCGTGACTATGCCAGCGGTGACCCGTATCACCGCATTCATTGGAAGTCCACAGCCCGGTTGAACCGGCTGATGACCAAAGCCCCCGAGCAGGCCGCCTCCGCGAAGCGGATGCTGCTGCTCGATGCGGCGCCTGCGGCGGCTCCAGCTGAAGCGGCTCAGCCGCTGCTGGAGAAGGGCGTCGCCCTTGCTGCAGGCTTCTTCGAAGCCGCCGCCGGCGGGCGCGAGAGCTGCGGCTTCGCCAGCAGCTCGAACGGCAGGCGAATCGCGCCGACGATTCGCCCGGATTTGACGCTCGCGTACGAAGTACTCGCGAGCGTGGGCGGCAAGCCCGCCATGGCCTTTCCTGACCTCGTCAGGAAAGAGGCGGCGGCCTTGCCGCCGGATGCGTCGATGGTGTGTATCACATCGACGCTGGATGTGGCGCTGGTGCGCGCGATTGCGGATGCGCGCACCAGGCGCCGTTCCGTGCACGTGATCTACGTGCACGCCAAGCCCTCCCTCTCGGTCGCTGAGCGAGAGGGGGCTTCGCAGCTGCAAGCCGCAGGCTGCAGCTTCACGGAAGTGCCACACCCGCGGGGCCAGTGGCCGAAGCAAGGAGGTGTCGCGGATGCAACCGCTTGAACCACGGCGCGATTCGCGCATGCTCTTTCCGTCATCGAATTCGTCTCGCAAGTCAGATGAGGGGGTTCACCTTTCGGGAGCCATTCCGCCACGCCCCATCTTCCACGCCAGCGCAGTGACTGGCACTGGCACGGGGACATCATCGCCGCTTCACCAAACCTTTTTCCGAGACATCTTGATCTCTCTCTTACTGTTTTTACTGATTTCAGAATGGCTCCGTCCATTGGCGTGGATGGCAGATACGTCGATTGAATCCGGCCCGATATTGGTCGTTTTTGCGTTATGCATCGCCATAGATTGTTTTAAAGTTCCTTACGTTTGGGGATGGACGGCCAAAGGCGTGTTGATCCTGCTTTTCGTCGGATTTATGTTTGACAGGGAAACCTTTATAACCGGAGCGTGGATCTTTGACTTGCTTGGAACGATTGTTCAGGATGCCGGTTATCTGATGCAGGCCCATTTCGACCTCATCAGCGGTGAACTCAGGACCTTGCTATTTTTGCTGGGTTGGTCGCTGCTTATTTCCATGATACAGGCGCTCATGCTGCAAAGGCAGCACAGCCTATGGTTTGTTGCTGCCACGTTGAGTTATCTGGTTGTCCTACAATTGGTATTTGGTGCGGATACCGTGCAAGGCATCATGCGCACAATAGGATATGGATTGCTGCTGTTAGCGCTGCTGAATCTTTCGAGAATCGAGCAAACCTATGGCTTTGCTTCGGTTCGTCCCGGAAGCGCTTTTAGGTGGGTTGCCGTTAGTGCAGCCATAGTGGGGGTGCTAGCCGCAGCCGCATGGTATTCGGCCAAGCAGGCCGAGCCGGAAGCTCTGATGAAGCCGGTAAGTTGGGCGTATATGTCCGATCGGTTGTTTGAACTTTACAATGAGGAGACGCATGCTGGAGGAACTGTGGCCAAATCAGGCTACGGTCAAAATGATACGTCCTTAGGAGGTCCACTCCAAGTAGACACGACTCCGGTATTCACAGCCAAAACCTCAGAGTCAACTTACTGGCGCGGAGAATCCAAAAATTTTTATGACGGCAAAGGCTGGACGCAAACGAATCAAACACTTGAATCGTACGCAGCGCCTGTTCATACAGGTTCTGAAGGGCTTGTTACACAGGAAGTTTTGTGGAACGACAAGTCACCGAATAAGCAGTTGTTCTTAGGTGGCAATCTATTGGGGGTGGACTCTCTTCTGACGGAGAAGGGGAAACCGTTATCACCTGACATTCTGCTTAAGTCTACACTCAGCGGTAAAGTGATTTTGCCTGATATCGCAGATCCTTTGTCTTATTACAAAATAACCGTGCAGCCTGTAAAGGAAGATCCGACTTTGCTGAATTCGGACGTCGGTTCCTACCCGTCTGAGATTACGGGCGATTATTTGCAGTTGCCGTCAACGTTGCCAAGGTCAGTTCGCAGCATTGCCGAACAGATCACATCGAATCGGCTTACGCCTTATGCCAAAGCCGTTGCGATTGAGCAGTATTTGAGCCATACCTATACGTACAGCCTTGAGAAGCCGACAGCTCCAAGTCGGAGCGAAGACTTTGTCAGCCACTTTTTGTTCGTGGATAAGACGGGTTATTGTGATCACTTTTCGACGTCGATGGTTGTGATGTTGAGGTCTGTGGGGGTACCTGCTCGTTGGGTAAAAGGGTTCGCACCTGGCACACTGCAATCTGTTGACAGCGGCGGGGATCAGCTTCAAGAAGTATTGGTTCGCAATTCCGATGCGCATTCCTGGGTGGAAGTGTATTTCCCATCAATGGGGTGGGTGCCGTTTGAACCTACACCTGGGTTCTCAGGGATTTCTTCCGACCATCCAAGAGAGACCTTAACGACGGCCGCTATGGAGCAATCGGCGATGACCGCTTCACTGATGAATATTCCGGTGCCTGGGAATTTTACAGCAAGTTCAAGCGAGTGGCTGAAAGCCGCGAAACATACAGTCATCGATTATGCCAAAACAAATCGTAACCCTCTCATCCTGTTGCTAGGAGGCCTCCTTGTGCTGGCGGCTATTGTTCTACTGCTGAAGCGAAAAGGGTTCTTGTTTAACGGAGCGCTCGTTCCATTTTACAAACACAGCTTCAATTATCCGCATCCCCTGATTCCTTATATGGATCGTTTGTGGCTCCAATTATTCCGCAAATATGGCGCCAAACCTAAGGATCAAACCGTAAGAGACTATGTCACCGCTTTGAGTTTCAAGCATCAAGGCCAAAAGCAGGCGCTGCATAAGTTCGCTTTAATCTATGAAAGCATCCGCTATGATGCCGTCAATTCTTCGCATTATACGAAGCGGGAAATTGTGGCAATATGGAAAGCCATTCAAAAGACACATTAAACCCCTTTACATCCTAGGTACCTAATGTTTAAAATTAGTACCTATAAATAGCGGTAAAAGGACAAGGGTCCCCTTGACACCTCAACCGCTATGAAATTAGGAGGTCGGATAATGAGTAAACCGAGTGAAATGATCGTCGTTTTAGATTTTGGAGGCCAGTACAACCAACTGATTGCTAGACGAATCCGTGATTTGGGCGTGTACAGCGAACTGCTGCCGTTCAATACAACGGTTGAGAAAATTCGCGAGCTTCAGCCAAAGGGTATTGTGTTCTCTGGCGGTCCATCCAGCGTGTACGGTGAGGGAGCACCAGCTGTTGATCCGCAAATCTTCGATTTGGGCATTCCGATTTTGGGGATTTGCTACGGCATGCAGTTAATTGCTCATCAATTGAACGGTAAAGTTGAACGCGCGCATACGCGTGAATATGGCAAGGCAGATCTTTCGTTTACCAATGAAAGCCCGCTGGTGAAAGGCTTGGAAGCGAAACAAACGGTATGGATGAGCCATGGTGACCATGTATCCGTTCTTCCTGAAGGTTTCGTCATCGAAGCGAGCACGGATTCCCTTGAAATTGCCGCAATGAGCCATCGTGAGCGCAATATTCATGCGGTACAATTCCATCCGGAAGTTCGTCACTCCCTTCAAGGGAACGAAATGATCCATAACTTCATCTACGGCGTTTGCGGTTGTGAAGGGGATTGGACGATGTCCTCCTTTGTTGAGGATATGGTCAAAGAACTTCGCCAAGAAGTCGGCGACAAGAAAGTCCTTTGCGCGCTTAGCGGCGGGGTGGATTCATCGGTTGTGGCGATTCTTTTGCATAAAGCGATTGGTCCACAATTGACTTGTATGTTCATTGACCATGGCTTGCTGCGTCAAGGCGAGGCAGAAAGCGTGATGGATACATTTGTTGGCAAATTCGATATGCAAGTGGTCAAAATCGATGCGCGTGAACGCTTCCTCGGCAAATTGGCCGGCGTAGCCGATCCGGAGCAAAAACGTAAAATTATCGGTACGGAATTTATCCGCGTGTTCGAAGAGGAGTCCGGTAAATTCGATGACTTTACGTTCCTGGCCCAAGGTACGCTTTATACGGATATCGTAGAAAGCGGTACAGCTACAGCGCATACGATTAAATCGCATCATAACGTAGGCGGACTGCCGAAAGATATGAAGTTCAAGCTAATCGAGCCGCTCAAAACTTTGTTTAAAGACGAAGTGCGCAAAGTGGGCGAAGAGTGTGGTCTTCCAGCAGCAATCGTGTGGAGACAACCATTCCCAGGTCCTGGTCTGGCTATTCGTGTTCTTGGCGAGGTTACAGAGGACAAACTGAAAATTGTTCGTGAATCCGACGCCATCCTGCGCGATGAAATCGCGAAAGCGGGTTTGGATCGCGAGATCTGGCAATACTTCACGGCGCTTCCGGGCATGAAAAGCGTTGGGGTTATGGGAGACGCTAGAACGTACTCCTATACCGTAGGTATCCGTGCGGTTACTTCCATCGACGGCATGACAGCCGACTGGGCGCGTATTCCGTGGGATGTGCTGGAGAAAATCTCCGTTCGTATCGTGAACGAAGTGGAGAATGTAAACCGTATTGTGTACGACATTACGTCCAAACCGCCTGCTACGATTGAGTGGGAATAAATAAAATTGAAAAGACGAACGTTCTGGGAAAATTTAACCCTGGAATGTTCGTCTTTTTTATTGACAAAGGGTTATTTCCGCACTAAAATGTGAAATGGATAACAGTTTTTCGTATAATCTTGGGGATTGGCCCGAGAGTTTCTACGAGATCACCGCAAATGATCTGGCTACGAAAAAAAGGACGGAATCTGTGTGAGTTACTATGACTTTTTGTGCTATGCATAGAAGGGGCAACTCTCATAGGGAAGCTCCTTTTTCGTACCCGGAATCAGGCAACATGATTCCGGGTTTTTTGCTGTTCCCCACCATTCGTTTTAGGAGGAGTAGGAAAAATGGATCGCTTTTTCAAATTGAAACAAAACGGCACGACCGTAAGAACAGAAATCATTGCGGGGATTACAACCTTCATGACAATGGCTTACATCCTTGCAGTCAACCCAGATGTGCTGAGTGCTTTTAAATCGGGAGCTACCGGCGGTGACTGGACTTCGATTTTCTTGGCTACGGCGATTGCTGCCGGTGTTATGACGATTGCTATGGGGTTATTCGTTAACTTTCCTGTTGCGCTTGCGCCGGGAATGGGCTTGAACGCTTATTTTGCAACGATTATCTTGACATCGCAAGGTAAGTTTACGTTTTCAATGGGGTTAACCGCCGTGTTTATTTCGGGGATCATCTTTATCATTTTAACCGTGACCCGAATTCGACAGATCCTCCTTGTCGCTGTTCCAGATGGCCTGAAGCATGCGATTACAGTGGGAATCGGCTTGTTTATCGCGATGATCGGTTTCAAAAACAGCGGTATTCTTACTGTCGCAGTAGAAAGCGGCAATGATATCAAAGCTCATCAATTTACAGACGTTCTTTCCTTTGAAACAGTGTTTCATATGGGTTCATTAGAAGATAAAAGCGTTATTCTAACAATTATCGGTGTTCTGTTGATTTCCATTTTTATGGTGCTGCGCGTTCGCGGTGCTATCTTGTTCGGTATCCTGGCCACTACGGTTATCGGCTACTTTATGGGGATGGTTAATCTCGGTACGTTGACAAGTGCAGATACGACATGGGTTCCTGATTTAAGTAAGCTTCGATTCGGTGATTTTGATTTTGCAGGGATTATGACAACGGGGATTGTTTCCGTTATCGCTACATTTACATTCGTTGAGTTGTTTGATACATTCGGCACCATGGTTGGAACAGCGAGTCGTGCTGGAATTATGAAGAATAAAGAAGAAGGCAACAAGCGTGTAGGGAAAGCGATGTTTGTTGATGCAATCGGTGTTAGCGGTGGCGCATTAGTTGGAACGAGTACGGTCACTGTATTCGTAGAAAGTGCAGCAGGTGTAGCAGAGGGTGGACGTACTGGTTTGACCGCCGTAACTACGGGCGTATGTTTCTTGCTTGCTCTGTTCCTAGCTCCAATTGCAATGTTGATTCCTGGTTCCGCTACGGCGGCTGCTTTGATCGTTGTTGGTGTTCTGATGGTGCAATCGATTCGTGAGATTGATTTCCAAGACTTCGTTATTGCTATTCCAGCGTTCCTTACAATTGTATTGATGCCTTTCACTTACAATATTGCGAATGGTATATCCTTTGGTATTGTTACTTATGTGGTACTGGCAGCAGCAGCGAACTTGGGTGGTAAAAGTGAGAAGCGTTATTCCATTCACTGGCTTATGTGGGTATTGGCGATTCTTGTTCTAGCTCGTTACATCTTTATAGGAAGTCAAGGTTAAAAAGCTTTAAGCTCTGGTGCATGACGCGCCGGGGCTTTTTTTTGTTACCATATTTTACAATTAGAAAAGGACTTGCAATGCCTTCGCGTATTTGTTATATTACTTCTTGTCGCTTCGGCGGTCGAACGAAAGAACGAAAGTAACTGAAAAAAAGTTCTTGCAATCGAATAGGCTGATGTGGTATATTGATCAGGTCGCTTTTGAAGGCGATGGATGAATAAGGAAGACATTGATCTTTGAAAACTGAACAACGAGTGAGTAAGCACAGTCGAGTAATCGACTATAAATGAGATTGTAAAATCTCGCTAGCAAGTCAATGAGCTATTCAGCTTTTCTATTATGGAGAGTTTGATCCTGGCTCAGGACGAACGCTGGCGGCGTGCCTAATACATGCAAGTCGAGCGGAGCACT
>NZ_JBYTCO010000010.1:0-369684 GCF_058790355.1 Paenibacillus sp. FW101-FHT12H11 | reverse complement strand
TGCATTTTCTACAATAGGTGACTTTTTTTGTTTTGGCTAGATATTTCATGTTAGGTTTTATGCAAACGTAGTGGATATTTTCCAATGCGAGGACTGATTTCAGCGCTATTTGAGGTGAATTTCACAAGCTCGATTGGATTTCATCCAATCAACCGGCGCATTGTGTGCTGAAATTGCAGTGTTCGCTGGATTTCATCCAACGTACTGCTGCGCCAGCATGAGATCCCATCAGCATCCGGCTGCAAAAATGCTCACATATCAGCTGAGTCTTCCATCCACTCCCATTGAATCGGCTAGCATCTTTTGCTCCGCAGCTCACACGAACTGCAACCCCATATACACGGCCACGCCCCATATCATGCAAGCCGACACTTTATTTAATCTCGCAATAAAACGCCCGCTTGTATCGTGTTTACCAATGAGCCGCCCTGCAAAGGCTAATCCAAAAAACCACAGCCAAGACACGCACACGATGCTGATCATGAACACCCATTTTTCTCCGCCGGCATAGTTCAATGAATTGGTGCCAATAACGCCAATCGTATCTAAAATAGCGTGAGGATTCAGTAAAGAGACGGAAGCCGCGAACAGAATTTGTTTTTTCGGCTGGGTCACCTCGCTTTGCTGGGGAGAAGAAGAGCTGGTCGGCTTACTGCGCCAAAGCACCCAGCCCATGTAGAGCAGGAAGAAGCAGCCAATTCCATACAATGCCGCTTGCAGCCACGAAAAAGTTAGCACGATAAGGGAAACTCCGAATACCGCTGCGAGAATAAGGATGGTATCACAGAGGGAAGCTGTGAGAATAACGGGCAATGCCCCAAGGAAAGTGCGCTGGCTGGCGCCTTGATTAAACACAAAAACATTTTGCACCCCAACCGGTAAAATAAGTCCAAAGCCCAAAACAACCGCATGTAATATCGTTTGAAACAACATCATCACTCCTATCTAGCTGTCGAATTCTTACTTAGTATAGAGGGATTTTGATATTTGTCTCCGTCCAAATGGATGGCATCGACCCCAACCAAATGATATAGTGGAGCTGTAAGGAAGGAGGAAACGATGGATTGGCGACCTGATTTATCATCTGAAACTCCGTTATATCAACAGATTAAAGAGTTTATTATCCATAAAATATCGCTGGGTGAATGGGCGGTGGGGACCAAAATTCCATCGCAGCGGGCTTTGGCTGAGCATTTTGGCGTGAACCGCAGCACAGTGGTCACGGCGATCAGCGATTTGATTGCTGATGGGCTATTGGAGGGCAACACCAAAGGCGGAACAAGAGTAATTAATAACTCATGGAACCTGTTAACGGCTTCTCCTCCCCCAGACTGGAGCTCGTATGTACAAGCTGGAGCACACTATCCCAACCAGCCGACGATCCAGCACATCAATCGGGCGGAATTTCAAGAAGGTATTATTCGGCTTGGAACCGGGGAGCTTTCGCCGGATTTGCTGCCATCGGAGCGGATGAAGGAGATTTTCGCCGAAAGCTCGACGAATTCGTTCCTCTTAGGATATGAAGAGCCGAAGGGGAATCTTTATTTGCGCAAACAGTTGGCGGCTTATCTGCAAGGCATTGGCATCCATACTTCGCCATCGAACATCCTGATCGTCTCCGGGGCTCTTCAAGCTTTACAGCTCATTTCAATCGGGCTGCTGCCGCGAGGTTCTTCGATTCTTTTGGAAAAGCCGTCCTACTTGTATTCTGTCCATGTTTTTCAATCAAACCATATTAAGCTTGTAGGGTTACCCATGGATGAGGATGGCCTGCTTACGAACCAGATTGCGGGTCACAAAAAAGGATATAACGCTTCGCTGCTCTACACGATTCCTACTTTTCAAAATCCAACCGGCATTTTGATGCCCGAGGGAAGGCGCCAGATGCTAATGAGTGCTTGCGCGGACGAAGGTCTCCCGATTATTGAGGATGATGCGTATAGAGAGCTATGGTTTGATGAACCGCCTCCTTTACCTCTGAAAGCGAGGGACCCGCATGCACTGGTCCTATATCTGGGGACACTGTCCAAGACATTAAGTCCAGGGCTTCGCATTGGTTGGGTGGTTGCTCCGGAACCTGTTATCGAACGATTAGCGGATATTAAAATGCAGAATGACTACGGTTCGAGCTCTGTCTCACAGTGGGCTGCAGCGGAGTGGCTGGGAAGAGGGTTGTATCAGGAGCATCTTCTCACGATCAGGGTACAGCTAAAGTTGAGAAGGGATAGGACAGTGGAGCTGCTCCAAGTTTTTTTCACTGGGATCGCCACTTGGTCAGTTCCGAAGGGAGGCTTCTACATTTGGGTACAGCTTACAGTCGATGTTCCGATGCAAATTCTGTTCGAGCGAGCTTTCAAAGAGGGTGTTTTGTTAAACCCGGGTTCGATTTATAATCGACTTACAGGCAACTATTTGCGCATCTCGTACGCCTATGCCAAGCTGAATGAGCTGGAATGGGGACTTGAGCGAGTAGCGTTTTTAATTCGAGATTTGGTTGGGAAAAAAAGATTGGGAAGGTGAGCGAGGCATGTCAACGAATGACGCGCAGATGAATAAGGCAGACGAACAATCAGACTTGCCTAAGCTTTCTAATCCTGCCCTTCGTGCACTCGCAGGTGCTGGATATCACAGGCTTGAACAACTCAGCAAAACAACCGAGAAAGAGATTATGAAGCTGCATGGCATGGGACCCAAGTCGCTGGATCCTCTTCGCCGTGCACTTGCCGAGAAGGGACTGACATTTGCAGATGAATCTTGAGAGTAATAATCCCAAGCGAACTGCCGCTGAAAAAGCAGTGGAGTATATTCTGGATGGTATGACAGTAGGATTGGGCACCGGCTCCACAGCGTATTGGGCTATTCAACAAATTGGAAAGCGAGTTCTGAGCGGGCTGCAAATCAAGGCAGTAGCAACTTCCGTACAATCCGAGAATTTGGCTAAAGAGCTTGGAATTCCCTTGATTCCTTTTAGTGAAGTAGAGGAAATAGATGTAACGATTGATGGCGCTGACGAAGTGGACGGTGCGTGGAATCTGGTCAAAGGCGGCGGCGGTGCGCTGCTCCGTGAGAAAATCATCGCTTCATCCAGCAAACAGCTTATTATCGTTGTTGACGAAAGCAAGGTTGTCGACCAGTTGGGGAAATTCCATTTGCCAGTTGAGGTAGTGAAGTTTGCTTATGAGCTTACACGTAACAAGCTTAGCGCGCTTGGATGCGAACCAAAGATGAGAATGATCGATCAGCAGCCTTTTACGACGGATAATGGCAATTACATTCTGGATTGTGATTTTAAGCAGATTAAAAGTCCAAGTGAATGCCATGATGCCATCAATCATATTCCGGGTGTCGTCGATAATGGGTTATTTATTAAGATGGCTGCGAGAGTCATCGTTGGTTATCAAGACGGATCTGTGGAAGAGCTGAAGCTTGTCTAATAACTAGGAATGGTGGGAGCTGGGAGATGTTGTTGAACAAAGCAGTTTGTGTAACCGGAACGGACAGAGGGATTGGACTTGCAATTACGGAAGCTTTATTGCATCAAGGATACACCGTTTATGCTGGCGGCATTTTGGGCAATAACGAGGAGCTGACCAAGCTCGGAACTCAATTTCCAGATCAACTGCACGTTTTCAAATTGGATGTTGGATCTGACGAAAGTGTCAAGGAAGCAGCTCGTTATATCAAAAGCAGGTCCAATCAATTGGAGGTTTTGATCAACAATGCCGCCATTCTCGGCGATACGGTGAAAACGATCGAAGATGACCTTGATTTCGAAGAGATTCAGCGAGTGTATAATGTGTCAGCGCTTGGCGCTATTCGCATGGCCAATAGCTTACTGGAGCCGATCATGAATGGCGGCAAGCTGATTGTTAACATATCCTCCGAAGCGGGCAGCATAGCGAACAGCCATCGGGATGCATGGTTCGGGTATTGTATGGCCAAGTCAGCTCTGAACATGGGGTCCACGGTCATTCATAACAAAATTCGCAAAGAAGGCGGGCGCGTCCTGCTAATCCACCCCGGTTGGGTCAAATCATATATGAGCGGCGAATGGAATCCGGCTGGCACCTATACATCGGAAGAAGCCGCCGCGAATATTTTGAATCGGATTGAAGAGAACAAGGACAAGCTTGCGGCACTTCCGCTTTATATCGAAGCCGACAGCGGCAAAGAGCTGCCCTGGTAAAGGGAGGAGGAGAAGGACATATGAGCGAGATAAAAGTCATGCTGATCGGCGATAACACGGATGCTCCTTGGCATCCACTGGAGCCTGCCAGACAGCAGCTTGCGGCCATTCTCGGCGAAGAGTTTGCGCTAACCGCTACGGAAAACTATCAAGTCTTGTCGGAGTTGGATTACAACCAGTTTCCTCTGTGCATTTCCTATACGGACTGTTGGAAACGAGACCTGACGCCGCAGCAAACCGCAGGACTGCTGCGATACGTTGCAGGAGGAGGCAGCCTGCTAGTTATTCATAATGGTATTTCTCTTCAGCGGAGCTATGAGCTGCTGCAGATGATCGGCGCCAAGTTTACGGGGCACCCTCCTTACCAGCCTTTAGCTTATTATGGATCGGCAGCCGAGCACCCTTTACTGGAAGGTGTCGAGAACTTCAATTTGGATGAAGAGCCTTACTTGTTCGAATTTGATCCTTTTACGAAAAAAACGGTTTTTATGGAGTTTGAATTTGAAGGGAAACGGTATCCCGCGGCATGGGAGCACGCTTATGGTTTAGGAAAGGTTGTGTATTTGCAGCCTGGACATCATGCTCCTTCTTTCCAACCTGAAGCCTACCGACGACTTGTGTTAAACAGCGCACGTTGGTTGAGCAGGCAGGCGTAGAATAAAGCTTTTTTTCCATATACTCCCTAATGGGGATGTGTGCTACAATAGGCCAAAAGAGTCGCAAAGGAGTGAGGATGTTGGAACATTTCTTGTTCAGGCAGTTGGCATTCGTTAGAAATCAAGTTCTTCAAGCGGTTGAAGGGATTTCGGAAGAAACGGCGGACCAGATTCCGAATGGATTCCGCAATTCAATTCGTTGGCAGTTGGGACACATTTATGTCGTCATGGAAAGGTACGCTTTTCAATACATGGAGCTCCCTGTTCAACTACCGCAGGGGTTCAAGGAGCAATTTGAATACAAGACCTCTCCTTTAACTACGCCGGCGGACATTGTCGTTCCTACTCTCTCAGAGTTGAAATTTCTGCTTAAAAATCAGATTGAGAGAATTCAGAGTGAACTGGGTGACCGACTGCAAGACAACGTTACGCCTTATACAACTTCGGCAGGGATGAGACTCGAATCCTTAGAGCAGTTCCTCAGCTTTAATTTATATCATGAAGGCATGCATTTTAGTGTCATTAAAATTTACAAGGTATTATTATCCCAATAAATCATTCAACGAAATGAGATTTTGACGAATGGAGGAGATCCTCAAGTGATGAGGTTCAACAAGTTCGCAAGGCCTCCCTGCTAAGACGTAACGTTTCGTTGTTCACGAGCGCCCCCGATCCGGTTGAGTTCATCTACCCAATCAGATTTCGGAGAGGAGCTCCATATGAACAACATAAGGAACATACGCTTGCTGTTTGCGCTTCGCTTTTTTTCCAGTCTCATCCCTGCTTATGTTATTGAGAGATTGTACTGGGAGGAGCGGGGCATGACCATTCAGATGGTCGTGTATACGGAAATTATTTTTGCACTGACCATCGTGCTGCTAGAAGTTCCAACAGGTGTTATAGCGGACAAATGGGGCAGGAAAAAAATGCTTGTTCTAAGCGCTCTGCTGGGCTGCTGCGAGTTTCTGATTCTGATCGTTGCGACAGAGTTCTGGCATTTTGCGCTCGTCGTCTTCTTGGGGGGCATCGCTCGTTCGGCAAGCAGCGGATCGGAGAACGCTTTGTTGTATGATACATTAATGCAGCAGGGGAAAGGATCCCATTTCGAAAAGCTGTTAGGACGATTGAACGCCTGTGATTTGCTCTCGGCTATTCTTGCGGCACTTTGCGGGAGCTTGCTCGCCGGTAAATTCGGTCTTGAGCTGAACTATTGGCTATCGCTTCTCAGTTCGGGTATTGCCCTAATGCTAGCGTTCCTGCTGGTCGAACCGCAGAAGTGTGCGGATGGCACGGATGCTGAGGAAGCTATTCCTTTTAAAACGTATGTCACGGCATCGCTTTGTTTTTTTAGAAAAAATCCCAATGTCTCGCAGGTTATACTTTCCGGTATGGTTACTGGGGCTTCATTGAGCTATGTGGGAGAATTTTGGCAGTTGTACGCGAGCCGTTTAGGGACGCCTGTCTACTTTTTCGGGGTGCTGTCTTCGGTTATCATGCTTTTGCAGCTGCCTGGCAATCTGATATCCTATGCGCTTTTGCGGCGATTCAACTACAAGAGGCTGATTGTCTGTATTACAGCGATGATCGCGGTCGGATTCCTCTGTGCTTCTATTTTCCATGATTCCATCGGGTTGGCAGCCATGTTCATCATCTGCCTGTTCTCTGGCGTCATGCAGCCGCTTGCCTCCGGCTATTTGCATCACCGCATAGAATCAAACATGAGGGCAACCATTGATTCCTTTCAGTCGTTGGGCGAGAATGTGTTGAGCACGTTCGCGGGTCTTGGTTTTGGCTATTTCGCAGCGCGCTATGATGTATTTGGCGGATATGGTTTTATTGCTCTGTTTTGTTTTGCTTCTTTTGTTTGGTTTGTATATGCATCTCGTAATATCAAACAAATGTAAAGACGAAAAAACGGAAGTCCTCGTGACTTCTTTTTTTTGTTTATTTTTATTTTGAGGGGGATGAGCATTGACGGGACAGACTTAGCGCGGTAAAGTAAAAGTAATCGGTTATCCAATAAATGGGGAGAGGGTGTAGCGCATGACCACTAGCGGGAAGTTCGCATGGACATGGACGATTCGGGAGGAAGATTTGGAGGAATACGTCCGAATGCATTTGGCGCCTTGGCCAGAAATTATGGTAGAACACAGCAAAGCAGGGATCAGGGATTACTCCATCTTCCAAAATGGCAATCAATTCTTTTATTGCTTTTTATGCGATGACTTGGAAGCCGCTTTTGCTTACTTGGCTGAGAGTGAAGCTTGCAATCGATGGAACGCGATTACGAGCAAAATGGTCGTAGGCTCCTTCGATTTCCGTGAAGCTGTACCGATTCAACCGATGCGCGAAGTTTTTTATTTGGCATAGTACATAAATTGCGAAAAGGCTATCCCGGAAGTCATGAAAATGGCGGAGGGATAGCCTTTTTTTAGCCGATAGCTGCTACTCGCAAGAGGAAAGCTGGCAGGCGCCTTCACCCTACGAAGTTTTTGCTTGTTGGATGACAGCTTCGACGTAGGCTCTGAGCGTTTTAATAAAAGTACGCATCGCATATCCGACATACCTGTCACTGCGGTAGATGAGACAAATGTCCTGGGAAGGTATTGGCTGGCGCAGGCTAACCGCTTTTATCTCTTTGTTTGGAAGGGTATCGAGCAGCAGGCGTGGCAGCACACAGGCGCCAACTCCGCTCTGCACCATTTGGAGGAGGGAGGATAATGTTGTAGTCACCATATGCGGCTGCAGAGTAAACCCTTTCTCCATGCAGAAGCGGTCAATCAGCTTACGGCATTGATGGTCTGGAGGAAACATGACCATTTTTAAGTCATTCAGCTTGCTCAGTGGGATGAAATTCTCATCAGCAAGGGGATCATTCCTACTTACAGCCAGTGAAAATTCTTCGTGAAATAGAGGGATGGCGGTGAGCCTCTCATCGCTGACAGGTCCGATCGTGACGCCAACATCGATGCTTCGGTCCAGCACTTGTTCCGTGACTCTCGTGGTTTCCATCAGTGAGAGCGTAATGGTGGGATAGGTCTGATGGAAACTCAGCAGCAAGGCGTTAAACAGGAGATCCGCATCACCAGGCAAAACACCGATGGATAACGATCCGCCTTGCATCTGCTTCAGATCGGCAATAGCATCGTTCGCTTGCTTCAGATGTCCAAACACAGCAGCGCCATGTTCTTGCAGAATGGCTCCTGCTTCTGTGAGGACGATTGTTTTGCCAACGCGATCGAAAAGGAGAACGCCTAATTCTTCCTCCAATCTTCTAATCTGTTGGCTGATGTTGGGAGCGCTCACTCCCATTTTATCGGCGGCTCTCGTGAAATGAAGTTCTTCACAAATCGCCATAAAGTATTGCAGCTGCTTTAACTCCATAGCTCACACTCGCTTTCAACAAGATCGCTGAAGATGGAAGGCTTTTTCAATCTAAGACATTTCTACTCCTTATTGTTGCTTCCTCATGTTTCTCTGTCAATGCATGATCATTAACTTATACTTAACGTTTCGATAATTTGCACGGCATTGATGGTACCTCCCATGAAATCTATACTAAAAGCATACCAAATGCTTCTCACCCAAAAGGAGGAATTCAAATGTCAGAAACCATTATCAGCACGGCAAAAACAGTACGCCAAGTGGTACTTCACAAGGTACAGGGCATCCCGGAGGAACTATTTGATATTCAAGCAGATTCCTACAATAACACGATTCGCTGGAATGTTGGACACATGATTTATTGGATGGACGCTTATATGAAGATCGGGTTTGCGAAGGATTCGATGATTCCCGAAAGCTATGCCTCATTCTTCAATTCCGGGACATCGCCAGCAAGTTGGACCCACCTTCCACCATCAAAAGAAGAACTCATCGTACAGTTATCCGCTCAGCTAAACCAAATAAGCGAGTTATCCCCAGAGAGTCTCGAGGCTACATTCGAAAATCCATTGCCATTTGGACCGCTCACATTTTATAAAGTAGGAGAGTTGCTCAATTTCGGAGTCGTTCACGAAGGGATGCATCTTGCAACCTGCGATTGTTTACTCAAGGTGATTCAAAGTAAAAGCATGCAAGCATAAACAACATAAGCCGGGGCATGGCTCAACCATGCTTCGGTTTTTTTAATGAAAAATGAGGTTGCACTAGTAAGCGATGTCATGGATACTTATGGTATGAAATTGACAATTCGATTAACGCCAAAAATATCCAAGAGGTGAACAGCTTGCCATACAAATTTCCGCCTGTTAGTCCTAAGCTTCCTGTTTTCATGCATGGCGCCGATTATAATCCCGATCAATGGCAGCATGATCCGCAGGTGCTTGAAGAAGATATTCGTTTAATGAAGCTTGCCAAATGCAATGTCATGGCTGTCGGCATTTTTGGTTGGACCGCTCTTGAACCGGAAGAAGGGGTGTTTACCTTCGAATGGTTGGACCGCGTGCTGAATACGTTTGCCGAGAATGGCATCTACGCCTGGTTGGCTACCCCAAGCGGGGCAAGACCGGCATGGATGGCGGAGCAATATCCGGAAGTGCTGCGTGTTGGCGCTAATCGTGTGCGCAATCTTTTTGGTGCACGCCATAACCATTGCTACACCTCCCCTGTTTATCGTGAGAAAGTAACGGAGATGAATCGAAGATTGGCTGAACGCTATTCTCAGCATCCAGCCGTTGTAGGTTGGCATATCTCCAATGAATATAGCGATGATTGTCATTGTGATTATTGCCAAGAGGCATTCCGCGGATGGCTGCAAAGCAAATACGGAACACTTGACGCGTTGAACCAGGCATGGTGGACAAGCTTCTGGAGCCACACGTATACAAGCTGGTCGCAAATTGAATCCCCGGCACCACACGGCGAGAAACTTGTGCATGCCATGAATCTCGATTGGAAACGCTTCGTGACAGACCAGACGGTAGACTTCTGCCGACACGAGATCGCTCCACTGAAAGCCATCAACGCAGAACTTCCTGTGACAGCTAATCTCATGGACGCTTACGAAGGGCTGAACTACTGGAAGTTCACGGATGTGCTGGACGTAATCTCTTGGGATGCGTATCCAACTTGGCATCATGCCAAGGATCAAAGCAGCTTGGCCGCATGGTTCTCGCTCAATCATGACATGTTCCGCTCCCTGCGTGGTGGACAACCGTTTCTGCTGATGGAGAGCACGCCGAGCACAACGAATTGGCAGCCCGTTTCCAAGCTGAAGCGGCCCGGTATGCACCTGCTATCCTCTTTGCAGGCTGTCGCTCACGGCTCGGATTCTGTGCAATATTTTCAGTGGCGCAAAAGCCGTGGATCCAGCGAGAAGCTTCATGGCGCAGTAGTCGATCATGCCGGTCATGAACACACGCGCGTATTCCGTGATGTTGCAGAGCTAGGCGGTCATCTTGAGCAGCTGACGGAAATTTTGGGTACGACCGTGCCGGCGGAAACAGCCGTCATTTTCGACTGGGAGAACCGTTGGGCTGTGAAAGATTCGCAAGGTCCGCGCAATATGGGAATCAACTATGAGCAGACGGTTCTAAGCCATTATCAAGCTTTCTGGGATCAGGGCGTCCCGGTTGACGTCATTGATATGACTGGGGATTTTAGCAAATACAAGCTCGTTGTCGCTCCAATGCTTTATATGGTGCGTCCCGGGGTCGGAGAGCGGATTGAACAATTCGTTGCTGGCGGAGGCACTTTCGTAGCTACCTACTGGTCGGGCGTTGTCGATGAGAACGATTTGTGCTTCCTTGGCGGATTCCCAGGGCCGCTTCGTCAAACGCTTGGTATTTGGTCGGAAGAAATCGACGGGCTTTACGATCAGGATGAAAATCAAATCATCTGCAACGAGGGGAACCCGCTTGAACTAACAGGTGCTTTTAAGGTTCGTGAGCTGTGCGAACTGATCCACTTGGAAGGGGCTCAGGCCCTTGCTGTCTATGGCGAAGATTTCTATGCGGGCATGCCTGCCCTGACCGTTAATCGTTTTGGACAAGGAAAAGCTTATTACATGGCAGCTCGTGCGGAGCAATCGTTCCAGAACAGCTTCTATAAGCAGATTATAAAAGAGGCCGAAATCAAGCCGGCATTACAAACGGAATTGCCTCATCAGGTTACAGCGCAAATCCGCACGGACGGAGTGCATGATTTCATTTTCCTGATGAATTTCAGCGACCAAGATCAGACCGTTTTGCTCGATGAACAATCCTATTCCGACATGCTTATTTCGGATGGAACAGCGGAGTCAGGTACCGTCAATTCAAGCATAGTACTTCTACCTTACGGGGTGCGAGTTCTGAAGCGAAGCAGGTCTTAGTCCGTTCAATGGGGTGTTGGGAGTTATTCCCAACACCCTTTTTTTATGCAGTTAGAGGGAATGGCGCCCTCCACCGCGAAGAATCAGTGCTACAAGACCTTACACAGAAAGAAAAGTGGTGAATGTTACATGAAAACGGGCTTCCGCCTCTGGTTCGATGAAATTCGTAATATGCGGATTAAAGCGAAGCTGTTTCTGCTTATTACCATAACAATGGCTGTCAGCTCCAGCATTTCACTGGTAGGCTTACAGATCGCCTTTTCGATGTATGATCAGCAGATTTACGAGAAATCGTCGCAAGTTCTGAATCTTTCCTCCACGTTAATTGAGAATGAGTTGAACAAAGTGGAGCGGCTGACATTCAGCATCATGTCGGATGAGCAAATTCAGCAGCATTTGATTGTGATGAATTCGAATGAATCGGATTATATCCGCATCCAATCCCGCGCCAAGCTCGTAGACCGGCTGGTTCAGTATATCAACTCGGAGACGTATATTTCAGCCGCGGATATTACCGACGTGATGGGAAACAGCTACTCCAGCGGAAATTTGACAACGCTTTCTCCCGAGCGGAAAGCTCTGATCCAAGAAACTTCGGATCGCGGAGCGGGCAGCTTGGGTTGGGTAAATCCGGATGAGCAGGATTACAGCCTTATTGCAACGAGGCAAATCCGTTCCTCCGACAATTTGGAGTTGAAGAAGCTTGGCAGCCTGGTGCTGCATGTCAATTTGGACAAGATGGTAAATCAATATGCGAGGGAAGCTGTAACCCGTGACGGCGAGCTCATTATTGTCTCGAAGGGGACTCTAGTATATCCGAGGTCTGTGAGCATGAAGTCATTGATTAGTGAAAACAGTCCAGTCGGAGCTTCCGTGAGGGGATTTCGCATTATTGAACAGGATGGCGAGAAATATTTCGTGTCGCACATTCATTCCGATTATTTGGGCTGGACCTATTACAACACGCTGCCGTTCCAAACGATTTTTTATAATCTGACATTGATGAAAAATTGGATGATCGCGGCATTCCTTATTTCTTTTTTTCTGCTCGTTGGTTTCGGGATGGCGGTTGCGCGAAGTGTTACTCGTCCCATTGAAGGCTTAATAAGCAATATGCGGGGGCTGCAAATCGGCGATCTGGAAAATTCGGAGCTTCCGCCAATTGCACCGATTTCGCAGCAGATGGATGAAGTTGGACTGCTTCAGCGGACGTACCGCATGATGATTGCGCGCATACAGGAATTGATCAAAGAGAACTACACGAAACAGCTCATTATCAAAGAGACGGAGTTTCGCTCCTTACAAGCGCAGATCAACCCGCATTTTCTGTATAACACGTTGGAGTCGATCAACTGGATTTCCAAGATGAATGGACAGCAGCAAGTTTCGCAAATGGTGGAATCGCTGGGCTATCTGCTCCGTTCGTCGATTAGTTTAAAGCAGGATATGATCCCCATTGAAGACGAGCTGAAGCTTGTGCAGCATTATATTACGATTCAAAAGGTGCGTTTCGAGGAGCGGCTGGATTTCCGGCTCGACGTTCCGGAAGCTTTGCGAGGTCATTGCATCCCGAAGCTGACGCTGCAGCCTTTGCTTGAAAATGCGATTAAGTATGCGGTCGAGGTCATGCTGGAACCTTGTATCATCCACATTTGGGGGCGGGAGGAAGGCGATGCTGTCTTTCTAATCGTAGAAGATAATGGTCCAGGGATTGATGAGGCTTATTTGGAAAAAATCCTGACAGGGGAGCGCCAATCCAAAGGCACAGGCATCGGCCTGAAAAATATTGACGAACGGATTAAGCTGACGTTTGGCGAAGAGTTCGGTATACAAGTAGAGAATCGTACGGATGGCGGCGCACGTATTACCATTCGAATTCCGATGACGAAAAGAGGGTAACGACGATGTATAAAGTGTTATTGGTTGATGATGAACGAATGATTCTGGAAGGGATTTCATCCATTGTGGATTGGCAATCGGTCGATACCGAGCTAATAGGGACCGCCCGTAACGGGCTCGAAGCTTACGCCTTCGTCAGTGAACACGAGCCGGATATTGTGATCAGTGATATTCGGATGCCTGGCATGGACGGCTTGCAGTTAGTTGCTAAAGTCAAGGAAACTCATCCCCATACGCGCTTCATCATGCTTTCGGGTTTTGATGAATTCGAATATGCACAAATTGCGATGCAGCATGGCGTTAAACACTACTTGTTGAAGCCGTGCAACGAGAACAGCATTTTGAAAGCGCTTAGTGAAATTGCTGCCGAGTACAAGCAGGAGGAGAGCAAAGAAGGTTTCATTCAGTCGATGAAAGCCAATTTGCAGAAAGTGCTTCCGCATGTCAAAGAGCAATTCTTGAAGGAATTCGTGACGAATAAATCGTATGGCAGCCGCGACTGGGAATATTATCAAGATTTATTCGGTCTGCATGTCAGCGGCAGGAAAGTTCGATTGTTGTTATTCCGGCTGGAAGACAAGTTCGAATATGAGCATTTATTTGCTGTGAAAAATATTGCCGAAGATATTCTCGATGAACCGCTCCTGAGCTCTACCATCGCGGAGCAAATTTTGGTCATGATCGAGGATCAGGATGATATGGCACGGTTGCAGGAGCAAATTGAAGAAATCCGGCGTATTTTCATGCTGTATTACAAAATCGATACCACCGCTGCTCTAAGCGAGTCCGGGGAAATCGGGGAAGCCAGAAAACTGTATCTGCAAGCGATAGATTGCTTGAGCCACCGTTTTTATCTGGGTGAAGGCGGCCTTATCACGATGCGCGACATCTTGGGTTCTGCGCAGCCAAGTCAAGCCCAGTTCGTTTTCGATGAAGATCGCATTCTATTTCCGATCCGCGCAGGAAACTGGGAAGAAGCCGAAGCTAGTATTGAAGCGTTTCAAGACCTTCTTGTGAACTCCCGATTGGACATTCAGACGACAAAATCGTATGTCATTCAAAGCTTTATTTCCATGACAAGGTTATGTGCAGAACCGCAAATGCACCAGTATATGGGGCTTATTGGCCATATTTCACAGATGGAAACACTGCAGGCGAGTATCCAGCTGCTGAAGCAAACCGCTTCTGAAATTACTCATGCCATTTTTGAACAGAACAGAAATAAGCATTCCCAGGTCATTCAGAAGGTGATCGATATTGTGAACGCGGAGCTCTCGAATGCCGAGCTGTCACTCAACTGGGTAGCGCACAAAATGCTGTATATGAACCCGGATTATTTGGGCAAATTGTTCAAAAAAGAGACGGGCGAGCGTTTCTCTAACTACGTTGTCACGGTAAGAATTCGAAAAGCTATGGAGATGATCAAATCGAATGATGATGTCAAAATGTTCGAGTTAGCCGAACAATTGGGCTTCGGCGATAACCCGCAGTATTTTTCACAGGTGTTCAAAAAGATTGCCGGCTGCGCGCCTTCCGAGTATAAGAAGCTGACGATGTAGGCCCGTATTCACTGTTTTTTGAACATTTAACGCGGTAAATTAGATTCAATTTTTGCTCCTGCGAGCCCATAATAAGAGATGTGGCGCAGGGTACACAGGAGGACGCTAACAATGAAACGCAGACGTTTACCGGCCATGCTTCTCATTCCATTGATGTTCGCCATCATCGGATGCAGCGCGAAACAGCCATCTGCGGATGGAAACCCGAGGAATATGGAGTCTGATAGAAGCAGTTCCAAACAAGAAGTTAAGCTGCGAATTGCCTGGTGGGGCGGTCAATCCAGACACGACTACACGTTGAAGCTGATTGCCATGTACCAGGAGCTGAATCCTAACGTGAAAATTGATACGGAATATGCCGGCTTTGATGACTTCTGGAAAAAGCTGGCACCGCAAGCTGCGGCCAATCAATTGCCCGATATTATCCAGATGGATATCTCGTATCTAACCCAATATGCAACAAAGGATCAATTAGAAGATTTGTCTGAGCTGACGAATAACGGAACGATCGATGTGCGATCAGCATCGCCCGAGACGATCGATTCCGGGCGAGTGGACGGGAAGCTGTACGGCATCCCGTTAGGTGTTAATGCGATGGGCACCACCTATGATGCCGCCATGCTGAAGGAGGCGGGGATCCCTGCCATCCCGAAGAGCTGGACATGGTCCGATTTGGAGCAAATCGCCAAGCGGATGAAGGCAAAAGGGAAAGTGCTCGACCATATGCGCTTTGATCAGTTTTTCCCTTACTATCTGCGTACGCAAGATCAGCACTATTTTAGCCCGGATGGTACGAGTCTTGGATTTAGCGATCCCCGCTATTTTATAGATTACTTCACCATGTACCTAGAGTGGTATGAAGCGGGCTATATGCGCGACTGGGACAAAGAGTCATTGTCCAAACTGACGCCTGAGGAGAATCCGATTGCGCTCGGG
The DNA here is from genome assembly GCF_058790355.1 of Paenibacillus sp. FW101-FHT12H11. Classification (NCBI taxonomy): domain Bacteria; kingdom Bacillati; phylum Bacillota; class Bacilli; order Caryophanales; family Paenibacillaceae; genus Paenibacillus; species Paenibacillus sp. FW101-FHT12H11. Next base: position 354,135 of record NZ_JBYTCO010000010.1, on the reverse strand, counting down.
GATGGCTTCATGACGATGGCCTGGTCGAATCAATTCACATCGCTGCAGGAAGCTGCCAAGAAACCCCTCAGCTTAACCGGACTGCCGGGACCGAACGGGAACCAAGGGCTATACTTAAAGCCGACGATGCTGTTCTCAATCGCCAAAAGCTCCAAACATAAAACGGAAGCGGCTAAATTCATCTCATGGTTTTTAAATGATTTGGAGGCTAATAAATTGATCAAGGGCGATCGGGGGATTCCCATTTCCTCGAAGGTCAAAGAAGGCTTAAAGCCAACGCTCTCTGAAGAAGAATTGAAAGTGTACGATTATGTGACTTGGGTGGAGAAGAACAGCAGTCCCATGGATCCTCCAGATCCTATTGGGTCTGCAGAAGTAAGCAAGCTGCTCCGCGACATGCAAGAGCAAATCTTGTTTCGCAAGCTGACGGTGGAAGAGGCAGCTGCCAAATTCATGAGTGAAGCTAATGCCATTTTAGCAAAAAATAAGAAGTAAGCATGGATAGTAGGATACAAGTTACAGGTATAAAAGGGCGGCTCTAATCCGGCTGCCCTTCCAAATACACAGAAAATGATAAGCATAAAGGAGTGGAATTATGAAACTACGTGAAAATGATCACATAGTCGGCTATGTGTTTGTCTCACCTTTCATTCTTGGTTTTTTGATCTTCACGCTGTTTCCCATGTTTTCTTCGCTCTATTTCTCATTCACGGAGTATGATTTATTGTCTCCGCCGCGATGGGTAGGATTTGCGAATTACGAGAAGATGTTTACTAGTGATGATAAAATCATAGATTCAATTCGCGTGACGCTAATCTACGTGCTTACATCCGTTCCTATGCGTTTGATCATTGCCTTATTGGTAGCCATGCTGCTCAATCGCGCTGCAAGAGGAATTGGCTTATACCGAGCTACCTACTACTTGCCTTCGTTGATTGGCGGAAGCGTTGCAGTATCTATCATGTGGCGTCAAATTTTCGGTGACAAAGGGTTAATTAATGCGTTTCTCGGCAGCATTGGTATTCACACCACCACTTCTTGGATTGGCTTGCCGGCTACGGCGCTTGGCACGTTGGTGCTCTTATCGGTCTGGCAGTTCGGTTCATCCATGCTTATCTTTCTAGCTGGACTCAAAAACATCCCGGGCACTTACTACGAGGCAGCGAGCGTGGACGGAGCAGGACCTGTTCGCAAATTTTTTCACATCACACTGCCTTTGTTAAGTCCAATTATCTTGTTTAATCTCATTTTGCAAACGATTTCGGGCTTCTTAACCTTCACGCCGGCCTATATTATTTCGAACGGTGAAGGCGGTCCGCTTAACAATACGCTGTTATATTCGCTGTATTTATTCCATCGCGCATTTGTTTTCTTTGAAATGGGTTATGCGTCAGCAATGGCTTGGTTCATGCTCATCTTAATCGGGCTCATTACCTTGGTTATTTTCAAAACATCAAAATATTGGGTTCATTACGAGAGCTAGGAGGGATCTGACATGGTTTTTCGAGCAAAAAATTTGAAAACAGTGCTGTATCATCTGTTCGTCTGCCTCATCGCGCTTACTGCGATTTATCCGATTCTCTGGCTGGTCGCCAGTTCCTTTAAGCCAAATGATGAGATTTATACAACGGCAACCTCACTGATTCCCAGCCGGCTGGAGTGGAGCAACTATGTATCCGGTTGGAAGGGATTTGCAGGCATCACGTTTGCGACCTTCATGAAAAACAGCTTCATTATCGTGATTCTTTCAACGATTGGCGCTGTGGCTTCCTCCGCTCTTGTCGGATATGGCTTCGCTCGCATCAAGTTTGCAGGAAGCAAGTTCTGGTTCGCCATGGTGATGTTGACGCTGCTGCTGCCTCAAGATGTAACGATTATCTCGCAGTATATTTTGTTCGCCAAAATTGGCTGGTTATCGAGCTTTAAACCGATTATTGTGCCGCAGTTTTTCGGAATTCCGTTCTTTATCTTTCTGATTATGCAGTTTATCCGCACGATTCCGCCTGAGCTTGATGAAGCCGCGAAAATGGACGGCTGCAGCAAATACAGCATTTTCTACAAAATTATTATCCCGCTTATCGTCCCGGCTCTCGTGACATCGGCAATCTTCTCCTTTTACTGGAGATGGGACGATTTCTACACGCCGTTGCTCTACTTAAATAATGCCGAGCTGTATCCAGTATCCCTAGCGCTTAAACTATTCTTGGACAGCGAGTCCTTAAATAACTGGGGCGGTATGTTCGCTATGTCGACGTTATCGCTAGTTCCGATTTTCGTTGTGTTTATGATTTTCCAAAAATATATTGTTGACGGAATATCGACGAGCGGTTTGAAAGGATAATGAGAATGAATGCTCATTTGATCAATAACCAGCTACAGGGAGGAAATGAAGAGATGCCAGCTTTACAATTTGATCCGGATGAAATTCGCGAAGTCATTGACCGCGTCGTGCATAGAACGTTCCGCATGGACTTTAATTGGGATTGGCCGGGCGGCGTAGCTTTTTATGGGGTGACTGAAGCCTATGAAGCAACGGGAAATAAAGAGTATCTTCAACTGTTAAAAGAATGGGTCGATGAGAAGCTGGAAGACGGGCTGCCCAAGCTGTCCGTCAACGGCATCTCGATCGGTCACTCGCTGTTAACCTTGTACAAGGAAACAGGGGAAGAGCGGTATATGGAAATCGCTACGCAAATGTCGGACTTCCTGAAGCATGAGGCGGAGCGTTTTGGAGAGGGCATCTTCCAGCATACTGTGAACTCGGAAACGTACAATTTCCCAGAGCAGGCATGGGTGGACACGATGTTCATGGCGGGGTATTTCCTGGTGCGGATCGGTTCGATGCTGAATCGTGAGGATTATTTCGAGGACGGCTTGAAGCAGTACCATGGCCATGAAAATGTGCTGCAAGACGCTGCGACGAACTTGTATTACCATGGCTGGGACAATTTGGCGCAAAATCACATGTCAGGCATTTATTGGGCACGCGGCAACTCGTGGGCTGCCATTACGATGGCACGCGCATTGAGGCTCGTGCATGTGACGCATCCTTCTTTTATGATTATCGAAGGTTCACTGCGTGATCAATTGAGCGCACTCGTGCGGTTACAGGATGAAAGCGGATTATGGCATACCGTTCTGACGGATAAGGATGCGTATTTGGAAACATCCGGTTCCGCAGGTATCGCGGCAGCGCTCATCGGTGCAGGGCCGTTATACAATAAATATACAAATAAGTCGATCAAGGGTATTCTTTCACGTATAACAGATGACGGTACGATCACAGGCGTGTCTGCCGGCACAGCGGTGATGCGGGATGTTGACGGCTACAAAGGAGTCCCCTACAAACGGATTCAAGGCTGGGGGCAAGGATTGGGACTGATTTTCTTATCCTCGTTACTTAACCGCAGGGACTGGTAAATGATGAACATACATTTGAAATTCGACTTTGGTCCTGAACAGAGTGGTGCGAAAGAGGGTTTCACGAAAGTTAGCCATGATTCTTTTTATCATGAGAGTAACGGCGGCTATGGGTTTAGGGTTGGCTCAGAGGTATATGAAAGGGATCGCGGGAGACCGGAAGCGCTCCGCCAAGACTTTTGCATTCCCGTGGGCGCTGTGTTTCTTGTCGATTTGCCGAATGGCAATTACACGATTCACACATTGATGGGGGATCTGATTACCGCAACGGTTACGGGCTTGAAGGTAGGACAGGGAAGGCTGCTTCTATCGGAATGCCGCACGGCGGCGGGGGAATTCGTGTCCAGCAGCTTTAGCGTCCATGTAGCAGATGGGCAATTGAGGCTTGCCTTCTCAGGTGCTGCACCGCGCATTAATGCACTCGAGATCGTTTCGGCGCCTCAAGCGGCTACCTTATATTTGGTTGGCGACTCCACGGTAACCGATCAGCCCGAGGATGGATATCCATACACAGGCTGGGGGCAAATGTTGCCTCTGTTCATCAAAGCGGATGCCGCTGTATCGAATCATGCGATGTCCGGCCGCAGCTCCAAGAGCTTCCTGAACGAAGGACGGTTTACGCCGATTCTTGATAGGATGAATGCGAATGATTATTTATTCATTCAATTTGGGCATAACGATCAAAAGTTGGATGAGGAGCGGGCGACCTCCCCTTTTACCACGTATAAAGAGCATCTCATGCTTTATATTCAGGAGGCTCGGACGCGGGGAGCTGTTCCCATTCTGGTGACGCCAGTGCAGCGGAGATTTTTTGATGAAGCTGGCAAAATCGTCGACACCCACGGCGAGTATATCACGGCTATGAAGCAGCTGGCCGAAGAGGCGGATGTTCTGCTCATTGATCTGGCGGAAGCCAGCAAGCAATTGTTCGAAACGCTCGGTCCTGAGGAAACCAAATCCTTGTTCATGTGGGCCTGGCCCGGGGAGTTTCCTAACTTCCCAAAAGGAGCAGAGGATAATACGCATTTTCAAGAAAAAGGCGGTATCGCTATCGCCGAGCTAGTCGTTGCGTGTATTCGAAAACAACAGATACAGCCGCTTTCGCGCTACCTGCGGTAAGCGTTGAGGGATATTCTAATAGAACCAGGTGGATCCGTCTGAAACAGACGTGGTTTGCCTGGTTTTTCCGTTTGGGCGGGACAGGTTATTTTCTGGGAAATAACGCTTTGTTGTACGTGCTAACTTATGCAGAGGCTCTTGCATAATAAACAAATGAGCAAATCAAGCTACTTTACCTACCTTCCACGATCCAACTGTTCTACTCAACATACTGCAACCTTCCACCTCACCAGACAAGGACTAGCGGAGTATTCCGCTAGGGTAGATCATAGGGGAACTGGAGTCCTCTATTTCGAGGATATCGAGCAATCTCCACGATGAGCGAACTACAGGGTCTTATCTGACCCCTGTGACAGGCATTTCAGTCGAAATTCGTGGAATAGAGGCCCACAGTTCCCTTTACACTCAGAAACATGCGTTTACTGAGAAATAGCGCCCTGTAGTTCCCGAATGTCAAATCCGCAGGTCCAGTAGAAGTCAAATGATTGGACGGTTTACCATGAAAAAGCCGCGCGCATGCCTGAGGGGCATGCGCTTTTCTGCACGCTCCTGCCTATGGGTGAATACACTGGAGTACAATTCCACAAACGGGCAATGGGGAGGAAAACAGATGAGAAGAAAGTTAACGGTAAAGAGGGACCAACGTGACTTTCGCGACTATTTTTACCGAAGTGTCAATTATGTCCGTGAATCTCAGCTGCCCGGCAAAGTCGACCTGCGGAGCAAGCTTTCTCCAATTGTCAATCAAGGGAATTTAGGATCTTGCACGTCGAATGCCATTGTAAGCGGATTACGTGAATATTGGCTGCGTCAAGAAAGCGATTCAGCGCTTCGATTATCCCGGCTTTTTCATTACTGGCATGAGAGGCAATTAGAAGGTACGGTAAGTAGAGACTCTGGTGCAACGGTCCGCGACGGGATGAAAGTGCTTCAGAAAATCGGCGTTTGCCCGGAAAGCGAATGGCCGTATCAAATTGCCAAATATAAAGAAAAGCCGGATAGAGAGGCTGAACAAACGGCTGGAAATTATCGCATCGGCAGTTATCATCGCATTCACGATCTGGCAGGAATCAAAGCGGCTTTGGCAGACGGTCAGCCTGTTGTCTTCGGCATATGGCTGTATAGCTCTTTTGAAAGCCTGCCGGTTATCCGAACAGGACGTGTCCCTTATCCAGATCGAAAAAAAGAAATGCTGCTAGGCGGGCACGCTATGCTGGCTGTTGGGTACAGAGACGGCAAGAAGAAGGGCCAAGGCGTAATGATCGTCCGCAACTCTTGGGGAAAAAGTTGGGGAGATCAAGGCTACTGTTATTTGCCTTATTCCTTTTTCAAAAACAATGTGCTGACCTTCGATTATTGGACCGGTAAATAGAGTGTGCTTCTAGGAGGGAATAAGTTGTGATAAGTGTTGAAGACGCTAATAAAATCATTGCCTTTTTATCTGCGGCATATATGGCAACAGAGGACCCGCAGGCAAGAGATGAATTTCACCGACTAGCGAATGAATTGAGAAAAGCTTCCGGCCAACCGACACAATAGCAAGATTTAATAGGAACGATCTGAAACAAGGGGCGGCTCACATGCCAAAAGAAGATCATCTCAAATTGCTTATTTTAGTGCTTTTTGTATTACTTACGCTCATTCTACTCATGATGTATTAAAAAGCAAAAACAGCCGGTACACGAGAGCGTTTCTCGTAAGTATCGGCTGTTTTTGTGGTGAGACTAGAACCCTTTGTATTGCGGCTCTTCGTTTTCCAATTGCTGCACCCTGGAGGAAACTTGATTCACAATGTCTTGGGCAGCCATCGCGGCAGTTTCATACAGTTGTTTAGCTTCCTGATTCTGCGTTGACAACGCAAAGGTCTCTAGGCTGGCTTGCGCGCTTTTGAGGGAGGCTAGTGTTGTTTTTACTTGAGCAGCTACAGTCATGGTAGACACCTCTTCATTTGAATTTGGATTGCAACCAAAGAGAGCATAACGATTTCACTTGTTTGCGCTCATTAATATACCCTTTCTCTTCGTTCTCATAATTGACAATTAAATACAAATCAATTCAATGATAGCACTCGCTTATTTTGCACATAATGACTTTGTTTGGAGCACTAAGAAAGAGAGGGGAACGGGCCCGTGGCAGATTGGCTACATATCGTTATTAGAGCATTTAGCGCGCTAGTTATTCTGTTTGTACTGACACGAATCCTTGGTAAGAAACAAATATCTCAGTTAACGTTCTTCGAATATGTGATAGGTATCACGCTAGGTGACTTGGCCGGTGTCATTTCAACGGATGTTGAAAGCAACTTTATGCATGGGGTTATTGCCATATTGGTCTGGTGTCTTGTGCCTTTTATCTTGGAGCTGCTGACACTCAAGAGCAAGACGCTGCGCACGTGGTTTGAAGGGAAAGGCACAGTGCTCATCAAAGATGGGAAGGTGCTTGAGGATAATTTGAAAAAGGAACGGTACACAGGGGACGAGCTTCTTGAACAGCTGCGTACGAAAAGTGTTTTCCGAGTGGCGGATGTGGAGTTTGCGATGCTCGAATCCAGCGGTGATCTGAGTGTTTTGCTCAAAAGCGAGTCGCAGCCTCTGACGCCCAAACATTTGGGGATGAAGCCGGGAACGGAGAAGCCGACCCAGACGGTCATTATGGATGGTGTGATCCAAAAGGAGCCGCTGGCTGCAGCCGGGAAAGGAATGGGATGGCTGCAAACGGAACTGGATAAGCTAGGAGTAACGAAAGAAAATGTGTTTCTTGGCCATGTAGACACCAACGGCGAATTAACCGTTGATCTCTATGATGACAAGCTGCAAGTGCCTCAGCCGAGCGAAAGACCTGCGCTTCTTGCAACTCTGAAGAAATGCGAAGCGGATCTTGAGCTATATTCCTTAACAACGAAGCATCCTGATGCGAAAAAAATGTATCAAGACAGCTCCGTGGTGATGACGAAGGTCATTCAGGATCTTCATACCCTGTTAAGATCCTAATCAAGCAGGAGGGAAAGTATGGCCAACAATAAGAAGAAAAATCTAACAATGACCCAACAGGAGTATCAGGAATTAGCAAAACGGATTGAACCCAAGAGACCTGTTTTGAAAAATTGCCTTAGAGCTTTTTTAGTTGGCGGCACGATTTGCTTAATTGGTGAGTGCTTTATGCAAATGTTTATCAATTGGTTCGGGTTTACTGAGAAAACAGCCGGCAACCCGACCGTGGCTGTTATGATTATCATTTCGGTCATTTTAACAAGCTTTGGCATCTACGATAAAATTGCTCAGTGGGCTGGGGCCGGCAGCGCAGTTCCTGTTACAGGATTCGCGAACTCCCTTTGCTCTGCTGCGATTGAGCACCGGGCTGAGGGATTAGTCCTTGGTGTAGGCGGGAATATGTTCAAATTAGCGGGCTCAGTTATCGTTTTTGGCACCGTGGCTGCTTTTATTGTGGGACTCTTGCATCTAATCATAATGGGTGGGGGTTGATGCTATGCTGAAAGGGCATCAAAGCTGGGTTTTCGAGAATCGTCCGGTCATTCTGTCGACAGGGACCGTTGTTGGACCTGATGAAGGCGAGGGTCCACTAGCGGAAGACTTCGACATCGTGCATGGCGATCTGACGGTCGGCCAGAAGACGTGGGAGAAAGCGGAGAAAGCGCTGCTTGAGGAAGCCGCGCAGCATGCCCTTGATAATGCCGGGCTCACGGGCGGCCAAATTCAGTTCTATATTGGAGGCGATCTGATGAATCAGATCATCTCCAATACATTCGCGGCACGCACGCTGGGCATGCCGTATCTTGGCATCTTCGGCGCTTGCTCGACCTCGATGGAAGGGCTGGCGCTTGCCGCGCAGTTAATGGATTCAGGGGCCGCCAATTATATAATGGCAGGCACCTGCAGCCACAACTGCACGGTGGAGAAGCAGTTCCGTTATCCGACGGAATACGGATCGCAGAAGCCGCCGACCGCGCAATACACCGTGACCGGCGCTGGAGTGGCCGTGCTCGGGAAGACGGGGGATGGCCCCGTCATCACCTCGGCAACGATCGGCAGGGTTGTGGATATGGGGATCACAGACCCTTTCAATATGGGCGCCGCGATGGCTCCGGCTGCGGTGGATACGATCCAGGCTCACTTCCGCGATTTGGGCCGCGAGCCGGGTTACTATGATCTCATTGTAACTGGAGATCTAGCTGCGGTCGGCTCCGAGATTGCACGTGAACTGTTCGAAAAGCACAAGGTTCCGATTGAACAAACGACGTATGATGACTGCGGCTTAATGATCTATCAGCGGGACACGCAAAATGTGCAAGCCGGAGGCAGCGGCTGCGGCTGCTCCGCAACCGTCACCTATGGGCATCTCCTCAAACGCATGAAGAAAGGAGAGCTGAAGCGCATCCTTGTTGTTGCTACAGGCGCTTTGTTGTCGCCGCTCTCCTTCCAGCAAGGGGAAAGCATCCCGTGTATCGCGCATGCAGTTTCTATAGAGTCTGGAGGGTTGTACACATGAACTTTTTTTGGGCTTTTGTCATTGGCGGTGCTATCTGTGTCTTCGGGCAACTTCTAATGGATGTTGGGAAGCTGACGCCGGCGCATACCATGAGTACGCTTGTCGTCCTTGGAGCTATTGCGGATGGTTGCAATTTATATGACCCATTTATTGAATTTGCGGGTGCGGGAGCAACCGTCCCGATTACCAGCTTTGGTAATGCCCTCGTGCATGGGGCGCTGGAAGAGCTGCACAAGGACGGTTATATCGGGATCATAACCGGGATTTTCAAAGTGACCAGCGCGGGTATCTCGGCCGCGATTATTTTCTCGTTTATCGCCGCCGTATTTGTTAAGCCAAAGGGATAGAAACGATCTGCCGCAAGTGCAGCAAATTGATTGGTGTAATCGCCTTACACCTTCAAATTGCTGCACTTTTTTCTTTTGCAACGCCGCCAAATACACATGGGTAATTTTAACAAATAAATTTAGAGGAATTACAAGTATACGGACGAAAAACTTTGCTGTAAACTGGATTTACGCACTTTTTCTCTTCTATTTTAAGAATTACGGTCATTTTGGCGTTTTTTTGCGCCTGGCGGTCGTGACAAGATGAGGTTTTAATGCCGTGCAGCATACGCTTACGAAGTAAGTTTTCTTACGAAAACTCTAAGGAGGATTAAGTCATGGAAACTGCCACCCATCATCATGTAGAAGTTTTAACAAGACTGAAAACGAATTTAGAATCCTGCATACTCGGCAAGAGCGCTGAGATTGAATTACTGCTGACTGCAATGCTGGCCGGCGGACACGTGTTGCTCGAAGATGTGCCTGGTACTGGCAAGACCGTGCTGATCAAAGCCCTCGCCCGTTCCATCGACGGCCAATTCCGTCGCATTCAATGCAATCCCGATTTATTGCCTTCGGATATTACCGGTGTTTCTATATATCATCCCAAAGAAGAAAAATTCCTGTTTCGCTCAGGACCGATCATGGCGAATATTTTACTTGTCGACGAAATCAATCGCGCAACGACCAAAACACAATCGGCACTGCTGGAAGCCATGGAAGAGCAGCACATTACGGTAGACGGCGATATCCATGAGCTGCCTTCCCCTTTTCTCATGCTGGCCACTCAGAATCCCATTGATTTCGAAGGCACGTATATTCTGCCGGAGGCGCAGCTTGACCGCTTTATGATTAAGCTTAGTTTGGGTTATCCGAGCGAAGCTGCCGAGAAACAGATGATTGCTTCGCAAATCAAAGCGCATCCGATGGAAGCCTTGCATGCGGTGATGGATACGTCGGAAGTACTGGCAGCACAAGAGCAAGCGCGCAGGGTACATATGGATGACGCGGTATCGGATTACTTAGTTAATATTACCAGGAAAACGCGCGACCATCACGCTGTATTTCTGGGCGCAAGTCCACGTGCCACGCTTTCGCTTGTGTTAGCGTCCAAGGCATATGCATTCTTAAAAGGCAGAGACTATGTCATTCCAGATGACATCAAATACCTTGCGCCTTTTGTGCTCGGTCACCGAATGATCCTTCATTCCGAAGCACGCATGGATGGAGCTACCGTTAACTCCGTGCTCGGTTCGATTTTCGAGCAGGTTCGCGTGCCGGTTCGATTGGAGAAGTGAGCCTATGACGCGACCGGTATTCAAACGATTCGGGGAACGTCCCCGGTTTCCGGCTCCTTTATGGCTACTGATCTCCTGCTTTACGGCTAGCTTATTCTTCATGCTATTTCAAGGGGGAAAGCTGGCCTCCATGCTGTTTATTATCATCACTCTTTTGGCGATCTACTTGCTCGCAGGCAACTGGAGCGGCATTAGACGCGCTCAAGGGACGCGCAAGCTCTCCATTCAAGGGCAAGATGCACAGCTTGAAGCGGGTCAATCGCTGCAAATCGGCATTGGCGTGCAAATTCCTGGTTTTTGGCCGATTCCTTATATGATTATCAAAGATCAATTCATTCGCCAGAGTGGAGAAGAAACCATCTTTGAAGGTTCGCTGATTCCGGACTGGAAGCGCAGGGGAGAATTGCTGTACAGTACGCCTCCACTGCGAAGGGGGTATTACCGGTTTGGCGATACGGAATGTTTGACCGAGGATATCTTTGGCTTCTTCCAGCACAAGGGACGCCTGGAACTGCAGCAATCCGTTACGGTGTATCCGCAAACCGTGGCCATCCGGGAATGGGCGCAGTTCCATCAAATGCTCAAAGGCATGCAGCATCATTCCACGACGACAAGAGCACACCGGGAAACGACGCAAATTAACGGTGTTCGTGAATATATTTACGGGGATCGCTTGTCCCGCATTCACTGGAATGCCACAGCGAAGACTGGGACTTGGAAGTCCAAGGAGTTCGAACGGGAGTCGCTGCCCAAAACGATCATTTTATTGGATCGCTCGGCTCGCGCCTATGGTGACGCGGCTGAATTTGAACTAGCTGTCTCTGTGGCGGCATCCTTGTTCCGCTATGGGTCCGGCCGCGACTTAGCGCTTGGTTTGCTGTCCATCGGGAAAGAATCCACCTATTTTGAACCGAAACAAAGCCAGAATCACCACAAGCATATTTTAAAACATTTGGTCGGTGTCGAAGCGGACGGCTTTCGCTCTCTGCAGCAAATTTTGAAAGAACATTCGCGGGAACTCCCCGCCGGCTGCTTCTTTGTGCTTATTTCCCCGCAAAAAGGTTCGGTCATGATGCAGGTGCTGACACAACTCGAGCATCTGCAAATGAATCCTTGCCATATGTGGATTCATGCTGAACCTTCGCATGCGTTCAAACTGCAGGGTGCGGTTCAGGATAGCGCAAAAGACGATTGGGTTAAGGCGATTCGCTCACAAGGCTATATGGGGTACGAGGTCAGTCAATTAACGGACTTGCCTAACCTGTTGGGAGGGGCGAAACGTTATGCTTAGCTCACTCTGGAAGCGAATTGTTTTTACGGATTGGGAACAGCGCCTTAGTGCGATTCTTACTGGTATTTATCTGTATCAATTTGTGATTTGGATTATGAAGGAAGACGGCTTGTGGCTCCCTGAAACGGTCGTTTTTGTCACAGGAACATTAAGTCTAGCAGCGGTTACGTATCTGATTCCGCATCTTCGCCGCATATGGCGAATTCTCATTCAATTTGGATTGGTCATTGCGCTTCACATCATCGGGATGGGTTACCATTTCGTTGCCGTAAAAGTGACGACATGGAAGACTGGACTCCGTTGGGTCGCTTTAAACGCAGGTCAGTTAGAGCCGTATATTTGGTTTAGCTTAGCTGCTTGGCTTACCTATTTATTTGCTATGTGGTCAGTAAAATCAAGGCTGCGTATCTTCGTTCTCATTGCTGTCAGTATATTGTTTTTTGCCATACGAGATTCCTTCAGCACGATTTTTCTATGGCCGCAAGTAGCTATGGTTATCTTCTGCGGATTTTCGCTGCTGATGGTTCGCCACTTCGCCAAGCTGAAGAAACGGGCACCTGTTATTTGGGAGACGATTACGGATTATCCCTCATCGCTTCTGCTTCCAGTGGGGCTGATCGTAGCTGTTATTACGCTTGTTGGGTTTTTGGCCCCTACCGTAGAACCGGTCTTAACCGATCCATACACCGCTTATAAGGTGAGTCGGGGAGAATCTGTACCTCTATTAGGGAAAGGGGTAAGCGTGACGGCTTCTACTGCCGATACTTCTTCTGGTTACAGCAGGGATGACAGTCATCTGGGTGGCGGGTTCCAATTTGATTACACACCAGTCATGACGGTTGAAACGAGCAAACGCACCTACTTCCGTGGTGAGACGAGAGCTCAGTATAATGGAAAAGGATGGGAGCTTAGTCCGAATGAGAAAAAGCTTCCGATGAATCGGGTCAATTTGAATACACTGCCTCTTGATCCGAGATTTGATCTCTCACTGCTGAAAACACAGGAAGTCACACAAACCGTTGTTATGCAGAGAGAAGATGTTTTTCCGGTACTCTTCGGCGGATATGCCGTTCAGCGTCTGGTGGAAGTGAATCAAGGTGAGAATCCGTTCCAGCGTATTCTATGGTCGCCTCGACAATCTGAGCTGCGGTACACGGGCAGAACAAATTATCCCAAAGAGTATGCCATTATTACGCAGGAGCCTATTTTGGATGTGGCCCAGCTGCGAGAGGTGAAGAGTGACTATGCGAATAAGCCGGAATGGGCGGAGTATTTGCAAATACCGGAGGATCTTCCCGAACGTGTCAAACAACTCGCGATCGACATCACCAAATCAGCCACCAATCCTTATGATAAGGCCAAGCTGATTGAGGCTTATTTATCGGCGCATTACCCTTATACGAACACACCTGACGAAAGTAAAGGGAAAAGCAAAGATTTTGTAGATCGATTCTTGTTCGAAATCAAACAGGGATACTGCGATTATTATTCCACGTCAATGGCCGTGCTTGCCCGTTCAATCGGACTTCCGACCCGCTGGGTGAAAGGATACTCATCCGGAACTTCACCGCAATCTGATCAGATGCGAGAATTTGGTATTTTGAGTCAATTCGGTGAAGACATCGATGCTGACGCTGCCGGTACGTATACAGTCCGGAATTCAGATGCTCATTCCTGGGTTGAAGTGTATTTTGAAGGATTCGGCTGGATCCCTTTCGAGCCTACTTCCGGGTTTGCGCTTCCGAATGTGTTCCCGGCGGAGACACCTCCACCTGTTGATACCACGACAGAGAGCGATCCGGTTACACTGCCTGAAGAGACGAGCCAAGCACCTAGCTTCACTTGGCTATGGTTGACGTTAAGCGGTGTTGGTGCTGCTCTAGTAACTGCTGCTGGCGCTGTATTTCTGCTCAAAAGCAATTATTGGCGAACATGGCGGATGCACAGAAAGCAATTGAAAGCCGTTAATTTTAATCAGAAAATTATCGTGGAATTCGAGAAGCTTCTGCGGATGAGCCGGCGTAAGGGCTATACCCGATTAGAGCATGAAACGATGAGAGAAGCGACGGCCAGGTGGTCAAGCCAGAGCAAATGGATGAAAAAAGATCTGGAAACGGTGTTAGAGCTGTTTGAACGAGCAAAATACAGTCAAAATGTTTCGACCGAAACCGATTATCAAACCGTGAGTCAATCGATTATGAAATTAAAAGAACAAATGAAATAGGTGATGGAAGCCACTTTCCCTTGTTGGGGGGTGGTTTTCCCTATGAGAGGAGCATATTCCGCATGGCTTTTATCGATTGTCATTTTTATTCCGATTCCCTTGGTGTCTCAGCTTCCATGTATGTGATCTTACCGCAGACGGCTCAAAGTCAGATCGGGATTGCCTCAGCGAGCTACGGCACTACAAAGCATCCTACGCTGTACCTATTGCATGGTTTATCTGACGATCACACCATCTGGATGCGGAGAACATCTATCGAGCGGTATGCGGCCAAGTTGGGGATTGCCGTTGTTATGCCGGCTGTTAATCGCAGTTTTTATACGGATATGGCGGCAGGTCCGAAGTACTGGACGTTTATTAGCGAGGAACTGCCGGTGATTGCCAGATCTTTTTTCCCGCTCGCAGAGGAACGAGAGTTGAATTATGCTGCGGGCTTGTCGATGGGCGGATATGGCGCAATGAAGCTGGCCCTCACGCTTCCAGACCGGTTTGCGGCTGCCGCCAGCTTGTCAGGCGCTGTAGATATTTCGCATCGAGCATTAAACTTTCCGGATGAATTCAAGCTGATTTATGGCGATGTGACAAGGATTAAAGGCAGCACTAATGATTTATTCTATTTGGCAGAGCAAGTGAAGGCTAGCAAAGGACCGAAGCCGGATTTATATCAGTGCTGCGGTACGGAAGATTTCCTATATGAAGATAACATTCGTTTCCGAAATTATTGTAGGGAATTGGGTCTGGATTTGACCTATGAGGAAGGGCCTGGAGAACATGAGTGGGGTTATTGGGACCGTCAAATCCAAAATGTCCTGAATTGGCTGCCGCTTCCAGCCCGCGGCTAGTGGGAAAATATGTTCTTTTCTTTTTGCAACAAACGGGTCACTATGGTATAGTTTCTCGTATATGTCGAGGAAGCAGTGGAGGGAAATGGTTTGCTGAAAAAGCTCGTACCCAGACAGTCCGTGCATACAATCTATGATATTGATGCCAATCATCTATGGGGATTTGGTGTTCGCGGTATCATTACCGATCTCGATAACACACTTGTAGGCGCTCGCGATCCGCATGCGACTCCAGAGTTAATAGAGTGGTTGAACCGGTTGCAGAAGATGGGCTTCAAGGTCGTCATCGTGTCCAACAACAATCATGGACGCGTATCCGCCTTTGCGGAGCCGTTAGGCATTCCATTCATTCACAGAGCCAAGAAACCATGGAACGTTTCATTTCACAAAGCTATGAAGCTGCTTGGTACGAATGCGAGACAAACAGCGGTCATAGGCGATCAAATGCTGACGGATGTGCTTGGCGGCAATCGAATGGGGCTTTACACCATTCTGGTCAATCCGATTTCTATCCATGACGAAGGTTTTTTCACACGAATTAACCGGCGGATTGAGAAATGGGCGAATGCCAGGATGAAGAATTAGGAGGTTTCATGCGTACAGAAACGATTAATCATTGTGCGGGATGCGGCGTATTGCTGCAAACAGAAGACAAAAGCAAGCTCGGATTTATTCCGGCAGAAGCGCTGCAAAAGGAGCCGGTTATTTGTCAGCGCTGCTACCGGATCAAGCATTATAACGAATCTTCCAGCATCACGCTGCAGCAGGACGACTTCCTGAAATTGCTAGGGCATGTCGGCCAAACGAAGGCGTTAGTTGTGAAGATTGTGGACATTTTTGATTTTGAAGGCAGTATGCTCAGCAGTCTGGGACGGTTTGTCGGCACGAATCCGGTGCTGCTTGTCGTCAACAAGATTGACTTGCTGCCGAAAGTGACCAATGCCAACAAGATCATCAACTGGGTGCAGCGCAGAGCCAAAGAGGCCAACCTTAAGGTTGTTGATATTGTGCTGTGCAGTGCGAAGAAAAACATTGGCTTCGATCGCGTGATTACGGCTGTGCAGGAGCACCGCGGCGACAGAGACGTGTATGTTGTTGGTGCCACCAATGTCGGCAAATCGACGCTTATTAACCGTTTAATCAGCGATTACAGCGATTTGGAAGCGGAGCTTACGACATCCCAATACCCGGGCACGACGCTGGATTTGGTCAAAATCCCGCTCGACGATGGCCGGTTTATCGTAGATACACCGGGGATTGTGCACACGCACCGTCTAACCGAGGTTGTGAAGAAACGGGACTTGGCACGTATCATGCCGGATAAGCCGCTCAAACCGGTTGTTTTTCAGTTAAATGAACAACAAACGTTGTTTTTTGGCGCGTTAGCTCGCTTTGATTTTATAAAAGGCGAACACCAGTCGTTCACATGCTACACGTCCAACGCGATTCAAATCCATCGCACGAAGTTGGAGCGGGCAGATGATCTGTACGCCGATCACAAAGGCGTCATGCTGGCGCCTCCGAGTGAAGCGGATTTGGACGAGCTGCCTCCACTTGTGAAGCATGGGTTGAACATTCCAAAGGGGAAACAAATGGATGTGCTCATCTCCGGTTTAGGCTGGATTAAAGTGAACAGCCTGGCTGGTTCACAGCTTGCCGTGCATGCACCGAAGGGGATCAAGGTTATCACACGAGAGTCATTGATATAGGGGGACCAGAGGAAACCATGGAGAAGAGCCGGGCGATAGACAGTCATACGATTCTATATGGGGTATTCGGAGATCCGATTCGGCATTCCCGATCGCCAATCATGTTGAATCGCGCTTTTCAAGAAGCGGATATTAACGCGGTTTATGCTGCATTTCATGTGCGTCCTGACGCGCTTGGAGATGCGGTTCGGGGGATTCGGGCGCTGGGGTATCGAGGCATTAATGTCACTATTCCACACAAAGTTGAGGTTATGCAGTACCTGGACGAAATTGACGAGGGAGCTCGGATCGTTGGCGCGGTGAATACAATCGTGAATGAAAACGGCAAGCTTATCGGTTACAATACGGACGGTATTGGGTATGTTCGTTCTCTCAAAGAAGAAACGGGCATCGATTTGAAGGGGAAAAGCGTTCTTGTCCTTGGAGCCGGCGGAGCTGCGAGAGGGGTTGCGTATGCGCTCGCCAAAGAGGGGGCAGGCTGCATTTATATAGCAAACCGAACCAAAGAGCGTGCTTTGGAGCTGGCAGAGACGATCAGCGCTTTTACGAAGACCGTCGGTCTTGGGCTTGATGAGATTGCAAATGTCGTGGATGAGGTCCAGTTCGTACTGAATACGACCTCAGCGGGGATGCATCCTAACACGGAAGAGCTGCCGATGCCGGTTGACCTTCTGAAAGAACATCATCTCGTGAGCGATTTGATCTATAACCCGCGCATTACAAGGTTCCTTCGAGAGGCGGAAGCCAAGGGAGCCCGCATTCATGGCGGACTGGGCATGTTTATATATCAAGGTGCTTTTGCTTTTGAATACTGGACTGGTAAGCCTGCGCCCGTTGCGGCGATGAGACAGGTGGTAGAACAGTCGTTAGCTGAATAAGAATGAATAGAGGGACATCCATGTTAACAGGCAAACAGAAACGTTATTTGCGCTCGCTAGCGCACCATGTAGATCCGATTTTTCAAGTAGGTAAAGGCGGCGTGAACGAACACTTAATCCGTCATATCCAAGAAGCGCTGGAAGTTCGTGAGTTGATTAAAATTACAGTGCTGAATAACAGCGGAGAAGATCGGGATGAGGTAGGCGCTGAATTATCCGAGAAATCCGGTGCTGAGCTCGTACAAGTGATCGGTAAAATCGTCGTATTGTACAAAGAATCGCGTGACAAGAAAAAGATTGAACTGCCGAGCTAAAGAGGTGTAAGCATGCTTGTCGGAATTATGGGTGGAACCTTTGACCCGATCCATACCGGTCATTTGATCGCTGCGGAGCGGGCGAGGGTGGAAGCAGGATTAGACGAGGTATGGCTGATGCCGGCCAATGTGCCGCCGCATAAGCCGGGCGCGCCGAAGGCCACAACGCAGCAGCGCTGGGAGATGGTTTGCCTTGCTGCGGAAGGGAATCCTTTTTTTCGTCCGATTGATATCGAAATCAGCAAAGGCGGCGTATCTTATAGTATCGATACGATTGAACTGCTGCGCAAACAATATCCCACTACAGAATTTGCTTATATTATAGGTGCAGATATGGTTGAGTATTTGCCGCAGTGGCATCGCATCGATGACATCGTGCGGCATATTCGTTTTATCGGTTTAGCCAGACCTGGCTATGAACTGGATATGGCGCATATGTCGGCTAACATCCGTGAGCGAGTAACCATTGTCCCCATGCCGCTTGTTGAAATTTCATCCACGGCCATTCGCGAGGAACGAAGACAGGAACGATCGGTCCGATACCTTGTTCCGGAAGTCGTGAACGGTTACATGGAGGTGAACCGATTGTATGAAGCGTGAGAAGCTAATCGCAGCCGTAAAAGAACAAATGCCTGAGAAACGCTGGCTTCATACACTTGGTGTCATGGAAACGAGCGTCATGCTTGCGAAGCGTTTCGGCGGAGATCCTGTCAAAGCTGATCTTGCAGCTATTTTACATGACTATTGCAAGTATTGGCCTGTGCAGGAGCAAGCTAAGATTATTCGCGAGAATGGATTGCCGCAGGATTTATTGGATTTTGACAAGGAGCTTTGGCATTCGCATGCCGGGGCGTTCATTGCCCAGTCGCAATTTGGTATTCAGGACGAAGAGATATTGGATGCGATCCGGTACCATACCTCAGGGCGTGAAGGGATGACGCTGTTAGACAAAATCGTATGTTTAGCGGATTATATGGAGCCGGGCCGGGAATTCCCCGGTGTAGAGCACATCCGTGAGGAAGCCAAGACCAGCTTGGAGAAGGCGCTTGTTGTCGGGTTTGATTCTACGATTCGGTTTTTGATTGAAAAAGGAAAACGAATTTATCCGCTTACCATTTTGACACGGAATGATTTGATTCAACAAATAAACAACTAATTAATGGAGGTTGATTGAATGAGTAAAAGCCCAGAAGAGATTTTAGCATTTGTCGTAGAGGCTGCAGAGGATAAAAAAGCGGCGGACCTTGTCACGCTTAATTTGCAAGGTATTTCCTTGATTGCGGATTATTTCGTCATTTGCCACGGAAATTCAGAAACACAAGTGCAAGCGATCGCGAGCGAAGCCAGAAAGAAAGCACATGAGTATGGCGTCACGATCAGAGGTTACGAAGGCATTGATACAGCTAGATGGGTTCTGCTTGATTTAGGAGATGTTGTTCTGCACGTTTTCCACCGCGATGATCGCGAGTACTATAACATCGAAAGACTTTGGTCCGATGCCAAAGTTGTGGAGCGCGTATGAGACTGGAAGCAGGATCCCTCGTTACCCTTGAGGTAGCGAGGGAAGTTCCGCCAAACGGTTATTTCCTGAGTGACGGCTACCAGGATGTGCTTTTACCGTATGCGGAGATTGTAGGCAAAATCAAGGCCGGTGAGCACGTGGAAGCTTTTTTATTCCATGATACGCAGGACAGGCTCATGGCTACTATGAAACGTCCGCTAATCCGAATGGGCGAAGTCGGGCTGCTCGAGGTTGTCGATATTCATCCGAGATTTGGCTACTTTCTGGAGATGGGATTAGGGCGCAACTTGCTCCTTCCTTACCGTCATGTTCCGGAATTGGAGGAATTGCGACCTCAAGTAGGGGACAAGGTGTTCGCAACATTAGCGCATGACCGTCAAGGCCGCTTAATTGCGAAGTTGGCGCTGGAAGACGATCTGGCTCCACTTTGCGTGCGTGCTCCTTCAAGCTGGAGCAACCGCTGGGTGAAAGCGCGTGTGTACAGGCCGCTGCAGATGGGCACTTTCGTTATTTGCGAGGCTGGTGTTCTCGGTTATGGTGTAATCGGACTCATCGCTCCTACGGAGAGAACACGATTACTTCGCGTGGGTGAGTTGGTGGATGTACGTGTCGCCTTCGTTCGCGAAGAAGATGGACGCGTGAACTTGTCGATGAGACAGCCAAAGGAAAAAGGCCGCGATGAAGACGCGGACAAAATTCTTAGCGTGTTAGAGACGCGTCCTGGAAATGCGATGCCATTTTCAGATAAAACGTCTGCGGACATCATTAAGGATCGGTTTGGCCTGAGCAAAGCGGCTTTTAAGCGTGCGTTAGGCAAGCTGATGAAAGACGGGCTCATCTATCAGGAGGACGACTGGACCTATCTGAAAAAAGAGGAGAATCCTAGTTAACATGAGCTATGAGAAATTTGCCTACACGTATGACCGTCTGATGAACAGCATGCCTTACGAGGATTGGCATCGTTTCGTCAAAGAAAGCTTTGACCGGTTTGGCGTGAAGCCGGTTTCGATCGTTGATCTCGGCTGCGGTACCGGCAATTTGACAATTCCGCTGGCATTGGAAGGATATCTAATGACAGGCATTGACTTGTCGGAAGATATGCTGGCTGTAGCGGAGCAAAAAGCAGGAGAACACCCACAGCTTGCGCGCAGCGGTTCGGTTCGTTTGTTTCAGCAGGATTTGCGGGAGTGGGAGCTGGGGGAACCGGTTGATGTCGCTCTATCATTCTGCGATAGTTTAAACTATTTGCTAGAGGAAGAGGACATTGTAGATGCCTTTCGCCAAACGTATGAAGGGCTTAAGCCGGGCGGTTTATTCCTGTTCGATGTGCATACGCCCCAGCAGCTGTTTGCTTATGCGGAATCTCAGCCCTTCTTCTTGAACGAAGAGGATGTAGCTTACATTTGGACAAGCGAGTTGGATGAGGAAAGAGTTCAAATTCAGCACGAATTGACCATCTTTGTCAAAGAGGAAGGCGGCAAGGAATTGTTCCAGCGCATCGATGAAACGCATGAACAGCGCGCTTATGCACTGGATTGGCTTGAGCAGATGCTGAGGGAAGCAGGCTTTCATGAAGTGTACAAGGCTGCCGACTTTACATGGGAACAACCTACGAAGCTGACAGAGCGGGCTTTCTTTATTGCAAAGAAATAAAGCATAAGGAGCCCCGCCGCTTGACAGTGCGGCATTATTTTACATATAATCAAAGCTAATCAGATGATCACAAAGCTTGGAAGAGGATTAGTAACTTGCACAGCATCTCGCAGAGAGCCGGTTAAAGGGTGGAAGCCGGTAGATGTCCGTCTTGTGAACTCGCCTTGGAGCTAGAAGGTGAATCGCCACGCATGTTGGCGTTAGCCGGATCGTTTCACCCGCGTTAAGGGGCAGAGTGAACACAGGCAAAGCATGCCTGGTGTTAACTAGGGTGGTACCACGGGAATCTAACCTCTCGTCCCTAGCGATATCCGCTAGCGATGAGGGGTTTTTTGGCGCTTATAGCCGTACACAGGGAGGAAATTTCACATGACACAGGAAACGAAAGAAACCAAGGAATTACAGGGTTACAATCCCCAAGCGATTGAGCCCAAATGGCAAGCTTACTGGGATGCTAAGAAAACATTCAAAGTGCTGGAAAATTCGGATAAGCCGAAATTTTATGCGCTGGATATGTTTCCATATCCTTCAGGAGCAGGTCTGCATGTAGGACATCCGGAAGGTTATACGGCAACGGACATCGTCTCCCGTTTCAAACGGATGAGAGGCTTCAACGTTCTTCACCCAATGGGCTGGGACGCGTTCGGACTTCCGGCTGAGCAATACGCTTTGGATACAGGGAATGATCCACGTGATTTTACGCAAAAAAATATCGATACGTTCCGCCGTCAAATTAAATCGCTCGGATTTTCCTACGATTGGGATCGCGAGATTTCCACGACGGATCCGGAGTATTACAAATGGACGCAATGGATTTTCATCCAACTGTACAACAAAGGCCTTGCTTATGTAGACGAAGTGCCTGTTAACTGGTGTCCGGCACTGGGTACGGTTCTTGCAAATGAAGAAGTTATCGACGGCCTAAGTGAACGTGGAGGCCACCCGGTCATCCGTAAACCGATGCGTCAGTGGATTCTGAGAATTACGGAATACGCTGAACGTTTGCTTGAGGATCTGGAGGAGCTTGACTGGTCGGAGAGCATTAAAGATATGCAGCGCAACTGGATCGGTAAATCGACAGGGGCTGAAGTTCAATTTGCGATCGAAGGGCATGAAGAGAAGAGCCTGACTGTCTTTACAACGCGTCCAGATACTTTGTTCGGAGCGACTTATTGTGTGCTTGCACCTGAGCACGAGCTTGTGCAGCAAATTACGACAGACGGACAAACGGCCGCTGTGAAAGAATATCAAGAAAAAGCTTCCCGCAAAAGCGATCTGGAGCGTACTGACCTGGCTAAAGACAAAACAGGCGTATTCACAGGTGCTTATGCGATTAATCCTGTAAACGGCGGGAAAGTGCCGATCTGGATCGCGGATTATGTGCTTGGCGGTTACGGTACTGGCGCCATCATGGCAGTGCCTGGACACGACCAACGTGACTGGGAGTTTGCGAAACAGTTCGATCTGCCGATAATTGAAGTTGTGCAAGGCGGCAATGTGGAGAAAGAAGCTTACGCTGGAGACGGCGCTCATGTGAATTCCGGACCTATCGATGGCATGAACATTGAGCAAGGCATCAGTCACATGATCGCTTGGCTTGAAGAGAACGGCAAAGGTCAAGGCAAGGTCACTTACCGCTTGAGAGACTGGCTGTTCAGCCGTCAAAGATACTGGGGAGAGCCGATTCCGATTCTTCACTTGGAAGATGGCACGATGAAGCCTGTACCGGTTGATCAACTTCCGCTTCTGCTTCCTCAAGTTGATGAAATTAAACCTTCGGGAACTGGGGAATCACCGCTGGCGAACGTATCGGAATGGGTGAATACGATCGATCCGGAAACGGGGATGAAAGCTCGCCGCGAGACGAATACGATGCCGCAATGGGCTGGCAGCTGCTGGTACTACCTGCGTTTCATCGATCCGCGTAACGATAAAGAGTTCTGCTCGCATGAGCTTCAACAGCAATGGCTGCCGGTTGATTTATATATTGGCGGAGCTGAGCATGCGGTACTTCACTTGCTATATGCCCGTTTCTGGCATAAAGTGCTTTATGATCTTGGATTTGTTCATACGAAGGAGCCGTTCCATAAGTTGGTCAACCAAGGGATGATTCTTGGCGAAAACATGGAGAAAATGAGTAAATCACGCGGCAACGTTGTAAATCCGGATGATATCGTGAGCGATCAAGGCGCGGATACACTGCGTATTTACGAGATGTTCATGGGACCGCTTGAAGCGACAAAACCATGGAACACAACGGGTGTAGACGGCATTTACCGTTATTTGAACCGTGTGTGGAGACTGTTTGTGGATGAGAACGGTCAAGTTCAATCCAAAATCAGCGCGGATGAGATGCTTGGAAGCGATACGTTCAAACGAACATGGCATCGTTCCATCAAGAAAATCACAGAAGATTTCGAAGCGCTGCGGTTTAATACGGCGATCAGCCAAATGATGATTTTCGTCAATGAAGCGTATAAAACGGAGCGCTTGCCGCTGGAAGCGATGAAAAACTTCGTTCAGATGTTGTCTCCGCTTGCACCGCATTTGGCGGAAGAACTGTGGGAGAAGCTGGGTGGTACCGAGTCAATCACGTATGCACCATGGCCAACTTATGACGAAGCTTGGACCGTCGACAATGAAATTGAGATCGTAGTGCAAGTCAACGGCAAAATTGTGGACCGCGTGCTGATTTCAAAAGATACGGACGAAGCTGCGATGGAGAAAATCGCTTTTGATCTTGATAAAGTCAAAGAAGCGACCGCCGGAAAGGCCGTTCGCAAATTGATTGTCGTTAAAGGGAAATTAGTGAACATCGTTGTAGGCTAATCAAGAAAAAAGACTATTGAGAAGACTGCTGCTTTATGGTTAATTGCTGCTCAGTCTTCTCAAGGTCTTCTTGATATTTGTCGTGGGTAGCGTGAATCACGCGCGAGAATACGCCGGAAAGCTCTTCATCCAAAATACGCAATCCTTCGGCCGTAATACCGCCGGGCACGGAGACGCGTTTTTGCAAGGTCATAGGGTTAAAGCCGCCCGTCGTCAACAGTTTGCCTGTTCCAAGTGTCATTTCACTGGCCAGAAGCGTTGCTTCTTCAGGGGAGATGCCTGTGACTTCAACAGCTGCATCGATAAAGGATTGAATGAAGTTGGCAAGAAAAGCAGGGCCGCAGCTGGATAGGTCTGATGAGATGCGTGTGTAATTTTCAGATACCCGTATCGGTGATGAGATATGGGCAAATAAATTCTCAAGCCATTCTTTATCCTCAGGCTGCATCCGATTACCATGAATGCAGAGTGTAGCACCGCTTAATACATAGTTCGTAATACTTGGAATGATTTTACTTATTTTTGCCGGCAAAAGACTTTCCAAGTGCTTAATCAGCACAGGACTTGTGATGGATACGATGAACTGGGAGGGAAGCACGTCCTCTTTAATTTCATCAATAACCTTTTTAAATTCAGAAGGCTTCACACAGAGGAATATAATATCGCTCTCCAGCACGACTTCTCTATTCGATTGGGCTACCAGAAGCCCAGGATATGTCTCCGCAAGAAGCTCAACTTTACGAATCGTTCGATTTCCTGCAATAATTTGCTCCGGATTGAAAGCCCCAGAATGAATGAACGCTTCAATCAGAATACTTCCCATACTCCCAGTACCGATGAACCCTGCTTTCATCTAGTAATCCCTCCCGAAAAAAATCAGTCACTTTCGTTAATATTTATAGAACGGGGTCAGTTTTGGATGCCATTCGGATGCTTTTTCATGTATATGCATGCTTCTCTGCCGTTATGAAAGATTAGCTTGTTTTTTTATTTAACTGTTAGGAGGGAATTCGTGGCTCTATTTCGTTATCGAAAATTTCTGTATACTGCTGTAATTGTTTGTTTTGTCGTTTTTGTCGTATGGCCTTTTGTGACTGGAGGACGGTCATCGATGATACAAACGGAGTTTGGACCGGTGAATGAGCAAATTGAAGCTCTTATAGCGAATGGAGAGGAAATAGCTCAGGAATCCCTCGCAACACCTGGAGTTACTTCTGAAGTCTCTGGAACCTCCGAAACTTTTGAAACCTCTGATCCCTCAGAAACTTCTGAAACCCCTGGAACCCCAGAATCCTTAGAACCCCATGAAACATCTACACCGGATGCGTCTCCGGCTGCCCCTCTAACAAGCATCACTACCGAATCGCCTTTACCTAAGCTAAAAGGAAGCCCAAGCCCATCGCTTTCAAAAGGTTTATTGGATTTGAATACCGCAACGCTTAAGCAATTAAATGATTTGCCAGGGATCGGCGACAGCAAAGCAAGAGCCATAATGGAATACCGTTTGAAAAAAGGTAGATTCAGCACGGTTGAAGAGCTAACTGAGGTAAAGGGGATAGGAGAGAAAATGCTCGAAAAGCTGAAGCCATTTGTTTACGTAACTTCAATATAGTCCTTTCTTTCATTTTGAGATGAAGTATGAGAGAATACTAGAAATGAAAAAAGGAATATAAAGGACATGGGAGGGGAGCTATGATGAGTAACCGCAAAGACTGGGACACTTACTTTCTTGATATCGCCTATATGGCTTCCACACGTTCCAGATGTAATCGAAGGCATGTTGGAGCTGTGCTCGTTCAAGGGAAAAAGCTGCTCGGAACAGCTTATAATGGTGCTCCAATGGGAGTACCCGATTGCACGGAGGCTGGTTGTATGCTTGTTGAAGAAATTGAATTGAAAGTGGTGGAGGATGTTGAGGAAGTAGTGCGCAAGCAGCGCTGTATCCGCACCATTCACGCCGAGCAAAACCTGCTGCTCTTTACAGATCGCGAGGATCGGGAGGGCTCTACGGTCTATGTCACCGATCAACCTTGCTGGACTTGCGCAAATATGCTGGCAAATAGCGGTGTGACAGAGATTGTCTTCCATCGCGGTTATCCGAAGGATAACGAGAAAGTCAGCCAGTTAATGTCGGCCAGAGGCATCACCTTCCGCTCAATGGAAGGGTATGAGCCTCCGCCTGGCACCGTATCTGACGTCGTGAATTAGATCATTCATACATTGGGGAAGAACCTCATTTCAGCAGCAGCCTAAGATTAAGGCTCATCTGGAGTGAGGTTTTTTGTTTTGCCGGAAGGGAGGAATAAGCTTAAATGAAACGACCAGTTGTTATAGGATGCTGTCTGTGGATAACTGGCTATGTGCTTGCACTCTACAGTCATCTGCCATGGCTGTCATTGATGACGAGCGCGCTAATGCTTGCCGCGATCGTCGTCATCCGCCTGCTGCGGCTGCCCGCCGGACAGCCGCTGTGCGCGCTTTTGCTGGTCGGAGCAGCCTACGGCTACTTCCAATGGACCGACCAGCGCAACGTCACGGCCCTGCTGCCATTCACGCAGCAGGAAAACCCGGACGGCCGCGAAGTCACGCTGCGCGGCCGATTCAGCTCCCCTGTCACCGTTGACGGCGACAGGGCCAGCTTTACCGTGGAAGCGGAGTCCGTCCGCTTCCAGGACCACGCTTTCCCCCTCGGCGGGGAAAGCGTGCAGGTCTCGCTGCGCTTGCTGGCGCAGGCGCAGCAGGAGGTGGCGTCGGCGTGGCGCCGAGGCGACGCCCTGACGCTCACGGGGACGCTGCGCAGCCCGTCCCCGGCACGCAACTTCGGCGGCTTCGACTACCGCCGATATTTGCGCCTTCACCACACCCATTGGCAGGTTGTAGCCAAAGGGGTGGATCAGGCGCAGGTGCAGCCTGCGGCTGCGAGCATCAGCGCCACGCAGCTGCTGCGCTGGAACGACATGCTGCGGGATAGCCTCAGCCGCCGCATGGACCTGATATTCCCCGCGCCGCAGGCGGGGTTTATGAAGAGCATGCTGATCGGATTGACAGACGATCTGGATCCCGAACGCTTCCAACAATTTTCGGAGCTGGGGCTGACCCATATTTTAGCCATCTCAGGCTTGAATGTTGCTGTATTTCTAGGCGTCTGCTTCTGGGGAATGCGTCGCTTAAAACTGACCAAAGAAACATATTTGCGCATATGCTTTTGGCTGTTGCCCTTCTACATACTGCTGACGGGTGCATCTCCTTCCATTGTAAGGGCGGGGTTGATGGCCATGGTGGCGCTGTACGCGGCAAGAAAAGGAGTAATGAAGGATGTGCTGCACAGCATGGCGCTCGTGGCTTGGGTCATGCTGGTTTGGAATCCGTACTTCTTGCTGGATGTCAGCTTTCAGCTCTCTTTTCTGGTTACTCTAGGACTTATTCTTGGGGTACAGCGTGTAAATGTTTTGCTTGAAGGGTGGCTAACTTCCTCCGTTTTAAGAAACACAGCGTCAATAACTCTTGTTTCCCAATTCATTTCCTTTCCTGTTTCGATCTATTATTTCAATCAATTTTCCTTGGTTTCCTGGCTGGCTAATGCCGTTCTGGTTCCGGTAATCAGCTTAGTTGTCTTTCCTGCTGGAATTGTGGCCGTCGTTGCGGGTCTTATGTATTTGCCGGCTGGCCAAGGAATGGGGTGGCTCATTTCGTGGTTGAATGATGTCATTTTTTGGGTGACAGACAAGCTGCAGCAGCTGTACCTATTCAAACAGATTTGGCCCACCCCAAGCTTGCCGTGGATTGCTTTTTATTATCTGATGCTGATTGGGATTTATGGGTTATGGAGACGTTGGATGCTCGGTAATATGGATGAGCCTCCAATTAGGTTAGAGAGTTTGCAAGACAGAGGAGGAGCGAAGCACGCGATGATAGGATTATGGCTTGCCGTAGGAGGTTTCCTTGTCCTATTGTGGATGGGCTACTCCCCTGACAGACTGGAGAGGACCGGACTTGTCCAATTTATAGATGTAGGTCAAGGGGATGCTATCTTCATTCGAACACCGTATGGGCGCAGTCTTCTGATAGATGGCGGTGGCACAATTTCGTTCAGCAAGGCTGGCGATGGTTGGAAAGCGCGAAAAGATCCTTATGAAGTAGGGAAGAAACTGCTGGTTCCTTTGCTTAAAAAACGTGGTGTTCATCAATTGGATATGCTGGTACTGTCTCACGAAGATGCCGATCACAGCGGAGGGCTGCAGGCAGTTATGGAACAAATTCCTGTTAAGCAATTTATGTTCAATGGTACCTACAATCCGAATAAAGGCATAGAGAAACTTTTCCGCACTGCTCTAGATCGGAAAATCCCGATGCTTGCCGGGGAGCAAGGCGGATGGATCCAGATCGATCCTGTGACCCGAATGCAGGTTCTGTATCCTTTTTCAGAAATCGTAGAACAAGCAGAGATTGTAAAGGAACAAAACGAATATTCTGTTGTGCTCCTGCTTGAAATGATGGGAACGAGGTGGCTTTTTACAGGAGACATGGGAAAAGAGCCGGAGCTGGCCCTTCTAAGACGTCTGAAAGAGAACAAAGTAGAGGAGCCGGGCAGACTCGATGTTCTGAAAATAGCGCACCACGGCAGCAAATACTCTACTTCGGAGGAATGGCTGGATTATTGGCGGCCGCGAACGGCTGTGATTTCTGTAGGAGCTGGAAATCTATACGGTCATCCAGCGCCAGATGTCATGGAGCAGTTAAGAAATATCGGTTCACGCGTATTTCGAACGGATCGGATGGGGGAGGTTCAGTTGGAAGTGCGCAAAGATGGGCTATTTTCGCGGACGAAAATCGTCTTGCCCTGATGTTTTAAGTCTTGGCCTCCGGGGGCTTCGATTGCTGCTGAAGCGTTTCGTTTTGCTGCTTCCATGGCGGGTCTCCATTTTTATGAAGGAGTTGATTAATCAGATAAGTACCGAGTGGTACAACAAACGAAAGGATGGTGCAGATCAAGACCAAGCCGGAAGGCATTAAGCCTAAAAAGGTTGACCACATGGCTCATTGCTCCTTCGTTGATTCGAAAATATTGCCAATACGGCGGATAATCACTTTGGTCTGCACATTAACTTCTGCTTGGGCAAACAGATTTTCTCCGGTATCCCAATTTTCCGCAATCGGCTTCCACATTTTATAATGATCCTGGAATAGATAGGGGCCGAGGCCCAGAGCGTCCTTTTTGTAGGAATGCTGCAATTTTTTGATCGTCTTATTGGTTATGGAGGCTAGTTTATCTTGCAAGCTTTTCTCAAGCGCTTCTACGGTTTTCCCTTCAGAAGGGTCGATGTTGGCGATGGATTTGTCCAAAGTGCCCTCGGCTATAATCTTAATCGTAAACTTCATATGGCCCGGACTGGTTTGTTCGACGTAAAACTTCCTGTTTGAGCGCTCAACTTTAAAAGCTACGACTTGTTCATCGATGTTGGATTCAATAATTCCGCCTTTCACTCGCTTCGTAATAAAGTTTAATCCTTGCGTTTCTTCTCCCGTAAGGAAGCCGAGCAATTGCTTGGTTGTTCCGTCAAATAGGGCGCTTCCATTTAGAGTTACACCTCCGTCTTCTCGTTTAATTGTTTGTAGAACAAAGCTTTCTTTTTTAATTAAAAATTCATGCACATCGCCAATCCTCGATTCAGGAAGCATAAAGTTTGTTTTTTGATTGTTTTTGGCGATAGAGGAGATATAATCAATTGGCGTCGATTCATTGTTTGGGTAAGTACCGAGGATATCCGATGCTTTCCCATCCGCGATTAAAATTTGAACGCCACGCCGCATTTCGCTATTTCTCAGAAAAAAATCAAGCACATTGGGAAGATTCTCTTTATTTTTAGCCACATCGCTAGAAATAATGATAATTCTCAAGTGTTCAAAATAAGGAGATCGGCTTGTTCTTCCCGCTATTCTGGCAGCTACAGCCGGCATCGAGTTTTCTGTTGTCGAGATATTGAAATAAGCCTGTCCGGCATGGGGATTCATGCTGTTGCCTTGTCCAGTAGTACTGCCGCTACTTTGTTTTAGACCTCCTGGCACGATCATTTGATAGGTGCCTTTGTATATGTTTTTACCGTTACCCCCTTCCGGTTTGTCGATGGCGACGCCAACAACGAAGCCGCGTTGATTAATTTCCACACGGTCCCAGCATCCTGTCAGAAGTGACAATGTACAACCGAGACATAGCGTGCAAAGAATTTTTCTAGGAAGCATCGCTCTTCACCCCTCGAAGCTTGGCAACCGTATGAATGAGAATTGGAAACAGAATGCTCACCACGATTCCTTCGTAACTGATGAAGGTGCTTATTTTACTAAAATCAGATAAATTTTTCGGATACATGCACATTAAGTAAATGATCGGGCTGAGGACAAATACCCATGTTTTGTACTTAGGTTTGGGGAACAAAGACCGAAGTCCATAAATCGTACAATCATAGGCCATTACCGTTGTCGTAAATACAGCCATGATCCAAATCGTAAAAAAAATGGATTCAAACCGTTCAAAGAATTCACCAGGTATCTGCATTTCCTTAGCAAGCTCTACGGCAGGATAAGTGATCTCCGGCAGTGCGAGTTGAGAAAAAACCCCAACACAGACAAGATAGATGGCCGTATATAACACGAGAGGGATAAAAACACCGATAGCCACAGCTTTTGGAGCATCTTTCGGCCGGTTCATCATTGTAATATAGAACAGGATGACTTCAAAACCCAAAAGCGAAAAAGCGGTTGTTTTCGTGGCAGAGGCTAACGATTTCCAGTTCGTAGTGAAAAAAGGTTTTAGCTCTTTTAGATCGACCATACCAAGGCTAAATAGAAGAACGAGCACCGCGACTAAGAGTACGATCGGGATAAATAAAATATTTAACCGAATTAGACCTACGCGGCTACCGCTAACGGCATACACGTTTACCATTAAGAAAGCAAAGGCGATGACCTCTACAGGCGTTGTTTCAAATAAATATTGTTTAGCTATATTGGCGATAGCCCTAACTTCATAAGCGCAAAAGGAAAGAAAATAAAGCGATAGCAATAATACGGCAGCGAAGGCAAGAGGTTTTGTAATCGCCGCGGAAGCATAGACGTAGTAGCCTTGGGTGCTGAAATGCGTCGCAATTTTGGCGAGTGACCAAGCGATTCCAATGGCAATTATGCCTGCAGTGACCATAGATATCCAACCGTCCGAGCCATTGACGGTTTTTGCTAACTCCCGTGGAAGTATAAGGATGCCAACCCCTATAATCATCGAAGTCACAGTAATTGAAATATCTAAAAAGCTGATCTCTTTATCCCCGTATTCAAAAGATTTCATTCTTTATTTCTCCTCGGTTTCATTCTGTTGTCATTCTTGGTTTGAAGCATTTGCGGCCGTTTCCTCAAGAAATGAAGAGGCGCACGCAAGACGAGATCTTTCCAGTCGCGAATGAATAAAGGCGCAAACGGTGTGGAGTATGGGATTCCAAAGCTTTTTAGATTAACGATATGGATGTTGATCATGATATAAGCCAGAATGATACCATACAATCCAAGGAATGCCGCGAACAGCATGATGCCGAACCGCATGACGCGCAAGGAAATGGCAAATGAGTAGGAGGGCAGGGAGAAAGAGGCAATGGCAGTGACGGCTACGACGATAACCATAACTGGACTTACCATACCGGCGGCTACCGCGGATTCTCCAATAACTAAACCTCCTACAATCCCAATTGTTTGCCCAATGGGCTTAGGCAGACGGAGACCTGCTTCTCGAAGCAGCTCCAACGTGAATTCCATAACGAATGCTTCAATAACAGCTGGAAACGGTACACCTTCCCGCGCCCCGGCGATAGAAAAAGCAAGCTTGGAAGGAATCATCCCATGATGAAATTCAAGCAATGCAATATAGAGCGCAGGCAGGAAAGTGGCAATGAAGGCTGATATGAGCCGCAGAATCCGAGTGAGCGTAGAAATCAGCCAGTTTTGATAATAATCCTCAGGCGATTGCAGACTGGAGGAAAACGTAATCGGCAAAATGAGCGAAAATGGGTCACCGTCAACTAGAATGGCGACGCGTCCTTGGAGGAGAGCCCCGGAAACTTTGTCAGGACGTTCAGTATTCAAAATGACAGGGAATGGGCTCAGAAAGCTATCTGTGATCCATTGCTCCAAATAGCCGGAACCTTCAATATCGTCCATATCAATACTATTGATGCGCCGCACAACTTCCTTGACTAGATCTGGATGGACGATATCGGTAATATACGTGACAATGACTTTTCTTCTAGCTCTTCGGCCGATTTGATAAGTGTCAAAAACAAGATTCGTTTCCTTTATCCGTCTTCTAAGCATCGCGGTATTTGTTCGCAAATCTTCGGTGAAACCGATCCGCGGTCCGCGAATGATGGATTCCGTCTGCGGTTCCTCGATGGCCCGGGATTTCCAGCCGCTGCTCGTAACAATAATGTATTGAGATAAATTATCCAGTAAAATCAATGTGTTTCCGGAAAGGATTTCTAAGAGTGCCTCATCTAGAAGATCACCGGTCTCGATTTCGAAGCTAGTTAAAATTTGCTGCGTTAAGATGTTTAAAAGTTCAAGGGCTGAGCTTACAGGTTGAATGGCGGAATGAAGCATCGGATTAATGAGCTGTTCGTTTACAAGCGTTGTATCTACAAGGCCATCAATGCAGACGATTGCACAAGGATACTCTTCCTGACCAACCGTAAACTGTCTGATAATGAGGTCGCTAGGTTGATGCAGCAGCATTCTAATGGTATTCAAGTTATCTGGCAGCGTTGGTAGCATGACTTTTGTTTGATCTGTTGATAATGGTTTTGCTTGAGCGTTCGTTATGCTGCTGTGAGACATGCGTCTTCTACCGAATAATTGTTTGAACACGGCAAGCCCTCCGCTTGTAAGTAACTTCTCTGTAATATTTACCACTTTAGTCAGAAATAAACGGTTTTTTGCAAGGTACTACGCAAACATAGTACTTTCCGAACGATGGAAAAGGTTTAGAATGAAGAGTAATTTGACCGAAATCAGAAAGGAGAATTGAACAAATTCATCCAAATGGATTAAACTAACACGCTTCTTTCACGTCTAAGATGTGTATTTATTCACGAAAGTTTGTTATTCTGGAAGTTGCAAACAGCCTTTATATTTTTTATTCTAAAAATATTGCAACATTATGAGACGTTGCTGCGTCTGTAAGATTGCAAGAGGGAGGGATCCCAGTGGTAGCACCCGAACTGGTTAAAAGAGCTCAGGCCGGTGATCGTGATGCACTCATTACCCTATTGCGAGAAATTGAGTCTCACGTCTATCGAACCGCTTATTATATTTTGAATAATGAACAAGATGCCCTTGATGCTTCACAGGAGGCGCTCCTTCGGATTTATACCAAAATTAACTCATACGAAGAAAAAGCGTTGTTTAAGACGTGGGTGCAGCGGATTGTAACGAACATCTGCATCGATAAATTTCGCAAGGCGAAACCTACGGTTTCTATTGATGAGCATGATATGACGTTTACTGCAGAGCAAAATGTTGAATATGAAATTATGTCTGGCTATTTAGCCAAAGACATTCGAGAAGCAATAGATAAGCTTCCCGAGCACCATCGGTCTGTTGTTGTTCTACGATATTTGCAGGACTTTTCGTATCATGAAATTGCCGAATCTTTAAATTTGCCGCTGAATACGGTGAAGTCTTACTTATTTCGAGCTAGACAGCAGTTACAATTGTTGCTCCAAGATTATCAGAAAGGAGGTGTTCGGGGATGAATTGTCAAGAGGTGATGGAACTTATGCAAAGGCAGCTGGATGGAGATTTGAACTCGCAAGAGGAAGATGAGCTCCATGCTCATTTAGCCTATTGTCTAGACTGTGTACAAGTGTTTGAACGTTTACAAAGATTGTCGGGTGAACTCGCCCAATTACCGAAGGTTGTCCCTCCATACAGCTTGGTCGATGCCATTCTGCCGCAGCTAGAAGAGATAGATAAAGAAGCCGCGGCGTCCATTACCGACAAGGCAGCTGTCTTCAACGCAGAAGTTAGCCATATCGAGCAAGGACAGCGCAAGAAACTCCCTTGGACACGCCGATTAGGATCGCAGTTCTCTTGGAAATTTGCAAGTGGCGTCGTTGCCGCGGGTCTCATTATTGGATTCTTTGCTTTTAACATGAACCATCCTGTGATGGATAATGCCGATGATTTACTGCCAATGGCAGCATCTAAGCAAGAGGTTGGCCAGAAGGAAGCTGCCCCAGAGCTGAAGATGAATCGAGAAGCCCAGGATCAGATGAAAGGTTCAGGTAATTCTGGCGCTGCTGAGTCACCGGCACCAAGCGATGCTGTTTCTGGTTCTACAACGGCAGTGGGGCAGGAGTCACCATCTACGGGGTCCAATGTCGTGGAGCCGCAGGCTACAACGAATGCACCACTGGAAAAGCCGGGTACGATTAGTCCGTCAACATCCGTGGACTCCAAGGATACAACGCCTACGGTCCCTTCAACTTCGGAGCCTGCACGTATGAAAGATTCAGGTACAACTGGCGGAAATGAGCAGAAATCTGTAGATCAGAATCAAGTGAGTCCGAATCCGGCGCCAGTTGCGCCCGCTAAAGCTGATAATGATCAGAAGGCAGCAACCATACAGCCATCACCAACTTCTTCGCCTACCCCATCTGCAAAAAAAGGGATAGAGAGAGATGCGGGGCCTGGCATGTATGCGATGACTGTACCGGTCACGGATAATTTTATGAAGTCAGCGACAGGGGCATTAACGGCGGCCGTTGAAGATCATCACGTCGTGATCCGTAATAGTGAAACTTTGGAGATTATTTTCGAGTCCAAGCAAGTGTGGAAGCCGGAGGATCAGATCACATTGGTCGAGTGGTCCAAGGATGACAAATTATTTTATCAAGTGCAAAGCGGGGGCACCCTGCATACCATTCGCGTCGATGTGAAGCTCAAAACGGAAGTATCACCGTAAAAAGCTCAAAATCAGCGCACCATTAGAGGGGCTCTTGCGTATGTTATACAAAAGGGAAGCGAAGGTATGCTAAGGGTTCGCCCACACGGTCTAAGGTTTCTAGAGCCTTTAACCGGTGTTTAAATAGACAGACAAAGGGATTACTTCAAGGTCGAAGGACTTTGACGTAATCCCTTTGTTGTTGGTAAAATGAAGGCGAGGAGTGGACGCCAGCTATGGACGCAAAGAGAGCTTTGAAAGATATACAAGCAGGGCGGCAAGCACCCGTGTATTTGTGCTACGGTCCCGAGAAATATAAAATGAGAGAGTTTATTCAGGTGTTAACAGATTCACTTATTGAGCCGGAGCATAAGGAATTTGCTGTGAGTAAATTCGATTTAAGCGAAATCTCGCTTTCATCCGTACTTGAAGATGCGGAGACGCTTCCATTCATGGTGCCTAAGAAGCTTGTCATCGCCAAAAACGCGCTGTTTTTTACAGGAGCCAAGGAAAGCACGAAAATTGAGCATCACTTAGACCGTTTAACCGACTATTTAAAATCGCCCGCCGAGCACACTGTCGTTGTGTTTACTGTAGACGCGGATAAATTGGACGAGCGCAAAAAAATCGTCAAAGCGCTCAAAGACATGGAAGCGGCCGTGCCCTTCTTATCCCTAAGCCCAGAGGAGCTACAGCAATGGGTCGCTGCTAGAGCGCGTCAGCGGGGGTTCTCGTTTACCGGGGAAGCTACGGACCAACTGATTCTCTATACAGGCGGTAATTTGCAATCGCTGTCCGCAGAAATCGAGAAAATCTCTTTATATGTGGGGGCTGGGAGCGAGGCAACCACAGATGTAATTGATCAGCTTGTCGCTCGAAGCACGGAGCAGAACGTTTTTATACTAATTGAAGACATTGTGAACGTGAGGCTGGAACGTGCCTTTGTTATTTTAGAAGAGTTGCTGAAACAACGGGAAGAGCCGATCAAAATAGCTGCGCTTATTGCCAGGCAGTTCCGCATTATGCTGCAGGTCAAAGAGCTTAGCAAGCAAGGCTACTCTCAGCAGCAAATGGCTTCTCAGATCGGGCTGCACCCGTTCGCGGTGAAGGTGGCTGAAGGTCAAGCGCGGAAATACAATATTGAGAAACTGAGCGATATCATGTCCCAACTGGCAGATCTTGATTTCCAGATGAAGACCGGGAAAATTGATAAAGTGCTAGGGTTAGAAATGTTCCTTCTTAGGCTGGCTGCCTAAGGAGGTTTTTTGTTAAACGGAAAAAAGCCCAATTCTCGGAAGAGAACTGGACTTTTGCTTTATGTCCTGTATTACGCTTGGGCCGTAAGAGCGTTCAGCTTTTTAGCCAGACGGGACTTCTTGCGGTTAGCGGCATTTTTATGGATTAAACCTTTAGAAGCTGCTTTATCTAACTTCTTGGAAGCGTTAATTAGAGCTTCTGGGCTTACAGCTGTTTCGAAAGCTTTCACAGCAGTACGCAGAGCGGACTTTTGGGAAGCGTTACGAAGACGGCGCTTTTCGCTAACTTTTACTCGTTTAATAGCGGATTTAATGTTTGGCATGAAATTCACCTCCTACTTACAAAACACGGTTCAACGTTACATTTGTATGTTTGCTGACAACTTTAAGTATTCTACCATGCAACTATTGAAAATGCAAGACCTGTCAATAGGTTTTCAGTGGCTATTCCATTTGCATAACAGCCTCATATTCGTCACACACTAAGAGATGCAAAGCACCTCAGAAAGGGGAACTTCCATGGACTTAAGCTCTTTTACCACCCATACGGATCTTGCGCTGGATGCAAGGGATATGGCTCATGCAGCGAATCAAGGGCAGCCGATACCTGGTATTGAACAGGAGTCGACTCGTGAAAATGGCATACGCGTTACCAAAATTAACGTAAAAAATGAAGAAGGCTCCAAAGCCCTTGGCAAACTCCTTGGTCATTATATAACGATAGAAGTTCCTGCACTACGCGAAAAAGACAGCCAATTGCAGGACCGTGTAGCTACGAAGCTGGCCCAAGAATTCGAGCAATTTTTGCGGGACATAGGGATTCCCCAGAATGCCAAAGCGCTGATTATCGGGCTCGGCAACTCCAACGTGACGCCGGATGCGCTCGGACCACTCGTAGTAGACAATATCATGGTGACACGCCACTACTTTGAACTGATGCCGGAAGATGTGAGTCCAGGTTATCGCCCCGTCAGTGCGGTAGCTCCCGGGGTGCTTGGGACAACGGGGATTGAAAGCAGTGATATCGTGCTCGGGATTGTTGAAAAATCAAAACCTGATTTCATCATTGCCATCGATGCATTGGCTTCCAGATCGCTCGATCGGGTAAATACGACCATCCAAATTGCCGATACGGGTATTCATCCGGGCTCTGGTATCGGCAATAAGCGCAAAGGGTTAACAAAGGAGAATCTCGGCATACCTGTAGTGGCTATAGGCGTGCCGACGGTTGTTTATGCTTCGACCATTGTCAATAACGCCTTCGACCTCATGCAAAAGCATTTTAGCGAACAGACGGCCAATACGGGACAAATACTTGGGCTGCTGGACAATATACATGAAGAGGAGCGTCTTCAGCTCGTCAAAGAAGTGCTAAACCCAGTCGGCCACGATTTATTAGTCACTCCGAAGGAAATTGATCAGTTTATCGAGGACATCGCCAATATTATTGCCAGCGGTTTGAATGCTGCACTGCACGACGCCGTTGGCGTTGAGAATGTAGCGGCTTATACGCACTGAACATATCGGAACTGTGTCTGCGATTTCGTGGAACAGTTCTTTCTTTTGCCCATTGTTAGGACGATCTGGAAGGAAAAAGATGGCAGGTGTCGAAGTAACAGACAATCACTATAAAATAAGGAAGTGGTACTGTGAGCAGCACACAGCTGGCAAAACTATTCATTGGGTCGTCTGCTGAAAGTATTGACGTAGCAGAGGCATTGCAGTCAAATCTCCATTTTTCCTGTGATGTCACGGTTTGGAGCCAGTTACTATTCCCGCCTTCACATACAACGTTAGCCCCGCTAATTAAGCAGGCTCAAGCAAGTGATTTCGCTATCTTTGTCTTTCAACCAAATGATTTAACGCTTTTGAGAGATTCAGTTGTCAGTACCGTCCGCGATAATGTGATCCTGGAGCTTGGATTATTCATTGGGCAAATCGGCTTAGAAAGAACTTATTTCCTCATCCCGGAAAAAGAAGACTTTCATATTGCCACGGACCTCTTGGGATTGACACCGCTTACTTATAAAGCCAATCATCCATCCGGCTTGATGGCGGGACTGGGACCGGCCACTTACACCGTGAAACGAATGTTGAAAGAGTTAGGATTGAGAATCAAATGAAACCTAAAATGTTTATTGGTTGTTCGCCTGCAAGTCTGCTTTGGGCGGAATTCTATCAATCGCAGCTAGCTTCGACGGCTGATGTCACCGTCATTAACCAAGGTGTCCTGACGGCATCGCAGCATAAATTAAAGATGCTCAAAAAGCATATTGAAGATACGGATTTTGCATTGCTGATTCTGGGTCGCGAGGACATGCAGCACAGGGTGACTTATGCCAATCTCTTGGTACTCATCGGTCTATGCATTGGTGAGCTAGGGCACAGCAGAACTTTTATTGTGATGTCGAGCGGCGGTGAACTGCCTGAATACCTCGAAGGCTATAACCCTCTGCGGGTTGATGACACGCAAACGAATCAAGAGATTGGAGAATTAGCAGGTCCTCATCTTTATCCAATAAAAAGCAGCATTGCTTCACATAAGAAACGTATGAAACCATCCGATATGAAAAAAAATGATGCCATTCGCAGTTTCCTCTTTGATGCGCTGGACTCGCTGAGTGTCTCAAACGTGGATTATGACCGTGTTCTAGACAAATTCCATAAGACATTTGATACCAATTGTGGTATAATCGAGCTTCAAGAAGTGACGGCTGCAACGTTGTTTG
This sequence comes from Paenibacillus sp. FW101-FHT12H11, assembly GCF_058790355.1. Taxonomy (NCBI): domain Bacteria; kingdom Bacillati; phylum Bacillota; class Bacilli; order Caryophanales; family Paenibacillaceae; genus Paenibacillus; species Paenibacillus sp. FW101-FHT12H11. The sequence continues at coordinate 315,238 of NZ_JBYTCO010000010.1, read as the reverse complement.
AGCTTCTTGATGACGGAGTTACTTTACAACAGTTTGGCCGCGCGGGACAGGTCAGCAACAATCACAGCTTTCATGTGAATGATCCTACCAGTTACCTGGCGGAATGTTACCGCGGCAAAGATACAAACATCTACCTCGGGCGAGCCAAGGATAAAGAAGACGGCGAGTTTGAATATATATATTGCGTAAAGCTGCATCCAACCATCGTTTCTTCCATACATTTCAAAACAAGAGCGGATATTCCGCAGCGCAATCACCATCAAGTTATGATGGAGTTATCGGAAAGAAACGCGAAGCTCGTGTCTTCACTCAAATCCATTGTGAAAGGAAGGATTCTCTATGCTGAAGCACATGAAGAAAGTTCGTAACCGACTAACCGCCAAACATGCCCACAAAGCTACCGATAAGACTAAACTATATAATGGCCCCACGGTTCTTAACAAACCAAGCGGGGTAACAATCGTAGCCAAAGGATCATTTGATTTCGAGTCCCTGGCTTAACTCAATATGGAACATTTAAGAACCCCAGATGGGGTTCTTTTTTATTATTTAAGTACTCCACCCCATGAGAATTGCTGCTATGGCTTGAGCGGTTTCACCCTGGCCAGGGAGGGGAACTACAGAGCGCTATTTCATCGAAATAGGCTCTTTTTTGCGCGGAGGGGAACTGTGGGCTGCTATTTGTCCGTTTTCTTGAAGAAAACGGGTTTGGCGGTTAAATAAGAGCCTGTAGTTCCGCATGAACGCGGCGACGGGCTGAATTTGCTAGAATAGCAGCCTGTAGTTCCTCAAAGGCGTATCGTTTCGTTGATCATCTTAACGCTTGTATGAGCTTACCCCTTTCCTTTCGCCAAGTGTGCAAGTAATGCTGTTATCTCCTTCTATCAAAAAATTCTATCGTTTCGGGTTCTATCGACGGGGCTCGTTTCATAGATTGAATTAAGATAGTTTAGGAGGAATCAGACTATGAAATGGACTTCAGCCACTCTCAATCTCAGCCACGTTCGAAAAACCTTTCAGAGCGCCAGTTCCGTCGGAAAAACGTTCTTTATTCTAAGCGCAGCAACATTAGCCATTTTTGTTTTAGTTGGCGTAGGGGGCTATCTGCAGAATAAAGTCATAACGACCTCGCCGGTTTCGTCGATGAAAAGTTTAGCCGCATCTGTCACGAATCAGTTTTTTATCGATATGCTTGGCATGGAAGTGCCTCATCTAAATAAAGACCAGAAGAAATTTACGTTCTCCCAGCATAATGTCTTTCATTTTGCTTTCCAGTTCCTGACGGACATTAATCCAAGCGACCCGAAAAGTTTGGTAGCTAGCGAAGTTCCAGGTATGGATGCCAACAAGTCTACCGTCCTGGTCAAAGGAAGCGAAGCGAACCCGAGCGATCCTGTTGATTACAATCCCGTCTCTACGGATCTGGAAGCCGAGGCCAAGAATCCTCCGAGCCCGACGCCCGAACCCACGCCAACGGGTACTACAACGCCAGTTGTTAGCCAAACAGGCCAGCCGCCCAAATCAGCAGGTGACAACGTAGCTTTCATTTACCAAACGCATAGCAATGAATCTTTCCTGCCTGAGCTCAAGGGAGTTACGGATCCGGATAAAGCTTACAGCGATAAAGTCAACATCATTTCCGTTGGCCAACGGCTGGCGCAGAACTTGGAAAAAGATGGAATTGGCGCAGTCCATTCACAAACGATTTATCCTAGTACGGTTAAAAATTTCGAATATCCATATTCTTATAAATATTCCTTAAAAACATTGCAAGAAGCATCCGCCCAGCATCCGGATTTACAGTATTATTTCGATCTGCACCGCGATTCCGCGGCTCGCAATAAAACAACCGTTACGATTGACGGCAAGGATTACGCACAGGTGTATTTCATTATCGGCGGAAAAAATCCAAATTGGAAAAAAAATGAGGAGTTCGCCAATAAGATTCATCAAGTGTTGGAAGCCAAACATCCTGGGATCTCCAAAGGGATCCATGCGAAGGAAGCTAGTGAAGGCAATGGCTTATATAATCAGAACTTTTCGCCAAACAACATATTGATTGAGGTAGGCGGTCCCTACAATTCATTGGAGGAGTGCTACCGAACAACGGATTGGCTGGCTGATGCCATTTCAGAAGTGATTTTGAATGCGAAGAAAGTTGACGCTCCGGCGGCAAGTCCTAAGCAATCCTAAGCAATTTGAGGGATGAAGAAGCTTAGAGCAACATTATGAAATTTAAAGGAGGCTTTCTCATGAAGCTGAGGCACTTTTATATCAAGGTGAGCTTGTTCGGATTGCTGCTGCTGTTCTGCATTTTATTCGGTGTCAGCTTAGCGTCCAGCGGGATGGAACGAATTCAAGGTCCTCAGCCTTCTGCGAAAGCCGCCGCACAAGAGCCGGTGAAGCCAACTGGGAAGGGGACAGTTGCAGCTGCGAGTGCCGGCAAGGCAACCACATCCCCAACCCCAAAAGGTGACGCTGGCGCTAAAACAAATGCAGGTTCAACCGCGAAACCTGAAACCGAAAAGCAAGCAGATCCCGTAGCCGACCACGACAACTCTCTGAATCATGTGGGAAATAAACTCGGAGACCTGCTGCAAATCGCATCGCATCATGGAATTAAGCTGTTTGTGTCGATCTTTGACGCTATATTGGGCAAAGGATGAGGGTGTACATTGCTGCAACTTCCCACAACTGCTATAATGAAAATTATTTGCATGTTGTGGGGGTTATTACGTTAGCATGACTGACATTCGCGAAAGACAATCAAGAATTCGAAACTTTTCAATCATCGCTCATATCGATCACGGCAAATCAACACTTGCTGACCGCATCTTGGAATATACAGGTGCGCTGTCGACCCGTGAGATGCAGGAGCAAGTACTTGACCAAATGGATCTGGAGCGGGAACGCGGGATTACAATCAAGCTGCAAGCGGTAAGACTGAATTACCGGGCGGATGACGGCATTGATTATATCCTTAATCTGATTGATACACCAGGACACGTCGACTTTACTTATGAAGTATCCCGAAGCCTTGCGGCTTGCGAAGGCGCATTGCTGGTCGTGGACGCTGCACAGGGAATTGAAGCTCAAACGCTGGCTAACGTGTATCTGGCGCTTGAAAATAACTTGGAAATTTTACCTGTTATTAATAAAATCGATTTGCCAAGCGCTGATCCGGATAAAGTGAAGCAGGAAGTCGAAGACGTGATCGGGCTTGATGCCAGCGATGCGGTGCTCGCTTCTGCGAAAGCAGGCATAGGCATTAAGGAAATCATCGAGCAAGTTTGCCAGAAGGTGCCGGCACCACAAGGCAATCCTGACAATCCGCTTAAAGCGTTGATTTTCGACTCTCATTATGACGCGTACAAAGGTGTTATTGTTTATGTGCGTGTTGTAGACGGATCTATCAAAGCAGGCTCCAAAATCAAGATGATGGCGACCAACAAAACGTTCGAAGTCATCGAGGTTGGCGCATTCAAGCCAAGAATGTCCTCGGTTCCATCGCTGGAAGTCGGAGATGTTGGTTTTATCGTTGCCGGTATCAAAAATGTCGGAGATACGCGCGTCGGGGACACGGTAACCGAAGCGGATCGTCAAGCGCCAGAGCCGCTGCCAGGTTATCGACGGATTAATCCGATGGTTTTCTGTGGCTTGTATCCAATCGAAACAACGGATTACAATGATTTGCGTGAAGCTCTGCAGAAATTGGAGCTCAATGACGCATCACTCCGTTTCGAACCTGAAACGTCGACGGCGCTAGGATTTGGCTTCCGCTGCGGTTTCTTGGGACTGCTGCACATGGAAATCATTCAGGAACGTATTGAACGTGAGTTCAACATTCCGTTAATTACGACGGCGCCAAGCGTTATCTACCGCATCACGTTAACGAATGGCGATGTGATGGACATTGATAACCCGTCGAACTATCCGGATCCGCAGCGTATCGATTTCGTTGAAGAGCCATACGTGAAAGCTTCCGTCATTGTGCCGAATGATTATGTAGGTACGATCATGGAGCTATGTCAAGGCAAACGCGGCGAATACTTGAATATGGAGTACTTGGATTCGAACCGCGTCACGTTAACTTACGACATCCCATTGTCCGAGATCGTTTATGACTTCTTCGATATGTTGAAGTCCAGAACCAAAGGTTATGCGTCCTTTGATTACGAATTGTCCGGATACAAGAAGTCGAATCTCGTAAAAATGGACATTTTGCTCAATTCCGAGCAGGTCGATGCGCTCTCTTTCATTGTTCACCGTGACACCGCATATAACCGCGGCAAAATCATCTGTGACAAACTGAAAGATTTGATTCCTCGCCAAATGTTCGAGGTGCCGATTCAAGCGGCAATCGGACAAAAGATCGTAGCCCGTGAAACCGTTAAAGCCATGCGGAAGAACGTCCTTGCCAAGTGTTACGGCGGTGACATTTCGCGTAAACGGAAGTTGCTCGACAAGCAAAAAGAAGGTAAAAAGCGCATGAAGCAGGTCGGCAGCGTGGAAGTGCCGCAAGAGGCGTTCATGGCTGTACTTAAAATAGACGAATAGTTTGCAGTGAATAAGAAGCTGGGGTGGCAGAGTACTCTGTCCCTTGGCTTCTTATCAGTTGATAACCTAGACAAACGCGCTCGTCCACAAGGACGACGAATTTGGCTGTCCAGGATAGAAAGGAAATACCCTTATGTTAGTTACTTATGCAGCTCCAACTGCTGTGTACATTCATATCCCGTTTTGCACAAATAAATGCCATTATTGCGATTTTAACTCCTATGTGCTCAAAGGCCAGCCTGTTATGGAGTATTTAGATGCGCTGGAACGTGAAATGGAGCTTACCGTAAAAAATAACCCGCCGGCTAAAGTAGAAACAATTTTCGTAGGCGGAGGAACACCGACTGTCTTGCTTCCTGATCAAATGGAACGGTTTTTGCGGATGGTCCGCACGTATTTTCCGGCTGACGCGGCGGAAGTCGAATTTTCCATGGAAGCCAATCCGGGAACGACGGATGAAGATAAGCTTGCGGTTATGAAAGAAGGCGGCGTCAATCGTATAAGTTTTGGCGTACAGTCATTTAACAATGATCTGCTTTCCGCAATTGGCCGTATTCATAATACAGATGATGTGCATAGAAGCATTGAGAATGCCAAAAAGCTTGGCTTTGACAATTTGTCCATCGACTTAATGTTTGGTCTGCCGAAACAAACCGTCGAGATTATGCAGGCGACTTTGGATGAAGCTTTATCGCTCGATTTGCAGCATTACTCCATCTACAGTTTAAAAGTGGAAGAAAATACGTTGTTCCATACGTTGTTCAACAAAAATCAGCTGCCGCTGCCAAGTGAAGATGAAGAGGTCGATATGTATGAGCTCATTATGAAGCGTTTGGAAGCTGCGGGTTACAAGCAATATGAAATTAGCAACTTTGCGAAGCCAGGGCGGGAAAGCAGGCACAATACGATGTATTGGCGTAACCGATCTTATTATGGGCTTGGCGCAGGGGCGCATGGCTATATGAACAGGCAGCGTCATGTGAATGTAAAAGGGATTCAGCCTTACATTGATGCGACAAAAACAGGATTGCCGATCATGGAGCAATTTGAAGTTACGCGGCAGGAAGCCATGGAAGATTTCATGATGGTCGGCTTGCGTCTGTTGGAAGGCGTGCGGAATGCCGATTTCCAAGATCAGTTTGGAGACACGATTGAAGCGCATTTCGGAGATACCATTAAAGGCTGGGAACAGAAAAAATTGCTGGAGCGAACGCCGGACGGGTATCGATTGTCCAAACACGGCATTCTGCTGGGCAATGAAGTGTTTGCTTCCTTCTTAACTTAGGCTTTTCTTGAATTTGACCCGGAGTCGGGCAAAAAATCCCTTGTGCAAATATACGGTATGTTGTATATTTATACATGAATCCACAAGCGTTGCAGCGGTTAGGCTGTGAGGACGCTAGCGTGGGTTTTGTGCATTTTTGTTGCGATTGGTGGGATGACAGTGAATTCATCAACTACAGTGTCCGTTAGGAAAGCATCGATCATCGATATCGATAAGCTTTATGAAATTATACAAGGCTATGCGAAACAGGGCATTATGCTGCCGCGTACCAAGGAAATGCTGGAGGAGCAAATCGACTCTTTCGTCGTTGCTGAGCATGATGGTACATTAATAGGCTGCGGCTCCCTTACAAGGCTTGGACCCGATCTTGTCGAGATTCGCTCGCTAGGGATGACGCCAGGCTTCAAAGGGCAAGGAATTGGCGGCAAGCTTGTTGATTTCCTGGTTGAAGAAGCAAGAAGCCAAGGCATTGTGAAAGTAATGGCGCTTACGTATGAAGTTGCTTTTTTTCAAAAAAATGGTTTTACCCTTGTACCAAAAGAGATTTTTCCGGAGAAGGTTTGGAAAGATTGTGTGCATTGCAAAAAACAGTATTGCTGCGATGAAATCGCCGTACTCAAACGATTGGATTGACTTGACAACAGACCTTAGGGTCTGTTATTTTTGTATTAGGATTTAGCACTCACTAAATACGAGTGCTAACGAAAGTGATCATAGAGCGATTGTGAAGAGGAGGGGTACTTGATGTTGACGGATCGGCAACGCATGATTTTGAGTGCTATCATAGATGATTATGTTCGTTCAGCAGAACCAATTGGTTCAAGAAGTATTTCGAAACGAGGCAATGTCGGTTTTAGTCCGGCTACGATTCGTAACGAAATGTCCGATCTCGAAGAGATGGGTTACTTGGAGCAGCCGCATACGTCCGCAGGCCGTATACCCTCGCACAAAGGTTATCGTTACTATGTCGATCATCTGCTCCAGCATGGTACTTTGCATGAGAATGATTTGAATTCAATGAAGGGCACTTTTGCTCAGCGCATTCAAGAGATGGAAGGTGTTATCCAGCATGTTGCCGGTGTACTGTCCTCCTTGACGAATTATACATCGATTGTGCTCGGGCCTGAGGTATTCAGTACGACGTTGAAGCATTTGCAGATCATCCCTCTTACTGAGACGACTGCTGTCGCCATTATTGTCATGAATACAGGGCATGTGGAGAACAAAACGATTACGATTCCTGATGGTATTCGAATGTCCGACATCGAGAAGGTTGTCAATATTCTGAATGCCAAATTGCAGAACGTGCCGCTGATCCAGTTTAAATCCCGACTTTATAATGAAGTCGCGAGCGAGCTGGGCAAATATGTGAATGGTTACCAGGAGCTGCTTTCGGTTGTGGAAAGTGTGCTGCAAAGTGATGAGAAGGATCGCGTGTTTCTTAGCGGTATGACCAACATGCTGACACAACCTGAATTTAAGGATGTTGACAAGGTCAAAAGCATTTTTGATCTATTGGAAGAAGCACCTACACTTATCAAATTGTTTACTCCGACAAATGAAGGCATGGAGATCAAAATCGGTGCTGAAAATAGTATTGAAGCTATAAATAATTGCAGTTTGATTACGGCCTCCTATTCGATTGGCGGCCAGCCTCTGGGTACCATAGGCATCTTGGGGCCAACGCGAATGGAATACGGCAGGGTCATTAGTTTAATGAATCATTTATCGAAGCAAATGGAAGACGTGCTGGGACGTTGGTACGGCAAATGAGCGGTATCAAGACAGGACACAGCGAGGGCGAAGAACGCTACTCTACATTAGTTAATAATGCAGCAGCCGTTAGGGCTATTTGTTCCGCGGTTGAGGGCACACTGGGTCCTAAAGGGCTTGACACCATGCTGGTTGGCGGACAGGGAGATGTCATCATCACCAATGATGGAGTCACCATTTTAGAAAAAATGGACGTCTCCCATCCCGCGGCCAGATTGATGATTCAAGTCGCGCGGAGCCAGCAGCGGCAAATTGGCGACGGCACGACGACAGCGACGGTTCTTGCCGGCGCGCTGGTGCAGGAAGGTGTCGCGCAAGTAACGCGCGGCGTACCGGTTGCCAAGGTCGTCAGCGGGATGCTGCAAGGCATCGAGCTGGCGGTAGAAAGCTTGGAGCGCCGAAGCCGCGCGATCACGGGGTTAAGCGATAATGCGCTGAAACGCATCGCGATCACGGCAGGCCGAGAGCAGACGGATATCGCGAGGCTCATCGTTCAAGCCGCCGAAGCGGTCGGCGAGGCGAAACTTCGCGAAGACGGGTACCGCTTCGCAGACAGCGTGATCGCCCATGAAGAGGCGAGCAGCGAGGTCTGGACCGGCATTCTGCTGAACCAGAAGCCGATGAATCTGCATCTCGACCAAGAGCGGCGAGATGCCCGCATTCTTGTGCTGCATGATGCCTTGGAGCCTGAGGCGGTCAGCGAGGAATCGCTGGTCACCGAGGTAGGCTTCCAGCGCTATATGCAGCTGAGAGAGCTTTTCCGCAGCAACCTTGCGTCGCTGCTGGAGCTTGGGGTCGGACTCATCGCGTCCGACCGCGGGGTTGATCCCGAGGCGGAGCAGTTCTGCTCCGACCATGGCATCATCGTGCTGCAGCGCTTGTCCCGCAGGGACTTGCAGCACCTGAGCGAGCACACCGGCGCTCGGCCGGTGCGTCGCACGGCGCTGCGCAAGAGCGCGCCGGAGCTTGACGCGGCGCTAGGCCGCGCGGGCTATGCCGCGTACGACGAGCGCCTGGGGCGCGTACGCGTAGCGGGTGGTCACGGTGAGCAGCACGTGACCGTGATCGTCGGTGCGGCGACGCGCGAAGCGGCCCATGAGCGCTCGCGCATCGCCAAGGATGCCGCCTCGGCCGTGCAAGCCGCCGTGCGCGGCGGATACTTGCCCGGAGGCGGTGCCGCAGAGATGGCGGTCGCGCATGATCTCGAGCGCGTCCGCGAGACGATGAAGGGCATGGAGGGATTCGGTGTAGCCGCTGTGGCTGGAGCACTGCGTAAGCCGCTGGCTCAGATCGTTGTCAACGCGGGTTATAATCCGCTTGAGAAGGTTGAAGAGCTGAAAGCGGCGCAGATCGCACTGGAAACCGATAGCCTCGGAATTGATTGCGACACCGGCCAGGTGACGGATTTCGTCGAAGCCGGCATTGTAGACCCCGCAGATGTGAAAATTCATGCATTGCAGGCCGCAGGAGAGGTTGCTGCCGCTGTACTGCGTATTCATACCGTGATTAAGATGAAGCAGCCTTTTGAAGAAGAGTAAAGCTGGGCAAACTGACGATAACGAAATTTTGTTGTATTATGTTGAGGAGGTGAAGGACAATTGAGTACTGATAACAAAACAGATGAGCAAGACGTGAACACTACATACGCAGCCGACAACGAGCAAACCGCAGAAAACCAGGAAGATGCGGCAGCTCAAGACACTCAAGCTGATGCTTCTGCGGAGGCAAGTGAATTAGAGAAGGCGCGTGTGCAAGCCGAAGAAAACTACCAGCGTTTATTGCGCGTTCAAGCGGACTTCGACAACTTCCGCCGCCGCGCTAGAGCGGAGAAGGAAGACTTTGCTAAATATGCTTCACTTAAATTGATTGAGCAGCTTTTGCCGATTGTAGATAACTTCGATCGCGCGTTAGCGTCAAGCAAAGAGACGAAGGATTTCGACGCATTGGCGAAAGGTTTGGATATGACATATCGCGGCATGGATCAACTGCTGACGGCTGAAGGCCTGAAGCCGATCGAAGCCGTTGGTCAACCGTTCAACCCGGAATTCCACCAGGCTGTTATGCAGGTTGAATCTGACGAGCATGAGGAAGGCATTGTCGTTGAGGAGCTTCAAAAAGGCTACATCCTTAAAGATAAAGTCATCCGTCCAGCTATGGTGAAAGTTAGCGTCTAGATCTTATCATTTTAAAAAATAAAAATATCGAATCTATTCAAATGTTCCCTAGGAGCAAAAGGAGGAAGCTTTAACATGAGTAAAGTAATTGGTATTGACTTAGGTACTACAAACTCTTGCGTAGCTGTTATGGAAGGCGGAGAAGCCGTCGTCATTCCTAACCCGGAAGGTAACCGCACGACGCCGTCCGTTGTTGGTTTCAAGAAAGATGGCGAGCGTGTAGTTGGTGAAACAGCGAAACGTCAAGCGATCACAAATCCTGACAAAACAATCAGCTCTATCAAGCGTCACATCGGTACGAACCACAAAGAGCACATCGATGGCAAAGACTATACGCCACAAGAAATTTCAGCGATTATTCTTCAAAAGCTGAAAGCTGACGCAGAAGCTTACCTGGGCCAATCAGTAACACAAGCGGTTATCACAGTTCCAGCTTATTTCAACGACAGCCAACGCCAAGCAACGAAAGATGCTGGTAAAATTGCTGGTCTTGAAGTACTTCGTATCGTCAACGAGCCGACAGCTGCAGCGCTTGCATACGGCTTAGAGAAAACAGAAGACCAAACGATTCTGGTTTATGACCTTGGGGGCGGTACGTTTGACGTGTCCATCCTTGAATTGGGCGATGGCTTCTTCGAAGTTAAAGCAACAAGCGGTGACAACAAACTGGGGGGCGATGATTTTGACCAAGTCATCATTGACTACCTCGTAGCTGAATTCAAAAAAGAGCAAGGCATTGACCTTAGCAAAGATAAAGCAGCGGTTCAACGTTTGAAAGATGCTGCTGAAAAAGCGAAAAAAGAGCTTTCCGGCGTACTGACAACAACGGTTTCCCTGCCGTTCATCACAGTAGCTGACGGCGTACCGCAGCACTTGGAGTTAAACCTAACTCGTGCGAAGTTCGAAGAACTTTCCGCTCACTTGGTAGAAAGAACGCTTGGACCAACTCGTCAAGCTTTGCAAGATTCCGGGCTTTCCACTAGCCAAATCGACAAAGTTGTTCTTGTCGGCGGATCCACTCGTATTCCTGCAGTTGTAGAAGCGATCAAAAAATTGACAGGTAAAGAGCCTCACAAAGGCGTTAACCCGGATGAAGTTGTTGCTCTAGGCGCAGCAGTTCAAGCTGGTGTATTGACTGGTGAAGTAAAAGACGTTGTTCTTCTGGACGTAACACCACTTTCCCTTGGTATCGAAACAGCAGGCGGCGTGTTCACGAAAATGATCGATCGTAACACGACGATCCCAACAACGAAATCACAAGTGTACTCCACTTATGCAGATAACCAAACTAGCGTAGAGATTCACGTGCTTCAAGGTGAGCGCTCCATGGCTAGCGGCAACAAAACACTGGGCCGTTTCATGCTTGGTGATATTCCTCCGGCTCCTCGCGGCGTTCCACAAATCGAAGTTAGCTTCGATATCGATGCGAATGGTATCGTGAACGTGTCCGCTCTGGATAAAGGTACAGGCAAAAGCCAAAAAATCACGATCACTTCTTCCAGCGGCTTAAGCGATGCGGAAGTGGAACAAATGGTGAAAGACGCGGAAGCTCACGCTGAAGAAGACCGCGCTCGTAAAGAGCTTGTAGAAGCTCGCAACGAAGCCGATCAACTTGTATACTCCGTTGACAAAACGATCAAAGATCTTGGCGACAAAGTAGACCAAGGCGAGATCGATAAAGCAAATGCTGCCAAAGAGAAAGTAACAACTGCTCTAGCTGGCAACGATCTCGAAACGATCAAAGCGGCAACAGCAGAGCTTACTGAAGTGATTCAACAGCTTTCTGTTAAGCTGTATGAGCAAGCTTCTGCGGCGCAAGGAACTGATGGTGCAGCTGATGCAGGTGCAGGCGAAGCTCCTAAAGGCAGAGAAAATGTTGTTGACGCGGACTACGAAGTGGTTGACGAACAAAAAAAATAAACATATCCTATAGTAATGCTGGATGTGTAGAAACGAATGAGTCAAAGCCAAGGGGGTTCCCCGTGGCTTTGACTTTCCGTTTGTAGTCTTGAACATGGGAGTGGAACAATGAGTAAACGTGATTATTACGAGGTGCTTGGGGTCGGCAAGGATGCTTCGCAAGAAGACATCAAAAAGGCTTACCGTAAAATGGCGCGTCAGTATCACCCTGACGTGAATAAAGCTGCCGATGCGGAAGATAAATTCAAAGAAGCAAAAGACGCTTATGATGTGCTTAGCGATAATCAGAAGAAAGCCCAATATGACCAGTTTGGTCACGTTGATCCGAACCAGGGGATGGGCGGCCAAGACTTCAGTGGCGGCTTTGGCGATATTTTTGATATGTTCTTTGGCGGTGGCGGCGGTAACCGTCGTAACCCGAATGCGCCGCAGCGCGGAAATGATTTGCAATACACAATGACCATTGAGTTTAAGGAAGCGATTTTCGGTAAAGAAACCGATATTCATATTCCGCGAACTGAAAATTGCGATACGTGTAACGGTTCTGGCGCAAAGCCGGGAACGAAGCCGGAAACTTGCGGCGGCTGTCACGGTAGCGGTCAACAAGAAGTTGTACAAAATACGGCATTCGGCCGCATTGTGAATCGCCGCGTATGTACGCAATGTAATGGCTCCGGTAAAATCATCAAAGAAAAATGCGGAACCTGCCATGGCGCGGGTAAAGTGAAAAAACAACGCACTATTCACATCAAGATTCCAGCCGGTGTGGACGACGGCGCACAACTTCGCGTATCAGGCGAAGGAGAAGGCGGTACTCGTGGGGGCCCATCCGGTGATCTTTACGTTGTCATTCGCGTGAAATCCCATGAATTCTTTGAGCGTGAAGGCAATGATGTCTATTGCGAAGTACCACTTACTTTTATGCAAGCGGCACTTGGCGATGAGATCGAGATCCCGACGCTGACAGAGAAAGTCAAGCTCAAAATTCCGGCTGGCACACAAACCGACACGTATTTCCGCTTAAAAGGAAAAGGGGTTCCGCACTTGCGCGGCTTTGGTCAAGGTGACCAACACGTGAAAGTGATTGTGGTAACGCCTACGAACTTGAGCGAAGATCAGAAGGATTTGCTGCGCCAATTCGGCAAACAAACCGGTGAGCATACGCATGAGCAGAACCAATCGATTTTCGAACGTATGAAAAGAGCTTTCTTGGGCGACTAAATTCATATTTTTCAATAAGAACCATGAACACTCCCTTGACGTTTTCACAGATTTTGATCTGTTGAAAAGGCCAAGTGGAGTGTTCTTTTGTTTGGCTGCAGGGTGCACGTTCACAACTTGTTTACATTCAGCTAACAGTATATGGAATCTTTTACATAGCGAATACGTAACGATAACTTCCTCTTAATCTATGAAAGTTATGCTAGATCACGTGAGATACTTTATATTTGGAGGGAATACACCTTGAAAAAAAGCTTGAAACAAATCATGGGTTCCGGTCTAGCAATTTCCTTACTGGCTCTAAACGTAGCAGGCGTAGCATCAGCTGCTGAAACAACTCCGACTTCCGTTCCAGCGGAGCAACCGCAATCCAAAAACCTGATCGTGCTGATCGGTGACGGCATGGGTCCGGCTGAAGTGACGGCAGCAAGATACTACTCCAAAAAGTTTTTAAATAAAGACCGCTTAGAGCTTGATGGCGGATACTATGTTGGTAAAGCAACTACATACTCGCAAGCAGGTCCCTACACGTCGGAATCCGGTGCTGTAACTGACTCCGCCGCAGCTGCAACTGCCTTCTCGACAGGCAACAAAACTTACAACAATGCGATCAGCGTTTCCAACGGCGATGTTGCTAAGCCTTATGGTTCCATTATCGAAGCAGCTATGAAACAAGGCAAGTCTACAGGACTTGTATCCACAGACAATATTACTGGAGCAACGCCTGCGGTATGGGCATCCCACGTTCGTCAACGCGGCAACCAGAACGCAATTGCTTCTCAATACTTAGCTAGCGGAGTAAATGTTATTTTCGGTGGCGGTAAAACGAACTTTGTAACTAAAGACGATAAAGGAAAACGTACTGACAAAAATATCATTCCTGACTATGAAGCAAAAGGCTTCAAAACAGCGTTTGATAAAGCAGGATTAGATGCAATTCCAGCTACAGCTGATCATGCGCTTGGACTTTTCGCAATGAACGAAATTCCATACGTACTGGATCGCGATGCGAGCACACCAAGCTTGCCGCAAATGACGCAAAAAGCACTTGATATTTTATCCCAAAATAAAGATGGTTTCGTACTATTGGTTGAACAAGGGCGTATCGATCACGCGGGCCACGCGAACGATCTGCCAGCTAACGTTCAAGAAATGCTGGAGCTGGATGCCACATTCAAAACATTGGTTGATTTCGCGAAAAAAGACGGGAATACTTCCGTTGTTGTCTCGGCTGACCATGAAACAGGCGGTTTGTCCTTGGGGATCAACAATGTGTATGAATTGAACGTAGATTTGTTTAATAAAGAGAAACACTCCTACGAGTATTTGGATGCGATTTTGAAAGCTGCTCAAACAGCTGATGACGTTCGTAAAATCGTTGCTGACAACATTGGTTTCACAGATTTGTCTGACGAGGAAATTGCCTTGATCTTGAAAGGTGACGGCTCTTCTTATGGACGCGCTGGAGGTTACAACGCTGTTGTATCCAAACGCTTAGCTATTGGCTGGACGGGACATGGACATACTGCTGTAGACGTTGGTGTATGGGCATACGGGCCGATCGCTTCTTTGGTTAAAGGCGACATCGATAATACGGATATTGCCAAAAGCGGTGCAAAAGTAATTGGCGCTGACCTGGCAGCAGCAACAAAAGAACTGCAAGATAAATACTTGTACCCATTGTTCAAAGTAACTCGCGATAACAAAACATTGTTTACAGCGAAATCGCTTGCTGAAGCATTAGACATTCAAGTGGTTTGGGACGAAGCAACGAAATCCGTTACACTTTCCAAAGACAACCAAAAGTTATCCGTACAAGTTGAAACGGGAGCTATCACGGAAAATGGCAGTGAAAGCACACTTGTTGGCAATGTTGACAATGGCAAGCTGTACCTGCCGCTGGAAGCATTCAATAAGCTGACTGGCAAAACGATGACATGGGATTCCTTCAACGAGCGCATCGTGAAAAACTAAAAGTAATGGCAAAGAAAGGACAGGGGATCACGCTTCCCTTGTCCTCTTTTCCTATCTTGGACCTATGAATTTGGAGGACAACTATGATTGAGTTGAACAATATTTCAAAGTCATTCACGATGCATGGGCAAAAGCTGCAGATCCTAAGTGTTCCTTCGTGGAGCATTGCGCAAGGGGAACGCATTGCTTTGCTCGGCCCGAGCGGAAGCGGTAAAAGCACGCTGCTGCATTTGCTCAGTGGTGTTATGGTTCCGGACGAAGGGGAAATCCGTGTGAACGGCCTGCCGCTGCATACGTTTTCGCAAAGTAAAAGAGACCGTTTCCGTGCGGAGCATGTCGGTTATATTTTTCAAGATTTTCATTTGATTTCATCATTGACCGCCAGACAAAACGTCGAGCTCATTGTCCCGGATAGCTGGTCAAAGAAGCAGACGAAAGACCAGCTTGACGACTGGTTTGAGAGAGTCGGCTTGAAGGATCGCCAACATCATATGCCGAATGAGCTATCGAGAGGACAGCAGCAGAGAGCGGCCATTATCCGAGCCATCCTGACTAAGCCGCAGCTTGTGCTGGCCGATGAGCCTACAGGCAGTTTAGACTGGGAAACAGCTGGCGAGGTCATGTCGCTATTGCTGAGCATTTGTGAGACGGAGAAGCTCACGCTCATTACCGTTACTCATGATTTGCATTTGGCGGAAATGTACCCGGCACGTGTTCATATCGGGGAAATTAATGAGCTATCGAGGAGAAATGCCGTATGAGATTAGTGGCTTTAGTCTGGAGAAATATGCTTCACCGTAAAACACTCTCACTGCTAACCATTTTATCTGTAACGATTACGGCAGCTTTGGTTGTGTTTTTACTGCTTTGCAGCGAAGGGCTTGAGCAGGGAGCTGAGAAGGGCTACGGTCCCTTCGAGGTAACGATCGGTGCCAAAGGCAGCGCGACGCAGCTTGCTTTGAACACTTATTATCATGTAGGCGCTCCTACAGGGAATGTACCGTTTTCACTGCTCAGCCAGCTTCAAAAGGATGAGTCCGTTGATCGTGCCTATGCGATGACGACGGGTGATAACTATAACGGATTTCCTATCGTTGGGATTGAACCCGGCTATTTTGCTTCCCGCTATGGAACAGAGAAGCAGATGGCGGGAGGGAAAATGTACGGAAAGCTTGGCGAGACCATTGTCGGATCGCACGTTGCGAGCTCGCTAGGGCTTCATATCGGAGATAAATTCCAAGGCGCGCATGGTTTGATTAAAGGGCTGGAAGAAGCGGAAGGCGAAGATCACGAAGGTGATTCCGCTGAAGAGGAGCATCATCATAATTTTACATATACCGTAGTTGGTATCTTACCGCCATTATTTACTTCCGATGATCGAGCTGTTTTTACGACATTGGATTACGCTTGGGCTGTGCATGAGGGGCAGGATGCCGAACATCGGGAAGTCACCTCCATTCTGATCAAGCCGAAAACGCTGCTCGGTGCACAATCGATCAAAACGAAATACGGTCAAATAAACAATGTTCAAGCGATTTATACAAGCAAAGCGGTTGCTGATGTTGTGAACGTCATCGATAAAGGAACCGGGGCGCTAACGGTTGTAACGATCATCTGCATTTTGCTTGCCGCAGGCACCATCCTTCTTTCGCTTGTCGCAGCCGTGAATGAACGGAAGAAAGACGTCGCTTTACTGCGTTTAATTGGAAAACCCAAAGGATTCATTTGGTCCTCGCTGATCGGAGAAGGATTATTGCTGACGGTGATAGGCCTTGTTCTGGGTATGCTGGCAGGCCATTTCGGCGGTTATTTAAGCCGCGAAGCTGTATTTGAATATACAGGTTTGCAGTTGCAATCTTTTCAATTCATGCAGGGAGAATGGTTGTTAATCGCAGGAACATTAGGAATTGGCATTCTTGCTTCAGCAGGCCCGGCATTGCAGGCCTATCGTGTAGATCCATTGCAATTATTCAAGTCATGAAGTCTGAGGTGATGAAATTGAGAAAAATGCTATTTACGTCCGTTTTGGCTGTCGTCATACTCGTTTCAGGATGCGGTCAAAAGAAAATGGACACCGCAGGTCAAACGTTCGGCAGTATGGATCAGACCACGATCGAAAGCTCTGTGCCTTCTCCACTTCCAACTGTAAGTGCACAGCCACTCCCATCTGTTACGCCGGACAAAGCCGTTCCGTCCGAATCGCCAAAGCCTACTGCAGAACCTGTGGCGACAACAACCGTTACAGAAACACAGCCTACACCGCTTCCAACTCCGAAAGCATCGGAGCCTCCTAAAGCTGTGCAAAGCACACCTCCACAAGTTGATACAACGAATGTCAAAACAGATGCTGCGCCGTCCTCCAGCCCGCAACCGAAGCCTGCGGCCACGGAACCAAGCAAAACCGTAAAGCCGTCACCAGCTTCCAATGAAATAAACTGGGATCAGTTTTTTGACAATGACAAACAGGATACCCCCTCGGATCGCTTCTGGGATATGAGTGGTAAAACCGTGCAAATCAAAGGCTTCATGGGTGAAGTGCTCTCCTTTGAAAAACATTGGTTCCTGTTGATTCCAAAACCGGGAGCAGAATGCCCTTTTGATAATGGGGATGAAACCTATTGGAATAAAATTATGATCGTATTTGTGCCGGATGATGTCAAACTTCGATACACTTCGGGGCCGCTGCTCATCACTGGCAAGCTGGATGTAGGTGTGAAACTGGATGAATCGGGCTACAAGACGATGTTTCGGCTCTATGATGCCTCTTTCGAGAAAATAAAGGAATAGGCTGTTTTGTATAAGAAAGACTCGTTTTGGCAAACTAAAAACTGGATTTTACTATGATAGCTTTTAGGAGGTTCAACGATGAGTGCGAAGCAAAACCAAGAAAAGCAAAGTCATTTACCAGTTGCCAAAAACGAGGATGTAGAATTTTCGGCTGAGGTTGCCGATCGGGACGATTTCGAGGCGGCAGAACGGGCGAAAGCTGCGGATCATAGACAGGAAGAGAATTAACATGGCGGAAAAAGCAATCCTTGCTTATTTCCATTCTCCAGAGCAAGCCGAAGGTGCGGCAGCCAAGCTTAAAGCGCTAAGAGCTGCCGAAGTTCAGGTGGATCGGTTCAATAATGAGATTGGACGCGGCTTTGAATCTGCAATGGCGGATGGTATGTTAAGCGTAGACGGAGATATGAAGTCAGTTGGCTTGGATATTATCCTGGCTGCAGTCATTGACGACTCTGTGTACGATCAAGCATGCCGTGTGATTGAGAGCGCCGGCGGTTCCATATAAACGAACAAAAGCATCGTTACCCGTGTAATACGCGAGTATTCGATGCTTTTATATTTTTGCAAAAAGTTAAGTTAATTATGGACGTTCATTAAACGAATGAGCTGATCGGGAGCATCTGTAATAATGCTTGTGACACCGAGTGCAAGCATACGCTTCATCACCGGTTTGTCGTTGACCGTCCAAGCGTAAACTTCTTTGTTGTGCGATGCGGCTTCTCGCATGAATTCATCGTTGATTAGCGGGTATGCCGCAGAGACGACGTCGTAATCTTGACTTTCCCAAAGGGAGGAAGCTTCTGATTTCTGACTTATAATAAGCCCCGTTTTAATGCGAGGGTTCATTTTCTTTACGGTGTGAAGTAAACCGGAATCAAAGGACGTGACCGTGCATTGCTTTTCAAACTCATGAGCGCCAATGATTTGAACCGTCTTCTGAGCAAGTTGTACACCGTGCCCATTATTTTTCAGCTCTATGTTTAGCTTGATCCGGTCCTTGGCCAGCTCGATCACTTCATCGAGGGTAGGGACGCGGTCACTTTTAAATTTTGGACTGAACCAATTGCCGGCACTGGCAGATTTGAGCTCAGATGAGGTGACTTCCCACATGTTTTTGTTGATTCCCGTCGTGCGTTGAGCACTGTCATCATGCATGAGCATGACGACTCCGTCGGACGTTTCTTGCACGTCTAGTTCGGCGAATCCAGCTTTATCCGCAATGGCTTGGCGGAAGGCGCTCAAGGTATTCTCAGGCGCTTTCTTGGAGCTGCCGCGGTGAGCGGTCACTTGGCTGTAGTTATCAGCCAGCAGGGTGGCACTGGCAAAAGGTGCTGTGAGTTCCAACCCGACAATAATAAGAAAAATGAGGAAAGTTCTTACCATGCGAAGACTCCATTCTAGGATAGTATAAGTGAGGTAATAGCCATTGATAACTGTTGTTCACCTGTTATTAAATGTACCACGAATGTATTAGGAGATTATTAAGAAAATAAAAAAATATAGCGCTTACATTCAGGTTATTTTACCCAAGAAGCGAAGTGTAGTACAATGATCCTTGTAAAAATAGCCCTGATGGGCTTATTTTCGCGAAGGTGATAACCGATAGGAGGAGCACGACTAATGCTTTGGCAAGAATTAACCGTACATACGACAGAAGAAGCAATAGAAATGATTACGAACTTTGTTCATGAATTAGGCGCTGGGGGCGTCTCTATTGAAGAATCAGGGACACTAAACAAAGAGCGGGATACGTCATTTGGCCAGCTGTATGAAACGCCTTTTAACGACATTCCCGAAGGAAGAGCTGTGATCAAAGGCTATTTCTACCATGGGACGGACATGGAGCCGGTTATGGCGAATTTAAAGGCTTCGGTCGAACAACTGAGCGAATACGACATTGATACGGGCAATCCAACTTATGAACTTAGAGAAGTGGATGACGAGGATTGGGCGCACGCATGGAAGCAATATTTCAAACCGATTCGCATCACGGACCGTCTAACGATTAAACCGACATGGGAAGAGTATACAGCTTCACCTGGTGAACTGATTCTGGAGCTTGATCCTGGCATGGCGTTCGGAACAGGCACACATGCGACAACGTCACTATGCTTGAAAACGCTGGAGAAGGTGCTTCAGCCAGGGGATGATGTCATTGATGTTGGAACGGGTTCCGGCATTTTGTCCGTTGCAGCTGCCAAGCTCGGGGCTAAGCATGTTTTAGCGGTGGATTTAGATCCTGTTGCTGTGACCAGTGCTGAGGATAATACGAAACAGAATGGGCTCGAATCTAACATTACGGTAAAATTGAGTGATTTGCTTGGTGTTCTGAAAGAAAGCGAAACAGAAGGCGCTAGCAAGCTTGGCGTTACGATTCCTGTGCAGCTGGTTGTCGCTAACATTTTGGCAGAGGTTATTGTTACTTTCGTTGATGATGTTTATGAAGTTCTGCAGCAAGGTGGCTATTACATAACGTCCGGTATTATTACCGCTAAGGAAGAGCTCGTCGAAAAAGCGCTGGTTGCTGCCAAATTTACAATTGTAGAGAAAAACTATGATTCGAATTGGGTTGTAATCGTAGCTAGAAAGCTGTAGGTGTTCATCCATGGGAGGATTATTGTTTTATGACTGGAGTACGCTGCCTTTCGTTATTCTGGTCCTCGTGCTTTCGTTTACCATTCATGAATTCGCACACGCATATAGCGCTTATAAATTAGGTGATTCAACGGCTTATCAATTCGGCAGGGTTTCCTTGAATCCGATGGTGCATTTGGATCTTTTCGGGACCATTATGCTGCTCATTGCCGGGTTCGGTTGGGCGAAACCGGTCCCTGTCAATCGCGGGAATTTTAAAAGCCCACGTTTAATGGGGATTATCGTTACCGCAGCAGGGCCGATAAGCAACTTGATTCTTGCATTTATCAGTTTGTTTATATTTGCAATCTTCCAGAAATATGGCTGGCTCGAAGGGATGTCAACAGGAAGCGCCAGTGCTATTCTAATCTTTCTAAAATTAATGGTTAGCACGAATCTGACTTTGTTCCTGTTCAACCTCATCCCAATTCCGCCGCTTGATGGGTACCGTATCATTCAAGATCTCGTTGATTTGAGATACACGGAGTCTTTGCAAAAGTTTGAGCAGTGGGCATCGGTCATTTTCCTGCTAGTTGTATTCGTTCGACCACTGCGTCAGGTGACATTAGATCCTTATTTAGGATTAGGGAATAATATCATAGAGCTATTTTCCAGGCCAATCGCGTTCATTCTTGGTCTATAGCTGCCAGTTTCATCCCTTTGTAGCTTTTCTGGTTCAAAAAAGGTATGATGGTGAGTGGAAGATTGACCTAGGAATCCAATTGATATGGAAATGAACGAAGATAGAGAGGCTTGGACTATGCAGCGTTATTTTCTCCCGCCCGAGCAGTTTCACCTTGACAATCAGACGGTCACGATTGAGGGGGACGACGCACATCATCTGATGCGCGTGATGCGGGCAGACATCGGCGACAAGGTGATTTGCAGCAATGGCTTGGATCGCGAAGTGCTCGTACGGATTTCTCAGTTAGATAAGGGGCAAGTCACCGCGGAAATCGTGGAGGAACTGCCGATGAACGCTGAGTCGGCGGTTCAGGTCTGGATTGCGCAGAGCCTGCCCAAAGGCGATAAGATGGAAACGATCATTCAAAAAGGGACCGAGATCGGGGCAGCCCGGTTTCTTCCTTTTTTATCGGAGCGTACGATTGTGCAATACGATGCCAAGAAGGAAGCGAAGCGGACGGAACGTTGGCAGAAAATTGCCAAAGAAGCCGCTGAGCAAGCGCATCGCAATCGTGTGCCGCAGGTAGAAGCCGTTTATTCGTGGAAGCAGCTGCTTCAGCAAGCCAAAGAAGCGGATGCTGCGTGGATCTGCTATGAAAAAGAAGATGGCCAGCAATTGAAGCCGGCCATCCAGGAAGCGCTCGCCGCAGGTAAATTGGGACAAGGAAGCAAAGTCGTTATTGCAGTGGGGCCGGAAGGCGGATTTACGGAACAAGAAATTAAGCAGGCCGAAGAGGCAGGCTTTCGATCCGTATCCCTAGGAGCTCGTATTTTACGCACGGAGACTGCTGCGATGGTAGGTCTTACGTGTCTTTTCTATGAAACCGGAGAGATGGGAGGATAAGCGTTATGGCAACGGTAGCGTTTCATACATTAGGTTGTAAAGTTAATTTCTATGATACAGAGGCCATATGGCAGCTTTTCAAAAATGAGGGATACGAACAGGTTGATTTCGAGCAAACGGCAGACGTTTACGTGATCAATACTTGTACCGTAACGAATACGGGGGATAAAAAGAGCCGCCAAATGATTCGCCGTGCGATTCGTCGCAATCCGGAGGCCATAGTTGCCGTAACAGGCTGTTATGCGCAAACATCTCCGGCTGAGATCATGGCGATCCCGGGTGTTGATATGGTTATCGGGACACAGGACCGGGACAAAATCATTCCGATTGTGAAGCAATTTGAAACGGATCGCCAACCGATTAATGCGGTTCGCAACATCATGAAAACACGCCAGTTTGAAGAACTGGATGTGCCTGATTTTGCTGATCGGACAAGAGCTTTTCTGAAAATTCAAGAGGGCTGCAACAACTTCTGTACATTTTGTATCATTCCATGGTCGCGCGGGTTAATGCGCAGTCGGGAGCCGCAAAGCGTTATAGCCCAAGCGGAGCAATTAGTGGCTGCCGGCTATCAGGAAATTGTCCTGACGGGTATTCACACCGGCGGATATGGCGAAGATATTGAGGACTACAGCTTGGCTAAGCTGCTTTGGGATTTGGACAAAGTCGAAGGCTTGAAACGTATTCGGATTTCTTCGATCGAAGCAAGCCAAATTACAGACGAAGTCATTGAGGTTTTGAAATCCTCGGACAAAATGTGCCGTCATCTGCACATTCCTTTGCAAGCTGGAGATGATCGAGTTCTGGCTCGCATGCGAAGAAAATATACGACAGCTGAATTCGCCAGCAAAATTGAGCGCCTTCATGAGATTATGCCGGACGTTGCCATTACGACGGACGTGATCGTGGGATTCCCGGGTGAAACCGAAGAAATGTTCCGTAACGGCGTCGAATTCATGGAACGCATGAAATTCTCAGAGATGCACGTCTTCCCTTATTCCAAACGGACAGGCACACCGGCAGCACGGATGGAAGATCAAGTGGATGAGGAAGTCAAAAATACGCGAGTTCACGAGCTGATCGATCTTTCTGAGAAAATGCAGCTTGCTTATGCGCAGCAATTTGTAGGTCAAGTACTGGAAGTAATTCCGGAACGAGCTTACAAAGGCGCACCTGACAGCGGTTTGTACATGGGCTACTCGGATAACTATGTACAGCTTGTTTTCCAAGGTTCGGAAGACATGATCGGCCAAGTTTGCCGTGTGAAAGTGACGGAAGCAGGCGTGAATGAAAGCAAGGGCCAATTGGTACGAGTGTTGGAAACAGCAGCTGTAGTAAATTTGTAAGTCAAATGTCTAGGCGTTAACATTTACCTCTAAGCGCGGTCGCTTCCTGAGTTGGCCGCGATAGAGGTTTTCTCTATTAGCTGGAGAGCTGGGCAAAAAATGATGATGAGGTGCATCTAATGACTTTAAATGCGAAAGAAATTGCCAAATATATCGATCATACCCTTTTGAAGCCCGATGCGAGTACGGCATCTATTCACAAACTGTGTGAAGAGGCCGCTGAGCATCAATTTTTCAGCGTGTGCGTGAACTCTCAGTTTGTTAGCGTAGCTAGCAAGGCGCTGGAAGGTAGCGGCGTGAAAGTTGCCGCGGTTGTAGGTTTCCCGCTTGGAGCAAGCTTGAGCGAAGTGAAAGCATTTGAAGCTGCGAAGGCAGTTGAAAACGGTGCCGCTGAAATCGATACCGTACTTCCGATTGGTCTGCTGCTCGAAGGTCAATATGATGCCGTTCGTTCGGATATTCAGCAAGTCGTGGACGCAGTCAAAGGCAAAGCGATTGTTAAAGTGATAATGGAAACCGGCTTTTTGAACGATGAGCAAAAAGTAATGGCTTGCAAACTTTCAGAAGAAGCCGGCGCTCATTTTGTCAAAACCTCCACAGGATTTGGTCCTGGCGGTGCGACAGTAGAAGATGTACGTCTTATGCGCGCAAACGTATCGGATACGATTGGCGTTAAAGCATCAGGTGGCGTAAGAGATCTACAAGCAGCGGTTGCGATGATCGAAGCCGGAGCAACTCGTTTAGGCACTAGCTCAGGTGTAGCTATTGTGAACGGAACTCAAGGCGCTTCCACATATTAAGATAGCAAAAAGGTAAGGCGATCAGCGAACAGACGACATTGAAAATCGTCTGCGAACGAGCGATTTGCGACGATGCGTCATCCGCGAGAAGCGCCGAAAGGCTGACAAGCTGGTGGATGAAGGGGTAAAAGAGGATCGCTCCACCGACGTTGAGCAGGATGTGCGACCAGGCGACGTATCGCCCGGCGCGTGAGGAACTCATCCCGGCGATCAGTGCCGTCACACAGGTGCCGACATTGGCGCCGATTGTTATGGCAATGCCCAGCTCGACGGGGATGCCTTGGATCGCGGCGAGGCCCATGGCCATCGCGATTACCGCTGCGCTGCTGTGCACCAGAGCCGTAACGGCCGCGCCGGCGATAATGCCCCACAGCAAGCTTTGCTTGGCTTCGGTGACAAACCAGGCGAAGAGCCCGCGGGACTGCAGCGCAGGACCGATGGTTTGCATGATCTCGATGCCGAGCAGCACGAGAGAGAAGCCCGCCACCGCCAGCGCTCCGTAGCGGACGCTTCGCAGCCATTCGCGCCCGCCGGCAGCGGCGGCTGGTTCTTGCCCTTGTGCCGCTGATGGCGGCAAGGGGCCGGCCAGCCAGCTCGCCATCCAGATGGCGGCGCTCACAAGCAGGATCGGCACACCGATCCCCCCGAGGCTGAGTCCAATCAGCTCGGTGGTGAGGCAAGTGCCGATGTTGGTGCCGAGAATGACGCCGAGCGTTCTCGGGAAGGTCAGGACGCCGGCGCCGACAAGGCCGATGGCGATGACCGTAATGGCGGTGCTGCTTTGCAGCGCCGCCGTGAGCACGGTGCCGGTGACGAGGCCGCGCACCGGCGTTCGGGTAAACCGCTCCAGCCACAGCTGGAGGCGGGGCCCAGCCCACCGTTGAAGCGCTGTTTCCATGAGCTTCATGCCGAAGAGAAATAAAACTAACCCTGCAATCACAGGTAGGATAATGGTATTTATCATCATAGCATTCTCCCTCGCAAATGAACTTTTCATTATCACTCAATATATGTGACCGTACAGACAAGCATGACAAGCACCCAAGAAACGGAACGGCATCACACAAAGGACGGCTAAAGGATATATGGCAGCAGTATTTTTACATAAGAAACGTAAACCTCGTTTAGAGCAAGGTCACCCATGGGTGTACAAAAGTGAAATTGAGCGTGTAGACGGAGAAGTTGTGCCGGGACAGCTTGTTCCGGTGCAAACACATCTGGGCCAGTATTTAGCGACGGGTTATTACAATGAAGCTTCTCAAATTACGGTCCGAATTGTATCTTACAAGCCGCTTGAAGCCATGACGACAGACTTTTTTGTAGAACGATTCACACGTTGCTTGCAGCATCGCAGCCGCTTCGTAAAAGAGGCGAAATCTTACCGGTTGGTCTATGGCGAAGCGGACTTTTTACCGGGGCTTATTGTAGATAAGTTCGAAGATACGCTTGTTGTGCAGATTCTTACGCTCGGGATGGATCGCTGCCGTGAGCAAATTGTTGCTGCACTCGTTCAGGTTGTTAAGCCTGCAGGCATCTATGAGCGCAGCGACGTTTCGATACGTGAGTTGGAAGGATTGGAACAAACCAAAGGCCTGTTATATGGTGAGTGTCCTAAACATGTGGATATTCTTGAAAATGGTCTGCGCATTCGGGTAGACATCGAAGAAGGCCAAAAAACCGGTTATTTCTTCGACCAAAGAGAAAATCGCGCAGCTATTGCTCCGTTGATGACAGGTTGGGGCCATCGAAGCGGTATCGAGCTACGTGAAGTCGAACATGAGGGTGCCATGCAAACATTGCCTGTCAATGCGAACGGCAAAGTCGTGACATTCCCTTACTGGGACGGCGCCTCCGTACTGGAGTGCTTCTCCCATACCGGCAGCTTTACTCTCAATGCATGTAAATTCGGCGCGAAAAAAGTGACCTGCCTGGACATTTCCGAGCATGCCATTGAGAGCGCGAGAACGAATGTCGGGTTGAACGGTTTCCAAGACCGCGTCGAGTTCGTAGTTGCAGATGCTTTTGAATACTTGCGGACCCAAGTCAGAGGTTTGGATGAACGGAAAGTGCGTGCCAACGCCGGCAGCGGCGCACAAGGGAAAAAGATTGATACATCCAAACCGGTTGCTGAAGGCGGCAGGACTTGGGATGTAGTCATCCTCGATCCGCCTGCTTTTGCCAAAACGAAAAGCGCAGTTGAAGGCGCATGCCGCGGCTACAAGGATATTAACCTGCACGGCATGAAGCTTGTGAATGAAGGCGGGTACCTTGTGACGGCGAGCTGCTCGTACCACATGCATCCGGAGCTTTTCCTGGAGACGATTCATGCGGCGGCAACGGATGCAGGCAAAATCCTGCGATTAGTTGAATTCCGCGGAGCGGGCATGGACCATCCGCGCATTCTCGGCGTGGATGAGGGGCATTACTTGAAATTCGCGATTTTTGAGGTGCGAAGCAAATAAGTTGAGTGGAGCGGGGCCAATGCGGCCTCGCTTTTTTTGCTGGAGGGGCTTTCAGGGAACAAGGCTCCCTTATTTCATTGCAAATGCTCATTTTCCGCTAATTAGGGGAACTACCGTTTGTTATTTGGCCAATTCACTGGGGGGCGGCAAATTGCCCAGAAATAATGGACTCTTATGATCTGCCCTAGCGGAATTATCCGCTAGTCTTTCTGTTTCTGGTGAGGTGGAAGTTGCAGAGAATGTTGAGTAGAACGGTTGGGTCGTGGAAGGTAGGTAAAGTAGCTTGATTTATTGTGCAAGAGCCTCTGCAAAGGTTAGGGAACTACAATTCCGGGCGAAAGGGAACTAAGGGAGCTGGCGTCCTCTATTTCGGGGATAACGTACAGACTTCCTCGAGTAGTGGAACTACAGGGTCCTATCAGACCCCTGTGACAGTCATTTCGGTCGATATTCGTGGAATAGTGGCCTGTAGTTCCGCCTATTTAGTTATCAGGCACCTTTTTCTGAAAATAGCGGATGCTAGTTCCCTATAGTGACCCCCCATTATAGGATTCTCCCTAGGAATTAGGGATCTCAATGGATGAAATCCAATGAAAACGCCAAAAGTAGCTCAAAATTGCTCATTTGCTTGGACAAAATCCAACGTAATGGAAATATCTGGCGCTACAACACCGCGATTAACCGACCTCATTGGATTTTATCCAGCGAGATCAATAATTGAGCTATTAAATCACTATGTTCGTTGGATTTCATCCAGTGAATAAAAGGTAAGCACTGCTTTCAACATAAACGAATATAATCACTTGGTTTCAAGTGAAACATTTCATTTATCATAACGAAAGAAAACGCGAATTGGATGAACATGTCATTTCCGAATATGATGAAGAAAAGCGATTTCACACTTCAATGCGAAAGGAAAATGATGAGATGGCATCCGTAACCGGTTTGGACGGCATTATAGCCGCAGAAACAGAATTGTCCTTGGTTGATGGTCAGAATGGCGTTCTGGTGTATCGCGGATACGAAGCGAAGGAGCTCGCACTGCAAAACAGTTTTGAGGAAGTCGCCTATTTATTGTGGCATGGTAAGCTTCCTTCCACGGACGCACTCAATGCGTCCAAAAAGCGATGGGCGGAACACCGCAGCATCCCTGCTGAACTGAAGGCGGTACTGGATTTGCTGCCTAAGGAAAGTGAAATGATGAGCGTACTTCGCACAGCTACCTCAGTGCTAGGTACAATCAGCCATCGTGAGGCTGAATGGCCGCTGCATTTTGAGCAGATTCTTGCGAATACTCTCATGCTGCCAACAATCATTGCTTATCATTATCGGAGGTCGCAAGGGTTATTGCCCATCGAGCCTGACCTGCAGTTAGATCATGTGGCCAACTATTTGTACATGCTGACAGGTTCCGTGCCGCAGCAGGTTCATGTGAAGGTATTAACAGCTTATTTGATTTTAGCTATGGAGCATGGGATGAATGCTTCCACCTTTGCCGGACGTGTTGTGTTATCGACACAATCCGATCTTGCTTCTGCGCTCTGCGCTTCAATAGGCGCAATGAAAGGACCCTTGCACGGAGGAGCGCCATCGGAAGTTCTTCATATGCTGGATGCGATTGGAGACAAAGAGAAGGCGGAGGCGTGGCTGCGTGATGAGCTGATGGCCGGTCGAAAACTCATGGGCTTTGGTCACCGCATTTATAAAACGAACGATCCCAGAGCGGAAGCGCTTCGCCAGCTCATGACCGAGTTAGCTGCTGAGGATCCGTGGTTCGATTTGGCCATCCACGTAGAAAAGGTAGCTGTCGAGCTGCTAAATGAATATAAGCCTGGCCGGAAATTGTACGTGAACGTAGAATTTTATGCTGCAGCCGTGATGCGGGCTATTGCGCTTCCGACGTCTCTCTTCACACCTAGCTTCACGCTGAGCAGAATGGTAGGGTGGACGGCTCATTTATTGGAGCAAACGAGTTGTAATCGTATTTTCCGGCCGCAATCCGTTTATATCGGCGAATTGCCGCCGTCACTGCGGAATCATGCCTAACCAACTGAAGACTTATAAATAAAAGCCTTTCTCCCTTGTCAAGAATTTTCAAGCCAAGGAGGATAGGCTTTTTTGTTATGCCAGCTTAAGCCCATCATCTGCCACGCCTCTTTTCTACCAAAAGTATGATAGAATAGATAAGATTGATATCTTTTGAAATCAGCTTGAAGGAGGCCCTGTATGTCTATTCGTTTCGTGATCGGCAGAGCCGGCAGCGGAAAAAGTGAACGTTGTTTGATAGAAATGAAACAGCAGTTGGCGGTAGAGCCGGAGGGTGACCCGCTCGTGCTATTAGTGCCGGAGCAGGCAACCTTTCAGGCTGAGCATGCCATTGTGTCCGATCCTGGCATTCGGGGAATGATTCGCGCCCAGGTGCTAAGTTTTCACCGATTGGCATGGCGTGTCATGCAAGAAGAAGGCGGTACAGCGAGGCTGCCGATTGATGATATGGGGAAGAAATTGCTGCTTACAAGCATTTTACATAAACAGAAAGAAAAGCTCCGCTTATTCGGCCACTCGGCTGAGCAAATGGGATTTGTAGATCGTTTAAACCAGCTTTTTACGGAGATGAAAAGGTATTGTGTAACGGCTAAGCAGCTCGAAGAGCATGAGCAGAAACGGGCTCCCGTACTTGGGGAGAGCGGTTTGTTGCGAGATAAAATGCATGACATTCAGCTGATTTACCGCCAATTTGAATCTGAGTTGTCCCGGCAGTATTTGGACGGTGAAGATTATTTAACCCTGCTGGCGGAGCAAATTCCGAATTCCGCTTATTTGCGGTCTGCTTCGGTTTGGATCGATGGCTTTCACGGTTTTACGCCGCAGGAGTTTGCCGTGCTTGGCGCGTTATTTTCGACCTGCAAGCAGGTGACGATTACGCTGTGCCTCGATCGGGAGCTGCAAGCAGGGGATGCGCCGGATGAGTTGGATTTATTTCATCCTACGGCAACGACGATGGTTCGGCTGCAGGAGCTTATTTGGCAGCTCGGACTGCCGTCAGCCGAGGTTCATCTCCTCGCGCCGGATCGCTCGCCACGTTATGACGATAGTCCGTTACTCGGATATCTGGAGCGCAACTTCGACCGTCGGATTGGCGGTGGAGCTCAGCGTTATAAACCGGCAGCGCATGAGAAAACTAGCGATCAGCTCGTGATTGCTGAGGCTGTCCACCGCCGTGCTGAAGTAGAGGGCGCTGTGAGGGATATGCTCCAGTTGGTTCGTGAACATGGCGTGCGTTGGCGTGAAATCGCCGTCATGGTTCGAAATATGGAAGGTTATCAGGATTTATTGAAAGCGGTGCTGACCGACTACGAAATCCCGCACTTTTTTGATCAAAAGAGGACCGTTCTGCATCACCCGCTGGTTGAATTTATTCGTTCGGCACTGGAGGTTGTCCAGCACAATTGGCATTATGATGCCGTATTCCGCTGCGTCAAAACGGATTTGCTTCTGCCGAGCGAGGCGGCTGATCAGCGAACCGAGTTGGATAAGCTGGAAAACTATGTGCTCGCTTTCGGTATTCAAGGCTACAGGTGGACGGATGGTAAGCCATGGAGTTACAAGTTCCGGGCCAACCTGGAAGAGGCCGATGAAGGTGTACAAGAGCAAACGGCTGAATTAGCCGCTTTGAATAGAAGCAAAGAGTGGGTGGTTAGGCCGCTTCTTGCTTTTGCCAAACGATTGCAGCAAGCCGGGTCAGTGAAATCTCAAGTTGAGGCTCTATATGAACTTCTCATTGCCGTTCAGGCTCCCGAAAAATTGGAAGCTTGGAGTCAGCAAGCGATTCAGGAAGGCAAGCCGGAGAAAGCACGTGAGCATGGCCAAATGTGGAACAGTGTCATGGAGATGCTGGATCAGCTCGTGGAGACGATGGGGGACGATGAGTTGTCTCTTGAGATTTTTAACAGCCTCGTAGAGACGGGCATGGAAAGCATGAAGCTAGGGTTAGTGCCGCCTTCGATGGATCAATTATTGATTGGCAGCATGGATCGGACCCGCTCAAGCGGTATTCGTTATGCTTACATATTAGGTGTGAACGATGGCGTAATCCCTGCCCAAATGCCGGAAAAAGGGGTTCTGACGGAAGCGGAACGGAGCGTTCTGATGGAATCCGGCCTTCCGATGGCGGATGGAAGCCGGCGCAAGCTGTTGGATGAGCAGTTTATCGTGTATACGTCATTAACCGTGCCGGGCAAAAGACTGTGGATGAGCTACCCGCTGGCAGATGAAGAGGGCAAATCGCTGCTGCCATCCGAGCTGATCAAACAAATGCGTCAACTATTCCCTGGGACCGAGACACCGCTTTTGCTCGCTGAACCGGCTGCTGAATCTCCGGATAATGAGCAGGCAGCTTATATGGCTCATCCGAATCAGGCGATCTCTTATTTGGCTGTACGCATGAAGCACTGGATGCTGGGCGGCCGTATGGCGGATTTGTGGTGGGAGACCTACAACTGGTATGCAGATAAGCCCGAGTGGCAGATGAAACTGCAATCCGTCGTTCAGGCACTGCGCTACACGAATAAAGAGAACAAAATATCTTCCAAAACGAGCAAGGCGTTATACGGTCAAAATCTGCGGGCGAGTGTCTCGCGTATGGAAAAATATGTGGCCTGTCCGTTTTCCCACTTTGTATCGCACGGTTTGAGGCTGCAGGAAAGACGCGTCTACCGGCTGGATGCCCCGGATATCGGGCAATTGTTTCATGCGGCATTAAACCAATTTGTCCAAAGATTGCAGCAGGATCAACTGGATTGGGGATCGTTGTCTGCAGAGGAATGCATGGAGCGTTCCGCACAGGTTGTGGATGAGCTTGCCCCGAGACTGCAGGGGGAAATTTTACTCAGTTCCAGCAGATATGCCTATATCGCGAGAAAATTGAAGCAAGTTGTAGGCAGAGCGGCTGTTGTTCTAGGTGAACATGCGAAACAGGGCCAGTTTGAACCGTTAGGTCTGGAAATCGACTTCGGCCCGGGCAAAGAGCTGCCGCCTTTAACCTTTGATTTAGAGAATGGCTGCACAATGGAAATCATTGGACGTATCGACAGAGTGGACCGGGCGGATGGCGAGCAAGGCGTATTGCTGCGAGTCATTGATTACAAATCAAGCTCAACCTCTTTGCAGTTATCTGAAGTGTATTACGGGCTATCCCTGCAAATGCTCACCTATTTGGATGTCATTATTACACACGCAGAGCGTTGGCTGGGCATTGCGGCGAAGCCGGCGGGCGTGCTTTATTTCCATGTGCATAACCCGATGCTGCAGCAAAAAAATGCGCTGGACCCTGCGGCCGTCGAGAAAGAACTTCGGAAACGTTTTAAAATGAAAGGTTTGATCACGGCTGACGCTGAAGTTGCTGGATTGATGGATCGTGAGCTGTTAAAAAGCGCTGGGCACTCGCAATTAATTCCAGTTGCTTTGAAAAAGGACGGAAGCTTCTATTCAAGCTCCTCCGTTGCCACGGATGAACAGTGGGACACGCTTAGGAAATATGTGCGTAAGCAGGTAAAAGGAATCGGAACGAGCATTACCGATGGTCATGTCGACATTGCTCCTTATCGGCTTGGCAAAAAAACAGCCTGCTTGCACTGCTCTTATAAATCAATTTGTCAGTTTGATCCGTTGTTTGAAGGCAATGAAATTCACGTTTTGAGACAGCGGGGGAAAGACCAGCTCTGGTCCGAATTGGAGCAAAATGTTAACCCGTGAGGAAGACGGAAAGGAGTGCAACGAAGTGAATAAACAACAACAGCCCAAGCCACCCGGCAGTACGTGGACGGATGATCAATGGGACGCGATTACCCTCAAGGGTCAAAATATGCTCGTTGCCGCTGCGGCCGGATCAGGCAAAACCGCCGTACTCGTGGAGCGAATTATCCGGCGAATTTCCGATGAGTGGGAGCCCATCGATGTAGACAGGCTGCTGGTCGCAACCTTCACCAAAGCAGCGGCCTCGGAGATGAAACATCGTATACGCGAAGCGCTGGAGAAAGAGCTGATGAAGCAGCCGCACTCGCAGCATTTGCGCAAGCAGATCGCGCTGATGGGGCGCGCCTCAATTACCACGCTCCACTCCTTCTGTTTGGAAGTTGTGCAGCGTTACTTCAGCCTCATTCGTCTTGATCCCGGTTTCCGGATTGCGAATGAGACGGAAGCAGAGCTTATGCGCCAAGATCTGCTTGGCGAGATGCTTGAGGAATATTATGCCGTAAGCGGAGAGAACAGCGCCTTCTGGCGGCTGGTCGATTCGTTTAGCGGCGAGCGGAACGACGACGCGATCATGCAGCTTATTCAGAAGCTGTATGATGTGTCGCGCAGTCATCCGTGGCCGGAGCATTGGCTCAGAGCGACGGCTTCAATGTTTGGGGAGCCGGAGCCTGCGCCGCAGGAAGTGCCGGATGAGGCAGCTGCCGTTATACAGGAGGCGCTGCCGTATGTTGCCGCTGCGTCGGCGCCGGCAGACTACGGGATCTGGGAGCAAAGTCTGATTCGCGACCTTGTTTTGGAGTTGGAAGGAGCCGCTGACTTATTGCGGCAGGCGATAGAGATCGCCGATTCGCCAGGCGGGCCAGCTCCTTATTTGGACAATTTACGAGAGGATTTGCTGCTCGTAAATAACCTGCTGGAAACGACAACATATCCGTGGTCCGTTCTGTATCGGGGTTTTCAAACGGTCGAGTTTGGCAAGCTCAAAGCATGCAAAGGCGACGACTACGATAAAGCGATGCAGGAAGAAGTGAAAGAGCTTCGCAATAGAGTCAAAGAGCAAATTAACAAAATACAAGAAGAACTGTTCGGCCGAACCCCGGAGCAATTCCATCAGGAAATTGCCGACATGGCGCCGCTTTTGCATACGTTAGTAGATTTGGTTGCGGATTTTGGTCATCGTTATCAGGCAGGTAAGCAAGCGAAAGGCTTGATCGATTTTGCTGATTTGGAACATTACTGCTTACAAATTCTAAGCGCGCCTGGCTCCATCCCCGGTGAATTGGTTCCATCTGAGGCAGCGCAGGCTTATCGGAAGCAATTTGCTGAAGTACTGCTCGATGAATATCAGGATACGAATCGTGTGCAGGAAGCGATTGTAGAATTGATTTCGAACGCAAACCCTGGAAATCGATTCATGGTTGGCGATGTGAAGCAAAGTATTTACCGATTCCGGCTTGCGGAGCCAGGTCTCTTTCTTGAAAAATATAAAGCTTACCGCTCGAATAAAGATGAGCCATTCGAAGTAACGTCCGCAGGCGGCAGAATTGATCTGGCGCGTAATTTCCGCAGCCGTATCGAAGTCGTGGACGCGGTCAATTTTATTTTTAAACAAATGATGAACGAAACCGTAGGCGAAGTCGCTTATGATGAGCGTGCTGAGCTCGTATATGGAGCGGGTTATCCGCCACCTGCCTCGGATTGTTCCGTCGAAATGCTGATCATTGATCGAGGAACAGATACGCCAGACCCGAGTGAATCTTATTCGGCCGATTCAGAAGAAAATGAAGAGATAAATGCTGAAGCTTCACCCGAAGGTGCTGCTGTTGATCCTGTTTTGGAAGCGCAGGAGCTGGAAACCGCGCAATTGGAAGCACGAACCATTGCCCGCCAAATTCAGGGGCTGATGGGTACCGGCGGCAAGAAAGCTTTTCAAGTATTTGATAAAAGAACCGGCGGAGACCGCCCTGTCACGTACCGGGATATCGTCATCCTGCTGCGCGCCACGCAAATGTGGTCGCCTATCCTCATAGAAGAACTCAAGAAGATGGGAATACCTGCATACGCTGAGCTAAGTACGGGATATTTTTCCGCAACAGAAGTGGAAGTCATGTTATCCCTTTTGAAAGTCATCGATAATCCGTATCAGGATGTACCGCTTGCTGCCGTATTGCGGTCACCGGTGGTGCAGTTAACGGCCGAAGATCTAGCGCAGATTCGCATTGCAGATAAATCGGTGCCTTTCTACGACTCTGTGCTGCAAGCCGCTTGGAGCGAGAAGACCGAAGAAAATGAGGTTTTGCTGCAAAAGCTGAACTACTTCCTGGAGCTGCTGGAAACGTGGCGGACCGAGGCGAGACAAGGCTCTTTGGCGGATTTAATCTGGCATATTTACAGACAAACAGGCTACTACGACTTCGCAGGCGGTTTGCCGGGTGGCGTGCAAAGGCAGGCTAACTTAAGGGCGTTGTACGATCGTGCCAGACAATATGAAAGCACATCCTTGCGCGGGTTGTTCCGATTCCTTCGGTTTATTGAAAGAATGAAAGAAAGCGGCGGGGATCTAGGCACAGCGCGTGCGCTCGGAGAACAGGAAGACGTTGTAAGGATCATGTCGATTCATAAAAGTAAAGGGCTGGAATTCCCTGTTGTTTTCGTGGCGGGGATGGCCAAAATGTTTAACCAACGGGATCTGAACGATTCGTTTCTTTTGCATAAAGAGCTTGGGTTCGGTCCGCGTTTTGTTGATACGGCATTACGTGTGAGCTATCCAACCCTGCCTTCCCTTGCGATTAAAAGAAGGATGAAACTGGAGCTGCTCGCGGAAGAAATGCGGGTGCTCTACGTAGCATTGACAAGAGCCAGAGAGAAGCTTTATTTGCTTGGGACTGTCAAATCATTGGATAAGCTCTTGCGCGGATGGGGCAGACATCTGTCCAGAACGGAATGGTATTTGCCCGATTTTGAACTGGCGAAAGCCAAAAGTTATCTGGATTGGGTAGGTCCAGCGCTGCTGCGGCATCCTCACGCCGGTCTCTGGAGGGAGCGTCTGGGCATTAGCGAAGCTTCATCAGGGGTTCGATTATTGGATGATCCTTCGGCATGGAAGCTGACGGTTATTAAGCCTGAGAGCCTGCTGACGGATGAAACGTTGGAAGAAAACAACGTGGCCCCTGACGGAGACCGGATGGACAGCATTCGCCGAATTGAAACCGTAACGACATCGGGGGAATGGCAGGAGTGGCTCGATGACCGGCTGTCATGGTCGTACTCGTTCCCAGAAGCACCTAAACTTTTTGCGAAGACGACGGTTTCCGAAATGAAGCGGTTGTCGGAGCTGAATCGAATCTCCGATGAGATGGAAATGCCAGTTGCAGCAGAAGTCATTGCTCCAGGAGCTGCGGCGCCGACTTCCGGGAACGGAAGGTCCATGATTTGGCGCAGGCCTAAATTTATGGAAGAGAAGAAGCTGTCAGCAGCGGAAAAAGGAACTGTCGTTCACGCCGTCATGCAAAATCTCTCCCTGCAGGAAGTACCGACGGAGGCAAGCATTCGGGGGACACTGCAAGAAATGCTAACGAAGCAAACGTTGACCGCTGAACAAAGTGAAGTGGTGGATATTCCGGTTGTATTGCGTTTCTTCGAGACCGGAGTCGGACAACGGATGCTTCAGGCCAGGAATGTACAGCGTGAGGTGCCTTTCAGCTATGGGCTGCACGCAGACGAGGTTTACACGGGAACAAACCGTTCCACTAGTGGTGAAACGGTACTGATTCAAGGCGTCATCGATTGTTTGTTCGAGGATGAACTCGGCCTGGTTCTGGTTGATTATAAAACGGATGCAGTGAAAGGCAGCAGTGATGAGGAGCTGAAGCTGCGGTATGAGCAGCAAATCTCCCTCTACACGCGTGCTGTGGAACATATTTGGAAACGTCCGGTGAATGGAAAGTTTCTGTATTTCTTTGATGGAGCAAAGCTGCTCGAAATGTAAGATGGAGGATGAGGTATGCGAATTTTACACACGGGTGACTGGCATTTTGGCCGATCGTTGGAAGGACGAAGCCGTCTGGAGGAGCAGTCCGCTTTTGTAGACGAGCTGGTAGGTATCGTGCAAGACCAAGAGATTGACTTGGTCTTAATCGCCGGCGATGTGTACGACAGTGTCAATCCTCCGGCAGCTGCGGAACAGCTTTTTTATGAGAGTATGGCCCGTCTCGCCGATGGCGGCAAACGTCATGTAGCCATCATCGCAGGCAACCATGACCATCCGGATCGCGTCGCTGCAGCAGCACCGCTTGCAGGAAAACAAAACATAACATTGATCGGTTTGCCTGTGTCTGAAATCCAGTCGATAGGTATCGCTCGAACCGGGGAGCTTGCTCGTCTTATTGCGCTGCCTTATCCATCGGAATCTCGCCTGAAGGAACTTCTCTCGGATGTAGCAGAGGAGGAGGCACTGCGGAGCAAGTATTCCGAACGGGTAGGGGCGCTTATTCGTAAACAGGCTGCTTCGTTTGAACCGGGGACGGTCAATTTGATCATGAGCCACCTCTATGTGCTCGGAGGCCTCGAAACCGAATCGGAACGGCCGATTCAAGTGGGCGGCGCATATACCGTAGATACAACAGCGCTGACAGCAGGGGCGCAATATGTGGCGCTAGGTCATTTGCATCGGCCGCAGAATGTAAAAGCAGCTTCGCCTATCCGCTATTGCGGATCGCCAATTGCCTATAGCTTCTCGGAAGCCGGACAGGCCAAGTCCGTGACGGTGCTTGATCTGCAGCCTGGACAGGCGGCTGAGCCGAAGGAAATTTTTCTGACCTCTGGACGCCCGCTGGTCAGCTGGAAAGCTAAAGAGGGAATAGGGCAAGTTCACCAATGGCTGGAAGAGAAACGGGATGCTTCCGCATGGATCAACTTGGAGATCAACATGACTGAAGCCATGTCGATCGAACAAATTCAATCGCTGCGCAAAGCGTATGATGGTTTTATTCATATTCGTCCCATTTATCCGGAGATGGAGGCTGTCAGGGCAGCAGCGCCGAAGGCGGATCTGTCCATGGAGGAGCATTTCACGCGCTTCTACTCCCGGCAAACCGGAGGCGCCCAGCCAGAGCCTGAGCTGATACGGCTGTTCTTGGAGCTGCTGGAGGAAAAGGAACAACTAGGAGGACCTGAATATGCGTCCAATTGAACTGCAAATGTCCGGGCTCCAAAGCTATCGGGAACTGCAAACGATTGATTTTAACCAACTGCTAGGAGCGGGTGTGTTCGGTATTTTTGGACCGACGGGGAGCGGGAAATCATCCATTCTCGATGCCATCACGCTATCTTTGTACGGGAAAGTCGAGCGGGCTAGCGGCGGCACGCAAGCGATCATGAATCATGCAGAGCAGATGCTGTTCGTTTCTTTCACTTTTGAGCTCACGAATGCAGCGGGCACAGAACGTTATCGCGTAGAGCGGCAATTCAAGCGCGGTACGGAAATGTCCATTAACGGAACGATCGCCCGATTATTGCATTTGCAGGACAAGGAGACGATCGTACTTGCGGATAAAGCAGGTGAAGTCAATCAGAAAGTGCTGCATATTCTTGGTCTGTCTATGCAGGATTTTACGAGAGCCGTCGTGCTGCCGCAAGGAAAATTCGCCGAGTTTCTGACGTTGACAGGCAAAGATCGCAGGCAAATGCTGCAAAGGCTTTTCCATCTCGAACAATACGGCGATCAGTTGAGCGCCAAAGTAAGCTCCAAAGTGAAAGAAACGGATAGCCTGGTGAAACAGCTTGCGGCTGAACAGATAGGCTTAGGCGACGCCTCGGAGCAAGCGCTGCTAGCAGCAAATGAGCGGCTTCAAGAAGCTGAACATGAAGCGGTGAGAAGCCGTCTGCACTTGAGTGAGCAGGAAAAGTGTTACGAGGAGCACAAGCAGATTTATCATTGGCAGCAGGAACAAACCGTGCTTGAATCGGAAGCGCAAAAACTGCAGGAGCAAGAGCCGCATATACGCGAAAAAGAGCTTCTCTTGGGGCATGCAGAGAAAGCTGAAAAAGTTAAACCTTATCTGGAACAGCATGAATTAGCTGTCAAAGATGTCACAGGCGGCCAGTCGAAGCTGGAGGCTGCAAAAGTGGGCCAACAAGCATCAGAGGCAGCGTACCAGCAAGCAACGGAGCGATATGAACAAGCACAGCAAGAGCTTTCGCTGAAGGAAGGTCCTCTGTTACTGAGGTTAGACCAATTGCATCAGGCCCTGGTTATTCAGCAGGAGCTGGACCAGGTTGACCAGCAAGTGAATCTTGCCCAGCTTCAAGAGAATGAAGTGAAAACAGCGTTAGCAGCGCTGCAAATGGATCTTAAGAAGAGCAGTGAGACGAAGCAAAAAGCGATTTTAAAACAAACGGAACTAAAGGAACAACTCAAGCAAGTGGAGACTAATACGGC
Organism: Paenibacillus sp. FW101-FHT12H11; assembly: GCF_058790355.1. Classification (NCBI taxonomy): domain Bacteria; kingdom Bacillati; phylum Bacillota; class Bacilli; order Caryophanales; family Paenibacillaceae; genus Paenibacillus; species Paenibacillus sp. FW101-FHT12H11. The sequence goes on along the minus strand of NZ_JBYTCO010000010.1, from coordinate 276,584 downwards.
GACTACTCAGCTGTTACATAAAGCACTTCAGGAGAAAAAGGCGATTGAACAGCTCCAGCTGCAGAAGGAAGACGCTCAAAAGTCGTTCGAAGAGAGAGGGCGTTCGCATGCTGCAATCGAGCATAATCAATTGCAGCTAGCCGATAAACGGAAAGCAATGATGAACAAACTGCACGGATGGCTGCAGCGTTCAAGTGAAGTCAGCTCGGAGGGGCAGCAGCAAAACGCTTTATCCCATGCCTTTATTCCTGTCTTGCAAGATGAGCTGGCACAGATGAAGCAGCATTGGAAAAGGCAAGAACGTCATGCGCTTGCCGCTATTTTGGCCGGTGAGCTAACGGATGGAGAACATTGTCCAGTGTGCGGAGCAACCGAGCATCCTGCCAAGCTCATCCCATTGGCAGAACTGGCAAATGGAGAAGACATCGAGCTGCAGCTTCAACAAGGGGAAGTGCTGCTTCAACGGGTTAAGGAGCGATTATATACCCACGAGCAGCGTTTAATTCGAATGACAGCTGTTATGCAGCAAGCTGTTGAATTGGCGTCGCAACCATCACGATTACCTCTGGCTGACCACGAAGTTGGGCAAGTCTGGAAGGAAGCGGCAGCAGGTCTGGAAGGGGCTGTATCTCTCCGTGTGGCTGAGTCACATGAAGAATCTGGACTCTCCGGCTTGGAACATCGATGGATGGACATGGAAAAAGAATGGGAAGCGATAATCTCCCGTGCCAATGAATTCGAACAGTCGTTTCAAGTTTTATCCAAAGAGTATAGTGCACTAGAGCAACAAAATGTGCAAGCAGCCGCGCAGCAGCAAGCAGCTGTGAGTCTATTAACCGAGGCGGAAGCCAGACTGACAGCTGTCCAAACAACAATGAACGAACAATTGAAGCATTGGCAGGATAGATATGCTGAGCTTTCTTGGGAAGAGATTGATCAGCAGCTGGAACAACTGCTGGCCAAGGAAAGGCTGGCTGAGGAGCTTCGTGCACGCATCGAGAAAAGCGTGCCCTTCCTGGACGAGCTGGCCGCGAAGATCGATGAGCTTCAGCGTGCTGCTGCGGAGCAGGATCGGACCGCCCTGCAGCTGCACGAGCGTCTGCTGGGCCTTGCGCAGCTAGCCGCCGACAAGTCGCGGCAGCTCGCGCAGTTCGCGCAGCGCGCGCCCGGCGCGGCTGTGCCGCAGCTCATCGCGGAGGCGACCTCCACGCTGGAGCAGCTGCGCCTCGCCGCGCAGCAAACCAAGCTCGCGCACGCTGCTGCGCAGCGCGAGCAGTCCCTGGCGGCGCAGCGTTACAGCGCCGCCGCCGAAGCCGCTGCCGCCGCCGCGCGGCAGCTGGCGCAGACCGAGCGCGCGCTGCACGGCGCGCTCGCGGAGAACGGCTTCGCGTCGCGCGAAGCCGCTGAAGCTGCGGCGCTGGCACCTGAGCAGCGCCGCCAGTGGGCTCAGCTCGCGGCGGAGCACCGCGAGCGCGAGCAGGCGCTGCGCGCCCAGCTGGCGCAGCTGGCAGCGAAGCTGCAGGGCCGCGCGCTGAGCGCGGACGCGTGGGCGCAGACGCAGGCGCTGCTGAGCGCCGCGAAGGCCGCTGCGGAAGCTGCGCTGGAGGCGCGGGCCAAGGCGGCCCAAGGCGCCAGCGAGCTGGCGGCGCGGCACGCGCGGTGGTGCGAGCTCGAAGCGCAGCGCGCGGAGCAGGCGAAGCAGCTGGAGCGGCTGGGCAAGCTGCAAGCTGTGCTGAAGGCGAACGCCTTCGTGGAGTATTTGGCCGAAGAGCAGCTGATGCAGGTCAGCCGCGCTGCTTCCGAGCGGCTGGGTGAATTGACGAGGCGACGGTATGCGATTGAAGTCGACTCCGGCGGAGGGTTTGTCATCCGTGATGATGCCAATGGAGGTGTCAAACGCCCGGTCAGCACACTGTCCGGCGGCGAAACCTTCCTGACTTCGTTAGCCCTGGCGCTCGCGCTCTCTGCGCAAATTCAGCTCAAAGGCGAATATCCGTTGGAATTTTTCTTCCTTGACGAAGGCTTCGGCACTTTGGATCAGGAATTGCTGGATATGGTCATTGGCGCTTTGGAAAAACTTCATATGGACAGCTTGGCGGTTGGCGTCATTTCTCACGTGCCGGAGCTGCGAGCTCGTCTAGCCCGCAAATTAATCGTTCAACCGGCGGAGCCCTCCGGGCGCGGAAGCCGCATTGTGCTTGAGGAGCAATAACGCACGAGCCTTTACTATATGTCTTTTGTCTTTTTCACAATATGCCTTTTGTCTTTTTCACAATATGCCTTTTGTCTTTTTCACAATATGCCTTTTGCCTTTTTTAGTCTCCTTTCCTATGTGTTAGGTAAAATCATCAAGCCGATTCGTACAAGTTGGCATACACTGCTACATCTTTTACGAAGAGGAGAATGGTGAATGGCTACTTTTCATGAGGCTTTGAAACATAAGAATAGAATTTCACCTGTTTTGTTGAAGCGTGCGGAAGTTGTTGCGGTAGGTGTCGGTTATGTGGACCCAAACAAACCTGCGCTAGGTTCAGGTGTCGTCGTGTACACTCAGAAGAAAATCGTTCCCTCTAGTATGAACAGCCTCAAAGGTGCACTTGCCAAAGCGGGATCGTCAGTACCCATTCGTTTTGTTTCTGCTGGTGAATTCAAGCGGCATGCTGCAGCTCCAAAACCGAAAGCAGCGAAAATGGGCGGCTTTCAAGGCAAACATCGTCCTGTTCCAGGAGGTGTAAGCTTGGGGAAAGTAGATCCGGAATCCACAGGAACAGGCGGCCTTATCGTAACGAAGAACAATCAGCTCTATATTTTGAGTAATAACCATGTACTGGTCAAAAATAACACATCAGCGTCAGTCACAACGGTACAACCTGGCCCCGCGGACGCCGGTCAAGCGCCAGAAGATACGCTAGGAAGACTTTTTGAGTTCACCAAATTAATCCCTAACGGAGTCAACTTCCAGGATTCTGCGCTTGCAAAGCCAACTTCGAACAGCTTGCTGAATCCGAGATATTTAATCAGTGCATCGGGTCGTTTGATTACGGTGCCAGGTCATGTGAAAACTTACCCTGTCGGGTTGCAGTTAATGAAGTCAGGCCGTACAAGCGGATTTGTCAGAGGAATGATTGAAGCTAATCATGCTGACGTGCGAGTGACTTATGGAGGGTCACTTGGCGATCTGACGTTCCGTAATCAATTGGTTATTCGCGGTACTAAAGGGCCAGTTTCCCTTCCGGGCGATTCCGGATCGGTATGGCTGCGTTCGAGTGATAACTTTGCTGCAGGGCTTAATTTCGCCGGGAGTGATAATGGCATGCTTTCGATCAGTAATCCGATCGATGTCGTCATGTCCCGCTATGGGGTGCGGACCGCTGTTCCTGCGGCCAGAGGCACATTCAAAGCAGGCGTAATTAGAGGACATGTGGCTCGGGGAAGTCGTCCTCTTGTGAAGCCTCTCTCTGTAGGACAACGCAAGCGCATTCGCGCCGTGCGCGTTATTTCTAAGTGAGACGGAGCAGGAAAGGATATAAATCCTTTCCTGTTCTTTTTTTGCCTGCTAGTGCTACTTTCCGTTCATGTCTACGTATGAAGTATAGGCTTAACACTTGTCAGAAGGCTGAAGGGGGTCACTTTTATTGAAAAACATATATAAAAAAATCAGCATCATGTCGCTCGCCGTAGGCCTATTGGCTGCCAGTTTGTCTAGTTCCCCTGCGCCTGCACATGCGGACATCGTATGGGATCACTGGCAGAAAGCGGAATCGCTCGTTGCCGGCGGCAATGAGGCGGAGGCTGTCTCGCACTGGCAGTTTCTTGCAGATCACTATGGGAGCTCCGGTGAATGGGAGAATGCCGCGCTTTTTTACGGGAAATTAGCTGCGTATTTCGATGCCACCCGAGATTATGAACAAGCCATCCAGTATTACGAACTGGAAAATGAGTACTGGGTCAAAGCGGGCCGGGATTGGGGAGCCGTTAAGCTGCAGCGTGCGGATCAAATTCGGACAACTGTTGAGCTATATAGACAGGAGCGCGATCAGTCCGCTGTCCGGGAGCTAACAGTTCCATCAAACGGCAAATTGGCCAAGTTTGAACCCGCGTTCGGTACATATCTGGGGATGTATTCGGAACAGGATTCCAAAGTGGGCAACACCTTTTCGAAGACGGAATCTGTTTATGGTAAAAAACACGCAATCTATTTGGCCTATGCGCATTGGGGTCAGAACTTTCCGGCTATGTACGCGAAAAGAGCCAAGGATGCAGGCGGTGCGCTGCAGATCGCTTGGGAGCCTGATGACGGTTTGGATCCGGTAGCGGATGGAGCATATCTGCGGAAATGGGCGCAGGATGCGAAAGCCGCGGGTATTCCGATCTTTTTACGTTTTGCGGGCGAAATGAATGGCGCTTGGGTCAAATGGCACGGGAACCCCGCTCAATATATTGCAAAATTCCGCATGCTGCATGATGTATTTGCGGCTGAAGCGCCGAATGTGGCGATGGTATGGAGCCCTGGGGACGTTCCTGCGAATGATATCGATCCGTATTATCCGGGTGACGACTATGTTGACTGGGTTGGCGTCAGTTTATATATTGAGCCTTATGAAAACGGAGACCCGTCACTGCCTTCTATGTTAGCTACAAGCAATGTGGAGAGACTGACAAGGCTATACAACACGTATTCCGACCGCAAGCCGTTAATGCTCAGCGAAACGGGAGTTCCGCACTATCAGTATGCGGCTGGAGAAGATTTCACGGAATGGGCGAAGCTGAATTTGCAGCGGCTTTATGAAATTATGCCTTACAAATATCCGAGGCTAAAAGCCATTACTTACTTTAATGTGAATCAAGGAATGAATAACGCCAAAAATGATTACTCCCTGTCCAGCTCATCAGATATCCAAAATTACTACTCCAAACTGATTGCCAATCCCTATTTACTCTCGAAAGTGAGCGATTCCGTTCAGCCGGCGGATGGGGTTGGGTATGTACCGGTCGATGCGGACCATCCGTCATTTACGAAAAAAACCAAATTCGTCCCTTTTATTAAAATACCCGAGGTTTACATTGGGAAAGTCGAGTACATCCTCAACGGACGAGTCATTGCTGCTCAGACTGAACTGCCCTATGGATTGGAATTGCGTGCTGGAGAGGTTCCCAAAGGTTCTGTTCTTCAAATCCGTGTGTTGAACAAAGCAGGCAAGCAAATCTCCCTACGTACTTTTGGCATATCATCTCAGGTTTCTGTCGAAATTGATGGAAAAGATCAAGTTTTCGAACAGGCTCCGGCCATCGTTAATGGATCTACACTCACACCACTTCGCGCCATTTTTGAAGCCATGGGAGCGAAAGTGGAGTACGAAGCAGCGACAAGAACGGTGAACGCCAAAAAAGGAAACACAACTGTACGCTTAACGCTTGATCAGAAAACGGTATATGTGAACGGTAAAGCCGTTCAGCTTGAAGAGCCCGCGCGGCTCGTAAATGGCTATACGCTGGCTCCAGCCAGATTCGTGGGAGAAACATTTGGCGGCAAAGTGGCTTGGGATGGCGGCAGCCGGACGGTCACCATTTCAACAAAATAGCGCCAGGCAAAAAAAAAGGCTCCAGCCTTGACTTAACGTCAGTGCTGGAGCCTTTTTCATCGATTTATACGCTTTGAAGAGCTTGCTCTACTTCTTGAACAACCGCTAAGGCAGCCGTGCGTGCGCTTGAGAATGCACGTTCTGCGAGTTCTCCTTTGCCCGTACAACCGTCTCCGCAGAAGTAGAAAGGCACATTTTCCACACGAATAGGGAGGAGATGGTTCGTCGAAATGTTTTTGACGCTGGATACCATCGCTTTCTTGGACACCCTTTTCACCGCGGTGAAATCGCGCCAGCCCGGATAATGCTTATCGAACAAAGCTTCCATCTGCGTATTTTTATTCTCGAGATAGGATTTGCGTTGTTCGTCGCTTTCGAATTGATCGCTCAAGTAGGCGATACCCTGCAGCAGCTGTCCGCCTTCCGGCACTAACGTGTGATCCGTTGCGGAAACATCGCTGATAAAAAGTTTGTTGTCCATGTCGCTAATATAACTGAACGGTCTTGCAACCACTTTGCTAAGTCCCACGTCGTATACCATAACTTCAGTCGCCGTGTTGGACTCATATGGCGCCAAGAATGGCTCCCAAGCTGTTCCTTTCAACAATTTGACGACTTGCTGTACCGGCATTGCGAAAATCACTTTATCAAAAGCTTCTTCCCGGTTTTTCGTTTGAAGAACGAATTTCCGGTCTGCGTAACGCAGGCTTTCCACGCCTTCTTGAATGGCGATTTCCCATCTGCCTGATGTTGTGAGCTTTTGCTTAAGTTGGTTGGTGATGACGGCCCAGCTTCCAAGGATATAGTTAACCGGTTTGGAAGAAAGGAACAGGTTATGATAGTACTCGCTGATCACCGCGCCGGATACATTGCGCGCATCTTCAGGAGTGATGAAGAAGTTGGAGCAAACGAGATGCTCCCACAGCTCTTTGACATCCTCGTCCGCATTGGATTCAGCCAAATAATCAGCTAAAGTAGCATAATTTTTCAGATTATGAATATTTGCAATAATGGCGGCTATTTCCCCGACGAATCGAACTTTCTGCGCTGTGCTAAGCAAATCCGTTTTGAGAAGGTTGATGGCATCTAGCGGAGCGGTAGTCAATTGATTATGCTTCGCATAAACGACCTTCCGTTTATCGACTTGCTTGGAGGAGAAAGACAATCCGAGTTCCCTCTCCATGTTCGTAATGGTATGACGATCTATTCCGTAAATGGCGTGCGCGCCATAGTTAAGTGTGAAACCTGCTTTTTCATAAGTAAATGCACGGCCGCCAAGCTGCGGACTGCGCTCAAAAAGGATCCCTTCAATATGCGGATTCTCCGATAAATAAGCGGCCGCGGTTAATCCGGCTAAGCCTCCACCAATAATAGCTACTTTCATTTTGTGTTCCTCCTTGGGGACTGGTTCTAGCTGCAGTGGTGCGTTAGGCTCACTTACACGAATGCCTACCCACATCCAAGCTAAGTTGTTTTTCATCATATCGACTAAATCAGAATGCTCCTGGTTGCACCAAGTGCGAATCGTACCGTTATACATGCACACGAGCAGTTCTACTTTTTTCGGTTCAGGCAGCCAATGCAGCAAGCTCTCAGAGAGTACATGTAACTGACGCTGTTCCTCCGTTTTTACGGTTTCATTTTGTAAGGATAAGGCTTGTAAACTGCGGATGAGAAGTGGTGAAACGCGAATATTAGACGCCAAGTCTAAAAATAAGCGATTGATATGCCCTTCAAGCGACTGCACCTTGGAAGGAGTCATTTTCACCCATTCCTGAATCAGTTGGATTTGTTTGCTGTAAAGATCAGCGATGATGGCGTCTTTACTTTTGAAATAATGGTAAAAAGTACCTTTGGACGTTCCGGTTGCTGCAATAATGTCGTCAACAGACGCGTTCTCGTAGCCTTTTTCCATAAACATCGATAAGGCGACGTCCATCATGACATCACGCTTTTTGCGGGTGGTTGCCCTCATGAATTGGCTCATCCGCTCACTCCATTCCAACTATCGATTTATTCCTATTATATGCAAAATTAGACCGATAGTCTACAAGCGAATTGACCGATGTATAAATTCTTTATCAGGAAAAAACAATCTAAATGATTGTTTACCGTGTGATGGTGATATCCGTAGTCTATACTTCTTGTTAGAACCACATGAGAGGATGAATTTTACACTTGACCAAAGAAGAATTAGGCTGGAATTTATTTTTTGAAAAAGCATTCGAACCTTATCTGGAAGAAGGATATCAAGCTGGACGTGTATCCTTGGAACATAAACATATGTACCGCGTTCAAACGGAATCCGGTGAAGCACTCGCAGAGGTTTCAGGGAAGATGCGGCATCTTGCCGTTCGTCGCGAAGACTACCCCGCTGTAGGCGATTGGGTTGTTGTCTCTGTGCGTGAAGAGGAACAACGAGCAACCATCCATGCTGTTCTGCCGCGCAAGAGTAAGTTTTCCCGGAAAGTTGCCGGTCAAGTCACGGAAGAGCAAATAGTCGCTACTAACGTAGATACTGTATTTCTGGTAACTGCGTTAAATCTGGATTTTAATGTGCGGCGTATAGAACGGTATTTAGTGCTCGCATGGGAAAGCGGGGCTAATCCCGTAATTGTCCTTAGCAAAGCGGACTTATGCGAAGATCCGGAGGCGCTTGCGGCGGAGGTAGCGGCAGTTGCGGTAGGCGTACCTATTCATATCATCAGCTCTGCCGAAAACAGAGGACTTGAAGAATTGGCTGCTTATGTAACACCGGGTCAAACAGTTGCGCTGCTCGGATCTTCAGGTGTGGGCAAATCTACCTTAGTGAACCGCATTTATGGCAAAGAAATTTTAGAAACGGGAGATATCCGTGAAGGCGATGACAAAGGGAAGCATACGACGACTCACCGAGAACTGATTACGCTGCCTGGAGGAGGTATCCTCGTCGACACGCCCGGCATGCGCGAACTGCAGCTATGGGATGCGTCCGAGGGTCTAAGCACTTCCTTCCAAGACATTGAAGAGCTGGCAGAGCAATGCTATTTCCAGGATTGCAGACATGAGAATGAACCCAAATGTGCTGTAAAAGGCGCATTGGAGGATGGCACACTTCCACAAGAACGGTTTTCCAACTATGTAAAATTGCAGAAGGAGCTCGCTTATTTGGCGCGCAAAGAAGATAAAGGGCTTCAAGCTGCCGAGAAAGCGAAATGGAAGAAGATCCATCAGTCTTTGAAAAGCCAGATCAATCGCTAAGTTGTTTGCAAATTATTCATGTGTGCAAAGTAGCCTTTTGCCTATAGCTGAATATGCTGTAGAAAAAAGGAGGCATGAGCCCATGAAACATCCTGAAATTCATGAGATTTGCAAAAAACATATGTACCGTTATGTCAGTGTAACGATGACGAACGGTGCCGTTTATGATGGCATTGTCGAAAATGTGGATGACGACAATTTATACTTAGCTGTGCCAATCGGTGGTATGGATCATGAACAAATGAGAGCATTCCTGCCCTACGGCGGTTATCCGTTTCCGTTTTATGGCTACCCGTACCCTGGTTACGGATATGGTTTTGGACGCCGGAGATTTGCAAGGCAAGTACTGCCATTAGCGGGTTTACTAGCTTTATCATTACTTCCTTATTATTAATAGAAATCCAATTTTTATTGAGAAATCTCGCCTTGCAGCTGCGGGGTTTCTTTTTTTTGCTATTGTTCCTTGTAATAGGACGGAATGGGTTGGATTTTTTCACGTGTTTCCGATAAAATTAAACGTATAGATGTTAAAGAAATTGGAGGGACTAGCCCATTTATGAGTGATTGTATTTTTTGCAAAATTGTTGCGGGGGAACTGCCCTCGAAAAAGGTGTTTGAGAATGAGGAAATTCTAGCATTTCATGACATTCAACCAGCCGCCCCGATCCATGTGCTTATTATTCCTAAGAAACACATCGCCTCACTGGCGGACGCGCAAGCGGAAGATTGGTCTACTATTGGGCAAATGCAAGCAGCTGCGGCGCAAGTTGCTAGAGAACTAGACGTTGAAGAGTCAGGTTATCGTGTCACTACAAATGTGGGTGCAAATGCGGGACAGATTGTTCACCATATCCATTATCACTTGATGGGCGGGGCGCGTTTAGCTCCTTTAGGCGTACATAATTAGGGTTAACTTTAGGGAAACCTAACTATTCGATTGACACCCTAATTACTATCACCTATAATGAGATTTGATGAACCGTTTGATCCTAGATGGTCTGTTCGGAGGGAGGGAAATCTGTTGTCAGAAACTCGAGTTCGTAAGAACGAAACTATAGATGCTGCACTTCGTCGCTTTAAGCGTTCCATCGCTAAGGATGGCATTCTAGCAGAAGTTAAGAAACGTAAACATTATGACAAGCCTAGCGTTAAGCGTAAGCTTAAATCTGAGGCTGCTCGCAAGAGAAAGTTCTAGGAGGCAATATGAGCTTAAGCGATCGATTGAACGAAGATATGAAGCAAGCGATGAAGAGTCAGGACAAGTTCAAACTCTCTGTAATTCGAATGGTTAGATCAACAATTAAGAATTCTGAGATTGATCTGAAAAGATCCTTAGATGACAATGAAGTGCTTGACGTACTAACTCGTGAAATCAAGCAGCGTAAGGATTCCCTCCAAGAATTTACGAAGGCCGGCAGAGATGATTTGGCCGAGAACCTGCAGGCAGAACTTGTCATTCTAGCTGAGTACATGCCGCAACAGCTTTCTGAGGAAGAAGTGAAAGCCATTGTACAGCAGACCATCCAGCAAATTGGTGCTTCTTCCAAAGCGGATATGGGCAAAGTGATGACGGCATTGATGCCACAGGTTAAAGGACGCGCTGATGGTAAGCTTATCAATCAGTTGGTCCAACAATTATTGGGATAATACTTAATTATGTTTGAATGACAAGACCGAGCGGATACAATATCCTCTCGGTCTTTTTATTTTCCGGCAAAACGAAACAGTTTATTGGGTAAGACGTACATATTAATGATAAGGAACAATCAGGAAAGGAGTGGAAGATGATGTTTGCAGAAAACTTATCGGCCTTTCTGACCCATCCCGTTACTGCGACCGTGTTATTGATGGTCGGTATTATTGGAATTGCTTTAGAGCTTCTTTTCTTCAGCAGCGGTTTACTTGCATTAGCAGGGGTAGCTGGTTTTGCGCTTTATTTTCTCGGGTTTTACTTGGCGGGGTTTGCCGGGTTCGGCGACTTGGCCGTGTTTGGAATTGGCTTAGTGCTTCTTATCTTGGAACTGGTCCTTCCCAGTTTCGGGATTCTGAGTGTGCTGGGTGCCATATGCCTTTTTGGCGGGGTGCTGCTCGCTTCTTCGAACCCTATGGATGCCGCGGTTATGCTGGGAATCGCGTTATTGGTTGCCATCGTTGTCATTGCCTTTGCCATTAAAACTTTTAAACACCGCGGGGTGTGGAATCGTTTTATTTTGAAGGAGCAGCTGACAACGGACAAGGGCTTTACGTCCAGTCCGGACAGAACGCATTTAATAGGGCTTACAGGGCAAGCGGTAACGCCACTTAGGCCGGCTGGCACAGCGATCATTCAGGGAGAACGCGTAGATGTCGTGACGGACGGGAGCTTTATTTCGAATGCCAAGGAAATTATCGTTGTAGACGTTGAAGGAGCCCGTGTTGTTGTGCGAGAGATTGAAAATAACCATGCAAATCATCTTTAGGAGGTAAAATGAATGAATATTGAACCAGGGTTATATTTGGTACTGCTTGCAGCTATCATCATTATTGCGCTTTCGATACTGCTCAGTGTTGTTCCGGTCATGTTGTGGATTTCAGCCCTAGCATCAGGAGTGCGGATTAGCATTATTACTTTAATTGCCATGAGACTGCGCCGTGTTACACCAAGCAGAATCGTGAACCCGATGATTAAAGCGACCAAAGCCGGCCTTGATTTAAGCATTAATCAGTTGGAGAGCCACTTCCTTGCCGGCGGTAATGTCGACAGAGTTGTTAACGCTCTGATTGCTGCCCACAGGGCCAAAATCCATTTGGAATTTGAACGTGCGGCAGCAATCGACTTGGCGGGCCGCGATGTGCTGCAAGCCGTACAGATGAGTGTCAATCCGCGTGTCATTGAAACTCCGAACGTTTCAGCAGTTGCCAAGAACGGGATTGAAGTCAAGGTTATTGCCAGAGTAACGGTACGCGCGAATATCGAACGTTTAGTCGGCGGCGCCGGGGAAGAAACCATCATTGCGCGTGTCGGCGAGGGGATTGTTACCACGGTTGGTTCCAGCGATTCACATAAAGATGTTCTTGAGAATCCGGATCTGATTTCCCGCACGGTTCTTGGCAAAGGATTGGATGCCGGTACGGCTTTTGAAATTCTGTCTATCGATATTGCGGACGTTGATGTCGGGAAAAACATCGGTGCACATCTGCAAACGGAACAAGCCGAAGCTGACAAGCGTATCGCCCAAGCGAAAGCCGAGGAAAGACGGGCCATGGCGGTTGCGGCTGAACAGGAGATGAAAGCCAAGGTCGTAGAGATGCGTGCGAAAGTAGTTGAATCGGAATCGCAGGTGCCTCTTGCGATGTCAGAAGCACTGCGCAGCGGCAAACTCGGGGTCATGGACTATATGAATCTCAAAAATATTGATGCAGACACCCAAATGCGTTCAACGCTCGGTAAAATTAACGACGGGAAGAGCGAGAAAGACTCCTAGGCATGAGGTGATTGCGTGGAACAGCTCATTGTATTTTTATTTAAACATTGGTATTTGGTTATTATTGCGATTACTTTTTTGTATCAACTTCAGAACAAAGGGCGCCGAGCGAGTCAAAAAGGGCAGCGAATGGGCATGCCGACATTTGGGGAGTCCCCTGGCCAAGCTCAGAGGCGTCCTGAGGCCGGGGAGCTGGAGCGGAAGGCTAATGCTCCATCCCAGCCTTCTGGAGGCTTACGAGACGAACTCCGTCGTCCTAGCACGTCTCAACATGCAACGTCTAATCCAAAGGCGAAAGTTTCTCCTTTCAGTTCCCCTAAGCAGGCGGAAATAGGCGGCTCGTCCGTTTATGCCGGTGATCTTACAGCACCAGCTCCATTTCCAGAGTCACCTAACCAAGATCAGCTTCTGCAAGGTGTAGTGTGGGCCGAAATTCTGGGCCCTCCACGGTCAAAAAAGCCTTATCGCAGATAGCAGCCAAAGCAACAGGCACCTCTCTCGATCAATCGGGAAAGGTGCTTTTTGTTTTCCAGTTTTTTCACATAAATCCCGGGCAAACCGCATAATTTGGTAGAAAGCTATGCGACTTTTCTGTCGTTATGATCTTCCAGTCAGAGGGGGGAGTGCCCAGCTATGCGTCGCTTGAGCCGCAAATGGAACCAGTTCACGGCCAAAATTCTGGATCTTCCCCAGGATGTGGTGCAGGACTTGCCGCGAATCACGATGATCGGCAACGTGCAGCTTTATGTGGAGAATCACCGGGGCGTACTCCATTTTTCCAGTGAAAACTTAAAGCTTGAGTTAACGAAAGGGACGCTAGAAGTGTTCGGTAAAAACTTGGTCATTCGAGCGATTCTCTCGGAGGAAGTTTTTATTGAAGGCTTGATCGATGATGTCAGATATATACCATAGATGAAAGACCGGGAAGGGGAGCTGGGTTATGAAACAATCGATGTTCATTGCCCGTTTGCGCGGGTATGTGCGCATTCAAATTCGGGGAACTGGATGTGAAAAGTTGATTAATCCCATGATGGAGAAGGCGTTCTCCATTTGGGATATTCAAGCTGCCGAGGATGGCAAGCTCGAACTCAATATTCTGATTAAAGATTTCTTCAGGCTTAAGCCGCTGCTCAAACGGACAGGCTGCCGGGTGCATGTCCTAGAGCGGTACGGGCTTCCTTTTTTTATGGAGAGATTGGGGCGTAGGAAGGTCTTTCTTGGCGGAATAGCCGCGTTTATTATCGGGTTATACGTATTGACCTCCCTCGTCTGGCAAATTACCGTGGAGGGCAATGACCGGATCTCGGAAGCGGAAATTTTGCAAGCGGCCTCCAAACAAGGCATCCATATGTATCAGTGGAAATTCCGGCTGAAAAAGGCGGAGGATTTGTCGCGAGAGATACAAGGGATGCTGCCTGGAACGGCATGGGTTGGCGTTGAAATACGCGGTACTCATATCACCATTAAAGTCGTCGAAGCGACGATACCGGATAAACCGGATCTTAAGAATCCGCGGAATCTCGTTGCCGCTAAAAACGCGCTTGTAACAGAGATTTTATCTGAGAAAGGCAAACCGATGGTAAAGCCCAATACGTATGTGAAAAAAGGGGACGTGCTTATTTCCGGCACGATCGGAGATGAGCAGAATAGCCAAGTGGTCGTTGCTAGCGGGAAGGTAAGAGGCGTCGTTTGGTATACTTCCCGAATCGAATCCCCGCTTACGAAAACCTATAAAGCCTATACGGGAGAAGCGACTAATCGCAATTATCTTGTTTTCGGTACCAGAGCTTTACAAGTTAGCGGTTATGGAAAACTGGGATATGAGCATTTTGAAACAATTCCGGAACGTAAAACTTTGGCCTGGCGCTCTTTTACATTGCCTATCGGTTGGTTGCATGAAAAGGTCATGGAGGTTGAAGTCGTAGAAGAGCCCATTGATCCCGCGATCGCGAAAAAGACAGGCCTGGAGCAGGCTAGAGCGAAATTACTCGGCGCTACTGGGCCAGATGCTAGACTCGTAGGTGAAAAAATTTTGCATGAAAAATCAGAGAATGGTAAAATTTATATAGACGTGCATTTTGAAGTCGAAGAGAATATCGCCGAAGAGCAACCAATTGTCATACGAGGAGAATGAGACCTGTTGGTAGAAAACGCACAATCCGTAAAACTAACATTGAAAAACCCGAACGAAGGGCTGGCATTGTTTGGTCCCCAGGACAAGTTTCTGCATGTGATTGAGAGAGAGATTAACGCGCAAATTTTTACGCGCGAAGCCGAAATAACGATTCAAGGTCCGGCTGCGGAAGTGAATTCGCTTCAGCAGCTTTTTGAGGTTCTTCTGCAGCTCATCCGCAATAACTACACGTTGACAGAGCGAGATGTGCTGTATGCCGTTGAGCTCGCCAAGCAGATGAAAGCGGATCAATTGCTGGATTTGTTCAAAGGTGAGATTACGACAACGCACCGCGGCAAACCGATTCGCGTCAAAACGATTGGACAGCGGAAATACGTAGAGACGATCAAGAAGAAGGATATCGTATTTGGTATTGGACCTGCCGGTACGGGCAAAACCTATCTGGCTGTCGTACTCGCCGTCACGCGTCTGAAAGAAGGCGCTGTCAAAAGAATCATTTTAACACGGCCGGCGGTTGAAGCAGGAGAAAGTCTGGGCTTTTTGCCCGGAGATCTACAGGAAAAAGTTGACCCCTATTTGCGCCCATTGTATGATGCTCTTAATGATGTCTTGGGACCTGATCAGGTAGCGAAATCTTTAGAGCGCGGTCTGATCGAGATTGCTCCTCTGGCGTATATGCGCGGGAGAACCCTGGACGATTCATTTATTATCCTAGATGAAGCCCAAAATACGACACCTGAACAAATGAAAATGTTTCTGACACGGCTCGGTTTCGGATCCAAAATGGTCATTACCGGTGACGTAACGCAAATCGATTTGCCGCGCGGCAAGTCATCAGGACTTGTAGAAGCTGCTCGAATTCTTGATGGGATTGAGGAGCTTGGCTTTATTTACTTTGATGAGCAGGACGTTGTGAGACATTCACTCGTTCAGAAGATCATTGTGGCCTACAATGCTGAGAAGGAAAAGTAACTGTGCTGGTTTGTCAGGTAGAGAGGAATGACCTTCCGTGATGAAAAATGAAGTGCAAATGAAAGGTAAATTTCATTACCAGCTGAACGGATGGAAATACAGTACGGGCATTCGGATACTGTTGTTTCTCTTGCTGGCTTTAGTTTTCTATATATCTCTTTATGCAAAGCTCGTTCCTCAGGTCTATGACATTGAGCTGGGAACTACCAGTGAAACCACGATTTATGCGCCAAGGCAAATTGAGAACGCGATTGCAACGGAACAAGCGAAAGAAGATGCAGCTAAGCGGGTTCAGCCTGTTTATCGCATCGTAAATCTCAAGAATGATGCGATGATTGACGCCATTTATGATAAATTATTACAAATTAATGCCGATGATGAAGTAAAGTTCGATGACAAAGTAAGCATTTTCCGTCGTGTCATTCCACAGTTGATCAGTGATTTGGAGAATCAGTCGATCAAATCGCTCAGCACAAGCGCTCAGTACAATGAAACGCTGATTGAGCAGATTCAACAGAGTTTAGCTGAGCAGCAGTATCCGCTGCCTGAGGAGTCTTACTTTAAGCTTCCCCGATTAACGAAGGATGACTTGACGGCGATGCTCCCTGTAACCAAGGATATCGTTGCGAAATTGATGAACGATCAAATTCTTGACGCTCAGACGGCCAGGGCCAAAGTTGCCGAGATGGTAAATACGTCGAACCTGGCGAAAAATACGATGCGCGAAATGGTTACAGAGATTGCCCGGGCCGTTATCACGCCGAATAAGTTCTTTGATCAGAAGGGTACCGATGATGCCAAAGGACAAGCTAGAGAGAATGTGAAACCGGTGTACATCAACAAAAATGATGTGCTCGTGAAAGTCGGAGATGTCATCACCGAAGAGATTTATGCAAGACTGGACAAACTGGAATTGCTCAAAAGTAAAGCGAATCACTTGCCCCAAATTGGTTTAGCGATTCTCTCCGCTTTATTGTCTTTTGTTGTTTCTATGTTCGTTCGGCAGAGCCAGCTAGCTATTAAATACAATAACTCTCAGCTTCTGATGCTGATTTTGATTTTTTTAATCAATATCACGTGTATGAAAATCATCTCACTTGTCCAAAACTTGGACTATCCGTTTATCGGTTACCTGGCACCGACTGCATTAGGAAGTATTCTGATTGCCATTTTATTGGATTCTCCGTTGGCTTTTATTTCATCGGTCTTATTCTCACTAATGGCAAGTATTATTTTTAATGCGGAGCATACGCTTCTTTTTGACTTCCGGTACGGATTAGTGTCGTTGGTTATTTGTTTCAGTGCGGTTTTTACGATTCAACGAGCCAGCCAGCGCGCTACAATTTTGAAAGCAGGCCTGATGATTGCCTTTTTCGCAATGCTTACGATCACTTCCATGCTGCTTTTGGAAGATCATTTCCAGCAACGAGAAGCGATCATGTCCCTTTCCTTTGCCGCTGCGGGCGGATTATTAACGGTTGTTTTCGTTATTGGCTTGCTGCCGTTCTTCGAGGTTGCCTTCGGCATACTTTCACCGCTTAAACTGGTGGAGCTTTCGAACCCGAATCATCCTTTGCTGCGGAAGCTGCTTACGGAGACACCTGGAACGTACCATCACAGTGTCATGGTCGGCAATTTATCCGAGGCGGCTGCTGAATCCATCGGTGCAGACGGACTTCTCTGCAGAGTCGGCTCTTATTATCACGATATCGGCAAGACAAAGAGACCAAGTTATTTTATCGAAAATCAGACCAATATTGAGAACCCGCATGACCGCATTGATCCGAATCTAAGCAAATCCATCATTATCGCCCATCCTCGTGATGGGGTTGAGATGCTGAAGGATTACAAAATGCCCAAAGCGATCAGAGACATTGCGGAACAGCATCACGGCACAACGCTGCTGCATTTTTTCTATCATAAAGCGGTGAAACAAGCCGAAGAAGAAGGCAGCGAGAAGGAGATCCGCGAAGAGGATTTCCGTTATACGGGGCCGAAAGCACAGTCCAAGGAAGCCGCGATTGTGGGAATTGCTGACAGTGTTGAGGCAGCCGTTCGTTCATTGCGCAATCCAACATTGGAGCAAATCGATTCCATGGTGCACAAAATCATCAAATCCAGATTAGATGATGGCCAATTCAATGAATGTGACATCACGCTCAAGGAACTGGATAAAATCGCCAAAACGTTGAACGAGACCTTGCTGGGCATTTTCCATGCGAGGATCGAGTATCCAAACGAACTGTCGCCTAAGAAAACAGGGACATAACGAATTGACAGGAGGGTGCCGCATATGGCAAGTATGGATTTAACGCTTGAATGGAGCAGCGAGCAGGAAGTGAAAGAGATCACACCGGCTTTTATAGAGAAAATTGAGGAATTGCTGCGTTTAGCTGGTGAGCTTGAAGGCGTTACAGCCGGTGAAGTTGCCCTTACATTCGTAGATGATGAAGCGATCCAAGAGCTAAATAAACAGTATCGCGATCTGGATAAGCCTACCGATGTGCTGTCTTTTGCCATGAGCGAGTTTGGTGAAGATGAGATTCAAATTAACTATGAAGATAATGAGCAGGATAGCGGAGAAGGATCCGAAGATGATGAGACGGTGTCCGAAGCATTCATTGAACCGCTGGGGGATATTATTATTTCGGTTCCGCGTGCAATTGCTCAGGCGGAAGACTATGGACATTCCGTAGAACGCGAACTCGGCTTCTTGTTCGTGCACGGTTTCTTGCATTTGATCGGCTACGATCACCAAAGTGAAGAGGAAGAAAAGATTATGTTTGGCAAGCAGGAGGACATATTGCAGAAAGCAGGTTTAACCCGCTAATGTCAGACGGCTTCCGTAAATGGCGCAGAAGCTTCCGATATGCCTATGAAGGAATCAAATATGCCTTAGATACGCAGCGCAATATGAAGTTCCATTTTTGCGTTGCTTTTCTTGTTTTGTTGGCTGCTTTGTTTGCACGATTGCCCAAAACGGATATTCTGTTTATCTTACTGGCCGTAACCTTAATGATAGTAACAGAATTGATTAATACGGCTGTGGAAAAGACGGTGGATCTGGCGATGCCGGATCGCCATCCGTTAGCCAAGATCGCAAAGGACGTCGCAGCGGCGTCCGTCTTGGTGTCTGCCGGTTTTGCAGTCATCGTTGGGATGATTGTGTTCTATGAACCGATTGATCAGCTATTGCGTGCATCCAGGACGCAAGATACGCAAATATCCGCAGGGACAATTTGGGTACTCATCGCCTTGGTCATTCTGACCGTTATTGTTATCGAAACGCGTTTCTCGGACAAAGGGAAATTAGTCCGCCCAAGTTTATTGACGGCAATAGCTTTCTCGATCTCCACGGTTATTGTCATATTTGTCTCACAGACGATTGTTGCGCTGCTGGCGTATACGCTCGCTGCACTTATATTTATTATGCTGTACGACAAAAAGACACGTCCATTTCCTGCGCTTTTTCTAGGTGCGCTGATTGGTACGGTTGTCACCATTCTAGCTTTATCTTGCCTAAACATGTTATAACGTTACTAATACAGAAAGAAGGATGATGGCCATGAATCACCAAGAACTCATTCAACACGCGAAAGAAGCGATGAAGAGAGCTTATACGCCATATTCTCATTTTAACGTAGGCGCGGCTCTTCTGGATGCGGATGGCCATGTTCATTACGGCTGTAATGTAGAGAATGCCGCATACGGGCCTACGAACTGCGCTGAGCGGACTGCGCTTTTCCGCGCAATTGCAGACGGGCACAAAGCAGGCTCCTTTCGGGCCATTGCTGTCATGGGCGACACGGAAGATCCGATTTCGCCTTGTGGCGTATGCCGGCAGGTACTAGTTGAGCTATGTGGGCCGGATATGCCCGTTTATCTGGGTAATCTCAAAGGCGATTTTGCTGAAACAACGGTTTCCGCTTTATTGCCGGGCGCTTTTACAACGAAAGATTTGCATTCAAATGGAGGATAATTAGAAGTGGCTAAAAAAGAATTTAAATCAGGCTTTGTCGCAATCATCGGACGTCCGAACGTTGGGAAATCAACGTTGATGAATCAAATCATCGGACAAAAAATCGCCATCATGTCAGACAAGCCTCAAACGACAAGAAACAAGATTCATGGTGTCTATACATCAGCCAATGGACAGATTGTCTTCTTGGATACTCCGGGTATTCATAAGCCGACTTCCAAATTAGGTGATTATATGAGTAAAGTGGCTCATGGCACCCTTGGCGAGGTAGATGCTGTTCTTTTCCTAGTTGACGTTGTTGACGGTATTGGCGGCGGAGACAGATATATTATTGAGCAGTTAAAGCATGTTGAAACGCCGGTTATTTTGGTCTTAAACAAAATTGATCTTGTGCAGCCGGAAGCATTGCTTGCCATCATCACACAGTACAAAGATCTATATAACTTTGCAGAGATTGTGCCGGTTTCGGCGCTCAAAGGAAATAATGTAACAACGCTTTTAGAGCAAATTATTAAGTATTTACCGGAAGGGCCGCAATACTACCCAGCTGATCAGATCACTGATCATCCGGAGCAGTTCGTATGTGCAGAGCTTGTTCGCGAAAAAATACTGCATTTGACCCGTGAAGAAATCCCGCATTCCATTGCTGTCCAAATCGAGGATATGCGCGTTGAATCTAACGGTGTGGTGCATATTTCAGCAGTTATTTTTGTTGAACGTGACTCCCAGAAAGGTATTGTTATCGGGAAACAGGGCAGCTTGCTCAAAGAAATCGGCCGGCAGGCCCGTAGAGATATCGAAACGCTGCTTGGCTCCAAAACCTTTTTAGAGCTTTGGGTAAAAGTCAAGAAAGACTGGAGAAACCAAGACAGGGTGCTGAAGGATCTCGGTTTCCGCCACGATTAATTCGCAATTACCTAAGTGTTCCAGTACTTTGTCCGCATAGAGAAGCTTTCTCTGCACATCCTATGAACATCACGTTCGATGGGGAGGATGCTGAACATGAAAGATTTTTCGTGGACGTATTTTTCAAAGACCGGTGATGTAGATGCCTATCTTTTGTACAAACAAGTTACCGGGCAACCCGGCATGGACACGGATGTACAGGAAGAGGATCAAAGTAATGAAGAGCCGCTTGAAGGTCTGAATTTGTAGATGAACGATTCGTAAACCCAGAGCGGCACACATGGGGGAAATCATTTGCTGCGTAGTGTACAGGGGATCGTACTCCGTAGTATGGACTATGGAGAGGGGAACAAGATCATTAGTCTGTTCACCCCCGAGCTGGGTAAGGTTGGAGTCATGGCTCGGGGTGCGAAGAAAGTGAAAAGTAGACATGCCGCCGTTACGCAGCTTTTTACGTACGGCGATTTTGTTTTTTTTAAAACGCGCGGCCAAATGGGATCTTTGAATTCTGCGGAAATCATTGAAGCGCATCACGCTTTGCGAGAGGATTTGCACATGTCCGCACATGCCTCATATTTGGCTGAAATGACGGACCGCATGCTTGGCGATGAAGAAGGCAGCACGTATCTGTTTGAGCAGCTGAAAGCGGGTTTAATGGCGATCGAAGAGGGCAAGGATATGCAAATCGTTGTTCACCTCTATGAAATGAAAATGTTTGAGTTGGCCGGTTATTTGCCTGTAACTGACGCTTGTGTTTCTTGCGGTGAAACCTCAGACATCACCCACTTCAGCCCTTCTATGGGCGGCACACTATGCAGTAGATGCCGTTATAAAGATACGGTCGCAATTCGTGTTGGGGAAGGCGCGCTCAAGCTGCTTAAATTATTCCCACGCATGGATATGCGTAGGCTTGGCGCCGTGCAGGTCAAGGATGAAACAAAGGCACAGCTTAAGACATGCATGAGGACTTATATGGATATACATATCGGTGTGAAATGGAAATCAAGAGACTTTATCGAACAAATGGAAAAATACAATATATAAACTTGGTCTTATTTGACATGTGTTGTTCGCTTTGATATGATGTGGTGGAAAACACCTCGCCTTTGTGCTGTCCGCATATCGGTGAGTTTTTTTATGCTCACGTTCTGTTTGAATCTACTTCACATACAAATGCTAATGTAGGGCCTGGTCCCTGCTGATATGGTTGAAAGGGGCTATAGGAAAATGGATCATCCATTACCTACTCGGGTTTATGTCGTTTCTGACTCTGTCGGGGAAACAGGGGAGTCTGTTGTACGGGCAGCTGCCATGCAATTTCATCCCGTTCCTGTGGAGATTGTTAGGGCGCCGTTTATTCATGATATCGAAGGCATCGATAAAGTCATTAATGCGATTCGCATTCATGGCGGTATCGTTGTTTTTACCTTGGTCATACCGGAACTACGTGACGATCTGATTGCCAAAGCCAAAGAGCACGGCATCCCGCATATCGATCTTCTTGGGCCCGTGGTGAGCACCTTGGGGCAGGCACTGCGCCAAGAGCCGCGTAGACAGCCAGGTATGATTCACCCGCTTGATGAAGATTATTTTAAAAAGGTTGAAGCGGTTGAGTTTGCGGTTAAATATGATGATGGCCGAGATTTTAGCGGTATTCAAAAAGCAGACATCATCCTTCTCGGCGTGTCCCGCACATCCAAAACGCCTTTATCCATGTATTTAGCACACAAAAGATTTAAAGTGGCTAACGTACCTTTAGTGCCTGAAATGCAGCCTCCTGCTGCTATCTATACGGTTTCAAAGGATAAAATTATCGGCCTTCGGATTGATCCGGATAAGCTGAATGTTATTCGCCAAGAGCGGCTTCGGACACTTGGACTTGCAGAAAATGCAACCTACGCGAATGTAGAACGTATTAAAATAGAACTGGCTTTTGCTGACAAAATTATGAGCAAAATCGGTTGTGTCATTTTCGATGTCTCGAATCGCGCCGTTGAAGAAACGGCCAGTCTGGTTATGGATCATATTGAACATGTCCAGTAAGGTTTTATGTTTCTACTTGCAGGATTTTTTAGAAGTTCATCGTATATAATAGTACGGTGAGATTTCGTCAAAAAAGGGCGTGGGCTGAACCGTATGGGTGCGAGAAGTATAATCGTTGATGCCGATGCTTGTCCCGTGAAGTCCGAAATAGAAGAAGCAGGCAGGCAGTTCGGTGTACAAGTTGTTCTAGTTGCTTCGTTTGATCATCGGATGAAGACGAACCCTGGTGTTAGGGTCGTACAAGTGGATCGCTCCGATCAATCCGTTGATTTGTACATCGCCAATCAAATTAAGTCTGGTGATATTTTGGTGACGCAGGATTTCGGTCTCGCAGCGCTAGGTTTAGCGAAAGGCTCGTATTGTTTGACGAATCGGGGTCAGGAATATACGGACAGCTCGATTGATTTCTTATTGGATCGCCGTCATACTTCAGCTAAAATGCGAAGAGCGGGCAAGCATTCAAAGGGGCCAAAACCCCTTACGGATGAGGATCGTAAATATTTTCTACATGGTTTGACAAAACTTTTAAAAAAATTGCAGGAAATCGAAAAAGAGTAGCGAATAGTACTTAGTCGGAAAAGCGACCTGAATTGTGGGTGGAAATAACATGAGGTACGGACGCATACCTGAAGAGGTTATTGAGGCTGTACTGAAGCGCCATGACATCGTTGATGTGATTGGCAGGCACGTACATTTGAGCAAACAAGGGCATTATATGAAAGGGCTATGTCCTTTCCATTCAGAAAAGAGCCCTTCCTTCACAGTCACGCCGGAAAAACAAATTTATCGTTGTTTCGGGTGCAATGTTGGTGGGAATTTAATTCGTTTCGTTATGGAAATAGAAGGCCTTAGTTTCTCAGAAGCCGTTACGAAGCTGGCGGAAGAAGCGGATATCCCAATTACGTGGGAGGAAGCGTCCGAGGAGCAGACCGAGCAGCAGCAAGAGAAAGCAGTTTTGCTGAAAGCTTATGACTTTGCTGCTAAACTTTATCATTATATTTTAGGCAACACAGAGCAAGGCAAAGTGGCAAAAGGGTACTTGGCTTCAAGGGGTATTTCGGATAAGCTGATCGATACGTTTCAAATCGGTTATGCCCCTGCAATGTGGGATACGTTAGTCCAGCAACTAGTGAAGCGTGAGTTCGATCTCTCCCTAATGGAGAAGGGCGGATTAATTTCGGCCAAACACGAAGGAACTGGCTACGTGGATAAATTCAGGGAGCGCATTATGTTCCCCATTTGCGATGCTGCCGGTAAGGTCATTGCATTTGGCGGAAGGTCAATGGGCGATGCTCAGCCCAAGTATCTAAATAGTCCTGAGTCTGCTCTTTTTAATAAAAGCAGGACCATGTATAATCTTCATTTGGCTAGACCCAATATGCGAAAACTGCAGCAAGCGGTCCTTTTTGAAGGCTATGTAGATGTTATTAAAGCTTGGGAAGCAGGTATTAGCAACGGTGTCGCCACGATGGGAACTGCACTGACGAAAGAACACGCGGCGCTGCTGAACCGTAACGCCGATCAAATCGTCGTATGTTACGACGGGGATAACGCAGGACAATCAGCTGCTTTCAAAAGCATTCCGCTCCTGGAAGAGACGGGAAGCCGAGTTACCGTAGCGATGCTGCCGGATGGCAAGGACCCCGATGATTATGTAAAACAATATGGTTTTGACCGATTCGTACGGGAGATTATTGAACCTGCCGTACCGTCGATGAAATATAAGCTTTTGTACATCCGCAAAAATTTTAAGTTGCATGAGGACGGTGACCGACTTCGTTATCTGCAATCCGCTGTGAAGTTAATTAGTGAACTACATTCTCCGATGGAAAGAGAACATTATTTGAAGCAGTTGGCTTCTGAATTCCCGGATTCTTCGTATGAGGCGATGAAGTTAGACCTTCACGAAATCTTGCTGCAATCGGAAAAAAACCGACCGGATGGGGATAATAAACCAATTCTGTGGAATAATGTTATGAATAATGGGAGAACAGCGGAACGAACACGCAAGAAAACGCCTTCGCTTTTGCCAGCTTATCACAATGCTGAACGATTGATTTTGGCTGTTATGATGCATGATCGTGATGTTTGCGCGCATGTGGAAGAACAGTTGGGAGATCAATTCAACGTTGAAGCTCACGCAGTCTTAGCTGCTTATTTATATGCTTACTACGCTCAGAATGCTGAGCCGGATGCAAGCCGATACATTGCCATGCTGCAAGACGAACAGCTGGAGAGCTTGGCCAGTTCCATCGTTATGATGGGAGCGGGTCATGGAATGAACGAACAAGTGATTGACGACTATATTCGCCAAATTCGTAAAGTTCCAATGCAAGAAGAAATTGAACGTAAGAAAGAAGAACGTGTTCGCGCTGAGCGCGAGGGCGACCATCTTCGAGCAGCACAAATTGCAATTGAAATTATCGCCCTAGAAAAACGATTGAAGTCAACGTAGAACTACTGTATTGACTAGGGAGGAGGGAGTCCGTACTATGGCGAATGATCAGCGTACAGAACTAGAGACAGAGTTGACCTTGGACCAGGTGAAAGACCAGCTTATCGAGCAAGGGAAAAAGCGGTCCTCACTAACTTACAAGGATATTATGGAAAAATTAGCTCCCTTCGATCAGGATCCTGAGCAAATCGATGAGTTTTTTGAGCAGCTATCGGAGCAAGGTATCGATGTTGGGAATGAATCGGATGACGATTCCATGAATCCTGAAGAAAACGATCGCGATGAATTTAACTTCGATGATGATCTGGCTTTGCCGCCAGGGATTAAGATTAATGATCCAGTTCGGATGTATTTGAAAGAAATTGGTCGTGTACCGCTTCTTTCTGCGGAAGATGAAGTGGGTTTAGCCAAACGGATTGAGAACGGGGACGAAGAGGCGAAACGACGCCTGGCAGAAGCGAACCTAAGACTCGTTGTAAGTATCGCCAAAAGATATGTAGGACGCGGCATGTTGTTCTTGGACTTGATCCAAGAAGGAAATATGGGGCTTATTAAAGCGGTTGAGAAGTTTGACCACACGAAAGGTTACAAGTTCTCTACGTATGCAACTTGGTGGATTCGTCAAGCCATTACCCGCGCAATTGCAGACCAAGCGAGAACGATTCGTATTCCTGTACATATGGTCGAAACCATCAACAAATTGATTCGTGTTTCCCGTCAATTGCTGCAAGAGCTGGGGCGCGAACCTACTCCTGAAGAAATTGCAAAAGAGATGGACCTAAGTACGGATAAAGTACGTGAAATCATGAAAATTGCTCAAGAGCCTGTATCATTGGAAACACCAATTGGTGAAGAAGATGACTCGCATTTGGGAGATTTCATTGAAGACCAAGAAGCGCTGGCACCGGCAGATGCTGCTGCTTATGAACTTCTGAAAGAACAACTAGAGGACGTATTGGATACGTTGACTGAGAGAGAAGAGAATGTGCTTCGCTTACGTTTCGGTCTGGATGATGGCCGTACACGCACATTAGAAGAAGTAGGTAAAGTATTCGGTGTTACACGTGAACGGATTCGTCAAATTGAAGCAAAAGCATTGCGTAAATTGAGACATCCTAGCCGTAGCAAACGCTTGAAGGATTTCTTGGAATAAATCGCTGTGAGAGGGCCCTGCCAGTTTCGGCGGGGTCTTTTTTTATTACAAAAGTACTACTAAAACCTAAGCATGAAATCACCGATAAAGTAGTAGGAAGGTGAGCGATGATATGGATACAGAGAAAAGAAAAGTAATAGTTAAAGAAATCGATCACTGGCGGAGAAGCAAACTGCTTCCTGAACACTATTGTGATTTTCTGTTGAATTTGTACATGGATGAAACAACTCCGAAACCTGCATCCATCATGGGGGTTTCAGCATCTTCAATTGCAAACAGTTCTTGGAAAATATGGTTGGGCATAATGGCGGTCATAGCCGCTCTGGCCTTATCTGCTCTTAATTTTAACTCTTTTGGAATGCCAATGCAAATTGGAATTTCCGCACTTTTTGTCATCGTTTGCTATGCGTTTGCGTATCGTCAATTTCCTAAATCCCCCGTGATTTCTTATCTGCTTTGCGGTGTTTCTTCAATAGCTTTGCTGTTGCTGGGGCTATATTTAATGGATATGTATCAAGTGAATTCTCCTTATACGTATATTGGTTATTTAGCGTTTTGCAGTGTAGTGTGGTTAATCAACGGCGTAATAGGAAAAATGGGGATTTTCCAATTTTGCGGTTGGTTAGGGTTGGTTGGAACTTATGGTTGGTTGCTTTTGCAAAAGCTGAGCAATCCAGGTTGGTTCTCTCTTGAAATTAGTTGGATTCCGGTTAGTATTGTACTTATATGGATTGCTTGGCTTGCGCATCATACCAATAAGCAAGCAGCGAGTGTGCTTTTAGTTATCGGCGTGTTGGTTTGGTTTATCCCTGAAGCGATGACGTTTCTTACAGATGTTGATATGAGTTCCCGCGTCATTCAATTATCGTTTACAGGGAAGTTGGTTTCGGCGGGCGCGGCGTTTTTCTTGCTGCGTAAAAAATGGGTAGAGTGGGTCGTTTAAGAGATGGTAAAATTATCGAAGAGATTGCAAATGATCGCAGATCGTGTACCAGCAGGTTCTAAAGTGGCGGACATTGGTTCCGACCATGCTTTGCTGCCGACCTATTTAGCGCAACATGGCGTGATTGTGTTTGCCGTTGCAGGTGAGGTGAATCCTGGTCCTTTCGAGGCGGCGACACGTCAAGTGCTTGAGAGCGGTTTGTCTAAAAAAATAAGCGTTAGATCCGGTGACGGTCTGGCGGTTATTGAACCAGGCGAAGTTAATGTCATTACGATTGCCGGTATGGGCGGCAGTTTAATGGCAAGTATTTTAGAAGCAGGCAAGCAAAAGCTCGAGGGTGTTACGCATTTGATTTTACAGCCGAATGTCGGCGAAGATCAGGTTCGCAAGTGGCTGCTTGCAGAGGGCTGGAACTTGGACGCGGAAGCGATCCTTGAAGAAGACGGGAAGATCTATGAGATTTTGACGGCAACAGCAGGAAGTGCTCAGGACAAGAACTCGCAGGAAGCTCTTTATGCCGAACGTACATTATCTGGAGGTATCGTTGTCAGTAAGGAGCGGCTGCTCCAAATGGGACCTTACTTATTGGAAGAAGCTCCTGAGGTATGGTTTAGTAAGTGGGATAGCGAATTGAAGAAATTGGCGATGATTGAAGGCCAGTTGAAACTTTCAACAGCGGAAGCATCAGCCGTGAAAGCAGAGCAAATCGCGCAAGAGATCAAGGAAATAAAGGAGGTACTCGCTTGTTTGCAAAAGGTCAAACCGTAATTCAGCTGTTTGAACAGCTGGCGCCCAAGCATTATGCGATGCCCGATGATAAAATTGGCTTGCAGCTGGGCTCTCTGCAGAAGGAGATTCACAAGGTGTTGGTTGCCCTTGATGTTAATGATGAAGTGGTGGATGAAGCGATTCGACTAGGCGCTAATCTTATTATTGCTCATCATGCGATTATTTTCAGGCCGCTTGCCCATCTGCAGACGGATACGCCGGCAGGCAGACTCTATGAAAAATTAATCAAAAACGACATCGCCGTCTATATCGCACATACGAATTTGGATGTCGCCGAAGGCGGCGTCAATGACATGATGGCGGATAAACTCGGCCTCAAAGAGCTCACGCATCTGGAGGATGTGCATACAGAGAAGCTGCAAAAGCTGGTCGTCTTCGTCCCGGAGACGCACCACCAGGCTGTGCTGGATGCCCTCTTCACCGCGGGAGCGGGGTGGATCGGGCAGTACAGCCACTGCAGCTTCAACATCCCCGGAACGGGGACGTTCCTTCCACAGGAAGGGACTCACCCGTATATCGGGGAAGCAGGAAAGCTTGAACGCGTACAGGAAGTACGCGTTGAGACGATCGTAACCGCCAGCGTCCAGCGCAAGGTGGTACAGGCGATGTTGAAGGCGCACCCCTACGAGGAGGTGGCCTATGATCTCTACCCGATGGATCTCAAGGGTAGAGTGTTCGGTCTCGGGCGCGTGGGCAAGCTGCCCGCGCCGATGACGCTTCGCGAGCTGACGGAGCTCGCGAAAACGGCGTTCGACGTGCCGATGGTGCGCGTCGTAGGCGATCTATCACGGCCCATCCGCAAGGTGGCCGTGCTGGGTGGTTCCGGCGGCCGCTATATGCGGCACGCCATGTTTGCCGGCGCCGATGTGCTGGTCACCGGCGACATTGACTACCATACCGCGCACGATGCGCTCGCGGCAGGGCTGACTTTGATCGACGTGGGGCATAACGTCGAGAAGATCATGAAACGCGGCGTAGCGGACTATCTCGCCGCGCAATTAACCAAAACGGATACGCAAGTGCTGGCCTCCGAAGTGAACACGGAACCTTTCCAGTTCCTGTAGGATACTCCTGAAGGATGTCGATGGCAGGCGAGGAAACGAACAATAGTTGTATTTCGGAGACATTCCTAGTATACTAGCAAATGCGTCGGAAAGTTTGACAGACAATCGCTGGCTGTGGGTAAGCCACAGCGAGAGGAAAGTCCGGGCTCCATAAGGCAGGGTGCTGGATAACGTCCAGTCAGCGCGAGTTGAAGGATAGGGCCACAGAAATGGACCGCCGATGGCTCATCTTCGGATGAGATCAGGCAAGGGTGGAACCGTGGTGTAAGAGACCACGAGGTTCTATGGTGACATAGATCCTGGTAAACCCCACTTGGAGCAAGACCTAGAGGAACGCTAGCTGTCTTCGAGACAGCAGTCTTCGCCTGAGACGCGTTCGGGTTGGTCGCTTGAGCTGTGCAGCAATGTATGGCCTAGATAGATGATTGTCGCTTCAATGGTGGCAGGGGACAGACGCCCGTTATGACCACCGGAAGTACAGAACCCGGCTTACGGCAAACTTTCCATACTGTCGGTTACCCGCAAGGCTTCGGCTTTGCGGGTATTTCATTTTATTGCAACCCCAAAAAGGCTGCCCTGGGTATCGAATGAATCGAAACCAAAGGGCAGCCTTTTTATTATTTTTGCAGCGTAACTCCTGCATATTTCTTCGAAACAAGGTTCATCTGCCGAAACCAGCGGGAAGGCCAGTCGAAGCCGATATTCGGTTGTTCTTCCGCTTTTTGCACGGCTTTGACAACGTCGATCAGACCATACCCGAAGTATTTATCCTGACCCGGGGTACCAATATCTTGCGCAGTGTCTCTCATGATTTGATAAACTTCCGTGTTTTTCAAATTAGGATTTGTAGAACGGATTAATGCTGCTAATGCCGTCACATGGGGGCTCGCCATGGAAGTGCCTGACAACGCGGCATATTGATTGTTAGGATACGTACTTGCGATACTTACGCCCGGCGCCGTTACATCAATATAGTCTCCGTAATTGGAAAAAGGAGCTTTGTTGTTCTCTGAATCGCTGGCTGCGACAGCGAACACCTCCGGATAAGCGGCCGGGTAGCCTGGCCGTTCCGTATTATCATTTCCGCTCGCCGCGATCAAGGCCACGTCTTTGTCGTACGCATATTTAATAGCATCATGCAGAAATCCGGAATCCGCGTAGTTACCTAGGCTTAAATTCATTACTTTGGCGCCATGATCAGCAGCCCAGATAATGCCTTGAGCCACGGAATAGGTGCTGCCTGCCCCGGTTTGATCCAAGACTTTAACCGGCAGTACTTTGTTATACCAGCTGATTCCAGCTACGCCTAAATTATTGTTAACGAGTGCTGCGATAACTCCTGTTACGTGAGTTCCGTGTCCAACATCATCCTGTGGTTGATCATCCCCGCTAATTACGTTATAGCCAGGCAGGAGCTTATCTTTTAAATCTGGATGCTGCAAGTCTACGCCCGTGTCTACAACGGCCACAATCACATCTTTGGTGCCTCGGTTCAACTGCCAACCTTGTTCGGTTTCAATCAGTGGCAAATTCCATTGATACCGGCTGTACAAATTGTCATTAGGCTTGAAGTTCGGGGCAATGCTCGTTGTTTCATCAGGGCTTGTTGTGCTGTCCGTGCTATCGGTATAGTCGCTTGACTCTTTTTCATCGGACGCTTCTTGATCATCATAATAATCATTGGTCAAATATAAGAAATGAGGCTCCACATAAGCAACATCCCATTTTTTAAAATAGGCCATTAACGCTTTAGCTTCCATGCCTTCCGTACGGAAAACATATGTGTAGCCCAGCTTCTGCATCGAATTAGCTTTGATTTCTGACTTTATTTGAGACAATTGAGCCTCGGTAGGGTCTTTCTTGAACTTAACGACAACTTCGTTCTGATGATAGTGGCTTGTACCTTGATTATCCTCTGGATGATCCACCACTTTATCTTTTAAAGTATCGGTATCTACCGACTCGACTTTCCAACGATTTTCGTTTGGATAAGGCTCTAGACGTAAATTTTTCATCTGATGGTCAGTTACATGGTGAAGAATGTCTTGATGAATAACGCCTATGAGCGAAGAATTACCATCAGTAGATGGCGTCCCCTGCACAAAAAACACCTGCTGCGCGGCCCCGAATTTCGGTGACTGATAATGCTTGCCTGATTCTGTAGCTGCTTTGGCCTCCGCTAAATATTTGCTTGCTTGATCCTTATAGGAGGCAGGAATTTCTCCAACTTTTATTCCTTGATCCAAAGCTTGTTTGTTTTTTGACCAAATCAGAACATCCATTTTTTCATGCTGTGTCTTCATATCCCCAAGCACTTTGGCTGCGGACTCACCAGATTCAATTTGGGAGATCATCTTGGAGTAATCAATGGAGCACTGGGAGCGGCATAAATCATCAGTTAACTTTACATCTTGCTGCAGTAAGGAAAGCTTCTGCTCCGTCTCATACTTCGCGCTGTAAACCTCAGGACCGGGTGTATTCTCGTTATTCGAGTGGTGGGGAAATAGAACGAAACCTAATCCAAGAACTAGACTAATAGAAGATAAATAACGCCACATCGATAGTCCTCCTTCTTAACTCGTTTCTCCGCTTCTGTCAGCAAATGCAGTGTCTTTAATTAGAGTGAGGTTCGAAGGATTGTTTTATGCATGGAATCGGGAGTTTTACATATACCTTTTCAGGTTAATTTATGGTAGGATAGGAATAGCGCAATTAGAGGAGGTCTTCATAAATGGCTGTTTTTAATGTCAAAAATATTTGTGATTCAACACGTACGAAGTTAAAAGAAACAACCGCTAAAATGGAGCTGTTTCTGAATCAACATTCGCTTTCACAACTCAATGTAGAGAATGATCCCGCTATGGATGAATTTTATCGTGGTTATCTCCAAGATACCCGTCATCTATTAGTTTTCTGTGAAGTGGCCTATGAGAAATTGGGCGTAAGTTTGAGACGACCAACTTTTAATGTTGATTTTTCGGAAAAAGTATTGTATGAGGTATATCATACTTGCGTGAATACATTTTTCTATCCTAAGAATGAGTGCTATTCCGAGGATGGGCGTTACGCTTATACCGGACAAGATGCTATTCGTTTCCGCAAAAAGCCTTCCCGTGATGTGAGAGATTTAACCATTGAATTGTCCAAAGTATTCGAAGAGCTTCGCGAGGATCTGGCTTATTATGAGACAGATTACATCACGCAGCGCCGTATGCAAGGTGAAAAAGTATAATTGTGATGCAAAATTACAAAAGATATAAGGGATGCGGCTAGCAGCGCATCTCTTTTCTTTTAAAAGGGGACATGGTGCATGCAACGTGAACAGTTAATCAACCATTCGATCTCGATTATTAAAGGCAATCAGCATCCTCGCGGAGGCTACATCGCATCTCCACTTTTCCCGCCTTATGCATACAGTTGGCTGCGAGACGGCACATTTATAGCTCATGCAATGGATTGTACGGGGGAGACAGACAGTTCAGCTCTTTTCCATCGATGGGTTGCCGGAGTGCTGAAGAACAAACGTTCGCATGTTGATGCGCTTATACATAAACATAATAACAAAGAGTGGATCGATCGTTCCGAGTTTTTGGGGACGCGTTATCATTTGGATGGCCGAGACGATGTTTCCGAATGGGGCCACTTTCAATTGGATGGTTATGGGGCTTGGCTGTGGGGACTTACGGAGCATGTGAAAAAAACCGGGAACAAAGAAATGCTGAATGAACTCCGGGAAAGTATTGAGATTACGGTTGATTATTTGATGACGTTCTGGCATTATCCGAACTTTGATTGTTGGGAAGAGTTTCCAGATTATGTGCATCCTGCAACGCTAGCCTGTGTGTATGGCGGTTTGAAGGCACTGGGAGAATTAGAGCAGCGTCCTCAGCTGTTGGAGAAGGCGTCTATGATTAAGAACTTCATACTTAGCAATTGCGTCTACGAGGGCCGTTTCGTGAAGTCTGTTCACTGTCTGGATGAAATATGGAAGCCGGCTTTAATAGGGGTAGATGCAAGTCTGCTGTGGCTTGCCGTTCCTTTTGGGGTATGCGTAGCGGACGATTCTATTATGCGGAAAACGGTGGAATTGATTGAAAGTGAACTGAAACACGAGGGTATTCAGCGCTACGTAGAAGATCGTTACTATGGCGGCGGTGAATGGCTTCTGCTAACGGCTTGGTATGGATGGTATCAGAAAGAGCTTGGGAACCGTGAAGAGGCGCAGCGCTGTCTGGAATGGATCATAAGCAAGGCCGATCACCTTGGGCGTCTTCCCGAACAAGTTCCCGATGAGCTTAGAGAACCTTCCGCTTATTCAGAGTGGTTGGGCAAATGGGGGGAACCTGCACTGCCGCTGCTATGGTCTCACGCGATGTTCTTGGTGCTATCTGACAGTCTGTCCTGAGCATAGCTCGCCCTGATAGCGGGCAAATTGTTAGTGGGGTGATGACTATGCCAGATGTCAAATGTTCAGTTGCCAACTGCGAATATTGGACGCAAGGGAACAACTGCAACGCAGGAACTATCATGATTGAAGTAGATCAGCATGCCAACGCCAGTTACAATGAAGAATTTGCAGGGGAATCATTCGATACCGATCATCAAGATGCAGCGAGCAAAGCCGCGAACACTTGCTGCCACACCTTTCAAGCAAAGAAGAAGCAGTAATCATGCGCCAGCATGGAGGCAATTTGGATAAAACCACCAAGGAGCGGTTCCAGAGGGAGCAGCTTCGGACTGAAAGTGGTTTGAACAACAAAGAAGAATATGCAGCCGAGATAACAGCGCCCTCGCGGAGAATCCAGTATGCCGAGCCCTATCAAGCGAAACATGCAGAGGTTGAGAAGTCGGAAGTTTCCGATGAGGAAATCGACGATTTAGTTGAAGCTGTTAAGCGAAATAAAGCGGTAGGATACGTCGCTTTGTTCGTCGCATTGGCTTCCCTCTTTGTGTGGCCTGTACTGCTTGGCGTATCGGGCATTATTTTAGGGGTTATCGCATTCCTGATGGGCAACAAGGGAATCGGAACCTGGTCAGTCGTGCTTGGATTTATAGCTGTTGCTGCCTATTTTTTACTGTTTCCTTTTTACTCTTAGTGTTGGATAAACATGGTGGAAAAGCAAGCCGAGACTTCGGCTTGTTTTTCTTTTTCAGAAGGAAAATCGGGTATATTCGTGTTTTAGGGGGATAATTAGCGGGTAAAGACTCATTATGGCATCATTTTAAACCCTATACTCCCGTTTGCTCGTACTATTTGGCTTCAAGAGTCATATTCGCACCTTTGAATGATTACAGTATTATTATATAATGAAAAGTGATAATTCAACTTTAAATTAAAATTAAGGGAGGTGTACCTACTCTCCTTGGTGCGTCTAACCGCGCTTGACAGGGGATAGGTAAGGTATTGGAAGATCCTTTGCCCGAAACGTTAATTAGCTTCTTATTAATGTTTGGACTGGTGTTACTGAATGGTTTTTTTGTCGCAGCTGAATTCGCGATGGTGAAAGTAAGAGGTAGTCGAATTGATTCCCTTGTAGATGAAGGTCGCCGTAATGCGAAATTTGCGCAAGGAATTATGAACAATCTCGATGCGTACTTAGGTGCTTGTCAGCTCGGGATTACACTTACTTCGTTGGGACTTGGTTATGTCGGGGAGCCGACCTTTGCAAAAATTTTGGAACCTCTATTCGCTCCGCTGAATTTACCAGATTCGGTGTTCCACACGATTACCTTTATTATTGCCTTTTCATTGATGACTACTTTGCATATTACACTGGGCGAGCAATTCCCCAAAACCTATGCCATTCGTAAAGCTGAACAGATCACGTTGCTTTCCTCGGGACCGATGGTCTTATTTTACAAAATCATGTATCCATTTATTTGGTTGCTAAACGGGATCTCCAATTGGATGCTTCGCCGTGCCGGCATTGAACCGACAACAGAACATGAATCAGCGCATACGGAGGATGAAATTCGCGTCCTCATGAAAGAAAGCCACAAAAATGGACTTATAGATAATACAGAGCTTACGCTTGTTGATAATATATTCGGATTCGCCGAGACAACAGCTAGAGAAATAATGATTCCAAGAACTGAGATGGAATGTTTGTATGCTGGGCTTTCCTATTCGGAGAATCTAGCGATAGCGATTAAGGAAATGAGAACACGTTATCCGGTATGTGATCCGGACAAAGACAACATTATCGGCTTCGTTCACATCAAGGATTTACTCAAGCCGGATGCTAATCTGAAAGGCATTAAGAAAATTATCCGTCCGATTACGACGGTACCGGATTCCATTCATATCAGTGACTTGCTGAAAATGATGCAAAAAAGAAAAAGCCAGATGGCCTTGCTTATTGATGAGTACGGCGGAACATCAGGGCTTGTCACACTGGAAGACATCATGGAAGAAATCGTTGGTGAAATTCAGGATGAGTTTGACGAGGAACGTCCAACGATCGAAATCAAAGACGAGAACACGTTTTCCATTGACGGCCTGCTTTTGATCGATGAAGTGAATGATTACTTCGGGCTGGATATCGAGTCCGACGATTATGATACAATTGGCGGTTGGATCTACTCACAGACAGAGATTCCGCCTAGCAAGAATCAACAAGTGACCTATAACGATGAATTCTTGTTCATCGTGGAAGAAACGGATCACTTGCGAATTTCAAGATTAATTGTTAGAAAAATGACGGAGCAAGATGAGTTTCTACAACAAAACATATCTTGAACGGGTAGGGGGACAGTCGAATGACTGTCCTTTTTTTTATTTTTCGGGACTCGCGGGGAGGAAACGGAAATTTTAGGATAGTCGGGAGGGCACAAAACGTGTACAATAAAAACAACGAATGATATGAAACGAGGTCTGACGGATGAACGGCACGAACAGCATTGATCCAAGAGTTCTGAAAGAGCTGCTGCAGCTTCAGGTGATGGGAAGAATTAATTTGTTATCAGGGGATACAGATACATCCGGCACGGATGATTCCAGTGACTTCAGCACGCTGCTGAATACGTTAATGGGACAAGCTTCCGGTTCTGCTCTTGACGGTCAATCCTTGCTCAATCCGATGACGGCGAATAACATACCTAGCTCCTTAGGCGCTTTGAATAAAGCCTATAGCCCGCTCCAAAGTTGGAGTCGCACGACGTCTACTTCACAGTTTGATGATTTAATTAAAGAGGCCAGTGCGAAATATGGCGTCGATGAATCGCTCGTGAAAGCGGTCATTCAACAGGAATCCGATTTCAATCATCAGGCGGTTTCCCCGGCTGGCGCTAAAGGTCTCATGCAGCTTATGGACGGCACCGGACGCGGCTATGGCGTGACGAATCCGTTTGATCCTAAGCAGAACGTGGATGCCGGTACGCATTTCTTGAGCAATCTGATCCAGAAGTACAATGGCAATGAAGGAGTTGCTCTTGCTGCGTATAATGCGGGTCCAGGCCGTGTGGATCGCTTAGGAATTAAGAACGATCAAGACCTATCTAATAAATTGCACCAATTACCTAAGGAAACGCAAGCATATGTTTCTCAGGTATTAGGGCATAAGATGAAATTCTCACTCTAAGCGGCAATTTCAAGAAGCTGATTTTCGCATGAATCATGCGGAGATCGGCTTTTTGCGTTCATAGGCATGCTTGAGTTATGAGCGGTTTTAAGTTTTAATGATGGAAGGAAATTATTTTGATTGCGCAACTGCAGGGCATGGAAAAAAGGGGAATCAGCAAGAACATGTTATATTTGGATAACGCGGCAACCACGCCGCCATATAACGAAGTCGTCGATACGATCGCTGAAGTTATGAAATTGCATTATGGAAACCCATCCTCCATTCATGGATTAGGTGTCCAAGCAGAGAAGCTGCTGCAGAGCGCTAAAGAAGTGATAGCGGGAGCTTTAGGCGTGATGCCGGCTAGTATTATCTGCACATCCGGAGGAACGGAGAGTAACAATCTAGCAATCCGGGGTGCTGCCTATCAATATCAGAATCGAGGCAAGCATCTAATCACTACACAAATTGAGCATCCTTCTGTGAAGGAAGTTTTCCTTAGTTTAGAGCGAGAGGGATTTCGCGTCACCTATTTGCCCGTTAATCGAAACGGTTGTCTGGAAGTAGAGACGCTTCGCGAAGCCCTTTGTGAAGATACCATATTGGTCAGCGTCATGTATGTCAATAATGAAGTCGGCACAATTCAGCCGATTCAAGCAATCGGGCAGTTACTTGCCAAGTACCCCAAAGTGATGTTTCATGTAGATGCCGTGCAAGGCATCGCAAAACTGCCCGTATCGATGAAGGAATGGGGCATAGATATATGCAGCGTTTCTGCGCACAAGTTTCGCGGACCCAAAGGGGTGGGCTTTTTGTACCGCAGAGAGGGCGTACAACTGAAGCCGCAGCTCGTTGGCGGGGGCCAAGAAGACGGGCTTCGTTCAGGAACGGAGAACGTTCCGCTCATCGTTGGGATGGCCAAGGCGCTGCGCCTATCCATGCAAAACTTGCCAGCGAAGCTGGAGCATAAATACCGTCTTAGACGCCATCTTGTAGACGGTATCCTAACGATTCCGGAGCTTACCTTAATGGGCTCCGACCGACATGAGGAAATGGCACCGCACATTGTCCATTTTGCTTTTACCGGAATGAAAGCGGAAGTTGTCGTTCATGCGTTAGAGCAACGACAAATCTATATTTCAACGAAATCAGCTTGTGCTTCAGATGCCACTGATCCCAGTGAAGTTATGCTGGCGTTAGGTTGTACGCGTGAGCAAGCGGTCAGCGGGCTAAGAGTGAGTTTTTCCGATGAGCATCAAATAGAGGATATGGAACAATTTTTGTTAGCACTTAGAGAAGTTGTTAATGAACTTTCTCCCATGCTAAACAAATCAACAGCCAGAAAGGGGCAGCAAAAATGAAACCGGATTGTTTAATCTTGCGTTTTGGTGAATTAACACTGAAAGGCAGGAATCGTAAGCGTTTTGAGCATAGTGTCATCAAGCAAATTCGTAAAGTTTTAGGGGCATTTCCAGATTTGAGGTATATTCCGGAGTACGGGCGCGTATATGTGGAGCTAGGGGGAGCAGCGTATGAAGAAGCTTCGGAGGCCTTGCAGCGCGTATTTGGACTTGCATCGTTCAGTCCGGCCTACCATGCTCCTATGGAGCCAGAGGCCATTAAAGAAGTGGCACTGCGTATTATGCAAAATCTTCCTAAACCTCCAAGTACCTTTAAGGTGAATGTCCGGAGGGTCAATAAAGCTTTTCCGTTAGACTCCCAGGAAATGAATTATCTCATCGGCGGCTACATTCTTGAAGCAATCCCTGGTTTGCAAGTGGACGTTCGTCATCCAGAAATCGAACTTCGTGTGGAAATTCGTGAAGATCAAGTACTTTTGTATGCAGAAGTGATTGAGGGAGCGGGAGGATTCCCGGCAGGCACGAGCGGTAAGGCGCTGCTGATGCTTTCCGGAGGGATTGACAGTCCTGTAGCAGGATGGTTAGGGATGCGAAAAGGGCTGACTCTCGAAGCGATACACTTTCACAGTTATCCGTATACAAGTGAACGGGCAAAGGATAAAGTGATAAATCTGGCTCACCAGCTTTCAGGGTATACAGATTCTATTAGGCTGCATCTCGTGCCATTTACGGAAGTGCAGACGTCCATACACCGTGAATATAAGGATAACTTATTAGTCACGCTGATCCGAAGAGCTATGTATCGCATTGCGGAGCAAATTGCCGATCGTGAAGGTCTAAGCGCGTTGGTAACTGGAGAAAGCTTAGGGCAGGTGGCCAGTCAAACGCTGCCAAGCCTGAATGTGATCGGCCGCGTCGTCACTTTGCCGATTTTGCAGCCGCTGATGATGATGGACAAGCAAGAAATTATTCGAATTGCCGAAACCATCGGCACGTTCCCGATTTCCATTTTACCTTATGAAGATTGCTGCTCCTTATTTCTTCCTCCTTCTCCGAGCACCAATCCGAATCTGCAAATGGTCGAGCGAATCGAGAACGGCATGAACTTTTTGCCGGAATTAATCCAGAAAGCCGTGGAACAAACCGAAACAATTGAAATCGTACATGGTCAAATGAAGAAGGTGCCCGATCAGCATTTCTTCTAAATGCTTCTACGGCGCCGAACGGTAGGTGACTTCATCACCACTCTTCACCAGCTCGCCATGCATCCCGGGAGGAAGATAAAGCATGATTGATGCGCTCATTTTGTTTTTACAAATTATGTTGATCAATATTGTGCTCAGCGGCGATAATGCGGTTGTTATTGCGCTGGCGAGCAAAAATCTTCCCGTCGAACAGCGTAAGCTGGCCGTGTGGTGGGGGGCTTTCGGAGCCATAGCGTTACGGCTTGTGCTGACGTTAGTCGCTGTAAGCCTGCTCGATATTCCGTATATTCAAGCGGGTGGTTCGATCTTATTGTTCTGGATTGCCATTAAACTACTGACCGATGATGACGGCCATGCGAATGTGAAAGAGGCTTCAACGTTGGGCAAAGCGATCTGGACCATTATCGTCGCGGATTTCGTGATGAGTCTGGACAACGTGCTGGCGATAGCAGCCAAAGGCAACGGCAATAATACGGTCATCATACTGGGGATTGGACTTAGTATTCCGATCATTATTTGGGGAAGCACACTTGTTATGAATTTGCTGCATAAATATCCGGTTCTTGTTCTTTTGGGCGCAGGCATTCTTGGGTATACAGCTGGTGAAATGTTCGTAAAAGACGAGAAAATGATCGATTGGTTCCTTCATGATTACGAATTTCTACATGTCTGGATTCCGATTGTAGCATCCGCGCTTGTTATCGTGATTGGGGTTTCCGCGAAATGGTTGAGATTGCTGCAATTAAAAACAAGAAACGAATAGAGAAAAGGAAAACCGCCAAGCTGGTCTTATCCAGCGAAGCGGTTTTATTGTTGTAGGAGAACCTCGGCACAGAGTCTCAGTAGGCTACATTCCTTATCGCTGTGGAAGCTGTACGCTGCGCCAAACGTGCCAAAAGCTCCATCCGTATATAAGCAGAAAAACAATGATTAGTACGCTTGAGAAGCGGTACATGAGCGCATAGCTGCCGCTTAAGTTCGCTAAGGCGCCAAGCACCATGGCACCAAGTCCGATGCCTAAGTCGTTGGCGGAGAAGAAGGTTCCGTTGGCTGCGCCGCGGCGATCAGGGGCTGCACGAGCAATCGTCCACGCCTGCAAGGCAGGCTGGATGGAACCAAAGCCGATCCCATAGCAAAGTGCCGCAATTGCCAAGCTGAGTTCTGTGTGAGCGTATGAAAGCAGAAGGAGTCCGGTTATCGTGAAAAGTGCTCCAGGCAGCAGCACCCATTCAGGACCTTTTCGATCAAAGAGCACGCCTGTTATAGGCCGTACAATAAGCACCATAGAAGCATTGCACAGAAAAAACCAGCCTACATTTGAAATGCCGGCTTCAAGGCCGAACAAAGTAATGAAAGTCACGATCCCTCCATAACAAATGGCTGTACACAGCAGTAAAACCGAGGGGAGTAAAGCCGTACGTTCCCATAAGCGATCAATAAGCTTAGGCTTTTGAATCGACTTTTCGATAGGCACAGGTTTGGCGTAGGAAATAAAAAGTGAACTAAATAAGGAGAGCACGGCCAGCAGGGTAGAAATCAAAAGAACGCGATGGAAACTGTACGTTTGCATGATCCATAATCCGGTAAGCGGAGCAAGCGCCATGGCAAAGGTATTGGATAATCCGTAATATCCCATACCTTCCCCGCGACGTTCTGGCGGAATGATATCAGCGATGACCGTTCCTAAGGACGTCGTAGAGATGCCCCAACCAATCCCGTGAACGAACCGCGCGGCAAGGATGAGTGTAATGACAGCCATATAGGAATAACCGGCTATCGTAAGCGCACAGATCGTTAATCCAACAAGCAGCACGTGCTTTCTACCTAGCAGGTCGAGCGCCCTGCCGGCAAATGGACGAGTTAGCAGCGATGAAATTGTAAAAATTCCGATTACGAGTCCGACTTGAAAGTCATCCCCCCCTAACTGTGATATATGTGTAGGGATGGTTGGGATCAGCATTTGAAAACTGAAAAAAAGCAGTAAATTGGACAATGAGGTGACGAGAAAAGCTTTGGTCCAGAGCGGTTTTCGTTTTTTCTGTTCATTTTCAGATAAAGATTTCATGTGGCCTCCCGTGTTGAACGTATGCCAACCTGCTAGATCGAGGGAAATCAGGCAGCACGCCTTTCAGTATGCCCCAAGGAAGGTAAATGAACGCAAAAAAACGGCGTGCCCGCAAATAGGTTGCAGGCTAGCAATTTTGAGCAAGGTACGATAAACTACTTGTTGAATGGTGTCGAAAGTGACATCGAATTGACAAGTGAAATAGGAGGGAATTGTAATGGCTAGAAATAGCTACTCCATCGGTATCCTGTTAATTGGCCTGGCCGTATTATTGCTTCTTGGAAAATTAGGCGTTATTCACTTTATTTTTTCCTTCTTCTGGCCTCTTGTTTTGCTTGCACCCGGACTGCTTTTTCACATTTTGTTCTTTAATCGCACTTGGCCGGCAGGCGTGCTCGTCCCTGGAGGTATTCTGACGACATATGGCTTGATGTTCTTTTTCTGCAATATATTTGGTTGGGGTTCAATGAGCTATCTCTGGCCAGGATTTATACTCGGCGTAGCCATCGGATTATATGAGTTGCATCTGTTTGATCGTGGAAGTGACCGTGGAGTGTGGATCGGCGCATTAGTGCTTGGTATCCTTGCAGCAGTGCTTTTCGGAATTACGCTGCTTGTCAAATTAGGGATATATGTAATCGCTTTGATCCTTGTTGCAGCTGGGCTTCTTATGATTTTCCGCAGGAAAAATGTGTGGTAAACCGTATGTGTTTTATGTAAAAGTTTTATGTTGCTCGTCAATTATCTTGCATAATGTCGAGAAACTGCGTATAATAAACATAAATGTCAAGCGTCGGCGCTTTTGTCCGACGCTTGTTTTATGAACAGAGACGAAAATTATAGGGTAGAGAGGGTTTGACATTCATGCAAGCAAGAGAAAAGATCCGCAATATTGCAATTATCGCTCACGTTGACCACGGCAAAACAACACTCGTTGATAAATTACTTCAACAATCCGGTACATTCCGTGACAATGAAGCTGTCCAAGAAAGAGCGATGGACTCAAACGATCTCGAAAGAGAACGCGGTATTACCATTCTTGCAAAAAATACAGCGATTAATTATAAAGATTTCCTTATTAATATCGTAGATACACCTGGACACGCCGACTTTGGCGGTGAAGTAGAGCGTATCATGAAGATGGTTGACGGCGTTTTGCTCGTTGTTGATGCCTTCGAAGGCACAATGCCGCAAACAAAGTTCGTTCTTCGTAAAGCCCTTGAAAGCAATCTGAAGCCAGTTGTTGTCGTGAACAAGATTGACCGTCCGAACGCTCGTCCAGCTGAAGTTGTAGACGAAGTTCTTGACTTGTTCATCGAGCTTGGTGCGACAGATGAGCAGCTTGATTTCCACGTGGTTTATGCTTCCGCATTGCAAGGTACTTCCAGTCTTGACCCTGATAAACAAGATCAGAACATGGAAGCTATCTATGAAACGATCGTTACACACATTCCTTCTCCAACTGAAGATGTGGATCAACCGCTGCAATTCCTCGTTACATTGATGGATTACAACGAATACCTAGGTCGTATCGGCGTGGGCCGTGTGAACCGCGGTAAAATCCGTCAAGGCCAAACCGTTGCGGTAATGACTCGTGAAGGCGGACAAAAACAAGCAAGAATCGAGAAGCTATTCGGCTTCAATGGTTTGAAACGTATTGAGATTGAAGAAGCAGCTGCAGGGGACATTATTGCCATTGCCGGTATCAAAGATATCAACATTGGTGAAACAGTAGCAGATCCAGCGAACCCTGAAGCTTTGCCGGTATTGAAAATCGATGAGCCTACACTACAAATGACATTTGTCGTGAATAACTCACCTTTCGCAGGTCGTGAAGGTAAATGGGTTACTTCCCGTAAAATCCGTGAGCGTCTGTACAAAGAGCTTGAAACAGATGTAAGTTTGCGCGTTGAAGATACAGACAGCCCAGATGCTTTCATCGTATCTGGCCGCGGTGAGCTTCACTTGGGTATTTTGATCGAAAACATGCGTCGTGAAGGTTTTGAATTGCAAGTTTCCAAACCGGAAGTTATCATTCGTCAAGTTGAAGGTCAAAAAATGGAGCCAATCGAACGTTTGATCATCGACGTTCCAGAAGATAGCATGGGTTCCGTTATGGAGAGCTTAGGTTCACGTAAAGCGGAAATGGTTAACATGATCAACAACGGCAGCGGCAACGTTCGCCTTGAGTTCCTGATTCCAGCGCGTGGTTTGATCGGTTACAGAACGAACTTCCTAACATTGACTCGTGGTTATGGAATTATGAACCACGCTTTCGACAGTTATGGTCCATACCAAGGAGCTAACGTTGGCGGACGTCATGAAGGCGTACTTGTATCCAGTGAAACGGGC
Organism: Paenibacillus sp. FW101-FHT12H11; assembly: GCF_058790355.1. Lineage (NCBI taxonomy): Bacteria > Bacillati > Bacillota > Bacilli > Caryophanales > Paenibacillaceae > Paenibacillus > Paenibacillus sp. FW101-FHT12H11. The sequence goes on along the minus strand of NZ_JBYTCO010000010.1, from coordinate 233,315 downwards.
GTTTCCACGTTGTACGGTATTCTTTCCGTCGAAGATCGCGGTATCCTGTTCGTTCATCCGCAAACGGAAGTTTACGAAGGCATGATCGTTGGTGAGCACACACGCGACAATGACATCATCGTGAACATTTGTAAAGAAAAAGCGGTAAACAACATCCGTTCCGCGAACAAAGAAGAAACCGTGAAAATGAAAACTCCTCGCGTATACTCTTTGGAGCAAGCTCTTGAGTATTTGAACGATGATGAGTACTGCGAAATCACGCCAAAATCCGTTCGTATCCGTAAAAAGATCTTGAACAAAAGCGAACGTGAACGTGCTGAGAAACAACGTAAAGTGGCTGAAGCGAACGTCTAGTTCACAAAGTGTTCTTAATAGGGGAAATGTCAGCCTTCCGGCGGCATTTCCCTTTATTTATTTGCGCAATTGAGCGATAATACAATAAGTTGACTTTACTTTTTAAGCGAAATGGAGTGTATGGTATTGACAGCGTTGAATGAATGGTTTGGAAATCACATTTACATCACTTATTTGTTAATCTTCATATTTATGTCTTATGTGTATAACAAAGTTTTTCGAACTCGCAAATTACCGGTTCTTAAGACAGCCGTTGTTTACTTGCTTATGGCGATCGGGTCCATCATGCTGCTCGGTTTTCAGCTGGTAGGGCTGCCAATTGTACTTTGCTTGACCGTGGCGATTTCTCTCATGTTTCTAGTTCGGGTACGTTATTTTATCGAAAAAAGAAGCGGGAGCAGCAGCCCGGAATGACGAGATACTGGTTAACTCCCATTGTGAATGATTCGCCCTTAGTTCTTGGGGCAGACCGTATCCATTGTACGCCGCTGCAAGCGTTGGAGTCGTTCCGAGAATTGGCAAATGGGAAGCATCCCAGATTGCTTGCGATGTTTAAATCCAGCCTGCTCTTAAGCGACGACGAGGAGCTATGCGGTTCAGAACTTGTAGAGCTGGATCTCGAGCAGTTTGAGGCGATCAGCTTTGATGGTAAGCCCTTTCATCTCTCGCATTGTGCTGAAGCCTTTCTTGACCGTTTACTTACGCGTAAAGAGGCTCTGGAGCTTGTCTCTTCCTTGAAGTGTGATGTGGATTCTGAACATGGCAATTGGATCAATCAATGGCTTCGCTGGTTGGAGTCGGGTTATGATGTCATTTTACTCAGAGAGGATGGGCATTAAGATGAATCTCCAAGATACTTTTTTCAATTGGCTGCAGATGCAGATCGTTAGTGAAGCCAGACAAAACGACGAGGCTGCCAAAGAAACTCTGGATTTTTTCGCAATGATACTTCATGAGGATCATGGAGTCAGCCATATTGAACTCGTTGATGTAACGGATCCAATGAAAATTCACATTTCCTATGAACGCGAAGGAATCAAGAGTAGACAGAGCTTTGATCGCGAATCCGCTGAGAAGCTATTGGATGATATTAATGCCAATCCTATTTACAATAATCAATAGATAGGAATTTTGGCGACATAACTTTTTTAATCCAACGTACAATAAGGTATATCTGGGTTAAAAAGGAGTGTTCGCATGACCTGAAAATAGATACATAATGGTGGAACGCTTGCCACCAGCTATGCTATACTGTTAGTGTAAGTAGCGTTTTCAACCACCTAGTAGGAGGCGCAAGCGATATGGCTGAACACATCACAGCTTTACCGGAGCAATTAATTGATCGCGCCCCAATGATGACAACAGTTGAATATGAGAAAACTTTTGCGTGCCGAGTATCTGTCAAGCCACCCGGCCAAGTTTTTGATGCGATAAAAAAAGCCTAGATCTGCTGTGTGCAGTCAGGCTTTTTGTTATCTTTCCGCGAATTATGGATTTGGATTCCCGGCCTGGTTCGCGTCATTAGGTCCTGTATTGTCTTGGGGATTGCGTATATCACGCGGCAGTTGCGGCATAGCCCGGCCCATGATATCCGCCATTTGCTCAGCGAACCCGGTAATCGGCCTTCCTGCTCTTACGTTATCCCGAATGTTGCGCAGCCGTTGATCTAGATCAAGATCTGCTGTTACGATGGCATTCACACCATAGGGATCTTTTTTGAGAGCTTCTGCTACCGAATATTTGACGGTGCCTACTCTCGAACGATCCATATCTTTTCTGAGGTTGATGCCAACGACAGCGGTATTGCCGAATACAACACAATGCGCACTTTCAACCTGCGGGATACTGGTGGCTAGGCTTTCCAATCGTTCCGCAACAGCTTTAGAATCTTTGATCTCCAGCTTTTGTGGAGCAATTTGTTGTACCTTTACCTGTCTTTGATTTGTATCTTGAGAGGGGGCACCGCTTTTCGGCGCTTGACTACAGCCAACCGCGAGGGTCAGTACCAACGATAATACGCACAATAGTCTCACTTGAATCGATCCTTTCCTTGAATCTCGCGTTTAGTTTGTCCTGCACAGCTAGGTTGTATGTATGAAATATAACCAATGATCTGACGCCAAATCTGGGAGGGGACACACCAATGAAAAAAATTTACGTGTTAGATACCAATGTACTGCTTCAGGACCCTAATGCATTATTCGCGTTCGAAGATAATGAAGTAGTCATACCCGCCGTGGTGTTGGAGGAAATCGATTCTAAGAAACGAAATGCGGATGAAATAGGCCGAAATGCGAGACATGTCTCCCGATTACTCGATGGGTTAAGGACCAAAGGTACCTTATCTGACGGCATTAGCCTTGAACGAGGCGGAAGCATTAAAGTGGAGCTTAACCATCGAAGTTTTGCGAAATTGCAGGATACTTTCTCCGAATTAACGAATGATAACCGCATACTTGCCGTGGCGCTCAACTATCATCTGGAAGAGCAGGCGAATGATATTCCGAGACCCGTTATCATCGTTAGTAAAGATACGTTGGTGCGGATCAAAGCTGATGTGCTGGGCATTCCTGCACAAGACTATTTAACCGATCGCATCGTAGCTCAAACAGATATGTACACTGGCTGCATCACCTTATATGTTCATCCGTCTGTGATTGACGAATTTTACTCATATCGCTTCTTAACCGTGACATCATTGAATTTGGGTTATATGCTTCACCCGCATGAATTTGTTATCTTACGGGATGAGCTGGGTTCTTCGAAATCCGCTCTGCTGAAAGTAACGACAGATGCCAAAAAACTTGAGCCGCTCTTTATGAGTAACGATCCCATCTGGGGAATTGCCGCGCGAAATGCGCAGCAGCGCATGGCTCTTGAGCTTTTGCTCAATGACGATATCCCGCTCGTCACCCTGACTGGGAAAGCGGGAACTGGTAAGACGCTATTAACGCTTGCTGCGGGTCTCATGAAAATTGAAGATGACCGCAAATACAAAAAGCTGCTTATTGCTCGACCAGTTGTTCCTATGGGCAAGGATATTGGTTATCTGCCTGGTGAAAAAGAAGAGAAGCTGCGCCCATGGATGCAGCCGATCTATGATAATCTGGAGTATTTGTTTGATACGAAGAAACCCGGAGATATTGAGAAGGTACTGGCTGGTCTTGGCAGCATTCAAGTCGAGGCGCTCACTTACATTCGTGGGCGTTCCATCCCGGGACAGTTCATCATTATCGATGAGGCTCAAAACTTATCGAAGCATGAGATCAAAACGATCGTATCTCGTGTGGGTGAGGGCAGTAAAATTGTTCTGTTAGGCGATCCGGATCAAATTGATCATCCTTATTTAGATGCTTCGAGCAACGGATTAACCTATGTGGTCGAACGATTCAAGCAAGAAGGCATCAGCGGTCATATTACGCTGGAGCGAGGCGAACGTTCGCATCTAGCGCAGTTAGCGGCTGATTTACTCTAACACAAATAAACCCCTCCTCCCAGGTAATCTGGGAAAGAGGGGTTTATTTGTGTGTTAAGCGAGCATGTCGATGCGGCATCGATAAGCTTTGGCGATACCTTGCATCAGCTCTTCGAGCTGACGATCGACAACGTAAATATCACGCCCATGATCCTTATAAAGGGCGAGGAGATGTTCTTCGATTTGCAGCGAGGCTTGATCGACATCCGCTTCCTTACTGTCTTCTGTGAAACGGAAGGAGACGACCAGCTTCTCGTACAAGTAGTTGTTCTCACCTTCGCTAGTAAATCCATAATCGCTGAAAAGATCCGTTAATTCAGCATCTGATGGCAGCATCAGCAATTTCATTTGATCCGTATTCACGCCCAGTCCTGCCATCACCTCGATAACGGCGAATTTCTCTGCCTCCGAACTGACAATGATCATTTCGTTGTCTTGATCGAAGATATTTGCTTTGCCTGCCAGAGCTTTTTCAATTTGCGTATAGAAATCGACCAGCTTGCCATCAGGTACATCCATTAAAAGTCCAATTTTTGCTTCCATGCTAGGTCCTCACTTTATTTAATTATCCATAGCTAGTTTACAGGGATAATTTAAGTTTCACAACTGCGGTGCCGTTTTTCGTTTCTACACTGACGACATCCAGGTAACTGACGATTTTTTTCGGGATGAAGCCAAGTTGGAATTCCTTCGAAAAATCTTCAATTGTCGTATCAGGCAGCTGAAAGCCGTTGAATTCAAGCTTATCCGCGACAAACCGAACTTCATTCATGTCGGGATTTTCCTTCAACAGGAATCGGCCTTCGATGGTCATCTGTATTTGATCTTTTTGGCCTTTGGCAATAATGGAACCGTCGGTAAATTGAAAATTCAAATTTTGCAGCGACTCATTTTTGCCGTGCAGATAGGCGTTGAAATCCGTATCGCTGATCGTAATGACTGGATTTTTGATGGAAGATAAGTCCATAAATTTGCTTTCTTTCGTTACATATTGCGGAAGCTCCCGAAACGCAGCGGACAGATTTTTCAAATACTCGCGGAACAAAGGGATGCCTTCTGATTTCCATTGATCGTTTAAACTCTTTATCTGTTCTTGAATGACACCGGCTTGAGCGCTGACAGCGAGTTGTTTGTCCAATTCATCTTGGAGTTTGACGAGCCTTTCCCGCTGTTCCAGATAGGTATCTTTTGTCTTTTGCAGGTCGGTACGGGATGTTTCCAGATCTTTTTGTAAGCTTTTCAATTTATTGAACGAATCTGTAAAAGCAGCTAACGCGCGGTGATCATTGGATATGATCATTTGCAAATACTCGAACATCCGCAAGGCATCGGCGAAAGAATGGACGGAAAACAGCAGCATCCAAATCGAATCTCGATCCCCTGTGTAATAAGCCCTCATCACATTGCCGGCGTGTTTGCGTGTGCTGTCAACATGACTGTTTTGTTTCGTGATATCTTGTTCATTTTGCTTGATTTGCAGGACGATTTTGGCGTCTTGTTCATTAAGCCGGCTTACTTCTTTATCGATTTCAAAAATGGTAAGTCCTTTCTGGACGAGTTCCTTGGCATCGTCGACTGCTGGCTTATTCTCTTCAGCAAATGCAGGATGGAGCGGAAGCGTAAGCTGCATCATCAGCAGGATGGACATCATGATTGATAGGCATTTATATCTCATTGAACGCATTCTCCCCCTATGAACAGATTATCATATTTCTATTAAATGAAGCACAAAAAAATACTTACCTCGGGGGACGAAATAAGTATTTCCTATAGGTTTCTTATTTCTTGACAGGTGCTATTAGCTTCAGAATCTCATCAAAACTTTTGACATTCTTCGGTATTTCCTTCGTTAAAGCAGTTGCTTGGTTGATAGCGTCATACGTTTGATGAACGACGATGTGGTTCTCCTGGGGCTTGCCATCCACGGTCATTTGAAACACAACATCGATGGATTGGTCCCGGATAAAACCGCTGTCGTCAATCGCGACAACCATTTTGCTCGGAGCTTTCAGCTGGATGGCACTCGACTGTGATATCTTTAGCTGTTCCGCTTTGTCGGCAGGTATAAAGCCGTTATTTTGAAGTGTCCCGATAAACTCAGGCAGCTTAGTTTGAAATACGGTATTAATGTCTTTTTCATTTTTGCTTGTGAGCTCAACACTGATGGACTTGGCCGATGATCCGTCCTTTAACTTGACAGGCTCCTTGGCTTCTTTGTACCATTTTGGATCAATGCCGCTAAATACTAGATTGCCTAATGAAGTGGAGAGCTGGGAAGTATTTTTCAACGTATCCAACGTTAATGGGCTTTTGCTGGTTTGACTCATTTGCTGTAAATCAATCGCATAATACTCGTCAGCCGTCTTATTTAATGCTGGCATATTAAAATACATTTTGCTATCTTTAATGAGAATTGGTATCTCGAAAGGTGACGTAGAGCCCTTAGGGGTAATTTTCAAATCCGTTTGGAATTGAAGCGGTTCTACATTGCTGATGCCTTTCCAATCTATCGTGCTGTCTTTGACCAGAGATAAAAGGCTATTCGTCAAAGGGTTGGATGTTTTCAACAAAGCATCACTGATGGCGAGTGTTGTGCTTCCTTCAAAGGTGTAAGACTTCATTTCCTTCTGTTTATTGAGAGATTGTTCCAAAGCTTCTTTTACTTTTGTGTTGTCTGTACAAGCTGTCAACGATACCAAGCTGATGGCTGTTACCGCTGTAAGGGTTATCCACTTCTTTGTCATGCGTGATTTGTCTCTCCTTCCATGATCCTTATTCATTATAATGGTTTCCTGCTGCTTTGTCTTTAAGTAAAGAAATGGAGGTGGCTTCAATTGGATCATAAGCTCGGACATCCTGAGTTGGTTTCAACGATCATTCACGCTATACATTCCTCAGATAAACAGGCGATTTCGTTCCGGGACTATATGGAGCTATGCCTCTATAGCGAACCGTACGGGTATTATCGAAATGAGAGCCTCAAAATCGGAAAAGAAGGCGATTTTTATACCAGTTCTTCCATCGGATCTGTGATGGGGGAAATGATAGCCTCTTTTATTGGAGATGAGCTTCAAAGAATGGAACTTCTCGGTTTGGAACCGCTGCATCTCGTTGAGTGGGGCGGGGGAAATGGTCGCATGGCTCTGCATCTCTTGGATGAATTAGAAAGAAGTGCGCCGTCAGTTTACGAACGCGTGACCTATACAATCATTGAAACTAGCGCTTTTCACCGTGGACTTCAGCACAGTGCTCTGAATAAGCACGAGCAGCATCTTCGGTTTACAAGTGAGCAGGAATGGTTGGACGAGGAACCTCAAGCGAATATGTTTATTTTGGCAAATGAACTGTTGGATGCTTTTCCGGTCCATCGAATCCGATATGTAGACGGGACTTTTCAAGAATCTTATGTCACGTGGCAGGAGCGAGATCGGACTTTTAGTGAAATTTGGCTGCCTATTAAGTCCAAGCCTCTATTAGACACCATAGATCGCCTAAAGGTTCATTGGTTAGATGGCCAAATCGGTGAGCTTAATCTTGAGAACGAGGCTTGGATATCACGAATTTCCAAACGGATGACTAGCGGCAGTTGTCTCATTATTGACTATGGCGACACCGAAGAAGAGTTGTTCGCGGCTCACAGGCACTTGGGCACATTGATGTGTTACCGGAAGCATCAAGCGCATGAGAATGCGTGGATCTATCAGGGCGAACAGGATCTAACTTCCCATGTAAACTTTAGTGCAGTGGAAGCGGCCGCCCGACAGAACGGTTTTGCCAATTGCCGACTTCTGACGCAGAGAGATTTTCTGGTGGAACGTGGTATTTTGGAAAAATTGCAAAATCATTACGATCCCAATCCCTTTAGTGAAGTTTCGAAGCGCAACAGGGCTATAAGGCAATTGCTCCTTAGTGATCAAATGAGCGAATTGTTCAAGGTGCTAATTGCCGCGAAATGAAAAAAGGTGAACCGATGGACAACCATCGGCTCACCTTTTTGTTTGTTGTTGTCCTTGCACTAGATGGACATTTTGAAAAATGACCAGTACGTAAACCCACTGAAGGAAATAATCATATATCCCCAGAACAACAATATGTAAGTTCGTTCTGACAAGCGCATATAGCCTAGAATGACGAATACAGCTGTTTGGAAAAAGAAAATCAGAGACATAGGTATCATATCGCCTGCTAAACTCATCAGTGCGATAACAAGTGTCCAAAAACCTAGAACCCGAAACATGCGATCCATTCTCGTTACATCCCCCTCTCGTACCACGTTGCACTTTAACTACAACACATTATACCTTTTGAACTGAAGAGTGTAAACCGTCAAACGGTGACGAAATTGCAAACATTTCATCATATAGATGTAGTATGTCTTTTTATCGGAATCCCATGTATGAGTGTCAAAAAATTTGGCAATACCATTTAGTATCAAATAGATTCTATGAACTCTAGTACGGGCATAGAAATAGTAATAATGGCACGAATCAATTTATACACGGGTACTCACGAATTGATTCTTCTTTATTCATACTGAAAGATGGCCCACTGAATCATGGGTTCACCTCTTTCAGTTCGTTGCATCTGTACATTATGTTAGGAGGTTTAACCTTATGTCGGCTATAAGACAAGATGCTTGGAGCGATGAAGACGATTTGATCTTAGCGGAAGTGACTTTGCGTCACATTAGAGAGGGAAGTACGCAATTATCTGCGTTTGAAGAAGTTGGGGAGCGAATTGGACGTACGGCGGCAGCATGCGGATTTCGATGGAATAGCTTTGTAAGAAAAAAATACGAGGCGGCCATCCAAATTGCGAAAGCTCAACGCCAAAAAAGGACGCAGCTCAAGAAGCATGCGGCTGTATCCATTTCCGGATCATCTTCCATTGGATTACTGGATGCTCCGGAACTGTCAACGGGCAAAACGGAAGCTTTTACAGAAGAAACGTTATCTATTGATGCCGTGATCAGGTTCTTGAGACAATGGAGAAATACGTATCAAGATATGAATCGCCATATTAAAAACTTGGAAAAAGAACTGCAGGACAAAGAAGACGAACTAGATAGACTGGGCAGAGAAAATAATAAGCTCAATAAACAAGTAAACGAAGTTGAAACAGATTATCGGGTTGTCAACGATGATTACAAGGCGCTGATTCAAATCATGGACCGTGCGCGGAAGATGGCCTTCTTGGTGGAAGAAGAGGAAGAAGAGAAGCCTCGTTTCAAAATGGATGCCAACGGCAATTTAGAGAGAGTAGAGTAAACCAACCTGCTGCTCCAGTCGAGAGAAAAGCTTCAGATCAAGGTGAATCCTTGGACTGAGGCTTTTTTGTTGTATAATGAGGACGAATGCTATGAGTGGAGGAACTAGAATGCGAATTATGATAATTGGAGCAGGCTCGTTAGGTCTTTTATTTGCTGCCAAGCTGTCCGCTTTGTGTGAGCATTTGACCGTAATTGCACGAACGAAAGAACAAACTGATCAGCTTGCTCAAGAAGGCATAATGCTAGGCGGAACGACCGAGCGACATAGGACAACTCGCGGTGGTTTCATAGAATTTAGTCATTATCAAGAAGACAAGGAGTCTTTGGCTAGTTCTACTGGTCCTGTACATCCTTATGATTATATATTTCTCATGGTCAAGCAGCCCGCAATTACGAAAAAACTCGCGCGATATATAGATTCTCGGCGCTCAGAGAATACGTATCTAGTTAGTTTCCAGAACGGAATCGGACATGAGGCTGATCTGAGTGAAAGTGACGGAGAAAATAAGCTGCTGCTTGCTGTGACAACAGAGGGAGCTAGGCGCGAAAGTCCAACTGAAGTCTCTCACACAGGTCATGGCGTAACCTATATAGGTGCGTCTAGGTGCACGGATCCTGATCATAAAAAATCCACGCACTTTTTGTTAGTGAACTTGCTGGAAGAGGCAGGATTTCGGGCAGAGATGTCGAAGAACATGGAAGTAAGAATTTGGAGTAAATTGATTATTAATGCTGTGATTAATCCGCTTACAGCTATTTTGCATGTGAAAAATGGGGAGTTATTGGAGTCAACTTATACTAAGGAATTGATGTTTGACCTTTACCGAGAGGCTTGTTTCGTGGCTGATGGCAAAAATATCAAGCTGCCTGATACGTTATGGCAAACCATTTTAACTGTTTGTGAGGCTACAAGTAGGAACCATTCATCTATGCTACAGGACATCGAGCAGTCCAGGCCCACAGAAATAGACCGAATAAACGGAAGTTTATTGCAGATGGCTGATGAACTGAACCTCGAGCTTCCTACACATCGTACGGTGTACCGATTAGTGAAAGCACTAGAATAAAATAGGTGGTTGAAGATGATGGATGTATTGATGAATTGGATTTCCACACTTTATGCAGTCCTGGCTGTTGCACCGTTTATTACTTTTGTTTTATTATGGTTTCTAGTGTTTTACTTCCTTCGTGATAAGAAAATGACGACTAGACTGACCATGGATGTTACGACCTTTTTTCTCCTGGGTTCGGTTTCGTTAATGTGGAATCGATTGTTTGATACAAATTTTGGGTTCTGGATGATCGCGCTTGTACTGCTTATTGCTTTTGGCATTATTGGCGGTTATCAAACGCATTTAAAAGGGAAAACAGATTTGCTTAAAGTAAGCAGAGTGGTTTGGAGGCTTAGCTTTTTAGGGCTTTCGATGCTTTACATTTTGCTTTTTTTCGTCCATATTGGCAAAAATTACATTTTTTCGACATAAATGAAAGTCTCTTTTGTTGAAATTACACGAAAAAAGAGACTTTTCTTCTGTTCTTTGTAATATTTATTTGAGATTTGTAGAAAATAACAATGAAAATCGTGTAGATTTTATTGACCGATGGTTGTATAATTAGAATCCGGAAGACACTATAAATTCCAATGTTTCTAACATTTATTCTTACTTAGGTAAATTAAGTCTGGACAAAGCGTGGTTATATGTTATAATTCCTTGCGTAGAGTCTAGTAAATTTTTTTACCAGAGGTTTGCGTGATATATTATGACATGTCTGAAGCGGTTTCATTTATTTTCGGGTCTGAGGTGTGAGGTTGATGTTAATTAAACTATCAAATGCACCTAACCATAGATATTCTAGACATACATAATTTTAGAGGAGGCGTTTTATGAAAGCGACAAAGTGGGTTACAACAGCAGTAGCATTAACACTTATGGGTAGCGTAGCGATTGGTTGCGCGAAGAATGAGGAAACTCCTTCTACGTCCCCATCTGGAGATACGAAAGGTACTTCAGCACCAGCTTCCAACAAACCGCAAGAAATTAAAATTAACTTTAGTGCAGAGCCTCCGATCATGGATAGCTCCAAAGCAACAGCAAATGCCGCTTTTACATTTATCAGCGCATTTAACGAAGGTCTTTATCGTACGGACAAAGACGGTAAAGCCGTTGCTGGTCTTGCTAAAGACATGCCGAAAATCTCTGCTGACGGTTTGACTTACACAATCGACATTCGTGACAATGCGAACTGGTCGGATGGACAACCGGTTAAAGCACAAGATTTCGTTTATTCCTTCAAACGTACATTAGATCCTGCTACAAAAGGGCAATATAGTTTCGTAGTAGCTTGGATTAAAGGTGGAGAAGCTGTTACAAAAGCTACAACGCCTGAAGAAGTTAAAAAAGCTCAAGATGCTCTTGGTGTAAAAGCGATCAGCGACAAACAACTTGAAATCACACTTGAGAAACCAGTTACTTTCTTTACACAAATGCTTGCGTTCGGAACTTTCTTGCCACAACGTGAAGATTTCGTAACAAAAGCTGGCGATAAATACGGCGCGGAAGCTGATAAAGTTATCGGTGCAGGTCCGTTCATCCTTAGCAAATGGGATCACGGCCAAACGCTTGAACTTGTTAAAAATGAGAAGTATTGGGATGCTGCTAACGTAAAAATTACTAAAGCAACAGTTAACATTGTGAAAGATCCGAATACAGGTCTTAACCTGTATGAAACTGATGCTGCTGATTTGACTGAAATCAACCGCGATCAATTGAAACTTTACGCTGGCAAACCGGACAACCTGCCTAAACCAGAGTTGACTAACACATACTTGATGTACCAAACGAAAAAAGTTCCAGCCTTGGCTAACAAGAAAATTCGTCAAGCACTAGGCATGGCAATTGATCGTCAAGCCTTTGTTGATACCGTTCTTGCGAATGGTTCCGTTCCTTCCACAGGGCTAGTACCTGGTGGTACTTCCGACGGTGCAGGCGGCGATTTCCGTAAATCTGCTGGCGATACTCAACCAAAATTCGATGCTGCTAAAGCTAAAGAATTGCTTGCTGAAGGTTTGAAAGAAGCTGGCTTGACAGCTCTTCCAAAAATGAAAGTGAATGCAGATGACACTGAAACTGCTAAAAAATCACTTGAGTTTATCCTTGCACAATGGAAACAAAACCTTGGATACGAAGCAGAAGCGAACCCGGTTCCACACGCACTCCGTATCGAATTGTCTTCCAAACATGACTTCGACATCGCTCTTTCCCTATGGGGCGCAGATTACAACGATCCAATGACATTCTTGGATATGTGGGTAACTGGTGGAGAGTTTGACGAAGGTGATTACAGCAACCCTGAGTATGACAAACTAGTTAAAGCAGCTCAAACAGAAATTGACCCATCCAAACGCGCGAAAAACTTGGTTGATGCTGAGAAAATCCTGATGGATGATCAAGGTGTAGCTCCAATTTACTTCCGTACTCGTGCTTACTTGAAAAAGCCAAATATCGATGGTTTGATCCTTCCTTCCTTCGGTCAAGAGTGGGAATTGAAATGGGCTTCTGTTAAGTAATTTTTGAACTATAAGGTTTTAATCAAAGGAAGGGGCCGTTCGCACCTCGTGGGAGCGGCCTCTTCTAAATTTCTTAGAGCTGTAAATTATTAAAGGAGGAGCAATATGGTCAAGTTTATTCTTCGCCGTCTCTTATATGCGCTTATCACGTTATGGCTGATCTCATCATTTACTTTCGTATTGATGAAAAACTTACCAGGGAATCCACTAGGAGAAGGCGCCGAAAAGATTCCTAAAGCTACAAGAGATATGCTGCTTAAGCAATACGGACTAGATAAGCCGTTATGGGAACAGTATTTGACTTTCTTGAACAATATCATCCATGGCGATCTAGGAGCTTCCTTTCAATTCCCTGCACACAAAGTTACAGATATTATCAAACAAGCGTTCCCGTCTTCATTGGAGCTTGGTTTGATCTCAATCGCTATTGCGATTATTGCTGGTCTAACTTTAGGGATTATTGCGGCGCTTAAGCATAACAAAGCAGGCGATTACACCGCTATGTTTATCGCGATTTTGGGTGTTTCAATCCCATCATTTGTATTAGGTCCATTGCTTTCGTATTATGTTGGTGTTAAATGGGGAATTCTTCCGGCTGGTTTGTGGAAAGGACCAAGCTATCGTGTTTTGCCGGCGATTGCGCTCTCTTTCGGAACCATTGCCATTTTGGCCCGCTTGATGCGTACATCCATGCTAGATGTTCTTAACCAAGATTACATTAAAACGGCCAAATCCAAAGGTTTATCCAATATGACGGTTGTTGTGAAGCATACAATTCGAAATGCGATATTACCCGTTATCACAATTATCGGCCCAATATTTGTAAACGTTATTACAGGTACCCTTGTCGTTGAACAAATTTTCTCAGTGCCAGGTTTGGGTAAACACTTCGTTTCATCGGTTTACTCCAACGATTACACCATGATTTCTGGATTGACGATTTTCTATTCAGCCATTCTCATTTTGGTTATCTTTATCACAGACATTGTGTATGGTTTTGTAGACCCTAGAATTCGTCTTGGGAAAGGCGGGAAATAATTCATGCAAACTCCGAATAACGCAACAGAGAATAGCTACAAGTTTGCTCCCGTTGCAAAAGAAACATTAACTGGCGAAAGAATCGTAAGACCTTCGCTTAATTATTGGCAGGACGCTTGGAGACGACTTAAGAAAAATAGACTGGCTATGGCTGGCTTAATTATATTGGTTGCTTTAATCGTATTAGCGATTATTGTTCCTTTTGTTTCAAGCTACGATTATCAGACGCAGGATCTTAAAATTAAAAATATAACGCCTAACGCCCAACATTGGTTCGGGACAGACGACTTCGGTCGTGATCTCTGGACACGTGTATGGTGGGGAACTCGTATCTCGTTATTCATCGGGATTGTTGCTGCATTAATTGACTTGGTTATTGGTGTAATTTATGGTGGTATTTCTGCTTATTACGGCGGAAAAGTGGATGAAGTGATGCAGCGTGCGATTGAAATCGTTTATGCGATTCCTTTCTTGTTGATCGCGATCCTACTTATCATGGTTATTGGATCAGGTGTTTCTTCTATTATCTTGGCGATGGCAATAACGGGTTGGGTTCCTATGGCTCGTTTGGTACGTGGTCAAATGTTGACGCTCAAAGAACAAGAATTCGTACTTGCTTCTCGTACACTTGGCGCATCGCCAATGAGAATCATCTTGCGCAGTTTGATTCCGAATGCGCTTGGGATCATCATCGTACAAATTACATTCGTTGTTCCATCAGCGATTTTTACGGAAGCATTCTTAAGTTTTATCGGTCTTGGCGTAAAGCCGCCGCTGGCATCACTGGGTAACTTGTTGTCTGACGGCGCCAACTATATTCGGTTATATCCGCATCGCCTCATTTTCCCGACAATCATTTTCAGCTTAATTTTGTTAAGCTTCAATTTGCTCGGCGATGGGCTTCGTGATGCGCTTGATCCAAAAATGCGCAAGTAAGAAGGGGTGAATAATGATGAGCACCAAAGACAATTTGCTTGAAGTGAAAGATTTGCGAGTTTCTTTCCGTACGTATGCGGGGGAAGTTCAAGCTGTTCGCGGCGTATCTTTTTCTTTGAAAAAAGGTGAAGTGTTGGCGATTGTAGGCGAATCCGGTTGCGGTAAATCCGTTACGGCACAAACGCTCATGCGTTTAATTCCTACTCCGCCTAGTTATATAAAAAGCGGCTCTATCATGTTTGACGGAAAAACGGATATTACCAAACTTTCCAACAAACAAATGGAAAAAATTCGCGGATCCGAGATCGGCATGATTTTCCAAGATCCGATGACCTCCCTGAATCCGACGATGAAAATCGGCGATCAAATTACAGAAGGTCTTATCAAGCATGAAGGATTAAGCAAGAAGGCGGCAACCGAGAAAGCGATTGAAATTCTAAAGCTAGTCGGAATCAACTCGCCGGAGGGCCGTATCCATCAATATCCGCATGAGCTCTCTGGTGGTATGCGTCAACGCGTTATGATCGCGATTGCGCTAGCTTGTTCCCCTAAGCTTCTAATTGCGGATGAGCCAACAACAGCTCTGGACGTTACGATTCAAGCTCAAATCATCGATTTGATGAAAACTATTTCCGTGAAGACGGACTCATCTATTATTTTAATTACGCATGACCTCGGTGTTGTAGCTGATATGGCGCAGCGCGTCGTGGTTATGTACGCAGGTAAAATTATCGAGCAAGGAACTGTAGACGAGATTTTCTACAATCCGCAGCATCCGTATACATGGGGTTTGCTTCGTTCTGTACCACGTTTGGATACAAATGCGAACGAAGAACTTGTACCGATTCCTGGTACACCGCCAGATTTATTTGCACCTCCAAAAGGTTGTGCCTTTGCAGCTAGATGTCCATATGCAATGAATCATTGCTTGGAAGTAGATCCGGAACACACTACGCTATCCGAGACGCATAGTTCTGCTTGCTGGCTGTTGCATCCTGATGCGCCGAAAGTTGAACGTCCTGTTGGAGTGGGAGGTCATCAACATGTCTAATGCCAATAAACCAATTCTGCAAATTCGCAATATGAAGAAGCATTTTAATCTTGGCAACGGGAAAGTGTTGAAAGCCGTTGACAATTTTTCCATCGAAATCAACCGCGGTGAAACATTTGGTCTCGTAGGAGAATCCGGATGTGGTAAATCCACGGCAGGTAGAACGATTATTAAGCTTTATGATGCGACAGAGGGCGAAGTTATTTTCGACGGCGAAGATGTCCATAAGCTGAAAGGCAAAAAGCTGAAAGAATTTAACCGGAATATGCAAATGGTATTCCAAGATCCTTACGCATCCTTGAATCCGCGTATGACAGTTGGGAATATCATTGCCGAAGGTATTGATATTCACGGATTGTACAGCGGTGCGAAACGCAAAGAACGCGTTATGGAGCTGCTTCGCGCAGTTGGTCTGAATGATGAGCATGCGAACCGTTTCCCGCATGAGTTCTCCGGTGGTCAACGTCAGCGTATCGGGATTGCCCGCGCGCTTGCGATCGAGCCGAAATTCATTATTGCCGATGAGCCGATCTCGGCATTGGACGTTTCCGTACAAGCTCAAGTTGTTAACTTGTTTAAGAGATTACAGAAGGAAATGGGCCTGACTTACTTGTTTATCGCGCATGATTTGGCGATGGTGAAGCATATCTCCGACCGTATCGGAGTTATGTATCTTGGTAACTTGGTTGAAGTTACAACATCCGATGATCTTTACGCGAAACCGCTGCACCCGTATACGCAATCGCTGCTTTCAGCGATTCCGATTCCAGATCCGGAAATCGAGCGTACACGCGAGCGTATCATTCTTCAAGGCGACGTACCAAGCCCGCTCAACCCGCCTAGCGGTTGTCCGTTCCGTACGCGCTGTCCGCAAGCGATGCCGCAATGCGCGGAATCCATGCCGCCAAGCAAAGAAGTGGAACCGAATCACTTTGTAGCTTGTCACTTGTACTAAGCCTGCATTTGCCGTCCCGATAGGGGCGGCTTTTTGGCATTCGTGTATTCAATTGTAATGATTTGAAATACAGTTTTGACGATTGGATGCCTACCGTGTACAATCAAAGGATAGTCGTTTTATTTGGTATGAAGAGGGGACACTAGTCGCATATGCAAATGGAAACTTTTCATTGGAAAAAGAGTCAGAAGCTAGCTGAAGATTATATTCAACAGTCAGCAGAAGCTGCACCATTATTTCCATATCATTTTGGAAATCAAGAAGATTGGCAATCTCGCGTTAAGTGGCTGGATGAAGGGCATTCCGCACGGAAGGCTGATCGCGGACGCTTGGTGGAAGTGCTGAAAACATACAACGAGCGAATTGGTAATACCGGGGCTGCCCTGGATCAAATTACCGCGCTAGCGAGCCAAGAGGCACTTGCCATTGTTGGAGGACAACAAGCAGGGCTGTTTGGCGGTTCGCTGCTTGTTTTGTACAAAGCCATCACGATTATTCAGCTCGCCCGTGAATGGAGTTCCAAATTAAATCGTCCAGTCGTTCCTGTCTTTTGGATCGCTGGCGAAGACCATGATTTTGACGAAGTAAATCATATGTACGTCCTGTCAAATGCGCAGCAGATTGACAAAATGAAGGTGGATCACCCAACGGGGCACCGCACGTCAGTCAGCAAGCTTCCGCTGGAGCCTGAAGCGTGGAAGGACGCTCTGGCGGCCTTGGATCAGACCTTGATGGATACAGAGTTCAAAGCTTCCTTGATGGCGAAGTTAGAAAGCACGACGGAAAGCGGCGCTACGTTATCCGATGCATTTGCCCGTTGGATGGCTGTTCTGTTTGGCGAATACGGACTTGTTCTGATTGATTCCGATGAACCCGCGCTTCGTGCAATAGAAACGGAGATGTTCGAACAGCTTGTTTTGCAAAATGAAGCCTTCGCTGCATCACTCATGAAGAGTCAAGACGAGGTACAGCGGGCAGGTTACAGCAGTCAAGCGGAAATTGCAGAGGATGGGGCTAATCTTTTCATTTATGCAGGAGGGCACCGTTTGCTTCTGCATCGAGAAGGTGAATATTTTACAGATAAGAAAAAGGAATATCGCTTCACGAAAGAGCAGCTGCATGATCTGGCGGTAACAAGCCCCGAGCAGTTGAGCAACAACGTCATGTCCAGACCGCTGATGCAGGAGTTTCTGTTCCCTGTGTTGGCCAGCGTGTTAGGTGCCGGTGAAATTGCCTACTGGGCGCTCACGAAGCAGGGGTTTGAGCAGTTTGGTATGAAAATGCCGATTGTTGTTCCACGCTTGGAATTTACCTTAATTGAAGGTACTGTTCAGAAGCAGATGCACAAATATGATTTTACATTTGAGGATGTTCTGCATCGTTTTGAGCAAAAGAAACAGAATTGGCTGGATGCGCAAGATACAATGCGGTTAGGCGAGCGTTTCGATAAGGTGAAAACTGAGTTTGAGACCAGCTATGCGCCTCTTGTTGAATCACTGGCCCAAATTAATCCAGGCATTAAAAAGCTTGGAGATACGAACTTGACGAAGATTATAGAACAGATTGAATTCCTGCAAAATAAAGCTTCGGATGCGTACAAAACACAGTTTGATGCGACGTTAAGACAGTTAGAGCGCATTCGACTAACCATAATACCGTTAGCAAAGCCGCAAGAAAGAGTGTATAATGGGTGTGTTTATATGAATCGATATGGGAATGATTGGCTGCGTGCGCTTGTCGAGACGCCGATTCCTGTGGACGGTTTGCACCGTGTTTATTATTTGTAGGAGGAAATAGATATGACAACTGTTGAAAAAAGTATTGTTACGGATATGGCGTTGGCCCCTGAAGGCCATTTGAAAATTGATTGGGTTCAGGCGCATATGCCTGTTTTGAACCGAATTCGTGAGCAATTTGAAAAAGAACAACCTTTTAAAGGGTTAAAAGTAACCATCTCCTTGCACTTGGAAGCCAAAACAGCTTACTTGGCTAAAGTGGTAAAAGCAGGCGGAGCGGATGTTACGATTACAGGCAGTAATCCTCTTTCTACACAGGATGACGTTTGTGCTGCGCTTGTCGAGGACGGTATTACGGTATTCGCGAAATACAACCCTAGCCCGGAAGAATACAAGGAATTGTTGATTAAGGCGCTTGAAACGAAGCCTGACCTGATCATTGACGATGGCGGGGATCTGGTATCCATTCTTCACTCCGAGCGTAAAGATCTCGCTGCTCAAGTTCGCGGCGGTGCGGAAGAAACAACAACCGGTATCCTTCGTTTGAAAGCAATGGAAAAAGAAGGGAAACTGGAATTCCCGATGGTTGCTGTGAATGATGCCTTCTGTAAATACTTGTTTGACAACCGCTATGGCACAGGCCAATCCGTTTGGGACGGTATTAACCGTACAACGAACTTGGTTGTTGCGGGTAAAACAGTTGTTGTTGTCGGCTACGGCTGGTGCGGTAAAGGTGTGGCGATGCGGGCTAAAGGCCTTGGCGCTAATGTGATCGTAACAGAGATTGACGCTATCAAAGGCGTTGAAGCTTACATGGACGGTTTTGCGGTGATGCCGATGATTGAAGCGGCGAAATTAGGTGATTTCTTCGTGACGGTAACGGGCAACAAGGATGTTATCCGCGGCGAACACTATAAAGTGATGAAGGATGGCGCTATTCTTTCGAATGCAGGCCATTTCGACGTAGAAGTTAACAAACCTGAGCTTGAAGCACAATCGGTTTCCAAACGTACGGTTCGTCGCAACATTGAAGAATATCAACTGACTGATGGCCGTAAAATCTATGTATTGGCTGAAGGTCGCCTTGTCAACCTTGCTGCAGGTGACGGACACCCGGCTGAAATCATGGATATGACGTTTGCGCTGCAAGCGATGTCTCTCAAATATGTGAATGACGAGTATAATAAATTAGGGAAAACAGTTGTTAACGTGCCTTATGTACTGGATGAGCAAGTGGCCAGATTCAAATTGGAGTCGTTAGGCACTAGCATTGATTCCTTAAGTGACGAGCAAAAGCTGTACCTTGACAGTTGGGCAGAGCATTAAAAGAACTAGAGAACCTTTCGGACCGCTTTTCAGTGGTCTGAGAGGTTTTTTTTATTTGTAAAAATTTTGCAACATTTTTTATTCGTTACCCGTTTATAGGGTGTATAACCTATATTTGGTAGCGAGGAGATGGCAAGATGGGGGTCAAAAAGTGGGGTCGAAAAGTTTCATTGCTGCTTGCTGTGAGTATGCTGGTTAGCAGCCTAGTAACTGGATGCAGCTCATCCAAAAATGATACCGGATCATCTTCAGAGCAAAAAATGAGTTCAAGCAGTGAGGCAATGGCGAAAGAAGCATCGCGTGCCGAAAGTCAAAATGCCGCGGCTCCTGCCGTTCAGGTACATGCGACGAGTGACCTCAAAGCGGCAGAGTCAGGGACGGCTCAAACGCCGGCCGATGGCAAAGATGCGACGATGACTGTCATGCCGGCATTGGGCAGCGATGAAGCAGCGGGATTTAATCGTAAGCTGATTTACCGGGCTAATTTGGTTATGCCCGTTGATGACTACGGGAAGGCTCAAACAGCGCTTAGAGACCTTGTGACTTTGAGTGGTGCTTACATCCTGCAGTTTTCGGAGAACGCTAATACAG
Organism: Paenibacillus sp. FW101-FHT12H11; assembly: GCF_058790355.1. Taxonomy (NCBI): domain Bacteria; kingdom Bacillati; phylum Bacillota; class Bacilli; order Caryophanales; family Paenibacillaceae; genus Paenibacillus; species Paenibacillus sp. FW101-FHT12H11. Next base: position 213,016 of record NZ_JBYTCO010000010.1, on the reverse strand, counting down.
GAGAGAGAGGTGGCACATATACCATCAAAGTAGCGGCCAATGGCTTTGTTTCTTTGTTGGATGGCCTGGAGAAGATTAGTCCGTCTCTGCAAAGGAATGTGCAAGGGCAGGATGTAACGGAAGAATACGTTGATCTCAGCTCGCGTTTGAAAGCCAAACAGCTGGTTGAAACGAGGTTGCTCGGATTTATGGAAAAAGCCTCAAAGACGGATGATTTGCTGGCTTTTTCGAATGAGCTCTCGAAAGTGCAAGAGGCAATCGAACAGATCAAGGGTCGAATGAGGTATTTGGATCAAAATGTTGCTTATTCCACGATTGAAATTCGGATGTATCAACAAACGGATAAGAAGCCGTTCCTTTCGGATCCAAGCAAACTTAGCTTAAACGAGCGGATCGAGAAAGCATGGAACTCTAGCCTAAATGTACTAGTAGCTGTGCTGCAAGGGATCCTTGTTTTCCTGGCGGCTGCGTTCCCAATCCTCGTAATTGCACTGTTGATCGGTATTCCGATTTGGGTATACAGGCGCAAAAGAAACAAGCAATTGGCTGCGATGCGAAATCAGCTCAAAGAGCAAAATGCTTCTTTCAACTCACTTGAAGATGAGAAACAAGGAACAATAGACGCAGAATAGACCCAAAAATGAAAATTTTTTCACAAATCCTGCTCAAAAAGCAGGATTTGTTGCGTTATTGGCGAATTAACATTAAAAAGTGGTGAAAAGTGGTACGAAGTGGAGGGAAAGGGGGACGCCATGCTATGTTCATGGGGGAATATCAACATAGCATAGACGAAAAAGGCCGAATGATCATCCCGGCCAAGTTTCGCGAAGCCCTTGGCGAATCCTTCGTTATCACTCGCGGTCTAGATCAGTGTTTGTTCGTGTACCCTCGCTCCGAGTGGACCATTCTCGAACAAAAACTGAAGGCATTGCCGCTGATGAAATCAGATGCACGTGCATTCACCCGCTTTTTCTTCTCGGGCGCAACCGAATGCGACCTTGATAAACAAGGTCGGGCGAATATTCCTGGCAATCTCGTCGATCACGCCAAGCTTGAAAAAGATTGCGTCGTTATCGGTGTTTCCAACCGAGTAGAGATTTGGAGTAAGCAAATTTGGGAAAGCTATGCCAATGAATCGGAACAGTCGTTCAATGAAATAGCGGAGAAACTCGTCGACTTTAATTTTGATTTATAGATGCTTGATATTTAGGAGGACACCAAGTTGTTTCATCATGTGACGGTACTAAAAGAAGAATCAGTTGAAGGTTTACATATAAAGCCTGATGGCGTATACGTGGATTGTACGATGGGAGGTGCGGGGCATAGTTCCCTCATAGCTTCTAAATTAGGTCCTAATGGGTTACTGATTGCCCTTGACCAGGACGATGTTGCTCTTGCTAATGCTCAAACCGTACTAGCTCCATACCTGGATCGCGTGAAAATCGTGAAAAGCAACTTCAGAGACTTGGAGCAGGTGCTCATGAATGAGCCAAGAGCACTACGGGATGGAAAACCGCAGGTTGATGGGATTCTCTTCGATCTTGGCGTATCGTCCCCGCAGTTGGATGATGGAGAGAGAGGCTTCTCCTATCATCAAGATGCAGAGCTTGATATGAGAATGGATCGTACGACGGAATTAACCGCCAAAACGATCGTCAATGAATGGGCTCCTGAGCGAATCGCGAAAATTTTGTTTGAATACGGGGAAGAGAAATTTTCACGGCGCATTGCAGGCGTCATTGCCGAAGCTCGGACCAAAGGGCCGATTGAAACCACAGGTGAGCTTGTTGAGCTGATTAAGGAAGGAATTCCCGCAGCCGCAAGAAGAACAGGCGGCCACCCGGCTAAGCGAAGTTTTCAAGCGCTGCGCATTGCGGTAAACGATGAGTTGGGCGCTTTTGAAGAAGCGTTGGAGCAATCTGTGAGATGTTTGGCTCCGGAGGGCAGAGTAGCGGTTATCACGTTCCATTCTTTGGAGGATCGCATCTGCAAGCAATTTTTCGTCAAAAATGTGGAGAAATGTACGTGCCCGCCGGCGTTTCCGATGTGTGTTTGCGATAAATCCGGTGATCTTAAATTAGTAACACGTAAACCGATCATACCTAGTGAGAATGAACTTGAGGTGAACCAAAGAGCAAGATCCGCCAAATTACGTATTGCCGAAAAGCTTTGACACAAAAGGAGGAAGTTGATATGCCATCTTACATCCAGGGGAATTTAGCTCTTGACCGGAAACGGACTGTTCCAGCAGCTAAGGTTAAGATTAAAGAGACAACGAAAGTTGTGTACCGTAATAAATCGCTGCCGACCCAAGAAAAAATGCTGTATCTGTTCACAGTTCTCCTCTGTGTCCTTGTTGCAGGTGTGATCATTTGGCGGTACGCGTCCATCTATCAAATGAATGCAAGCATATTGAAAATGCAAGGAGAAATTCGCGAGATTCAAGCTCAGAACAGCGCTTTGAAGCAGGAAGTAGAGAAGCTGCAAAGCCCTGATCGTATGAAAGAGGAAGCTGTGCGCCTCGGATTTAATTTGGATGATGACAAGAAGGTAAGTTTAGTGACTCCGGCCAAACCGAAAACTAGCACGAGCAGCAGTAAAAATACTAAAGCTGCTTCTAAACCGTAACGGGCAGGTATCGATATGACAAAAAAAATTAAGCTGCGTTCTTTACTCATTGGAGGGTTTTTCACCCTTCTTTTTGTTGTCCTTATTGCTAAAGTCTATTGGATTCAAGTAGTAGATGCCTCTTGGTTGCTAGAACAAGCGGAAGAAAAATGGGAGACGGACAAAATTATCGCGCCTGTTCGTGGAACCATTCTGGATCGGAATAATAAAGTGCTCGCTGAAGAAGGAACCGCCTACACCGTTACGCTGAATCCCAAAATGATTGATAGTCTGCGTGCGGCGGATGATATCGCCAGAGGGTTGGCGGATATTTTGAAAGAATCCGATGTGACCAAAGCAACGCTTGAAAACAAGATCCGCGAGCTGGCCACGAGAAAGAAGCCGGACGGCAGCGATTTCGCGGTCAATGTCGAAATTCGCAACGAAGGTTGGAAAATTGACAAGGAGAAAGCGGATCAAGTTCGTGACTTCATTACAACCATGCAAACGCGATTGAATAAATCGGCGAAAACGAACATCGGGATTGGGATCATTGAAGAAAAGAAACGGTATTATCCAGGTGAAACGCTAGCTGCGCATATTCTTGGATATACGAACAAAGAAGGTAAAGCTTCACTTGGCTTAGAGTTGAAGCTGGACGACACGCTGAAAGGCGTTCCTGGCATGCTGAGCTATGAAAAAGACGGCAAAGGCGTGGAGCTGCCGGATGCCAAAGTTGATTTTAAACCGGCGGAAGACGGCAATAATGTGCGGCTCACCATTGACAAGAACATTCAGTTCTATTTGGAAAGCGCGTTGGCCAAAGTAAATGATAAATGGCATCCCAAAAGCTTGACGGCTATTGCGGTCGATCCGCAAACAATGGAAATTTTGGGTATGGCGAACACACCGACCTTTAATCCGAATACGTACTGGAATATTAAAGATCAAAGTGATTTTAAAAATAATGCGGTAGCATCCCGATATGAGCCTGGCTCGACATTCAAGATTGTCACTTTAGCTGGTACGGTCGAAGAGGGGTTGTTCAATCCCAATGAGATGTATCAGTCAGGTATGATTCGTGTGCAGGATAGAGAGCTGCATGACCACAACCGTGTTGGTTGGGGCAAAATTTCGTATCTGGATGGTCTTAAGCGGTCTAGTAACGTAGCTTTCGTCAAATTAGGAATTGAGAAGCTCACACAACCTAAACTCAAGAGTTACATAGAGAAATTTGGATTTAACGAAAAAACGAACATCGATATGCCTAATGAAGTATCCGGACTCATCGACATGAAATATCCATCGGAGTATGCAACTGCAACTTATGGGCAAGGGAAAGTCGTTGTTACGGCCATTCAGCAAACGGCCGCTTATGCAGCAATGGCCAATGGTGGCAAATTAATGTGGCCGCACATTGTGAAGGACATCTTAGACCCCAAAACAGGGAAACCCATTCAATCCTTCGCACCGCAAGTCGTGCGTCAAGTCGTGAGCGAGAAGACGGCAGCTACGGTCAGCGGCTACTTGGAACAAGTCGTCTCCGATCAAGATATCGGAACAGGGAAGTTAGCCTACATGGAAGGGTACCGCGTAGCCGGCAAAACAGGTACGGCAAACTTGGTACTTCCTGGAGAAAAAACGTACTCAACCAATACCTGGGTTATCTCTTTTATTGGTTATGCACCCGTTGAAGATCCGAAAATCCTCGTCACGCTGATCGCAGATCAACCTGATCTTGGCGGCAATTACCATTTGGGCGGACAAGTTTTAGCGCCGGCTTTTAAAGATATTGTTGGGGAATCCCTGCAATATATGGGGGTTAAATCAAGCAAGCAAACACAAATGGTTGCCAAAGAAGCGAACAAATTAAAAGTGCCTAATTTCATGGAAATGACATCGGCCAATGCGAAAGCAGCGGCGAAAGAGAGCAATTTACCATTGGAAGTTTTCGGCAAGGGAGATCAAGTTGTCGATCAATTCCCCAAACCGGGAACTGAAATCTTATCCACGCAACGAATATATGTGGCCATGCAGAACGTTAGTGAAATGCCCCTGCCAAACCTAGTGGGTCGATCCTTGCGCGATGCTGTAGAAGCTTGCTCCTTCTTCAAAGTGGATTGCCAAACTTCTGGCGAAGGTTATGTCTCGGAGCAAACGAGTGCAGGTGAGGGGGAAGGGCGCAGCGCAACACTGACGTTGAAACCATTAAGTGATAAACCGGCGGTAGCAAGTACAAAGTAGCCTGAAAGTGGCAGGCTTGTTCTAACCCCTGTTTGTCCCGAATAGTCATGTTAGGAATGAGACTGACTTATTTGGGAAGGGAGATTGAACGTTCATGCGTGCTTCTAACGTTACTGTTCGCCGCAGACTGTTTACTGCGCTCATCATTGGCACGATTATTTTCACTGCACTTATTCTCCGTTTGGCCTACGTCCAGCTATGGATTGGACAAGACTTGGCGAATAAAGCGGAGGATAGCTGGAGGAGACAGATTGAGTTTGCGCCGAAACGAGGAGAAATTCAGGATCGCAACGGGATCACTTTGACTTATAGCATGAGCACGCCGACGATCGTGGCGATACCGGTTCAAATTCAAGATCCTCAGAGTACGGCAGCCAAACTGGCGGAAGTGCTTCAAGGAAATGCGGATGATATCTATAAGCAAATTACGAAAAAAACGTCCCAAGTCGACATCAAGCCGTCCGGTCGGAAAATAACGATTGAGAAAGCACAGGAAGTCCGCAATCTGCACCTTCCCGGGGTAGTAGTCGCCGAAGATAATAAACGATACTACCCATTTGGCAGCTTGGCAGCACACATCCTGGGCTTTGCAGGCATAGATAAAGGTCTTACAGGGATTGAAGCAAAATACGATAAGGAATTGACGGGCATCCCCGGCAACATTTCGTATATGACAGATGCTGCTGGCAGGCCTCTGGCAGGGACGACGGATAAGTATACAAGCCCGAAAGACGGGCTTAACGTGAAACTGACCATCGATAATCATTTGCAGTCTGTGATGGAAAGAGAATTGGACCAAGCCATGGTTCAGTATCAAGCGCAAAATGTCGTCGCCATTATGATGGATCCAAATAATGGTGAAATATTGGCAATGGGCAGCAGACCGACCTATGAGCCGGGCAATTATAAGAATTTTCCAGCAGAAACGTATAACAGGAACTTGCCGATTTGGAAAACATACGAGCCAGGTTCGACGTTTAAAATCATCACGCTTGCAGCAGCTTTGGAAGAAAAGAAAGTGGATCTCAAGAATGAACCTTTCTATGATCCTGGTTTTATTGAAGTTGGGGGAGCTAGACTGCGCTGTTGGAAACGTGGCGGCCATGGCAGTGAAACGATGCTCCAAGTTGTTCAAAACTCTTGCAACCCGGGCTTTGTCGTCATGGGGCAGCGGCTGGGCAAAGAGAAGTTGTTTGACTATATTTCCAAATTTGGCTTCGGGAAAAAGACAGGTATCGACCTCGGCGGTGAAGAGAACGGGATTATGTTCAAACCTTCCCAGGTAGGGCCCGTGGAACTTGCAACGACCGCTTTCGGTCAAGGGGTTTCCGTAACGCCGATTCAACAAATTACAGCTGTATCTGCAGCAATCAATGGCGGGAAGCTGTTTAAGCCTTATGTGGCCAAATCGTTCTCGAACCCGGATACGGGCGAAGTCGTTGATGTCGTAGAGCCGGAGCTTGTGCGCAATGTCATCTCCGAGGGAACCTCGAAACAGGTCCGAGAAGCGCTCGAAAGCGTAGTAGCTCTAGGTACAGGGCGCAATGCTTTTATCGACGGCTACCGGGTCGGAGGGAAAACGGGAACCGCGCAAAAGGTTATCAACGGCCGTTACTCACCCGATGAACATATCGTGTCCTTTATCGGTTTTGCCCCGGCGGATAACCCGAAAATTGTTATTTATGCGGCGGTGGATGACCCCAAAGGCATTCAATTCGGTGGCTTGATCGCAGCGCCTTTAGTGAAGAATATGATGGCTGACGCTTTGCGCTATATGAAGGTTGAGCCGAATAAGCAGCAACTTGATAAAGAGTACCGATATGGGGAAACACCGGTTGTTGAGGTGCCGGACTTGGTTGGAGCGTCAGTTGATGATATATTAGAAGATCTGAACATGAATTTTAAGCTGGCGAAGTCCGGCAATGGCAAATATGTGATCAGCCAAGCGCCGAAAGCAGGCACAAGGGTCGATCAAGGTTCAACGATTCGTATTTTTTTATCGAACAATGCGCCGCCGCAATAGGGAGTTAGCTTCCGATTCAAAAAAAAGATTTGCAAGTAAGACATGTTTAGCTTTTCCATATGCATAAAATTGTCCATAATAGATAGGAAAAATGTTAAGGAGAGGGTTGCTCATGAAACTGCAGGAGCTTGCTTCCGCACTGCTCATTACCCACATACATGGAAATGCGGATACGGAGATTACGGGGATTGAAGCAGACTCTCGTAAAATTAAACCAGGCGATATATTTTTGTGCATCCCAGGACTGACGGTTGACGGCCATGATTACGCCCCAAAAGCGATTGCGCTTGGGGCTTCTGCGCTTGTTACCGAAAGAGTGCTGGATTTGCCGGTTCCACAACTGGTGGTGAAGGATGCCAGATACGCGATGGCCGCATTGTCTGCTCATTTCTACGGATATCCTAGTAAGGAATTAAAGTTAATCGGAATTACAGGGACCAACGGCAAAACAACATCGACCTACTTGCTGGAAAAAATATTGCGCGATCAAGGCTTTACCACGGGTCTGATGGGCACGATTCAAATGAAAATCGGTGATACGTACTCCGAGATGGAGCGGACAACGCAAGAGTCCGTTGACCTGCAGCGCAGTTTTCGCAGCATGTGCGAGGCTGGAACCGATTACTGCATTATGGAGGTTTCAAGCCATGCTTTGGAGATGGGCCGTGTGAAGGGCATTCACTTCCGATCAGGCATTTTTACGAACCTGTCCCAGGATCATTTGGACTACCACAAAACCATGGAAGCTTATGCAGCGGCAAAAGGGCTTTTGTTCTCCAGGTTGGGCAACGGTTTTTCAGGCAATCCCCAAGATCGTCAGTATGCGATCTTAAACGCGGATGATGCGGCATCAGAAACGTTCAACAGACTTACTGCCGCACAAGTGATTACATACGGGATAGAGCAGCCATGTGACGTTCGTGCGACGGACATTCGGATTACCGCAAAAGGCACAGCTTTCCAATTAGTCTCTTTTGCCGGAGAAGCGTTCTTCGAAATGAAATTGGTTGGCAAATTTAATGTATATAACGCTCTTGGGTCTATCGCAGCCGCATTGGCAGAAGGTATTCCGTTAGAGGCAATTCGGAACAGCTTGGAAAGTATTGCTGTCGTAGATGGACGGATGGAGGTCGTGGATGAGGGCCAGGATTACTTGGTTCTGGTTGACTACGCCCATACGCCGGATGGACTTGAGAATGCACTTTCTACGGTCCGTGAATTTGCCGAGGGCAAAGTCATTACCGTATTTGGTTGTGGAGGAGATCGCGACAGAACGAAGCGACCGATGATGGGGAAGGTAACAGCTGCCTATAGCGATTATTTATATGTGACTTCCGATAATCCTCGTACCGAGAATCCGGATGCGATCCTTCAAGACATTGTTCCTGGTCTGAAGGAGGTCAATTATCCCGAAAATAACTATGAATTGATTCCAGATCGTAAAAAAGCGATACAAAAGGCTATTGATGGGGCAGGCCCCAAAGATGTAATATTGATAGCGGGAAAAGGCCACGAAACGTATCAGGACATCATGGGGGTCAAGCATGATTTCGATGATCGTTTGGTGGCTAAGGCTGCGATAAAGGGGAGAAAGCGATGATCCAGCGTACATTAGAACAAATTGCAGACATGTTGGGGAGTGAGGTTCGAGGGACAGAAACTGCCGTGAGCGTTGCGGGCGTCTCGACCGATACCCGCTCGATTCCGGCCGGCAGTCTATTCGTCCCGCTGATTGGAGAAAAGTTTGACGGGCACACCTATGCAGAGGAAGCTTATCATAAAGGAGCGGCGGCTGTATTATGGCAGGAGGATCGCGGAGAGGCACCTGCAGGTGTTCCCTATGTCCCCGTGGCAGATACGCTGGCAGCTTTACAGCAATTAGCCAAGGCTTATCGGAAGCAACTGCCTGTACGTATCATAGGCATAACGGGCAGTAACGGCAAAACAACAACGAAAGATTTGGTCGCAGCGGTTTTGGGAAGTACGTATAAAGTGCATAAAACCAAAGGGAATTTAAATAATCATATCGGTTTGCCGGTTACGCTCTTACAGCTGGAGGAAACGACAGAGTTTGCCGTTGTTGAAATGGGGATGAGCGGTCGGGGCGAGATCGAGCTGCTAAGCGATTTGGCCGAGCCGGATGCATCGATCATCACGATGATCGGCGAGTCTCACATGCTTCAGCTGGGTTCGAGGGAAGAAATTGCCCGGGCGAAAGTGGAGATCGTAAGCGGCATGCCAAGCGGCAGCCTGTTAGTGTACAACGGTGACGAGCCGCTCATTGAGATGGCTCTTGCTGAGCGTAGCTTGCCGGAGGGGCTTCACCGCCTCCGGTTTGGACATGGCAAGGACAATGCGAAATACCCGACTGCGATTCGTATGGATGCGGACGGTGCGCACTTCCAGATCAATGCACCCGATTACGCGGAATTGTACATTCCATTGCTCGGCACGCATAACGTCATCAACGCGTTAGCGGCCATCGCCATCGGCGAAGCCTTCGGCGTTCAGCCGGAAGCCATTGCAGCGGGGCTCCGCTCGCTGGAGATGACAAGCATGCGCATCGAGAAGCTGACGGCAGCCTCAGGGCTGACTGTGCTGAACGATGCGTATAATGCCAGCCCGGCCTCCATGCGGGCGGCCATTACATTGACCGAGACGCTGGGCGGCTTCGGTAGGAAGTTCCTCGTGCTCGGCGACATGCTGGAGCTTGGCGAGCACGAAGAGCAGTTCCATCGCGAAATTGGCGCGATGGTTTCGCCGGAACGTGTAGACTACGTCTTCACGTTCGGCCGTTTGGGCCGCTTCATCGCAGAGGAAGCGGCGGCGCGCCTCCCGAAGGACCGCGTGCGCGCCTTCGAGGACAAAGAGCTGCTCGCGAGCGAGCTGGCCGCTTTGGCACAGCCGGAGGATATTGTGCTTGTGAAGGGCTCGCGCGGTATGCGGCTTGAGCAAGTCGTGAACGCTTTACTCACTTAATAAGAACAGAATGAACTTATGATGAAACAGTAGATCGTTTTCGGTTAACGGAAACGAGCAGGGGGAACCAACGTGGAAAACGCAATTTTATTAACGATGGGCGTCGCATTTGTGCTTGCGCTTATTATGGGGCCGCTTTGTATTCCGATTTTGCGGCGTATGAAGTTTGGCCAACAAATCCGTGAGGATGGCCCACAGGGACATTTGAAGAAACAAGGAACACCAACGATGGGCGGCATCATCATTCTGATTGCCCTGGCTTTGGCAAGCCTTCGTTTTGCTGATAAAAATACCGATCTTCTCATCTTGCTGATTGCTTCACTAGGCTACGGCCTGGTAGGTTTTCTGGATGATTACATCAAAATTATTTTCAAGCGCTCTCTTGGCCTTACAGCGAAACAAAAGCTGTTCGGGCAGCTGCTGATCTCGGCTATTGTTTGTTACCTGCTGGTAAGGGAAGGACATAGCACGGACTTATATATTCCTTTTGTGGAGTTCCACTTCAATCCGGGTTGGTTGTACTTCCCACTGATGGCGATTCTCATGTTAGGCGCGTCGAACGCGGTGAATTTCACCGATGGCTTGGATGGTTTGCTGGCAGGGACAAGTGCAATTGCATTTGGCGCTTATACGGTGATTGCGATGAACAACACACAGCCGGAAGCAGCGATTTTCTCAGCGGCAATGGTCGGTGCTGTGCTTGGTTTTCTTGTCTTCAATGCGCATCCGGCCAAAGTGTTTATGGGAGATACAGGCTCGCTTGGCATCGGCGGCGGCTTAGTGGCTGTTGCGATTTTGACCAAAGCGGAGCTGCTGCTGGCGGTTGTCGGCGGCGTGTTCCTGATCGAGATTTTATCTGTCGTTATTCAAGTTGTTTCCTTCAAGACCAGGGGCAAGCGTGTTTTCAAAATGAGTCCGATCCATCATCACTTTGAACTGGTCGGATGGTCGGAATGGCGTGTCGTTATCACATTCTGGGTCGTAGGTCTTGTACTTGCTGCACTCGGATTATATATGAATGAGGTGTTGTAGAACATGATGCATCCGCGGGAATATCGTGGACTTGAAGTGGTTGTATTGGGCTTGGCTCGCAGCGGTGTCGCTGCGGCTAAGCTTTTTCATCAACAAGGTGCCCTGATCACCGTCAATGACAAAAAAGAACGGAGCGCATGCCCTGAAGCCGACGAATTGGAGGCTCTGGGTATTTCTGTTGTATGCGGGTTTCACCCGGAGTCCTTGGTGCATGAGGGTGTTGCGCTCGTTGTGAAAAACCCGGGGATTCCATACTCGGTAGAGCCGATTCGTAAAGCATTGGAGCTTGGTATTGAAGTCGTTACGGAAGTTGAGGTCGCCTATCAGTTCTGTGAAGCGCCGATTATCGGGATTACAGGTTCAAACGGGAAGACAACAACGACGACATTGATTGGATTAATGCTGGATTCAGCAGGCTTATCGCCTGTCGTGGCGGGGAATATCGGGCGTGCCCTTACGGAAGCAGCGCCTGAAGTAACGGCCGACAATTGGATGGTTGTAGAGTTAAGCTCCTTTCAACTTAAAGGGACAACTTCGTTCCGTCCGAAAATTGCGCTGTTCTTGAATGTGTACGAAACTCATCTGGACTACCATGGTTCGATGGATGATTATATTGCCTCAAAAGCGAAGCTGTTTGCCAATCAAACAGAAGAAGATACGGCTATATTAAATTGGGACCAACCGGTATGCCAATCGCTTATTCCTACGCTAAAAGCGAAGCTTTTCCCATTCTCCAGAAAAGAAGCATTGTCTTACGGTGTTTATTATGACCAGTCATCGGATAACCTTGTTTATGCAAATGGACAGGGGGACATTGTGCCGATTATGCCGGCACGGGACATGGGAATGCCTGGCAGCTTTAACATTGAGAATGCTTTGGCGGCAGCGGCAGCGGCTCTCACAGCAGGTGTGGAGCCGCACACGATCGCAGATGTGCTTAGAAGCTTCAAAGGCGTAGAACACCGTCTGGAGTTTGTGAGAGAACTGAAGGGTATCACCTTCTACAATAACTCGAAAGCAACAAACGCTGTGGCAACGATAAGCTCGATTGAAGCCTTCGACCAGAAGCTAGTATTAATTGCAGGAGGCTTGGATCGAGGCTCTGATTACATGGAGCTGCTGCCTACATTCCGTGAGCGAGTGAAAGGGATCGTCACACTCGGACAAACAAAAGAGAAAATTAATCATATCGCAGAGCTGGCAGGGATTAGCAGCATTCAAACCGTCGATACTGCTAAGGATGCAGCGGATGCAATTTTGCAAGCCGTTCAGCTTGCTTGGCAGATGTGTGAAGCGGGGGACATCGTCCTGCTTTCGCCGGCTTGTGCAAGTTGGGATATGTTCCCCTCCTTTGAGGACAGGGGACGCATGTTTAAGGAGTCCGTGCATAACCTTTAAATAGGGCTTATCCACATGTGTTTGCTGGCAGGCGACGGTTGTCTCCTGCTCGGCTATCCATCCTTTGGATGTGGCCCAGAACACATAAAGAGGTGTCTGTTATGGGTAAATCACGGTCTGCTCCTGATATTTGGATTATTATTCCAACCTTGCTGCTTTTGACAATTGGCATTATTATGGTTTACAGTGCGAGCAGTGTACTTGCTTTTCGGGAATTCGGAGATTCCCTGTATTATCTCAAACGGCAGTTAATTTTCGCTGTTTTAGGGATCATTGCGATGTTTTTTACGATGAATGTAGATTATCTCGTTTGGAAAAAGATAGCGCGCATTACACTGATCGTATGTTTCTGCATGCTTATTATTGTGCTCATTCCCGGCATCGGGGTGGTGCGCGGCGGGGCCAGAAGCTGGCTTGGGATCGGCGCCTTCGGTATACAGCCGTCGGAGTTCATGAAGATGGGGATGATTCTGTACTTATCCAAATTGTTATCGGAGCAGCAATCCAAAATTACCCAATTCACCAAAGGGTTGTTGCCACCGCTAGGGATTATGGGGCTAGCCTTCGGGTTGATTATGCTGCAGCCTGACCTTGGAACCGGCGCTGTTCTGGTCGGAGCTTCGCTGCTGATTATTTTTATCTCAGGCGCACGATTGCTTCATCTTTCATATCTGGGTATGATAGGGGTTGCCGGTTTTATTGGACTCATCATTGCTGCTCCGTACCGCTTGAAGCGGATTACTGCTTTTTTAGATCCCTGGCAGGACCCGCTTGGTGCAGGCTATCAATCTATTCAATCTCTCTATGCAATTGGTCCAGGCGGCTTAGTAGGGTTAGGACTTGGTATGAGCCGTCAGAAATACAGTTATTTGCCTGAGCCGCAAACCGATTTTATTTTCTCCATCATTGCAGAAGAACTTGGTTTTATTGGCGGCACTTTAGTGCTTCTATTATTTACCATCTTAGTATGGCGCGGTATGCGGGCGGCTATTACAGCTCCGGATACATTTGCAAGTTTAATTGCTGTTGGCATTATCGGCATGATTGCTGTTCAAGTAATTATTAATATCGGTGTCGTCATTGGGATGTTTCCAGTTACCGGTATTACATTGCCATTCATAAGTGCAGGTGGTTCGTCGTTGACGCTTATGCTGACATCCGTCGGCATCCTGCTCAATATATCCCGTTATTCGAGGTGACAAGGGAATGAAAACAATTGTCTTTACCGGAGGAGGCTCCGCAGGACATGTTACGCCCAACATTGCTCTTATGCATAAACTGAAAGAGTTAGGTTGGGAAATTAAATACATAGGCTCGGCTACAGGCATCGAGAAAGACATCATCGAGCGCGAAGGTGTTCCTTTTTACCCGATATCTTCTGGGAAATTGCGTCGATATTTTGATCTGAAAAATTTCAAAGACCCTTTTAGAGTGATGAAAGGTGTTTATGAATCTTATAGATTGCTCCGTCGTCTGAAGCCCGCCATCGTCTTTTCGAAGGGCGGGTTCGTTTCCGTACCGGTCGTTTTGGGCAGTCGCATGAACAAAGTGCCGGTTATTATTCATGAATCCGATATTACGCCAGGATTGGCTAACAAAATATCGATTCCTATGGCAACGAAAGTATGTGTAACATTTCCGGAGTCCATGCAGCATGTCAACAAAGAGAAAGCGGTTCTAACCGGTTTGCCAATTCGCGAACATATTCGGAGTGGGAAAGCCTCCAGAGGCTGCCAGCTTTGCGATTTTCATAAGCAGAAACCCGTTATTTTGATCATGGGGGGGAGCCTGGGCTCGCAGGTCATCAACCAAGCCGTCAGATCCAATCTGCCCCGCTTGCTTGAGCAATTTCAAATTGTTCATTTGTGCGGGAAGGGCAATATTGCGGCAGAGTTTGCCGGGACGCGCGGTTATAAACAGTTTGAATATTTGAATGAGGAGCTCCCGGATGTCTTAGCTATGACAGATCTTGTGATTTCCCGGGCTGGCGCTACATCTATCTATGAGTTTTTGGTATTGGAAAAACCAATGCTGCTTATTCCCTTGTCTTTGCAAGCGAGCCGTGGCGATCAGATTCTGAACGCCAAGTCGTTTCAGAAAGCCGGCTACGCGGAGGTTATGCAGGAAGATGAGCTTACAGCTGAATCGCTGCAAACCCGCCTGGAGGCTCTCTATGCAAACAGAGAAACTTATAAAGCAGCTATGCAATCCCGCAATGACAGCGATGCTGTTGCTGCGATCGTTAAATTGATTGAATCCTACAGCTTATCGAGTTAGTTTTTCGAAAGCGAATGGGCGATTGTCACACTCTATCCGATTTTACATAAACTATACTATAACCGTGACAGACACCTAAGGCTTAATATGGCGCCAAAGTTTGAAGCCCGGCCATCTTCAACTTGGTCCGTATTTTTGAAATTATGGAGCTTAAGCTGATTCAATAATTTCGCCCTATGTTCTGTGAAGGAGGTTTTCCCATGCAGCAGTTAATATCCGACTTAAAGGCAGCAAATATTGGCGAGATTCGAACGAATGAGCGACTGGCCCCTTATACGACTTGGAAAATCGGTGGTCCGGCCGATTGCCTTATCCTCCCGAACACGAAGGAGCAGGTTGCTGCAGTCATCCGTTTCCTGCATCAACGTGGAGTACCATGGACGATTATCGGCCGTGGCTCTAACCTGCTTGTCAGTGACAAAGGAATTAGAGGGGTAGTTATCAAACTTGGCTCTGCGCTGGAAACTTTGCGCTTTGAAGGTGCGACGGTTTATGCAGGCGGTTCCTATTCGTTCATTAAATTGTCTGTGCTGGCAGCCAAGGAAGGTTTAACCGGACTGGAGTTTGCTTCGGGCATTCCCGGTTCTGTGGGAGGCGCCGTCTACATGAATGCAGGGGCTCATGGGTCCGATGTGTCACGCATACTCAAGCAGGCTGAAGTCATCCTGGACACAGGGGAATTGGTCACGATGCAGGCAGAGGATTTGCAGTATGCCTATCGGCATTCGATTCTGCACACTCTACCCGGCATAGTAACAGAAGCTGTCTTTGAATTACAGGTTGGAGAACGCAAAGAAATCGCGGGAGCCATGGCGGCTTACCGGGATCGCCGTCTTCGCACACAACCGCTTCAATTAGCTTGTGCTGGAAGTGTTTTCCGCAACCCCGCAGGGGGATTCGCCGCAAAGCTCATCGAAGAGGCTGGCCTGAAAGGCAAACGTGTCGGTGGAGCGCAAATCTCCACGCTGCACGCCAATTTCATTGTGAACACCGGAGATGCTAAAGCCGAGGACGTTCTCACTCTCATCGCAGAAGTACAGCAAATCGTACAGAAACAGTACGGCATATCGCTAGTACCGGAAGTTTTGGTGATGGGTGAGAGGTAAATCGGAGGTGGAACTTTGGAGAAGCTCGTTATCGAAGGTGGAAAACCTCTCACGGGAGCCATCCAGATACACGGCGCTAAAAACGCCGCATTACCAATCTTAGCAGCATGCATCCTGGCTAGCGGCACTCATACTCTGCATAATGTTCCTAATTTGCTCGATATCGACACCATGCTGCGCATTCTTCGTGCGTTGGGCTGCCGTGCCGAACAGCAAGGGGATACGGTATCCCTTACAACATCCACAGCTAATTCCTCGCATATTCCAGAAGAATTGATGGGGCAGATGCGTTCATCCATCTTTCTAATGGGACCGCTGCTCGCTAGATTTGGCAGTGTCACCGTGTATCAACCCGGAGGCTGCGCAATCGGCGAACGTAAAATTGATTTGCACCTGAAAGGGCTGCAAGCTTTAGGAGCCAACATCGAAGAATTCGCAAACAAAATTGTTTGCACAGCCGAATCGCTTCATGGCAGTGAAATCGTTCTGGATTTCCCCAGCGTCGGAGCGACGGAAAATATCATGATGGCTGCTGTGAAAGCAGAAGGCATCACAACGATTTATAATGCGGCCCGCGAACCGGAGATTCAGGATTTGCAAAACTTCCTGAACGCCATGGGCGCCGACATTATCGGAGCAGGAACAGATACCATCACCATTCGTGGTGTGGAAACTCTGTCACCTTGCACCTACCGCATCATCCCTGACCGTATTGTGGCTGGAACCTTTATGGTGGCCGCTGCTGCAACAAAAGGGAGCATTACTTTAGAGAAGGTTAACCCTGCTCACTTAACTTCTGTGATCCATGTCCTCAAGCGTGCAGGTGTTCAAATCATCTCTGACGGTGATATAATACATGTAAGCTGTCCGACAAGACCGAAGGCCGTCGAACGTATCGTGACTTCGCCGCATCCATCTTTTCCTACTGATTTGCAATCACAGGTTATGGTGCTGCTATCCTTAGCAGACGGGATGAGCGTAATGAAAGAAACGATTTTCGAAGGTAGATTCAAGCACGTAGATGAATTGTCCCGTATGGGTGCAGATATCCGTGTAGATATGAGTTCAGCCTTTATTCGTGGCGTTCCCAGGTTGTATGGGGCGACAGTGGAGGCGACGGATTTACGTGCTGGCGCAGCACTTGTTATCGCCGGTCTGGCTGCGCATGGTACGACGATCGTTGAGCAAATTCATCATATTGATAGAGGCTATGATAGAATTGAACATATGCTTTCAAGATTGGGTGCATCCGTGCATCGACAATCACCTGTTTCAAGCGAGCAAGCGAACAACTGAATGAATTCCGCGCATCCCTTCCTGGATTCAGGCGGGGATTCACGGTTTCATTTGATTGGTACATACAAGATTGTAAATTTTAACCTTCATTCGAAACGATTAGGTGGTGCCCAGCTTGTCTGACGACCGCAATATGCCCGCTCTGCCGCCCGTTCCAAAGCCACGAGCCCGTACGAATAGAAAACTGCTCATCTTTTTATTTATTTTTTTTATCATCATTTTAGTCATTTTGTTTTTTCAATCTTCACTAAGCCGTGTAAGTGCCATTGAAGTTGAAGGAAATGAGCTCATGACCTCCGAAACGATCGGACAAGCCAGCCAGATTGCCGTCGGGGACCGGTTCTTTGCCTTCAGTTCACAAACGATAACACAACGTATTGCATCTCTACCCATGATTAAGACAGCTACGGTGAAGAAGCATTTTCCAGGCAAGGTTCTCATTACTGTGCAGGAGTATCCGAAGGTTGCTTTCCAGATAGCTCCTGATGGCAAGAAGCAAGCCGTGCTTGCCGATGGCGCTGTCGTTGAATTGCCTGCTGGCAGCAGCATTCCACTGGATATGCCCATTTTGACAGGGTGGACGGATGGTGATCCGAATAAAGCAGCACTATGCAAAGTGCTTGGTGAAATTCCGGAGAGTGCGCTCTCGGACATTTCCGAAATCAAACCGGACCCGTCGGAGCCGTACCCGGACAAAATCAAGCTGTACACGAGATCCCAATTCGAAGTGTATACCACGATAGCTTACTTGCCTGAGAAAATTGACAATCTGCCTGCTTATATAGCAAGCTTACAAGAGGATCATATTACTAGCGGTATTATCAAAATGCTAGAAGTAGAATATCATGCTCCTTTTGAACCTAATGAAGATACAAAGAATGATTCGAATAATACGTCGGGCCAAAAAGGTGGAAGCAACGCAGCAGCAAGCCCATCACCCGATCCTAACAAGGATGGGAACAAGTCGACGCCAAAGGCGACTCCAAAAGCGACACCGAAACCGTAATCCCAGAGACAGCGCGCCCTTCCTGATAAAAAAACGGTTTAATGGACTACTCAACCATGAAAATTAATGTTAAAATTAGTTTTATGGTTAAATAGAAATCTATTGACCCTATGAAGTGTACAAGCAATTACTAGACTTGTTTTATCCCTATTCTATTGAAAATTAACTGTTTAAAAAAACGACTTTGCTTCCGTTAAAAAAAATGTTGAAAAAAGAGGGAATATGGCGGTTGTGTGGAATACGTATTTAAGTAATTGTAATGTAAACACAATATTATCCAAGTTATAGGAGGTGCCAGGGGCTTGAGCAACAATGATATCATTGTTAGTTTAGACATCGGTACATCCAAGGTTCGTGCTATTATTGGGGAAGTTGTTAATGGAACCATTAATATAATAGGTGTGGGATCTGCCGAGTCAGAGGGTATTCGTAAAGGCGCAATCGTTGATATTGACCAAACGGTCAACTCCATCCGGAGCGCTGTTGATCATGCTGAACGAATGGTCGGCGTACAAATTTCCGAGGTTTACGTAGGAATTTCAGGGAATCATATTGCTCTTCAATCGAGTCACGGTGTTGTCGCTGTTTCCAATGAAGACCGAGAAATCGGGGAAGAGGATATTGATCGTGTCATTCAAGCGGCAAGAGTCATCGCATTACCTCCCGAGCGTGAAATTATTGGAGTCGTACCTAAGCAATACTTAGTTGATGGCCAAGAAGGCATTAACGATCCTCGCGGCATGATCGGCGTTCGCTTAGAAGTGGAAGCGACGATTATCACAGGCGCGAAGACGGGGATACATAATCTGATCCGAGTTGTGGAAAAATCCGAACTTAAGGTCGCAGGCCTCATCTTGATGTCGCTTGCATCCGGACAGTTAGCTCTTTCCAAGGATGAGAAATCAGTTGGAACTGTACTGGTTGATGTTGGTGCAGGTGCAGCGACGATCGCTGTGTTTGAACAAGGGAATCTGACAGCCACATCAACGATTCAAATCGGCGGTGAGTATATCAGCAATGATATCTCGATAGGCCTTCGTACTCAGCTCGAAATCGCAGAGAAAATAAAGCTGAAATACGGTTGCGCATCGGTAGACGACTCGGCCCCCGATCAAATGTTTAAGGTTACACGAATGGGAAGCAATGTGGAAAAAGAGTTTTCGCAAGTTGATCTCGCGAATATTATTGAACCCCGCGTTGAAGAAATTTTCCAAATGATCCGTGCAGAAGTACACCGTCTGGGATATGGCGATCTAGCTGGTGGGTATGTACTCACAGGCGGAACCGTTTGTATGCCAGGTGTACTCGCAATTGCACAAGCTCAACTCGCTACATCTGTTCGAATTGCCGTTCCTGATTTCATCGGAGTGCGTGATCCTTCTTACACGAGTGGTGTTGGCATCATTCAATTCGTTTCCAAGTACATGAAAAACCGGAATACCGCTTTCACCAAAAAAGTGGCATCCAAACCTGTAACAAAAAAATCCTCCGAGAGCTCTAAACCTGGTATTTTGGAACGTGTAAAAAGTTTTTTCAGTGAATTTATATAGTGAACGCAACGTTAGGGGGATATGACTCACATGTTTGAATTTGATATGGATATGGAACAGTTGGCTCAAATAAAGGTCATCGGTGTTGGTGGCGGTGGTAGTAATGCGGTAAATCGAATGATCGAGAACGGCGTTAAGGGCGTTGAGTTTATTACCGTTAACACGGATGCTCAAGCTTTACACCTTGCTAAATCGGTGCATAAATTGCAAATCGGGGACAAGCTGACGCGTGGTCTTGGCGCAGGCGCAAACCCGGATGTTGGGAAGAAAGCGGCAGAAGAGTCAAGGGAGATGATTCTGAACACGCTTCGCGGCGCAGACATGGTATTCGTTACTGCAGGAATGGGTGGCGGTACTGGAACTGGAGCGGCTCCCGTTATTGCTGAAATCGCAAAAGAAGTGGGCGCATTAACCGTTGGTGTTGTTACTCGCCCGTTTACATTTGAAGGTCGCAAACGTTCTTTACAAGCAGAGCAAGGGATTGCTGCATTGAAAGAAAAAGTGGATACGCTTATCATTATTCCTAATGATCGTCTCTTGGAAATCGTAGATAAGAAGACGCCTATGCTTGAAGCTTTCCGCGAAGCGGATAACGTACTTCGCCAAGGAGTTCAAGGGATCTCCGATTTGATCGCGGTTCCTGGTCTGATTAACTTGGATTTTGCCGATGTGAAGACAATCATGACAGAACGTGGTTCCGCCCTGATGGGAATCGGAGTGGCAACAGGTGAAAACCGCGCGGCTGAAGCAGCGAAAAAGGCGATTTCCTCGCCACTTTTGGAAACGTCGATCGAAGGTGCTCGTGGGGTGCTAATGAACATCACAGGCGGCGTGAACCTTAGCTTGTACGAAGTCAATGAAGCGGCGGATATCGTGGCATCAGCTTCCGATATTGAAGTGAACATGATTTTCGGAGCCGTTATTGATGATAAACTGAAAGACGAAATTCTGGTAACAGTCATTGCTACCGGTTTTGAGCATAGAGCATCACCGCTGGCTCAACCAGTTAAGCGTCCGGTCAGCGGACATCAAGAGCAACCACAATCCTCGCCATCCGTTTCTTCCGACCGATTGAACAACCTCAAACCTTTTGGCTCACAGCCGTCAAACGATCAATTGGATATTCCGACGTTCCTGCGCAATCGCGGGCGGAATAACGACAAATAATTACACAGAATGTGTAAAGAGACCGAAGTCCTACGTCATGTAGCGGCTTCGGTTTTTTGTTATTTTGAAGGCTTTTCTAGCTAGCTAAAGGCCGCGTCAACTGACAAAAAAAGTAGTAGCTTACTAGCAAGTTTAGACAGACTTTGAACTAGGATTGCCCTATACTGATTTAGAACCTTAAAGTTTCGTCAGGAAAATGGTTGAAAAAGCATCTATCATGGAGGTGAGGACATTGTGATCGTCTACGCGGATCTCATTTTCCTACTGAACTTTCTGATGGATGCGGCCATGCTGATCGTAACGGCCAAAACGCGGAAAATATCGTTCAAGTGGTGGAGAATCGTAGGTTCGTCGTTCTTAGGAGCCTCCTATGTCGTCATTATGTTCTTGCCGGTACCCGTTTTTCTTTTTACATTTTCTGTGAAATGTATGTTTTGTATAGGGATGATTATGACTGCTTTTGGGTTCGGGTCTTTACAAAATTTATTGAGAAACCTCGGAACGTTCCTCTTAGTAAATTTTGCTGTCGCTGGCGGAATGTTTGGTATCCATTACGTCCTTGCATCGTCCTCTGAGGTGATGAAAGGTATTGTATTCACCCAATCCGGTGTGGCCATGTTCCAATTCCAAATTGGCAGCGTGCTCTTTGTTCTTTTGTTACTTATTCCATTGCTCTGGTGGTTCAGGACCGTGCTGCAAAGCACGAAGCAGCGTGAGGTGCTGACAGCCTACGTTGCGGAAGTTACGATTCATGTAGGAGATTACACGGCCTCCTGCAAAGGATTGATTGATACGGGAAATCAATTGTATGATCCACTAACGCGCACCCCTGTGATGGTCATGGAAGTGTCGGAATGGGGCGATGTATTGCCTGTAGAGTGGCTGCAGCGGATTCGGTCAGCTGATGTTGACCAAATCATAAGCGGTTTGGGTGTAGAAGAGTTCGTTTGGCAGGACCGCTTGCGTCTAGTGCCTTATCGAGGCGTTAATCGGAACACCCAATTCATGCTGGCCATTAAACCGGATAAGGTGGTGATTACCCATAATAGTACGCAAATTGAAGCATCTAAGGTGCTTATCGGACTCGACGGTGGAAAGCTTTGCAGTGACGGATCCTATCAAGCGATTATTCATCCGGCATTAATATCTGCTGGTTAGCGCTTTCATTGCCCTGGCGAAGTCTGTTCTGATACGCAAAACTCAGCGTATGCTTACGAAGCAAGTTTTGCTAACGCAAAACTCAGTTTATGCTTACGAAGTAAGTTTTCCTACGGAAAACTCTTAGGAGGAAACTAACATGCTCTTGAAGTGGAAAATGCTTTTTCAACTAGCGTACTATCGAATTTTGATGCTCCTTGGCCTTAAGGGAGAAGAAATCTATTACATAGGTGGAAGCGAAGCTCTACCGCCACCGCTAACGAGAGAAGAAGAAGAATACTTATTGGAAAAATTACCGTCCGGGGATGCCGCTATTCGAGCCATGCTGATTGAACGCAACCTGCGATTGGTTGTTTATATAGCCAGGAAATTTGAGAATACAGGCATCAATATCGAAGATCTGGTTTCCATTGGCGCTATTGGCTTAATAAAAGCCGTTAATACGTTTGATCCGGAGAAAAAAATTAAACTTGCTACATACGCCTCCAGATGTATTGAGAACGAAATTCTGATGTACCTGCGGCGTAATAGTAAAATCCGTACGGAAGTATCTTTTGACGAACCGCTGAATATCGATTGGGATGGCAATGAGCTGCTATTGTCTGATGTACTCGGAACAGAGAACGATACCATTTACCGCAACATTGAAGAACAAGTAGACCGTAAGCTGCTGCACAAAGCGTTGGATAAATTAAGCGAGCGTGAGCGAATTATCATGGAGCTGCGTTTTGGATTACAGGACGGCGAGGAAAAAACGCAAAAAGACGTTGCAGATCTACTCGGCATTTCGCAATCCTACATCTCCAGGCTGGAAAAGCGAATCATTAAAAGGCTTCGTAAGGAGTTTAATAAGATGGTGTAAGGTGAAAAGAGAGCTTGGGATGAGGCTGCGATCCCACCTCTCTTTTTTTTGTGAAAAATATTTTTGACCTGGCGATATCGAAATTGTTCAGGCGTCACAGGGGGGAGCGAGTCGGAGGCCTTTTGTCAAGTGGCTGGACGAGGGGGTAAGCAGGAATAAATCACTCACTCAGGGGGATAATTAACATTAATGTTTCTCCTTGGGAGGTAATCACGGTGACCCGAAATAAAGTTGAGATATGTGGTGTTGATACCGCCAAACTGCCTGTTCTGACCAATGCTGAAATGCGCGAGCTGTTCGCTGATTTGCAGACCAAGCAGGAGCGAACGGCAAGAGAGAAATTGGTGAATGGGAACCTCAGATTGGTTCTAAGTGTGATCCAGAGGTTCAACAATCGCGGAGAGTATGTGGACGATCTCTTCCAAGTTGGCTGTATCGGTCTGATGAAAGCCATTGATAACTTTGATTTAAGCCAAAATGTCAAATTCTCAACCTATGCTGTACCGATGATTATAGGTGAGATACGCCGCTACTTACGTGACAACAACCCGATTCGCGTTTCTCGTTCCTTAAGAGATATTGCTTACAAAGCGCTGCAAGTCAGAGACAGCCTGACGAACGCGAACTCACGCGAACCTACGATTTATGAGATCTCCGAAGCGTTGAACGTGCCCAAAGAGGATGTCGTGTTTGCACTCGACGCTATTCAAGACCCGGTATCGTTATTCGAACCGATTTATCATGATGGCGGTGATCCGATTTATGTCATGGATCAAATCAGTGATGAAAGAAATAAGGACATGTCCTGGATTGAGGGAATCGCACTTCGTGAAGCGATGCGCAAGCTGAATGCGAGAGAGAAAATGATTCTCTCCATGCGCTTTTTTGAAGGAAAAACACAGATGGAGGTCGCCGATGAGATTGGCATTTCCCAAGCACAGGTTTCGCGGCTTGAGAAATCAGCCATCTGCCAGATGCAGAAACACGTGAAATCGTAATTTCTATACATAAAGACCGGAGCAGCTGTGACAAGCTGTGACGGTCTTTTTTTGATATTCAGGACATTTTGCCCACACCGCACATATACTAGTACAAAATCAGTTAAAATCCTATGGATTCGTGGTGAATAGCCTCATGAAAATATCTGATTTCCAGACGAAAGATGTCATCAATATCGTGGACGGCAAAAAACTCGGTCAAATCAGCGATCTGGAGCTTGATCTGCTGCAGGGACGGATCGAAGCGATTGTCGTGCCGAACCAAAGCCGATTCTTCGGATTGTTTGGTACCGGAACAGACGTCATCATACCATGGAAACATATTGTGAAAATCGGCGCAGACGTTGTGCTCGTGAAGCTTGAAGATGCTCGTCCATATCGTCAAACCGATGAAAATGAAGGTGTCTATGAGTTCAACAGACAGTTCCGCAACTAACGTATGACACACGAATGTAGGCTGAATTCGCACAATCAGCCAAGAGACAATCGTGTGTCTTTTTGTTTTGTGCTAAAGTAGAGGTAGTATGAAAGCAAGGGAGTGGAATGATCGTGGAACCATTTGTGAAACAAGTTAGAGAGGGGCAGCCTGCACTCTTTGCGATAGAAAACTGGATGGACCAATTTGAAGAACTGACGGCAGGCTTTACGTCACGACATGGCGGAGTGAGCGAAGCGCCTTATTCAACGCTGAACTGTGGTCTGCATGTGCTGGATAATCCAGAGCATGTGATCAGAAACCGCGAACGGCTTGCCGAGGCAGTCGGTCAGCCATTCGACGCTTTTACCTATGCGGAGCAGGTGCATGGCAATGAGGTGACGGTTGTGTCGCTTCAGCAGAAAGGGATAGGAAGAACGTCGAGGGAGTCAGCCATTCAAGCGAAGGACGGCTTTATTACGAAGGAGAAGGGAATTGTGCTTTGTGCGCAATTTGCAGACTGTGTACCGCTGTTTTTCTACGATCCTGTACAGCACGTTGTGGGACTCTCTCATGCCGGGTGGAAAGGGACCGTGCTAAACATTTCCATGGCTACAATATCCTTAATGACACATACTTTTGGTAGTCAGCCTAAGGACATCAGGGCAGCCATCGGACCTTCCATTGGTGTTTGCTGTTATGAGGTGGATGAAACCGTTGCAACACGTGTGTATGCTGTGCTGGAAGAGATGAATGCAACGCCGGATGAAAGTCTTACGGTGATTACCGGCAAGGACAATGGCAAGTACATGCTGAATTTGCAAGAACTGAACCGAAAATTGTTGGTACAAGCAGGAATTTTGTCGTCCCATATCGAAGTTACTCAGTTATGTACGAGTTGCCGCTCAGATGACTTCTTTTCTCATCGCAAAGAGGGCGGATCAACAGGTAGAATGGTTGCTTGGATTGGTCTTCGGTAAGGAGAAACAAGCAGGCAACGTTTGAAAATTGAGGTGTTTACATATATGACTTTACTAGCGCGTAAAGAAGAAGTTGAAGCTCGTGTTGCCGCAGCTTGCCAGCGGTCAGGACGAAATGAGCATGAGATCAAGATTATTGCTGTGACCAAATATGTGTCCTTGGAGACGACCCGAAGCGTACTGGATACAGGATTGCTGCATATCGGTGAAAATCGTTGGCAGGATGTGAAGCCTAAGTGGGAAGCACTTCATGACCGGGGTACGTGGCATTTCATAGGCCATTTGCAGACGAACAAGGTGAAGGATGTCATTGGCAAATTCGCTTACATTCATTCGCTCGACCGGATGTCGCTCGCCAAAGAGCTGGACAAGCAGGCTGCGGCGCTGGGTATGAAAGTGAATTGTTTGCTGCAAGTGAACATATCCGGAGAAGAATCCAAGTATGGCATGGACCCCGAGCATTTCTTCGAATTTGCTGAAGAAGTCAGCAAACTGCAGCATATACATATCTCCGGTTTAATGACGATGGCGCCTTATGAGATGGAAGCCGATGCGACTAGACCTGTATTTCGCCGTTTGAGAGAACTGAGAGATCGGTTGAATGAGCGCAACATCTTCCCGTATGACATCAAAGAACTATCGATGGGAATGTCCGGGGATTTTGAAGTGGCGATTGAAGAGGGAGCTACTTGGGTGCGATTGGGTACTGTTCTGGTTGGAAAAGAAGCATAAAGGTTATAAAGGATTGAAGAAGCGGATAGGAGGGAATTATAATGGGAGTTTATAACCGTTTTATGAATTTTCTTGGATTACAAGAAGAGGAAGAAGTTGTGGAGCGTGAGCGAATCGTGGAAACAACGGAAGAACCTGAAACCAATCCCTATGAATTGCGTAATAAAAATAAGGCGAATGTCGTCAGCATTCACTCTCAGAAGAACGCGCGTGTCGTGCTGAGCGAGCCTAGAACGTACGAAGAAACGCAAGACATCGCGGATCATCTTCGTTCTCGAAGAGCGGTGGTCGTCAATCTACAGCGAGTTCGCGGTGATTTAGCCATACGCATCGTAGATTTTTTGAGCGGAACAGTATATGCTTTGAATGGGTCTATATCCAAACTGGGACCGAATATCTTCCTTTGCACACCTGATACAGTTGATATTCATGGCCACATCTCAGAGATGATGGGTGAGGAATAGGCGCATATCCTAACACAGAGGTGGATGCGTACGTGGATTACGTTCACTATTATCTTAGTATTTTGATGGAAATTTATTATTTCATGATTATCGGTTACTTAATTCTTTCCTGGTTTCCGAATGCACGCGACAGTTTTGTCGGTGGTCTGCTGGGGAAATTAGTTGAACCGTACTTAAGTCCTTTCCGAAAAATAATTCCAAGCATCGGGTTCATCGACTTGTCGCCGATCGTTGCCCTTATCGCTTTGCGATTTGTGGTCATGGGGATTATTGCCGTTCTAGATTTCATTGTAGGGATGTTTTAAAATTGTCTAAAGAACTCTATAGCCATTTTCATTCAGACGAACATTACTTTGTAGATAAAGCCTGGGATTGGGTGGAGCGGGCGGCACAGAACCACGCCGTGAAGCTGACTGATTTTCTGGATCCCAGACAAGCTTTCATTTTAACCTCACTCGTGAATCGGCATCCGGATGTGCACTGCCGGTTCGACGGAGGCTATCCGGATGCGGAACGCAGAAGGGCGCTAGTCGCCCCTGATTACCGGTCTTTGGATGAAGAAGATATGGAGATGGCAGTTCTCTCCGTTTCATCCGGGGACGGTAAATTTCTAACATTAGAACATGGGGATTACATGGGCGCCATTCTTGGACTCGGCATGAAGCGAGACAAGGTTGGCGATATTCATGTTATAGAGGGTGGCTGCCATTGCCTGGTTACCCGGGATGCAGCCGATTATTTGCACTTGAACCTGTCACAAGTTCACAGAGTGCATGTTCAGACAGAGCTGCTGCCACTGAATAAGCTGGAGCTAGCTGCTGTGAACCTGGACGAGCTGACGTTATCCGTTGCCTCCATGCGGATGGACGGGATTGTAAGCGATGTATTCAGGCTTAGCCGCGCTAAAGTGCTGATCCCTATTCAAGCGGGGCGCTGCCGCGTGAATTGGAAACCTGAAGAAGATCCGAGCAAGCCGCTGAAAGAGGGCGACATGGTTTCTATGCAAGGCTTCGGCAGATTCAAGGTGCTTGAAGTTGAAGGCGTAACGAAAAAAGGTAGGATTCGTGTGAAGATCGGCAAGTTTGCGTGAGTGTGGATAATTTATCCACGAACCATGCAGGAATTGCTAATTTTCTGTCGAACTGATTCAGTATAGATGTGCGTATTGCCGTGCAAAGCTGTGCAAAACGCAAAGGAGGGGCACTGATGCCATTAACACCGTTAGATATACATAATAAGGAATTTTCCCGTTCTTTTCGCGGATACGATGAAGATCAAGTCAATGAATTCCTCGATCAAGTCATTAAAGATTACGAGGCATTGATTCGTGAGAATAAAGACTTAGCTAATCAAACGGTGGCCTTGCAGGAGCGTCTGGATCATTTCACGAACATCGAAGACTCGTTAAGCAAAACCATCATTGTTGCCCAGGAAGCAGCGGATGAAGTTAGAAATAACGCCAAGAAAGAAGCGCAGCTGATCTTGAAAGAAGCTGAGAAGAACGCAGACCGGATTATTAACGAATCCTTGACACGTTCACGTAAGGTAGCTCTGGAGATTGAAGAGCTGAAGAAACAAGCGTCGATTTACCGTACGCGTTTCCGTACGCTGCTGGAAGCTCAGCTGGAGCTTTTAAACAATGAAGGCTGGCAGAGCATGCAGTTCGATCAAAAGGAAGAAGCCTAGGATGGCGGCTGCCAGGCAGCTGTCATATTGACTATGTCTAGTGAATTCGGTATACTCCTGTTATTAGTATCTCAGTAAAGCTATGACTGGAACGAGTAGGTCGCCTAAGCAGTGTCAGCGAATTAGGGTATCGGTGTGAGCCTAATCTCTGTTGCGTACCGAATATCCCCCAGGAGCGTCTCTTGAATCAAGTAGAGAGAACCGGGTCATGCCGTTATACATGATCGAGTGAATGAGTGAGGAATTGTACGCGTTTAGCGCGTATGTTCGGTGGCTCATTAACGAGGGTGGTACCGCGAGTAGAGTTTCTCGTCCCTTTTAGGGGATGAGAGGCTTTTTTTGTTTTTTTGGATGATAAAATGTATGAAGGTAAGAATGGAGTGGTTGAGTTGGATTATGGCAAAACATTAAACTTATTACAAACCGATTTTCCGATGAGAGGGAATTTACCTCAAGCGGAACCTAAAATTCAAGAACATTGGGATGCTGAAGACATCTATGCCAAAGTACAGGAGAGTCGCAAAGGCAGAGAAAAATTTATTTTGCATGATGGACCTCCATACGCGAATGGGGACATTCATATTGGACATGCCCTAAACAAAGTATTGAAAGATGTGATTGTTCGTTTTAAAACGCTGCAAGGATATGACGCTCCTTACGTGCCAGGCTGGGATACACATGGCTTGCCGATCGAGCAGGTGATTACGAACAGCGGGAAAGTCGACCGCAAGAAAATGACGGTCCCTGAATTCCGTGAATATTGCAAAGAATACGCGCTGCAATCCGTTGAGAAACAGAAGAGCCAATTCAAACGTCTAGGTATTCGAGGCGACTGGAAGAATCCGTATATCACTTTACTGCCGGAATATGAAGCGGGACAAATCCGTGTATTCGGCAAAATGGTGCAAAAGGGTTACGTCTATAAAGGTTTGAAGCCTGTTTACTGGTCTCCGTCTTCTGAAAGCGCGCTAGCTGAAGCGGAAATCGAATACAAAGAAAAAACGTCCTCCTCCATCTATGTAGCATTCCCGGTTAAAGACGGAAAAGGCAAGCTTCCTCAAGACGCAGCAATCGTCATCTGGACGACTACAGCTTGGACGCTGCCAGCCAACTTGGGAATCTCTCTGCACCCGGAATTTGATTATGCTGTGGTGCAAGCCGGCGGGAAGAAGTATGTGCTTGCGAAAGGCTTGCTGGAAGCAGCGGCCAAAGAAATCGGTTGGAGCGATTATGAAGTCTTGTCGACTGTGAAAGGCCAAGAGTTGGAGTATGTCACTTGCCAGCATCCTTTCTATGATCGTGAATCGCTTGTTATGGTTGGCGAGCATGTTACGCTTGAAGCCGGTACAGGTTGTGTACATACGGCTCCAGGTCACGGGGAAGATGACTTTGCAATCGGCCAACGCTATAACCTCGGGGTCCTTTGTCCAGTGGACGACCAGGGTCATTTTACAGCGGAGGCTCCTGGATTTGAAGGCATGTTCTATGAAAAAGGCGGCAAGCTGATCATTGAGAAGCTGCAGGAATCAGGCTTATTGTTAAAAGCAGGGGAAATTCAGCATCAATACGCGCATGACTGGCGTACGAAGAAACCGGTTATTTATCGTGCTACGGAGCAATGGTTCGCTTCGATCGATAAATTCAGACAAGAGATGTTGGATGAAATCAAGAAAGTGAAATGGACGCCAGAGTGGGGAGAATTGCGCCTGCACAACATGATCGCCGATCGTGGAGACTGGTGTATTTCGAGACAACGTTCATGGGGCGTACCAATCCCTATCTTCTATTGCCGCAGCTGTAATGAACCGCTCGTCAATGAACAAACGATTGAGCATGTGGCCCAGCTATTCGAGCAAGAAGGATCGAACGCTTGGTTTATTAAAGAAGAGAAGGACCTACTTCCTGCGGGAACTAGCTGCTCGAAATGTGGTCATGGCGAATTCCGCAAAGAAACAGACATCATGGATGTTTGGTTTGATTCCGGTTCCAGCCATGTGGCCGTGCTTGAGGCCCGTCCTGAGCTTCAGTGGCCGGCAGATTTGTACCTGGAAGGTTCTGACCAATACCGCGGTTGGTTTAACTCCTCCTTGATTACAGGTGTTGCGACGAAAGAGCAATCTCCTTACAAGGGCATTCTAAGTCACGGTTTCACACTGGACGGAGAAGGGCGTAAGATGTCCAAGTCCATTGGGAACACGATTGATCCTAATGTGGTTTGTGGCAAGTTAGGAGCTGACATTCTGCGTCTATGGGTATCCTCTGTAGATTACCAATCAGACCACCGGATTTCGGACAACATTTTGAATCAAACGACGGAAGTTTATCGCAAAATCCGCAACACGATGCGTTTCTTGCTCGGGAACCTGAGTCACTTCAATCCAGAGACAGATCGCGTTGCTGTTGAAAGTTTGTCAGAGCTTGACCGTTATGCATTGATTCGTCTGAACCGGATGATTGATAAGGTTGTAAAAGCTTACGATGCTTATGAATTCAATATGGTGT
Source organism: Paenibacillus sp. FW101-FHT12H11 (assembly GCF_058790355.1). NCBI lineage: Bacteria > Bacillati > Bacillota > Bacilli > Caryophanales > Paenibacillaceae > Paenibacillus > Paenibacillus sp. FW101-FHT12H11. Next base: position 182,534 of record NZ_JBYTCO010000010.1, on the reverse strand, counting down.
ATCAAACGATTCATCATTTCTGTGCGGTTGAGATGAGCTCGTTCTACTTGGATATTATCAAGGATCGCTTATATGCCAACGCACCGCAAGATCCAGCACGGAAAGCTTCGCAGACAGTGTTATATGATTCATTAGTCGCGGTGACTAAGCTAATTTCGCCAATTTTGGCTCATACAGCTGATGAAGTGTGGAAGTACATCCCTGGCGTAACATTAAGCAGTGTTCAGTTGGCTGAGCTGCCGGAAGTGGATTCGAGCTTGTACAATGTGGAATTGGAAAATAAATGGAACAGCTTCCTCGACATTCGCGACGAAGTGCTGAAAGCGCTGGAAGAAGCGCGTAAAGAGAAAGTCATCGGTAACTCCTTAGGGGCTGCTGTGCATCTGTATCCGAACGAAGCGACTTTTGCTCTGCTTAGCCAGCTTGAACAGCTAGATCAATTGTTCATCGTGTCCGCTGTAACTGTACATCAGCCAGGTACAAGTGCACCTGAAGGTGCTCATCAGACGAAGGATTTAGCTATTGCTATTGAAGTAGCGAACGGTGAGAAGTGCGAGCGCTGCTGGATAGTGACTCCAGAGGTTGGGCAAAGTAAAGAACATCCAACGCTATGTGTCAGATGTAATGACGTGGTTACTGCTCATTACCACGAGTAAGAAAGGAGCAAACGAGCTTGCGCTATTATAGCGAAGCTCGTTTGTCCTGTTTATGTTAGAGCGGCTCGTCATCAAGGGAACGGTTTTCCGGCTCAAGAAAAGGGTCGCCTTCCTCGCTGTGCATATAATCCCGGTAAGCTTTGCTGCGCACTATGGTGACATGTTCACCATATAAATCTGTGGCTACGAAGCTTTCGAAAGATTCAACATAGCCGACATTTTCATCAGCTTCAATGTACATTTCGTTGTAATTTTCAACGTTTGGGTCTTCTGCGAATGCAGGCGTATTGGACGTACCCCAGCTTTCAACGATTTGCCAAGCGTCTTCACCATCAAATTCGGTTTCGTCATTACGCTCGTCAAAGCTTGTTCGGCCAAATGGCGGATAAAGCACTTGCTCTTCAACCGGTCTTCTGATGGACTGTTCAGGATCAGGCACATGTTCTTTGCAGTAGAGCGTGGTTGGAATGGCTTGCAATCGCTCAAAAGAAATCGGGCTATGGCAGAAGATACATTGGCCATAATCGCCTTTTTCCATATGTGCTAAAGCTTCATCAACTTGCCTCAAATGAAACTCAGCATGCTCATTGAGCGAGATATCTTTTTCACGTTCGAAGATTTCTGAGGCCACGTCAGCAGGATGATTATCGTACATGGAGAGCTCACCTGTGCTGTCTTTGAATGAGTTTGACAGGCCAAAATGATCGTTCGTGGCAAAATGTTTTTCAAGACCCAGCTTTTCCTCCAATAATTGCAGGTATAATTGATTTGATTGCTCCTCGGTTAGATGGCTCATAGGTCGTACAGCTCCCTTCTTACAGCTGATCCTTACCGTTATAATGCCGAGCAGCCGCGTTTTTTAGTGAGGTAATTCCTTGAAATTAAGGTATCTTTCTTGCTTACGGATAGATGTGAATGTTTATGAAGTGGGTTTTTGCAGAGGCAAAGCTCTTAGGAGGAAAAGAAATGAAGTATATGAAGTATTATTTCTATGCGTTAATCGTATTTATTTTGGATCAAGTGTCCAAATGGTTCATCGTAAAGAGGATACCACTCGGCGAAGAAAGATCTGTCATTGGTGAGTTTTTCATGATCACTTCCCATAGAAACCGGGGAGCCGCATTCGGCATTTTACAAAACCAACGATGGTTTTTCATTATCATTACGACTTTTGTGTTGATCGGTATCATTTGGTATATGCGCCGGACCATTCGTGATGGTAAAACGTTATTGACATGCGCGCTTAGCCTACTCCTCGGAGGAGCTATCGGAAACTTTGTAGACCGCGCATTATTCGGAGAAGTCGTGGATTTCCTGCAGGTGACTTTTGATTTCAGCTTGTTCGGTAAGGACATTTATTATATTTATCCGATTTTCAATATCGCTGATTCCGCCATCGTGATCGGGGTTATCCTCATTTTCTTAGATTCAATTCTTGCGTGGAGAAAAGAGAAAAAAGGAGCGGCTCATGAACACAAATCAGACCTCGTCTGAAATGGCATCTCAAGATGTTATCGAATGGACAGTTGATAAAGAGTATGCGGGTGAACGGATCGATAAATTCATCACCGAAGCGTTGGAAGAAGATGTGTCCAGAACCTTGGTGCAGCAATGGGTCAAAGACGGGCATGTTAAGGTAAATGAGAAAACGATCAAACCGAACTATAAGCTCTCGGAACAGGATGCGATTTCACTGCAAATCCCTGATCCGCAAGGTGTCGAGCTGCTGGCTGAAGACATTCCGCTTCATGTGGTTTACGAAGATGCGGATGTCATCGTCATCAACAAACAGCGCGGGCTCGTCGTACATCCTGCCCCAGGGCATTATTCAGGCACGTTAGTGAATGCCTTGATGCATCATTGCAAGGATCTTTCCGGAATCAACGGAGAGCTGCGTCCCGGCATTGTACACCGCATCGATAAGGACACATCCGGCTTGATTATGTCTGCTAAGAATGACAAGGCGCATGCCAGTCTGGCAGAACAACTGAAGGCACATACTGTTAATCGCAAATATATCGCGTTGGTCCACGGACACCTTCAGCATGATCAAGGCACGATTGATGCGCCGATCGGGCGCGATTCCCATGATCGCAAGATGTACACGGTGACGGAGAAAAACAGCAAGCATGCAGTGACGCATTTCGTCGTGCTGGAACGTTTCGGCGATTTCACTTTAGTGGAACTCAAGCTCGAAACAGGGCGAACGCACCAAATTCGCGTGCACATGAAGTTTATTGGACATCCCTTAGTCGGAGATCCGATGTACGGCAAGAGCAAAGGGATGTTGATGGATGGTCAAGCGCTCCATGCCGCAGTGCTGGGGTTTGAGCATCCTCGGACAGGGGAATGGCTGCAGTTCGAAGCGCCGATTCCATCGGACATGGAACAGCTGCTGCAAACAATACGAACATCCTAGGGTTCATCTGATGGGGAGAGGAGCGAATCATATGGAGCATTTAATTAATCCACAAGTAAAAGACATTCAGATTTCGGGTATTCGTAAAATCTCCAATCTGGTCAGCACGATTCCGGGTGCACTGACACTAACGATCGGACAACCGGATTTCCCGACGCCGCGGCATATTATTGAAGCGGGACAGAGGGCGCTGGACGAAAATAAAACCGTCTATACGCAAAATCCGGGCTTACTTGAGCTTAGACAAGCGGTATCTCACTTTGTGAAAGTGAAATATGGCCAAACCTACCGTGCAGCAGACGAAATCATCGTGACTGCCGGCGCAAGCCAAGCGGTAGATATCACGTTGCGGACCATTCTTACACCGGGCGCGGAAGTCATCCTGCCGGCTCCGATTTATCCGGGGTACGAGCCTTTGATACGACTTGCCGGCGGGGTTCCAGTTTATGTAGACACCAGAAAAAACGGCTTGAAATTAACTGCCGAACTGTTAGCGCCATACTTAACTGACAAAACGCGCTGCGTGATCTTATGTTATCCGTCCAATCCAACAGGCCAAGTGCTATCGAAGCAAGAATTGAACGACCTGGCACAGCTGTTGGAAGACCGTGAATTATTCATTTTATCCGATGAAATATACAGCGAGCTTGTCTATGGGGATACCCATCAATCCATTGCAACGATCGGCAACCTGCGAGACAAAACGATCGTCATCAATGGGTTGTCCAAATCTCACGCCATGACAGGATGGCGGATTGGCTTCACCATGGCGCCGGCTAATATAACTGAGCATATGGTCAAGGTGCATCAATACAATGTCACCTGCGCCAGCTCCGTAAGCCAGTACGCGGCTTTAGAAGCATTGACAGCAGGGATCGACGATGCTCTGCCGATGCGAGAAGAATATGAAGCTCGCCGAGATTACGTCTTTAATCGTTTGCTGGCCATGGGCTTTGAACTGGAGAAGCCGGATGGGGCGTTCTATCTGTTCCCGTCCATCGCCAAATTCGGATTATCCTCTCAAGAGTTCACGATGAGACTGCTTCAAGAAGAGCATGTCGCGGTAGTACCTGGGGATGCTTTTACCACCTACGGCGAAGGTTTCATCCGTATTTCCTATGCGTATTCGCAGGAAGTACTGGAAGAGTCGCTGAATCGTGTGGAACGTTTTATCAGCAAATTGTAAGACGCAAAAAACCTCCAAAGCCGAAGGGCTTGGAGGTTTTTTTTGGTATCCATTTACTGAGATTTAAATTGGAAGTAAGCAGTAATGGTGTTAATGGCAACATCAATCGCCCGTTCATCCGGGTCAAGTTTGGCATTGTGCAGTCCGTGAGGCGTGTCTACCCCTAACCAGAACATGAAGCCGGGAATTTGCTCCAAAAAGTAGCCGAAATCTTCGCCGGTCATAGCTTCCGTACATTCTACAAGCTGAACCTGATCGGTTGTTCGCAGCCACGCCATGAACTCCCGAGTCAAAGCAGGATCGTTAAAAACTTGACGGTAATTTGAGCCGTAATCGATCGTTACTTTGCATTCAAAAGAGCTTTCGATGCCAGCAGCGATGGCTTCAATCCGTTTCTTGATCTTGTTCATTGAACTAGCGGAAAGCGTGCGAATCGTGCCTTCCAATCGACCTTTTTCGGCAATGATGTTCTGTTTAGTGCCAGCCTCCATTTTGCCGATGGTTACGACAGCCGAATCCAGCGGATTCACATTACGGGAAACGATGGTTTGCAGTTGGCCAACCATTTGCGTCGCCGCGATAATCATATCATTCGCTTGATGCGGGTAAGCGGCGTGTCCGCCTTTGCCTAGAAGGTCGATGAACAATTCAGAAGTGTTGGCGAACAAGATCTCAGGCCGTGTGGCAATGGTGCCAACCGGGTACTCAGGCGCGATATGGAGGGCAACCATCTGATCCGGCATCCAGTCCTTCAGCTCTTCCGAAGCAAGCATGGGCAGTGCGCCCCCAGGTCCTTCTTCGGCCGGCTGGAACAGGACAACAAGATCATCCTTCATAGGCTGGTTAACAAAATGGGTGATCACGCCCATCCCGATCGACATGTGAAAATCATGACCGCAGGCGTGCATATACCCAGGATGCTGCGAAGGAAACGGAAGCGTGGTTTCTTCCGTAATCGGCAGCCCGTCCATATCCGCCCGATAGCCAAAGCGTTTGGTCGGATTTGTTCCTTTAATATAAACCAAAATGCCTGTCCGCCAAGTCCGGATACTGATCCGATTCTGAGGCAGCTTAGCAAGTTCGTCTAAGAGCAGCTTTTGCGTCTTGAACTCTTCAAAGCCCGGCTCCGGAATTTGGTGAAGCTGACGACGCAATGCGATGAAAGGGCTAGACATAGGTGTTCCTCCAGATGATCTTACAGGGTACGCAGATCTTGTAAGATTTCTGTTTTGGATTTTGTTTTATCGTCAACTTTCTTGATTACACGAGCAGGAGCGCCTGCAACGACTGTGTACTCTTCAACATCTTGTGTAACGATAGCGCCAGCGGCTACTACAGAACCTTTGCCAATGCGAACGCCTTCCAAGATTACAGCATTAGCACCTACAAGTACGTCATCTTCAATAACGCAAGGTTGTGCAGAAGGAGGCTCAATAACGCCGGCAACAACTGCGCCAGCACCGATGTGACACATTTTACCGATTTGCGCTCTGCCACCGAGAACAGCGTTCATATCGATCATTGTGCCGTCGCCTACGGAAGCACCGATGTTAATAAGAGCGCCCATCATGATAACCACGTTGTCTCCGATATGTACTTTATCGCGAATAACCGCGCCTGGCTCGATACGAGCGTTAATTCCTTTTAGGTCAAGCATAGGAATTGCGGAATTACGGCGGTCTGATTCAACCACGTAATCAACGATTTGCTCTTTGTTGGCTTCAAGCACAGGGGAGATTTCGCTCCACTCGCCAAATACGACGCCGCTGCCTCCGGAAATGAAGGATTGGCTGCCTTCTCCGAATTCAATACCTTCAAGGTTTCCTTTTACATATACTTTAACGGGAGTTTTTTTCTTGCTTTCTTTAATAAACTGAATGATTTCTAACGTATTCATTTCGCTCATGGTGACATCTCCTTAAATTAAATTGACTCTCCTATATTATCAGATAGGGGGCGACGTGAAAAGGACTGCGTAACGAGTCGAATCAACTCGAATGCGCAGTCCTTCGATTATGAGATCGCTTTTGAAGCAAATTGGCTGTTGTACAGGTCGGCATAGAAGCCATTTTGCGCCAAAAGCTGCTCGTGTGTTCCTTGTTCAATCACAGTTCCATGATTCATCACTAGAATGAGATCAGCGTCACGGATGGTAGATAAGCGATGGGCAATAACAAAGCTCGTGCGGTTCTCCATCAAATTGTTCATCGCCCTCTGAATGGAGACTTCCGTGCGAGTATCTACGGAGCTGGTCGCCTCATCCAGAATCAAAATCGCAGGATCCGCTAATATCGCTCGAGCAATGGTTAGCAGCTGCTTTTGGCCATGGGAAAGATTGGAGGCTTCTTCATTTAAAATAGTGTTATATCCATCCGGCAGCGTTCGAATGAAATGATCGGCGAACGCAGCGCGAGCCGCATTCACGATCTCTTCCTCGGATGCGCCGTCTCGTCCGTAAGCGATGTTCTCCCGAATCGTGCCGTTGAACAGCCACGTGTCTTGGAGGACCATGCCGAACAGTCCGCGAAGGTGGCTGCGAGACATTTTACGGGAATCAACGCCGTCGATGGAGATCGTTCCGCCTTTTAACTCATAGAAGCGCATGAGCAGGTTAACAATGGTTGTTTTCCCAGCACCCGTCGGGCCGACGATGGCGACCGTTTGACCTGGCTCGACTTCGATGTTCATCTGCTCAATAAGCGGCTCATCCGTTTTATAGGAGAAAGCGACCTCGTTGAACTGGACGTGCCCGCGCACCTGCGTAACGGACTTGTTTGCGGTATCCTCCAACACCTCTTCCTGCTCATCCAGCAGCTCGAAGATCCGTTCCGCGGCTGCGATGGTGGACTGAATAATGTTTGCGATATTAGCAACCTGTGTGATAGGCATTCCGAATTGCCCGGAGTACTGGATGAAGGCCAAAATATCACCAATTTTGATCGTGCTTTGTGTCACCATGATACCGCCAATGACACTGACGAGCACATATCCGATATTTCCGATAAATGACATGAGGGGAAAGATCATTCCGGAAATAAATTGCGCCTTCCAGCCGGAATGATACAACCGGTCATTGATTTCATTGAATTTCTCGATAGAGTGGCGTTCACGCCCGAATGCTTTAACAATGGTATGTCCCGTATACATTTCCTCGACGTGGCCATTGAGCTCGCCAAGTGTTTTTTGCTGGCCTTTGAAATATTTCTGCGAGCGGGAAGCAATCATTTTCGTTGCCATAATGCTTAAAGGCAGCGTGATGATGGTTACCAAAGTCAATAGGGGACTAATCGTAAGCATCATAATGATAATCCCGAGCAGCGTGACGATGGATGTGATGAGCTGAGTTAAACTTTGCTGCATGGTGGAAGAGATCGTATCGACATCATTCGTTGCGCGACTCATCGTATCTCCATGACTACGGGAATCAAAGAAAGAAAGTGGAACCCGAGTCAGCTTGTCGCTAATATCTTTGCGGAGATTAAACACAATTTTCTGTGTGACACCAACCATAATCCTTTGCTGGATAAAAGTTAAAACAGAGCTGAATACGTATAGCGCAGCTAGTATCAAAACAATTTGCAGCAGCGCATCAAAGTCAATTTTCGCACCAGGCACACCCTTGAGCTTAGCCATGGAGCCTTCGTACAGCTTTGTCGTTGCATTCCCCATGAGTTTGGGACTAATGATGCTGAAGACCGTACTGAGCACGGCAGCTATAAAAACAGAAATGATAGATACCCGGAAAGGCTTCATATAGCCGGACAGCCGACGCAAGGTACCCTTGAAATCCTTCGCTTTCTGAACTGGCATGCCCATCGCACCCATACCGCCTCGGCCAAAATGAGCTGGATTCACACCTTGGGAGGGAGGACGCTGCCCGTTTCTTGGTTGATCACTCATGCAATTTCCTCCTCTGACAGCTGGGAAGCCACGATTTCTTGATAAACACTGCAGGTGCTCATCAGCTCGGCATGTGTGCCGATCCCGGCAATGCGTCCGTCTTCTAGCACGATAATCCGGTTGGCATCCATGATGGTGCTGACTCGCTGAGCTACGATGATTTTCGTCGCTTGCGCGGTTTCAGCTTTAAGTGCCGCCCGCAGCTTCGCGTCCGTTTTGAAATCAAGCGCAGAGAAGCTGTCATCGAAAACGTAGATTTCCGGTTTGCGGGCGAGGGCTCGGGCAATGGCTAACCGCTGCTTTTGACCGCCGGATAAATTCGTGCCTCCCTGAGCCAGGATGGATTGATAGCCGTCTTTCAATTCGGCAATGAAATCTGCAGCTTGCGCCGTCTGCGCAGCCTGTTGGATCTCGTCCTCCGTTGCAGACTCGCGTCCGAACCGGATATTGTCGGCAACCGTACCGGAGAAGAGCGCCGCTTTTTGCGGGACATATCCAATTTGTTGTCTCAGGCTATCTATTTGTAAGGTGGGTAAGGGATGGCCGTCAATCGTAATGCTGCCTTCATTAACATCATAAAAGCGCAGCAGCAAATTGATCAGCGTTGTTTTGCCAGAACCCGTACCGCCAATAATGGCTGTTATCTCACCCGGCTCTGCGCGGAATGAAATATCACGGATGGCAGGCTGCTCGGCACCCGGGTAGCTGAAAGTCACATGTTTGAATTCAATCGCTGCCTGATCGGAAGGAAGAGCCTGTGCCTCTTTGGTATTTTGTATCGTAGAGGTCAAAGCCAGAACTTCATTAATACGCCCGGAAGAGGCGGATGCTCTAGGGATCATCATGAAAATCATTGTCATCATGAACATCGAAAACATAATTTGCATCGCATATTGAATGAAAGCCATCAAATCGCCAATTTGCATCTGTTGGCTATCAATGCGTATTCCCCCATACCAAAGGATCACGACAATCCCCAAATTAAAAACCAGCATCATGATTGGCATCATCGTCGCCATGATCGTGTTCACTTTGATGGCCGTTTGGGTGTAATCCATATTCGCTTTTGCAAACTTCGTCTGTTCATGACCGGAACGGTTAAAAGCGCGAATGACTCGAATACCGGTCAAATTCTCGCGAAGCACGAGATTGATGGCATCTATTTTGATTTGCAGCACTTTAAATAGAGGAAGCCCTTTGGACATGATTCCTATGATGGCTAATGCGAGAATCGGAATGACGGCAATGAGGACAATGGCCAGATGGGCATCTTTATAGGTCGCCATAATGACACCGCCGATCAACATGGTCGGCGCACCGATGAACATTCGCATCATAACGATCACTTGCTGTACTTGTGCGATGTCATTGGTGGTTCGTGTAATCAGCGAGGAGGTGCCGACCTTGTCAAACTCATTTAAGGAAAAGCTCTCGACATGGCTAAAAAGCTTGCGGCGCAAATCCCTGCCGAATCCAGTGGCTGTCCGTGCCAGCAAATAGCTGGCGACCATCACGCAAACCATCGCGCCCATAGCTACCAAAAGCATGTAGGCCCCATAACGGAGAATATAGGCAACATCCCCATGCAAGACTCCGACATCGACGATGTCCGAGAGCAAAGTGGGGAGATACAGTTGAGACAATGACTGAAGAAGCATTAAGGCGATGATGGCAACAACTGAAACTTTGTACGGATTCAAAAGTCTAAACAGTTTGAACAAATGTTTTCCTCCTTAGGGAATTGTGAGTAATGCCATAGTGGATTTTGATATGTAAATTATAACACATGATAAAAATTCTGTTCAAAAATTCAACGCAATTCATATTGACTTATCTTGTCGAAAGTGGCATAATGCTTTTAATTACATATGTACCTTTAAAAACAGTCCAGAGAGGCTGGCAAGGTAGTCGATAAGAAAAGACGGGATAAATTGAATCGTGAATTCAGTTTATGAACAAGCTTGGGGATGTGCGCATCCTTATGCCCCGCTCTGTATCTTTATGCACGCTAACTCCTTGCCAATGAATGGGCAAGGAGTTTTTTGGTGTGTTTTAACCTGGCCAAAACTCAGCTAATGCTTACGATGCCAGTTTTGCTAAAGCAAAACTCTCAGGAGGCGAATCAAATGAACGAAGCAACCGAGCACACGATTATAGACGAAATGGGAATTCGTCGTGCTCTTACGCGGATTGCACATGAGATACTTGAAAAGAATAAAGGGGTAGAAAATTGCACCCTAATTGGGATTCGGACACGAGGCATTTATTTAGCGAAGCGAGTCGCTGAGAGAATCATGGAAATCGAAGGCGTGCCGGTTCCTGTCGGTGAGATTGATATCACTTCGTATCGAGACGACCGCGTTAAAGTGAAATCGGCCCTGAACGTCCAAGAAGGCGGCCGCATCCAAATTCAAGACCGGAAAATCATTCTGTTCGACGATGTCCTGTTTACGGGACGCACCGTGCGGGCAGCGATGGACGCCTTGATCGACTTAGGCAGGCCGCAAATGATTCAGTTGGCCGTGCTAGTGGACAGAGGGCATCGCGAACTGCCGATTCGCCCGGATTATGTAGGAAAGAACGTACCTACCTCCAAAAGTGAAAGCATTGAAGTGCTGCTTACGGAAATCGACGACAAAGACGGCGTCATTATACTTCAACAGAGGGGGAAACAGGAGTGAGCATGGTGAGTACACAAACCAAACATTTTCTAGGACTAAAAGGAGTTAGCGCAGATGAGATCATAAGCATCCTTGATCGCGCGGCTTATTGGGAGCAGAGTCCTGCGAAAGTGACCAATCAATTTAACGGCAAATTCGTTTCCAACTTATTTTTTGAAAATAGCACAAGAACCCGCTTTTCCTTCGAACTGGCGCAAAAGCGTCTAGGCGCAGATGTTCTGAACTTCTCAGCAGCGGAGTCCAGCGTTCAGAAAGGCGAATCCATCTACGACACAGTCCGTACGCTGGAGTCGATGGGGATCGACGCAGGCGTCATCCGCTTGAAGCCGAACGGCGTGCTCCAGGAGCTCGCGGAGAAAATCAAAATCCCGCTTATTAATGCGGGGGACGGCAACAACGAGCATCCAACGCAAGCGCTGCTCGACTTCTACACGATGCGCAAGCAATTCGGCGCCATCAAAGGGCTGACGGTCTCCATCGTTGGAGACATTCTGCACAGCCGCGTGGCACGCTCCAATCTGTGGGGACTGCTTGCTCTGGGGGCGAAAGTGCAGTTCTGCGCTCCAGCAAGCATGCAAGCTCCGGAACTCGCAGAGTTCGCGCCGTATGTGTCCTTCGATGAAGCACTGAAGGCAGACGTTGTTATGATGCTGCGCGTGCAGCTGGAACGCCACGATACAGGGCTGCTTCGCTCCGCAGAGGAATACCGCGAGCAATACGGTTTAACGGTAGAGCGCGCAAGCCGAATGGCTCCTCACGCGATCATCATGCATCCGGCTCCGGTTAACCGCAACGTGGAACTGGACGATGAATTGGTTGAACATGAGAAATCAAAAATTTTCACACAAATTGCTCACGGCGTACCGATTCGTATGGCCGTCATTGAACGAGCTTTATCATAAAACAGGGGGACTTACAACAATGGGCATTTGGATTCTAAACGGAACGACAGTTGACGCAAATAATGTACAAGCGAAGAAACACATTTTAGTTGAAAATGATAAAATTGCTCAAGTTCTGGACGCTGTTGAAGGTTCAACGCCACAAACCGAAGGGCATGAAGTCATCGATGCAGCAGGCAAATTGGTAACACCTGGCTTTATTGATATGCATGTTCACTTGAGAGAGCCCGGGTTTGAACATAAAGAAAACATTGCGACCGGAACGCGTTCCGCTGCAAGAGGCGGATTCACAACGATTGCTTGTATGCCAAATACAAGACCCGTCATCGATACGGTAGAGACGGTGAACTACATATTGGACAAAGCAGCTACAGAAGGCGTAGTTCGTGTCCTTCCTTACGGCACGATTACGAAAAACGAGCTTGGCCGCGAGTTGACTGACTTTGCCGCGCTGAAAGAAGCGGGCGTCATCGGCTACACGGATGACGGCGTTGGCGTGCAAAGCGCGCAAATGATGAAGGATGCCATGGCCTTGGCCGCATCCATCGGAATGCCCATCATCGCTCACTGCGAGGACGATACGCTTGTTGTCGGAGCGCCGGTCAGCGAAGGCTCCTTCGCCAAGAAGCACGGCCTGAAAGGCATCCCGAATGAATCCGAAGCGATTCATGTTGGCCGCGACGTGCTGCTGGCTGAAGCAACAGGTGTTCACTACCACGTGTGCCACGTTTCTACCGAGCAATCGGTTCGATTGATCCGTCATGCGAAACAGTTCGGAATTAAAGTAACTGCAGAGGTTTGCCCGCATCACCTTGTGCTATCCGATGAAGATATTCCAGGGCTTGACGCGAACTGGAAGATGAACCCGCCGCTGCGCACACCGCGCGATGTGCAAGCTGTCATCGAAGGCCTTGAAGACGGGACGATCGACATTATCGTGACGGATCATGCGCCTCACTCGGAAGAAGAGAAAGAGAAGGGCATGATGCTGGCGCCATTCGGTATCCTTGGTTTCGAGACGGCCTTCAACCTGCTGTACACGAAATTTGTCCTGACCGGCAAATGGACGCTTGGCTTCCTGGTAGATCGTATGACTAAGAAACCAGCTGATGTATTCGGACTTCCATACGGAACGTTGAATGTAGGCAGCATCGCGGACATCACTATCGTGGATTTAGAAACAGAACGCGAGGTTCTCAAAGAAGAGATTGTTTCACGCAGTAAAAACACACCGTTTATCGGATGGAAACTGAAGGGGTGGCCCGTTGTTACCATCGCTTCCGGAAAAATCGTTTATTCATAAAAACGACACGAACGATCTATACGGCAACCCGAAAATCGTGTATATTTATACAAACTGATCATTTTTTATGCAAGTCTACGCATAAAGATGATAACAAATAAGCATGACATCTGCGGTTCGTTAGAATCGCCTGACAATAGTGAAGGAGCTGAACATACATGCAGGCAAGATTGTTGCTGGAAGACGGCACGCTTTTTACAGGAAAATCGTTCGGTAGTGAAGGAGAGTCCGTCGGTGAGGTAGTATTCAACACGGGAATTACAGGGTATCAGGAGGTTCTTTCCGACCCTTCCTACTGCGGTCAAATCGTAACGATGACTTACCCATTGGTGGGGAACTACGGTGTGATTCGTGATGATTTTGAATCCGTACGCCCATTCATTCATGGTTTTGTCGTTCGTGAGCATGAAGAAATCCCAAGCAACTGGAGAGCTCAATACACACTGGGCAGCTTGCTTAAGGAATACGGCATCGTAGGCATCAGCGGTATCGATACGCGCATGTTGACTCGTAAGATCCGTCACCACGGCGTTATGAAAAGCTTGCTGACAACTTCCAATAAATCCGTTGCCGAGTTGACTGAAATCCTGAGAGGAACTTCCCTCATGACGGATCAAGTAGCGCGCGTCTCCACGAAAAGCGTGTACGGGGCACCAGGTCACAAAGAGCGTATCGTATTGGTTGACTTTGGGGCAAAAAGCGGAATTATCCGCGATCTGAGCAAACGCGACTGTGACGTTGTTGTTGTGCCTCAAGATGCAACAGCAGAACAAATTCGCCGACTTGCACCAGACGGCGTCCTGCTGTCTAACGGCCCTGGGGATCCAAAAGACGTTCCACACGCTGTCGAAATGATCAAAGGTTTGCTTGGCGACATTCCGCTTTTCGGAATTTGCTTGGGTCACCAACTGTTCGCACTTGCTTGCGGCGCTGACACTGACAAACTGAAATTCGGACATCGCGGCGGTAACCACCCGGTGAAAGATTTGGCTTCCGGCCGCTGCTACATTACATCGCAAAACCATGGCTACACAGTGAAAGATGAGTCCGTTGCCGGAACTGATCTTGAAGTGACGCACATTAACAATAATGACCGTACAATTGAAGGTTTGAAACATAAGAAATTCCCGGCTTTCTCGGTTCAATACCATCCGGAAGCTGCACCTGGGCCGTTTGACTCCAGCTATCTGTTCGATGATTTCATCTCGATGATTCGTCAGCACAAACTAGATAATCCAGAACAACCGCGCCAAGCGCAAATGCTTGCTCAATGGAAAGCGTCCGCGGCATCGACATCTGTAAGTAAAGCTTACGAAGCAAGTTTTGCTGAAGCAAAACTCTAGGGAGGAACTGTAATATGCCAAAAAATAATACACTCAAAAAGATCCTCGTTATCGGTTCCGGTCCGATCGTTATCGGTCAGGCAGCGGAATTCGACTATGCGGGAACGCAAGCTTGCCAAGCATTGAAAGAAGAAGGCATGGAAGTTATCCTGATCAACTCCAACCCGGCTACGATCATGACGGATACGAACATGGCCGACAAAGTATATATCGAACCAATTACGCTGGAATTCGTTACACAAATCATTCGTCAAGAGCGTCCAGACGGTTTGCTTCCGACTTTAGGTGGTCAAACAGGCCTGAACATGGCTGTAGAACTTGCTCGCGCAGGAGTTCTTGAGAGCGAAAACGTGAAGCTTCTGGGTACGCAGCTTACTGCGATTGAGAAAGCGGAAGACCGCGATCTTTTCAGAGACTTGATGAGAGAGCTGGAGCAGCCTGTTCCGGATAGCGTTATCGTAACAACTGTCGCGCAAGCGGTAGATTTTGCAAATGAAATCGGCTTCCCGATCATTGTTCGCCCAGCCTACACACTTGGTGGTACTGGCGGCGGTATCTGTAACACGATGGAAGAGCTGACGGACATCGTAGCTTCCGGAATTCGTTACAGCCCAATCGGCCAATGTCTGGTTGAGCGCAGCATCGCAGGTATGAAAGAAGTCGAGTATGAAGTTATGCGTGACGCGAACGACAACTGTATTGTTGTATGTAATATGGAGAATTTTGATCCAGTAGGCGTACATACAGGAGACAGTATCGTAGTAGCGCCAAGCCAAACATTGTCGGATCGTGAGTACCAAATGCTGCGTTCCGCATCCCTGAAAATTATTCGCGCTTTGAACATCGAAGGCGGTTGTAACGTACAATATGCGCTTGATCCGCACAGCTTCCAGTACTATGTTATCGAAGTTAACCCTCGTGTAAGCCGCTCTTCAGCGCTTGCATCCAAAGCTACAGGTTATCCGATTGCCAAAATGGCAGCTAAAATCGCAATTGGCTACACGCTCGATGAGCTTGTAAATCCAGTAACAGGTCAAACGTATGCTTGCTTCGAGCCTGCACTTGACTACATCGTGTCCAAAATCCCGCGTTGGCCTTTCGATAAATTCACGGCGGCTAACCGCAAATTGGGTACACAAATGAAAGCAACCGGCGAGGTTATGGCGATCGGACGTACATTCGAAGAGTCCATTCACAAAGCGGTTCGCTCTTTGGAAATTGGCGTACATCGTTTGTTCCTGAAGGAAACAGACCTTTTAGATAAAGAAACATTGGAATCCCGTTTGCAAAAACCAGATGATGAGCGCTTGTTCTTGCTGGCAGAAGCTTACCGCAGGGGTTATTCTGTAGAACAATTGCAGAATTTGACGAAAATTGATTGGTGGTTCTTGAACAAGCTTGAAGGTTTGATCAAGTACGAGAAAGAAATCGCCGCAAGCGAATTAACGGCTGATCTGATTTTTGAAATTAAGCGCAAAGGTTTCACAGACCGCGCTGTTGCTGAAATTCGTACGCTTGCTGGCTGCACAACATTCATTAACGAAGCGGATGTAAGAGCTTATCGCTTGAAGCAAAACATTAAACCTGTTTACAAAATGGTTGATACTTGCGCAGCGGAGTTTGAAGCTTCGACGCCATACTACTATTCAACTTATGAGCAAGAAGATGAAGTAACGGAAACAACGAAAGAGAAAGTTGTTGTACTTGGTTCCGGTCCAATCCGTATCGGACAAGGGATTGAGTTTGACTACTCAACAGTACACGCTGTATGGGCGATTCAAGCTGCTGGCTACGAAGCTGTTATTATCAATAACAACCCAGAGACGGTATCCACGGACTTCAACACGTCCGATCGCTTGTACTTCGAGCCATTGTTCTTCGAAGATGTGATGAACGTCATTGAACGCGAGAAACCAATCGGGGTTATCGTACAATTCGGCGGTCAAACCGCGATCAACTTGGCAGCTCCTTTACACAAAGCAGGAGTTCGCATTCTAGGTTCCGATCTGGAAAGTATCGATACTGCGGAAGATCGCAAGAAATTCGAAGCTTTGCTAAGCAAGCTTTCCATTGCTCAACCACCAGGCGGTACAGTAACTTCTGTGAATGAAGCGGTTGGAACTGCAGCAAAATTCGGTTATCCGGTTATCGTTCGACCTTCCTATGTCTTGGGCGGACGTGCGATGGAAATCGTCTACTCCGATGAAGAATTGCTGAGCTACATGGAATATGCGGTGAAAATCAACCCTGAGCATCCGGTTCTGATCGACCGTTATATGCTGGGTAAAGAGGTAGAAGTAGACGCGATTTGTGATAGAGAAACGGTTCTAATCCCTGGGATTATGGAACACGTTGAGCGTGCAGGAGTTCACTCCGGCGACTCCATCGCGGTATATCCTCCGCAATCGCTCTCTGATGAAATTAAGGCGCAAGTTATCGAGATTACGACAAAAATCGGTCTGGAACTTAACGTAGTGGGCTTGGTCAACATCCAGTTCGTTATCCACAACGACCAAGTGTATGTAATCGAGGTTAACCCGCGTTCTTCCAGAACGGTACCATTCTTAAGCAAAGTAACGAACATACCGATGGCTAACGTGGCGACACGCGTCATTATGGGACAAAAGCTGGCGGATATGGGTTACCAAAGCGGTCTATGGCCGGAAGATAACTATGTCTCCGTAAAAGTGCCGGTATTCTCCTTCGCGAAACTTCGCCGTGTCGATACAACACTCGGACCTGAGATGAAATCAACAGGTGAGGTAATGGGTCGCGATACGAACTTTGCCAAGGCGCTTTACAAAGGCTTAATCGGTGCGGGCATGAAAATCCCGTCTGCAGGTTCAGTCGTAGTGACTGTTGCTGACAAAGACAAGGAAGAAGCGATTGAAATCTTGAAAGGCTTCTACCGCCTCGGTTATAAAATCATTGCAACCGGCGGAACGGCCACAGCGATTGAAGAAGCTGGCCTTCCAGTCACAACGGTGCATAAATTGAGCGAAGGCTCACCGAACATTTTGGATCTGATTCGCAGCGGCGACGCGCAGTTTGTTGTCAACACGCTGACCAAAGGCAAAACGCCTGAGCGCGACGGTTTCCGTATCCGCCGTGAAGCTGTTGAGAACGGTGTGGTTTGTATGACATCGCTTGACACAGTAAGAGCACTTGTGAATATGCTTGAAGCGATCAACTTCTCCTCACGCTCCATGCCGGTTCATGTCTAAGAAAGAGGTGACGGACTTGTCAGTATTAACTCGTACGGATGTTGCAGGACGCATTATGGTCGCGCTCGATTATGCGAATGCGGCAAGCGCCGAAGGGCTGCTGAAGCAGCTCGAGGGCATCCCTTGCTACGTGAAGGTGGGCATGCAGCTGTTCTATGCTGCAGGTCCAAGCTTCGTCGCGAGCCTGAAAGATCGCGGTTATAAGGTGTTCCTCGATGTGAAGATGCATGACATTCCGAACACGGTCAAAGGCGGCGCGGAAAGCGTAACGCGCCTAGGGGTGGATGTGTTCAACGTCCATGCCGCCGGAGGCAAGGACATGATGGTCGCTACCTTGGAGGGTGTCGACAAGGGATTGGCCGCAGGCGCAGCACGCCCGATCGTTATCGGCGTGACGCAGCTGACCAGCACCTCGCAAGCGGTGCTGAACGAAGAGATCGGCTTGACCGGTACGGTGGAGCAAGCCGTCATTCGTTATGCCCGCTTGGCGCATGCCGCGGGGCTTCAGGGCGTCGTCGCGTCACCGCTAGAGGTGACGGCGATTAAGGAGGCGTGCGGTGACGGGTTCGTCACCGTAACGCCGGGCATCCGCCCGGCAGGCGCGGATGTGGGCGACCAGTCGCGCATTATGACGCCAGGCGAGGCGTTTGCGCAGGGTACGGACTACGTCGTGATCGGCAGACCGATCACAGGCGCGGCGGACCCTAGGGCTGCATTGGAATCGATTATTGATTCCATCTTGTAACATCTAACAACGGAAGGAACGGTGGAAGTAACATGAGTCAACTCGAAACGATTGCGAAGCATGTCGCGGCTTCCTTATTAGATATTCAAGCGGTAGCGTTAAGACCGCAGCAACCTTTTACATGGACATCGGGCTTGAAATCCCCGATTTATTGCGACAACCGTCTGACAATGTCACACCCGGCGATTCGCGAAGCAATCGCTGACGGCTTCGTCAGCTTAATTCAAGAGAAGTTCCCGGATGCCGAGGTTGTAGCCGGTACAGCAACAGCTGGTATCCCTCATGCGGCATGGGTCGCTCAGAAGCTGGGTCTCCCAATGATTTATATTCGCGATAAAGCGAAAGGCCATGGCAAAGAGAACCTGATTGAGGGTTCTGTGAAGCCAGGCCAAAAGGTCATCGTTATCGAGGACCTGATTTCAACAGGCGGAAGCTCTTTGAAAGCAGCGATTGCTGTCAAAGAAGCCGGAGCCATTCCGTTAGGCGTACTAGCGATTTTCTCCTACCAATTGGATAAAGCGACTGACGCTTTCCAAGCTGCGGAGATGCCGCTTCATACGCTTTCCAACTACTCTACGCTGCTTGAAGTAGCTTTGGAGAAGGGTGCAATCAAAGCTGAGGATATGGCTTTGCTCCGTTCATGGAGAGAGAATCCTGCTGCGTTTGGTGTATAAAAGGAATTGAAGCGTGCTAGTTTCGGCTGGTTACCGCACCGGCGGCGCCATACTTGGATGACATTCTCGACATCCACATATTAATGAAATGCGAAGAAGCCCTACCTTTTCGAAAAGGAGGGCTTCTTTTTTATTTGTCTTCCTCGTTATTGGTCAACAGTTGGATAAAAGATTGCAAGGGCTGGGAGATCCACTTTTTGGGATGAAGCAGCAGTTGGATATCCAGTTTCAAATCTTCATGTGAAAAAGGGAGGGAAACAAGCCTTTTTTGTTCAAGCTCGCTCTGAACGACAATTCTGGGAAGCAGCGCGATCCCGAGCCCGTTCATGACGCATTGCTTAATGGCCTCTAAATTGCCTAGTTCGAAGCCAATTTGGAGCGGGATGGCGTGATCTTTGAGCAGCTTTTCAAACATGCCCCGATAAATGCAGCTTTCCTCTGTCACAATAAACTCAGTTTGTTGAAGATCGGTAAGCTCAATTCGGTCTAATTGTGTGAGCGGATGAGTCAATGGGACGACGAGCAGCAAGGGTTCTTCTTTAATTTTCGTACAGGTTAAGAGGGGCTCAGCTGGATATCGGTCCAAAAGCAAACCCAGATCGTAGTCGCCTTCTCTGACTTTGGTCATCAGGGAGGCTTCGCTGTCCGGATATAACTGAATATTGAGGCCGGGATAAAGCTGTTTCAAAGCTTGTAAATAAGGAGGCAGGTAATAAGCTGCAAGCGAGTTGATCGTGCCAATCGTCAAAGTACCGGTGACCTGGCTTGCCACCATTTCTTTGGATTGATCATAGAGATCGAGCATCTGCACGGCCAGTTTCAGAAGGCTTTCACCAGGAGAGGTCAGCCGCAGCTGCCGACCAAATCGTTCAAAAAGAGGCACCCCGTATTCACGCTCAAGCTTCTGAATTTGCATCGTAATGCTGGATTGCGCATAGCCTAATTCTTCGGCGGCTTTGGTAAAGCTTTTTCTTCGAGCAACCTCCCGAAAGGTGCGGAAATACGTTAAGTCCATGGTTGCCTCCTAATCTTACTTCAAAATTTTTGATGAGTAGTATCACTAATTATAGCTAACTGTGATGCATTATTCCATGCTAAAGTGGATGTACAACATCAAATTAACGGGGAGATGGCTTATATGTTAAATGAAAAAGACTTGCATGGTGTGTATGTTCCTATCATTACGCCTTTTGATGAAGAAGGAGAGTTGGATGCTGCCTCCTTTTATAATCATGCCTACAATTTGTTTCAAGACGGAATCGATGGGCTCGTCGTTAATGGTACGACAGGGGAATCCCCGACGATTGCGAGCGATGAACTGGGCGTTATGTTTGCAACCGCTCAAGCTGCTCGAGATGCAGCCCATGTGCATGTCCCGCTTGTAGTGGGCACGGGCACGAATGATACGCGTTCTACGGTGCGTAAAACAGAAGAAGCTGGAAAACTTGGCGCTGACAGTGCTTTAGTCGTGGTGCCGTATTATAATAAACCTAGTCAGCAAGGGATTATTGAGCATTTTCGCCTTGTTGCGAGTGTTGGTGTGCCCGTGATTCTCTACGAGGTTCCCCATCGTACAGGGATTAAATTAGAACTGGATACGGTTCGGACCATTCTCGAACTGGATGGTGTGATTGGAATGAAAGACAGTACGCCCAACACTCAGCTAGTCTCGGAGCTTACTAGATTGGGCTCGAAGCCGATTTTGTGCGGTGAAGATACGTTGCTTTTCGAGGCTCTTCAATCTGGAGCAAAGGGTGTAATGAGCGCATCTGCGAATGTGGAGACAGAGCGGTTTGTAGCGTTTTACCGCCAATTTCTGGCAGGGCAGCAGGAGAAAAGCCAAGAGCTTTTTGAAGAATTGCTTCCGCTGATTCGCCTGCTTTTCCAAGAGCCTAATCCAGCTCCACTGAAATGGCTGCTTGAGCAGCAAGGGGGCATTGAAACGGGTACGCTTCGCTTGCCGCTTATGCCAGTATCGGAAGGTTTGCGCGCTAAGCTTGCATCTTATCTGTGAAAGGGGAGTTGAGTGAATGATGACTCGAACAAAAGTATTTACAGGCTCGCCTTGGGAGGCAACGGTAGGTTATTGCCGCGCAATCCGAGTAGGAAATCGCATTGAGGTGGCCGGAACAACAGCAATGAGGGATGGCGAAGTGGTTGGCGAAGGCAGCGCTTATGAGCAAGCGCGTTATGTGCTGGAAACGATTGAGAAAGCACTCTTAGAGCTTGGAGCCACGATGTCGGATGTCATACGAACGCGCATGTTTGTGACGGATATTTCCTTATGGGAGGAATTCGGCCGTGCGCATGGGGAATATTTCCGGGATGTTCAGCCTGTGGCAACAATGGTTGAGGTGAAAGCTTTAATTGATCCCAGGTTAATGATCGAAATTGAAGTTGAGGCGTTGAAGACCGAAGAGTAGAGATGTGTTCAGGTTTAAAAAATAAATAGCGCTTTTCCGTTTTGTCGATGATGTCATGTCGCTGACAAGAGGAAAAGCGCTATTTGCGTTGTTATTTCTTAACCGACCCGTTTACCAAGAATAATCAGGTCTCGTTCGATGCCGTCAAGCTCGGCAATGCCAGGCAGATGCGCCCAATTTTCAAAACCAAATTTACGGAAAAGCTGCAAACTAGGTTCATTATGGCCGAAAATAAAGCCGAGCAAAGTCTTAAGCCCCAGCTTTGGGCAAGCGTCTAAAGCCTGCTCCATGAGGTATCGTCCGATTCCTTGGCCGCGGCACGTTTCGTCTATGTAAATACTGACTTCAGCCGTGGCATTGTAGGCCGGGCGGCCATAAAAGGATTGAAAACTTAGCCAGCCGCAGATCCCGCTGCCATTTTCCAGTACCCATAAAGGCCGGAAATCGGCAGAGTGCTCATGAAACCAGCCTTCACGACTGGCTGTCGTTACGGGTTCCGTATCTGCGGTAACCATACGCCCTGCGATTGTTGAATTATAGATACGTACGATATCCGCGAGATCTTCCAAATTGGCATCGCGAAGAGATAGATTTGTTGTGCTCATGATGTTCGCTCATTCCTCTCATGCATTCTCATTTCGTGCAGCTAGTTTCAGCCAGAAGCGGCTGATGGTTTCCGTTCCCTTTTCCCAATTGATCAAATGGAAGTGCTCATTAGGTGCATGCAAGTTCTCACCCGGAAGGCCAAAGCCGAGCAGAACAACAGGGGCATCCAGCACGCGGCCCAATACCTCCACGATTGGAATGGAGCCGCCGCTTCGTGTGTACACCGGCCATGCGCCATAAGTATCTTCATAGGCTTCAGCGGCTGCAACCATGACAGGCTCGTCGATTGGCGTAATAAACGGATTGCCGCGTAATTGACGATCGAGCGTTACTTTAACGCCAGGCAAATCTTGGGCATGTATATGCGCTTCAACGGCATTCATGATCTCATCCGGGTCTTGCGCAGCAACGAGACGGCAGGCAATCTTGGCCGAAGCACGGTTAGGGATAATCGGTTTAATCCCTTCACCTTGAAAACCGCCGCTCACCGAGGTTATTTCCAACGTGGGTCTCGACGTTGTTTGTTCGTAGAACGAGAATCCTTTTTCGCCATATAACTTGTCGACATTTAGATTTGTACGGACTTTATTTTCATCAGGCTCAACTTGTTTAAAAGCTTCGCGCTCTTTGTCTGAAAGCTCGATGACACGATCGTAGAAGCCTTCGACAGCTACTCGGCCATCGGCATCATGAAAAGAGCTAAGCAGCTTGGTTAAAGCATGAATCGGATTTTGCACAGCTCCGCCAAATAACCCGGAATGCAGGTCGCTGTTCGCTCCATCGATCGTAATCTCAAAACCGGCAAGACCGCGTAAGCCATACATAAGCGCCGGTTTGCCAGGGCCGTGCATCTGAGTGTCTGAGAGGGCAACAGCGTCAGCCTGCAATTTGTCTTTGTACTTTTCTACAAAGGGAGGCAGGTTTTTACTGGCAATTTCTTCTTCGCCTTCAATGCAGAATTTCACATTCACGGGAAGACTGCCCTGCGTACGCAGGAAAGCTTCCACCACTTTTACATAAAGCAGGAGTTGACCTTTATCGTCAGTGCTGCCTCGGGCAAAAAGCTTCCCATCGCGGATGACAGGCTCGAATGGCGGAGTTTCCCATAATTCCATAGGGTCAGCCGGTTGAACGTCATAGTGTCCATAAATAAGTACGGTTGGTTTACCTTCTGCATGCAGCCAGTCAGCATAAACGACAGGATGCCCATCTGTAGGCATGATTTCAATATTTTCTAAACCGGCTTTTCTGAGGGAGTCAGCCGTCCACTCCGCACAACGTTTTATATCCGGTTGGTGTTCGGCAACAGCACTAATACTTGGAATCCGCAAAAATTGCATCAATTCCTCTATGTGTTGGTCTCTTTGCTCTTCCAAATAGGTTTTGATTGTTTCAATCATGTCGGTATTCTCCTTCTTTGTAAGCAATTCTAAATAAGCTGCTTCTTTTAACTTCCCCAAAGGGCGGCAAAATCCTGCAAATGAATGCTGCTGTTTCACAATTTGTAGGAGAGTTGCATGCAGCTAAGGGAAGCAGGTATTATTGTAAAGCCAAATAAACGGAACCGCGACGGTTAAGGAGGAGTAAACATGCAGCTTGTTTGTAAAACAGAACGAATGTCTTTGGTTCATTTGGATCCAACTTCATCTGAGCTGGTGCTTGATTATGTGAATCGCAATCGTGCTTTTTTGAAGGAATGGGAAATTGAGCGCAATGAGCTGTATTATACGAATTCGTATCAAGCTGATTTACTTGAGAAAGAAGTGAAACTGATCGAGGACGGTCTGCTGCTGAAAGTATGGATGTTGTTTGAAGACCGCTTGATTGGGTCAATTTCTCTAAGCAATATTGTCAGAGGAGCCTTTCAATCCTGCCATTTGGGCTATCGAATGGATGGAAGCCTCGTTAATCGCGGGCTTATGACGGAAGGTGTACAAGCAATGATTGATTATGCTTTCGAGGTTATGGGGCTGCACCGCATTGAAGCCAACATCATGCCACGCAACGTTGCCTCTTTGAGGGTTGTGGAGAAACTGGGGTTCTATGAGGAGGGCTTGGCGTTCAAATATTTGAAAATTCATGGTGTTTGGGAGGACCATATTCATATGGTGCTGCGAAATACGGCTATGGAATAAAAGCGGTAGATGTAGATAAGGATCATCTTAAAAGTCTGCAAGGACTTTCAGGATGGTCCTTTTTTGGATAAAATTAGGTATTTTGTTGTATAACATTTTTTTACAAATGATAGTATATTTTAATAGATTCATACAAGATATCGTTCGTGCTAAAAACTTTCAGCAAATTTTCAGTTTCGTGGAACTTTTTGAAAACATCTAACGTCTAATTTATCATACAGGTTATTTTGGAAATGAAAGGAAGAAGTACCATATGGCGAATTGGTTTCGCAAAAATAACAGGGCTGAGCCTGCAGGTACTGAGGATAAGATAATCCCTAACGAGTTGCAAGCAGCTACGCACGTACATCATTCGCCGCTGCTGACGGTAACGGGTGTTCATCGTTCTTTTCAAGTCGGCGGCGAGCGTTTAGAGGTGCTGAAAGGGATTGAGATGGAACTCAGACCGCTTCAGCTTGTGATGCTCAAAGGCCGCTCAGGCTCAGGCAAAACAACACTTTTGAATTTGATTGGGGGGCTTGATCAGCCGAATGAAGGAGAAATCATGTTCCTAAATCATGCTTTTCATTTAGGGAGCGACAATGAACGAACATTAGTTCGCCGAAAGGAGATCGGCTTTATTTTTCAATCGTATGCCTTAATGCCGTTGTTATCAGCATGGGAAAATGTGGAGCTTGCGCTTCGCATGGCGGGTGTTCCTCGGTCTGAATGGAAAGAACGGGTTGCGTATTGTCTTGAACTCGTCGGGCTCGGTAAGCGAATGTACCATCGGCCTTTCGAGTTGTCTGGCGGTGAGCAACAGCGTGTTGCCATTGCCAAGGCGATTGCGCATCGACCTTCCTTGATTTTGGCTGACGAACCGACGGCTGAGCTGGACTCCCAGATGGGAGCACAAATCATGTCTGTTTTTCGCAGTATGATTGCAACGGAGCAGGTAACAATTTGTATGACGACCCATGACCCTACGATTTTGGAGGATGCCGATCATGTTTACGAAATGGTGGACGGGAAATTCGTCTCCTAACTGGGGAAAACCCGTAACTGCACTACTTATCTCTACTACACTTATTTTATCTTCCGGCTGCTCGCTGCTGCCAAAGGAACAGGAAGAAGAGGCGCTTCCAAGCATTAATCCGCCTAAGTTATCCAAGAAGCCTGAATACACGGTGAAAACAGAAACGCTTGAGACGAAAGTAAGAGGGAGCGGGCGTCTCATGGCGCTGCAGGAAGAGAAGTTGTTCTTCTCCGAAGATATGACCTCCAAACGGATCAGTGCCATTCTCGTGAAAAATGGCGATGCGGTTGAGAAAGGCCAGCCTGTTGCTGAGCTTGACGTGTCGGATATGGAAAGCGATTTGAAGCGGAAGAAGCTTGAGACCCGCAAAGATGAGCTGACAATGATCGAAACGCTGCGGAAAGCGGACGAAATGACGCCGGAGCAAATTGAGCAGGCGAAGATTGATTTTGAGCTGAAGCGAGAGGAACTCACGAAGTTGGAAACCCAAGTGAGCAAAGCGAAGCTTCTCGCACCGTTTAGCGGAACGATCGTGACGGTTACAGCGAAAAAAGGCGACACTGTGAAATCGGAAGAGTCCGTCGCAACAATTGCGGACTTGAATGAGTTGACGGTGGCGGCAAGTATAAGTGCAGACGATGCGAAGAAAGTCTCCATCGGCATGGATGTCCAAGTGGATATTAACTCTGCCGGACAGCACAAAGGAAAGGTCAAGCAGCTGCCAAATCCGCAAGCGGCAGGGAATAATAACGGCGGCTTCCCGGGAGGCGGGCAAGACGGCAAACAGGATTCCATTGATCAATATTTAGTCGTTCAGCTGGATGAATTTCCAAAAGGCCTGAATCGTGGAACTCCTCTTAGCGTGACAATTATTACCCAAAGGAAAGAAAACGCGACAACGATACCGCTTGCGGCGCTTCGTTCCTATTCCGGCCGGAATTATGTGCAGGTGGTCGATAATCAGGGAAATAAGAAGGAAGTCGATGTGGAAATCGGTCAACAGACGTCAACGGATGTAGAGATTGTAAAAGGTCTTACCGCCGGACAGAAAGTAGTTGGTCGCTAATGTCTATTCCCATGCTGCGGTTTTTATTTCGGAAAATGTGGAATACCCGCTGGCTGACGCTCAGCACATTGCTTGGTTTGATTATGGCGGTTGCGTTCACAACCAGTATACCGATGTATGCGGACGGGTCGCTGAAGCGTGTCGTAGCCAAATCGCTCGAAGAGAAAAGCAGCGGACTTCCGGCTGGATCTGTGCTTATGCGATATCAAGCGGTTGGGACGGAACGTGCAGGGTTAGACGAGCTAAAAGACGTCAATGTGTACATAGGAGAAGAAATTCCCAAAGAAATTGGATTTCCGATTGAAACGTTCGCCAAAAGCTACACGATCAAAGCAGCTCAAATAACCCCTGTTGATACATCGAAAGTAGATCCCAGCAAGAGGCGGCAAATGGCGCTTACTTCATGGAGCGAGCTGAATAATCACGTGGATTGGTCCATCGGTCAAATGGCTTCGGATCAAGTGCAGAACGGCATTCTGGAAGCTGTTGTTTTGGATGAAGCTCTATACCGGAATGATTTGCATATCGGCGATGTGTTCAACTACTCGGTGTCTGGCGCAGGTGGCAGCCAACTGCTTAAAGTGAAGATCGTCGGCTCTTTCAAGCCCAAAAATGAAGCTGATGCCTATTGGTTTCAAGGTTTAGAGGGGTTACTTAACTCACTTATCGTAAGTGATGATGTTTTTATGAAGACGTTGTTAACAGAGAAGAAAATTCCGCTTCAGTTGGCTAATTGGTACTATGCCTTTGACCTGCGGAATATTCAAACAAGTCAGTTGTCACCGTTAGATCACCGCCTGGAGAGGTTGGATATCAACCTGTTCCAGAAACTTAAAAATACGAAAGTCGATGTTTCCTTCAAGCCGATGCTTGCTGAATTTAAGGCGCAAAGCTTGCAGATGCAAATATTATTATTCACGCTAGCGGCACCTATGATTGCCATGGTTTTCTATTACATTGTTATGAATGCCAGACAATCCCTGGATCGGCAGCGGGGAGTCATTGCCACTCTGCGAAGCAGGGGCGGCAGCACGAAGCAAATCATTGGCATTTATTTTTTGGAAGGTTTATCGCTAGGGATCATAGCGTTGGTGGTTGGACCGTTCATGGGTTGGTTTATGGCTAAGAGTATAGGTTCTTCCAGCGGGTTCCTGACTTTTGTTGACCGGAAATCAATTCCAGTCAGTTTTACCAAGGAAGCATTGCTGTACGGCGGGCTAGCTGTGCTAATCGCCATCCTGGCAAGTGTCATTCCTGCGGTTCTTTTCGCCAAAGCTTCAATCGTGAACTACAAGCAGCTGCTTGCTCGATCTGATCGATCTCCGCTTTGGCAGCGTTGGTTTATAGACATAGTACTGCTCGGTGTTGTAGGTTATGGCTTTTATCTGTTTGATCAGCGTCAGGTGTTGTCTGTACAGACTGGCTTAACGACCGATCAACTGCAAGTTCATCCGTTATTGTTTTTTGTGCCTGCACTCTCGATTTTCGCGTTGGGATTATTCTTTTTGCGAATTTTCCCGTGGCTGCTGCGTTTTTTTGGATGGCTTGGGCGGAGATTCCTTCCGGTGCCTCTGTACTTAACACTTGTGCAGCTTTCCCGGTCGGCCAAAGCTTACTATCCATTAATGCTGTTGTTGATTCTTACACTGGGACTCGGTGTATACAATTCTTCGGCGGCACGCACGATTGATCTGAATTCCACAGAGCGAACGCTCTATCAATATGGAACGGATGTGGTGCTGCAAACGGTTTGGGAAGGCTTCTCCGATGATCTGCCTAAGGATCCTAATGCAGGCGGAAATTCTGGAGGTTCTCAGGGTGGTGGTGCTGGAGGTAATAACGGCGGCAACGGTGGCTCCGGTAACGGAGGAAATGGTGCTGGCGGTGGCCAAGGAGGCCAAGGCGGTCAGGGTGGTGGAAATCCCGGAGAGGAAACACCATCGAAGATTCGCTACGTCGAGCCGCCATTTCAAGTTTTTCGCGAGCTTGAGGGCGTTCAGGCGGCGGCAAGAGTACTACAAACCAAAGGCAACGTCGTGGTTTCCGGGAAATCGACGGGCCAAGGGCTTGTCATGGGCATCGATAACGTCGATTTTGCCAAAGTCGGGTGGTTCCGGCCAGATTTATTTCCAGCTCCTCCGTATCAATATTTGAATTTGCTTGGCAGCTATGAGCAAGCCGTTATCATTCCTTCTAATTATGCAAGCAAGTATGCGCTGAAAGCCGGGGATCTGCTCTCGATTACCATTAGCCAGCAGCCTGTGGAATTCGTCATCGTTGGCATTCTTCCGTACTGGCCAAGTCAATATCCCGATCAGACGCCATTTTTCATTACAAATTTGGATTATGTATACGATCAAGCGCCTATGGTTCCTTATGAGGTTTGGCTGAAAATGAAACCAGACGCGAAAGTGGCACCGATTGTTACTGCTTTGCAAGAAAAGGGGATCGAGTTAGCTTCTGTGAAGGATGTTCGCAATGAGCTCATTGTCCAGAATAAGCTTCCAGCAAGAGGCGGAGTTTTCGGGATTCTAAGCTTAGGGTTTCTCGTATCTGTCCTTGTGTCTTTAATCGGCTATATGTTGTACTGGTTCTTTAATCTTTCAAGTCGTGTCGTGCAGTTTGGGGTCCTTCGCGCGATGGGGCTTTCCCGCAAGCAATTGACCGGCATGCTGCTACTTGAGCAAGGTTTTACAGCAGGTTTATCAATTGCCTTAGGAATTGCAATAGGTAAACTGACGAGTTATTTCTTTCTGCCTTTCTTGCAAACCTCTCAGAATGTGAAGACTCAAGTGCCGCCTTTCCGGGTTGTTTTCGATTCCAAAGACACCAATCAGCTCTATTTCGTTGTAGCTTTCATGATGGCAACAGGAGCTTTACTGCTGTTCCTGCACATTAGAAGGCTGCGTGTTCATCAAGCTGTGAAGCTCGGGGAGGAGAAATAGAATGATTACTTGTGAAGGCTTAGTCAAAATTTACAAATCAGACGAAGTGGAAGTTGTCGCTTTGCAAGGATTGAACATCCAAGTTGACGCCGGCGAGCTCATGGCCATTATCGGGAACAGCGGAAGCGGCAAGTCTACTTTGCTGAACATCTTGGGAGGTCTGGATCGTCCTTCCGCAGGTCAAGTGAAGGTCGGCGACTGGGATTTGTTGAAAATCACTGATAAACAGCTGGTCGAATACAAACGGCATACAGTTGGCTTCATCTGGCAAAATAACGCCCGCAATCTTGTTTCCTATTTGACTGCACTCGAGAATGTAGAGATGCCGATGATGCTCAGCGGGAAATATGATCCCGCCTACGCCAAGCAATTGTTGGAGTGGGTCGGGCTGAGCCATCGGCTGAACAATAAACTGCAAGAGCTGTCAGGAGGCGAACAGCAGCGTGTAGCCATCGCGATTTCGCTTGCTAACCGTCCGAGGCTGTTGCTTGCCGATGAACCTACGGGTTCCGTAGATTCCAAAACGGCGGATATGATACTAAACATTTTTCAGCGTCTGAATAAAGAATTGGGGGTTACGATTGTGATTGTTACCCATGATTTATCCATGGCTGGAAAAGTGGGAAGAGTCGTTGCCATCCGGGATGGAATGACCAGTTCAGAGTTTATTGCGCGCAGTCCGTCACTTGTAGGCACGACGGGTATTGCGGGTGGACTTGCGAATAAGGACCATGAAGAGTTTGTGGTATTAGACCGTGCAGGCCGCTTGCAAGTGCCCAAAGCTTATCTGAACGCTTTGCAAATCGAAGGCAAAGCAACGATGGAGTTTGACGGCGAGAAAATTATGATTAAAGCGCCAAAAGCCATACCGGCTTTTGGGGGCAAAGATATGAATTCACATGCTGACGGAGGTAAATCCAAATGAAATCAATTACACGTAAAATGGTCGCTACATCTTTGACCTTGGCCATGGTCGTACCCCTTGCAGTAGCTTGTACCAAGGGTGAGAAAACGGACGATAAACAGGAGCGGGTGCTGAAGATCGCCACATCCATGGGGTTCGGTGATGATGAGTATTTCCGACAACAGTTTACAGAAATATTTGAGTTCGCCAACCCGAATATTAAGATTGAAATGATTCCAACGATGGATGATAAGTATCGCTATGGCGGGGTGCAGCCTGGTGAGAAGATGCCGGATCCGATGGAGAAGCTGAAAGAGGTCATGCAGGGAGATAACCCGCCGGATGTTGTGATGGTCGGCTTCGAACAGCTGCCGGATATTATTGAAAGCAATATGCTGACGCAACTGGATCCGCTGATTACAAAAGATAAATTCGATACAACAGGCATTGTTCCTGCTGTCATTGATGGCATCAAAAACGCCGGCAGCGGTAAGTTGTATGCACTTGCGCCAACCTTCTCGTCCTCGGCATTGATTTATAATAAGAAAATGTTCACGGATGCCGGTGTTGATTTTCCAAAAGACGGCATGACATGGGATGAGGTTTTTGACCTTTCCAAACGGTTGACCAAAGGAGAAGGAGAGAACCGATTGAACGGCTTCTCATTCTCAACGCAAGCTCAAGGCGATTTATTCTATGGCATGCAAATGTACACGGCTCCTCTGCAAATCAAGATGTTTGATGATGCTGGAGATAAGATGACAGTGGATACGGATCAGTGGGAAAAAGTATGGACGAAGATGGCACAGCTGCAAAAAGACAATGTGTTCCCTGAGCTTATGGATCCACAAAAGGGGATGAATCGTAAATTCGATCAAGAAAACCCTTTTGCTTATGACGATTTCATGTCGAACCGCTTGGCGATGGGTATCATTAATTACGGTCAAATTCAACAAATTACGAATGCGAACAAAAACGCTGCCAGCTACAAAGGATTTACACCGATTGATTGGGATGTTGTAACAATTCCTTCCCATCCTGAAGCGAAAGGCGTGGGCGGTTCCATTTATATGAATGGGATTATGGGGATTAACGCGAAAGCGCAAAATCCTGATGATGCCTGGAAATTCATTAAATTCGTGAATGGCGATGACTGGGCCAAACTGAAATCATACAGTTCTTATAACTTAGTTGCTCGTTCCAAATATTTGAAGCCGAAAGACGGTTTGGACTTCCATATGGAAGCATTTTACAATGTTATTCCTGCTCCGTCGGATAATAACTTCAAAATTTATCGGGATAAGCCAAACATTTATCAAGTCCAAGAGATTGGCCATCAATTGTTTAACAATGTGTTACAAGGAAAAACGACGGCTCGTGAGGCACTGAAAGAATGGCAAACCCAAGGCGATGCGATGCTGAAGCAAATGAAGGAAAATCCAGGTGAGCCACCGAGACCTATGACTATGCAAGCCGTGCCTGCCGGTTAATAACCACGAACGATAAGATGACAGTTACAACGATGAAGGAGGCCATTCACATCATGAAGATCAAGTTCGGCTACAAATATGCGGCCACAATTGCTTTGTCTGCCACAATGGCATTTGGCGCCATAACTCCCGTTTGGGCGTATGGCAGTCCAGCCGCCGTAACCATGGCGATAGGTAAGGTACCGATTACAAATAGCAGCTATTTTGAATTAAAGCAAATTCATGTTTTACCTGATCAAAGCGGCAAGATCGCAACGTTCACGATTACAATTCATAATGAAGGCAGCAGTGAACTGCAATTTATTGATTACTGGGCTAGATTAAAAAGTAAATCAGGTAATCAATTCTCAGCGCGCCTGCTGCCTGCTGATAAGGATAAGAACCGGGTAGCCCCCGGTTCTACAACTGATTTAACATTCTATGCAACGGTGAATCCAAGCACGAATCTTCAGGACCTTGTTGTCCAATTCATCAAGTGGGATTTTAGCCAAACGAATTTCGAACGGGTGCTTGGAGAGGTCGCTGTACCGGAGAATTATACAGATGTCGTCCCCTCTGAAGGTACGGGCACCATTTCGATTGGCGGCGTGGAAGTACGAGCTTCTATTAAAAAGTTCGTCAGCAACAAAAACGAGAAATATCATGTTCCTACGGTTTATCTGACGCTTGAGAATGCAGGTAGTCATGCTGTAACTATACCTGCTTACTTATTCTCAATTAGGACACAGGACGGGCTCTTGTATCCTTTGGAAGCCAAAGGGATCAAGGATTTGAAAATTAATCCAAAAGAGAGCAAAGAAATTCAGCTTTCCGGTTCGATTCCCGTTGCGGTAGCCGCGGATGCTTGGCAGCTGGCCATTGCGGATACGATTGCGGATTTGAAGCTTAATGTAGCCGTAGCCAATTTCCAACTTCCTGCCGTATCATCGCAAGAAGGTGGTTCCATTGGCAAAGAGTACTCTTTCACGAATAAATCAGGCGTTTACACAGCTCAGCTAGGTGGTCTTCACCGTCTTCCTTGGGAGGATCAAGATCTTTTGACAGCAGATCTCGTACTGAGCAATAAGGGAGATGAGTCGCTGCCCATTCCGAAACTGTCCGGATATTTCCTCCTGGATGATGCGGTCAAAATCGATGCGAAGCTTATCCAGACAGCTAAAGTGATTGGGCTTGGAGCGGGTACAAGCGTTAACCTGCAGCTTGCCGGCAAATTGCCGTATACGTATGAGTTCTCTCACGTGAAGCTTGTACTCCAAGAAAATGAGGGAGAGGAACCGGCTACGGGAACAGAGACAACAAGCACAACAACAACGGATGTTCTGGAGTTCTCAACACAAGCTGAACTACAAGCTGTTCCTTTAATTGGATTGGGCGAATCCTACTCGTCGACAGATGTCGGGCGCAAAGCCAAGTATGCGGTTAGAAGCGTATCGACCTATGAGGACAAAACGAGCATCATGTATTCCGCTATGGTTGAGGTGACTAACCTGGAGAAAAGATTCACGAACGCCACCAAGCTTGTCGCAAATTTCCGGTCACCGGACGGAACCGTATTCCCGGCTTCTGTTGCGGAAGTGAAGAACAAAATTTCTCCATCGGGAAAAGGGCTGCTTAATGTTTGGGCGCCTGTGCCAAAAGGCTTTTCAACAGAGAATATGAATTTGCTTCTTGGCGAAGCCGTAACGGAGGGCAAATTGTCCGAAGGTGACAAGGCTGTTGCTGATTCCTATGTAAATCCAGTTGCTTATAAACTGCCAGCGGAGATTACGAATGTGGCAGATACACTTACAAATGTGAACTTATTCCCTTACACGATTAGCATTAATAAAATTGGGACGAGTATTGAGGATAGGGTATTTACACTCAAATTCAACTACGAGTTAACGAAAGAGAAACTGACCGAAATTAACACCGAAGGCCATAACTTATTGCTTGTATTTGAAGATGGCGGCGGAATTAAACGTTTTGAGAAAAAATTCGATTTCAAAGATTTTGACGTCTTCAATGGAGATTCCACGGGGGATGAGGATACGAAGATTCGACTTGGGAAAAGAGAGAATTTCAAAATTTCGATCCCCGATGAAGGCCTTATTTTTAATACAAAATTCCTGAAAAAATATACACTTAGTGTGTACGACGAATTCCAGGGGCAACGAAAATTAGTTGCTTCTCAGAAGGCAGATTGGTTTATTACTACGGATTAAACATACATCTAAGGGTTGTCTCAAATGGTCTGCTATAGCCAATGAGCAGCCCTTTTTTTGTGTCCAGTCATAAGAAGTCATAACAGAATTGCCCACCATATGACCAATATATGACTGAAATATGACTTCACTCACCTGTTTTTATACATAGCCCGATATATAATAAATCCAGACCGAAAAAAACATAAATTTTCCAACGTAATTTTATGTTTTGTTAAGAAATTCCAAGTATGATGGTTGAGTGAGTGTTTCAAAGTATTAAAGCTGGTGATAGGGGAGAAGTGAGAATGATCAAGTTAACCGAGTTTTCAATGAAAAATGTAGCAGCAATTTTCATTCTGATGCTGCTTTTGGTCGTAGGTGGTACGTACTCCACAACGACGCTCAAGGTAGAAAGCTTTCCAGACATTACTTTTCCGGTCGTCATTGTAAGTACTACATACGTAGCGCCTCCCAAGGATGTGCTAGACGAAGTTACAAAGCCGCTCGAAAAGGCGGTTGCAGGATTAGACGGTCTAAAGACGCTTAGCTCAAGTTCACAGGATAATTACTCACAAATTATTTTGGAGCTTGAACAGGATAAGAAGCCGGAAGATGTGAAGAAGGACGTTGAGAGCCTAATCTCCAATGTTAAGCTTCCGCAGGGATCTGAGAAGCCTAAGGTGTTAACTGCCGGCTTTGCTTCCGAACCGGTCTACTATCTCGCCGTATACGGTGACGAGGGAATGAACCAGGCTGAGCTGGATAATGCGTACAAGGATACAATTCTTCCAGGCTTTAATGGACTTAAAGGGGTTGACCATGTCGACTCTGTCGGTAACCAGGACGCTGTGCTTACAATTAAGCTGGATGCGCCTGCGATTAACAATTATGGTCTGACTCCAGCGGATGTATCTGGATCCATTAAGGCAGCATTGGTTTCCAGCCCTGCTGGTACCGTGGATTTCAATGGTAACCAACAGATGGTTCGTGTTAAAGGCGAGATGGATACCATCTACAATTTGGACAATTTAAAAATTACGACGAAAGCAGGCGATACGCTTCTCCTTAAGCAAATAGCCAAGGTTGAAGCCATTAGCGAGTCCAAATTTATTGCCAGATTAGACGATAAACCGGCAATTGGTGTGCTTTTATACAAAACCAAAGCGGCCAACGCCGTTGAATTTGCAGATAGCGCAGATAAATTAATGACAGACTGGGCCCAGACTTTGCCTGGTGTGAAGTTTCACAAAATTTATAACTCAGCCAACGATATCAAAGATTCTATCCATGGAATGGTCCAAGAAGGCGGCTTAGGTGCAATCCTGGCATCTGTCATGATCTTGCTGTTCCTCCGTAATATACGGATGACACTGATCGTACTCGTTTCCATTCCTCTATCGATTCTCGTCACACTGTTAGTCATGGGACCATTGGGCATTTCCCTGAATATCATGACGCTTGGCGGTATGGCAATCGCGGTTGGCCGGGTAGTAGACGACAGTATCGTCGTTATCGAAAATATTTATAGCCAGCTGCAAGTGGCTCAACAACGTAATGAATCCGTTATTCGATTAGCAACGAAACAAGTTTCGAGTGCAATTACGTCTTCAACCATTACAACCGTAGGTGTATTTGGTCCGATCGGCTTCGTAAGCGGGGTTGTCGGCGAAGTTTTCCGTCCTTTTGCGATAACGCTGGTTGTTGCTCTTTTATCTT
This sequence comes from Paenibacillus sp. FW101-FHT12H11, assembly GCF_058790355.1. Classification (NCBI taxonomy): domain Bacteria; kingdom Bacillati; phylum Bacillota; class Bacilli; order Caryophanales; family Paenibacillaceae; genus Paenibacillus; species Paenibacillus sp. FW101-FHT12H11. Next base: position 147,015 of record NZ_JBYTCO010000010.1, on the reverse strand, counting down.
CATTGATTGTTGCGTTAACTGTCATTCCCATGTTGGCGAAGCTGATGGTGCTTAAATCCAAAAAGCTTACCAACCACGATGAAAATCATGTTGGACCGATGGGGGAGAAGTATAAGAAAGCGATCATCTGGTCTTTAAACAACCGCATCAAAACGCTTTTGATAGCCGGAGTAGCCCTTATTCTTTCTATTGTTATTACGGTTCCGAATTTAGCGGTGGCTTTCATGCCAAACAGTGAAGCTGTGAAACAAGGGGCCATTGAAATAAAAATGCCTCGCGAAACATCCATTGAGATGATGAATGAAAAATCCAAAGAACTCGAAAGAGAGTTGAAGCAGCATAAAGATAAATTAGGTAATCCTGCTTTCAAGTATATCGAATCACTAGTTGGTTATAACCAAAGCAGCGATCGGTATGCCTATAGAGCGATGATGTTCTTCGAATTAACCGCAGACACAGATGCGACAGAGGCTGTCAAAATCTACAAAGAAGATATGCTGAAATTGATGCCGCCAGGTTCGGATGTCAACCTCCAGTTATTTACGGGTGGACCTCCAACATCAACAGGTTCTGATTTTGCCTACTCGCTGAAGGGCGATGACCAGTTATATCTCCAACAAGCTGCTAAGATGGTGGAAGAAAAGCTGAAAGAGTTTCCAGAAATAAATGATATCAAAGATAGTCTGAGTGATTCTAAAACGGAAGTTGAGATTACTGTCGATCAAAATAAGGCGCGATTGTACGGACTATCTTCAGCGCAAATTCTACAATCTGTTAGTTCCTGGATTGCAGAAGAAAAGCTCGGAGATTTGAAGTTTAACAATGTTACTTATGCAACCAAGGTTATGCTTAATCCAACTTATAAAAATTCCGTGGACAAATTAGGCACATTCTTGGTCAAAACACCTACGGGTCAAACGATCCAGTTAAATGAAGTTGCTCATATTGCGCAAATTGACGCGCCTAATAGCATCAGTCGTGAAGATGAAGAACAAATTGTAAGTGTAAGCGCCAAAATTGACAGCACGGATAAAGGTGGCGTGAGCCAGAAAATAACGGCTGAGCTGGCTAAGTTGGAGCTGCCGTCTGGGGTCTCACGTGAAGTCAAAGGCGTTTCTGATGATATTAACAGAAGTTTTATGCAAATGTTTGTCGCCATCTTTGCATCCATTTTCATTGTTTATATTGTCATGGTAATCGCATTTGGTAACGCAAGAGCGCCACTGGCTATTCTTTTCTCACTGCCGCTTGCGGCTATTGGGGGGCTTCTAGGGCTTCTGATTACGGGAGAATCCATCAATGTTACTTCACTCATCGGATTCCTCATGCTGATCGGTATCGTTGTAACGAACGCGATTGTACTTGTAGACCGTGTACAGCAGCTTAGGGAGCATGGCCATTCCATCCGTGATGCACTTATTGAGGCAGGGATTACCCGTTTAAGACCGATCATTATGACGGCCGGTGCAACGATTATTGCCCTACTGCCGCTTGGATTAGGTTTATCCAAAGGGACCATTATTTCCAAAGGATTGGCGGTCGTTGTTATTGGGGGACTTACAACTTCAACGTTGTTAACACTGGTCATTGTGCCGATTATGTATGAGATTTTATTTAAAAAGAGAGAGCGTCGTTGGTTCAAAAGAAAAGGGAAATCGTCAACCATACAAACAGAGCAAGCACCATCTGCGCTTCAATAAGCTGAATTGGGGAAAAGGAGAAATCGAATATGAAACGTCAGTTGTTCACGATTAAGCAAAGTGCCAAATTATTCGGTGTCGTCGCGCTTAGCGCGGCGATCATCGCAGGATGTTCCGCATCACCTGCTGCAAGCCCGAGCGCAACGCCGGGAACTGCTGCTGAGCAAGGAGTTAAAGTTGTAAAAACGGCTAAAATTGCTAAACAAAAGATTGGTAATCCGATCGAGCAAGTAGGGGATGTTGTCTCTTCTATACAATTGGATGTGGTAGCGAAGTCAGGCGGGGAAGTTATTGAAATTCTTAAAAAACGCGGAGATAAAGTTGAAAAAGGCGATGTGCTGTTCCGCTTGGATCCGACCGATGTTTTGATTCAAAAAGACTTGAATACCGTGAGTATAAAAGGAGCCCAGGCCGGGCTTGTTGAAGCTAAACAAAAGACGGCCAACGGGATTGCTGATGCCAAAGATGGTGTGTCTAAATTAGAAACAGCTGTTAGCGATCTTGAGAAGGCCTATAACAAGGCTCGTAATGAATACGATCTGGGTACAGCAACGAAAACGCAGTTAGAACAGTCCGAAACAGCGCTAACAAATATGAAAAAAGATTTGGAGAGCGCACGTAGAACGCTGAAAACTGCACAAGAGACGAATTCCCTTGCACAGGTGGAAACTAGTCTGGAGTCAGCACAGGTAAGCGCACGAAGTATAGATAGAACACTAAGCAACCTTGATGTAAAAGCGCCTGCTTCCGGCGTGCTAACGGATCTTAATGTGACCGTTGGTGAAACATTGTCACCAGGCGGCCGTGTCGGTGAAGTGCAGCAGACGAACCCGGTCAAAATCAAGTCTCAACTGACCGAAGCATCAGCAGCTCTCGTTCGAGGCAAAAACGAACTTATTTTCTACATACCAGACGTTACAGACAAAGCGAGCGCTAAAGTCACGTATTTATCAGATGTAATCAATGGTCAATCCAAGGCGTATGATTTGGAGTTAGAGGTCCCGAATCCGGATGGCAAGTTGAAACCGGGCTCCAAGGCCCAAGTCGAGCTCACCAAAGACGATGAACAAATCGTACCGGTTATTCCGAGCCTTAGTATCGTCCGCGAAGGCGGCGACAGCTATGTGTATATCGCGAACGGGGATACCGTACAAAAGCGTAAGGTTGAACTTGGACGATTAAACGAAACGAATCAAGAAGTATTATCCGGTGTTAAGGAAGGCGAGATGCTCGTAATTTCCGGACAGCACCAGCTGAAAGATCAAGATAAAATTAAAGTGAGCAACTAGCAGGGCTCAAGGAGGAGAACTACGTGAATAAGAAAATGAAGAGATCACTGGCCACTATTGTACTATCCGCTGCACTTTTAACTACCGCTTCTTTTCCTGCATGGGCTGCGGAGGGTGTGAGCTCGGCAGTTTTCGCTCAAACAAGTACGAATACCAGCTATGCGTTGACAGATAAAGTTGAAGTGGAGATCAAAAGCATACTCAACGAGCATGAATCGGATACAACGAAGCTGGGAGCCGTCATTCGGATTAAAAATACAACCGATAAAATAACTCGTGTCCCTGATTATGAATTACGTGTTCGTATGGCGGATGGCATCGAATATACGCTGCAACCAAGTGCCAAAAATCCAAAGTCGATACTGCCGAAGACGCAGCAAGAGCTTAGCTATCTAACGAATGCAGAACGCAGCGACGATGCTGAGCTTAGTGAGCTTAGCTTTGTGGATGTGGATATGGAAGTTTATCCGAAAAAAGAAACAACACTGCTGAGCGTACCCGTTGACGCGGCGCTCGTGTGGAAAGGCAGTGACAGCACAATCACCAAAGCTTCTGCGCTTCTGAAGTGGGGCGAGGCTTTCACGCTGCCATCACTGAGGACATCGGTAGGCTTCATTCCTGTGGATATCCACAAAGAAATTACTGCCAAAGGCGTGTCTACTGTTGTGCAAATTCAGGTCGTCAATCCAACGAATGAACGTCAAACCGTGCCGAGTTTCGGAATCGACGGCAAGACGGAGAGCAAGGTTTATTCCGGCGATCGTGCCGAAGCTTCCGTTGTGCTTGATCCGGGTGAGAAAAAGTATATCCATATCGTTATTCCAACCGATTTGGATACCGAATTCACGAGTTTGAATGTCGTGACGCCAGAGAGTTTCTTCGCCTCGCAGGCGGATGGCAAAATGCAAGAAGATACTTACCGTGTAGGGCGTGCGAACATTCTACTGCCTGTTGGAGCGGCGACACAAGGCGTCATTCCGGCTCCAGATTACACATTAGGAACGCCAGTTAAACTGGATTCAACGAATAAATTCGTACCGTCCAATGTCGATGTGTCGCTTGTTGAACTGCATGTTACCAACAATGAAGATGATGGATTCAATACGGCAGTTGCCAAATTTAAACTAACGAATAACAGCGATCGTCCAGTCCCTATTCCAGCGATACAAACGGAGCTTGTAAGCAAAGACGGCTTTGCTTATGGAGGAAGAAGACAGTTGGCAACTGCTCTTAGTGTTGTTCCTAAGGCTTCATATGTTGTCAGCTATTCCTATGCGCTTCCTGCTTCCGAAACGGGGGAGGGTTTGAAGATGAACTTATACAGCCAACAAGTTAGCGGGGATACGGTGTATAAGTCACTGCTAGCAACTGCGAAAGTGCCCGTTCAGGCCAACGAGACAACGAGTAAAGTGCTTAACGTTTACCCTTATGAGATCAATATTAAGGACTGGAGTATTTCAGCGATGTACCAAGCTTCCTTGACCTATGATTACAAGTTGAAGCTGGAGCTCGACATCAAACCGGATAAACAAGTAACAGCGGATAAGTATAACAACATGCTTTCCTTTGAGTTATTTGATAAAGTTGGCAATCCTATTGGAAAAACAACGAGAGATTTGTCAGGCGAAGGAAGATTGTACAATGGTACGAACACAATTGACCTAAGTGCGAGATCCGGTCAACTGGATTTCCCGATCCAAGTCAAAGTTTATGAGACCTTTACGAACGAATACGGAGAAACGGTTAAACGTTTCCTTACAACGTTTAAACAATAGCCTTTCAATGGATAAATCGCCTGGTGGTGCATGAAGCACTGCTAGGCGGTTTTTCGATTTTATCGTGCATGCAGGATGTTCGTGAGGTGAGACTCATAAGTCTGATCTGTTTTGGATAAGATAGGTTTATCGATTTCATTAAAACGGAGTGATTGCGATGAACTGGATATATTGGGCAAAATTATATGATTCCAAGTTTCAAGCGGGCTGTCTGGCGAAAAGAATGGAAGAAGACTGGTGGATTTATGGGTATGAATGCCCACAAGAAGTGGAAGTTTTCAAGTCGAAAAAGGGACGTTTCGGCGTTCGTTACAATACGTAATTTCGTGCATTTTATCTAAAAATTAACGCTTGACTTACCACTCGCGCTTAGTGTATATTTATTTTTGTCGCTGTTGAGTGGCAACATGACGCGGGGTGGAGCAGCTCGGTAGCTCGTCGGGCTCATAACCCGAAGGCCGCAGGTTCAAATCCTGCCCCCGCAACCAAATTTTATTTGGGCCTATAGCTCAGTTGGTTAGAGCGGTCGGCTCATAACCGATTGGTCGGGGGTTCGAGTCCCTCTGGGCCCATAGTACGAAAACCCTTTGAATAAGGGTTTTTTATTATTTATGTAACTTTATAGCCTTGCAAAGGAGCTGCTTGCTATGTGCCGAAATATTAAGCCGCTTTTTAACTTCAATCCAGTTGCTACAGATGCTGAGATTCAGGCGGCCTCTTTACAATTTGTTAGAAAAATTTCGGGTTTTACCGCGCCATCCAAGGCAAATGAGGAAGCTTTCAACCGAGCGGTCACTGAAGTTGCGCTAGCTGCACGTCAATTAATGGATTCACTCGTCACTACTGCGGAGCCGCGCAATCGTGAAATCGAAATCGAGCGTGCACGCGCTAGAAACGCCAAACGATTCGGAACCGTAAAAAAACTGGAGTCCTAACAAAAAGGCTTTTACCTTCTTAGGTAAGAGCCTTTTTTGTTGCTTTCCTTTCAATAGCAACTCATTTGAAGGTAGCAATCTATTGTCTACGAGCATATGATGTAACAAACTAGTAGAAATTAGGTGATAGAAAGTGACCAAAGGTTTTGATTGCTCAACGCCTTTAACGGCGCAAACCGCCGCCGCTTTCGTCAAAGATGGCTACTCGTTTGTGGCCAGATATCTCGTCCCGAGCGGGTATAAGGCTTTAACGAAAAGTGAAGCGGAACGAATCAGCCAAGCAGGTTTGGACATCGTATCTGTTTTCGAAACTACGGCAAACCGGGCTCTTGGCGGTAGAAACGCAGGATTGGCTGACGGCGCTACCGCGGTACAGGTGGCTCATCAGTTGGGACAGCCCGCAGGAAGCTGTATCTATTTTGCTGTCGATTTTGACGCGACTAGCGCTCAAATGGCTACGGTTATCGCGTACATCCAAGCGGCAAGTGAAGCGACTCCGGAGTATACCACCGGGGTATATGGGTCGTATGCGGTTATGGAAGCTGTGAAGCAAGCAGGTGCTTGCTCGAGGTTTTGGCAGACCTACGCATGGAGCGGCGGTAAAAAATCCACATTCATTAACATTTATCAATATTTGAATGATGTTTCCGAGAATGGCATCCAAATAGATCATGACGAATCCTATGGAAGTGAAGGCTGGTGGAACACGCTGACACCAGTGAACTATCCACTTACAACGCATGATGCCAATGTCATTATCCCATTTCTGTCTGCCGGTTATATGGCGACGACTTCGCTTCCGGCCCGAGCGGAATTCAATCGCTTGGCGAATGAACTGCGCAAGGCGTCTGGCCAGCCGCTGCAGTAAATGTAAAGCCCGTTAACTCTCGTTACTGAGAGTTAGCGGGCTTTTGTCATTGCATGACAGCGCTGCGAATGTACCAGCGCGAATCCAGCGATGCTCTTTCGAGACGAAAGAGCACACGCCTGTGGGCAGGCGCGGAAGCACGTGCCGGTGTAACCGTAACGTCGACCGCAGCCTCAAGCTCAAGGAGCTGGGACACGTCCCGCTCCGGGAACTTGGACAGCCGGCGCATGCTTCGCACATGCAACGCCTGCTCTTGCCCTGAGGTGACCTGCAGCAGCTGCAGGTCACCTTGGTTGGCGCCGCTGATCCAGACGTCGATCAGCGCCCAAGGCGAAAGCTTGCTGATGTAGGACGTCAGCAAGCCTGCCGCGCGGTGCACCATGACCTGGTGCGCCGGATCCGAGGAGTGGGAGCCGTGCGTCACGCTCCCGAGGAAGTGAATGCAGAAATGACCGTTGAAGTCATTTCCGGGAATACCGTCTCCGCCATGCGGCATGCCATGCATGGAGCCGGCCAGCGTGCGGCCGTTAAACTTCACGAGGACTGCTTTGCGGTCCCAGCTCCAGGCGCCGCCATAGATGGTTTTGAGCGTCGCAGAGTCGGTCTTCGTCAGCGGTTGCACATCCGCGTGGCTGGAACCCGCTCGGCGCTGTCCTTCAAAGCTAAGACCGCTTTCCACGTCGGTTATCGTGAATTTACTATATTTGGGGATGACGGCGCTTGCGTCTTCCCAACTCAGGATTTCGCCATAGTGCTGAGCTCTAAGCGCTTGAACTTGCGTGCGAAGCGCTTCTTGCACGCCCGGCGACACCGCATAAATGGATTTGGTCATCGGATCAACCAATTCCCCATTTTCCGTGACGCCGTAATGTTGCGTCTGCCCTTTTTTATGATAAATGAGGGTGGTATCCGGCGGCAAAGGCTCCGTATACGAAGCGCCTGCCTGTAGTTGCTCAAGGTCTCGCTGTAATTTTTTATTTTCAAAAGATGATTCTGATCGGTAGGCGGCATGTGGAGAGGCTTGGACGATCAACTGAAAAGTAGTCGTATTCGTCGTTTCTTGAGACCTGAGGGCTTGACCATAAGCATGGTGGCCGAATGGACCAAACAAACAAATGGACATCACAGAAAGCAACAGGGTGCAGATCATCGTTCGGAGCAAGCGGGTTGCTCGGGCATGATGCATAGGTAAGCTTCCTCCTGAATTGATTTTAGTAGCGGTCCACATTTGAACAGCAGGATGAAACGCCATAGTCAAGTTTTTACTAATTGCCATAAATTTATGAACAAATTCATCGCCATCTGCAGCCCGAATGGCATCTGTGTTAAAATATAGCAGTACTTAGGAAAGGGAGGTTATCTCATGCAACCAAGTGAAGGTAAAGCATTTAAGCTACATATAGCAGAGGATCGGATAGTGAGAGGTGATTTCTATGAAGCGGCGTCTGGGCCGGCTCTGGGGACTATAGTCATTTGCCATGGATACAAAGGGTTTAAAAACTGGGGGATGTTCCCTCGCGTAGCGCAATCCTTATCTGAGGATGTAAATGTTATGGCCATCAATTTCTCTCACAATGGTGTTGGAGAGGATCTGCTTGAATTTACAGAGCTGGAGAAGTTCGCGCGAGATACATATTCGAGGGATCTTGAAGATTTGGAAGCCGTTGTGGAGGAAATTCGGCGAAATGAACAGCTTGCTAGTGCCGGTGCCGGAGAGAAACCGATTTTGCTTTTGGGTCATAGTAGAGGGGCGGGGGTGTGCCTTATCTATGCGCTTGATCATCCCGATCAAATTGCTGGTGTTATTAGCTGGAATGGCATTTCGAATGTTGATCTGTTGACAGAGGATAATAAAAATGAGATGCGCACAGCGGGAAGATCGTATACGTTGAACGGTCGTACAAAACAAAATATGCCTTTAGATCTTGAAATCCTTGAAGACATGGAGATCAACAGTGAGCGATTCAATATAATGGGCAGAATTAGCGGCGCAGCGTTTCCGATTGCTTTAATTCAAGGAACTGAGGATAGCGAAAGGCTTATTCGAGGCTCACGACAGATGGTCGAGCAAAACTCATCTATTCAATGGATCCGAATTCCTGAGGGCAATCATACCTTTGGCTCGGTTCATCCTTATCAAGGAGAGTCCCAAGCGCTGAAGCAAGCCATTCAAGAGACTCTTCAAACCATTCGAGAAATGTTAGGATAAAAAGACACATGTTAACGAATAGACAACTTGGCGTAACGATACTTATTACCATTCTTGGACTCGCTGCCGCATATGTGCTGCATATCGCCTTGGCGATTGGTTTTTCATTTGGACTCATCACATTGGTCGTCATCGTATGGCGAGGCGGAGCTGCATTCAGAGGCATTCTACGAAGCATGGGGGAGGGCGTCAAGCATACCAAAGAAGTGATGTGGATTCTTGCATTGGTTGGCGTTGTTATCCCTACGTGGACAGCTAGCGGGACTATTCCCTATATGATCGATTTAGGACTTCGCATCGTGGATCCCAGCTTTTTTCTTACATTTTCGTTTGCTCTTTCCGTATGCATTTCCATGCTGCTTGGAACTTCCACGGGCACGCTAAGTTCCGTGGGAATCCCGCTAATCGGTCTTGCTGTGCTGCTTCAAATCCCTTTGCCGATGGTTGCAGGAGCACTAGTTTCGGGCGCATTTGTCGGCGATAGGACTTCGCCTTTTTCCAGTGCGAACCGTTTGGTGGCATCTTCCACAGGTGTTTCCGTCAAAGATTTATTTAAAACCTTGCTGCCAACTACGATTGGGGCTGGATGTATCTCCCTCGCTTTTTTCTTGTTTTGCGATATGAGAGGGAAGTGGCATCAAGAGGAAAACAATGTGCTTAGTCAGCAATTTGGTTCCGGTTTTAACTACAGCATTTGGCTGTTATTGCCTGTGCTGCTTTTATTGCTTTCAATATTGCTCAGATTTAAAACAAGAAACGGATTTCTTCTTTCCATCGCTAGTGCAATCGGAATCGGCCTCATTTTTCAAGGAGTAGCTTGGGAGGAATGGCTGCATGCGATGTGGTTTGGTTATCACTCTGTTACTTTTGAATCGCTGCAAACCAAAGGTTTGTCTAGTATGGTTGAGTTAATTGTACTTATTGCACTCGCGGGAGCGTTCAACGGAATTTTAGAGGAAAATCGTGTATTACAAGCCTATATGCAAAAATTGTTGGGAGGAAGCTCCACTTCCCTATTCACCGCCACCATTCGAACCGCCTTGTTTGGCTTAGGACTTGGTCTTGTTTCGTGTACACAAACCCTCCCGATCATGATGACTGGCAGGAGTTTGCTGCCTTTCTGGGAGGAGCGCTTCCCGCGCAGCCAGCTTGCCAGAGTTGTTGCAGATTCAAGCCTCATTCTAGCAGCTATGATTCCTTGGAATATGCTCGCGATTGTGTGTGGAACCATTGTAGGTGTGCCAGTCGAACATTATATTAGTTATGCGCCATTTCTTTGGGCTTTGCCACTATGTACCTTGATTTGGTCATATGGGTGGGGTCGTCGTGGCAGAGCCGTCGGATATTGAATTGAAGGAGAGTTGCAAGATGCCTACAACTTATTTTATTTCAGATCACCATTTCGGCCATAAAAACATCATTGACTTCGAGAACAGGCCTTTCGGAGATGTTGATGAAATGACAGAAGCCATGATAGTAAAGTGGAATGCTGTCGTCCGTAAAGAAGACAAAGTTTTTCATTTAGGCGACTTTTCATTTTTAAATAAAGAACGCACTCAGGCAATTGTTTCACAGCTGAACGGGTATAAAATCCTCATCCTGGGCAATCATGATCGTGGGAGACCGAGGACCTGGTGGCTTGATGCTGGATTTGATGAAGTAAGTGAGTATCCACTTATTTATACGAACTTCTTTTTCCTTTCACATGAGCCAATGTATATGAATAAACAGATGCCATATTTGAATGTTCATGGGCATATTCATGGACAGAAATATGAGGGACGTCAATATTACAATGTGAGTGTAGAACAATTAGACTATACGCCGGTGTCTTTTGAACAGATTCGCGATTCGGTTGTGATGGATGAGGAACAGGCATAATGGCGCTTGAACGATAAGTATGAAGGTGTATAAAAGGTGGGAATAATGAGATTAATTGTTCGAGGAGGTTGATTTTATGTTAACGAATGACAAGCTGAGTGAAGCCGATATCGAAGTCATTTTGATGGCCATAGACACTTCAAAAGACGCACTACTTAAAGTGTATACGAAAGATTGGCTCGAAACGAAAATCGATGATATAAAAAATAAGCTTCACGCACAGCAAGAGGAACTGGAACGAAATCATTGAATCGTGCAATCGATTCTATCGACAAAAAGCACTAATGATCATTGATCATTCGGGTGCTTTTTTTACAATGGATTAAGGAGCATTTGAAATTGTCATCGTATAAATTGCCTTGTGGAACTAAGAAATTTTATCCTGAAAAGCTTGATTAATTAACACGTAAAGGAAATTATCTATTGTTTCATACGTTAAGAGCACTTGAATTTATTCAAGTGTTTTTTTGTTGTAATAGGTGCTCAGTGATAGGGGTATTTCGAGATGATTTATATAATTACACAATTTGGGAATACTGTCTGGATATCAGAAAGTACAAGGTGGTACAAGATGTTCTATAAAAATCAACAAAAGTTTTATCAAGAACGCGTGTACAAGTCTCCTTACGCTGCTGCACTTTGGTCATTATGTTTGCCAGGATTCGGGCAACTTTATGTACGTGAGTATTTTATCGGTGTTATCTTACTCGGTTCTGAAATCGCGTTTAATGTTTTGTCTAAACTAAACTGGTCTATTTATTACTCGTTTACTGGAGAATTGCAAGAGTCCTCCGAGATTGTCAATATGGGATGGGGGTTGTTCTATCCCTCTGTATATGCATTCAACATCTGGCATGCTTATAATACGGCAAAGATCATGAATGCTAAGCTAGAAGCAGAAGGAATACCTAGGCCTGAAAAACTAGCGCATAATATGGGCTTTTTTACTGGGCTCGTTTTTGGTATGTTTTTCGGGCTGCATTGGGCATTTTTGATAAGTCCTGTTTTTTCTGGTATTGTACTGGGGATTTCTTTGGCGATTATTGGGCATTTAATTGAGAAGTATATAGATCGATGAATTGGAATGTAAAGGGCATCCTTGAAAGTTGGATGTTTTTTATATGATGTGCCTAGCTAAGCGCGGATCTTCTAGCCGGTGAAAGGATAAGGGGTAAATATGCTGGGGCTACATATCTTTTTGGGAAAAAGAAAAAGCGCCCCTGACAGAAGCGCAAGTTCCTTACGATTGGGTGCAAGTGGGGGCTCTTCCAGCCATTCTCTTTCAATAAGCAAGTCCATGACATCCTTACCGAAATTCATGATTTCAGTAATAAGTTTGTAATATTCACCCGCCAAATCTATGCGTGTCGTTACTGACAATGAACTTCTAATATAAAAGAGAGCGGTTGAATTCAGTATGTTAAGAAGATTTAGGATCAATCTATCTGAAAATGGAGAAACTGTTGATCTCGTGACTTCCGTATTAACCATGACGGTGCCAATCAAATCATCTTGAATTAATTTGTTATTGATAAAAGTAATTTGATCCAAAGACAACTCTTTTCCTTTAATGAGCAATTTCTTAATATCTTCATCCTTTACGACTTGAATAAAAGATGTAAGAAGAATTAGTCCAAAATAATTACGCTCGATGTTAAAGAACATCTCCGATATTTCCATAACATTCAACATTCTCTGCGGACCAAACCATTTAGAAAAGAAGTTTTCTTTCATTTGAACAAAATCAGCATGTTCTGGATATGGAATCATGGGTGGCCGATAGTAGATTCCCTTTTGCAGCATAAGTGTGACGGACTCGTTGTATAATTCAGTTGTCGATTCAATACACTTCGTAAAATAGTTTCTAATATCTTCTCGAGCTGTACAAGTTAAAAAAGAAGCGTACTTATTCAAAACAATACGGCTCATTGAGTACACGTAACTCAGTGGGAAAGTATCGAAGAAAAGAGGGGGAGCCGTAACATTAACGTCTGCTTCAGTAAATCCGATGGGGATAGGGAATTTTTCTTTTCAAAGAGATGCTGAATAGTTTCGATGTGAGATTGTGATAGGCTCAATGACTGCTCGATCAATGGCTTGATTTCATCATCTTCAGTTATTTGTAGTAAGTACTTTGAGATACATACCGCGAGACTGTCACTGATATAAGATGACCATAATGCTGAAACTTCTGTTGAGGAGAATCCAATAACGTGGGAACCGACCATGAATACAACCCCTTATTGACGTAATAGAATTAAATTAGCGAATAGCAGAATTATAGTTAGTATATCCCTCACCATATCTATAATATTTTTTATTGTATAAAGTGTTTATTTCCATTTTACTAATGGGAGGTTTGTTGAAGACTGTACTAATAAACAAAACCCGCAAAGCACAAGGCTTTGCGGGTTTCTGTTATATATGACCTGTAGTGGGCTCGAACCACTGACCCCTACCCTGTCAAGATAGTGCTCTCCCAGCTGAGCTAACAAGTCGTTTTGTGAAGACAATTAGTAATATACCAAGAATTCTCAAGCATGTCAATATATAAGTTGGTTATTTTGTAAACGGATTAATTGCGCCAAAATCGAAAAAGCTTGGTGAGGAGATAGTAAGTTTTACGCTTCTTTTTGGACCTGGGCATGAAGGAGAATTCGTTTGTTGAAGTATCTAAAGTTGCTGTATGGCCTTTCCCCAGCAGGATGGACAGTTCATCGTCGGTTACGCCTTGCATTGTCATGGATTAGTCAACCTTTCCGCTCAATCATGTCATTAATATATCAAAAAAGTCAGCGCTTTGATATAGGACTTTCATATTAGCGGGATTTATGGTAACTTGGTGTCATTAGAGTTTGGGAGGAACAGGAATGACGAAGCAGCAGCATCGATGGAATTTGCGTTTAAAAAGCAGTAATGTATATCTAGGTACCGTATATTTGGGCGATCCGCTTCCTGAAGTTGAAGATGTGATTATGATTGGCGATAAGAAATATACCATTCTTGAGCTCGGTAGTAATCGCGATGCAAGCGATGTGTTTGTAGAAGAAGTGAAGAAGAAATAAATCATGGTAAAAAGCGCTGTCTAGGAGGATTGATTCTTCTAAACAGCGCTTTTTATTTTAACGGATTCTTATACTGGATCCTATGCTTATGTATGTACTAGGCAAGATTGTAGAGAGAGGCCAGGCAATCAACGAACATTTTGTTATATTCCTCACGGGTGTAGTCTTTGTTGCAGGCAATGTCTCTTCCCAGGAATTGAAACCAGGTGATTTCTGTTTGCGCTTTTTTGTAAATAAATTTGCCGTGTTGGATGAGGAAGGTGTCATTCTCGAAGTAGGGTACGTTGTCAAACTGAAGCGTTTTTTCGCCTTTTTGTTCGGAGACTAATGTCGCCAATAGAATAAGCATGCGGTACGGATCACGGAAAATTTCATATTGTTGTTCAGTCATGGTTTACCACTCCATTCGTGTATACGGGCTAAAGCCATCATACTAGAGAGGTAATCTGAATAGAATATGCGAACGAAAACTCGTGAGGATATCGAAGGAACAGATGACAATATTGAAGAAATAGAAAAAAGACTGACAGTCACTCTAAGGAGGATCGAGTGAAATCAGTCTTTTGGAGTTTGCGTCTACATCAAAAGATTAACGTTTGAAGCTGGAAAGTTGTTGTTCTGCGATTTGTACCAAACGCTTCGTGATGTTTCCGCCGATCGCGCCAGCATCACGAGTTGCCAAGTTACCGTTGTAGCCAGTAGGGGAGAGGGGGACACCAATTTCCTGAGCGACTTCAAACTTCAGTTGATCCAATGCTGCTTTTGCTTGTTGTACGACTAAAGTGTTGTTACTAGCCATTCAAAATCATCTCCTTTTTTATGGTACACCAGTATTATTAGAATGTTCAGAAAATTTATACACAAAAAAATATCTATATCATCAATAAACCCCCAACCGGTTGGCTGGGGGAGGATATATTTTAAAATAAGGATCAATTATTCCTCTTCGGATTCCGCGCTTTCTTCAGCCGCAGCAGCTTCTTGACTCGCCTCTGCAACTTCTTCAGCCGCCTCTTCGTTCACTACTTCTTCAGCGGACTCTTCAGCGATTTCTTCTTCATTTTGGGATACAACTTCTTCTTCTTGGCTCATGCACTTCACCTCCTCGGTTATGTATAATATCATTCTATCCGCTTCTATCAGGCCCTACAAGAGGGTTTAGAGGGCTATGCATAGATTTAATGAAACCTTAATTCGTTTGTCAAATCCTGCTAAAATGGGGTAGCGAGGAAACTCGGTTTTTGTGCTTAAATGACTTATTTTCGCCGGATTTCTCTAATGAGCATGTTTTATTTTTCTATGAATATACATGAGGCAAGCAGCGAAAGTTTATGAATGACTAAGCTGAGCACGCTATAAAGATAGTTTTCTTACGAAAACTCTTAGGAGGAGTCCGAATGAACCGGTCGGATGTTATTTTGGAATTACAGTTAGTCCCTGAGCTGCTCAAGCAAGCTGAAGCGATCTATGTGGATGCGGTATCTGAGCTTAGTTGGGCCAAGCACGAGCTATTGACGAAGGAATGTGAGGTCATTGGTGACGGATTGGTGACAGGGAAAAATGAACAGCAGCGCCAAGCTGAAATGTGGCCTTACACGAAAGATTTGCAGCAGCAAGTGTTAAGAATGGAAGATGCCGTCGAGCATACGAAGGTAGAGTTCCATTTTTACAAGCGAAAGCTTGAAAATCTACAAATTATAGCCAAATTGATGACCATTCTATAAGGGGAAATAAATGATGAGAAGCCTGCGATCGGATGATTGCGGGTTTTTTACTATTTTTGAGCATAGATGAAAATTTTATTTTTGTTATACGGTTACAGCAGAAGGCAGTTGTGCATCCTAAGGGTAGATTATGTAAAATGCTAAGTTTTCGGGAGGACGAAGATACGTCATGAAATCATTAAAAATTGTTGTGACTGTGAGTTTGGGGCTATTCGTGCTGACAGGCTGTCAAAGCGTGAAAAGTACGGCAACAGCAGAAGCTGGCTCTACGCCACCTCTAGAGGTTACATTAATTGGGGCAAGCGGACAAACGGTTGGAAAGGCGCAACTGGCAGCCGCTCCAGAGGGTGTACAAATTGATTTGCAAGTAAGCGGACTAACGCCTGGGGCCCATGGTTTTCATATTCATGAAAAAGCCGCTTGCGATGCGCCGACATTTGATTCGGCAGGTGCTCATTTTAACCCGATGCATAAAGAGCATGGTTTTCTTAATCCCAAAGGTGCGCATGCTGGGGACCTTCCTAACTTGGTCGTAGATCAGCAGGGAAATGGCCGTTTGAGTACGGTCACCAAATCCGTGGTGCTGCTTCCTGACAAGCCAAATTCGTTGTTTAAGCCAGGGGGAACCTCTCTTGTCATTCATGAGAAAGAGGATGATTTGAAGACGGATCCATCCGGAAATTCTGGTAAACGAATCGCCTGCGGTGCCGTGAAATAAAGGAAGGAGCATTCATGACAACATGATCAAAACACAGGATCTCAAACTGCAGATGGATGAACTCACCAAACAGAACGACTTAGTGCTAATTGAGCTCGAACAGGTAAAGAAAATGTTGTTAGGCGGATCCCAAAGCTCGCAAGGTGGCCAAAATCAGCAGCAAGCTTCGAATTCCGGTCAATCGCAAGCGCAGGGTGAAGATCAAGGACAGAACCAGGATCAAACTCAAAGTCAGGCCCAAGGACAAGGACAAGATCAGGGACAGCCTCAAGGACAATCTCAAGGTCAGGACCAAGCACAAGGCCAGCAAGCCGGACAAAATGGCGCTAACGGCCAGCAAGTCTCAGACTTAGCCAATGAACTATTGAAAATTAAGGATTTGGTTGAAAAGCTGGAACAAAAAACATCCCAGTATGTCAGCAGCCAGTCCAACAACGGGACATTAACAGAGAAGGACGCTGTCAATCTGATATTGACGTTAATGAACGGCATGGTCGATTGGGCCAGCGAATTTGTCTCATCCAAAGCCTCTTCAAGTGGACAGCTGCAATAACATAAGAGATCATCACCCAAATAAAAGAGCTGCCCGTGCAGCTCTTTTTGGTTTTTTGTCGAAACAAAACGCTTTTCGTTTGTTTTTTCGGTGACGCGTTTTATGGATTCTTTAGGCGATTCGACAATATGCACTTATTTACATAATCGAATCTGACCGATAAAGTAAAGAAGAGTAAAACGTAAAGAGACAAACCATAGATGGGGTGTAGTGTATGAGAGAAATAGATATTCATCATCTGATGAATCAACTCGGAATTCAGCCTGATCATTTACATAAATGGATGTCTGATCAAGGGAATGCTGCTAAGGTTGAAACGACTCGTAGACCCGATCATTATTTGATCACGCCGACCCCTTCGAGCTTCATTTCGACCCCGACGCGGAACTCTAATTCGGGATAAAGAGCTTGCCATGTATGCCATTCCTCTTCTACGGTTCCGAAGTGACGCGATCGATACTTCAATCCGAAGCCAAGAGGATCGAGGTTGTTATCTCGAAATTTTTTCAAAAGCCGGACTATTTTATCTTCAGAGGATTGGCAAACCGCCGCTTCATATTGCGAAAGCTGATTGATTTCGAGGGGGCCTGATGCCGATTCTTCAATGACACCTCTCATCTTAATGTGCATATCGACATAAGGAGGTCCATTTTTGGGAATGCGAATGTGATATTTTGAATTAATGTTATCCACCGAAACGAAAAATTTCGAATCCTGGAAGGGCGCTTCAATTTCAACTTTGTTAATACTTGCTTTTATAATATTAAAAAGTCGTGTTTCATTCGAGTTTAGTGTAAGCTTTACATTCTCCTTATCGAAAAGGACGGCAGTGTTAATCGTAAAATGATTGTTAGCCGATTCCACAATGGAGAGAATGGGATCTAATCCCAGTTCTTTTTTTTTGCGATAAAAGTTGAATAGGTACTCGGAAACCACATAACCGGATTCTACCCCCGTCTTCCCAAAGCTTAGCAGCAAAGAGTTGCCAGGCATCCTCTCATGGGATATTTTTGTTCCCAATACGGCTTCTGCTGAAGGTTGTCCGACAGCAACCCAGGACACAAGTTGGATATCTCTGCGGCGATTGAGCCAATCCAATTCATTTATGCCATTTTCCTTCAGAAACGGATACCCAAAAATAATAATTTTGGCATGACCGAAATCCAATTCTTTGTCGACCTTAGACTTCAGCAATCGAACAGCCTCTGTGATGGAGTTGGCATCCTGTGTGATCAATTCGTATTGCGCGGAACTATTATCGAGACTATTTCCAGGAACGGCTAATTTCAGCGATATCCGATATTTCATATCTTTATATTCAGATTTATCAATGCCAATGGAAACAACAAAAAATTGTTTGTCAATATCCTTGAAGCCGCACCCTCCGCACAGGCACAAGAGCAGCAGGATGATGAGCCATTTCTTCACGCCATTTTCCTCCTGGCAAAAATAACGATGATGATCACCAAGGCAATTTCAGAAACCAACCTCACATTTAAATAAAGAGTGCCGAAATTGAATAGAGAGTTGTCGTTGAAAAAGTAGCTGAGGAGAAACGTGACCCCTCCCATAAGGGCTATTACAGCCCAAGTGAAGTAGCTTTTTTCTTTCTGGCTAGGAATCAGCTCTTTAATAAATTCAATCCCCACATGCCAATGAATAAAGGAACCGGCCAAGCTAATATTGGTGTACAGCAGCATGAAAATAAATAAAACCCTTTCGACTAAACCAAATTCTACCCGCATAGAATCTGAGGTTGAAATCCAAGGGTAAATGTAAGTATTCACGGCCATTGTTCCATGGTAGCCCGCAGGAATCAGGAAGCTCGTTAACAAAACACAAGTGCCAACAATCGGGATTGTCCAGAGTAAGGGGATTTTTTTATTTGGTGTAAGAAGCCTGTTGAAGATAACTAAATTCGTATACCCTGTGAAAATGTAGGTGCCAGCAGATATGGAGTCCCATGTTGGCCTGTTCAGAATATGAGTGGCAATTTCAAAACAAGCATCATAATGCATGGCTTCGTTCGTTACGGCTTTATACAAGACCCATACAATAACGGGGACATTGGTAACCAGTAAGATTTCCATGCAAAAAAGTACGGATTCCGATTTCAAACGGGCAATCATGCCGACAACAGTCACGAAAGCCAGCACGATTAACATCGATGAAATGTCCGGATTAATATATTTTTTTGTGATCTCGCTAAATGCAATCAGCGTGATCATCCCGGCCAAATACCAGATAACAATGAAATAGATCAAAATGGGAATACGCACCCATCGCGGCGCGTGTTGTTTTAATATTTCCGGGAAACCCTGTCCGGGGAACTTCGCGATTGATTTGACGAACACATACAAGAGGGTGAAACCGATCGGTATGGACAGAACCAACGCCAGCATACTTCCTTCAAATCTGTGTGAGAGCAGAATGCGAGGCACGAAAAGGATGATATTCGCCAGCATATTTAATAAAACCAAATAGTAAAAATAACGGACCATCGGTGCAATCACCCCACTCAATTGAGACTCGTAGGACTCGCTTTATTTTCGGTAGAAAAATAAGCGTAAATAAGGAACGCCAAAGCTTCTTAAATTTGACAAATAGGCTGTCATGCCAATAAGTCCAAGTACGACGCCAGTGATGTCTAACATGGATGCCAGCAGGACAAGTGGATATTTCATGATTCTCATGGCGAAGCTCATTGAATTGACGGGGACGACAAAATTGGAGATCGCCACCGTCGATACAATGATGATCATGATGTTGCTGATTAAGCCTGCGGAAGTAGCGGCTTGTCCCAGAATTAATCCGCCAACGGTAGTCGCTGTGGACCCAACGGACTTCGGCAAACGGATGCTTGCTTCCAATAATAGCTCCATCAGGATCAACATGAGCAAGACTTCGACATACGCCGGATAAGGCACAGAAGCCCGGCTCCCGGCAATGGACAGCGCAACCTGGACCCGGAATATTTCCGGATTATAGGCAGTAAGCGCGACATAGGCAGCAGGTAAAATCAAACTTAGGAACAACGCAATATAGCGTAAGATAAGCAGAAAATAACTGACTAAAGAAAGCTGATAGTTATCATCCATCGCCGAGTAGAAATCGTAAAACACAACAGGCAGAATCAGAACAAAGGGCGTGCCTTCAAGCATTAAAATTATTTTTCCTTGCGAGAGATTTAGAATGGCTCTGTCAGGACGTTCTGTCGTGAGGAAGGTGGGAAAGATAGAAAATTTTTGTTTGTTTAAAAGTTGGATAAGCTCGTTAGTCGATTGCAAAGTGTCAACTTTGATCTCATCAATCAGTCTTCTTACTTGCTCAAGCACCTGACGGTCGACTTGCAAATCATCGTACATGATGCATAATCTGGATTTGGATAACCGTCCGAGCTCCAAGCACTCCACGCGCAAGGAATTGTTCTGATAGCGGAAGCGGATCAAGTTGATATTTGTATCAATGTGCTCGCTGAAGCCTGTCTGCGGGCCTTGAATCGTTGCTTCCACTTGAGCATCGCTTAACGCGGCGGCTTTTACCTGTGCAGCATTGAAGAGCAGAATACGCTCTCTGAGCACAATGGCGACATGGCCCGAAGTAATTTTGTTCAGAGCATCAACATTGGAAGCGGGTCGATTGCAGCCTGGAAAAGAGAGTAAATAATTTTCATACTCAGCTTCCTGTTTCATTTGGAAAAAGGGTTGAATGATCTCATCCCGGATCAAACTGCTGTCACAAATATTGGTAATAAATAAAATTTCGGCCTGAATATGATTGGATTGCATCATGCGATGCTCCAAATCGTCGGAAGGGCCAAGTTTATCTAGCAGCCATTGCTTGTTCTGGCTCATTGGATTCAAGGATATCCTTCCTTTCCAAGCAAAGTTTTCCTCTTAGTCTGTCTCTGGAAGGCTGACCCTATCCATGGCTTAAGGGAAACTGGCGGATTCAGGAAGCAAGGAAGATATCTTGAAATTGCTGTGGGTGGCGATGTTTTTGCTGGTGGAAGGAGCGTTTCTGCTTGGGAAATAAGAAATGTGAAAGGGGGGGAGTAATGAGATTTGGCAGCGGGGGAAGCGGGTGATCCGTTCCTGGAAGGAACGGACCCGATCTTCCGAGATTCCATTGCGTGGACAAAAGGACCACAAAGACGCGATTTTGGATAAAATGGATGAGAGTGGAAAAAGGGCAAGTCCGGAATGCTGTGCCTATCTCTCTCCTGCAGCGGAGGGGGATTTGAACACAACTTGCTTCGCACAATATTCAATGATTTCGCTTCTTCGCACAATGCCGATGAATTTATCGGAATCATCAACAATCGGCACGAAGTTTTGTACTTTGGCTAAATCAATGAGATCCACCATGTCCGCATGGATATGAACCGGTTTATTCTGCACGCGCAGCGGAACCTCAGAAAGTAAATGTCGGTGCGCATTCTCAAACGATACGCCTTCCGAATTTTTCAAAAACCATAACAAATCGCCTTCGGTGACGGTCCCTACATAATGGCCATCGTCGGATAATATCGGTACCGCGGTATAACGGTGATATTCCATACGCTCAAGTGTCTGACGAAGCGTTGTTTGTAATGTTGTTGTAATAACTTCGGATTTCGGTAAAAGGAAAAAAGCGATATTCATCATTCACACTCCTTAGAGTTTTCATAAGAAAACTGACGTCGCTAGCAAAGGCTTGGAGTTTTTCGCAGGAAAACTTTCTTCGTAAGCTAACACTCCTATTGTATCAAAATTTACGAATAGAATCTAAACCTGTGATGGATGCTAAAAGAGAGGTGAGCAGAATGAATAGAGCGCTTATAACAGCATTGCTAGGAATCGGTACCGCACAGGCGATAAAAATGCCTCTTACTTATATGACAACGAAGAAGTGGGATTGGTCGCAACTCATTCAAACCGGTGGAATGCCCAGTTCACACTCCGCCGGTGTGTCGGCTTTAGCTACTTATATCGCTATGAAAAGAGGGCTCTCTGCCGTTGATTTTGCCATTACCTCGGTGTTTGGCGCTGTCGTCATGTACGATGCCATGGGAGTTCGTCATGCGGCTGGGGAGATTGCCGTAGAAGTGAATGAAATTGATGTGCAGGTAGAGCGGTTAGCTAAGCAGCATCCGGGTTTATATCATGCTCGCAGACGGAAAGCTTTGAAGGAGAGGTTGGGGCATTTGCCGCGGGAAGTTTTGGGCGGTGCGATTTTGGGGGTAGCCATCGGGGCATCGAGCTATTTGTTGGAGAAAAAGAGGTAGGCTTTGACGTGTGTGGACATCCTTTCTTGAATGAGATAAGATCAAGGAATATTCATTGAAAGGAAGAAAGTCCACATGGAAATCATTCGCGTTACTAGTCATGATCAACTGAAAGATTGCTTTAAGGTTCGTTTCAAAGTATTTGTAGACGAGCAGCAAGTGCCTGAACATTTGGAGATGGACGAAAAGGATGAATCGCCGGAAGCCAGCCATCATTTTCTTATTCTAGACGGCGAACAACCGGTAGCCGCAGCCCGTTGGTATGAATACCAGCCCCAAACCGCCAAATTGCAGCGTGTAGCTGTTTTGAAAGAATATAGAGGCCAATCCCTCGGCAAGCAAATCATTCTGGCTATGGAGCAGCAAGCCCGCGAATTGAACTGCACGTCATCCATTCTGGATGCGCAGTGCCAGGCTGAAGGCTTTTATAGTCAATTAGGTTATCATGTCATCTCGACAGAACCATTCTACGACGCAGGCATTCTGCACGTAAGAATGAAAAAGCCGCTGTAACAACAGCGCCTTTTTTTTGCTATGACGATGTTATTGCGCCAATGGGAAAGTAATGATGAATCGTGTGCCGGTGCCAAGCTCGCTCTCCACCTCCAGCGTTCCTTGGTGATCTTGCACGATTTTGTAGCAGATCGATAAACCAAGCCCTGTGCCGGATTCTTTGGTCGTGAAGAATGGATGGAAAATCTTCTCTAACTGTTCGTTCGGAATCCCTGGACCATTATCGGCAATGACGACCGTCACGCTTTTGGCATCAGACGTTAATTGCATGTGTACGACACCGTTTTCTTCCATGGCTTCGCAGGCATTTTTTACGAGATTGAGAAGCAATTGAATCATTTTATCTTGATCCATCAAGACTAGGACGGGTTCCGTCGCTTCTTTGTAATGAATTTGATGGCCGAATCGGGTTGCTTCCGACTCCATCAGCGCAATGACCCTGAGCACACACTCGTGCAAGGAGTAGACGCGAAAATCGATGCTATGAGGCTTGGAGAATTGCAGGAATTCACCGGTTAAATCACTCATGCGATCAATTTCTTCCATAATCAAGCTGTACCAATTTTCTATATTGTAACCGTTTGCTTTGGAGATTTGCAGAAATCCTTTGACCGTTGTAAGCGGGTTCCGTATTTCGTGAGCCATACCGGAAGCCAATTCGCCGATTACCCTTAGCTTATCGGATCGAAGCATATGCTCTTCACGTTTTAGCCAAGACTCCCGTTTCTTCGTAAATAAGTTATTCTCAGCTAACAAGATCAGATCATCTTTCGTCAAGCCGTCCAGCGGATAGGAAGCAATTCCGTATGTAATTTGGATCCCAGTCAGTTTGGGCAGTTCGGAGTCCAGCTTTAGTTTTAAAGAAGAGGTGGCTGATTGGTCAGCTACTAGCGGCATAACGACTGCGAATTCATCACCGCCGTATCTCGCTATGAAGAGCGCATCTTTAAACAAGATTTGGAGAAGCTCCGCCATCTGCTTCAAGATAAAGTTTCCAGCCTGAAAACCGCGGGTCGTATTCATCGATTTCAAATCCGTGCAGTCGATCAGAATCAGGACCAACCCCTGTTTCTGACGAATGAGCTGCTCAAGCCGGCGATGGGACTCTTCATAATTGTAAAGGCCTGTTAGCGAATCTTGCTGCGTAAATAAGTAACGTTCCTTTTTCAATCGATCAGCTTGTTTGAGCGTGGAATAGGTTGCTTTCGTAAGCAATGCAACCGTTGTGAAATGCAGCAAGCATTCAATCGCATAAATCCATAGCAAGTCATATAGCCCTTTAATAAGATAAACATTGCCTAAAAAAATAAGTGCGTAGGACGCGGACAGCACCCACGATTTTTTGCGATTTTCTTCTGTATAAATATCGTAAAGCAGCGTTAGTATGTATAGAGGGAAGATCAAGTTTAAATGACCTATGTAATGTAAGAAGCCAATGATCAGTAGGCGAAGCCATGGCATTCCTGCATGTTTGAATGGAATACGGAAGCTTATCAAGTACAGTAAAACGAGAAGGATTTGTAAAGGAGTGTTAATGGAAGTGTGGAGTACTGTCGTATATAGCATGAAAACAAATGCGTAAGCAAAAAGAATCCAATTGATTATCAAAGTATCATCTCCTGCAAATTACGATGTCCAGAATAACCACTCTTGTGACATGTTCTCTGTCTCTTACCCAAATCCTGCTTTCAGGCAAAAAGAATAGGAAATAAAGACGGATTTTCGCGAAAAAAGAACCTTCAGGGGGTTGAATTCCTAAGGTTCCATGATGATAATTATTCTGGGAGATCAATAATTTCGTGCTGGGCGGCAAACCGCATATGGCCGGTTTTGCCAATGAAATCGCTCATATTGTCGGCATAATGCATGAGATAGATCCGCTGCTGAATATGCTCAGGTAACGTAAGCAATTCGTCAAGTGTAGCATGGATGAAACCTTGGCCGCTTAACTGGCAATCATGAAAAATCGTATGGCAGTTTCTTTTGGCGGCAACTTCGTGAATGAGCAGCTCTTCACTGAAGCGGACATCCGCACTATAGAAGATTCGGTCGTTGATAAACAGCGAGTAGCTGGGCTTGCTGGAAATATGAAGTGTGGGCACAAGTTCAATGGTTAAACCAGGGCCTATGACAACAGGCACTTGTTCCTCAATCACAATGACGTCAAAATAATCCTCGAGGGAATGATAGCCGTCTTCCGGATTATACATGCCGCCTTTCAAAGTGTTCTCCCATAACGTATCTGCAATTGCTTGAGTCAGGTAGAGCTTTGTTTTCTTCTGGTTGCTTTCATATAATAAGCGGAAAGCCATTTCTTCCAATCCGCCAACGTGATCGGCATGAATGTGTGAAATCACGATGCCATCGATTTGATCGGGCTGTAGCTGTATGTCGTATAGTGATCTTGGCGTTGTTGAGCCACAGTCGATGAGTAAATTTCTTTCGTTTGAACGGATTAATGCGCTTGTATTATAAAATGTTTTGGCAAAAGCACTGCCGGTTCCCAACATTTGAATTTGCAAACTCATTCAGCCGCCCCCATTTTTCGACAAAAAACATCTTTTTCTAATGTAGCATGGGAGGTTGTTCGATTTCAACCATTATATGTATGGCGTATAAGCTTAAAGTACGATGTATACATAAGTTTAATTCATTTAAGGTGATGATATTGGGATGATTTGGTATTTAATTGGAGCGCTGATCGTGACGATTGGCTTGATTTTGGTGGGTATTTCTACCTATGTAGGTTGGCAGTTAACACATCCGAAACGAAAAATCGTCGATGAGTTTCCTGAGCAATATGGCTTGCAGAAGCAGGATATTGTTTTTCCGAGCCAATCGCAGGACGTTGCACTGGATGGATGGTTTTTTAAATCGCCTTCCGCACCCCAAGGGGAGTTGGCAACGACGGTCATTATGTCACATGGATATGCGGGTACACGACTGGAAAAGGGGCTGCCGGCGCTTGCTTTAACGAAGGCGATCGTTGATGACGGCTATCATGTGCTTATGTTTGATTTTCGCAATTCGGGCAATTCGGAAGGCAACTTGACGACTGTCGGATATTTGGAGAAGCAAGATTTGTTGGGGGCTATTCAGTGGGTGCGGGAGCATGTCCCTAGTAAAATTTGCTTGCTCGGCTTCTCGATGGGAGGAAGCACGTCATTATTAGCTGCAGCGGAAGAATCCTCCGTTACGGGGGTGATTACAGATAGTGCTTTTAGCCAGCTAAGCCCATACTTGCGAGATAACTTGCCGGTGTGGTCGAAACTGCCAAGGTTTCCGTTCACGCCTTTGATTTTGGGCATTTTGCCAAGGCTGATAGGGATTAATCCCCGGCATGTAGATGCGCTTGCGGCCGTTGATCACATTTATCCGAGGCCGATTCTTTTCATACACAGCAAAGATGACGATGCGATTCCTTGGTCAAATAGTGAAGGGATGTGGCGTCGGCATCCAGACGTTTTTGAGCTATGGCTCACACAAAAAGCGGGGCATGTCGGGTCTTATAACATGCAGCCGGAGGCGTACAACCAACGCGTTCTATCATTTTTATCAAAATTATAAAATCATCGCAACTCTTTTTAACCTTCGGAGTATAAAGATGCAGACATAAAGTTTACTAACGAGAGCTGGAGGTTATTCAAAATGAAAGTTGTTCAGCGGATATTTACGTTGATGCTGGTGTTTTTTGTTCTAAGTACGGCTGCAGTGGTGGCCTCGTCGATATGGGGGGATTATAAGGGATTTAACATTGCCCGACTGGTCGTCAACGATACGACATCGGAGTTCGGGGATTCGGATGTTCCGCCTCTTATCGTTGATGGCAGCACCGTTTTACCTTTACGTGCGGTTAGCGATGCCTTGCAAGCGCTGGTGAAATGGGATAACACCAATAAGACGGCCTATTTGTACAAACCGAACGTGCACTTGTTCTTTACAACAGAAGTGCGGAAAGACTCAGCCATCGTTCCATTTGGCGTCGTTGAGCGCGGGAAGCAAGCGGATTTTATTGTGTTTGCACAAGTGGATAATTTGAAAACAAGCATTTCCTCTGTCAAAGTTTCCATTGTATCGCCAAGCGGCAAAAGTGTGGTTACTCCTGTAGTGAAAGCCATCACAGATTCCAAAGAGTCTTTCTGGCTGAAGGTGCCTTTGTATGGCGTTTCTTTTGACGAAGCAGGCACTTATGTTGTGAAATTTGCGATGCAAGCGACAGGTGCTAGCGACTATTCCGTCGTATCCGAGAAGCAGATCCAATCCGAATAGGATAAGCTCGCAAGAAAGTGGTTTGACCTCTGAATATGAAAATGTTAGGATAATGACGTAACTAATTATTCGACGAAATGAGGTTCTGCCTGTGAGCGATGAGAAGCACGATCATGTACACGGCCCGGACTGTGACCACGATCACGAGCATGGGGAAGATGTTTTTATCGTAACGGACGAGAACGGTGAAGAGCACGAGATGGTTATGGTGTATACCTTCCAATCTCAAGAGCAAGCTTATGCGGTATTGCTTGATCGCAATGATCCTGAAGCGGACGGCGTCATTTTCCGTGTTGAGGAAGACGGCGACGATGCCTTCCTAGTCAACATTGAGGATGAAGAAGAATGGGAACGCGTAGTGACCATTTACAATGAGATCGTAGCTCAAGAAGGCGAAGAATAAGAGCTATACATAAGGAAGGGCTGTCCAGTCAGTAGGTGATCTACTGAAGGGCAGCCCTTTCACTATTTATTATGAAACGGGGCTGTCCTAATGGTTTGAATGAACCATTTGGGACAGCCCCGTTCGTGTAAAATGTCATTTTCGAGGATTGAAGTACATGATTCTGCCATTAAATAGATGAAGTTCAGCTTTCAACAGTTTGCCAAGGTATTTGCAAAACTCATTGCCTTTGCTCTTGTCGCCATGAGTGGCGTCGTCAGGCAATACGACTTGAACATAATGCCGGTCTTCCTCTTGAACCTTCTCGCTGCCGACACCAATCACGATATATTTGTATAAAGGATTGATACCCTTCAGATAGAACCATTTGCCTTCGCCTTCCGGCTTCGTCTCAATGGTATAAGGGAATCCGGCCTCGTCATATTCCCAGCCAAGCTGCTTGGCTGTCAGACTGAGCTGCTCACGGTAATGCAAAAGCCTGTCCTTGAGTTCATCCAAGGTGAGTGCGGGTACTTGGGAGCCTGTTACGAATTTAATATAAGCGCTTTGAGCCATTCCTTGATCACCTCATTCGCTAAACATCACCAACATCATAGCATCATGTAAACGGTTTTACAATATATACCTATCAGTTATAGGCTTAGAATATCGCCTGTGTCTCGACGATAACTTTGACGTTTTGAACGCTGCGGTCCTCAGGGCCCTTGACAGGAAGTCCAACCTCAACATGCTCGACGATGTAATCAATAAGCTCTTGCGTGATGACTTCACCTGGAAGCAAAATCGGAATTCCCGGTGGATAAACATAGATGAACTCAGCGATGATCCGGTCGGCGGAATCTTTGAAAGGCAAAATTTCGGTCTCGCCATAGAAAGCGTCACGCGGTGTCAACGTTAATTGAGGAATAGCAGGAACTTTAATGACAACCTCTTTGACTTCAACAACATCGTCATTCATATGCGAGAGTTTGCGCAGAGCTTCTAGTAGAGTCTCAATGTTCTCAGGCGTATCCCCCGGCGTAATGAGGCAGAGAATGTTGTACATATCGCTCATTTCGACTTCGATATTGTAGTGCTCGCGCAGCCAGTTCTCGACTTCGAAGCCCGTGACGCCGAGCTTTCGCACGTGGACACATATTTTCGTCGGGTCATAAGTGAAAGTCGCTTCTTCGCCGAGAATTTCTTCTCCAAAACAGTAGAGGTTCTCGATTTCATTAATTTGCTTTCTTGCATACTGAGCAAGGGCAATTGTACGTTCCGCCATTTCATATCCGTTCAAAGCCAAGTGCCTGCGGGCTGTGTCCAGCGAAGCTAACAAGATATAGGACGTAGAAGTCGTCGTTAGCATAGAGATAATCGTTTGAATCCGCTTCGGATTTACGCGATTTCCTTTTACGTTCAAGACGGAGCTTTGCGTCATGGACCCGCCTAGCTTATGAACGCTAGTCGCTGCCATATCGGCGCCTGCTTCCATAGCGGACATCGGCAGTTTGTCATGGAAGTGAATGAGCACGCCATGCGCTTCATCAACAAGAACCGGCATGTTATAGCTGTGTACCAGATCAACGATCTCTTTTAAATTCGTGCATACACCATAGTAGGTCGGGTTGATGACCAAGACAGCTTTGGCGTCGGGATGCTTTTCGAGCGCTCTGCGGACAGAACGAGTCGGAATACCGTGGTCGATTCCTAAGTTTTTGTCACGAGCTGGTTGAATAAACACTGGCTTAGCGCCTACGAATATAATCGCGGCAAGTACGGATTTATGTACGTTTCGCGGAACGATAATTTTATCGCCCTCGGAGCAGACGGTCATAATCATCGTCATGATGGCTCCGCTTGTTCCTTGTACGGAGAAAAACGTATGGTCGGCGCCATAGGCGTCCGCAGCTAGCTTCTGGGCTTCCTCAATGACACCCATCGGTTGATGGAGATCATCCAGCGGTGCTATATTGATGAGGTCGATGGACAGCGCGTTGTCTCCAATAAAGGAACGAAACTCCGGGTCCATGCCGACTCCTTTTTTGTGGCCAGGAATGTGAAATTGAATCGGATTTCTTTCAGCATGCTTGAGCAATGCATTGAACAGGGGGGTACGGGTATGATCCACCTGATTATCGCTTCCCTTCTATCGTGGATTGCTTGTCGAAAGTTGCAACAAACAAAATGAGTATATCAAACTAGAGATTTCATGCAAGCTAATTTTTTGAAAATAGTTTGTGCAAATTGGGGAAAAACTAACAACACTTGTTAAAATACGGCCAAATAAGGAGAAATCCCATGATTTTGAGACAAAAATGGCGGAAAAACCAGCTGTTTTCCCCATTTGTGATCGAATTGTTAATTATTATGTTTATCGTCGAATTTGTGAAGGGTGCACTGCTCATTACCATATTGCCGGTATATATGAAAACAGGGCTTGGCGCATCCGCGTTTATTATCGGTTGGACACTTGCGGCGCAATATATCGGTGATAATGTGCTGCGCACGCCCGTTGGCTGGATTATTGATAAACTCGGTTACCGTACAACCATGCTCACAGGTGTGCTCTTGACCTTTATATCCGTAATCCTGATGGCGACGACGTCCCAATATATATGGATGATAGCCGGCTGTGCGCTGCTTGGCTTTGGTACAGCTCCGCTATGGCCTTGCGTAATTACAGGCACGACGGAAGTGGCGGGAGAGGATGGCAAAGCGACGATTATGAGCGTCGTTTACATGGCATGGTTATCAGGTGTCGGGCTGGGTCCGGTAGCGATCAACTTTTTTGTAGGCGAAAATCACTACACTATGGCATTTCGTTTATTAATTGCCTGTATGACGGTTGTAGTGCTTGTAGCACTGATGCTGCCTAGGAAAAGTTCAACTGAGGATGTGGCGATTGAAAAGGTCTTGACGCATGCTAAAATACAGAAAGCGCCGCTTGCTCAGCGAATTTCAGTTTATCTGAGTGAAGTAAGGCGATCGATGTCTGTTAGTCCGCTGATGTTTCCCGCGATGTTCGCGCAGACGTTTGCTCTCGGTATATTGACACCGATTTTAACCCTGTATGCCAAAGAGGTGTTAAAGCTTTCCTCCTTCGAATACAGTATGTTTTTGATTGCCGGAGGTGCTGTCACGGTCATTTGTTTAGTTCCGATGGGGAAATGGGTGGATCGCCGAGGCATACGTCCGTTTTTGATAGCGGGATTTACGATAAGCGCCGCAGCGCTGCTGCTGTTTACATATGCCAAGTCTATGACCATACTGTATGTATTGGTAGCCCTGCTTGGAATCGGCTATGCGTTTATCATACCTTCCTGGAATGCATTGATTGCTTCAGCGATCCCGCCTGAGAAAAGAGGGGCGGTATGGGGATTTTTCCTGACGATTGAAGGGCTTGGTATGATCGTCGGCCCGATTGTTTCCGGCAAGCTTTGGGATGTATATGGCTATCATGCGCCTTTCTTGATGAGCGGTTCAGTCCTCGTACTGTTACTTGTTCTTCAAATGTTCATTTCCATCCCCAAAAAAGGTATGGTACGATAAGGAAAAATGTTTGGTTTGGAGGCTCATAAGCATCATGAATAAACAGATTGGAATCATCATGTTGTTGTTGATGACCATTTTCGTAGGGTTTGGCATTATCATTCCCATCCTGCCGGAAGTTGTCAAAGGAGCCGGCTCTGAGTATCATAACGCGTTGTTGCTATCAGTCTACTCTGCGGCTTCCTTTCTGATGTCTCCGATATGGGGCGCGGTGTCGGACCGTATTGGACGCAGACCTATCATCTTGATTGGCTTGCTAGGTTTTAGTATCAGCTTTTTGATTTTCGGATTTGCCAATGGGCATCTGTGGATCATGTATGTGTCACGTATCTTGGGGGGCTTATTCTCAGGTGCTGCCACAGCTTGCGCTGTCGCTTACGTGGCGGACATTACAACTGCCGAGAATCGGACGAAAGGCATGGGCATGGTGGGCATGTCGATCGGCTTAGGTTTTATCTTCGGGCCGGCGCTTGGAGGCATTCTAAGCCGCTGGGGGACTTATGTGCCTTTCTTCGCAGCTTCGATCCTGGCGTTTGCTTCGTTCTTATTTGCTTTTGCGATCCTATCGGAATCGCTGCCGGCAAATAAGCGATCTTCCGTGAAGGAGAAAGCTCCTTCACGATGGACCGCATTCTCCGGAGCTTCCAAGTATCTGTATGTGTTATCTTTTTTCGTCTCGTTTACACTAGCCGGCTTAGAAGCGACACTTCAGTATTATCAAATGGACAAGATCGGCGCAACGCCATTTGATATCGGCATGATGTTCCTTGCCAGCGGCATCGTCGGCGCGTTGATTCAAGGCGGCGTCGTTCGCCGCCTGGTCAAGCAGGGTGCCGAGCAGAAAGTGATCGGCATCGGCTTATTGCTCTCAGCAGCTGGCTTCTTCCTGCTGCTGTACTCCAGCAGCGTAGTCACCGCTGCGATTTACTTGTCCGTATTCGGCGCGGGGAACGCGCTGATACGGCCTTGTGTGACGTCGCTGATTACGCAGCGTACGAAAGTCGGTCAAGGCGTCGCGACAGGCCTCAGCTCTTCCATGGACAGCCTGGGCCGCATCGCCGGCCCATTGCTTGGCGGAGCGGTGTTCGCCATCGCGCATTCCTTGCCGTTTATTATCGGCGGCGTGCTTTGCTTGGCGGCGATTCTGCTGCTGCAGCGCTTCGTGCTGGTTGACCGCCAGACGCGCGTCCAACAGCAAACGGCTTAGAGCAAATGAAAAGCTGTACACTAGCCTTTCTCGGTAGAGAGGGCGGGTGTGCAGCTTTTTTTGATGCTTAGGGAACTCCACAATTTTGACAACTTAGTGCCCTGCAGTTCCCTTTACGGATGAAAGGCAGGTAATCCTGAGCCGATTCCTGCGCACAAGCACTGCAACGTCAATCCAGAAACGCTCCCATCGCCGCGAAGCTTCCTATTACGCAGCGCGTCAGCGCCGCATTCAGGGGCAAGACGACCCCGATCGAACGTAGGGACACGAACATCGTACCCAAGCTGAAAAAGCCTGAGAAGAACACTGGCGGGGCGATAAAGAGTCGTTGGTTGAATGATTTGGATAAAAAAAGACTGCCCCAACGCCATCAAAGATGACAGTGAGCAGTCTTTTAAATATGCTTATTCCTTAGCTTTCTTCTCTTTCTTGTGATCAACCCACTTCTCAATCGAAGGGGTTAGCTGATCTTTAATGGACGCGACGAGCTTGTCCTTGGAAATGCCTTTCGACTGAGCGATTTCGGCGAGCGACTTGCCGGAGCGGAGCTGAGCGTGCAGTTCATCTTTGCTCAGTCCGAGCGTTTTGGCGAGCTTTTCCGTGTCAGGCTTCAGTCCGAAGCGGTGCCACTTGCTTCTGCCATGGCTGTCCAGCAGGTTCTTCTCGTTGAGGATGAACTTCAGATGCTCGCCAAGTTTTTGCTTCATATGCTCGCCCTGGTCGGCTGTCAGCTTGCCATCCTTCACGGCCACTTCGATCTTCCCGGTGCGGAGTTGCTCGAGCTTGGCTGTTAGGTCGGCTTCGCTGATTCCTTTGTCGGCGGCTGCCTCCACGATGCTTTTGCCGCTCTTGAGCGATTTCACGAGCACTTCTTTGTCAACGCCTATGACATGGGCGGCTTCCTCGATAATCGGCCATTTGCGGCTGTGGCGCCCGTGCCCTTTCTCATCAGCTTGCTGCGAAGAGACGATCTCCTGCTGCTTCTCGGAAGGAGCTTGCGCCGAAGCGGAAAGTGGCGGGAGCATAGCGGCTCCCAAGACGAACGAGAGGGCCATCGTGCTCACCAGAAGCTTTTTTCTATAATGCTGATTCATGTGTGTACGCCTCCTTTCCCAAATAATAGGAATTACAGAACATAGTCTGTGCAGGAGGGATTAATTTTAGTTTAAAATAACCTTAGTTTTACATAAAAATTCCAAAATTCGAGTTATTTCGCGTCGACTGCCAGTTGATACAAGGGAACCAGCTTTTCGAACGTGCCTTTAATCAGAGATTCAAGTTCGTCAGGTTTGGTCAGCACTGGATCTTGGAAATGAAGGTTTTTGCCGATCAGCAGCTCAACTTTTTTGACATCCCGGAAACGGATCAGAGCATCGTTCCATGCGCTGCGGTCCAGTTCAGCAAGCGGAGTGACATCCTTTTTCATATGATCGAAGGACAGGACGAAATCGGCGGGAATTTCCTTTTGGATACGATCAATCTGATTCATATACGCGGTAGCGATATTGCTTTTATTAGGCAGCTCATAAATGAGTGCCAGCCAGATAAATACGCGGTCATCGAACAGGCCGACCTGGAAATGGGGAACTTGCTTATAGCCTCTTTTGTTTGGGCAGATTGCCATCCAGGTGTCCACCGGCGGATTAATTTTGCGTCTTAAATGCTTGGCAATATGTAAGAACATTTCGGTTCCGGCCAAAAGCGAGAGGTCCTGCGCCAAAGAATCGCCTAACGCTTTGAATTTAGGTTGAATGCGCTCGCGAATGGCTTCCATTCGTCCATCCAGACCTTCTATAGCAAACGTATCAAAATCATGTTGTGTAAATCCAGTAAAGCTCATCGTCAGTTGCCTCATTTCACTTGCGTTTTTCAATTATTTTAAAATAAATGAGTGCGCTCTGCAATGTTTTACGAGTTTCGTAGAATGCAAGTAGGAAAAAGGTCCCAATTTGTCTAAAAAAGCAGGAAAATATAGGAGTTTGCCGAAATATGTGGAATAATCTATGGCTAAAGACAGGAGAATTCGGAAATGAGAATGAAGAAATGGTCTGCGATCGCTCTTTTAGGTTCTTTGATGGGAACATGCTTTACGGCAGGTGTCTATGCGCAAGATGTGCTGCAACGTGTTGACGCGTATTTAAGAAATGATTTCAAGATTGTAGTGAATGGGCAGCAGGTGACGCTTACGAACCCGCCGTTAATTTATAACAATAGCAGCTACTTGCCAGTGAAAGAGTTGGGAAATTATTTGGGGGCAGTTGTCAATTGGCAGGAAAGCTCCAAAACGATCTATATTAATCCGCGTATCAATCAAGAACAACCCACTGAGGGGAATAATATCAATTACACAGAAATAGTGTTCCAATACCCTTATGTGCAGTACTTTGATTATCGAGGGGCCACTTATCCAATCCTCACGAACACAACAGAGATGACGTACTATCGATTAAAGGATGTGGAACGAATGGGTGTTCCTACCGCTGGATTGCGCAAAGCGAAGGAGAAATATTCGGAAGAGATCTATGTCGGAGAGGATGAATTGAAGAAGGTTTGGGGGAGCGAGCCCCCGCAATCATCCTATATGTATAATGAAGGTGTTACGGTCACAGGCGAGAATGACCCTATTAAAATTAAAGCACTCAAAGACTATGTAGAGAGCTTCCGATATTATGAAATCGAAAAGATACCGTACATGACGAGCCCGATTATTATTGATGCACTGCCTGAACTCAATACATACAGTTATTTACTTGCCGAGAACGGCCATTACTTCCGCACGACACTCAAGCTGACTCAGAGTAATAATACGAACAGCAACAGTCAGCCTGAATATCTGGTGGGAAGCTCCTCCAAAGAGAATATCGAGGTCGTCAAAGTAAACAAATAGCTGCACTAGCTGATGACTCCGGATTGTTTTTTTAAATAGAAGATAGCAATTTGCGTGCGATCTCGGAGATTCAGCTTGCTGAGAATTTCAGTGATATAATTTTTAACCGTCCCTTCGCTCAGGAACAGTTCCTGGGCGATTTCTTTGTTCGATAAGCCTTCCGATATTTTCTCAACTACTGCTTGTTCACTGGCCGTTAGTCCGTATTCCCGGAGCATGGCAGGCAGAGGTACGCTTGGTGCGGGAGCAGGGCTGATGAAGGTAGCTAATTTCTTGGCAATGTCAGGATGAATAAGCAAATTGCCTTGCTCAACCGTTTTAATTCCTTGAACGATACGGTCCGGGGAAATGTTCTTCAACAAATAGCCGCTAGCCCCATTGCGAAGCGCTTGAACGATAAACTCATCGTCGTCAAATGTTGTTAGAATCAGAATGGAAATCGCAGGATATGCTTGTTTAATTTTCAACGTTCCTTCCACGCCATCGCAAATGGGCATTCTAATGTCCATAAGGACAACATCGACCTGAACACCGCTCTGAATAAAAGCCAAAGCTTCATCGCCATGATTGCACGTACCGACAACCGCAATGTCTGGGTCAAGTCCAATTATCAATTGCAAGCTTTCTCGAATAAACGGATCATCGTCAGTAATAAGAACATGAATCATCGTTGTTTCAATCCTTTCTTTCTTCGTTTGCATTCGTTCTTTTAACGAAAAGTGGGCAAGACGGTTGTCACGGTAAAAGCGGAGTCCATGGCCACGTAAAGCTGACCGCCAATAAGCTTGCTGCGCTCTTCCATGCCAGTCATTCCAAGACCTTTCACGGTTTGAGCGGCAGGGAGTCGCCCGTTATTCGAAACGCTCATTGTAATTTGCTTGGTTTCATAAATTAATTGAATCTGAACGGAAGTTGCTCCGCCGTGGCGAATTGCATTCGTGATGGCTTCTTGGGCATTGCGGTATAAAATGAAGGCGAGACTTGGATACAGGACATAAGGCATTCCCTGAATATCAACTTCAATCGCGATACTTTTGTCCTTGGTCAGTCCTTCAATAAGCCGATTAAGCGTGAACGACTGCATGGAGTCGTCATCCGGTTTCAGCTTGCGCACCGTTGATCGAAGCAGCTCCATACTTTCAGTCAACTGGTCCCTGACGGAAGTTAACATCTCCATGCCTTTGTCCATTTGAATTGGCAAAATCCGCAGGCCGGCTTCCATCATCATTTTGAGACGAATTAATTGATGCCCCAAATCATCGTGAATATCTCGGGAAATCCGGTTCCGTTCATCCAGTTGGGCTATATTTTCAACCTGTTTGGCATAGTCCAATAACTGCATGCGTGCTTCATCCAGCTCATAATGCTGCCGCCGCAGCTGATCATAGAGCAGTTCGATATCCACTTTGTTTTGTTCCACCTGGTTCATATGCAGCAATAGGAGCGCCAGGATAAAAAAGAGAAGATTGGCCAGCACATAAGAATTGCTCGATTGGCCTTGTAAACTCAGATTTAAAGCGATCAATTGCACACCTAAGATAGAAAATCGGAGATGACGATGAAAGGAACGAAGATAAGTCAGCATTGTGGAGTAAAAGATCATGAACAATAAGCCGTCAAACGTATAGCTTAGCCATCCGCTGAATGCGATTTCGATCAGAAGCATCCATACAGCTCTCTTGAAAATCGTTCTTCGCAGCTCGGCGACCCAGAAGAATAGAAGAATACAGAACACATACGTGCCGTTAGACGCGTAGCTCTCTAGATACATGGAGGCAATCGCTGGAATGAGAATAAGCGTGTAGCGGGTAATAAGCAATAAAGGTAACAAGCGATTCCCTTCCTTTGTAAGCGTGTAGGAAAATTATAGCATAATTGACAAGTGAGTCTACATGTTTTATGGCGTACTTATGACTTTTGTCACCTTGCTAAATGACTTAATCTACCTGTAGATGTCATTTCCATGAGGTACAATAAGTGTAATTCAAGCCGTCGAGAAAAGGGAGAGGATCCTATGAGTTTTATTCAAATTAAAAATGTTGTAAAAAAATACAGCCAGCAAATATCCGTTGATCATTTGAATTTATCTATCCAGGAAGGCGAAATTTTCGGTCTGCTGGGGCCGAATGGAGCCGGAAAAAGCACGACCATCAAAATGCTAAGCGGCTTGCTCAAAATAGATGGGGGAGAAATGATTGTAGACGGTTTGTCCGTTGCCAAGGACCCGTTGGAGGTCAAACGCCTTATCGGTCTTGTTCCTCAGGAACTTGCCATTTTCGAAAGTTTAAGCGCCAGAGAAAATGTTACGTTTTTCGCCAGGCTCTATGGCTTAAGAGGCGCCCTCTTGCAGAGCCGTGTGAAAGAAGCGCTTGAATTCGTCGGATTATCGGATCGGGCCAACGATAAGCCGAACGCTTTTTCAGGCGGAATGAAGAGGAGATTGAATATTGCTTGCGCCATTATGCATCATCCCAAGCTGATTATTATGGATGAGCCGACCGTCGGCATCGATCCCCAATCCCGGAATCACATTCTGGAGTCGGTCAAAACCTTGAACCGCATGGGCTCTACGATTATTTACACATCGCATTACATGGAAGAGGTAGCTGCGATTTCGACGCGTGTCGGCATCATGGATCACGGACATCTGATCGCTTGCGGTACGCAAGAGGAGCTTCGTGGCAAAGTCGCGCAGGATAACAAGATTGTGCTGCAGGTGGCGCATCTATCTGAAGAGGCGGTTAAGGAGCTGCGGGATCATCCCAAAATCAAGCAAGTCAACGCTCAGGAGCAAGCGCTTGAACTGCTGGTCGGTTCGTCGCAAGCCTATTTGCAAGACATTTTGTTCATTTTATCCAAACATAACGTCAAAATTCAATCGCTCGTGCAGGTAGAACCGGATCTTGAAGCCTTATTCCTGTCGTTGACCGGCAGAACTTTACGAGATTAGGGGGAGAGCGCGATGCCGTTATGGATTATTGCAAAATATGAAGTATTACGAATGTTTCGTATGCGTTATGTCATGGCCATCCAGTTTGTTATGCCGCTCTTGCTCATATTCATCTTGGGTTCAGCGCTTTCAGGAGCGTTCAAAGTGGAGGACCGGACCATCAAGCCGGTGAAAGTGGATGTTGTGCTGGGAGATTCAGGTGCCTTGAAATCAAGTATGGAAGGCTTTCTGCATTCTCCCGACCTCGGGAATTTGATTCACACTTCAACAGTTCAGACACGCGACCAAGCTGTCAAAAGGCTTAAATCAGGCGTTTCTGAATTTGCGCTGATCATCCCTGATGATTTCAGTGCCCGTGTAATGGCGGGGAAGGAAGCCGAATGGGAAATGATTTTCGGTAACGATTACGAGCAAAATTTGACCGCCGAAATGGTGCTTCGTTCCTTCTTGGATAACGTAAACCAAAGACAGGCAATCGCGATAGCGAGCGGTTCTGAAACAGCACCTTCTACACAAAATCAGGGTTCGTCTGAGCATGTTGCTGCCCCGGCAGCTAGCCATGTCAAGCTAGGCAATCTTGCAACAAATAATTCCCAGTATTCTGCTATGCAATATTATGCGGCATCGATGCTGGTCATGTTTTTGTTATACTCCGGCCTTTCCACAGCGATGACACTGCAAGGCGAAAAGGATAAACATACACTATCTCGCCTTAATGCCATGCCGATTCATGAATCTACAATTTTACTTGGCAAGGTGCTCGGTAATGCTTTTATTGCGATTTGTCAGGCGGCGGTCATCGTCGGAACAACCGTTATGGTTTATCATGTCGATTGGGGAAAATCGTATGGGGTATTGGCGCTAATCTGTTTTTTCGTCGTCGTAGCGTCCATGAGCCTCGCTGTATTATCGGCTCTCATCGTGAAATCGTCCAAAGGAATCTCAACCATTTTCCAAATGGTGGTGCTGACGATGTCTTTTCTAAGCGGGGGCTTTACACCTTTGCCGGACGGATTTCTGCGGCAAATTGGTGATTTCACTCTGAATTACTGGGCGATGCAAAGCATGTATCGGATTATGCTAGGCAGTGAAACCTCTGTTTTAGCTCATCATTTACTTGTTTTGGGCTGCATTAGCGGAGGATTGCTTCTTGTTTCCTTCATTGTTTACCGAAAGGCGGGATACCATGAATAGTTTGTTTATCGCCTATAATATGCTTCGTCGCACGCTTTTACAAAAAAGAGGTTTTCTGATGTATCTGCTCATTCCGGCGGGCGTAGTTTCCTTGATCATCGGTGTGATGGGACAGCAGCAGGAGCATCGGGTTGATATCGCTTATATCAATATGGATCGCGGGCCGCTCGGCGCCCATTTGGTGCAAGAGTTGAGTGGATTGCCGGACTACAGGCTGAAGGAACAAGTTTCCGATGCGGACTTGAAGGAAGCGGTGACGAAGCAAAGTGTCGGTGGCGCGTTCGTCATTCCGGAAGGATTCAGTGAGACGTTGTTAAAGGGCTCCGCACCGCAAGTAGATATGTATCAATTAAGTGTAAGTGAAGCGACGGTTACGTTGAAAATAACGCTGGATAGCATCCTTTCCGGCTATCAAGGAACTGTTGATGCCCTGCTCAAGCAAGGATTTCAGGAGAAATCGCTTCAGGATGCCGTGGATAAGACATTGATCCAGCTGGAAAAACACCAAGTTAAAGCGCGTGTCACGGATCTGAACTTGTATGTAAATCCGAATATGCATCTTGTCATTGGCTTTATGCTGATGTTCATGATGGGGGTTATCAATAACACAATTTCCGTCATTATGGAGGACCGGAGAATGCGAACCATGGCAAGAACCTTCACGGCTCCGGTTCGCTCCATAGAAATTATGCTAGGCAATTTTATCGGCAGCTTTTTTGTAGGAACCTTGCAAGTGCTAGTGATCTTGATCATTACACGGTATGTGGCTCTGTATGATTATGGACTGCCGTTCTTCTCACAATTTGTTATGTTGGAGTTTTTCTTATTAGCAAGTATGGGCATTGCCAGCGCAGTTGCAGGTTTAGTGAAAAATGCCTCCAATATGGGCATGATTAACTCTTTGATCGTTACGCCCACTTGCATGCTCGGCGGCTGTTTTTGGCCGGTTTCACTGATGCCGGATTGGATGCAGAAAATTGCTGATTTCGTTCCCCAGAAATGGGTAATTGAAGCCATTCAGCTTATGGCTGCGGGGCAATCTTTGTCACAAATGTGGATGCACATGGGGGTGCTGACCTTATTTGCTCTGATTCTGCTTGGTGTCGGCACAGTGATTCTGAGACCCGAGGATGCGGAGGTAGGTTAATCCGGTCTCAAGCAGAAATATGAATAAAGGGCTGCTGGCGGAATGCCAGTCAGCCCTTTCGTATTTGAAGTGGATTAGATAACGAAAGCACTAGAAATAATAACTAACAAAATAAAGAGAACCAAAATTGCTGCGGCAGAATTGTAACCACCAAAACCAGCTTCATAACCCATTCAAAATCACCCTTTCGTTGATTAATTCTGTGCGTTTGTCTTACAGGGATAGCATATGGTGATCTCCCGAGGAGTGAATGGGCGAATGGTCCTGTAGGGGGATGATTGTGCTTTTGTACCTATCCATCGATAAATGTAAAGAAAATGTGTTACAATGGAGCGATAGATTCATCTTATTGGACAATGTTCAATTCGAGATAACGAGTGAAACGAAGGAGAGAGCGGGAATGGCCGTTACGGCGAACGAGGTTGCGGAATGGATGCTTGAACAGCTGAAATCCGCAGGGATTTTGCATCAGAAAGAAGCCGTTGACTATATTATTCGCCATTATGGAGAATCCTTTATTTATGTCAACGAGAATGGCAATCAAGCGATTTCGAAAGAAGTCAAAAAATTATTCAAGAAACTTCATGGCGGCAGAGCAGCTTGGGAGCGCGACGGATTTTTCTGGGGATGGCATTAAACCGGGCCGTTTTGCATAGCAAAACCAGCCTTCCATTTTTTGCTAGGCTGGCGCCGCGTTCATACAGGCATCGGCTTTTTTTGTACGTTTTTCCTTAAAAAAATGTCAATAATCCAAGTTGCTAAAACATAGAATTCATAATAAGATAAGGATAAGAAGATAAGTTGTCTGAATATTTAAATAAAATCAAACGCACCAATTATGGAGGGGATTGCCGTGAGTAAGAGTCATGAAGTGGAGTACTGCAACCTAGAGTTACGATTTGATCGCCGGCTAATCCGGAACTTCATTAAAGCACTCATTCAAGAAGGTTATTCTCTGTATTGGAACGAAAGTGAGCTGCAGTTCATCATTTCCATTCGGACAGGACGCAAGCTGATTAAGCTGAAGTTTGAACGAATTGGTGAAAAGTATAAAATCGTGGGTAATTATTCCTTCAAAGACGAGAAGCTCGCGGAAATGATGGAAAAATTGATTGGAGACACACGCGGTCATGCCGTAGTCAAAAGATTTAAGGATCGGCAAATTCTCATTGAGAATATTATGTTCGGGGAAATTATTCGCATGGTTGAAATTAGCGGCATCGAACATAAAGTGCTGTATCAGAAGGAGCCAGCCGTGACAGTAGAAGAAGTCATGCAAGCGCTGCGATCCAAGCGTACTGATGAGCGAATCCCTATTTTGCGCATGGAGCTCGATTATGAACTGGCCACCTTGCATGATGCGATCGCATCCGGGGATGCCAAAGCGATTATGGAGAGTAAAACCAAATTGCTTGAGATGCGTCAAGAAATGCTTTTATTGGAGATGTGAGAATGAATAGTGGATTTGAATAAGAAGAGAGCCTGTATTTATACATACGGACTCTCTTTTGTGTTTCTAGGGGTTCTGAAAAAGAAGCAGCGTATTTACTAGGATTTTTGCTTAAACTAGAGGTATGCTGCTCCCAGGAAAGGGAGCTTTTTTATTGAAAAGACTATTGTTAACGTGTGCATGAATGTGATATGCTTCTGATAGAGGTGAAGGAATGAGTGTAACGATTAAGGATATTGCCAAGCTTGCGGGTGTGTCCCATACGACGGTTTCCAGGGCGCTTAATAACAGTCCGCTTATTCAAGAGGAAACGAAAGAACGTATTCGACTCATAGCCGAGCAACTGGATTATACGCCCAATTACAGTGCAAAGAGCTTAGTACTCGATCGATCGTATAATTTGGGGCTGTTCTTTACCACACTGAGTAAAGGAACTTCAGCAGGTTTTTTCTATGAAGCTATCCGCGGCGTCAATTCGGTCATTCAGGACCGATACCAACTGATTGTCAAGGGGATTGATGACTATTCGAGCTTTCAATCCATTACCCGCAAGAGCTTTGACGGAATTATTATTGTTTCTCAAAGCGATGACGATCAGGCCATTATTGAACATATCGCAAGTAAAGGCATCCCGCTCGTCGTTCTCAATCGGCCAGTCTCTACAGCCGGCGTGTTGAATATTCTGTCTGACGAAGAGCAGGGCGCTTTCCTGGCATGTTCCTATTTGATCGAGCAAGGCCACACGCGCATTGCGTTGATTGAGGGGCGCAAAGGGTTTAAATCCGCCCAAAATCGGAAAGACGGCTTCGAACGAGCCATGAAGCATTATGGCATGAAGGTACCGCCGATTTACAGAATCCCCGGTTTGTATGATCTCGAAAGCGGTCATAAAGCTATGCAGCAATTTCTTGCCTTGGAAGAGCGGCCTACCGCCGTTTTTAGCTGTAATGATGAGATGGCCCTTGGTGCAATGAAAGCGATATCGGAAGCCGGCATGCAGGTGCCGACGGACATTTCCGTTGTTGGATTCGATGATACGGTGTTTGCAGCTTATGTAACGCCAGCCTTGACAACCGTCCGCAGACCGATTGAACAAATTAGTAAAGAAGGCGCTGTACGGCTCCTTGGCAATATTGAGAATAAACAGCACGAAACGGAGCAGGTCCTTTTGAAGACAGAGCTTGTCGTGCGGGAGTCCGTAAAGAAGCTGTCAACATAAAGAAAGAGGGAATAATCGATGAGCATTTTGAGAGAGCTGTTAAATGATATTCCGATCCCGCAAGTGGTTAAGATTCGTCAGAAGTTTGACCGTACGATTCTGGAAAATCCAGAGCAGGAGCTTGCAGATAAGCTTGCGAGCAGCGGCGTTATGGAGACCATTCTTCCAGGTCAGCAAGTTGCTGTCGCCGTAGGGAGCAGAGGGATTGCGAACATCACCGGATTTACCAAAACGACGATTGATGCCATTAAGGCCAAAGGTGCGTTCCCGTTCATCGTTCCTTGCATGGGCAGCCATGGGGGTGCAACAGCAGAAGGACAAACGGAAGTGCTTCTTCACTTTGGGATCACGGAAGCAACCATGGGCGCTCCGATTCGTTCGTCTATGGAAGTTGTGAAAATTGACGAGCTTCCAAACGGTTTGCCGGTTTATGTGGACCGCATCGCCTCAGAGGCGGATGCTATCGTTGTCATTAACCGCGTGAAGCCGCATACGGCGTTCCGTGGACGTATTGAGAGCGGCATCATGAAGATGATCGCGATCGGGCTAGGGAAGCAAAAAGGCGCAGAAGCTTGCCACCAGTTGGGCTTTAAGTATATGGCGGAGAATGTGCCGGCCATGGCGAACCTGATGATCCAGAAGCTGCCCATCGTGTTCGGTGTAGCCCTCGTCGAGAATGCCTATGACGAGACTTGCCGGGTAGAAGTGCTTCCTGCAGCCGAGATTGAAGAGCGCGAAGAGCAGCTGCTGATTGAAGCGAAGGCGCGGCTTCCGAAGATTTTATTCGATGAGATTGACGTGTTGGTCATTGATTATATCGGTAAAAATATTAGCGGCGACGGCATGGATCCGAACGTAACCGGCCGCTACCCGACGCCTTATGCTCACGGTGGCCCGGACGTTGCCAAAATGGTTGTTTTGGATTTGACACCAGAAACGAAAGGTAATGCAAACGGGGTAGGAACTGCTGATTTTACGACTCAGCGCTTAGTAGATAAAACAAACCTTGAGTTCACGTATGCTAACGGTCTGACATCCACTGTATGTGCGCCAACGAAGATCGCAACAACGCTGGAGAATGATTTCTATGCGATCAAAGCGGCTGTAAAAACTTGCAACATCCTGGACTACACGAAGTGTAAGCTGGTTCGGATTCAAGATACGCTGCACCTTGGCGAAATTGAAATTTCCGTGAATTTGCTCGACGCTGCGCGCGTGCATCCGGATATTGAGATTTTAACTGAGCCTTATGAGCTCTCATTCAACGCAGAGGGGAATATTAGCAAATGACTGACCAATTAAGTACCCTCAAGCCCTACATCATTGCGGCTGATATTGGTACGACAAGTACGAAAACGCTCGTTATTTCACGCGAGGGGAAAGTTCTGGGGTCACATTCCATTGAGTATCCCCTTTTCACCCCCACGGCTGATCGCGCCGAGCAAGACCCGGATCAAATTTTTGATGCTGTCGTGCAAGGGATAGGCGAAGTTGTGCGGAAGGTGGGCGTCAAGCCTGAGCAAGTGCTTTGCGTCTCCTTCAGTTCAGCTATGCATAGTCTCATTGCAGTTGATCACAACACGAAACCGCTGACTGCTTGCATCACATGGGCGGACAATCGCAGCGCGATGTATGCGGCTGAATTGAAGCGCAGCGGGCTGGGGCAGCAGATTTACTCGCGAACAGGCACGCCAATCCATCCGATGTCTCCGCTGCTCAAGCTGATGTGGTTCCGAGATAATGAACCAGGGCTCATGAAAGAGACCTACAAGTTCATTGGCATCAAAGAATATGTTTTCGCGAAGCTATTCAATCGTTATGTGATTGATCATTCACTTGCCAGTGCAACAGGCTTATTCAATCTGGAGAACTTGGATTGGGATGAAGAAGCCTTGGGACAAGCTGGTGTTACACCAGCTCAGCTCTCCGAGCTAGTTCCAACAACGCATCGCGTTGAGGGCCTTAGCGCTGAATATGCTTCTGCTATGGGATTGTCCCAGG
This sequence comes from Paenibacillus sp. FW101-FHT12H11, assembly GCF_058790355.1. Taxonomy (NCBI): domain Bacteria; kingdom Bacillati; phylum Bacillota; class Bacilli; order Caryophanales; family Paenibacillaceae; genus Paenibacillus; species Paenibacillus sp. FW101-FHT12H11. The sequence goes on along the minus strand of NZ_JBYTCO010000010.1, from coordinate 102,261 downwards.
ACACGCCGTTTATTGTCGGAGCTTCCGACGGTGTGTTGGCCAATTTAGGCGTTGGCGCTTTTGAACCTGGCGTTGTCGCTGTCACCATCGGAACCAGCGGCGCGGTGCGCAGTGTAGTGACCAAGCCGCAAACAGACCCTGAAGGCAAACTGTTCTGTTATGCGCTAACAGAGAAATTCTGGGTCGTTGGCGGACCTATCAACAACGGCGGTATAGTTTTCCGCTGGGTACGAGATCAGATCGCTACCGCGGAGGCCGAAGAGGCTCGCCGTCAAGGGATCGATCCGTATGATTACTTGACCGAGCTAGCCTCCCAAGTGAAAGCGGGCTCTGACGGGTTGTTGTTCCTGCCGCTGCTTTCGGGAGAACGCGCTCCGTATTGGAATGCGAATGCTCGCGGCGTTTATTTCGGGCTTTCCCTTAGCCATGAGAAGAAACATATGATTCGCGCCGCTCTGGAAGGCGTCATGTTTTCCATTCAAGCTGTCGCAACGTCGCTTGAGCGGATTATGGGGCCAGCGGCAGTAATTCGAGCTTCAGGTGGTTTCGCCAGATCCGAATTTTGGCGTCAGATGATGACGGACATGCTGGGTACGTCCGTTACGGTGCCGGATTCCATCGAAAGCTCTGGTATCGGGGCAGCGCTGCTTGGTTTACTTGCAATGGGCGAGATTGATGATTTGGCTCATGCACACAATTGGATTCAGGTTGGAACGGCTCACGAGGTGAATGAAAGCAATTATCGCGTATATCAACAATTGACATCTATTTATACAAGCGTATATCATCAGTTAAAAGATCAATTCGACGCGATAACCGCCTTTCAAGGACAGCACCTTCGGAGCCCTCAATCATAAATAGCTTAAGCAAGCAAAATGCTAGAGGGGATGAAGACAAATGAATTTATTCGATCTTACAGGGAAAACAGCAGTAATTATCGGCGGTAACAGTACACTTGGAGGTTCCATGGCGATTGCTTTGGCCGGTCATGGCGCGAAAGTAGCGATTGTTGGACGCAACCAAGAGAAAAGCGATCAAGTTCGCCAGCAGATCGAAGCGATCGGCGGCGAAGCCCAAACTTTCCAAGCCGATGCAACAATACGCGAGGATTTGGAGCTTGTGCTCAAAGAAGTTATCGCTTGGTCTGGCCGTGCTGACATTTTAATGAACTGTCCAGGGAAAAATAGTGCTACGCCTTTCTTTGACATTTCCATGGAAGAATGGGATTCTATTATGGAGGTAAACTTGAAAAGCGTCGTGCTGGCTTGCCAGGTGTTCGGGAAATACATGGTTGATCGCGGCGAAGGCGGAAGCATTATCAATATCTCGTCTGTATCTTCTGATCCGCCTCTTTCACGTGTATTCACTTACTCCGCTTCTAAAGCAGCTGTCAATAACATCACACTAAACTTGGCCCGCGAATTCGCTCCAAGCCGTGTGCGTGTGAATGCGATCATTCCTGGTTTCTTCCCAGCTGAGCAGAATCGTAAGATTTTGTCGCCTGAACGTATCGAGTCCATTATGCGTCATACGCCAATGAACCGATTCGGTGAGGCATCTGAGCTACAGGGTGCTGCTGTGTTCCTTGCTTCGGAACAAGCTTCCAGCTTTGTTACGGGCTCTGTTTTAAGAGTAGACGGCGGTTTTGGCTCGATGACGATTTAAATATTTTTATATCGGAAGGGTGTATGAGAGACGTGTCTAAACAACAAATTGGTGTAGTTGGATTAGCGGTAATGGGGAAAAACTTAGCGTTAAACATCGAGAGCAGAGGTTTTACTGTATCCGTATTTAACCGTTCTGCCGAAAAAACAAAAGAGCTTCTTCAAGAAGCAGAAGGCAAACAACTCGTTGGTACATACTCTATCGAAGAATTCGTACAATCCTTGGAAGTTCCGCGCAAAATTTTGATCATGGTCAAAGCAGGCGGACCAACAGACGATACGATTAACCAATTGCTGCCTCACCTTGAAAAAGGAGATATCTTGATCGATGGAGGCAATGCGTTCTTCCCAGATACGCAGCGCCGTAACAAAGAACTTGAAGCACATGGTATTCGTTTTGTTGGTACTGGTGTTTCCGGCGGCGAAGAAGGCGCGCTTAAAGGCCCATCCATTATGCCAGGCGGTCAAGAATCCGCGTATAAATTGGTTGAGCCTATTCTTACAGCCATCTCTGCCAAAGTTGGCGATGACGCTTGCTGTACGTATATCGGACCAGACGGTGCCGGCCACTATGTAAAAATGGTGCACAACGGGATCGAGTATGGCGACATGCAGCTGATCTGCGAAGCTTACCAACTCTTGAAAGATGTTCTGAATGTAAGCACTGAAGAACTTCATGAGATCTTCACAGAGTGGAACAACGGCGAGCTTGACAGCTACCTGATCGAAATTACACGTGATATCTTCACGAAATACGACCCTGAAACCGGCAAACCGATGGTTGATGTTATCCTCGATTCCGCTGGTCAAAAAGGAACAGGAAAATGGACCAGTCAGAGTGCTCTGGACCTTGGCGTACCGCTTTCCATCATTACGGAATCCGTATTCTCCCGTTTCATCTCCGCGATGAAGGAAGAACGCGTAGCGGCTAGCAAAGTGCTCAAAGGACCTGATGCTCCAGCTTTCACAGGTGATCGTAAAGCATTTATTGAGGCTGTGCGTCAAGCGCTATATGCAAGTAAAATTTGCTCTTATGCACAAGGCTTTGCTCAAATGAGAGCGGCTTCCGATGAATACAAATGGGATCTGAAATATGGCAACATCGCGATGATTTTCCGCGGCGGATGCATTATTCGCGCTAGATTCCTTCAAAATATCAAGGATGCGTACGACCGCAATCCGGAACTGAAGAACCTGCTGCTTGATTCTTACTTCACAGATGTGGTTGAGAACTATCAACAATCGTGGAGACAAGTTGTTGCAGAAGCTGTAACCCGCGGTATCGCGGTTCCTTCTTTCGCATCGGCACTTGCTTACTACGACAGCTACCGTACAGAAAGACTGCCGGCTAACCTGCTGCAAGCGCAGCGTGACTACTTCGGCGCTCACACGTTCCAACGTGTGGACAAAGAAGGCTCCTTCCACTTCAACTGGATGGAAAACTAAAAGGCAGGGGCGCTACGCCTCTCCCTGTAAACCGTAAGCCGCTTCGCGCAGCCACATTTTCAAACGATCGGCTTCTTGATCGAAGCCGTTCCGTCTGTGAATGAGCATCAAGGAGACTTCGGCAAAATAACGGAAATTTTTTAACAATCGTGGTTGAGCAAGACCTTGCATGCGCGGGTCTTCTTCAGCCACTTTTTTCTTAATAAACTCCAAAATCCAAACAACATCCTCTTTGCACAAAACATAGCTCGGGTGTAAGATTTGCTCCAGTTTGCCTTGCGTGTGGTTGGAATAGGCAACAATTGGGTTCAAAACTTCATCTCTCCTTGTCGGCATTAGGTTTCTCTTAAAATCTTAACTGTTTGTGTTGGAATTTATTCACACTACTATATGTTTTTCAAACGGATTGTATTCATGGCTATGCGGCTATGGTATGATGTTGGGAAAGTTTGTATGAATAGCATATGAGAAAAGGGGATTAACGTGACAACAAGCAATCTTGTACTTGTAGGTTTCATGGGGACAGGCAAATCAACCGTCGGAAAGAAGCTCGCTGAGCGTCTGGGATGGCAATTTCAAGACTCGGATGCCGTACTTGAAGATGAGCAGCAGACGAGCATTGCGGATTTGTTTCGTCAATATGGGGAAGTGCATTTTCGCACATTAGAGAGTAAAACGCTAGAAAGCTTATTAGCTCAAAGAGGGCAAATTGTGGCAACAGGCGGGGGCGCAGTGTTAGCAGAGGAGAATAGAGCGTGTATGCTTCGTAATGGCTTTGTCGTGGCGCTGAAAGCTTCACCTGAGACAATCATTCATCGGGTGAGCGCGGATATAAATCGTCCACTGCTGCAGGGCAACTTGGAAGAACGTGTTCATACACTGCTTGAACAGAGAAAGTCTGCGTACGATTTCGCACATGCCATGATCGACACGACGGAACTGACAACAGACCAAATTGTTGATTTGATTATTCAGCAAGCGAATCTTTGAGAGGAGGGACAAGCTTTAAGCTTAGTCCTCCCACTCCAACATACCGCCGGTCATGTTTTTAAGGCCTTTATAGCCTTGCGCTTCCAAAAAGCCAAGCGCCCGCCCGCTGCGATTGCCGCTGCGGCAAACAAGAATCACTTCGTCCGCCTGCGGGATCTCGCTTAGTCGCTCCGGCAATTGGCCTAGTGGAATATGGATTGCACCGGCAATCATGCCTTCAGCCACTTCTTCGTCTTCTCGAACGTCGATGATTGCCAGCTTCTCGCCACGGCTTAATCTATCTTTGACGTCGGATGGTAAAATCGTATCCATCGTAGGACCTCCTTGTTTTAAAATGCGGGGGATAAACCCCATCAGAAGTAATGATAGAAACATTAAGACAAGATGTCAAACCTCGTGTCGCAGAAGCTCCGCCGACATGTCGAGAAGGTTCCCAAGTTCTATTCCGTATGGTACACTGACAATAAATCTTTTGGCCTGTTTTTTACTGGGAATTCTGATGAAATATCCTGCGTTTGATAATTGGAAACTATGGATTGGTACCGGTTTTATGAGAGCTTTCACTACAGTTATACCGGTGGAATTCTATTAACATTCATCGGATATTACATATAAACACATGCGAAGGAGATATTAACCACATGAAAGCCATTGTGAAACCTACTGCAAATCTACAAGGAGAAATTAACGCCCTTTCCTCCAAAAACTACACAACTCGTTATTTGCTAATTGGTGCACTTGCGAATGGGACAAGCACGATCTATTACCCGGCTCACAGTGAAGACAGTGATGCAATGAGACGTTGTGTACAAGATTTAGGCGCTGTCATTGAAGAAGATGATGAGAAGATTGTCATTACAGGTTTCGGCAAGAACCCTAAACACGTGTCTGAGTTAAACGTAGGAAATGCCGGTGCCGTTCTGCGGTTTTTAATGTCTACAGCAGCATTTTGCCCGGATGTAACGTTCGTTAACACGTATCCTGAATCCTTGGGTAAGCGTCCACATGACGATTTAATCGTAACTTTGCAGCAAATGGGCGTAGAAGTACAACATTCTAACGGACGTTTGCCGATAACAATTAAAGGGGGCAAACCCCGCGGCGGCAAACTTACGGTTTCCGGAAATGTCAGCTCGCAGTTCCTTAGCTCTCTCTTATTCATGACACCTCTGCTTGAAGAAGATAGCGAGATTGAAGTGCTTCATGATTTGAAATCCAAAATTATTGTGGGCCAAACGCTCGAAGTGCTTGAGCAAGCAGGCATTGTCGTTCATGCAAGCGAAGACTTGATGCACTACCGGATTCCAGGCAGACAATCGTACCAAGCCAAAGAGTATGTGATTCAAGGCGATTATCCGGGTTCTGCGGCCATTCTGGCAGCGGCGGCAGTGACGAACTCGGACGTACGAGTTCTTCGTTTGGAAGAAAACAGCAAGCAAGGCGAGAAGGCTTGTGTCGATGTTTTACGTGCAATGGGTGTTAATTTAACGCATGATAACGGAGTTGTACACGTTCGCGGCAATCAAAAACTGATCGCAGGGGAATTTGATGGCGATCACTTTACAGATGCTGTACTAGCTATGGTTGCGGCCGCTGTATTTGCAGAAGGTACATCGCGTTTCTACAATGTTGAAAATTTGCGTTACAAAGAGTGCGACCGAATCACCGATTACTTGAACGAACTGCGGAAAGCAGGCGCTGATGTGGAAGAGCGTCAAAGTGAGATTATCGTCCACGGCAAGCCGGAAGGAGTTACTGGCGGTGTCGAGATCAACGCTCACTTCGATCATCGCGTCATTATGGCTTTGACCGTCGTTGGACTTCGTTCCGAGAAGGGTTTGACTATTCGTGATGCTCATCACGTGGCCAAATCGTATCCGCAATATTTTGACCATTTGCGTTCTATCGGTGCTCAGGTTGAACTTGTGAAGGAGTAACTTCATTCCAAAAACAAGGATCGGGTGAGTCAGCATGAGGATTATTTGGCAGGGGTTAAAGGTGACGTTTGGATTTTTCCTCGTTGCAGGACTTGTGTTTGCCAGCAGTGTTTTTGCTGTACTGCTGTATGCCAAAGCTACCGGGAAAGAGCCGGCATTATTTGCAGCCAATCCTGTAGTGGCCACGGTTAAGCCAAATGAGCCAGTTCAAGCAGCGGAGGTTTCTTCGCCACAACCGACAATCCAGACAAAAAAATCAGCAATGATTGATGCGCCTGTTTTTTCTCAACTGCCTGAACTGCCTGCAGGTTGTGAAATAACGAGTTTAACAATGCTTCTGCATTACTATGGAATTACCAAAAGCAAGATGGAACTTGCATCCGAGATGCCCAAAGATAATACACCTATCAAGCTAAATGCAGATGGTTCACCTGCTTATTGGGGGAACCCGAACATTGGTTTTGTAGGTGATGTTACCCGAAAGCAAAGGGGCTTCGGCATTTACCATGCCGGTCTTTTCCCACAGCTAAAGTCCTACATTCCGGAAGCGATCGATATTACGGGTGAGTCCTTTGAGCTATTTGAACAGCAAGTGGCAAGCGGTATTCCGGTCATTACTTGGACGACAATTGATTATAATTTGCCATACAAATGGGTGACATGGGACACGCCGCTTGGCCCGATTCAAACGACTTATGCGGAGCACGCTGTATTATTGGTCGGATTCGATGAGAATAATGTATACTTGAATGACCCGCTAAGCGGCAAAAAACAGCTGCAAGTAAACAAAGCTCAGTTTATTGAGAGTTGGACCGCTATGGGGAAGCAAGGCCTCACTTACTTGAAAAAATAGGAGGTACTAAGCATGACTTTTGAAAATCCGTCCAGAGAGCACATTAAGGAAATTCTTGCGAATGCAGGCAATATTGCCGTCGTAGGTCTGTCCGACAAACCTGATCGCACATCTTATATGGTAGCTGCTGCCATGCAGAGCAGGGGATACCGAATCATTCCCGTCAATCCGAATGCAACGGAAATTTTGGGTGAGAAGTGCTATGCTTCGTTATCCGACATTCCGGAGCCTGTCGATATCGTCAATGTTTTCCGCCGGGCGGATCAAGTCGTTCCCGTTGCGGAGGAAGCTGTGAAAATTAAAGCCAAAGTGTTCTGGCTGCAGCTTGAAATCGTGAATGAAGAAGCAGCCCGCATCGCAAGTGAGGGTGGCTTAGAAGTCATTATGGACCGTTGCATTAAAGTTGAAGACGCCATTCTCAATCCACGGAACAACTAAGGTATAACACAAAAAACCGCTTTTCTCAGACCGTTATGGCGAGAGAGAAGCGGTTTTATTTACGATAAAGCCTAAGCTTTTAATACATCGTGATCGACATAACGTGTGCCATTCAACTCACTGATCACGTTAATGGCCACTTTGGCGCCATCCCCGGCAGTAACAATGGTGTGCATGGAAACACCGGCGATTGTGCCAGCTGCCCATACACCTTTGAGGCTGGTGTTACCTTGTGCATCCGCATCGACAACCGTTTTGATACGAGGCTCAGTACCTGGCTTTGTCTGAATGCCGGAGGCTTCGGCAAGGTCAACGGATAAACCTGTAGCAAGAATGACATACTTACCTTCATATGTACCATTTTCTGTTGTTACTTGAAAGCCGTCGCCAGCCTGATTCAATTGCGATGCTTTGCCTTGCACGAATTCAGCACCGAATTTAGCGGCTTGTTTCTTCCCGATTTCGACTAAATCAGGACCGGTAATGCCATCTACACCATAATGATTTTCAATCCACGCACGTTTTGTCACGCTTTGATCATTGTCGATAACGAGCGTTGATTTGCCAGCTTTGGCTGAGAATAAGGCTGCACTTGCTCCAGCAGGTCCTGCTCCAATAATAATAATGTCATAGGCCATGTCCGTATTCCTCCTTGTAAAGTGTATAGGGTACTAAGAAATTATGGCATATTTATTTCCTATTAGTCAACTTACATGTATAGAAAGTATGTTTTCTCATTTGAACCACTTTGCATGGATCTTAAAATAAAATAAATAAAAAACGGAGGAGCGGAGAGAATAAAAGAGGCTCCCAAAAGGTGCCCAAAATATAGAAATATGTAGGAGGATTTACACACATGTATAACAACTTCAACAACAACGGTACCTCATCGTTCGGAAACTCTTCGCAAGGTATGCAAGCATCCCACAGCAACCAAGCGTCACAAGGCTATCAGAGCAATACCTCTCAATATCAAGGTTACCAAAAGCAATATCAACCTGTAGGTTATGTCCAGTCCTTTTACACGCAACCGGTATCGAGCGGCACTACTCAAAGCTTTAGTCAAGGCTATAGCCAAGGCAGCAATCAAAATCAGGGCTATAATCAAGGCCATGCTGCCACGGAGTCTTTTCATATGGCGAATTACCGGGGGAACCAGACGGGCAATGACAACTATATGCGCAGCGAGTCTTCCGTGTCATCGCATTACCAACCATCAAGCTTCCAAAGCGCTTATTCTACCTACAACGGGATGAATAACCAAAACAATGCCATCACTTCTAATCAATCTCAACCGTCGACCTATTCCTACAGCCAACCATCGATTACGAGCCACTATACGAGCTCTTCACAAATGAATCAGCAGCCTAATGCTCAAACTTATGTTTCGCCTAATGCTTACCATACGGCTAATTACCGTGGAAACCAGCCAGGTCATGATGCTTATTTGCGTAGTGACTCAGCTAATTCTTCTGCGCAATCCTACTCCTACCAACCGAGTTATACCTTCCAACAAAGCACGCAGCAAGGATATCAACAGCAGGGGCAACAAGGGCAGCAAGGACAAGCGGGATATCAAAGCTACCAACAGCAAAACACACAACCGTATATCCAAAGTTTCAGCAGTACGGGCATGGGGCAGCAATACGGAAATAATTCTTCGTACTAATTGCCGTATGCATTCCAACATGTATAAGCGGGTCGATCCTCGACCTGCTTATTTTGTTTTGACAAACGGGCAAACAAGCTATACGATTTGATAAGAGAGGCTTATGCTTACCATGTAAGTTTTTTCGAGAACACTGGGCTTTGGCTTACGATGTTGGTTTTGTTAAAGCAAAACTTTTAGGAGGTAGCATACGTTTGAACTGGATGGGGAACTTACAACAGCTTGGCCGCTCATTAATGCTGCCCACCATTGCGCTTCCTATTGCTGCTGTGCTGCTTAGTCTGGGGAATCTACCTTGGGATGGGATTCATGCATCCGGCTTTGGGGATATGCTGCTGTTAGCAGGGAATACGGTCTTTGACTATATACCCATCATATTCGCTGTTGGCGTGGCGCTCGGTCTTACGGAAAGTGCCGGAATCGCCGGACTGTCTGCCATGCTGGGCTATTTTATGTTTACGAGGCTCATCGAACATTCACTTGGGTCCCATTTTCAATTGGGTGTACCGGGCGGGATCTTAATCGGCTTGCTTGCAGCCATTATTTATCATCGCTGCAAAGAGATCAAGCTGCCTGAATACATACAATTTTTCGGTGGCCCCCGCATGGTGCCGCTCATCATGGGGATGTGCACGCTCATTGTGTCCTATATCATGATTGTGATAGGACCGTTTTTGGAAGATGTGATGGGGAAGCTTTCGAATTGGCTGCTCGGCCTTGGCGGGTTTGGTGCATTTATTTACGGTATTGCACATCGATTGTTAGTGCCGTCAGGTCTGCACCATATTTTGAATAACTTTTTTTGGTTTCAAGTGGGAGCTTACAAAACACCGTCAGGGCAGATGGCTTACGGGGATTTACCACGTTTTTTTGCCGGTGATCCTACGGCTGGGATGTATATGGCCGGTCTATACCCCATCATGATGTTTGCGCTTCCTGCCATTGCATTTGCCATCATTGGGGAAGCGCGTGAGGATTTGAAGCCGAAGATTAAGGCTACATTTCTAACAGCGGCGCTAGCCTCTTTTTTGACAGGTGTCACGGAGCCAATTGAGTTTGCATTCCTGTTTGTTGCACCTTATTTGTTCATTATTCACGCTATTTTATCAGGTGTAGCCATGTGGTTGGCCTATGAGCTGCATATTCAACATGGTTTTTCCTATTCGGCAGGCGCCATAGACTATGTTATTAATTTGCATTTATCACATAACGGTCTACTGCTAATCCCGATTGGAATCGTGTATGGACTGGTGTATTACTTCATGTTTCGTTGGGCGATCAGACGGTTCCAAATCCCGACGCCAGGCAGGGAAGAAGGTTCTTCACTTGAAGAATGGGCTGGCGATATTCCGTATCGCTCACCTTTAATTTTGCAAGCCTTGGGTGGGAAAGACAATATTAAGAAGATTGAAGCCTGCATTACCAGATTGCGCCTTACGCTTGTTAATGATCGATTGATTGACATCACGGCATTACGACATTTAGGAGCTGCAGGCGTCATCCGTCTTGGAGGAGGCAATGTTCAGGTCGTGTTCGGGACATTCTCAGAGCTAATTCGTGAAGAGATTATGAAAGTACTGCGCAAAGATATTCATGTGGTATTGTTTACTTCGCCGATGCAAGGGCGCATGATTCCTATTGAGGAAGTGCCCGACCGCATTTTCGCCTCGCGATTGGTGGGCAACGGGGTTGCGTTTATTCCTGAAAAAGGGGAGCTGGTCTCGCCTGTTGCAGGTACCATTATGCATATTTATCCGACCATGCATGCCCTGGGCATTTTGACGGATGAAGGATTAGAGGTCTTGCTGCACATTGGTATCGATACGTCAAGTTTACCGGGCAAGTGCTTTAATGCTGTGGTAAAAGAAGGCGATCGTGTAGAAGCAGGGCAATTGTTAGTTAAATTTAATTATAATAAAGTTAAAAAGTTTGCTTCATCTTTGGCGACACCGATGATTATTACAAATCCGGATCTTGTTAAGTCTTGGAGCTTTGCTCCGTTCAAATCTGTTAAAAAAGGCCAAGGTTCTGTGATGTCCGTCGTCTTAAAGCCTACTAAATCTACGGGGGGGATGAACGGATGATCAGAGGGATAGGCGCGTCTTCAGGCATAGCAATGGGTCAGGCTTTTGTCATTCCTACGTGGGAGTGGGATTTTCCTGAGAAAATGATCGATGTGACAGATTTGGCTTATGAATTTGAGCGGTTGTATGACGGCATCCGCTCTTCTAAAGATGAATTAGAGTTAATCAAGCAGGAAATTAAGGAAGTCGTCGGGCAAGATCAGGCGTACATTTTTGATGCCCACTTGGCGATTTTGGAAGATCCCATTTTTATGAATGAAATTCAGGGGATTATTGAGCTTCAGTACAAAGCCGCCGAAGTTGCGGTGAAAGAAGTAATCGATAAATTCGTCGGTATGTTCAACATGATCGATGATGAGTACATGAAGGAACGCGCGCTGGATATTAAAGATGTGGGCAACAGGCTTCTGAAGCATTTGCTTGGGGATACCAGTTCAACGGTTCCGCCTATCGATCATCCGTATATTTTGGTCGCTAAAGAGCTTACACCTTCGCAATTGGCTCACCTGGATCCGACTAAAGTGCTAGGGCTTCTAACCATTCTGGGAGGTACGCATTCGCATGTATCGATCATGGCCAGAGCCATGTCGGTTCCTTATGTTTTAGGCTTGGAAGGGAAGCTCCTGCGTCCGATTCAAAATGGCGATTTCTTGATTATTGACGGTCAAGAGGGCACCTTGTATATCAATCCGGACAAGATCACGATTGAGCGTTACCAGGCTCGCAAAAAGAATTGGCTGGAATTCAAAGAGAGTCTGCAGGAAATCGCAGATGTTGCGCCCGTCACTGTGGACAATAGCTATGTGAATCTTCATGCCAACATTAACTCGGTTATGGAGATCGATCAGGTTCTACGCAACGGGGCATCTGGAGTCGGTTTGTTCCGTACGGAGTATCTATACATGGACCGCGATTCACTGCCTGGTGAGGATGAACAGTTTGAAGTCTATCGTCACGCTGCCAAACAATTAAAGGGCCGCCCTATTGTTATCCGAACCTTGGATATTGGCGGAGACAAAAAGCTGGATTACATGCCGCTTGCCAAAGAAGATAATCCGTTCCTTGGATACAGGGCCATTCGAATCTCACTGGATCGTAAAGATCTTTTTATGACACAGTTAAAAGCTATCCTTAGAGCAAGTCATTATGGGAACGTGAAAATCATGTATCCAATGGTCACTTCGCTCGGTGAGGTGCGTCAAGCCAAAGCCCTTCTGGAGAAGGCGAAAGCTGAACTCAGTGCCCAAGGGGTTCCTTACAATGCCCAAATTGAAGTAGGATTAACCATTGAAGTACCAGCAGCGGCTCTTATTGCAGACGTCCTTGCCAGTGAAGTGAATTTTATGAGTATCGGCACCAACGATCTCGTTCAATATGTACTTGCTGTAGACAGGATGAACGAAAATATTGCGCACTTATATAATCCTTATCATCCGGCTGTTATCAGACTTCTTAAACATGTGATTGATGCTGGCAAAAGTGTTGGCATTCCTGTCGGCGTCTGCGGAGAAATGGCGGGAGACGTCCGAGCGCTTCCTATTTGGTTAGGTCTAGGCATTGAAGAATTGAGCATATCAGTGCAAACGATTTTGCAAGTCAAACACCGCTTATTAAGCAGTGACGCTAAGAAATGCAAGCAGTTGGTAAATGAAATTTTAGTTTGCAAAACCAGCGATGAAATCATAGAGCTGTTAGCACAAACCGAACAGACAGAATCCATTGTGGGAGGTACTTAGTATGGAATTGAAGGGTACGAAAGTATTGGCATTTGTTGATGAAGAGTTCGAAGATTTGGAGATGTGGTATCCCGTTTTACGTTTGCGTGAAGCGGGTGTTGTCGTAGATATCGTCGGACCAAAAGCGAAAACGGTTTATCATGGCAAATATGGCGTCCCGATCACAACGGATTTTGCCTTTGATGAAGTGCAGTCCTCAGATTATATCGGTCTTTATGTGCCAGGAGGCTGGGCTCCTGATAAATTACGCCGTTATCCGGATGTGCTCCGCCTTACGCAGGAGTTTCATGCCGCGGTGAAGCCGATTGCTCAAATCTGTCATGCTGGCTGGGTGCTTATTTCAGCGAAAATCGTAAATGGCTATACCATGACCTCCACGCCAGGCATTCGCGATGATCTTGAAAATGCAGGTGCTACTTGGGTCGATGAAGAGGTCGTGGTCGACCGTAATATCATCTCAGGGCGTCGCCCGCCAGATCTACCGGCATTTTCCAAACGTTTTGTGGACGAGCTGGTGCAATTCCATAAACATCAGGAAAAGTAACTTGACACTTCCATTCGTGGCAAAAACTACTACTCTCTTTTCGGCAGGAAATCGTATAGAATCGTAGAATATCTTTATTACAAGAAATTCATGTTCATGCCGCCTGCCAGTGAAGGAGTGTTAGAATGCAAAAGTTTTGTAAGTGCGGACGCACGATGAACCTTCGTCTGCGTACGGTTATTTATCAAAGTAAAGTCGATATTGAAAATGTACCTATTTATTCATGTGAGGCTTGTGGACGCAGTGAAGTTGTTCCTCATGTTAAACCCGAGCTTACCGGTTTAATCGGCAAGCTGGGGAGTAAGCCTGAGAAGCAGCAGCTGTTTTTTCATGAGCTATCGGAAGTAGCTTTCTTGCTGCTCAAGGTAACTGAGAAAGAACATATGAATGATTCCATGGAAAAGATTGTTGAAGAACGTATAAATGAGCTTCTGGACATCTTACTGCTGGCACAATCGCTAGGTGACGAGCCGTGGACCGAAGAAATTCGCAAACGCTTATCTCAAATCACACAGAGCGCAATTTCGACATAAGCAGCATGCGGCCAATCCCTTATGGATTGGCTTTTGTACATATTTGTGTACCTTTTGAAAACAAAATGAAATTATTTTCAAAGTATTTTCATTTTTCATTGCAAGATGGATTAATTTGTCGTATCATAACGGTAATATACTAGGCTCGCAGAATACTTTTGAAAATGGAGAGAGTAACCGTGACCGTAACCATTTATGATGTAGCAAGAGAAGCAGGCGTATCCATGGCAACCGTTTCACGGGTTGTAAACAACAATCCGAACGTAAAGCCGCAAACACGTAAGAAAGTATTTGAAGCCATTGAACGTCTCGGTTATCGCCCTAATGCGGTAGCAAGAGGTTTGGCAAGTAAGAAAACGACAACCGTTGGTGTCGTCATTCCCGATATTTCAAACTCAATTTTCGCAGAAGTAGCGCGCGGAATTGAAGATATTGCGAATATGTATCACTACAATATTATTTTGTGTAATGCCGACAAGAAGAAGGAAAAAGAAATTCGCGTCATCAACACACTATTGGAAAAACAAGTCGATGGCTTGCTCTTCATGGGTGGCGTCGTGACAGAAGATCACATTCAAGCATTCCGTACATCTTCCGTTCCTGTTGTCTTATGTGGAACGAAGGATGAGGCACAAACGATGCCTTCCGTCGATATTGACCACGAGAAAGCTGCATTCGATGCCGTTAATGTATTAATCGCAGCGGGACACCGCGACATTGCGATGATTTCCGGAACCTTGCAAGATCCGGCGAATGGATTCGCCCGTTATCAAGGGTACAAGAAAGCGCTCGATGCAGCAGGAATTGAGCTGCGCGACGAGTATGTTCGTATCGGGAACTACCGATATGAATCCAGTGTCGACGCTGTCAAATATTTCTTGGAGCTTTCCCCACGTCCAACTGCCATTTTTTCGGCAACAGACGAGATGGCGATTGGCGCCATTCACACGATTCAAGATAGCGGGCTCAAAGTACCGCAAGATATCGCCGTAATCAGTGTGGATAACATTCGCATGGCTTCCATGGTAAGACCGACGCTTACGACAGTCGCTCAACCGATGTATGATATCGGAGCGGTATCGATGCGTCTTCTGACGAAGTTGATGAACAAGGAATCAACGGATAATATGCAGGTCATTTTGCCGCATGAAGTGATCTATCGTAACTCTGTTACACAATCCTAGTGAACTTAAGCCTCTAAGTGAGCTCTTCCTTTCGAGGATGACGCGCTTAGAGGTTTTCTCCTTTATACATAATTGAAATGAGGATCGATGAAATGACATGGAATAAACTTGCACTAATCGGTGCGATGAATGAAGAAATTGAACTGCTTGTAGCGCATATGTCGGATGTGCGTGAAACCGTGAAAGCGGGAATTACCTTCAGAGAAGGGACGTATTTTGGCAAGGAAGTCGTCGTATGCCGCACTGGCGTAGGCAAGGTTAACGCTGCTGTAACCACGCAAATTCTAATCGATAAATTTGGTGTTGAAGCCGTCATTTTCACAGGTGTTGCGGGTGCATTGGATCCGGAACTGAATATCGGTGATCTTGTTGTTTCCAGCGAATGCATGCAGCACGACATGGATGTTACACCGCTTGGTTTCGCCCGAGGCATCATTCCTTATGAAGCGAAATCTGTTTTTGAAGCGGATAGCAAGCTGGTGGATTTGGCCGTTGCTTCAGGCGAGAAACTTTTTGCAGGTAAAGTAAAAAAGGGGAGAGTGCTCTCCGGCGACCAGTTCATTGCTAGCCGTGAAGTAGTAGCTAGCCTTAATTCGGAGCTTGGCGGCGTTTGTGTGGAAATGGAAGGAGCATCCGTTGCACAGGTTTGTTCCATGAATGTTATCCCATACGTCGTGCTTCGCTCGATGTCTGATAAAGCGGATGGCTCCGCTCATGTGAACTTTGCGGAATTCACGGTCCAAGCATCTGAGAATTCTTATAAAATGGTTGAGGAAATTGTGAAGCAGCTGTAAGTGAGAACATGAAAAAAGAGTTAGGCATGCATAACATGCTTAACTCTTTTTTTGTAGGCCGCCTACTTCAAATACATCATCGAGAGATCCTTCGTTTGCCGATTCTTTTCTGTAATGACCTGGCGCCTCGGAATCGGCGCCCAAGCATCCACAGGGTCCAGCCACGTATCCACGAGCTGGACCGGGCTTTTGCTCTGCCAGGCGTCCAGCCACGCCTGGGGAAGCCTCAGCTGCGGCTGCGCCGCCAGCTGGGCGATAACCGCCTGCTCGCTCATCACGAGCCAGAGCAGGCTCCAAGCCCGTGGTACGACACGCCAGATGTCGTACCCGCCGCCCCCGAGCGCAACCCACCGCCCTTCGCACCATTGGTGCGCAAGGGAGTGAATCAGCTCGGGCATAGCCTTGTACACGCGCATGGAGCAGTGCACATGCGCGAGCGGGTCGAAAGCATGGGCATCGCACCCATGCTGCGAGATAATGACGTCCGGCTGGAAGCGGGCGATCGTCTCGGTCAGCACCTCGCCGAAGCATTCCAGCCACGATTCATCCTCGGTGTAAGGTTCCACCGGGACGTTAATGCTTGTTCCGAACGCGTCGCCTTCTCCGCGTTCGTTCACGGCTCCTGTGCCGGGGAACAGAAATTTCCCCGTCTCATGAATGGATAACGTGCATACCTGGGGATCGGCGTAGAAGCTCCACTGCACGCCATCCCCATGATGCACGTCCGTGTCAACGTACAGCACCTTCGCGCCGTACGTCTCTTTGGCGTGCGCAATCGCCACTGAAGCGTCGTTGTAGACACAGAAGCCCGCGCCCTTGCTTTGCAGCGCGTGATGCAGCCCGCCGCCCAGATGCAGCGCATGCGGGGCTTGGCCGGACATCACCAGCTCCGCTGCGGTAATGGAACCGCCAACAATTTTCGCCGTGACGTCGTGCATGCCCGGGAAAAATGGCGTGTCATCGGTATCGAGTCCGAAGCGTGCCGCTTCTTTGACCCATCGTTCCTCCGGCACGGGAGCGCTAAGCGCTTTCACAGCTTCGATGTAAGCCGGGGCGTGAACCCGAAGCAGTTCGCTGTCTGTAGCGAAGCGAGGCGCCCACAGCGCGTTGTCTGGGAGCGCACCGGCTTTGCGCAGTAAGTCGACCGTCATCACAAGACGGTCTTGATTAAAGGGATGATCTTCATTAAATTTATAGTGAATCTCTTCGTCATCATAGATAAAGACAGGATTTGATGCCTTCTTGTTCATATCCCACATTCCCCCGAATGAGCTAACATGCTTGCTTGAAGTCCTAGAAATCCAAAGACGGATTTACCTTTACCTTTGTTTGTACCTTTAGTACATGAAGCGCTGTTGAAAACGAATACGATCAAACTGTTCCACAGAAGATATAGGCACTTGCTTGCCTATACGAACCATTAGACAGTTGGCCGGGTGCGAACAGATCTCAGGATCATCCGTAGCGAACCAGATCATATCGACGCTTTTCATCAACTTCTCCATCATTTGCCTGTACTCCCAGACGGTGAGCTTGCTATTTTCCAAGTCCCAATGCCAATAATACTCCGTGGTGAAGCATATGACATTCTCCATCTGCTCGTCTTCGAAAGCAAGGCGAATCATACGTTTGCCGAGCCCCATGGTGCGATAGTCATCCGCAACTTCTATGGCACCGAGCTCTATTAAATCCTGCATATTTCCTTGTGACCACCGCTCGATTTCGTCTGGATAATGGAAGGTGACATAGCCGACAATGGTAGCGCCATCTCTGGCAATGATAATCCGGCCTTCTGGTAATCCGGCAATTTCAATTAGTGCTTCCAGTTGTTCCTTGGGTCTGCGGAAGGCATCTAATTTGCTATGCATTGTGAGATTTTGCAAGCTGTCAGCAGAAACAGGACCTTCTATCATAATTTCTGGTTGATCGGGAGCCGTTCGCAAGCGAAATGAGTGATATATTTTGGTATGCTGCATAACCTTAGCTCTCCTTTTGAAAAACAGCATGATATGAGTGATTCCTTCTCGGTTAGGTCATAGTCCCTTTATACCAAATTTTATTTGCAAATAAAAGCTGAACTTAGGCGTAGGCGAAAAATTCTCCGTGTGATATAATAGAATATGTCAAAAATCGATCACATTTTGCTCGAAAACATCAGTAAAATGAAAGCGGTTTATCTCGTGAGGAGGGTTTTACGTACATGGATCAAATGAAAGTTGAACTCGTTGAAGCGGTAGCTACTAATCCTAACATGAAAAATTATGAGGAAACACACGCCAATTTTGACTGGAAAGAGATCGAAAAGAGCTTTTCCTGGTACGAAACAGGCAAAGTGAATATGGCTTATGAAGCTATTGACCGCCATGCTGAATCGTCGAAGAAGGATAAAGTTGCGCTCTATTACAGCGACAACCAAAGAGAAGAGGCCGTAACATTTGGACAGATGAAAGACAGATCCAATCAGTTCGGTAATGTGCTTCGTGGTCTTGGCATCGGCAAAGGTGAACGCGTATTTATTTTCATGCCACGTACGCCTGAGCTGTACTATGCGTTGCTAGGAACGTTGAAAGTAGGGGCTGTTGTAGGGCCATTGTTTGAAGCTTTTATGGAAACAGCCGTGAAAGATCGTCTGGAAGACAGTGAAGCTGTTGCCATTGTGACGACGCCAAGCTTGCTTTCCCGGGTTCCTTCGAGCGAACTTCCTCATCTGAAGCACATCATTGTTGTTGGTGAAAATGTGGAGCCTGCTGAAGGTCATGTTGACTTCTACAAAGAGATGGAAACGGCTTCTTCTGAGCTTGAAATCGAGTGGCTGGATCGTGAGGATGGACTCATTATTCATTATACATCGGGTTCAACTGGCAAACCGAAAGGTGTTTTCCATGTACAGAATGCCATGATTCAACATTACTATACAGGTAATATCGTTCTGGATCTCCAAGAAGATGACATTTACTGGTGTACAGCCGATCCAGGTTGGGTTACAGGAACTTCTTACGGCATTTTTGCTCCGTGGCTGAATGGGGCTACGAATGTCATCCGTGGTGGACGCTTCAGTCCTCAGGATTGGTACAACACGCTGCAAAAATATAAAGTAACCGTTTGGTACAGCGCACCGACAGCTTTCCGTATGTTAATGGGAGCAGGCGATGATGTTGTTTCCGGATTCGATCTTTCGTCGCTTCGCCACGTGCTGAGCGTTGGTGAGCCGTTAAACCCTGAAGTTGTTCGATGGGGATTGAAAGTGTACAACCAACGTATTCATGACACATGGTGGATGACGGAAACAGGCGGACAGCTCATCTGTAACTATCCTTCCATGACGATCAAGCCTGGCTCCATGGGACGTCCGATTCCGGGCGTTGAAGCGGCTATTATCGACGATGCGGGGAACGTCTTGCCTCCGAACCGGATGGGCAACCTGGCGATCAAGACACCTTGGCCGTCCATGATGCGCAAAATTTGGAACAATCCAGCCAAATATGAAGAATACTTCCGTTTAACGGGCTGGTACGTTTCCGGTGATTCGGCTTATCAAGATGAAGAAGGGTACTTCTGGTTCCAAGGACGCGTTGATGATGTTATCAACACAGCTGGAGAGCGGGTAGGTCCATTCGAGGTTGAAAGCAAGCTTGTTGAGCATCCTGCGGTTGCAGAAGCAGGGGTCATTGGCAAACCTGATCCGATGCGCGGCGAAATCATCAAAGCGTTTATAGCGCTGCGTGAAGGTTTCACACCATCCGATGAGCTGAAAGCGGACATTTCCAAATTTGTCAAAGAAGGGCTTTCCGCCCATGCTGCACCTCGTGAAATTGAATTCAAAGACAAGCTGCCGAAGACGCGGAGCGGCAAAATTATGCGCCGTGTCCTCAAAGCTTGGGAGCTCAATCTCCCAACAGGCGACTTATCCACGATTGAAGACTAGAATGAATTGAACGACGAACTGAAAAAGAACCTAGTGATGATTATCATCACTAGGTTCTTTTTTTAGTCATTATAGGCAATGGAGGCAGATGCTTTGGACTCGCCTGAGTCACTGACAGCCGTTACTTTGTAGAAGCCATTGTAAGCTGCTGCATAATAATGAAACTCTGTTCCGCCTTCTACCGTTCCAAGTTTGGAGTAGGTGCCTTTTTCCTTGTTGCTATAGTAGACGTTATATTTTTTGACTTTTTCTTTCGCAGCATTTGCTTTCCAAGTGAGCACAATGCCTGCTCCGTCTGCTTTGGCTTTAAGTCCGGTCGGAGCGCCTGGTGAATCCTTCGCAGTCGTGTTTGGCGGTTCAGTTGCGCCAGTAGGCGGCGTGGATGCACCTGGGGCACCTGGGATCTGCGTGCCATCATCGGATGGGACAAATAGCGAATCAAGCGAGCTTCCGTCGGTATAGGCTGAACGGCTTGGTGGTGACTCTTTACCGACAACATCAACAGCCGTCACATAGTATCCCATTAAGCTTGATGCAGGGATCGTATCAACAAATTTCGAATCCGCACCGGCTAAAACAACTTTGCCGCCTAATAGTTGGAACTTGCCGCGGTTATCCGAACGATAAATGCGATAACCGACTATATCCGGGTTCGAACTTGGCTGGAAGGCGATGGAGACCGTTTCTCCGGACTTTGTTGCTGTTATATTCGTTGGAGCACTTGGCTCTTTGCCGTCATCAACCCTTGGATCGGTTTCGGAAGGCGCATCGTCATCATAATCGGTCGGTTTGTAATTATCGATCGGCTTTCTGCTTTTCTCAGGAAGCTTGTTCAGTGCGTCTTGAACTTCTTTGAGCAATTGGGAAATCGATTTCTGGCGTTTAATAACCGTTTTTTCTTGAACGAAATCGATCGGTGTTTGATCCTGTGCGATGTAGTTCAAGCCGTTATAGGAGCTGATTTTCATCCGCACCATGACATTGTCGACTTCCGTAGGCACGTATTTCTTGTTGAAAATATCAGTCACTTGAAGATTCGAACTTGTTGTTAATTCGCTTGGCAGTTTGCCAGATAAGCTGGATACAGTAGCCGATACGATACCATCAGGTTTGGCGAACGTTTTGGTAGGGAAGAGTTCTGGCTTCTGTTCGATCGTTTTATTCATGATTAAGGCCCAGACGTCTTTGGCGTGATTCGTTTGCAGCGTTTTGGAAGAGAGCTTATTGATGGGTTGGTCATAGCCAATCCAAACGCCGACCGTAATATCCGGTGTAAAGCCCATGAACCATGCATCAGCATCATCTTGTGTAGAGCCTGTTTTACCTGAAATCTCGATTTTGCCGTAAGATTTATACTTTTTCATTAGGTCAGTAGCGGTACCCTGGCTAATTACCGTTTTCATCATATCCGTAATCAGATACGCACTTTGTGGGGAGTAGACCTGTGTTGGCTTCTGATCATGAGAATAAATCGTTTGACCGTTCGAATCTTTGATTTCGCGAATCATGAATGTTTCATTGTATTGTCCCTTGTTTGGGATAGAAGCGTAGGCTCCAGTCAGCTCTCTGACGGAAGTACCGCGGCTTAATCCGCCGATTACACCGGTTTGGGCGTAATAATCTTCTTTTTGAATAGAGGTAATCCCCAGCTTTTTCGCAAAATCCCAGGCGTCGTTAATACCGACTTTATTCAAAAAGATATCGATGGCAGGGATATTGTAAGACTGGTTCAATGCTTTTCTGGCTGTCATTAATCCGTGGAACTTGTGATCCCAGTTCTCAGGCAGATGGAAACCTTTGACGCCGTCTTTGAGAATGATCGGAATATCATCCACAATACTTGCCGGTTGAATGGCTCCTTTTTCTAAAGCTGGAATGTATGCGGCGATGGGCTTCATCGTTGAACCCGGCTGTCTATACGCTTGTGTAGCGTGATTCAGCTGTTCGTCGAAGAAGTTCCGACCCTCGATCATTCCCTTAATGGCGCCTGACTTGGAATCGATCATGATCGCGCCGACTTGCTCAATGCCTTTTTTCTCATCGTTTGGTGCAAAGTTCTTATCGTTGCTTGAGATTTCGTGCATGGAATCATAAATCGTTTTGTCGATCGTGGTGTAAATTTGATAACCACCGCGCAGCAGCTGAGTATGTATGCCTTTTAAAGCTTCATTATAAGCGGCTTGATTTTTGGTAGGATCAAGGTCTGGCTTTTGAATTTTCAGCAAAATCTCGGCTGCTTCCTGTTCCGTCTCAATCATCAGATACGGATAAGTCGTATACGCTTTTTGAGCGGCAGACGGCATAGATCCTTTCAGATCAAACTTGAGAGCGGCTTGATATTGCTCGTTCGTTATTTTCTTTTCTTCGAGCATCCGTTTCAGTACAAGCTGTTGCCTGGTAACAGCCTTTTTGAAGCCATCTTCATCAAACTCCGGTTTGCTTGTGAATGCCGAGTACTGAGAAGGGGATTGCGGCAGTCCAGCCAGATAGGCGGCTTGGGCTACGTTTAGCTTGTTCAGATCATCAATATCGAACAGACCTTTGGCAGCCGCTTTAATCCCGTATAGGTTGTAACCGGTTGAGCCGTTTCCATAAGGGATTTTGTTCAGATAGGCGAGCAAAATCTCATCTTTGGACATCAGGCGTTCCATTCGCAGAGCAAGCAGCAATTCTCTTGCTTTACGGCCATCATCTCGATCCAATGTTAAGAATACCCGTCTGGCGAGCTGCTGCGTAATCGTACTTCCTCCGGTTTGGACTTCTTCATTCAGCAGCTTTTGGGTGACTGCCCGGTAAAGTCCGCGGAAATCAATTCCGTGATGCTCGTTAAAGTCTTTGTCTTCAATGGAAAGAACAGCATCTAACAATACTTGCGGAATATCATCCAATTGAGCGAGACGCCGGTCTTCCTCGGTTCGCAATTGTCCAATGACCGTGTCGTCATTGAAGTAAGCGAAGCCGGTTATTGCGTTTTCCTGCATCTGCTGGCGAATTTCTTCCTCGCTGCGGACAGGATCTTTTTTAACCAGTGCACTGACATATCCAAATGCCGCGGAGCCGCCCACGATTCCTGCTAAAAAGGCAGAAATGAGCGTCCATTTTAACGTAATCCCGATTACTTTGAATGTCGTTCTTACCCAAGGGCGATTGATTTTGGCGAAAAAATTGCGCATAAGTTCCAATATCCTCCTTACATGAACCCTAATAGTATACCATAATTGCCCTCCCAGCGGTAATGATGTGTCGAAGAAAGGTGGTTGCATGGTTTGACAATGGCCGGAAATCTATGATATAAATTGAATCAAATGCGTAGATAGATCAGCAGTAGGTAGCTTGTGGATGCTTTCAGAGAGCCGGTGGAGGGTGCGAACCGGTACCTGCAGGTTAGTGAATTACGGTCTGGAGCAGTAAATGGGAACTTGCAGCAACAGAAGCTGCATTAGTAGTGTTTGCCGATTAAACCCCGTTACAGGTTCTTGAGTGAAAATAGTTAGCCGTACACGGGCGTTGTTCCTATAGATGTACGTAACTGCTGTTTTAATTAGGGTGGTACCGCGAGTCAAGTCTTCTCGTCCCTTGTGGATAAGAAGGCTTTTTTGTATGCCCACATAACAAAGGAGATGGATGAACATGTCGATTTTGAAGGATTTGGAGTTTCGTGGATTGCTTCATCAAATTACAGACCGCGAGGGCTTGGACAAGAAGTTAAGCGAAGAGCGAGTCGTTTTGTATTGCGGGTTTGACCCGACAGCGGATAGCCTGCACATCGGCAGTTTGCTGCCTATTTTGACATTGCGCCGCTTTCAATTAGCGGGTCACATTCCTCTAGCGCTCGTAGGGGGAGGCACTGGCTTGATTGGAGACCCTAGCGGTAAAGCGAATGAGAGAACCCTGAACGGGCCAGAAACCGTAGAAGCATGGTCTCAAAGCATTAAAGGTCAGCTATCGAGATTTTTGGACTTTTCATCGGACATCGAAAATAGCGCGGAGTTAGTCAACAACTATGATTGGCTCGGGTCTTTGAATGTGATCGAATTCTTGCGCGATGTAGGTAAAAACTTCACAGTGAACTACATGCTGGCGAAGGATTCCGTTGATTCCAGGATCACAAAAGGTATTTCTTTTACGGAATTCAGTTACATGATTCTGCAATCCTACGACTTCTTGAAACTGAACGAAACGAAAAATTGTTCCTTGCAGATCGGTGGAAGTGACCAGTGGGGCAATATCACAGCCGGTCTTGAGCTTATTGGCAAAACAACGGAGAGCAGAGCTTACGGCGTAACCTTGCCGCTTGTGACCAAAAGTGACGGACAAAAGTTCGGTAAAACAGAAGGCGGAGCGATTTGGCTGGATGCAAGCAAAACATCCCCTTACCAGTTCTACCAGTTCTGGTTGGGTACGGCGGACAACGATGTTATTCGCTTCCTGAAGTATTTCACGTTCATCAGCCACGAAGAAATTGAGCAATTGGAAGTCGAGGTCCAAACTCAGCCGGAGAAAAGAGAAGCGCAGAAATTGCTTGCTCGTGAAGTTACGAAGCTTGTTCACGGGGGAGACGCGCTTGAGAGCGCGCTTAATATTACAGCGGCATTATTCAGTGGCAATATCCAGGAACTATCTCGTACAGAGATCGAGGAAGCCTTTAAGGATGTTCCGTCTTCGACACTAGAACAAGAGGATATGCCTTTGGTGGATCTGCTTATTGCTGTAGGGGCTGCACCGTCCAAACGCCAAGCTCGTCAAGATATTGAAAGCGGCGCTGTGACGGTTAACGGGGTCAAAATAACAGAGCTTGATGCGGTTGCCAAGGACTTGGGCAGACTCGGTGAGTCTTACATCGTTATTCGCCGCGGCAAAAAGAACTACTATCTGGCTCAGTTTAAATAAAATAAACCCCTTAGGGAATTCCCTAAGGGGTTTGCTTTTATTAACGGCTGTAGAACTCGACGATTTGTTTCTCGTCAATTTCTTGAGGAAGCTCAGCGCGCTCTGGCAAACGGATGTATTTGCCTTCTACTGCTGCATCGTTGAACTCAAGGTAAGTTGGCAGGTGGTTACGGTTAGCAAGAGCTTCTTTCACAGCGGAAAGGCCTTTGCTTCTTTCGCGAAGAGCGATAACGTCACCAGTGGATACGATGTAAGAAGCGATATCTACTTTTTTGCCATTTACAGTTACGTGACCGTGAGAAACGAGTTGACGCGCGCCTGCACGGGAGTTGGAAAGACCAAGACGGTAAACCAAGTTGTCCAAACGGCTCTCAAGCAAGATCATGAAGTTCTCACCGGCGATACCTTTAAGTTTGGAAGCTTTGTCGAACAAGTTGCGGAATTGCTTCTCGTTCAAGCCGTACATGTGACGAAGTTTTTGTTTTTCATTTAATTGAACGCCGTAACCGCTCATTTTTTTACGTTGTCCTGGGCCGTGTTGACCTGGAGGGAATGGGCGTTTCATGTCTTTGCCGTTACCACTTAAAGAGATACCAACGCGGCGGCTTAATTTGAACTTAGGTCCTGTATAACGTGACATTTAGGAAAAACTCCTTCTTTTTAACAAATAGTTTAGTAGATAGCATCTAGATGTCAGGGTGAAGACAAGTGCCTGGTTTTGCTTACGAATCATAATGTGATTCCCTGACAAGAGTAGTTCAGCCGCTGTCTTGGCAGGAGCAAAAGCAGTGAGGGTGATCACAAATGGCATTCACCGAAATCATGTTGTTACTCGACTTCTAATTTTATTAAAAAGCGGGGCAAGTGTCAAGTCTCAATCCGTCAGAGCAAATCTAAAATATCGTGCAATAACAGTCGAAAAATAGTATGATAAATGAGGTAACATGTTAGCCTGGATCAAAAGAACTATAGTTTGTTAGTGAGGAGAGCCTATGAGTGAACCGCTTCGTAGTATGAAACAACATAGTTCGGCAGAGCACTTCGAAGAGTTTCTTCGGCAAGGACTTGTTCTTCCTAGCAACTTTTCCTATGGAGAATTCAATACGGATCAAGCGCTGCAAGATGCATTTGAGTATTGGGTTTATCAATTTGGACAAGCGATGCTACCGCATCAAACCGCATTGTTGTGCGTAAATAGGGATCTTCTTGTCATTAACGCTTGTTTAAATAACGCCCCGTTTATGGAGGAATACTCGCAGACAGGAGTGTCTTGGAACTTTGCTGAACGAGAGGAGAATCCTCTAGCCAAGTGTTTAGCCATTCCTCGATTACATGTGATGTCTGGCGAAGAACTGGATGTTTCAAGGCAGAGTTCGATGTATGCTGCCGCCATTCCGGTCTTTGACTCACAAAAACAACCCATTGCCTATCTGGGACTATTCTCCCATTTCCTTACAGAGACTAATGGACTTATTCAATTGCTTTACACCTTGTCGATATCCTTTCATAGCTGTGTACAAAGCATTGAGGATCGTCGACAATATGACCAACTGTTGCTGCAAAATCAGCAAAGAGAGCTTGATTTTAAAAAGCATGACATCTTGTTTGAAGCCTCTAAAAAGCTGCATGCCAAAATTGATGTTGACTCGGTGCTGACGGAGGCAATTGAATGTATGTACCGCGTGTACCCGCATATTCAAGTCGATCTGCTGCTCTCGCAAGATAATGATTCAACGAATCTGTCCGTTAAGCCCTTGAATTTTCAAAGTATTGAGAATGACATTTGTACGCGCGCCTTTATGGAAAGCACCGTGGTCTTTGAGCCGACGAAGGGCAGCGAAGGGCCAAGTACAGGGAAAGTAGCGGCGCCATTATCCGGTAAGCAGGGTGTGTACGGCGTTTTATATATGCAATTTGAGCATGATTTGATTCATGCCGCCGATTTGCAATTTATTTCAATGCTCGCCGATACGGCGGGTTCGGCATTCGAGAATGCGAAGCTGTATGAGCAGTCGAACGTCATGATTAATGAGCTTCGCTTAATTAATGAAATTACCAAGCAACTTAACCAGAGCTTGCGGTTGAACGAAATTTTCAGCTCGGCTTCTAGTGAGATTTTAAGCATCTTTGGAGCCGATTTTTGCTGCATTCTGCAAACGGATCAAGATTCGGACAAACTAATTCTGCAAGCCACGAACTTGCCTGCGTTGTTCCATGAGACTTTTACGATGGACCAGGGCTTCTCCGGGCAAATTTGGAGGACGAAAGAAGCTGTTATCATATCAGATTATCTGGCAACCAATAAGGTGAAGTCGAAATTCATGCATTTAAGCAACGCTAGATCGCTCATCGGATCGCCTATTTTAGTGAACGGCCGTGTAGAGGGTGTCATTCTCGTGGCGCATAACAAGCCGAATTTCTTTTCCTACGATAACTACAAATTATTGCAAGTGCTTTCCGGACATATCGGTTTAGCCATGACGAATGCCTCTTTGCATGCGGAAGTGAAACGGATGGTTATCACGGACAATTTAACCGGCCTTTATGCGCGTCACTATTTGGATGAGCAAGCGAATTTGCTGCAAAAGAAGGACTTCTGCGGTTCGCTAATCGTTGTTGATATCGATAATTTCAAACGTATTAATGATACGCATGGCCATCAAATTGGCGACAAAATATTGATTCAAGTGAGTCAAATCATTAAGACCTGTATTCGCGAGAGCGACATCGCGGCCAGATGGGGCGGTGAAGAGCTCGCTGTATACTTGCCTCAAGTCGCTAAAGATCAGACGATTCGCATTGCAGAGCGCATACGCACAAGAGTTCTTAAGGAAACCAGTCCGCAAGTGACTGTTTCCTGCGGGGTATCCGATTGGAACTGGGAAGAGGATAAGATTAGCGTTGAATCCTTGTTCTATCGGGCGGATATGGCGTTGTATCAAGCTAAAAACAGTGGGCGTAACCAAATTAAAGTCGGCTAGCTTTCCACAAAAACCACTTATCTATAGATAGGTGGTTTTTGCTTTTCATAACGTTGCAAAAAAAGGGCAGACTAGCTTCAGACACGCATGCTTTTACCCTACTTTTCTCTTCCTGAACTAACGGTAACATGATACAATGGTTTGGTTAAGGGAAGGATGGTCGAAATTTGTCAGTGGCTAACAGAAAGCGGATACTTTCAATTCTACTTATTATCATTTTAGTCGGTTTTTTGGTTTATTTTTTCTTCTTTAACCACATAGGCATTAAACTTGCTCACAGCAATATGAGGCAACTGTCAGATCATTTGAATGATCTTGGTTGGCCCGGCAAAATCATCGGCATGGCTTTGATATTTGCTCAAACTTTTTTCCCGTTTATTCCTTTTGTGTTGGTAGCCGGGACGAATGTTGCGCTTTTTGGGATTAAAGTAGGGTTTTTGGTCAACTATATTATGTCTTGCCTAGGAGCAATTGCCTCTTTTTATTTTGCTCGTTATTATGGACATGCTTGGGTAGAGAAGAAATTAGAACGATTTCCGCTTGTTACTCAGTTCAGCCGCCGCATGGAGCAGCGTGGATTTGTCTATGTACTTTTAGGGAGATTGATTCCGATTTTACCGTCATCGGCAATTAACTTTGCTGCAGGACTCACTCGAGTACGATTCACTCAATTTCTATGGGGCACTGTCATTGGGAAACTTCCCATCGTTTTTTTAGAATCCATGATTGCTCACGATTTATTTCATTTTCACAAATATAAAGGAAGACTTCTCCTTCTG
This sequence comes from Paenibacillus sp. FW101-FHT12H11, assembly GCF_058790355.1. Taxonomy (NCBI): domain Bacteria; kingdom Bacillati; phylum Bacillota; class Bacilli; order Caryophanales; family Paenibacillaceae; genus Paenibacillus; species Paenibacillus sp. FW101-FHT12H11. Next base: position 73,814 of record NZ_JBYTCO010000010.1, on the reverse strand, counting down.
CTCGGTATCTTTGTAATCTTAATTCTTGTTGGTAATGGTGTGAAGAAGGTGCTGGCACCCAAATCGAAATAAAAATTGTTGGGGAATGCAGGAAATTTTCTAGTTGCGCTTTGTCACCTATCCAAGTTATCATATAGAAAGCAAGGCGACCAACTCATATGCAAATAAATGGAGGAATGAAATATGCCAAGTGCTAATAACGCCGCAATTGTTGAAATTTCACAAACAGCTAATAAATTTAGATCATCCATCGTTCTCCAATATGATAATAAGTATATCGATGTGAAAAGTATTTTGGGGTTGTTCACAACTCTGCTTAGCTCCAGCAAATATGATTTGCACGTTCACGGTCCAGATGAACAAGAAGCGAAAGTCGCTATGGCCGAAGTTTTCGCTAAGCATGATCTAGGGGTTAATGTTGTAGAAGACTAGATTAATGCCTGATGAAGGTACTCTCAGAATCTCTGAGGGTACCTTCTCTTGTATATTGGAGCAATTTCGCTTAATATAGATACATATAAGGACGGATGACTATGCGTATAGGGGGAAGTGGAATGTCTTCATCTGATCTGTTGTTGGACATGAATCAAAAAGCGCTTAATCTTCTTCAAGAAGATGCAGATAAAATCGAAAAGCTGATCGAAGTACAAATGGAAAATTTGACAACACGTCAATGCCCGTTGTATGAAGAGGTTCTAGATACGCAAATGTACGGTCTGTCTAGAGAAATTGATTTTGCCATTCGTGCGGGACTTATTTCCGAGATGCCTGGCAAGCAAATTCTCAGCAAGCTTGAACGTAACCTTGCTCAGCTATATGAAGCGCTGAATAACAAAAAGTAACCCATCATTCGGGTTACTTTTTTTGTTTGGCATATGTAGAGGTGATACACGAATGTTAGACGAGGAAGAATACGACGCCCAAGATGATGTAGACAAAGAGCAGGAGGAGACCTTCATACCAATTGGTTGAACCATCCTGTGTGATGGATTTGGTGATGAAGACGGCGACCCCGATGGCGGCGATCTCATAGGTTGTGAAGACGATATTCATTGGCGTGCCGCTCATGAAGAAGCTGACTAACACTAGCACTGGAGCTACGAATAGCGCAATTTGTAAGGAGCTGCCGATGGCAATTTCAACGGCTGCACCCATTTTATTTTTCATCGCCATCATGACGGCTGCGCTGTGTTCAGCTGCGTTCCCGATAATCGCTACGAGGAAAGCCCCGACAAAGAGCTCCGAGAATCCGAATTTATGTGTAACTTCCTCCAAGGTGCCAACCAGCCATTCACTCGTGAAAGCAACCATGACGGTGGATAGAACGAGGAAGAGAATAGATGTTGTTTTGGACCAAGCAGCCTCGCCGTGCTCAATGGATGCATCGGAAAGTATGCTTTTGTGGGTAACCATGGAGAACAACAGCCAGAGCAAGTAGGCGACTATGAGTAAAATCGCGACGATCATGCTCATCGTCGAAGTTTCTTTAGACGTTAATCCTCCCGTAAAAATCGCTGGAATGAAAAGCGCTACGACGCCAAGAATCATCAAAGACGAGTTGTGGGAAGCCAGCTTGACGTTAAACGACTGCTCTTTGAACTTAAGTCCTCCTGCAAAAATACTAAGCCCGAGCACCAGCAGGAGATTCCCGATGATAGCCCCGGTAAGGCTGGCCTTCACGATATCGTACAAGCCGTCCTTCACAAGGAAGATGGCGATGATTAGCTCTGCTGCGTTGCCAAACGTGGCGTTAAGAAATCCACCTACCCGTTCGCCAGCATAATGGGCCACACTTTCAGTCGCTTTGCCTAGGAACCCGGCAACAAAAATAATCGCGATACAGGCAATGACGAATTGCAGGGTTGTATCCATATGCATGTAGTGTGCAATCCCTGTCAATACAAAAGAAATGATTAAACCCGCATAAAACAATTTACCTTTCAATGTACACCCTCCGACTCTTCAAATATTGGAACTTTTTTACTTCTTTTTACTATACCCACTTTGCCTGATAAAGTAAATTCGATTTGGACATTTGCGGCAGTTCTTGCTTTCATCTATTGAACTTATTACAATAGATTTATACCAGAGTGGAGAAGTTTGGCATTCCATTCAAAGAACCCTATATTAGGAGTTGATCCATATGTCCGAAGACAATCAAACCGGTTTAATTCGTATTTCTGATGATGTAGTATCCACAATAGCAGGTCTAGCAGCTCTTGAAACGGCTGGCATAGCAGGAATGTCTGGCGGCATTTCTGAAGGCTTAGCTAAGCGCTTGAGCGGTAAAAACGTGCAACGGGGCGTATCAGTAGAGGTAGGTCAAGTGGAAGCTGCCATCGATTTACGCGTTATCGTCAATTACGGTTCCCGTATTCAGGATGTATGCAGGGATCTCCAAGAGAACGTTCGGGAAGCTGTCGAGAATATGACAGGTTTAAATGTGGTTGAAGTGAACGTTAAAGTAGAAGGCGTTGCTTTCAGAGAAGAAGAACTTGCAGACGATCCTCTTCGTGTAAAATAAAAAAAAGACCCAATCGAATTTCGTGTCGATTAGGGTCTTTTTTTGGTGGCTGGTTCTTCTTTGCGTATTTGTTCCCTAGATATACTAAGTATAATGCCCATACTGATCAGAGAGACCATCATGGAAGATCCTCCGGCCGATATAAAGGGGAGGGTTACCCCGGTTAGGGGAATGGTTCCTGTGACGCCTCCGATATTAACAAAGGCTTGAAAGCCGAACATCACCATAATTCCTACCCCTGCTAGCATGCCGAACATATCCGGACTGCGAACGGCAACAAGGATACCCCGCCAAATGAAGAAAATGAAAAGAAGAATAAATAGAGAGCTTCCTATAAATCCTAATTCCTCACCGATAATGGCAAAAATAAAATCGTTATGGGCCTCAGGCAAGTAGTGCAGTTTCTGGATGCCTTGTCCGAAGCCAGCCCCTCGAAAGCCGCCGTGTCCAAATGCGTATAAGGACTGGACCACTTGATGTCCGGCACCTTGGGGGTCCGAGAAAGGATCCATAAACGAAGTCAAACGGTCAATTCGATAGTTGTTGCCATCGGAGCCGCCTTTTAACATATAAAGGGCTACGCCGATTGCACCAAGGGTAAGGAAGCTTGTCCCCAGCATGAAAATGTGCTTCAAATTGGAGCCGCCAACCATAATCACGATGGCCGAACAAATAAAAAGAATCATGCATGAACCAAGATCCGGCTGGAGCATGATCAGGAAACAGACGAATCCGACAACAATCAAGGCGGGGAGAAGCCCCTTTTTGAAATTGCGGAAATTCTCCTCCTTATTGCTGATTAACGAAGCCAAATACAGAATGACAATTAACTTGGCGAACTCTGTGGGCTGAATCCCGAATTTCCCAAGCGTGTACCAACTGCTGGCTCCGTTTGCTTTGGTTGTGAAGATAACGAAGATTAGGGCAATCACGATAAAGAAGAACGCTGGGATGACAAGCTTTTTGAGCTTCGTGTAATGGAGATTCATGCAAAAGAGCATGCCGATGGTTCCAATCCCGACAGCGATTAACTGCTTTTTCGTAAATGCCCAGGGATCTCCATAATAAGCGCTTGTCATCGAGCTTGCACTGAAAACCATGGCCAGACCGAAGCAAACAAGCACAAAGGTTAATAGAAGCAGCAGAAAATCCGGCGTTCCTCTTCGAGGTGGATTCATGCTGTATCCTCGCCTAGTCCGCTAATGCTTGCTTCAGCTGATCCAATTTTTGCTTGGAAAGTTTGAGCACAGATTCAGGAATTGGTGAATCGTAGTCCAAACCATGCGGGAATGTTTCTCTGCCTATGTATGCATCCTCTAGAAACAAAATAGCGTAAGGGGATTCCAGTTTGCCGGATTCTACACGGGCATTTACACGCAAGAAGTACACGGATTTACTTGCTTTATCTTCCATTTTGAAATCATAAGTAGCACGAGTGTATTCCCACTGCCAGCGCACGAAACCTAGCTTCGTCGTTACTTCATCCAGGTGAGCCAGATCGCTTTTTAAGCCTTTTAAGCCAGTTGCTTCAATAATCACTTATAACGCCTCCATATTGTACGTATGCATTCTTTATTCATGATAGTATGTTTCCAATGGTTCTGCAAGTCGATAGCTTCGTCTAATTTCTAATATTTGATGGCACTTTGGAGATGAAACTGGCGCATTAATTTGGTAGAATAGGGTCAATCACTTAGGCACAATATGAAATACCTACATATAAGGATGAGCGGAGGAGTTATCTATGATTGATTTTCAAGCGGACTTACAAGCCATTTATGAAGAAATGGTTGGTTGGAGGCGCTATCTGCATCAAAACCCTGAACTCTCCTTCCATGAGTACCGGACGGCTGATTTCGTAGCAACCCACCTTCGCAGTTGGGACATTGAAGTCCGTCAAGGCGTTGGCGGCAATGGCGTTGTCGGGCTTCTTCGCGGCGGCGAAGACGGACCAACCGTTGCTCTGCGAGCCGATATGGATGCTCTTCCTATTCAAGATGAGAAAAACTGCACATATGCATCGCTGACCAAAGGGGTTATGCATGCATGCGGCCATGATGCCCACACCTCTACCTTGCTCGGGATTGCCAAGGTTGCAAGTAAGCGCCGGGCGGAGTTGAAGGGCAGTTTGGTTTTCCTATTCCAGCACGCTGAAGAAATCACCCCTGGCGGGGCAGATGCCATGATCCAAGATGGAGCGCTTGAAGGTGTTGATGCTGTGTTTGGCGTGCATTTGTGGACACCGTTCCCAGTCGGCCATGTTTATTCCAAAGCCGGTCCATTAATGGCAGCTCCCGATGAATTTACCATCCAGATTCAAGGGAAAGGCGGCCACGGCGGCTTGCCTCATCAAACCATTGACAGCATCTATGTCGCTTCTCAATTAGTTGTGAACCTGCAATCGATTGTAAGCCGTCAAGTGGATCCGATTGAACCATGCGTTGTGAGTATCGGCTCCTTTCATGGAGGGACGAGCTTCAACGTCATTGCAGAAACAAGCGCGTTAAGCGGGACTGTTAGAACTTTTAACGCAGAGCTTCGACAAGATGTCAAGCAACGCATCGAACGGATCGTGCAGTCGACTTGCGAAATGTATGGAGCTGCTTACGAAATTGATTATAAGCTGGGCTATCCAACGGTAGTGAATGACGCGAATGAAGCTAGTCGATTCTTTAAGGTAGGCGCTGCATTATTTGGGGCAGAAGCTACACAGGAATCTCCACTTATTATGGCCGGAGAAGACTTCTCTTATTATTTGCATCATCGGCCGGGCTGTTACATGTTTGTTGGAGCGGGCAATGTAGAAGCGGGGATTATCCATCCGCATCACCATCCCAAATTTGATATCGATGAGAAGTCCATGCTGAATTCGGCTAATTTGCTGCTTGGAATGGCTTTGGATTATATGGCATGAATGCCGTCCATCCTTTGGAGAATGCTATGTCTGTAAGACAACTCTAAGGGAGGGATCGTGGACATGGCTGGGAAAACAGTTCGGGATATTATGAGTAAAGATTGCGTAACAGTGACTTTGCAGGATAATGTGTATGAAATTGCTGTGAAAATGAAACAGCACGATATCGGATTTGTTGCCGTTGTTGACGGCAAAAAGCTCATAGGTGTTGTGACCGACCGTGATTTGGTCGTCCGCGGATATGCGGAAAAACATTCAGGTTCTACGGCTGTTGACAAGGTAATTACGAAGGATATTGCAACGATAGATCCGAATACTTCTATTGAAGAAGCAGCCAAGATTATGGCGAAAAATCAAATCCGGCGGCTGCCTGTCGTTGAGAACGGGGAGCTTGTCGGTATCGTAGCCATCGGAGATCTAGCTGTGCGCGGCAGCTTTGAAGATGAAGCGGGCCAAGCACTCGGCAAAATCTCTTCGGACAAAACGCCGGTTGGAGCAAGATAAAGGATTAACAAGATCAAGGATTAATCTGCGTATTTTGGACCGGGCATCCGGTCCTTTTTACTTGGCGAAAGCACGAATCTGTCAAAGTTCGCAATAAGGTGGTCAATCTGCGACAAGATGCGAACTGCTGAAATATGCTACATTGGTAACGTGTTCAATTAATTGTGAATCTGACGAGAAAAAGGTGAGTACATATGGAGAAAGTTAGGATTGGTATTATCGGTCTGGGCAACATGGGAACTGGACATGCCAAATATTTGGTGAAAAACGAAGTAAAAGGCGCGGAATTGACAGCTATATGTGAATTCAGAGCGGATCGTTTGGAATGGGCGAAAGAAAACCTAGGTCAGGATATCCAATTATTCGACAATCTTGACGCATTTCTGAATTCAGGCGCTATCGATAGCGTACTGATTGCGACTCCACACTATGATCATCCTGAAGTAGCGATAAAAGCTTTTCAAGCTGGACTTCATGTTCTGTGTGAGAAACCGGCAGGCGTATATACGAAACAAGTGCGCCAAATGAATGAAGCGGCTAAAGAGTCAGGCAAAATCTTCAGCATGATGTACAACCAACGTACAAATCCTTTATATAAAAAGCTCAAAGATCTGGTGGAATCCGGTGAACTCGGCGAAATCCGCAGAACCAACTGGATCATCACGAACTGGTACAGATCCCAAAGCTATTACGATTCAGGCGGCTGGCGCGCAACATGGGCTGGCGAAGGCGGCGGTGTTCTGATTAACCAGGATCCGCATCAGCTTGATTTGTGGCAATGGACGATTGACATGATGCCGAAGCGTGTTCGCGCGTTCTGTTACTTCGGAAAACACCGCAATATCGAGGTAGAAGATGATGTAACAGCATTCGTTGAGTACGAGAACGGCGCGACAGGGTTGTTCGTTACAACAACAGGGGAAGCTCCGGGAACAAATCGTTTTGAAATTTCCGGTGATCGCGGCAAAATTGTTATTGAAGACGGCAAGCTGACATTCTGGCGTTTGCGCGTTTCCGAAAGAGAATTTAACGAAACATTCAAAGGCGGATTCGGTCAACCGGAATGCTGGAAAATCGATATCCCAATCGAAGGTAAAGAAACAAGCCACATGGGAATTACTCAAAACTTCGTTGATGCAATCCTTCACGGCACACCGCTTGTTGCTCCAGGGGAAGAAGGCATCAAAGGCTTGATGCTTTCCAATGCGATGCTGTTGTCCACGTGGACAGACAACTGGGTTGATCTGCCGATTGACGAAGACCTGTTCGAGCAACATTTGCAGGACAAAATCAAAAATTCCACCGTTAACAAAGAAGCTGGCTATAAAACTTTCGATGTTTCCGCTTCAAGATAAATAAGACTAACCATTTGACCCTATCGATACATGGGTACGATCGTGGAGGAATTCGGATATGCAAAAAAGCGATGGAATGAATTATGCACCAAAAGGTAAACCGAACATCGTCGTGCAAAAAGGTGAGTTCGTCTTCGCAGCAATTGCCTTAGATCATGGTCATATCTATGGGATGTGTAATGGTTTATTGGAAGCTGGAGCAGAACTGAAATGGGTCTACGACCAAGATCCTGCGAAAGTAGCAGCTTTTATTGCGAAATACCCGCAAGCTAAAGCAGCCTCTTCGGAGCAAGAAATTTTCGATGATGCGGAAGTTAAGCTGATTGCTGCGGCTGCAGTTCCATCCGAGCGTGGACCGTTAGGTATTCGGGCGATGGAGAATGGCAAAGACTACTTTACAGACAAAACGCCATTCACTTCGTTGGATCAACTTGCTGCTGCCAAAGCTAAGGTAGAAGAGACTGGCCGTAAATATGCCGTTTACTTCAGCGAACGTCTGCATGTAGAAAGCGCTGTGTTTGCCGGCCAATTGATCGAAGAAGGCGCTATTGGGCGCGTTGTTCAGGTAATTGGTCTTGGGCCGCACCGACTGGGTGCTGCAGGCCGACCGGATTGGTTTTTCAAAAAAGATAAGTATGGCGGTATTCTGTGTGATATCGGCTCTCATCAAATTGAGCAATTTCTGCATTATGCGGGATGCAAAGATGCTACCGTGGTAAGCAGTAAAGTCGCGAACTACCATGCGAAGGATTATCCGGAGCTGGAGGATTTCGGTGACGCTACACTTGTTGGGGATAACGGCGCGACCAACTATTTCCGTGTGGACTGGCTGACACCGAGCGGTCTTGGAACATGGGGCGACGGACGCACGCTGATTCTGGGAACAGAAGGATATATTGAGCTTCGTAAATATATTGACATCGCACGCGATCCGCAAGGAGATCAGTTGTATCTGGTCAATCAGCAAGGCGAGAAACACTATAGTCTTCATGGACAAGTTGGCTTTCCGTTCTTTGGCCAATTGATCCTTGATTGCATCAATCGCACGGAGAATGCGATGACGCAGGCGCATACGTTCAAAGCAGCAGAGCTCTGCTTGCTTGCACAGGAGAAAGCAGTTCGCGTTGAATAGAAATTATCAAACGGGTAGTCCGGCGATCGCCGCCGGGCTGCCCGTTTTGCTTTTTTATGAATAAAACAGACAGGCCAGATAGGTTTAAATCCAGTCCTTTCCTTTCATACTAATGAGAAAGGAGATGGCAACCAGTGAAAGTAGATCCTACTCGTCCTCTGATCGTACAAAGCGATTTGTCAGTCTTATTGGAGACGCATCATCCCGAATTTGAGTCCGTTCGGGGGGTTCTATCCCGTTTTGCGGATCTCATCAAAAGCCCTGAGCATCTCCATATGTACCGGATTACACCGTTATCGCTGTGGAATGCAACGGCTGCCGGGATGCCGATCGAACAAATGTCAGCTTGTTTGCAGCAGAATGCGAAATTCGGCGTACCGTCCTCTGTGCTAAGCGGGATTCGTAAATATGCAAACCGCTATGGCTTGTTACGCATGGAAGACGTCGGCAACGAGCTCTATCTCGTCAGTGATGATACAGTCATACTAAGAGAAATTCGTGCCTACGATTCGTTGAAAAAATATTTAGAAGATACCCGCGGCGAGCGGGCTATTGCTATTTCGCCGGCATATCGCGGCGTGTTGAAGCAGGAATTAACCAAACTCGGCTTTCCGGTTGAAGATTTGGCCGCATACCGGAGCGGTGAATTTCTTCCGATCCGGCTGCGTGACGAAGAAACAGTGGAAGAGCCTTTTCAGCTGCGCGACTATCAAAAGAGTGCCGTGGATGCCTTCCATCGCATCGGAGAAGGGGGAAGCGGCGTTCTTGTGCTGCCTTGCGGGGCAGGTAAAACGGTGATTGGTATCGCCGCTATGGCAAGATGCAGCTGCGCCACGTTGATCCTTACTTCGAATGTCACATCCGTAAAGCAGTGGAAGCGGGAAATTTTGAGCAAAACAGGGCTCGGCGAAGATCAGGTCGGCGAGTATAACGGAACAACAAAGGACGTACGGCCGGTTACTATTGCAACGTATCAAATCCTGACACATCGTGGAAAAAAAGAAGACGACTTCGCTCATATGCGTTTGTTCAGCGAGAGAGAATGGGGGCTTATTATTTATGATGAGGTGCATCTTCTCCCAGCTCCTGTTTTCCGCGCTACAGCGGACATTCAGGCGACCCGCAGACTCGGGTTGACCGCTACGCTAATCAGAGAAGATGGCCGAGAGGAAGATGTATTCTCTTTAGTGGGGCCTAAGAAGTTTGATATGGCATGGAAAGAATTGGAGTCGCAAGGTTGGATCGCTAAGGTTACCTGTCAGGAAGTGCGCGTTCCGCTCTCCGAAAGCGATCGTGACCTGTACGGCGCTTCCAGCGCCAGACAGCAATTCCGGATTGCAGGGGAAAATAGCGCCAAGCAACAGGTAATTGACCATTTGCTGCGGCTCCATGCCGATGAACCGACTTTGATTATTGGCCAATATATTGATCAATTAGAGCAGATTTCAGCTCACACCGGCGCGCCGATGATCAGCGGTTCAATGGCCTATGAATACAGAGAGGAGCTGTATGATCAATTTAAAAAGGGGCAGCTTCCGCTGCTAATTGTTTCCAAGGTGGCTAATTTTGCCGTTGATTTGCCGGATGCCGCGGTGGCTATCCAGGTTTCTGGCAGCTATGGGTCACGCCAAGAGGAAGCGCAGCGCCTAGGACGCATTCTTCGCCCCAAAAGCAGCGGCGCAAATGCAGCCGTCTTTTATTCCATCCTCAGCGAGGATACGAAAGAGCAGGACTTTGCCATGAAGCGTCAATTGTTTCTGGTTGAACAAGGTTATGAATATTGCATTACGCGTTGGAGTCCTGAAACGAAAGATCGTAAAGGAGAACAGTATGAGATATGAGCATGTCGTGAGTCGAATGCCGGAAGCCCTGAAGCAGCTTATTTCCAGCCAGACCTGGTGCTCATCTTACATCAAAGAGGGAGTTTCACTGCCTGATCTGTTGACGGACCGGAAATATCTCTTAAGACTGCTGTCTCATTTGTCAGTAGATGAGAAAAATACCCTCCGTCTTATTCTTAGCGCATTCGGCTGTGAGTCGTTCACAAACGCTGCGCTAGAAAAGCAAGCGGGTCTCCGTACGGCCGGCGCGCAAGTCGCCATAGGCCTGGTAGGCCTTAGACGGGCAGGCGTTATTGCCGCTTTCCGCAAAGCCTGGGGGGAACAGCTTTTTGTGCTGCCAGAGGATGCTTTTGAGGCATGGCAGGGACTGCTTTTTCCTTCCGTAAAGCTTATGACTATGGTGGATGATAGCAAGCTTGAATTAATGCCGGCGGGGGCTACCCAAGCGACTGGCTCGCAGGAGGAAGAAGCAACCGTGCATCCGCGAGGTCTTGCCCAGCAGCTTTTTCACTTTATGGTAGCGTGTTCGCAGCAGTCTTCACTTCCCTTGACGAACAAAGGGACATTACATAAAAAGCAAATCTTAAAGCTTACCCAGTATCTCACGCTTCCGAATGACCTGCTGCGCGCCGCGGGAATTACCTACGCATTCAGGGATATTTACGATGATGGTGCAGCGCTGATGTTAGAAATGGCTATTCGGATGGGATTTATTTCAGGGCAGGGTGACCAGCTAGTTGTGTGCAAGGACGTTTTCCTGACATGGCTGGATGACAGCTATGAGAGCCAACAGAAGGCGCTATATGGCGTTTGGCGGCAGTTGCAGCTTCCTGCACCTGTCTGGCTTCAACATGGCTTAGCATGGATGGAGAGAGGGGAAACAGGCCAATGGGCTCAGCTGGATGCTATCGTTGGAGCGATTAAGGCCTGCTGTTCCGAATGCGATCAGCTGAAAGAAGCTGATTCTCTTTCGCGTGCGCTCCTCTCTTGTTGGATTGCGCCGCTGTCCATCTTCCGTTTTATAGAGCTTGCTGCCGATAAAGAAGGCGGTATATGGTTTCGCTGGCTGATTTCACTGAGGGAGGAACAGGGATCAGAAGCAGGAATCAGCGATGATTCATCCGATGTTGCGGAAAAACATTCGGAGTCTTCTTCACTTTATGTGCAGCCCGATTTTGAAATTCTGCTGCTTCCAGATGCTTCGCTTCGAACGGAATGGGAGATCGCGGCGTTCGCCGACCTTAAGCAAACGGATTACGTTCGTACTTATCGGATGACAAAAGAAGGCTTTTATCGCGCCTGGGAAATGGGGCAAAGTAGTGAAGAGATCATCTCCATGCTGCAAGGGAATGCGTATTATGAAATTCCTGAGCCAATAACCGTAACGCTGCGGCAATGGGGCGAGCAGACCGGCAAAGTGCATTTTGAAGAGGTAACGCTGCTTCGCTGCCGATCGAACGACATTGCAGACGCCCTGCTTAGAAATGAGAAGTGCCAGCCGTTTCTTCGGGAACGTGTCGGCGCGGCTGATTTTGTCGTACCCAAAGCGCAGCTCCCTCAGCTTACGAAATGTTTAGAGAATATGGGCTATAACCCTAAAAGCAGCCGTAAAGACGAGGGGGATCAGGGAAGCAACGCCGCCAAGGGTCCATATGGTAATCAAACGCCTGGTTTATGTTATTCCAGAGATTCCATCCAGCTATATGAGATGGATGCTGAGCTTCCTGAAAGAGATGACTTGTACCCGGACATGAGGGATATCCCATCCAGTTGGCTGCAGGACTTTCGTTCTTACCACGGCTCCACGCGTAAAGAAATGATTCGCAAGGCCATAGAATGGAAGAGCTGCTTACAGCTGCGCAAAGAAGGGCAGAATCGCTTCATCATTCCTAGAAGCTTGCGCGAAGAACGTACAGGTTGGATTCTGGAGGGCTTTGAAGAATTGCAAGAGATTGCATGGTCTGGCGAGGATTGGGAGGAAATGAAATTGATTTTGCCGGGGATTAATGATAAGGATATCTAGAGAAAAGGAAGAAACTCTTGAGGAACTGTGGTATAGTAGAGATGTTAGATACTCTTTAAGAGGAAGGAAGTTGAACATAGGTATGTTACAGACGATGGAAACAGAAACGATTGATATGTCGGCCGTCCTTATGCAGGCCTATGACATGGGTGACATGATTAATTCCTCTGCTGAAGTGGCAGATTATTTATATTGGAAGAACGCTGTTGAGAACAGTGCGGAAGTGAAAGAGCTGAAAGCCGTCTTTGCAAGGAAAAAAGATGCTTTCGAAGAATGCGAGCGTTTCGGGCATTATCACCCGAGTTATCACGAAGCATTGGCTGCTGTGAACGAGGTTCAGGACAAGTTACATCAGGTCGAGGCTGTTCGCAGATTCAAAGAAGCGGAGGATCGCTTGGACGATTTACTGTTCACCGTATCCACGACGATCGCTCACGCCGTATCTGATTCTATCAAAGTTCCAAGCAATAACCCGCTGCCAACCGGCAAAGGATGTTCCTCCGGCGGAAGCTGCAGCGGCAATTGCGGTTAACCCATGTTATAACTGGAAATCGGGGCGGATGATTCCGACCTCGGTTCCTTGCCAGTTATGAACGGTAGGCGTGTGAAATGCAGCAAGCTTGTTGACTTCGGATGCCGAAAGCAGATCTAATTGCTTCAGAGCTTCAACGACAGCAGGATATAACGCTCGCTGATTACCGTCTTCAATCTTCAGCACAAAACCCAACCCCTTATCGGGAACCGTTAGTGCGAAAATACCCTCAGCGCCCATTTTGCCGATGATTCGGCCTTGCGTGGCTTCGATTAATTGCGTATCGAAGCGATCGCTGCCTGCTAGGAATTGAGGATATTTTCGCACCGCGGCGACGATTCTCTGGCAAGCGTTTGCACGGACTTCAGGCAGCGCTTCCGGGCTTCCAAGCCGGGCGAATGCAAGGGCTAGATGATGGATGGGCATGCCGAATACGGGCACTCCGCAGCCGTCGATCCCTAGCTCCATCTGCGATTTGGGGATGTCTGACATCACGCAAACCGCCTCCAACATGAGCTGCTGCACAGGATGCTGCAGGCTCATGTATGTATCCGGCGATGCACCGAGGTGTGCACAAAGTGCCAGCATGCCTGAATGCTTGCCCGAGCAGTTGTTATGCAGCGTGGTCGGCGCTTCTCCCCGCTCGCGCATCGCCTGTGCGGTCGGCGCGTGGTAGGGCTCATGAGCACCGCACTGCAGGTGCTCGTGGTGGAAACCGAGCTTGCCCAAGATGCCTTGGGCAGCGCTCACGTGCTCGGCTTCCCCGTTGTGGGAAGCGCAGCACAAAGCGATTTCGGCCTCGCCAAGGCCGAAATGATCCGCCGCGCCGGACTCGATGACCGGCAGCGCTTGAATGAGCTTCGCCGTCGAACGGGCGAAGGTAAGGAGCTGTGGGTCGCCTGCGCCGTGCAGCAGCGAGCCCTTGGTATTAACGACCGCGAGATGAACGCGGTGAATACTTTCCGTTATGTTCCCGCGGTACACGCGGACAATGGTGTTAGAAGGCTTCATGTAAGGGTATCACTCCATACTAGGATTATTGAAAAGAGGTTGCAATCATGATGATTGAGCGTAGCGGGTTAATCATTTGGGTTAATGATGTTAAAGCCGCCAGAAACTTGGAAAGATTCGGCTCGCTTCATTACATATCCAAGAAAATGAATTATGCGGTTCTTTATATACATGCAAGCAAAGTTGAAGAAACGACTCGCAGCTTACTTAAGCTGCCCTACGTCAAAAAAGTAGAGAAGTCGTATCGCAACGAAATCAAAACCGAATACAGTAGTGAAGTACCGGACAAAACTAGATTTTACACCCTTTGAGGCTGTAGTGCAAAACGAAAGCTTCGGAAGAAGCTTTTTTTATTTTTTGAATTTTTAGATAATAAGCATTTTTTCATGAATTCACAAATATTTATTAATAATTTTATATATTCTTACATGGGAAAAAAAGTTATAATCAAGTAAACTATAACATACATACATTCATGGAATAGGTACGCGGACTCATTTTTGTAGGAAAGGGGGTGTGATCATGAAAGACAAAGTAATGGGGAGATGGAGTACTTACGAACCATTCTTCGTGCAGCTGGGTGACAAGAAAGTAGCGGATGTCGTGATCACGAATCATGCGAAGCTGAGATGGAGTGATCGTGTTTCTAGTGAAAACAACTCACTGGAGGAAATCTGTGCTTTTCTGTGGGAAAAGCTTAAAAATGGTGACATCGTCCCTTATTATCGAAATGAAGAAGATGTTTATCTGATTGATGATGACCTTGTCGTCGTTGCTGAGTTTTCTCACTTGGAGAATGAAACGGATCTGGTGGGCAATCCGCTGCATAAGATGATCATCGTCACCTTCCTCGGGAGAATGTCCGAAACCATGGAGCTTCGCGATTTGAAATCATATTATTCTTGGCTTAGGCATTCAAGGCGCATGACGTTGATTAAGAACAGCCGCAAGCGCCGGTAACTGGATAATAGCTGGATCAAGGGCGTGTCCATCGGGCATGCTCTTTTTACGTCTGAATGGACTGCGCGCGCGCAATTTCATATAATGGTAGCAAAGAGAGGCGGGGTTTCATGGCACTTAATTTTCATCAACTTCACATTTTTTATACCGTCGCGGAAAAAGGAAGTTTCTCACATGCCGCCGGGGCGCTCCATATGACCCAGCCTGCCGTTACGATGCAGGTTCAATCCCTCGAGGATTATTTCGGCGTGAAGCTATTTCACCGCAGCACCAAGAAGATTGAGCTTTCTGAAGCGGGAAGAGCGCTCATGCCGTTTGCGAAAAATAGCATTGAGCTGATTCGGGAGACGGACGTGGCGATGTCCAAGTTCACCAAAATGATTGAAGGGCGTCTCCAACTTGGCGCAAGCTTGACGATGGGCGAATACATATTACCTCGTCTCCTGGGTCCCTTCAGCAAAGATTACCCGAACATCTCCGTTTCCATGAAGGTAATGAATACGACACAAATTCTCGATGAGGTTCTGGGTCATCAGCTGAATTTCGGGCTTGTTGAGGCACCGATTCATCATCCGGATGTTCATACGGAAGCGATTCTAAGCGATGAGTTGAAGCTTATTGTACCGACGGACCACCCTTTAGCAGACCTGGAGGTTGTTACACTCGAAGAAGTGTTGAAATATCCATTTGTGCTTCGTGAGCAGGGGTCCGGAACTCGAAGGGTCATGGAAGAGGAATTCGCCCGCTGCAACATGGATTGCTCCACGATGAAGATTGTCATGGAATTAGGCAGCACTGGCGCTATTAAATCAGCCGTTGAAGCTGGACTTGGTATTTCGATCCTATCGCAGTCTTCGGTTAAGCATGAAGTGACCTTAGGATTGTTTAAAGTGAAGACGATTGAGAATATTAGGTTTGAACGCAGCTTCTATGCGATTTATTTAAATTCCACGCTGCTTCCTATATCTGCAGTCAGTTTTATGACCTTTTTACAGCAGGAGGAATTAAGCCGTTTTCTTTAAAATGTGCAGCACCACCTGTAAGGGATAAGAAAAAAGGGGGAAGCGGAAATGACAGCCCATGTGACAGTTAAAATGGAAGCGGATTTACATACGCATACAACGGCTTCGGACGGGACGCAGCGGCCTGCGGCTAATGTGCAAATGGCGCATGATGCCGGATTGGCGGCAATAGCGATTACGGATCATGATACGGTTTCAGGAGTGGCTGAGGCGCTTTCAGAGGGAGTGAAGCTCGGCATTGAAGTTGTACCTGGGGTTGAGATCTCAACTGTCGCGGGTGGCCAAGACATCCATGTGCTGGGATACTATATTCAAATCGATGATCGTCAGTTTCTGGAAAGATTGGCCTCTTTGCGTGACACCCGAAACGCACGGAACGATATGATTATTGAGCGTTTGCAGCAGTTAGGCATGGAAATTACGATGGATGATGTGCTCAAAGAAGTAGCGAATATTAAGCGTAAGGGCGATACTGTCGGAAGACCCCATATTGCTGCTGTGCTTCTGAACAAAGGTTATGTTTCCTCCATTGGCGAGGCCTTTGACAAGTATTTGGCTACAGGCGCTGCCGCTTATGCCAACCCGCCGCGCATCAAACCGGAAACGGCCATCCAATGGATTCATGAAGCGGGTGGAAAGGCCGTACTTGCTCATCCTGGCATTTATCATGACGATGCACTCGTTGAGGCTATTACGCAGCAAGGATTAGACGGCATTGAGGTCTACCATTCCGACCATACGCCGGAAGATGAAGCGAGATATCTTGAGCTTGCCCGGCGCACAGGCCTTCTCATTACAGCAGGTTCAGATTTCCACGGCGAACGGGGCGGAGTTGTTTTTCATGCGCCTATCGGTTCCAAACGAATTGGGACTGAAGTTTTGCAATATCTACAAACCGAGAAGGAGCCGCGTTAATGAAAAAGATTCGCAAAGCGATCATTCCTGCGGCTGGTTTAGGAACCCGCTTCCTGCCAGCCACGAAAGCGCAGCCCAAAGAAATGTTGCCCATTGTGGACAAGCCTGCCATCCAATACATTGTGGAAGAAGCAATTGAGTCCGGGATTGAGGATATCATCATTGTAACCGGCCGCAACAAGCGGGCGATTGAAGATCATTTTGATAAATCCGTTGAACTTGAAATGATGCTCGAGGAAAAAGGCAGCACGCAATTGTTGAATATTGTGCAGTCTGTCTCTAACCTGGCTGACGTTCATTATATTCGGCAAAAGCAGCCCTTAGGTCTCGGTCACGCCATCCTTTGCGCACGTAAGTTTATTGGCGATGAGCCGTTTGCCGTGCTTTTAGGCGATGACATTCTGCAATCATCTCCACCTGGACTCAAGCAGATGTTGGATATTTACGAACAGACGGAAACGTCCGTTATCGCTGTACAAGAAGTGCCTTGGGAAGATGTGAGCAAATATGGGATTGTTTCCCCAGCGACGAGCTACGGCAGTTATCGGTTGATTGAAGATTTGGTCGAGAAACCTGACCGGGACCAAGCACCTTCGAATTTGGCTGTGATCGGCCGCTACTTGATCATGCCTGAAATATTCGGCATCCTGGAACGGCAAGAGCCTGGCCGGGGCGGAGAAATTCAATTAACGGATGCGCTCCGTGTCCTGAATAGAGAGCAGCAAATGGCCGCTTATTTGATGCAGGCGAATCGTTACGACGTTGGCGACAAATTCGGCTATATTGAAGCGACCATCGAGCTTGCCCTTCAACGTCCGGATTTGCAGCAGCAGGTGAAAGCGTATCTTCTCAATTTGGCTAGAAAGTTAGAAGCGGAATCGGAATAAACACAAGCAAAAAGAACCTAGTGCAGTAAGATGCGCTAGGTTCTTTCTCTATTTTACAGTTACTTTCATTTGTTTGATTTCCTGTTCATCCGGCGTTACGAATAGCGTTTTCTGATTCACATAGATAACGAATCCAGGCTTGGAGCCATTCGGTTTATGGACATGTTTGATCGCTGTATAGTCAACAGGAACTTGGCTGGAGTGCTTGGCTTGGCTGAAATATGCGGCTAATTGCGCCGCCTCTCGCAGAGTTGCCTCGGAATAGTTGTCGCTTCGGATCACGACATGGGAGCCGGGGATATCCTTCGTATGCAGCCAAGTATCGGAGGAGGAAGCAAGCCGGTTGGTCAAAAATTCGTTTTGCGTATTATTTTTGCCGACGTAGATCGGAATTTGCTCACTAGACATATAACATGCCAAGGCAGGCTTATCCTTTTTCTTCTTTTTGCGCTGCTTTTTGTTGCGGTCGCGTATATAGCCCTGTTCCATAAGCTCATCGCGGATTTCTTCGATATCGGTCAAGGAGGCTACGCCTAGTTGCTGCAGCAAGGAATTTAGATACGTAATTTCTTGATGCGTTTGTTCGATTTGTTCCTCGACAATGGCGGTACTGTTTTTCATTTTTGTGTATTTTTTAAAATAGCGTTGCGCATTTTCTGACGGGGTCAACAGCGGATCCAACGGAATTTTGATCAAGGCCTGATCTTCATCGTAGTAGTTGATCGTCTCAAGCTCGCGATCCCCTTTGTTAACGGCGTGCAGGGAAGCTGTCAGCAGCTCGCCAAGTATTCGAAATTTGTCGGCATCTTTGGAATCTTCGACGGTCTCTTGCAGTTTTTCCAGTTTTTTAACATTTTTGTTTGATTCATTTTGTAAAAAACGGAGTAAATCCGCCACGCGTTGTTTGACTGTATCTCTTTCGGCTTTGTCTCCATAAAACATCTCCAAGCATGCGCTAGGCGTCGGATACGTCGTAGACGTGCCTTCAATGTGCGTGAGCGGTGTCATGGCGAAGAACAATTTGCCGGTACTTGTCTGCTCGGTAATGATAGGTTCGTAGTGGTGCTGACGCACAGCCGACATGACATGGTCAAAAGCATGCCATACAGCGTCGAGATCGACCGTTTGTTCGTTTCCATCGCTCTTGCGGCCGCGGTATACGATCTCTTTGGCAATTAATGGGCTTAACCCGCTGAAGGCGGCGACAAGCCGATGTTCGGGTTTATCCGAACCAGAGGTATCTTCCCCGGACATTTGAGCCATCGCATCAAGGAAGTTTGGTTTATCCACGTTAAGTGGATTTTGCTTATCCTGCACAGGCGGTGTGACATACTTGCTTCCTGGCATGACAACCCGGTAGGAAGAAATGGCAGGGGTTACGTGATGAATACCATCCAAAATGGTGTCCGTTGCCGGATCCAGCAGAATGATATTGCTATGCCTCCCCATAATTTCCACGAGGATTTCTTTGGTGCTCATATCGCCTAATTCATCTCGGTGGCGGATTTGCAGCCGGATGACACGTTCCATGCCAATTTGTTCCACGGCTTCAATAACTCCGTTCTCACAGTGCTTGCGCAGGAGCATGCAGAACATAGGGGCATCCATCGGATTCAAAGAGGTTTGCTCCGTGAGCTGGACCCGTGGGAACGTGGGATTCGCTGAAAGAAGTAGTTTGAGATTTTGCCCTTGCGCCCGGATTTGCAGGATGACGTCATTCTCGCTGGGCTGGTGAATTTTATTAATGCGGCCACCGACACACGTTTGTAATTCATGAACAATCGCGTGTAGGACTAATCCGTCTAAAGCCATGATACATACAACTCCATTCTAGGTGAAAACTTTGCTAATCTCTATGATGCCATACTTTTCACAAAAACTTAAGCCTTAGCCACCGGGAAAGATGATTTCAGGGATATTTTCCGGCTTGTCTGAATACATTTACGTATGAGTGGGAGGCAAGATCAAGTGGGAAGTGGGAGGGAGAAGGGCGAATGAGTCAGAATAAGTGGTACCAGTTGACATCGGAAGAAGTCCTGCAGTTACAGCAGGTGGACACGCAGCAAGGATTGCCCTGGGAAGAGGCCTGGAAGCGGCAGGGAGAAGCGGGTCGCAATGAGCTGACTGAAGGCAATCGCGTCTCTCCGATTACGCTGCTATTGAATCAATTCAAAGATTTCATGGTGCTGGTGTTATTGGGGGCAACTCTGATCTCTGGCTTGCTGGGCGAATATCTAGATGCTATCACGATCGTTGTCATTATTGTCATGAACGGCATCCTTGGCTTTACCCAAGAATTCCGCGCCGAACGTTCGCTACGCGCACTTAAGGAATTGTCAGCTCCGAATGCGAACGTGTGGAGGGAAGGCGCCATTCATCAAATACCGGCTCGCGATTTGGTGCCTGGCGATATTATTTTACTGGAAAGCGGGGACAGGATTCCGGCAGATGTGCGGTTCTTGGAGACGAATGGCGTCTATATCGAGGAATCAGCGCTAACAGGCGAGTCTGTAGCCGTCAGTAAGCAAACAGCAGCGATTGCGCATGATGAAGTACCGCTCGGGGATCAGCGGAATCTAGGGTTTATGGGGACGATGGTTTCCAGAGGCACTGCCAAAGCTGTTGTCGTTCGAATCGGAATGAATACGGAAATGGGTAAAATCGCAGATTTGATTCAAAATACGGAATCCATGGAAACGCCGCTTCAGCATCGTCTGGAACAGCTGGGGAAAATATTGATTATTGTCGCAATCGCGTTAACCGTTCTCGTCGTCGTTGCCGGTATTATGCACGGACAACAGCCGTATGCGATGTTCTTGGCAGGAGTGAGCTTAGCCGTCGCTGCCATTCCAGAAGGCTTGCCTGCTATTGTGACAATAGCTCTGGCGCTTGGCGTGCAGCGGATGATTAAACGCAAAGCGATCGTAAGAAAGCTGCCTTCTGTTGAAACATTAGGATGCGCTTCGGTGATCTGCTCCGATAAAACAGGAACACTCACACAGAACAAAATGACCGTTACCCATTTATGGGTTGGCGGCGATGTGCTGGAAGTGACGGGGGACGGCTATACGCCGGTAGGGGACATTCAAATTGGCGGACAAAACGCCGATCTGCTCAAAAACCCTTCATTAAGCAGGCTGCTCCATGTGTCCGTGCTTTGTAATAACGCAACGTTATATGAAGAAAAGCAGGAGCTGAAACGGAAGAAAGGGAAGGATTCCAAAGAGAACGTCGTCTCCGTCTGGAATATCAAAGGGGATCCGACGGAAGGAGCGCTGGTTGTCCTGAGCGCGAAGAGCGGTATTACGCAAGAGTCGCTTAGTGACAAGTATAAACGGATCGCCGAATTCCCTTTTGATTCCGAGCGCAAACGGATGTCCGTTCTGGTGACTTCGGAAAATGGACGCATGGCATGCACCAAGGGCGCGCCAGACGTACTGCTTCAGCACTGCAGCTACATTCTATGGGATGGCAAAGTCATTCCATTCACTTCTACGCTGAAGCAAAAAGTAATGGCGGCCAATGAAGGCATGGCCAGATCCGCCCTGCGGGTGCTTGGCATCGCCTATAAGGAGCTAAAAAGCACTGATCGCTACGACGACTATGAAACGGTGGAAAACGGCTTGGTCTTCATCGGCTTAACGGGCATGATTGATCCGCCTCGTAAAGAAGTGCGCGAAGCCATCTCCAAGTGCCGCAAAGCAGGCATTAAAACGATTATGATAACCGGCGACCATCAGACGACGGCAGAAGCCATTGCCAAACAGCTTGGCATGATTCAAGGCAGTGGCGTCAGCTTGAGCGGGCAGCAGCTCGCTTCCATGTCGGACGAGGATCTCGAAGCCAAGGTGAATGATACTTACGTGTATGCAAGGGTATCCCCTGAGCATAAGCTGCGTATTGTCAAAGCTTTGCAGCGTAAAGGACATGTTGTCGCTATGACGGGTGACGGAGTGAACGACGCGCCGGCGATTAAAGCGGCTGATATCGGAATCGCGATGGGGATTACGGGGACGGACGTTTCAAAGGAAGCTTCTTCCTTGATTCTCAGCGACGATAATTTCTCCACCATTGTCGCAGCGATTGAAGAAGGACGGGGGATTTACGAAAATATCCGCAAGTTCATCCGGTATTTGCTGGCGTCCAATGTCGGCGAGATTATGACCATGTTTATTGCAATGATGGCTGGCCTGCCGCTGCCGTTGGTACCGATCCAAATTCTGTGGGTGAATCTGGTGACGGACGGCCTTCCGGCGATGGCGCTGGGTGTCGACCAAGCCGAGAAGGACTTGATGCAGCATAAGCCACGCTCCTCGAAGGAGAACATTTTCGCCAGACGGCTTGGCTGGAAAATCATCTCCCGCGGAATTCTCATCGGTGTCTGCACCTTGGCGGCTTTCTGGCTCGTACTGCGGGCGGATCCTTCGGATGCCGCAACGTTATTGAAAGCGCAAAGCGTCGCCTTCGCTACGCTAGTCATGGCTCAGCTGATCCATGTGTTCGACTGCCGCAGCTCCCGTTCGATTTTTCACCGCAATCCATTACAAAATCGTTACCTTGTTCTTGCGGTATTATCCTCTCTTATTTTGATGCTCGCCGTTATGTATGTGGATACTCTTCAACCGATCTTCAAAACCGTTCCTCTTGGATGGAAGGATTGGATTCTCGTACTCATCGCCGCAGGGATCCCGACCTTTCTTATGGGGCTGGGCAGCGTGCTCTCACCTAAGCGTACGAAAGGCTCTCGTCCTGCTTCCTATTCATCATCCAAGGCAAGTTTCAGATAAGTTTAGATATGAGGCTGTCTCAGAGGTCTTGATGACCTTGGGGATGGCCTTTTCCCATTCAGCTGAACGAAAAACAGGAGAAAGGGCTATGCATTCAATCATTTTTGCGCTATGATATTGGCTAAAACACACATTTGGAGTGCTGAATACAATGAAATTCACAAAATTGCATGGTTTAGGCAACGATTTTATTGTCATAGCTGGTGAAAAAGAACTGCCTGCCGGTGTGGATCAGCTCGCGATCCGGCTGTGCAATCGCTTTTTTGGCATTGGCGCTGACGGCTTAGTATACATTCTTCCTTCTGAGAAGGCAGATTTCAAAATGCGCATTATTAACTCCGACGGATCCGAAGCTGAGCAATGCGGCAATGCGATTCGTTGCGTGTCTAAATATGTTTATGACCACAAACTTACGGATGCAACAGAGATTACGGTTGAAACTTTGGGCGCAGGTGTACAGAAAGTCCAACTGAATGTGCAAGAGGGGAAAGTTGCGACGGTCCGGGTGGATATGGGGCAGCCAATTTTACAAGGACTTGAAGTTCCTACGACCGTAGATGAGGCCAAAGTCATTGATCATCCGATTGAGGTGGACGGAAGAGAGTTTCGGTTTACGGCTGTTTCAATGGGGAATCCGCACTGTGTCATTTATGTGGATGACGCGGTTAATTTCGACCTTGCTGTTTGGGGGCCGAAGCTTGAAGTACATCCGATGTTCCCGCGTAAAATCAATGTGGAATTCGCTACGGTGAAGAATCGTGCGTTTACGGATATGCGTGTCTGGGAGCGGGGGGCAGGTCCTACCCTGGCTTGCGGGACAGGTGCTTGCGCGACGCTGGTATCTTCCGTTCTTAATGGGCTTACCGACCGTCAGGCTACGGTTTCGCTGAAAGGCGGAGATTTGTTCATCGAATGGAATGAAGAAGATAATCACGTGTATATGACAGGGCCTGCCGAAGAAGTGTATCAGGGGACGCTCGACTAACGCACTATCAGAATAATGGATAAAGGTTTATCTTAATATCTCCCATCATTTGTGATACATTATAACTACATTTTTTTAGTAAGCGGGGAGATTATGATGAAACTGGATCTTCGAGCGGCGCTTCAGCGGGATATTTTGACCGGTGACGGCGCGATGGGGACTTATTTATATCAGATGGGATTTCCGGTAGGCATTTCTTATGAAGAACTGAATCTGCTCAGACCGGAAACGGTCGCTGAAGTGCACCGTCGTTATTTTGAGGCTGGTGCTCGTCTTATTGAAACGAATACCTTTTCGGCTAACCGTGAAAAATTATCTAAGTACGGGCTGGAAGGCGATGTTGAAGCGATCAACCGTGCCGGTGTGGAGCTTGCGCGGAAGGTTGTCGGAAAAGACGCTTATGTTGTTGGAGCGATCGGTTCGATTCGTGCCGGCAAACGCAAAAATGTCCGTACCGCCGATGTCGAAGAATCGCTGCGCGAACAGATCTCCATTCTTCTGGACTCACCGGTTGACGGGCTTATGCTCGAAACCTTCTATGATTTGGAAGAGCTGCAGCTGGCGCTGCGCATCATTCGCAGCTTGAGCGATTTGCCGGTGATCTGCCAGTTCGCGAATGAAGGAACCGGCAGCACGCAGGATGGCGTTCCGCTACAGGAGGCATTCCTGCGTCTGCGTGATGAAGGCGCTGACGTCATCGGTTTCAACTGCCGCGTCGGCCCGAACGGGATTCTCCGCTCGATGGAGAAGCTGACCCCGCTGGCCGGCGTGCCGTTCTCCGCGTTCCCGAATGCGGGGCTGCCCGACTACGTTGACGGGCAGTACACGTATGCGGCGACGCCTCAGTACTTCGCCGAAAGCGCGCTGCGCTTCGCGGATCTCGGCGCGCGCATCATCGGCGGCTGCTGCGGCACGACGCCGGAGCATATCGCCGCAGTCGCGAAGGCGCTGCAGGACTACGTGCCGGCAGAGCCGGGCACGGCAGTGTCCGCGCGCGCGGTGCGCGTGCTGGAACCGGCGCCGGCGAAACCTGCGCCGCCGGCAGGCAAACCTTCGCTGCTGGAGATCGTGAAGCAGCGCAAAACCGTCATTGTCGAGTTGGATCCCCCGCGGGATCTCGACATCGACAAATTTATGCAGGGCTCCAGGGCCCTGCAGGACGCGCATGTCGACGCCATAACGATGGCCGACAATTCACTCGCGGTGACGCGCATGAGCAACCTGGCGCTCGGCCACCTCGTGCAGGATAAGCTTGGCGCGCGTCCGCTGATTCATATCGCGTGCCGCGACCGCAACATGATCGGGACGCAGTCCCATCTCATGGGGCTTCACGCGCTGGGCATCGACCATGTGCTGGCCGTGACCGGCGATCCCGCCAAATTCGGCGATCTCCCGGGGTCCAGCTCGGTTTATGACCTGACATCCTTTGAGATTATCCGGATGATTAAACAACTGAACGAAGGGATTGCGTTCTCCGGCAAACCGCTAAAGCAGAAAGCGAATTTCGTGGTTGGGGCTGCTTTTAACCCGAATGTCAAGCATTTGGATAAAGCGGTGCAGCGTTTGGAACGCAAAATCGAAGCCGGCGCCGATTACATTATGACGCAGCCGGTATACGATGCTGGACTAATTGAACAAATTTATGAAGCGACCAAGCATTTGCATATACCGGTTTTCATCGGGATTGCGCCGCTCGCGAGCGGAGGGAACGCGGAGTATTTGCATAATGAAGTGCCGGGCATCCGGTTGTCGGATGAAGTTAGAGCGCGCATGAGCGGACTCAAGGGTCCAGAAGGCCGCGCGATGGGCGTGGAGATTGCCAAGGAACTGCTGGATGCGGCAATGCCTTACTTCAATGGCATCTATCTGATGACCCCTTTTCTAGCGTATGAGATGTGTGTTGACTTGACAAAGTATGTGTGGGAAAAGTCGAAACGTCATGATTTCCACTTGTACCCACTTTCAAAATGAATTAAAATAGGGTAATGGATGTGATGAGGATGATTTGCAGTATGACCGGATTCGGACAAGCGAATCGTTCTTTTGCGGGATACAACGTGTTTATCGATGTGAAATCGGTCAATCATAGGTATAGTGAAGTGTCGATTCGAATGCCTAAGGAATGGGCGGTCTTTGAAGACGCTTTGAAGAAGACGGTGCTGCAAGCTGTGAGGAGAGGGCGCGTTGACGTCTTCGTTACAGCGGAACGTGAAGCGGCTTCCACCAAGAGCGTGACGGTCGACTTTGCTTTGGCAGATGCTTATTTGCAGGCTGCCGAGGAGTTGAAGGGGCGCTATGGGTACGCCGAGCAGGTCGGTCTCAAAGATTTATTAAGACTGCCGGATCTCATTCAGATGAAGGAGCTTCGCAAGGAGCCTGACGAGGAGATCGAACAGGAATTGTGCGCCTGCTTGCAGGAGGCCGTTGCCAAATTATCCGATATGCGGATGCGAGAAGGAGCATTTCTGGAACAGGACATTCGTGAGCGCCTGGCTGAGCTCAAACGGATCCATACGGAGCTGGAAGCTTTAGCGCCTGGGGTCGTGCAAGATTATGCGGCTAAGCTCACCAATCGCATTCAGACTCTCCTGCAGGATCAGACACCTGTGGATGAGATGAGGCTGGCGACAGAAATTGCGATTTTCGCAGATCGTTCTAACGTGGATGAGGAATTGACTCGTCTGAAGAGTCATTTTGGGCAATGTGATCAATTGCTTTCAGAGAAAGAGCCTGTCGGACGAAAGCTGGACTTCTTGATTCAAGAAATGAATCGGGAAGTGAACACGATCGGATCCAAATCCAATCACTCGGAGCCTACGGCTAGAGTCATTGCGATGAAGGCAGAGCTTGAAAAGATGCGCGAGCAAATACAGAATATCGAGTGAAGCGGCATGAAGCTTCGCGAGGAGGAAGCCCTAAATGGCTATCAAATTAATCAACATCGGGTTCGGCAACATCGTATCGGCGAACCGCATTATCTCGATTGTGAGTCCGGAATCGGCTCCGATCAAGAGAATCATTCAAGAGGCGCGTGATCGTCACATGCTGATTGACGCTACATATGGTAGAAGAACCCGTGCCGTTATTATCACGGACAGCGATCATGTGATTTTGTCGGCAGTACAACCAGAGACGGTAGCGCATAGACTTTCCAACAAGGACGATGATCATGACGAGTAATACGAACACTCTTGAGCGTGAGAGAGGTATTCTGATTGTTTTATCCGGACCTTCCGGTGTCGGTAAAGGTACCGTATGCGCCGCGCTGCGCAAATGCTCTCCGGATATCGTGTATTCCGTATCGGCTACGACCCGCTCACCGAGACAAGGGGAAGTCGACGGTGTCAACTATTTCTTCAAAACACGGGAACAATTCCAACAGATGATCGATTCGGATGAAGTGTTGGAATGGGCGGAATACGTAGGTAATTTCTACGGGACGCCGAGACGTTTTGTTGAAGAAACGCTCCGCTCCGGCAAAGATGTCATCCTGGAGATTGAAGTTCAGGGTGCTTTGCAGGTGAAACAAAAGTTTTCCGAAGGCGTGTTTATTTTCTTGCTGCCGCCTTCGCTGGATGAGCTTGAGAATCGCATTGTAACGCGTGGTACAGAAACGGACGAAGTCATCCGCAGCCGCATGTCGATAGCGATTGATGAAATCCGTTTAATGGAACACTACGACTATGCAATTGTGAATGATCATGTGGAAACAGCATGCTCCAAAATACAAGCGATTCTGACGGCTGAACATTGCAAAAAAGAACGCGTGTATCCCAAAATCGTACAATGGATAGATGAGGTGAAATAAAATGTTATATCCTTCAATTGATAAATTGCTAGATATCGTAGACAGCAAGTACTCCTTGGTTGTCGCTGCATCCAAAAGAGCGAGATCTCTTCGCGACGGCGCGAAATCAGACTTGAAAAACCACAAAGCTCATAAGCAAGTTGGTGTGGCGCTTGAAGAGCTTTACGGCCACTACATTGGCTACGAGAAAATCGAGCCGACAGAGAACGAGAAAGTAAAAGAAACCGAGAAATAAATCGCTTACCCAACAACCCTTTGTGGTTGTTATTTTTTTCCCAGAATAGCAGATAGAAGGGGGAATACTCATGAGTGTTTTGCAGGGTAAAACGATTGTACTTGGCGTGTGCGGAGGGATTGCTGCTTATAAAGCGGCTGCGCTCACGAGCAAGCTGACTCAGGCGGGAGCGGTGGTGCGCGTCATCATGACAGAATCCGCTGTTCAATTCGTGGCGCCGTTAACGTTTCAAGTGCTGTCTCGTCATCATGTATTCGTGGATACCTTTGATGAGAAGGATCCTTCTGTTGTTTCCCATATCAACTTGGCGGATAGCGCGGATCTCGTGCTTGTTGCGCCAGCCACAGCGAATACGATTGGTAAAATAGCGCTAGGTCTTGGCGATGACATGCTAAGCACAACGCTGCTCGCAACAACCGCACCGGTCTGGATTGCGCCAGCGATGAACGTGCACATGTATGCCAATCCAGCCGTGCAGATGAATATGCAGACTTTGCTTAGCCGTGGAGTGCGTTTCATTGAGCCGGGCGAAGGGCAGCTTGCCTGCGGGTATGTAGGCAAAGGCCGGCTTGCGGAACCGGAAGAGATTTTTGCAGCGGTTGAGCGCCATTTTAAAGGAGAACCTCGGCGGCTTGAAGGGCAGCGGGTGCTCGTGACGGCTGGAGGTACGGTGGAACGCATTGACCCGGTTCGTTATATTACGAATGATTCTTCCGGTAAAATGGGCTATGCCATCGCGGAGGAAGCTGTACGTATGGGAGCGAAAGTGACTTTGGTCTCCGGTCCAAGCGCATTGCCTGTGCCTGCCGGTGTTGAATGGGTTCCTGTGCAGTCCGCGCTGGATATGAGAGAAGCGGTCTTGTCCCGTTTTGAGGAAAGCCATGTGGTGATTAAAGCTGCTGCGGTCGCTGACTATCGCTCTGCAGTTATCGCTGATCAAAAAATCAAGAAAAAATCGGATTCGATGACGCTGGAATTGATTAAAAATCCGGATATTTTACAGGAATTGGGCACGCTGAAAAAGCATCAGTTCGTCATTGGTTTTGCTGCGGAAACGGAGCGGCTCGATGAGCATGCGCTGGACAAGCTGAAGCGTAAAAATTGTGATCTGATCGTCGGGAATGATGTATCGCAGGAAGGGGCGGGCTTTAGCGGAGATACGAATGTGGTGCGCATTTTTGACCGCAACGGACTCGTAGAAGCGCTGCCTATTCAGAGTAAGAAAGATGTAGCGCGCAGGCTGCTCGAACTGACAGCGGACCGTTTATCCACCAAGGCGAGGGAGTCCTGATGTACGCCAAGGTCATTGTGGATGTTCCTGCGAAACAAACGAACCGTGCGTTCGATTATGAAGTCCCCTCGGCCCTAAAGAAGTGGGTCGAGGTGGGGAGCCGTGTGGGCGTACCTTTCGGGCCTCGGGTGCTGCAAGGTTTCGTTGTGGAATTGCACGAGGACACACAGCTTGATGTGAAACGGATTAAACCCATACAGAACGTCATGGATCTGGTGCCTCCTCTGACTGATGAGCTTGTGAGGCTTGGCAGATGGATCAGCCACATGTATTTGTGCCACGAAGTCACAGCGCTGCAAGCCATGCTGCCCGCCGCACTCAAAGCGAAGTATGAGCGGGCGATTGAAGTTGGCGATGAATCCGGTGAACAAGCGCTGCTGGACATGCCGGATTTGCAAGCGATTGTGGCTTTCGTCAAGTCCAAAGGATCCGTTCCGATGGATGCGTTAATGGAACGTTTTGCAGCCGACGGCGCCCTCATCAAGCAATTGCTTGGCGCGGGCATTTTGACGGAAGTACAGGTCGTCAAAGACCGAATGAGCACGAAGAAGGCGCTGACGGTATTCCCTCCTGCGGGAGGCAGCGGACTGGAGCAGGCGCTTTCCGAGCTTCCGGCGAGAGCCAACAAGCAGCAGGAAGTGCTGCGTTATTTGATGGAGCATCCTCATGCCATTCGGCTGACCGAGCTGATGGAAACGGTGGAAGTAGGCGCTTCAACGGTTAAAAGCTTGGCCGATCGCGGATGGATCGAGCTGCGTGAAGTCGAAGTGATGCGCGACCCTTATGCGGGTCGTGCTTTTGTGCGGACGAAGCCGCTTCCGTTAACAGAGGAACAGAGCCGTGTATTCGCAGAAATTCGGGATGCTGTTGCCGAAGAGCGACATGAGGTCTTCCTTTTGCATGGTGTGACAGGCAGCGGTAAAACGGAGGTTTACTTACAATCCATCCAGCAATGCTTGGATATGGGGAAAGAAGCGATCGTACTGGTACCCGAGATATCGCTGACCCCGCAAATGGTCGAACGCTTCAAGGGGAGATTCGGGGATCAGGTTGCTGTTCTACACAGCCGGTTGTCAAACGGGGAACGATACGATGAATGGCGTAAAATTACGCGCAAGCAAGTGAAAGTGGTGATCGGCGCACGTTCCGCGATCTTTGCTCCTTTTACGAAAATAGGACTTATTATTATTGATGAGGAACATGAGTCTTCTTATAAGCAGGAAGAGAGTCCCAAATATCATACTCGCGATGTGGCGGTTAAGCGTGCAAGCATGCAGGGATCCGTCGTTGTGCTCGGTTCAGCGACACCTTCGCTGGAGAGCTTGGAGAAAACGAGGCGGCGCCGGGATCGACCAGAACCTCCATACCGATTGCTGACGATGAAAGAGCGGGTGGCTAGCAGACCAATGCCGCCAGTTGCGATTATCGATATGCGGGAGGAATTGAAAAACGGAAATCGCTCGATGTTCAGCACGGCGCTGTATAAAGCGATTGAAGATCGGTTACACAAGAAAGAACAGATTGTTTTGCTGCTGAACCGGCGAGGGTATGCGACTTTCGTCATGTGCCGTACCTGCGGGTATGTCTCGACATGTCCGCATTGCGATATTTCGCTTACGTACCATCAGAGCTCACGCATGCTGCGCTGTCACTACTGCGGCTATGCGGAACGCGAGGTAACCGAGTGCCCTAGCTGTCAGTCCAAGCATATCCGCCATTTTGGCACGGGTACGCAGCGTGTCGAAGAGGAACTGGGCAAAATATTTCCAGGCATTCGCGTCATTCGAATGGATGTCGATACGACGACAGAGAAGGGTTCGCACGAAAAGTGGCTCACGATGTTTCGCGAGAAGCAGGCGGACGTGCTGTTGGGGACGCAGATGGTCGCCAAAGGGCTTGATTTTCCCGATGTAACCCTGGTGGGCGTTATTGCTGCGGATACGGTGCTGAATATTCCGGATTTCCGTTCGGCGGAGCGCACCTTTCAGCTTCTGACCCAGGTGGCCGGGCGTGCGGGCCGTCATGAAAAGCAAGGAGAAGTGTTCGTCCAGACCTACACGCCTGAGCATTATAGCGTGCAATACGCAAGCCACCATGACTTTATCGCTTTTGCCAACCATGAGTTGGATGTTCGCGCGAATTTAGGCTATCCGCCTTATCAGCGCTTGATTTTGGTTACTTTTTCACATGAGCAGGTGCCGCTGTTGGTGCGCTTTGCCGAAGCTTTTGTTACGAGGCTTAAAGAGATCGCGCGTGAGTATCAGGCGAAACAAATGGACCTGTTTTCAGACGCGGTGTCCCATGACCAATCCTTCCAAATGGACGTGCTGGGCCCAGTCGCATCGCCTATTTCCCGAATCAAAGATAGATATCGATTCCAATGCGTGGTAAAATATCGTGGGGAAGATCAGGCGGCGGAGATTGTCGGCCGGACGGTGGCCTGGTTTGAAGAGCGCTCATCAAAGGAAAAGCTGCTGATCAGTGTGGATGTTGACCCGCAATATTTGATGTAAGAAATCCCAAATAGAGAAGACTCAAAGGTAGGTGCACGTTATGGCTATTCGTATTATTGTTAAAGATCCAGATCCTGTGCTGCGGGAAAAGGCGATCACAGTTACCAAATTTAATTCCAATCTGCATAAATTGCTCGACGATATGGCAGACACGATGTATGAGGCAGAGGGCGTAGGCCTTGCTGCTCCGCAAATCGGTATTCTCAAACGCGTGATTGTGATGGACTGCGGCGAAGAGCATGGCGGACTGATCGAAATGGTCAATCCGGAAATCGTGTCTTCCAGCGGCGAACAGCACGGACCGGAAGGCTGCTTAAGTATTCCTGGCCTTCGTGGTGATGTCACACGCGCTATGAACGTCACGGCCAAAGGCCAAGACCGTAACGGAAATCCAATCGAAGTGACAGGCACTGAGCTGCTGGCTCGCTGCATTTTCCATGAAATTGACCACTTGAACGGGATTCTGTTTACGGACCTGGCAACCAAAACATACACTAGCGATGAAGAGGAAGATTCTGAGTGAATATCATTTTCATGGGGACACCGGATTTTGCAGTACCTTCCCTGCAGGCTCTTCTGGAGGAAGGCTTTAACGTGACGGCGGTTGTCACGCAGCCGGATCGGCCGAAAGGACGCAAGCGCGTCCTGACGCCGCCGCCGGTGAAGGTGGAAGCGGAGAAACACGGCATTCCGGTGC
The DNA here is from genome assembly GCF_058790355.1 of Paenibacillus sp. FW101-FHT12H11. Lineage (NCBI taxonomy): Bacteria > Bacillati > Bacillota > Bacilli > Caryophanales > Paenibacillaceae > Paenibacillus > Paenibacillus sp. FW101-FHT12H11. Next base: position 41,878 of record NZ_JBYTCO010000010.1, on the reverse strand, counting down.
TGCAGCCCGAGAAGCTGCGTCAAGCGGATTCCGTGGAGGTTTTGCGCCAGCTGAAGCCTGACCTGATTGTAACTGCGGCCTATGGCCAGATTCTGCCCAAGGCTGTTCTTGATCTGCCGAAGCACGGCTGCATTAACATTCATGCGTCCTTGCTGCCCAAGTATCGCGGCGGAGCGCCGATCCATCATGCCGTGCTGCGCGGCGAAGCAACGACAGGCGTCACGATCATGTATATGGCCGTTGGATTGGATACGGGCGACATGATTTCGCGTGTAGAGCTTCCAATTGAGGATACCGATACGACGGGGACTTTGTTTGAAAAGCTAAGCACTGCCGGCAGTGAGTTGTTGAAGCGCACCTTGCCGGATTTATTGGCAGGACGTATTCAGGCTGTCCCGCAGGATGAGGCTGATGCGATTTACTCCCCGAATATCCGCAGGGAGGACGAGCTGATTGACTGGTCTCGTTCGGCTGTGGAGATTTGGAATCAAGTGCGCGGCCTGAATCCTTTTCCTGGGGCTTACACCCTGTGGAACGGGGAAGTCATGAAGGTTTGGGAAAGCGCGAATCCGAAGGAAACAACTAGCCGCAGCTTCGCAGAAGCTCCTGCTCCCGGAACGGTTCTAGGCAGCAGCGAGCACGGTATTGAAGTGATGACTGGCGAAGGCACGCTATGGCTGACCCATATTCAACCTGCTGGCAAAAAAGCGATGCCCGTCTCCGAATTTATTCGCGGCGTACAAATCGCAGCAGGGACGACATTCGGCAGTGTGGGCGAAGATCAGCCATAACTTAACAAAAATGAGGTATTCGATTTGTCAACGCAAAAACCTAACCGTCCGCAACATGGATCTAACCAAACACAAGGGACTCGGAAGCCCTTGTCATCTAAATCATCCGGAGGCGCTGCGAAGAGCAGCGCTGTTAAGCATTCTGCCCGCGAAGCGGCGCTGGATGTATTGATTCGCGTTGAAGAGAATCAATCGTACAGCAATCTTCTGCTTAATCAGGTTCTGCAGAAGCACGCGCTGGAACGGGCTGATGCGGGGCTGGCGACAGAACTTGTGTATGGGACCATCGGACGTAAAAATACGATTGATTTCTTTTTGGAGCGTTTTGTGAGCAAAGGGCTCGCGAAGCTGGAACCTTGGGTCAGATGTTTGCTGCGGCTGAGCTTCTACCAGCTGCATTATTTGGACCGCATCCCCGACCATGCGGTCGTTAGCGAAGCGGTCAATATCGCGAAGCGCCGAGGCCACCAAGGCATCTCGGGCATGGTCAACGGCGTGCTGCGCGCAATCATCCGCAGCAAAGCGGAGCTGGTGCTTCCGGCCGCGCTCGGCGACGTGAAGCGCATCGCGCTGGGCCACTCCCATCCGGAGTGGCTCGTGCGCCGCTGGATCCGTCAGCTGGGCCCTGAGCTGACGGAACAGATCTGTGCGGCGAACAATGAGCCGCCGCACGTGAGCATTCGCGCGAACGCGAGGCGCCGCAGCCGTCTGGAGCTGCTGGAGCAGCTCCAGGGCAGCGGCCTCAGCGCGGAAGCGTCAGAGCTGGCCCCGGCCGGCATCCTTGTGCAGGGGGCCGGGAACATGGCTTTGTCCCCCGGCTTCCTGCAGGGGGACTTCTCGATTCAAGACGAGAGCTCGATGCTCGTCGCTGAAGCTCTTGAGCCGCGTCCAGGCATGACGGTGCTGGACTGCTGCGCCGCCCCTGGCGGCAAGACCGCTCACATCGCCGAGAAAATGGATGATAGCGGCAAGATTTGGGCTTGTGATCTGCATGAGCACAAGCAGAAGCTGATCGCGGATCAGGCGGAGCGTCTGGGACTTTCGTCGATTCAGACGCTGGTGATGGATGCTGCGAAGCTGGACGAGCATTTTGCGGCGGAGTCGTTTGACCGCATCCTGCTCGATGCGCCGTGCTCCGGTTTAGGCGTTATTCGCCGCAAGCCGGATTTGAAGTGGGCGAAGCAGGAAGCCGAGATCGATGCGATCAGCGAGCTGCAGTACGCGATCTTAAGCCGGGTACACCGGCTGCTCAAGCCTGGCGGCGTGCTGGTATACAGCACGTGTACAATTGAGCACGCGGAGAACGCCGGCATGGTGGAGCGTTTCCTCGCGGAGCATCGCGATTTCGAGCTCGCTCCGTTGCCGGCGGAAGCTTTTGCGAGCGTGGACCCTGCGGCCGCTGCCGCCGGGATGGTGCAAATTTTGCCGCAGCAGTTCCATTCGGACGGCTTTTTCATTGCGCGGCTGCGTAAACGTGCTTAGTGCACAGAGGGGGATGTGTGTTCGGCCCCGCTTTGTGATAAAATAGACAGGATTAGCAATAAGGCTGGAACAAAGCTGGAATAAATAACAACAGGTTGTGATAAATAGTGTCTAATAAACCGTATTTGAAAGAAAAACCATTTGTATATGATTTAAACTGGGATGAGTGGCAGAGCTGGGTGAAAGAAAACGGCGAGTCCTCATTTCGAGCTGGGCAAATTTTCGACTGGCTGTATATCAAGCGTGTGTTCAGCTTTGACGAAATGTCCAACTTGCCGAAGACGCTGCGCGACAAACTGAAGGATCAGTTTGAATTCGTTACGCTGTCCGAGATCGCTAAATATCAGTCCCAGGACGGTACCGTCAAATTCTTATTCGAACTTGAAGATAAGAATGCGATTGAGACAGTCGTCATGAAGCACAACTACGGCAACAGTATTTGCGTCACTACGCAAGTAGGCTGCCGCGTTGGCTGTACATTTTGCGCATCTACGCTAGGTGGTCTTAAGCGGGATTTGAGACCAGGGGAAATTGTGGCTCAGGTCGTGAAAGCTCAAAAGCTGCTGGATGAGACGGGAGAGCGCATTTCTTCCATCGTGATCATGGGAATCGGCGAGCCGTTTGAGAATTATGAATCGACGATGAATTTCTTGCGCGTTATGATTCATCCAAAAGGTTTGAACATTGGACAGCGTCACATCACGGTTTCCACAAGCGGGATTGTGCCGAACATTTACAAGTTCGCAGATGAGAATCTACAAGTCAACTTGGCAATTTCTATCCATGCTCCGAATGATACACTTCGCTCGAAACTGATGCCGGTCAATCGCAGGTTTCCTTTCGTTGATTTGATCGAAGCTTGTAAGTACTATATTGCCAAAACCGGCAGACGCATTACGTTCGAATATGCCCTCATGGGGGAAGTGAACGATCAGGCGGAACATGCAGAAGAACTGGCGAAGGTATTGAAAGACATGCCGCTTAGCCACGTGAACCTGATTCCTGTAAATTTCGTGGCCGAACGGGATTTCAAACGTACGCCTAGGGACGATATTTTCACCTTCCAACGTATTCTTGAAAAGGCCAAAATTAATGCCACCATACGCCGTGAACAAGGCAGCGACATCGCTGCTGCATGCGGACAACTGCGCGCGAAGCATATGGAGAGCAAGTCATGAGGTGAGATCAGGATGAAGATGGTAAGCCGTACCGATATCGGTAAAGTCCGTTTAGTGAATGAGGACCGCGCCGCCATACAGCATGAGCTGAATGGCCTTTCTTTGGCTATAGTCGCTGATGGTATGGGGGGACACCAGGCTGGCGATATTGCCAGCCAAATGGCAATTGATATGATCAGTAATGAACTGCAATCCATTCATTGGGGAATGCCCGTTGAAGCTTGCAAGCAAGTGCTGAAGGAAGCGATCGAGAAGGCGAATGAGAAAATTTATGAGTTTGCCTCCGGACAAGAAAGTTATCATGGCATGGGGACGACCGTTGTCGCCGTGATCGCTTCGCAAGAGCTGTTGATCATCGGTCACATTGGTGACAGCCGTGCTTACAAAATTGCCGGGGAGTCGATCACACAGCTAACGGAAGATCATTCCCTGGTGTATGAGCTTGTGAAGAACGGGCAGATCACCCTTGAAGAAGCCGATCACCATCCTCGCCGTAATTGGATTACGCGAGCGTTAGGCACTGAGCCTGGCGTAGAGGTGGATTTATACGAGTATTCGTGGCGGCCTGGGGATACCATTCTGATCTGCACCGACGGTTTAAGCGGATTAGTGGATTCCGGCGATATTCTACGAATCGTCAAGTCGCATGCTGAGCTGGATGCTGCTGCGAAACAATTGATTCAAAGCGCGCTGGATGAAGGTGGAGACGATAACGTAACGGTTGTTTTACTTGCGCACGATCCTGATTCGGACGAAAAAAGGGGTGATGGGAATTGATCGGTAGAAAGCTTGGGGGCCGCTATGAAATTCTAGACCGTATTGGCGGAGGCGGCATGGCTTTAGTTTATAAAGGGCATGATCTTTTATTAAATCGTAAAGTGGCTGTAAAAGTACTGCGACAGCAGTATGTGCATGACGAAGAGTTCATTCGTCGTTTCCGCAGAGAAGCTCAAGCAGCCGCTTCCCTTTCTCATCCTAATGTCGTCAGTATTTATGACGTGGGACAAGAAGAAGATGTGCATTACATTGTTATGGAATACATAGAAGGCACTACTTTGAATGATTTAATTAAAGAGAGAGCGCCGCTGCAGGTGGAAGACGCTGTTCATTACGCCAGCCAAATCGCAGATGCGCTCGACCACGCTCATCATAATGAAATTATTCACCGCGATATTAAGCCGCACAATATTTTGATCGGTAAAAACGGCCGTGTCAAAGTGACGGATTTCGGTATTGCACGGGCCGCTACGTCTTCCACGATTACGCAAACGGGAGCTGTTGTCGGTTCTGTGCATTATTTCTCGCCGGAGCACGCGAAAGGTACGAATACCGGCGAAAAATCCGATTTATACTCCCTCGGTATCGTGATGTATCAAATGCTGACGGGCCGCCTTCCTTTTCTTGGCGAAAGTCCGATTTCCGTAGCTTTGAAGCATTTGCAGGAAGATGTGGAAGATCCTCGTAAAGTTAATCCTCTCATTCCTCAGAGTGTGGAAAACATCATTCTGAAAGCCATGCGCAAAAAGCCCGATGAACGCTACCAGTCTGCGAAGCTGATGATGGCGGATCTTGATACGTGTCTAAATCCAGATCGCCGGAATGAAGCGAAAGTGGCTTTTTGGGATGCCGACGGCATGGACGAGGAGCGTACCTTGGTTATGCCAGCGATTCGTGCGGATCAGCTTGCGAGCTTCGATGACGACGACGAACCGGAGAAGACTGCTTGGCGTGAGGAAGCTGCTCCCAAGAAGGGGAAGGGTTGGATTAAGCCGCTTGTATGGATCGTCATTTTACTGATGATTCTTGGTGCAATGTGGTATGCAATCGGATATGTGAAAGGGATGTTCACCGTTGAAACGGTCGAGGTGCCGGACGTGGTGAACAAGACGTTAACGCAGGCGGAAGCGGAACTGACCAGCGCCAAACTCGGTTTTACGGTAGAGTATGATCAGGAGAGCAAAGCGCCTAAAGATACGGTCATCCGTCAAAATCCTAGCGGCATGCGAATGAACGTAGGCACCAAGGTGACGCTGTACGTTAGTAAAGGCGCTCCTAAGATCAAGATGGAAAGCTACATCGGACAGCAGCTCAAAGACGCCAAGTTGAAGCTGGAAGCGCTCGGGATTGACGATAGTCAGATTACGTTCACGCAAACGACGACGGATGATCCGCCGGACACGATCCTGAAGCAAACGCCGCTGGTCGGGGAAGAATTTGAACTGGATAAAGCGGCGATTACCTTCGTCGTAAGCAAAGCGAAGGAAACCTTCAAAATGCCGGATCTCGTCGGCATGACGGAGGCTGAAGCGAAGGCTCAGATCACTAAGCTGAATCTTAAGCTTCCTGCGAACGGCATTACGCGCGAGAAAAGCTACAAGGTGGCCAAAGGGAAAGTCATTAAGCAGTTCCCGTATGATAAAGATACGGATGTTTCTGTCGGTTTCGAAATCTCGCTGATCATCAGCGACGGGTTGCCGGAGGATGCCGGACAAGTGACGGTCAGTGTCCCTGTGAAACCGACGACGGAGGGCAAGGATTCCGAGTTTAAAATCATCGTTAGCGATGCGCAGTACGAGAACTTCGAATACAAGACGGAAAAAGTGTCGAAGCCTCAGAACTTGGATGTCAAAGTCATTGTTTCTCCGGATAAGAAAGCTGTCATCTTGATTAAAGAAGGAGACAACTTGGTTAACTCCATTACGCGCACCTATCAAGATTATTTAGATCAAAAGAACGGCAAGACCGTCTCGCCGAGCCCTAGCGTCTCGCCTTCGTCATCGCCTAAACAGCAAAACAACGGGCCCGCTATTCCGGTAGGCGGCAATGGCAATGGGCAAGGCCAATCAGGCGGAGCTGCCTCTAAACCACCAACTGGAGGCACAAATTAATGCCGCAAGGAATGATTGTTAAAGCTTTGAGCGGTTATTACTACGTTCTGCCCGAAGGGGCGGAGCTCCAGGATGCCAATATGGTTACATGCCGCGGCAGAGGCGTATTTAAGAACAGGAAAATAACGCCGCTTGTCGGGGATCGGGTCGTTTTTGAGGAGACGGAGAATGGGGAAGGAACAGTTACTGAAATCTTGCCCCGCTCTTCGGAACTGATCCGTCCTCCGATTGCCAATGTAAACGTGGTCGTGCTTGTTTTCTCTGTTACAGAGCCTGTTCTGAATTTACAGCTGCTGGATAAATTTCTTGTTCATATTGAACATACGGGCATCGAAGTTGTCCTTTGCTTCACCAAAAGTGACTTATTGTCAGCGGATCCTGACGCTGCCGCACCGAAAGAAATGACGGTTGCGGAGCTGGAGCGGATTACAAAGCTGTATGAGGGCATCGGTTATCCTGTGCTGAAGACGAGTTCTCGCTTGAAAGTGGGAGTGGAATCGATTCTGCAGCATCTGGAAGGCGCGGTCAGCGTGTTCGCAGGGCAGTCCGGTGTAGGCAAGTCGTCATTGCTCAATGCAATGATTAGCGGCCGCAACTTGGAGACCAATGAGATCTCTCAACGTTTGGGCAGAGGGAAGCATACCACCCGTCATGTTGAGCTGCTTCCATTGAACAATGGCGGGCTTGTGGCAGATACGCCGGGATTCAGCCAGCTGGATTTTATGGAAGTCGAAGCGGAAGGGCTTAGCAGCTGCTTCAAAGAATTCGCAGAGGTAGCGGAGGGCTGCCGGTTTAGAGGCTGTTTGCATCTGCATGAGCCGGATTGCAAGGTTCGTGATGCGGTGGCCGAAGGCACGATTGCCGCTTCGCGTTATGATCATTACTTGTTATTTTTAGGGGAAATCAAGGATCGGAAGAGGAGGTATTAGGAACGAATGGTACACGTAGCACCTTCAATTTTATCAGCAAACTTCGCTAAACTTGGTGAAGAGATTAAAGACGCCGAGCTTGGCGGAGCAGATTGGATCCATGTAGATGTCATGGATGGCCATTTCGTGCCCAATATTACGATTGGACCACTTGTTGTTGACGCTATACGTCCGGTGACGAAGCTGCCGCTGGATGTGCATTTGATGATCGAGCAGCCTGACCGCTATATTCCTGACTTTGTTAAAGCGGGCGCAGACCTCATATCCGTGCACGTAGAGGCTTGTACGCACTTGCACCGCACGCTTCATCTGATTAAGCAATGCGGTGTCAAAGCAGGGGTTGTCCTTAACCCTGCAACCCCGATTTCGCTTATTGAACACGTGCTTGATGAGAATCTGGATCTTGTGCTTATTATGACGGTCAATCCTGGCTTTGGCGGACAAGCGTTCATTCCGGGTATGCTTGGCAAAATCCGCGCATTGCGCGATCAAGCGAATGCCAAGGGCTTGAGCGGTCTTCACATTGAGGTGGACGGCGGTATTAACGAAGTTACGGCTCGCCAGGTGGTCGAAGCGGGAGCCGATGTACTCGTCGCCGGCAATGCTGTATTTGGCCAGTCCGACCGCGCCGATGCAATTAGACGAATTCGGGGGTAGAGGGGAGCGGGACGATGAGATTTCTCTGGCTGTTTCTGTACAGTCTGGTATGCGCCGTGCTTCTTGCGTGTTTTTCTAACATACACGATTTCACGAAGTATATTTTTTCACTCGGTGCCTTGTATCTGGGGATGCGTTTCTTCCGTCGGTTTGAGGGACTTGGATTTCGGATTTGGTTTATCGTGATTGCCGTGATCTTCTATTTCATCTTCAGCTTAATTTATGCACTATACACGCAGATGGGTATAACTGCACCCTAGCTGCATACATATAGTTACAAGAGCGATGCGCTCTTGTAGCTTTTTTTGCTTTCTGGAAGCGAATAGATCGGAGAAAGTAAAATAGAAGGTACTTTTTCACGACCGGGGCATATACTGTTGTAATGATGTTAGTGCTCACGAAGTCGAAGTCAGTCTTCGGGCATGCGTCCGTTTGCTGGCTAAACTCTAAGGAGGGGTAGAGAATGAAGTTCTACACAATCAAGCTACCAAAATTTTTGGGTGGATTCGTGAAAGCTGTACTTAATACGTTTAGCAAAAACTAAGTTGGCTAACACATAGGAAGTCCATATCCCCAGAAATGCAAAAAAAGCACCGGAAGGTGCTTTTTGTCTTTTTACATAAAGTATAAGTATCCGAAAATTAAACGCGAGCCACTTTACCGGACTTCAACGCACGAGCACTTACGTAAACCCGTTTTGGTTTGCCATCAACGAGGATGCGAACCTTTTGAACGTTAACTCCCCAAGTACGCTTATTTTTATTGTTAGCGTGGGACACGTGGTTTCCTGATTTAGGACTTTTACCTGTAACGAAACATTTGCGGGACATGTTTGACACCTCCTTCGGCAGTATACAAAGCAGCCTGGGTGGCAAGCCTAAGCTTGACATGACAGCTTTCCTCAAATTTAGACTTTGCTTCTTGCGATTCTTGTTATAACCAGCAAAAACACACTTAAATATAATAGCATAGCAAAAGGAGCAGAGTCAACGAATTACCTTCTTTTTTGCCGTTTATTTATGAAGTATGTTATAGTACAATGAAGATTAGCCCACCTTTCCGAATACATAGTCATGACGTTTTTGGCGTCAACTTTGCTAAAGCAAAGCTGGAATGGGAATACTTACATAATTAGTCGCTAATGTGAAACATGAAGGAGTTGTTAGATAATGCCAATTGAACTCACAACCGAGTTTGGAAAAGTGTATATTACCAATGAAGTGATTTCAACTCTGGCGGGATCCGCTGCGTTAGATTGTTATGGACTTGTTGGCATGGCCACCAGAAAGCAATTAAAAGACGGAATAGCAGAACTGCTGGGACGGGACAATTTAAGCCGCGGTGTCGAAGTTCGTCGGGAGAACGGGCGACTCGAGATTGATCTTTATATTATTGTCAGCTATGGAACCAAAATATCCGTCGTTGCCGGCAATGTCCAAACGAAAGTTAAATATATTTTGAACGATGTTGTAGGGCTTCATGTGGACGATGTGAACATTTTTGTTCAAGGCGTTCGTGTAGCCAAATAAAAGCCCGATAACCAGGAAGGGGAATCACTTTGAGTAAGCGCTTTATTTCAATAAATGGAAATGACTTCACTGCCATGGTCTTGGCGGGTGCGGATAACCTTCGCCGAAATGTAGACAAGGTTAATGGTTTGAACGTTTTCCCTGTACCCGATGGAGATACCGGCACCAACATGAATTTAACACTCACCGCTGGTTGTGAGGAACTTAAAAAGAAGCCATCCTCTCATATTGGGAAAGCAGCTGATGCATTGTCCAAAGGGTTACTGATGGGCGCCCGGGGTAACTCCGGGGTTATTTTGTCACAGCTGTTTCGCGGATTCGCGAAGCATGTGCACGATCTAGAGAATGTGAATGCACAGCAATTCGCGGCTGCGTTGCAGCAAGGCGTTGAGACAGCGTATAAGGCTGTCGTGAAGCCAGTAGAAGGCACGATTCTGACAGTGTCCAAAGAAGCGGCCAAACATGCCACGCAGGTTAAACGCGGCGGCGATGTGCTCGAACTGATGCAGGAAGTTTTGAGCAAGGCGAACGAAGCCCTGGCCAGAACACCTGAGCAGCTTGCTGTGCTCAAGCAGGTGGGCGTGGTAGATGCAGGCGGCCAAGGGCTTGTCTGCGTGTATGAAGGCTTTGTAACCGCATTAAACGGCGGTTTGCTTCAGGTAGAAGAAGACTACGCGATGATGGATACAAGACTCGATACGGTTTCCGTCGTTCCGGGGTTGAATCTCGCCAAAGAAGTCCATGCACATCTTCCGGCGCAAGCGCATCTGGCTACGGAAGATATTGAATTCGGTTACTGTACGGAATTCATGCTAACGATTGAACCTGGCAAGGTAGCTGGGCATGTTTTCGATGAAGGCAGGTTCCGCGACCAGCTTAGCAAACTGGGAGATTCTTTACTCGTCGTTGCCGATGACGAACTGGTCAAGGTGCATATTCATGCCGAATACCCAGGTGAAGTCATGAACCAGGCGATGAATTACGGCGCTCTGAGCCGTATCAAAATTGAAAATATGCGCGATCAGCATTCACATATATTGGAAGAGATGACCACGGAAGGTTACGAGACTCCTGTGTCGACTGCTGTAGAAGCGGCAGCACCGGGCAAAGCGTATGGATTCGTTGCAGTCGCTTTGGGTGAGGGCATTACGGAGATTTTGTCCAGTGTAGGCGTTGATGTCGTATTGTCCGGCGGACAGACCATGAATCCAAGCACAGAGGATATCGTGAATGCGGTTAACAGCATTGATGCGGAAACGATCTACGTGCTGCCGAACAACTCCAACATTATCCTCGCAGCGCAGCAAGCAGCTGATCTGGTCGACAAAACGTTGATCGTGATTCCATCCAAATCCATTCCCCAAGGTCTTGCAGCCATTCTGGCGTTCCAAGAGAAAGCCGATGCCCAAACGAATACGGAAGCGATGAACGAATCCCTTCGCCGTGTGAAGTCCGGTCAAGTGACGTACGCGGTGCGTGACACGAATATGGACGGCATCGACATCAAGCAGGGGCATTTTATCGGTATTCAAGATGGCCGGATTGTGTCTTCACAGCCAAGTCTGATGGATGCTTGCAAAAAGCTGCTCGAAGAGATGATCGATGAAGGCAGCGAGATCGTGACCATCCTCACCGGAGAAGATGCCGTGAGCGCAGAGACAGAAGAGCTGGAAGCCTTCATTCAGGCGGTTTATCCCGAAATTGAAGTCGAGCTTCACCCTGGAGGGCAGCCATTGTACGCGTACCTGTTCTCTGTAGAGTAAACGATCATCCTCACAGTGGATTAAATTCGGGAAATGGAGTGAAGCCCTGTTGACACATATACGGATTGTAACGGACAGCACGGCCGACATACCTTTGGCACTTAGACAAGAGCTTAACATTGAAATGGTGCCGCTTAAGATTCATTTTGGAGATGAACAATTTTTGGATGCGGTGACGCTGCGTTCCGAGGAGTTTTATCCTAAGCTAACCTCGTCACCTTATTTTCCTAGAACTTCACAACCGTCTCCTGCGGAGTTTCTAGACTTATATCAGAGCTTGCTGGAAGAGCCGAATACGGAAATCATTTCTATTCATTTATCTTCTGCACTGAGCGGAACGTACCAGTCGGCTTTGCTCGCTTCCACGATGCTGGAGGAGTCTGCCGGCAAGGTTCATGTGCTTGATTCCCGTTCCGCGTCCTATGGAATTGGCGCTCTTGTTGTCGCTGCAGCAAAAGCCGCGCAAGCTGGGCAAAGTGCAGCTGAGATTATAGAGCTGGTACAAACGATCAGAGAGAACTTTTACATATATTTTCTCGTGGATACGCTTGAATTTCTGCAAAAAGGCGGAAGAATCGGCAAAGCGTCGGCATTATTCGGTTCGTTGCTGAATATTAAGCCTATTCTCTCGATCGATGGTGAGGGAGAAGTGGCGGCTACGGATAAGGTTCGGGGCCAAAAGAAAGCGATCGCGCGCATTCTGGAGCTGCTGGCAGCGGATGTGCCGAATCGGCGCATTCCGTCTTTACACATTGCTCATGCGAACAATTTGGAAGGCGCTGAGCTGTTGCGAGAAGTCATAACGCAGCAATTCGAGGTGCAGCATGTGGACTATATTACACTGGGGCCTGTTATTGGCGCACATGCTGGACCCGGTACGATCGCTGCGTTCGTCCGTGCGGTGTAAGGGATGGATTTAAATCAAGTTGTCGTACGCGAAGTCCATGGAGTCGGCGCTCAAAAAGCACTTGAGCTGAACGCCATGGGCATTTTTACGGTTATGGATTTACTGGAGTATGTGCCATTCCGGTATGAGGATTACACCGTGCGCGATATCGCCAGTGTGAAAGACGGCGACCGTGTCACCGTGAAGGGGTATATCATCGGGGAGCCGGTGCTGCAGCGTTACAGCGGCAAGTCGCGACTCTCCTGCAAGGTGATGGTCGATGACTTTCTCCTGACGGCGGTGTGGTTTAACCGCCACTTCTTGAAAGACCGCTTGCGCCCGCAGCAGGAGATTATCCTGACCGGCAAATGGGATGGCAAGCGGAGGCAAATGAGCGTGTCCGATTCCGAGTTCCCGGGACAAGGCGATTCGAATACCGGCACGATACAGCCGGTCTATTCGGTTGCAGGCTCGATTACGCAAAAGTGGATGCGTAAAGCGATTCAGCAGGCGCTGACGCAGTACAGCGCCATGGTCAGTGAAGTGCTGCCGGGGGGAATTACCGGCAGGTACGGGTTTATGCCGCGCAGCAAGGCGCTGGCGGTGATCCACACGCCGAGCGGTGTGGAGGAAGGCAAGCAGGCGCGCAAGCGCATGGTGTATGAGGAGCTGTTCCTGTTCCAGCTCAAGCTGCAGGCTTACCGCGCCGTGACGCGAAGCCGCGCGGACGGGGTGAAGCAGCAGGTGGACCTGCCTGCTGTACGCGCCTTTGTGCGCGCGCTGCCCTTTCAGCTGACGGAGTCGCAGAAGAAGGTCGTGGGCGAGATCCTGCACGATATGCAGGAGCCGTACAGCATGAACCGGCTGCTGCAAGGCGATGTCGGTGCAGGGAAGACGATCGTCGCGGCCATAGGCCTCTACGCGACGGTCAAGGCCGGCTATCAAGGCGCGCTGATGGTGCCGACGGAAATCCTGGCGGAGCAGCATAAGCGCTCGCTGGACCGCTTGTTCGAGCCCTACGGGCTGCAGGTTGCGCTGCTGACAGGCAGTTCGACGGACCGCCAACGGCGGGATCTGCTCGCCTCCTTGCAGATGGGCATGATTGACGTGTTGGTCGGGACGCACGCGCTCATTCAAGAGGATGTCTACTTCCGTCAGCTGGGGCTGGTCGTGACGGACGAGCAGCACCGTTTCGGGGTGAATCAGCGCAGCATTTTGCGGCGCAAAGGGATGAACCCCGACGTGCTGACGATGACGGCGACGCCGATTCCGCGTACGCTGGCGATTACCGCTTTCGGCGACATGGATGTGTCGACGCTGCGGGAGCTGCCCAAAGGGCGTAAGCCGATCAAGACGTATGCCGTCCAGCACGCTATGTTGGAGCGTGTGCTGGGCTTTATTCAGCGCGAGGTGGCGGCAGGCCGGCAGGCGTATGTGATTTGTCCGCTCATCGAAGAGTCGGACAAGCTGGACGTGCAGAATGCCATCGACGTCCATATTCAGCTGCAGCAGCATTTCCCACAAATGCGGATCGGCCTGCTGCACGGGCGGATGAGCGCGCAGGAGAAGGAAGCGATCATGCGCGCATTCAAGGAAGGGACCGTGGAGACGCTGGTGTCGACCACGGTCATCGAGGTTGGCGTGGACGTGCCTAACGCCACGCTGATGGTCATCTACGACGCCGACCGCTTCGGCCTGTCGCAGCTGCATCAGCTGCGCGGGCGGGTTGGACGCGGCGAGCACCAGTCCTTCTGCGTGCTCATCGCCGACCCGAAGACAGAGGTCGGCAAGGAGCGCATGAAGGCGATGACCGAAACGTCCGACGGCTTCGAAATTGCCAGGCGCGATCTGGAGCTGCGCGGACCGGGGGATTTCTTCGGCACGAAGCAAAGCGGGCTGCCGGAGTTCCGCATCGCCGACATGATGGCGGACTTCGAAGTGATGGAGCAGGCGCGTGATGACGCTGCTGAGCTTGTCGGGGATTCCTCCTTCTGGACAGGCGCTTCCTTCATTCCTCTGAGAGCGTACTTGGAGCGTGCCCATATTTTTGATAGTGAAGTGCTGGATTAAACGAAACGCTAGGATAGACTGAGGATAAATGTCAGTCATGATCCTAGCGTTTTTTTTGCAGATAGAATGTTAATTATATCCTAACAGAGGTTAGTTTCGTACCTGTCCATTGTCCATCCGTCTTAGTAGAATAAACCTATAGGGCTTAGTGGGCTCACCGCTCGAAAGAGGACCTTGGGAGCGCCTAGCATTTTAATAGCGAAAGGTGTGTAGAAATGACAAATCCGATTATTCAAGAACGAACAGAGCGCACGCAGTGGTTTTTGCAGGATCGATTCGGTATGTTCATTCACTGGGGATTGTATGCGATTCCAGCCAGAGGGGAATGGGTTCGCAATGCGGAGCGCATTTCGGTAGAGGACTATCAGCCGTATTTTGATGAATTCGACCCTGTTCGCTATGATCCTAAAGCATGGGCGCGCGCAGCCAAACAAGCAGGGATGAAATATGCGGTATTGACGGCAAAACATCATGATGGTTTTTGCTTATTTGATAGCGCTCTCACGGAATATAAATCAACGAACACCAAAGCCGGGCGAGATTTAGTGCGGGAATTTATTGAAGCTTTTCGGGCGGAAGGCTTGAAGGTGGGGCTCTATTATTCGCTAATCGATTGGCATCATGAGGATTACCCGGCTTATGGAGACCGCCACCATCCGATGCGGGGGAACGAGAGCTATGCCAGAAATCCGGAGACGTTCGACAGATATTTGCAATATATGCATGGGCAAGTCAAAGAGCTGCTCACGAATTATGGCAAGCTGGACATCATGTGGTTCGATTTCTCCTATGATCAGATGAAGGGGGAGACCTGGAAAGCAACCGAGCTGATGGCGATGATTCGCTCTCTGCAGCCGCACGTCATTGTAGATAACCGTCTGGACGCAAGCGGCGAGGAAGGCGGAAGCATTTATACGAACAATCCGCTCAGCTATTCGGGCGACTTTGCTTCACCGGAACAAATCATTCCACCGCAAGGTGTGACGGATCATGAGGGCAATCCTATTCCATGGGAAGCTTGCATTACGCTAAATAATAACTGGGGCTACGCAGCTCAGGATTTCCAATATAAATCCCCGACTACCGTTATTCGGAAGCTGGTAGAGTGCGTCAGCAAAAACGGTAATTTGCTCTTGAATGTCGGTCCTAATGCGCTCGGCGAGATTCCGCAGGAGTCATTGGACATTTTGTCGGAGATTGGGGATTGGGTGCAGAAAAATGGGAACAGCATTTACGGCTGCGGGCAAGCCGATTGGCCGAAACCGGAATGGGGCAGGTACACGCAAAAGGGCAATCTGCTCTACGCCCACTTGTTCGAAGAAAGCGTAGGTCCCATCAATTTGAACGGTTTGGCTGGTAAAGTGAAGAAAGCCAGACTGCTGTCGGACGGTTCCGAAGTCTTCTTAAGCCGCCCTTGGAATGCTGCACAGTATCCGGATGACGCGTTCATTAGTTTCGGTAGACCGGAGCACTCGAGCTACCCGCTGCCGGATAAGAGGGCGACCGTTGTGGAGCTTACGCTGCTGTAACTTTTTAAATTAACATTTGACCACGCCCCCATTCGATTTTAAGATAATAGTAGTTCTATTATTATTTTGGAAACGAAGGTGCCATCATTTGACTTATTTTCTTGTCTATTTACTGCTGATGAATATCGTGACTTTCATAGAGATGGGGCACGACAAGGGGCAAGCCAAAAAAGGCGGCCGAAGAGTCCCGGAGAAGCGGCTGTTTATGTTTGCTGCGCTTGGCGGCGGCATTGGCGGTTGGCTCGGCATGCGGGTTTGGCGGCATAAGACGAAGCATACCTCATTCGTTATCGGGATGCCTCTGCTTGTTGCGCTAAATTGTATATGTGTTATTTTGATCGCCATTTATATGTAGTCAAGATTATGTTCGTTTCCTCATATGTATAAAGCATGACGGGACATCGGAGGTACGAACATGAGTTATCAGCTATATGGCATCGATCCTGCGTTGATTGAGCGAGTCAAGTTCAAATTAAGAAACCCGGCGATCAAGGAACGCCTCATCATGCTGCTGCAAAGCGTTACGAAGGCTGATTTGCAAAATCGTATGAAGGTCACGCAGCTTATCGGGATTGCCTCCGGCATTCTCGGCGAGAATCTGACCAACTTCCAAGCGAATCAGATTTTGGAGTTCATTCTTTCCCAAAAAATCGATCCCTCGAACACGTTTCACTTAATCAAACTGTGGACGATGTTTCGATAAGCTGTTCCCAAAATGCCGCCTGCAAGGTCTAAGTGACCTGGTCAGGTGGTATTTTTTTACTTTTTAAAAAAAGCACTTGCATAACGAATACGTGTTCGGTATATAATAAGTAACACGAATATATGTTCGCATATGGTGGTGAAAAATATGAGTGTTCATGCAAGAATTGAGACAGAAGAGGATGTTCAAATTATTAAGGAATATACGCTGCTGCCCATTTTGCTCGATATGTTGGCAAGGGATATGGAGGAGCTCAAGGTTTATAAGGATAAAATTGTGTATAATCATATTCTTTTTTACCTCAGAGAGGTGGAGACCGCCATTTATCCTCAATTACAAAGCATTAAGAGTGTTATGAAGAAAAGAGATATTAAAGTCATTCATACCGAAATGAATGCGTTAGGCATTAATGTCGAGTACAAAGTCCGAGGCTACATCCATCACTTCACGATGCTTCGCAGCTTGGTCAAAGCAGAACTGATGACTACGCTGATGAATATGCGGGGGGGATTACGGTGAGCAAAGGAAAGGAACGGACGATATTCCTGGCGGATTGCCAGAGCTTCTACGCAAGTGTAGAGAAGGCGGATCATCCGGGAGTCAGGGATAAACCGGTTGCGGTCGCAGGAGACCCTGCTTTGCGTTCTGGCATCATTCTGGCTGCCTGTCCCATCGCCAAATCATTTGGCGTATCCACGGCCGAGCGGTTGGGGGAAGCGCTCAAGAAATGCCCGGAACTGGTCGTTATGCGTCCGCGTATGCAGCATTATATTGATGTTTCGCTTATGATTACTAAAATATACGAAGAATTTACCGATCTTGTTGAGGTTTTCAGTATTGATGAGCAGTTTCTGGACATTACGGCAAGTTTGCCTGTTTTCGGAGACCCGGATACGATTGCGATGGCCATTCAACGGAAGGTGCTGCAGCAAACGGGCGTGAAGGTCCGCATAGGGATTAGCTCGAATAAAATTCTGGCGAAGATCGCGACTGATATTTGGGCCAAAAAGAATCAGACCGGCATTTTCACGCTGCGCCCGCCCGCCGTTGAGGAGTACTTATGGGCGCAGCCTGTAAGCAAAATGTTTGGTGTCGGTTCACGGATGACCGCGCATTTTGCCAGACTCGGCATGTATACGATCGGCGATGTGGCAAGAACGCCGCTCCCGCTGCTCAAGGACAAATTCCGTGCACGATTCGGCAAGCAATCCGACATTCATGCAGAAGTCATGTGGCGAACAGCGAATGGTCTGGATGATAGTCCGGTTACGCCCGGTACATTCGATACGCCTCCGAAGTCTATAGGCCATATGATGACTCTCCCTAGGGATTATGCGGAATCCGCTGGGGTGGATACGATCCTGCTTGAGCTTACTGAAGAGGTATGCCGTGATTGCCGACGCAAGGGATATATGGCGTCCATTGTGACTGTTAGCTGTATGTGCAGCCCGTTTGATGCTCCGACAGGCTTCTCACGCCAAATGAAGATGCCTGACCCTACGAATCACACTAGAACAGTTTTTCAAGCTGTTAAGAAGTTGTTCTACAAGTTCTGGGACACGATGCCCGTCCGCCGTGCCGGTGTGATGTTAAGCCAATTCGTTGACGATGATACGTATCAGCTTACGCTTTTTGAAGATCAGATCAAGGCGAGGGCACTTGAGAAAGTAACAGACAGCCTCAAGGACCGATTCGGCAACGCAGCGATTGTGCGGGCTTCCTCGCTCACGACAGCCGGTCAAGCACAGAACAGAGCGCTCAAAATCGGGGGGCACTATAAATGAGTAAGAAACTGGAAAAGAACGGTTTGTGGGAGTCCAGCAGGATGATGCTGCCTCAGCACCGCGAAGCGCTGCAAAATTTGCGCAGCGACAAGGCTGCTCCGGCGAATCGTCCTACAGCGGAGGACATTGGCATTATGCGGGACTACGTGCTGCTCCCCTTGATGCATGGGATGATCAAAAGAAAGGCTGCCCAGATTGAAAGATCCGCCGAAACGCTTAGGCAGCTTTATTCACGCGCTGCCCACGCGCTTGCAGCGCAAATTCTAGCCGATATCAGTGAAACCAAAACGAAAATGATGCACAGAAGCATTCAAATGTTCGAGGAAGAGAAAAATGATCGAGCCATTCACTACCGCTATGTTTGCCGCGGGCACGAAGACGCGCTGATTATTGCGAAAGACTATATGCGGGCTGAAATGAGCGTGCGAACAGCGAGATACATTGATCACTTCGTCGCAAGCATGTACAAAAAAGGTGACGAACTCAAAACTTAGTTCATGACGTACACAAAGAAGATATGACGCAACCGCCAGCCCGATGGAGAACCCTCCTCGGGCTGCGCGAATTGACGTGAGTATCTCTTTTTCACATAATGGAGAGGAGAGATTGTAACGTTAGACAGCGGGAAGTGGTAGTGGTAGTGGTAGTGGAGACCTCGCTAGGAAATATGAAGGCAAAGGATGTGCGGCCATGTGCGGACGCTATACAATAACCGTAACGTTAGAGGAGCTGATGCTGCGGTATGATATTTATTACAAGTATCCGGCGAAATACAGCCCCAAATACAATGTGGCACCCGGACAGCAAGTCATGGCGATCGTTCACGACGGTGAGAAAAATAAGCTTGGCGAGCTGCGCTGGGGACTCGTTCCGGAATGGGCGAAGGACGAAAAGTTAGGTTATTCGATGCTGAATGCAAGGTCGGAGACACTTGCGGACAAGCCTGCGTTTCGCAAGCCCTTTGAGCGCAAACGCTGCTTGATTCCGGCAGATTCCTTCTACGACTGGAAGGGGACGGGAAAGCAGAAGCAGCCTATGCGAATTATGCTGCGCAGCAAAGAGATCTTTAGTATGGCAGGGCTGTATGACACATGGACGTCTCCAGACGGCACTCGCATATCCACCTGCACGGTTATTACTACGGAAGCGAACGAATTGATGATGGATATTCATGAGCGTATGCCGGTCATTTTACCGCGGGAGGCAGAAGCGATTTGGCTGGACCGCAGCATAACGAATGCGGATGCGCTGCGCCCGCTGCTGAAGCCATACCCGTCTGACGACATGTATGCGTATCCGGTGTCCAGCCGGGTGGGCAATGTGCGCAATGATGATGAGTTATGTATAGAACCGATAAGCCTGCTGCTGTAGGCGGATGGACAGAATGGGAGAGGTAAAATGAAAATGCGCATGGTTCTAAGTATCACCCTTGTATTTGCCATTATATTCGGGTTGAACGGTTACATCGGTTGGCACGGTCAGGTCTTTCTATCCAACCAGTTGGGTTCTTGGTTTCATCCAGGCCTATATTGGGTTGTCTTCTGGATCATTGCCTTGTCGTATCTATTAGCATGGGCTGGTTCCAAAGTTCTGCCTGCTGGGATGAAAATGGTATTAAAAATCGTCGGTTCTTACTGGTTTGCTATGATGCAGTTCGGTTTCCTGCTGCTGCCGTTGACGGACGTGGTTGCAGGAGTGCTTCATCTGGCATCCGTGCCTGCTGCTACCTATACGCCTATCCTTGGGTGGATAGATTTAGGGATTCTTATTCTTCTTATGGCGCGTGGCTCCTATAATGCACGTAGTCCTGTTCTAAGGAAATACGAGATTACGGTTCCGAAAAAAGCAGGCGACTGGGAGCAGTTACGCATCGCTGTGGCTTCGGATATCCATTTGGGCTCCATTGTAGGAAATCGTCATTTGCGAAAGCTGGTGAAGCACGTCAATGGCTTAAAGCCGGATTTGATCCTTTTGCCAGGTGACGTTATTGATGATGATATTAGACCGTTTATCCGCTATGATATGGGTACGACGATGCGAGAACTGCAAGCTCCTCTTGGGATTTATGCCGTACTAGGCAATCATGAATACATTGGGGGGCATATTCCTGCCTTCATCGAACAAATGGACAAAATCGGTATTCGTGTACTCATGGATGAAACTGTCCATATCCAAGATCGGTTGTATCTTGCGGGCCGAAAAGACAAGGCGGCCGAACGAACGGCCGAGGGGCGAAAAGCACTTGCGTCCTTGCTAGACGGGACTGACCTGGACCAGCCTATTATTGTTATGGACCATCAGCCCTATCACCTGGATAAAGCGGAAGCTGCGGGCATTGATGTCATGCTTTCAGGACACACGCACAGGGGGCAGATTAGTCCGAATCACCTCATCACAAGAAGGCTTTTTGAGCTGGATTGGGGGTACTTGAAAAAGGGGAATCTGCATGCTATCGTTTCCTCAGGTTTTGGTACGTGGGGGCCGCCGGTTCGTCTAGGAAGCCGTTCCGAAATTATTGAATTAATTATCCATTTTAAAAGCAACGAGAGAAAAGAGGAATAGTCTACCATGCAAGATGCAGAAAAAAAACAAATCACACCCGATGAACTAGCCGCAGCTATGCTGCAGTTCACGATGAAAAGCATCGAAAATAGTTGGGATACGATCAAGCCGGCAGTCGCCGCTTATTTACAAGATCCGGTTTTATCGCAAGAGAAAGAAGACGAACTCATAAAAGAGATTTACATAGCTTCTTTAGCGCTAGAAATTTATTGTATTCCTCATGCCTTCGATGCAGAAATTGCTCGCATGGTCAGTTCGGGAATGAAAGAAATGATGGCTTCAAGCAACTTGTCCGAGCATCGTTTATATGAATCGATTAGTCAATACTATCTGCCTCGATTGTCAACTGTCGAACTATCCGCAACAGCAGATTTGGCTTTGGCGCTCGCTCAAGAGGCCGCAAGTATTTTATATGACCGCTTAGAGCTTCCACTAAAGCCGGTTGACCCGACGAACAGCTTGTTGTGGGTGAAGCTGTTTCCGTTTCTTGTCCAGCATGTAGGGAAATGGCCGATCTTATCTACAAACTTTGAAGTCATTCAAGAACGGAGGCAGTAAAGGTGATGGCACAGAAAAGAGTTACGGTATTTATTTTATCCGGCTTCCTTGGGAGCGGGAAAACGACGTTATTGACGAAAACAATTGATCATTTTACCGAAGCGGGTCGAAAGCCGGCAGTTATCATGAATGAGATCGGTGAAGTGAATTTGGACGGGCAGCTGGTGGCAAATGAAGTGCCGATGTCCGAGCTGCTGGGCGGCTGCATCTGCTGCTCAAGCCGAGGCGATCTGGCAACAGCTCTTCATGAGCTAGTAACCGGGGAACAGCCTGACCTGATTTTCATAGAATCCACAGGGATCGCGAATCCCATGGAAATCATTGATGAAGTAACAGACGCTTCGCTTATCATTCCAGTGGAGCTCAAAGCCGTCATCACCGTTGTTGATGCTCCACAATTGCTGGAGCTTAACCGAACAAGCAGGGGCAAAACATATCGCCTGATGAAGGAACAAATCCGGTGCGCGAACTTGCTTCTTTTGAATAAGACAGATCTGCTCACGGGTACGGCGCTCGAGGAAGTGGATGCCCTTGTGCGCGAATGGAATCCATATGCCTCCACACATTTTACAGTCTTTAGTCACATTGATATGAGACTCGTTGAAATGCTCGAAGAAGAGGGATACGCTCCGACTCATTTGACGGACGGGCCTGCTTCACATGATCATGAGTCAGACAATCGCGCATCACACGAAGAGCATGAACATGCTCACGAGCACGGCAGCCACCATCATCATTCTCATAGCCATGTGATGGCATATACGCACTTTTTTGAGCGCGCAGTAGATAGTAATGCTTTTGAAGAGTTTGTCAGTAAGCTTCCTCAAGAGGTGTATCGCGCTAAAGGAATTCTTAGCTTCTCTGATACATCAAGCCGGTTCTTATTTCAGTATGCGTACAGGGAAATGGATTTCGTTAAAATTACGCCAAAAGGTGAAGTGCCCGATGTTGCAGTATTTATTGGGGAAAATTTCTCAAGAGATGCTGTTCGGGATGCCTTGCTGAAGTTGGAATCCATGTCTGATAATGACTCCAAATCTTAAGTGGAATTTATTAAAGGAATCCCGGCAACCTAGCGCTGTGGGTTCTTTTTAATGCCGTAAATACGTCATTAATAATAAATATTACTATTATGTGTTATAATGAGTGAGAGGCAAATTGGACAAGATTGTCGAAACATGGATGGTCAGCTACTTGACGTAGGATGCCAATTTGCTGCACTATGTTAGTAGAACAATTCTTGACAGAGGGGTAATGCAAGTGGGCACTCATACACATACGATTGACGAGATGCTGAAGGCCATGGCTCAGCAGGGCTGGAGAATTACAGAGCAGCGCAGGAGTTTGGCAACATTATTTGCGGAATCTGGAAGTTATTTATCGCCGAAAGACGTTTATGAATACATGAAAGTCAAATATCCTGGTGTGAGTTTCGATACGGTGTATCGTAATCTTCGACTGTTGAGTGAGATGGGCGTGCTGGAGCAGTTTCATTTGGCGGATGGCTTGAAATTTAAAGCGAGCTGCTTATCCCACCATCATCACCATATGATCTGTGTAGGCTGTGAGAAGACGGTGACGTTCGAATTTTGCCCGATGAAGCTGGTTAAAGATTTGCCGGAGAGCTTTGAAATTCAAAGTCATCGATTTGAGATATTTGGATATTGCTCAGAATGCAAGTCATCGGCAGCCGCTGCTGCACCAATAGAACATTAAAAAAGTCATGGAACTCTTCGTTCCGTGACTTTTTTTTGGCGGAAAGAACAGTCGTGAGCGCACCTTGGGGTGCGTTTGTTCGTAGATAAGAAAGTATAAGTTTTAACTTTTGCTTCGCTCTACCTTGACAAACGCGCTCGTCCTGAATGGACGAGGAAGTCGTTTATCCTTGGGTTTATTTGTTTTTGGTCACGTGCAGCAGCTCAGGTACAGTGACAAAGGTATAGCCGGCTGCTTTGAGTTTCGTGATTAACGGTCCTATGGCCTGAACGGTCCCTGACAAATCCTGGGTGTCAGCTCCACCGGAGTGTTGCAAAATGATAGAGCCAGGCTTCGTTTGCTGCATAATATTGTTCAGCACCTGCTCCGAGTTCAGTGATTTCCAGTCAAGGGAATCAACATTCCAATTTACGATCAAATAATGGTGGTCAGCGACCCATCTGACCTGCTCCTCATTAATGGCTCCATAGGGTGGGCGGATAAGCCTAGGCGCATAGCCAATTAAGCCTTGCAGGACATTTTCGGTGTTCATAATCTGGTTTTGGAATTTGTCCACCGATAATTTCGGTAGATTCGCGTGACTGTAAGAGTGATTGCCAATGACATGGCCTTCACGAACAATTCGTCTAATGATATCAGGGTGGCTACTAGCCTGTGAACCGAGCACGAAAAAGGTTGCCTTTACCTGGTTAGCCTTAAGAGCATCAAGCACCTTGGGTGTAAACCGCGTATCAGGCCCATCATCGAAGGTTAGTGCGACCTTCTTCTCCTGACTGGATCCGCGCAGCTTGAAGGTGTCCGGATATTTGACTACGAGCTGCGAGAGCGTAAGTTTTTTCTGTGAAATTCGAACTTGGCCTGAATTTTTTTGAACGGGAACGGATGGCTTCTTGGAGTTGGATCCTTCCGTATGCGCGGCTTTCTTCGGGTTTGTTCTAGGCGACGGGCTAGGTGTAACAGCCGTTGGTGCAGATTTAGGTGATACGGTAGCTTGAGGTGTTGTCGTCGGTATTAATGCTTCTATGTTCCTTGGGCTCGGCAAAGGTTCAAAATCAAAAACGCTGTCATCGAGATTGGACTCTAGTGTTGCTTCTTGCTCATTGACATGTGCATTTTGTGTTGAGCGCTGATCCTGATATGGCTTGCTTTTAGGCACACCGCACCCAGTAGCTAGCAGGCAAACGATGGCAGCGGAGCACACCCACTTGGTGGTCATGGCAATCCCTCCGAGCATTATGATATGCTCTAGCTTTTGTAATGAAGGGACAGCCTATCCTGTGAAATAAAGGAATAACATCTATTGGAAGCCATGGACATGAACTATTTCCAGTCATAGAGCGTCATTACATATACTTGAACTGGAAAACGTGAAAGGAGCGAGGAGAAGGACATGATAGCTCTGATGAACAACAAAAAATTAATGATATTGATCGTTTTTGTGCTGTGCGCAGGCTGTTTTCATGAACAAACCTCGACCCTGCCGACAGCTACCCAATCGACCAAACCAGATAAGCAAATTAGTGGACTAACTGTCATTCCAGGAGAAAATATACAAGTACATGATGAAAATGTTCATAAGCCGAATGTCCCTACCAAAGCCATTACATTCGTGAATGAGCTGCAAGGTTATGGGATTACGTCTGGAAAAGGAAAAGCTTCTCTCATGCAAACTGGCGATGGTGGGACCACTTGGAAGCCTCTGAGAGGAATAGACGCTTTGGCGGCGCCAAGTATGCTTTCTTTTCTTGATTCTCAAACGGGCTGGTTGCTGACAAATGAATCGAGAGACCAAGAATCCGAGCTTAGCTTAACCGCGGACGGAGGTCAAACATGGGAAGTAATTGCACAGGACTTGCCTGTGCTTGAGGCAGAGAAGGAAATCATGTTCTTTCGGTTCTTTGATCGACAAAATGGATTGATTGCCGTTCGCAACGGCAAGGACTTGGTATTGCTTCGGACACAAGATGGGGGAATTACTTGGTTAGCCTCAAATCGTATTCCTCTGCCAAGCGAAGGCGTGGTTACATTCCTTTCATCTTCAGAGGGTTGGTTTGTTGGCTCGAGTTCATTCCCGAGTCCAAGTGAAAAAAACAAGGCGGCTGTAACGTTATACCGTATGACAGACGGGGAATCATGGGAAGAAGCAGGCAAAATATCTACGTCCCTCGTACCGAAGGCACTGTCCTTTGTAGATGCAGCACATGGTTTCGTGCTGCTCCAGACGAATCAGCAGAATCGTGCTCAAGGGCAAGAGCGACAGCTGCTTCGGACCGGCGACGGCGGCAAAACATGGAGCCAACACACGTTTCCCGCCGCGTTCCAGCCGCTTGATTTGAATTTACAAGTGAGTTTTGTTACAACAAGCAACGGCTGGCTCTGGGATGCCCGGAATTTGTGGAAAACGAAAGATGGAGGCTTGAATTGGCAGCTGTTAACGCCTTAGAATGTCAAATGATTTTCTGATAGGTTACGATATCAAGGAACTTGCCCCATTTGAAGCCAACCTCACGGAAGTGAGCGCACTGCGTGTAACCATTTTTCGAAAACATATGAATACTAGGCTTGTTATCTGCGCAGATCGTAGAGATTAAGGAATGAAAATCTTGCTCTTTCGCGAACGCCTCAATAAATTGGATGGCAGCGGAACCAATTCCTTTGCCCACACAACCCGGTTGTAAATAAATCGTCACTTCTCCTGTAGTGGCATAAGCTTGCTTTTTCTTGTGAGGCATTACTTGCACATAGCCTTGGAGCTCTCCATCCAATGTGATCACAAAAGTTTGAAAACGCGAGTTCGGGTGAATAACACTTTCTGTAAATTCGGTGATTGTAACAGGTTCCGTATGAAAAGAGGCGGTGGAATTCATGACGAAATGGTTGTAAATGTCCATTAAAGCGGGAATATCCGACGCTTCTATTGTTTTAAACATAACTGTAGACATATAAGACTCCTTCTCTTCTTTTTCAAATAGACATCTAGCATCATTCCATGTATCTTAGATATAATATCTTACTATTAAAAGAAGATAAAGTTGAACATCGTAAATAGGGGGAGTCACATGTCGGGCAGCTCGGGTTACATTCTCGTGATTGTTGTTGGAATCATTGTACTTGCAGGTCTTACATTCATGAATCTTCGCAAAATTAGCAAATCCACCGCGGACTTGACCCAACTCAAAAAAAGAACGCTTCTCTGGAGTGAGATCTCACTGGCGTTGTTTGTTCTGCAGTTGTTCTTCCGTGATCGGCAGGGCGGATTCTTGCTTTTCTTTGGGATTCTGACGCTATTTACAGGGGCTCATTACCTTGGTGTGCTGTACTATTCGAAAAAAAGGGGTAAATAACAAACGGAGAGAGGCTTTCCTAAGTAGTCAGGCTACTTGGAGGAAAGTCTCTTTTTTTATGGGGTACTACTCGTTCCAGCTTGATGGTTGTGTTTTCGTCGGCAGTCTCAGTTTCTGGTACCATTTTTTCTTTTTCTTTTGTTCTAATAACGTTTTTAACTGAAGCATAACAAGCTTCGCTCTGTCCTCGTCGGCATACTTGTCTCGTAGATGTTCGAAAATTGTTGGATCTTGCATTGGATCGGATACCTTCTTTTCTGACTGTAAGATAAATGCGAAAAAAGGAGAATATATGTTCTTGTTTGACTATTATAGCATATGAGTTTTCGAGATGCTAGTCAACTTTTGCTTCATGAGAATCCTCTCGTGGGGCTATTTTTGTTTACCTCTTTTAGGTAAGCGCTTAGATCCAATCCTCTGAACTCCGCATTTAATGTAGAGTACCTAACCATAAAGAGGTGAAGACAAATGGCTCGAGTAAAAGCAGTTCGTAACACTGACTTCGTTTTGATAACTTGGGTAAGAAACCCGCTTCGTCCAGGTTCTGCACGCAGAATCACCGCCTCTCGTGTGATCGGAAATGCCTCGCCATGTACGTTTACGTTAGCTCCCGGCAGACTATTGAATAACGCGTTTGCCTGCTTGTTGGATGCAGATATCGGTTTTAAAGTGGTGTATCAGAAAAATACGTCAAGCATTAGCGGTGTAGTGTTGCTGCGGCGTAATCGTTAAGTATAAGCTGATTTAAAACCACCGTGAGGTGGTTTTTTGCTGATCAAAAACGGCTAAATCTCGTGGACACACAAAGTAAGTAATGGTAAAATTTATCCATTATTGTTAGGGGGTCAAGTTCGGATGAAAATAGCTTTTATTTCAGATATACATGGAAACGCAATTGCTCTTGAAGCGGTTTTAAATGATATTAAGCAAAATAATGCAGATAAAATTTATGTGCTAGGCGATCTTTGTTACCGTGGACCGGAACCCAAACGATCTCTGGATTTAATACGTTCTTTGAATACTGAAGTGATTAAAGGCAATGCAGACGAATGGGTAGTCCGCGGTGTTCGCGAAGGGGAAGTTCCGCAAAAAGTAATCGACCTCATGAACATCGAACGTGATTGGACCTATTCTAAGCTTGAACCGTCTGATCTTGCGTATTTGGAAACGCTCCCGACAGAAATTAATTGTGAGGTAAGCGGAATTCGAATAAACGCCTTCCATGCAACACCGGATAGTTTATTTGAAATCGTACTTCCGAACGAGGACGACGCTGGGTTGCAGAACCGCTTGATGAGTTCACAAGATGCACAGATCTATGTATACGCACACATTCATAAAGCTTACATAAGACACTTGAACGGTAAAATACTTATGAATGTTGGAAGCGTTGGGCTTCCGTTTGATGGCATCACTAAAGCTTCCTATGGTCTGATCGAAATTGAAGAAGGTAAAATAAAAACATCTATACAGCGTGTTGATTTTGACGCGGAGAGAGTTATCGAACTTTACAGGGATGTCGACTATCCGAATGCAGCAATGATGTCGGGGATTGTTCGAAACGCTAGAGTTTGAGTCGTTAAAAGATTTATTGAATCTCAAAAAGCCCAAGGAAGTCCCCGGGCTATTCATATCCTTGTAGCTATTTCTTCTTTTTTCTGCTGCCATGATTGGGTTTGTTATCTTTTTGATCTTTTAAGTGATTTTCTTGTTGCTGGTTATTTGTCGACATGAGAGTAGCCACCTTTAGAGTAATTTTGAAGCACTCCTATTGTGCGCATTGGAAGAGGGCCTAATTCCTAGGGGCAAAAATTTACCAACTCAATTTCCATCTAGACTTGCACGGCACGTCTCAGGTGTTGTTTCTGCTTTGATGCGGTCATTCATACTTTTACCTTCATCTACCCTATGTGAACGATCTATTGCAGTATTCTGACTAAGGTCATTTGTTGCGTCTATAGATTCGTGCTCACTCTTTTGTGTCATTCTGTATCATCTCCAATTCGGTTTGTTGGTACCAAAATAAAAAGACTTCATCGCACCTGGAGGAGGCTAGGTGGCTAGAAGTCTTTTTTGCAAGCTTACTTTTACATCAAAACTTAACGTTGAAAACCTTGGAGCTGCTGCTCAGCCATTTGTACTAGTCTTTTCGTAATGCTGCCACCAATAGAGCCTGCATCGCGAGTCGCGAGATTTCCATTGTAACCATCTGGTTGTAAAGGTATTCCCAATTGTTGAGCTACTTCAAATTTCATTTGATTTAAAGCTGCTTTTGCTTGAGGAACAACTAATGTGCTATTGTTTGCCATGGAAAAAATCACTCCTTTTCTTGGTGTACTCATATCATTTGGAGTGGAAGGAATTCTTATGCATGTAAAATTAAAAATTATTTTCGTCTGATATTGCACAAAGCGTCTTATAGATGTTTTTTTGTAAAAACATCTATACAACGGATTGAAAATTGCTGTTATAATGCCTTTGTTAGACTAAATATGTACTGCTTTACACGGAGGATCGGATGCTAACTAACTTCAATGACCATAGTCTTCTCTTACATGCATTTGAAAAATCTCCAATTGGAGTGGCTTTTTTGTCTTGTGATGGAAGCCTTTTCAAGGTTAATCCGTCTTTTTGCAACATGTTAGGATATAGCGAAAGTGAATTAATAAATCTGGGTGTTCCATCTGTTACCCATCCTGAAGATTTAGAAGCTGATCAGGAATTGTGGCGTCAAGTGGCGCAAGGTGAAAGAGACGGCTACCAATTAGAAAAAAGGTACATTCATAAATCCGGGGCCATTGTGTGGGGGCTTCTACATGTTACTATCGTCAAAAACCAACAGGGAGTCAATGCTAATAGCATACTCATCTCCCAGGTTGTAGATATAACAGAACAAAAAAAGAAGGAAGAAGAGTTCAAGAGGATTGAAGAACTGCACAATCTTATTTCCGAACATTCACAGGATGTTATTTTGCGTTTAACGCCAGACGGAATGATCACATATGTCTCGCCAGCTATACGTAACCAACTCGGATATGAGCCAGATGAACTTATCGGAACATTTGCCTATGATTATTGGCATCAAGAAGATCTGAAGTCTAACTGGTTAAAGTACGGTTATTATGAAAACTCGGATAGCAGAATATTTGTTTATCGTGTTCGGCATAAGAGTGGTCATTATATCTGGCAAGAAGCACACTCCAAAAGAATAAGAAATGCTGCAGGAGAGATTCAACATGTTATCAGTATGGGGCGTGATATAACAGAACGGATACAGTCTGAAGAATTAATCCGTAGATCCGAGAAACTTTCCTTAGTAGGTGAGCTTGCAGCTGGAATCGCTCATGAAATTAGAAATCCTTTGACTAGTTTGCGAGGGTTTATGCAATTGTATGTGAAAGAGGATATTGAAGGCATAAAGAAATTACGCAATGAAGTTATGATATCAGAAATTGATCGAATTAATGAAATTGTAAGTGAGCTTTTAGTGTTAGCTAAACCTTCAACTGAGGCATCGGAATTAAGGGATGTGGTACATGAATTAAATCATGTTACACGATTATTTGAAGGACAAGCCAACCTTTACAACGTTCAAATCAATAAAGAGTTGGATGCCAATTTACCGCTTATCCACTGTCAACGCAGCATCAATCAAGTATTCATCAATGTTTTAAAGAATGCTATTGAATCCATGCCTAAAGGCGGACAAGTGACAATAGAAGCTAAGCAAAAAAACGATGAAATTCATATTCGAATTCATGACACAGGACACGGAATCCCACAAAATGAAATATCCAAGATTGGAAATCCTTTTTTTACTACCAAAGAAACAGGAACAGGGTTAGGATTAATGGTTTCAATGAGGATCATCCAAAATCATAACGGGACTATGCGAATTGAGAGTGAAGTTGGGAAAGGGACTATGGTGGAAGTTATTTTGCCGATCGTTAGCGGGATTCTGCGATAACTTAAATCATATATATATAGAAACAATAAGCCCGAGGGTAAATTCCCAAGGGCTTTTTTCATTAATTTTAGCACGCTGATGAAAATGCACCAACGATTAATACTCAGATCTCGAAGTGCGTTTCATACCGCGCAAATGCAATGGTAAATAGAAATAGTATACAACCAAGTAAACAGGTATCGAGTACAAGGGGTTCCAATGTTTTAATGTCATTATCCCAACAGCGACAGCAAGCCATTCGGCGAGCTCGGATATAGCAGTAAAAAGTATGGTGTAGAGAAGTTTTTTGTATTCTTTATAAAAGTTTAGATAAATAACAGCAAAACTTGGAGGAATAATAGTGTACATGAAAAACTCAGGGATACCGCGTTTATTAGGGCTGCCGACGTCAAATAAATCGAGCCAAATGGAAAATACAGTATCAATAACCCAAACAAGGCCGGCGATTACACCGAAAGTGAGATAGATCTCTGGCTTGTTTAATCTTTTCGGCATAAAAACGATGAACAATAACAGGAAAACGCCAAAAATGGCTGAGTACCACCAACCTTTACTAAAATCCATATTATCAATGATTTGATTCATAACAGAGCACGCACCTCACATACTGGGAATGATCGTTAGTTTGCCCTTTAAGTGGATTTTTATGAATGGATTGCGGGAGAGCCAGTTCTATTATAACGAGAGAGGTAGCCTAATTTTCAATTCATTATAATATGCATAGAAACATAAATTTGGATAAAAATACTTTGAAGGGAATGTTTGGGGAAGTGAGATGATTCGAAAAAGTCGGGGTGATCAACTTGTTGCAAAATCTGAGTAAACAGATTCTTGTATTTCTGTTGATTGTTCCTTTGCTTTCGGGATGCTGGGATCGCCTAGAAATTGAAGATCGTGCTGTCGTTTTAGCGATTGGAATCGATGAAGCAAAGCCTGGCGATGAGAAGGAAACCAGCAATGCAACGCATATTCTCAAACTGAATCCTAGGACAAATAAGGGATTACTCCGGATTACGGTCCAGATTGCCGTTCCCGGAAGGATTCCGCTCGGTGCAAGCAGCCCTTCCAAAGAAAAACCTATTTGGGTACTATCCAGTGTTGGATATACCATTGAGGATTGTTTAATGAATTTACAGCAGCAGCTAGCAGATCAGTTGTTCTATGGTCATTTAAGGGTTATCGTGCTATCGGAGGCTATCGCCAAAAAAGGGATTCAGAATGAGAATGATTTCTTTCGACGTCAGCCGCAAGTTCGAAGAACGGTTTGGATGGTTGTCTCAAAAGGAGAGGCAGCAGAGATCATGCATGCCATGCCGCAATTGGAAAGGGTGCCTGCACTATACTTGCTCGCCACTTTAGACGATGCCAGAGAAATGGGCAAACTCCCTAACAATTTTTTGGGAGTATTTTTTAGTCAATCATCAGCGAAAGGGCAGGAAGGATCAATTCCCTACTTGGAGTTAAAGAAAGCATCAAACATTGAAATTTCTGGATTGGCTTATTTTCGGGACGATAAAATGGTGGGCACTTCGACAGCCCTGCAGATTGGCCATTATATGTCGATTAAAGAGATTAACCCCGGTGGGTATAGTGTTATGCATGAATTACCCGGTGGTACAAGAGTTATATTTAAAGCGACACATCGGACATCGAGATTAACCACAACCATCCAAAATGGAAACGTACACTTGAAAATAAATTGCCAAGTGGAAGGAAATATAGAGGAAAAATCAGACGAGCGTTTCAGCATTACCGATGAAACGCTTAAAAAATTGGAGGTCAAAATCAAAAGAGATGCCAAACAAGATTTTGAAAAATTCATTCAGCAAACCCAGATAGATGGTAGCGACATTTTCGGTTTCGGTGAGTATGTGCGTGCTACACAGCCTGGTTATTGGAATAAGCAAGTCAAGACAAAAGAAGCGTGGCAGCGTCAGTACGCAGACATAAACATAGAAATTAATATGTTCGTTAAGATCAGGAGGATCGGCACAAAAAACCGTTCAAGAGATTTAGGGTGACAATAGAAGGATCAATTTTAGAGGACTTTTAATTATTGTGAAGAATAGAAATATTTGTAACAAGTAATTGAAAGGACTGATTAGATGAATTTTATTATTATTATGATCGTTATGTTCGTTATTTTTTGTTTAATTGGCATGTTTAGCAATAAGAATAGAAGAGGTAGCTCTACCCATCATCACAATGATAACTCTAATTTCTTTAATAGTAATTCTTCTGATCATGATATTAATCGTCATCACCACAATCACCACAATCATCATAGCAACCATAGCCATACTCACCATGACCACCACCACAGTCACCACGATCATCATAATGATTCCTCCAGCGGAGGAGGAAGTGACAGTGGAGGGGGCAGCGATAGCGGAGGCGGTAGTAGTGATTAGTTGAGAGAGTCGATTTGACTCTCTTTTTTTGTTGGGCGTGCCC
This sequence comes from Paenibacillus sp. FW101-FHT12H11, assembly GCF_058790355.1. Classification (NCBI taxonomy): domain Bacteria; kingdom Bacillati; phylum Bacillota; class Bacilli; order Caryophanales; family Paenibacillaceae; genus Paenibacillus; species Paenibacillus sp. FW101-FHT12H11. The sequence continues at coordinate 9,088 of NZ_JBYTCO010000010.1, read as the reverse complement.
AGAGGCACGCATTATCTGGTTGGTGAAAGTCCAACCAAGGGATTTGAAAACGGGCGCCGGCCAGGGAGTAAAAGGGGCATTGAGCGGCTGGCGGCCCGGCAAACCTCTCAGATTGGCAGAGGTTCCAGATTGAAGATGTGTTGTCTAGACTGGGCGAACGGAAGCGAGAGTTATGTGCTGGCGGATGGCGATTGCTTTTCGTTTAGTGAGATTGCTGGGATGCTTGGGGGTAAAGGAAGTGTAGAGGTATATGTGATGCGGGCTCAGAAAAAAATATCAGAGGAATTGCAGAACAGCCTATTCCTTGTAGGATAGGTTTTTAATTTCTTTAGTATGGAATGTACGCACTATGCTATGATCATAAATATAAGGTAGGAATTGGTATTAGCATTAGGAGATTATTATGAATTATTTATTGATATTTATAATTATATATCTAGCTATTTTTACTAGAAATTATCTATCTAAGATTTTCTCTCGAAATATCTCTGTAAAATATTTAATAATTAGTTCCTTGTACAGGTAGTAGTACTTGGACCAACGATATTTATTATAAAGGAGTTTAACTTTTCAACCTTTTTGGCTTATACGTTTTTTGGTGTTAGTTTGATTGTGACTCTATTTGTAGATAGTAAAATAGAAAAACTTTATTTACAAGAATAGAACAATTTCAGGGAGGCACAGAATGCTTAAAAGAGGTGTGCCATTTTATTTATTAATGCTAGACTTGCTCCGTTTGCAAAAACTCAGGAAACAAAATAAAGCAGCCTATTCCATTCGGGATAGGCTGTTTCTCAACATAAACGTTATTGTAATAAAGCAGAGATTAAGATTATGGCTATGCATATCACGAATACGATAAGAAGTGCTTTCCACTTTTTTGTTTCTGTAGTTCGGAAATACGAAACAACTGATTCACGGCATAGATAAAATAGTAGAAAGCCATCAAAGGCAGAGCGTACACCATTTTTCAGATAATAACTTGTTACATTTTGTGAACTAACACCACCGTATTGTTCAACAAGTGATGGTATAGAAAGCATTGCATTCATATTTCTTGTGATTTCGTAAGCGAAATAAAATAACGCGAGCCACCAACCCCACTTCTTACCAAGGAACATTCCAACTGCGGTTGCAAGACTAAGAACTCCTAAAAATGTGACTGCTGCTTGAAAGAAGTAGCTCGATACTCCAATTAATGAAGATACATCATCCAGCCTGCTAAAAAATGCAACCTGTGCAACTAGAACTATAACAGCTGCAATGGCGATCCAAATAGCTAGTAAAGTAATACCAACTGGTCGATCATATGAATACTCCATAATTTCTTCTTTGTTTGACTTGGGTGCAAAATAAGACAATACTGTTCCTCCTAGAATAATATTTTTCATTGTATCATTAGCACTAAAATGTAACAATGTGGAAATTTTAATATAGTAAGATCTGTGCGATATCTTATTTTTTGAGGGATATGTTCTTAGTGTAATTTTAATCTTACTAGATCCCGCAATGTGATACGATAGATGTTAGATATTTTGGCAGTGTTCAATAAGTTAAATATTAATAAAGAGCAAAGGAAAGATGATTTTGAACCTAAAAAAAATTACTATTATATTTTCAATTACATTAGCGTTTATTCTTGGTGGCTCAATTGGTGTTAGGGCAGATTCAGTATTGGAGTCGATTTCTGCATATCTAGATCATAGTTTTAAATTAAATTTGTATGGAACAGATTTTGCATTAAAGGATTCAGAAGGTAACAAATTAGAGGCAATAAACTATAATGGAAGCACATACCTACCACTTCGATCTGTAGCAGAAGCTACAGGTATGAAAGTAAAGTGGGACGAGGTAGAAAGAACAGCAACGTTAGAAAAGAATTCAATAGTACTTGCTAATTTAACAGCCACAAGTGGAGTTAAAATTAGTGTCGATGGGCTGTGGAGTCCATCTTATATTACAGAGCTTAAGAAAATTTATAGCAACTGGTATATGGGAGTTCTATTTGAGACTACACCAATTGATGATAAAAATTTTAAAGATGTTATTGCAATGAAAACTAAAGAAATTAAGAGTTATTCAAAAATCATTGAAATGAAGGACATGAATATTGGAGATTTAAAAGGGACTTATATTGATTTTGAAGAACCGGATTCTCGAAGTAAGGTAGTGTACTTAGAAAGCAATAATTCAAAGGAATATTTTACAGTTCAGGTATTTGTTGAAAAAAGCAAATACAGCGATGAGAACAAAGATGCTTTTGATAAAGTCATATCAACATTTGAAAGATATAGATAGTTGTGTTTGAAAGAATAATTGGAATAATTATTTATGGTGAACCATCAAAATTTTGAAGGAGGATCTGTTGATGGTGAAAATTCAGTTGAGTAACATCACTTTTATAGACAACAAACGTAGTGAGTAAATGTGTCGGAGTAAGAGATATTACGGCGAATCCTCCTTTTATAGGATTGTATAGTGGTCCTCCATTAAAAATATTGTTTGAATCAGAAGAGGAATTTGCGGACTTTAGAAATAAAATTCATAATTTTGATTGGCTAACTCTAGATTTAAGTTAGGTATAAATTTAATTATTTTTAAAGAGTCGCTGACATGCGGCTCTTTTTGTCGTACAAGTGCTACCGAGAAATGAAGGGATTAATAATATGAACTTAGAAGCGTCCTAAGTGGTGCTTATCTTTATAACTAAAATCCGACATAACATAAGGGGATTTAATTTGAGAATCGAAACTATACAAATTGAACATATAAATGCAAATGGCTGGAACTCAAACGAAATGGACGATCATATCTATAGATCTTTAGTTGAAAGTATCCGGAAACACGGTGTGCTGCAGCCGATCCTAGTCCGTAGCGATATGACGAGCGTTAAGGGCGAGAAGCGTTGGCGTGCTGCTAAAGAGTCCGATCTTACTGAGCATACTTGTGTTGTTGTTGAGCAGATTCCGTTTGGGAACAGCAGTCAGCACGGTGATATTGTAATTATATTTTTGTTATTAGTTGGTTTGTTTTGGGAGTCTTAATCAAAATGTCCCCCGCCGGCTCTATTGCCTGGTGGGGATTTTTGTGTTTACAAAAACCACTTGCATAACGAATACATGTTCGGCATATAATATAAAACACAAACACGCGTTCCTATTTTGAGGTGATTAAATGAGTGTCAATACACATGTTGAGACTGACGAGGATGTTCAATTAATCAAAGAGCTTACACTGCTTCCAATATTGCTCGATATGTTGTCAAGGGATTCTGAAGAGCTCAGGGTTCACAAAGACAAAATTATTTATGGTCATATTCTGTTTTACCTAAAAGAAGTCGAGAACGCTATTTATCCAGAAATACAAAGCATTAAGAGTAAAATGAAAAAGCGTGATATTAAGGTGTTGTATACATCGATGACTGCTTTAGGTATTAACGTTGAATATAAAGTTCGTGGTTATGTCCATCATTTCACAATGCTTAGAAGTTTGATTAAAGCTGAACTCATGACAACTTTAATGAGAATGCGGAGGTCATTGTAATGGTAACGAGGGAAAAAAGCGAACGCACGATTTATCTCTCGGATTGCCAATCTTTTTACGCAAGCGTCGAAAAGGCTACACATCCTGGACTCGATAATCTTCCTGTCGTTGTGGCCGGCGATCCTGCCAGAAGATCGGGAATTATTTTAGCTGCATGTCCAATAGCTAAAAGCTTTGGCATTAGCACGGCTCAGCGCCTTGGAGAAGCCCTGCAGCTATGCCCAGATGTTATCGTAATGCGCCCGCATATGCAGCGTTATATTGATGTATCACTTGCCATTACTGATATTTACAAAGAATACACCGATTTAGTAGAAGTATTTTCTATTGATGAGCAGTTTCTAGACGTGACAGGTTCGCTGAATCATTTCCGTTGTACGTCAGAAGAACTGGCAAGCATGATTCAAAAAAAGGTCGCCGCGTCAATGAATGTGCGTATTCGTGTTGGCATCGGTCCAACTAAAATCCTTGCTAAGCAAGCAACGGACAATTTTGCAAAGAAAAACCCGAGTGGTATTTTTACGCTTGGGAAAGAGGATGTAGAACGTGTCCTATGGCCTTTAAGTGTGGATAAGATGTATGGAGTTGGGTCGCGTATGACTCGGCATTTCGTGGCTCTTGGCATGACAACGATAGGTCATGTTGCTCAAACACCATTGCATTTACTTAAGCAGAAATTTCGTGCGCGCTTTGGTAAACAATCGGATATTCAAGCGGAGGTCATGTGGCGTACAGCTAATGGTCTTGATGATAGTCCAGTCACGCCTGGCACATTTAATGTAGCTCCAAAATCAATTGGTCACGGAATGACCTTACCACGAGATTATACGACGGCAGAAGAGGTAGATATTGTTCTCTTGGAATTAACGGAAGAAGTTTGCCGCGATGCACGAGCGAAGGGGTATACGAGCGGAACCGTTCATGTATTCTGCATGTGCTCACCATACGATGCGCCTACAGGCTTTAGTCAGCAGCGAAAGATGCCCTTTGCTACAAATAATACTCTGAAAGTTTTCAAGTCAGTTCGAGAGATCTTTCATCGTAATTGGAATGGGCACCCAGTGCGTAAAGTTGGCGTTACGCTAGGATCGCTTGATGACGAGGAAGTTACGCAACTTGATCTCTTTGAAGACTTAACTAAGCTAAGGAAGCTTGACAGCGTTCTAGACGGAATTAAAGACCGTTTTGGCAATACGGCAATTATTCGCGCTTCCAGTTTAATGAAAGCTGGTTTAGCAGCGGATCGAGCTGGTAAAATTGGAGGTCATTATAAATGAGTAAGAAATTAGCACTTAACGGACTTTGGGAGTCCAGTCGAATGATGCTTCCTCAACATAAAGAGTCCGCAATTAGAAATCGAAAAGAGGCTCAACGCATATCACGACCTATACGAGACGAGCAAGAAATACAGAACATATCAGCTGTGCTGAGTTTATCGCAGATGTACAAGAAACCAATCGAACTAACTTTATACGAGGAATTCAAGATTCGGAAAATTACAGGCATCGTAACGCGCACTAATCATGGTCAATTTCGTTTGGATATAGTAGAGCTCAATGGCGAGGCAGTGGACTGGGAATGGATTGGATACAGAGATGTTCTGAAAGCAGAATTAACTAATGAATGGACAGAAGATGGAATGACCGAGATATAAAAAACATACGAAGCATGCTACTGAAACAATTAGCCCATGGGTAAAAATCCCAAGGGCTTTTTCAAACACTAGAGTTCTGTAAATTGGTATTAGTGTCATTTCGCTTAGTGATCATTAATTATCCGTACTTTGTTGAGTAAAAATGTTTTCGGTAATGTGTGCCTGGTCAGTTTTTAACTTTTCAATTATGTCCCTCATCTGTTCAGTAGCAGGGGCCGTTAGACCGATGTTCAACGTACCTTTAAGCTCGTTTACATGGAGTTCTTGAATTTTGTAGGTAATATTTTGAGGCACCGAGTCCTTTTGGCCAGCCAATTGATGGTTCAGTTTCTCATTAATTTGCTTATCCAGGTAATCCTTCAACTGGAACTGGATTCGGTCGTTCATGCCGTCAAGAATAGGACCCAACAATTGTTCTTTCAAACGTTGATTTTCAGCCTCCAACTCACATTGCTTTTTCTCAAGCATAGCTAATCTTTGCTCAAAAATATAAATCCAAGGGGGAAAATTATTATTCAAATCATACATGAGGTCGCCTCCTTTGAATCATTGGACAACTGGGTGTGGAGGTGGCGGCAACAAATCTTCTTCCGGTACTGTATCAGCCTTCTTTTCGTTCACGCCTTCAGCAATCTCGGTTGCTTTGTTGTCAACTAATACGTTGAAACCGATATTGAGTGAACCTAAGTTGGCAATTGAATTGATTTTGATTTGACTTATAAAAAAATTCATCGCTTGCCCTCTCCTAAATCAGGTTGCTATTTCCCTGATCGATGATATCTGGATCAAGTACACTGTTTCGGTCTGTATTAACAGAAGATGTAGCGTCCCCTATGACGGTGTTACCGCCGACGGCTTTGGAGTTTGCCGCGTTTCCGCGTAACAAGTTGTCTCCAAAGTTGACAACGCCGCCAGTAGCGACTTCATTGATTCTTATGTTAATAATGTTAAACACGTTCGGCATAAAGCTCATCCTTTACTCATTTTGACTGTGAGATACCAGTCTAGCAATTTGATATTGAAGCCTAGAGGTATCGGACTCTTGGAATGCCGGTGTATCAATTTCCAATGGTCTAAGGTATTTTCAGCATCTGTTTGGGTGAAAGGCACTCTCATGCCCAAAGATAAGAATCAAACTATCCGCAGAAAAAGCCGCTTTCATCTGTTTCATCCGTTCTCATTCCTTATCAGTTGTTCTTAATGATAATGTATTCATCTGCCTAGGCATCTGTGTCTGAAAGCAGAAATGGGTACTAAAAAGCTAAATTAATGAGAACATTATCTGTTCTGATTATTTATCTTTTTTCGATTAAATTAGTATTTCTTGATTTTAGTCACATCACTGGTCTGTATGAATAGGCTTAATGTGTAAGATGACAGACAGGAGTGTATAAAATGCCAACTTCAATAGTATTTAACACGATTAATGTTAATTCTCAGCACAGGAATGCAACGATAGGGATTGGAGAGAATGCACAAAGTAGTTGGGACTCTCATAGTAAAAATAATTTTGCTTTTGGAGAAAACATCGGAAATTCAATAAGTATTAATGTAGTGAATTTTCTATTTGATAATGATTTCATTGATTCACCGATTAGTGACCAAGACTTTAAACCTGCTGTTAATAACCAAGTTTAAATTAATAACTGCAATTTAACTAAACGCCAAACACATTAAAATCGTATGTGATGCGGCTTTCCAAAATTTATGTGATAAATTGAGGAGTAGGAGCTGGATTAGATAAAGAGATGTTCTGAAAGCAGAATAAGCAATAATTGTACAGAAGATTGATAGATTAATAATTATCTAAATAATAAATAAAAGTGACTGCTCCAATGGCAGCTATTTTATAATGAAGAAACAAAACAAAGGCCCAAGGGAAAGTCCCCTTGGGCTTATTTTCATAGACTGAAGTAAGAAAGCGGCTGGAGGTGAATGTATGGGGACCATCAAAAGGAAGGGGTAACGTTCATAAAGAAAAAAATCCAAAACATTCCGCAGTATGCGATGAGAATTGTGGAGCCATCCTTCATATCCCAGCAGTTCCTTTCCTAGACATAGCTCCAGAGAAGTAGAAAGTACGTGTGCTGGTATTTGGTTTGTTGACCCGTCTTTAACACAGGAAAGATACGCCTGCTGTCCGTTGCCGTATTTCATGTAGGTAATATCCATCAAAAGCATAATTACAGAATCTTTACGTTCAAGATGCATCTGATTATTAGAGCCCCGGCTTTACCTTTTAGAGAAGAAAAGTGCATTTGGATCAGTTGATAGTCCGCCTCATCGGTAATCTTACGTTTCTGCCTTACTGGCTCCGCTTTAAGCCAAGCATAATATCCACTGCGGCTAACACCTGTAGCGGCGCATAAATAGGCGTTTAAACCCCTTAGCGTGCGTACGAATAGTGGTCCCGATGAGTTCAAAAGTCTCTGAAGGGGTTAGCGTTTGTGCTTCGCCTGCCTTTCTAGCGCTTCGAGCTTTTTTAGGAATTCATTCTCTACTTCTAAGAGCTTAATTTTTGCCTCAGCGAGTTTCAATTTTTCCTCTGTGCTGAGTTCCTTAGATGAAGGTATTCCCGTGCTGCCTTTGCCTCTGCGATCCATAAGTAACCCCTCCTCTCCAAGCTTGTCGTACGTTGCTCTCCAACGTTTCAATCCTTTCTTAGGCGTTTGACTCCAGCAATCTCATTTGCATGGACGTGAAAGACGTTTTTTGACATGATGTAGTTCCCTCATTCACTGTAGTATTTTTTATTAAAACACAAAAACCCGAAAGACAGGCACTTTTTTTAAGTGTCTATCTTCCGGGTTACAGTTCAAAGGAGCATGGACTTTTCTTTCTTCTTAACGGTAACGGAAGTGTTCGTGTGGGATGGAGCATTTATTTTGAATAAAATGGATCTGATTCTCGAGCCGGTTGCGCTGCTCTTCGGAACCCTCGAACTGTTCAAGCTCTTGGATCAGATTATGCAAATCATTGCCCGCATTCGCGCAGTCGTAATTGCTATCCAAATCGTTAAGCATTTGCTTCCCTCCTTAGGTTCCAAATTCCACTTCGGCGTAGTTATTTGTGTCTTTTTTACTGACCTGATTCGTTGTCAGTGTAGTCGTATATTTTTGTTTGTCCTCGAAATTATTATAAACAAAAAGCATAAATTGATACGGCTATTCCTCGTAAGGATATAAATAAATGCCCGGCAAGCGATCTCATCGTTCTGAATTGCAGGCGGATGTTTATTTATCATTACGGTGAAAGGAAATCAGATGCTTCAGAACGCAGCGATTGGATATATACTCATTCTGACATTTCAAAATTGTTAGTGGGAGTAAGAATTACGGTATCATAATTTTATTAACTGTCTTATTAATGAAGAAACAAAATAGAGGCCCAAGGGTAAATTCCCATGGACTTAGTTTGTTAGTTTAGAAAATTAGAACAACCATTAAATAAAGGAGGTATAAGTAGGTCTCTTAAGTCGTCGTCTTGTGCCCAAATTGTCTTGATAAAATTAAGCTTGAGGGAAATATGAAAAAGAGGTTTAATTTGTTCTTGTTAAGTTGACGGAACAAAACTTTATTATTTGAGATGGATGGAATACAGAAACCATTAAAATTATTCGAGGATGGGAAGATGGGCCGTTAAATATGCCAAATCAGAGCTTTATCGGCCAAGGTTAAGTAAATTAACTTGTATATTCTATATGTAGTGTATCTGATCTTATATGAGGTTATTTATTCTATATGAATTAATTTGGTCACCAAGTACGAAAAACACTCTCTGTACTATATAATTTTCAACCCCTGTTATACACAAAGAAGAGGCTGTCCCAAAAGTAACTACTAAATAATTACCGTGACAGACTCAAGCATTGGAAAAAGTGAAAATTTGGAT
>NZ_JBYTCO010000009.1:156914-405353 GCF_058790355.1 Paenibacillus sp. FW101-FHT12H11 | reverse complement strand
GCCGTTGTAGCTCAACTGGTAGAGCAACTGACTTGTAATCAGTAGGTTGGGGGTTCAAGTCCTCTCGACGGCACCATTGCTTTATGGAGGCTTAGTGAAGTGGCTAAACACGGCAGACTGTAAATCTGCTCTCTCCGAGTTCGGTGGTTCGAATCCATCAGCCTCCATTTACTTTTTCTAGGGGCATAGTTTAAGGGTAGAACAAAGGTCTCCAAAACCTTTGGTGTGGGTTCAATTCCTGCTGCCCCTGCCAAAAAAGTAAGCAACTTAATATTGTGGCGGTCGTGGCGAAGGGGTTAACGCACCGGTTTGTGGATCCGGCATTCGCGGGTTCAAGTCCCGTCGTCCGCCCATTATTACCAAAGCAAGATAATGGGGATTAGCCAAGCGGTAAGGCAACGGACTTTGACTCCGTCATGCCAAGGTTCAAATCCTTGATCCCCAGTTTTATATGCGGAAGTGGCTCAGCGGTAGAGCATCGCCTTGCCAAGGCGAGGGTCGCGGGTTCGATCCCCGTCTTCCGCTCCATTATTACTAAGGCGCCATAGCCAAGTGGTAAGGCAGAGCTCTGCAAAAGCTTTACCCCCAGTTCGAGTCTGGGTGGCGCCTCCACAAAATTTTTAGCCGGAGTGGCGGAATCGGCAGACGCACAGGACTTAAAATCCTGCGGTAGGTGACTACCGTACCAGTTCAAGTCTGGTCTTCGGCACCATTGTTTTACAAGTTTATATGCCGGCATGGCGGAATGGCAGACGCGCTCGACTCAAAATCGAGTCCGAAAGGGTGGAGGTTCGAGTCCTCTTGCCGGTATACAAAGAAAGCTCTTGAAATCATTTGATTTCAAGAGCTTTTTTCATTTGTGATTAAAGTTATATTATTTAGTTAGTTGAATGATAGCTAGGAAATGAACAGTAGAAGGAGCCAGGTTCAAATGAACTGGAGCTCCTTCTTTTTTAGCTATCAAATGACTTCATAGGTTACCAAGCGTAAGTCATTGTTACGATTACGAGTAAAATGAACAATACCAGAATAGCAGTGGCAGAAGTTCCGTAGCCTACACCAACAGCAGCGCCAGCAGCAACACCCATGATGTCACCCCCAATCATAAGTAATGCTCTCGGCAGCCTTCCATGAGAGACGATACATCCTATGGTGATATACCCCTGTTTGATTGGGTGATCTGCCCAAGAGAAGCTGAATAAGCGCATTAGGCGAGAGCCTTTTTTTAGAAAATCGACCCAGAATTCGAACAAGAGGCAGCAGCCCTCCATATGGTAAAAAAGAGAGTGAAATGCCATTATGGAGGTGTGAGTGCTATCGAGTACCTAGATATGTTAGCAAAGCTTGGAGTGGGCAATGCGCACCCTGGCGGGTTCGGCGAGACCATGGAACAATTGAAGAAATACCCGATAGAGAAAGGGAAACGAGTTCTGGAGGTCGGATGCGGGACGGGGAGAACAGCGTGCTTCCTTGCTGAACAGGGATGTGAAGTGACAGCGGTCGATATCCGCCCCGAAATGGTAGCTAAGGCGATAATACGAGCTGAAAAGCAAGGGGTGCAGGTGGATTTTCGGGAGGGAGACGTGTGCCAATTACCTTTTGAAAATGAATCATTTGATGTTGTGATGGTGGAATCCGTCACGAATTTCGCAGAAGCGCAGAAGGCGGTCTCGGAGTATTACCGGGTGTTGAAACCAGGAGGGAAGCTTTATGACCGGGAAGTTATCCGCGTCAAAAATATGTCCACTGGCGTCCATAGGGCACTGTGCAGCTTTTATGGAGTTAGTAAAATTTATAGCATGGATGAATGGCGGGAGCTGCTGGAAGGAAGCAAATTTGCTGTGGATTTCTCCGGTATCCATCCGTTTCCATTAACGATGTTCGAGGATCAAGTTCAGCATCCAGACCCTGTGCATCTATCCGACAAGCAATCGTTCATGGACCCACGCATATGGCAAATTACAGCCAGATATGATGAGCTGGTGAATAAGTATCATAGTTACATGGGATACACGTTGATGATAGGCTCGAAGGAATAGATAGAACCGTGGCAGGAATCAAGCACCCCGATGGCGAATTAGGCGAGAAAGATTATCATTGGGGGCTGTTTCTTTTGAACGCTGGCGCTATATCGGAACGCATTCCAAACCGGAAAGCCAAAGAGATTTATGAGTTGATTTGTCGCCATACGACGATATCCAAGACTGAGCTGCTTGAGCAGAGCGGGATGACGGTCTCTACGTTGACGCGGCTTTTGGAAGAACTGACGGGCCAAGGATTCATACTTGAATCCGGCTTCGGTGCGTCAACAGGCGGGCGTAGGCCGATTCTGTATGAGAAGAACTCGGCCTACGCGTATGTTTTCGGCTTGGATATCTCCAGGACGTTGTCCAAGCTGGTTTTGGTTGATTTGGGCATGAACAAATTAGACGCCCGGAGCTGGACGATGACGGCAGAGATGACGCCGGAAGTGCTAATCCGCCTCATTGTCAAGGAGGCGCATGATATGATGGAGCGGCACGGGATCACGAAGTCGATGCTGCTAGGAATCGGTGTCGGCGCCGTGGGTCCGGTGGACAGGCTGTCTGGAACGATATTGGAGCCGGCTTATTTTCAGGCCAATGGTTGGAGAAACGTTGATATCTGCAAGGAGCTGACAGAGGAACTGGGTATTCCCTCCATGCTGGATAACGGAGCGAACACAGCCATTTTAGCGGAATCCTGGCATCAGCGCACGCAGAGTTTCAAACATCTGCTATATATTCATGCCGGGGTTGGCTTGCGCTCTTCCATGGTATCGGAAGGGAAGCTCATCTATGGCGCGGTTGACATGGAAGGCTCTGTCGGGCAAATGATCATTCAAACAGATGGCGTGGCGCACCGTGACGCCTCAGGAAACTACGGCGCCTTGGAGTCATATGCATCCTTGTATGCGATTGAAAAGGCGGCACGCTCTGCCTTAAAACAGGGCCGATCCACGGTGCTGTCGCAGTTGGTGGAGGACCCGGAGCAGTTGTCCTACACGCAGGTATTGGAGGCACTCAAAAAAAATGATCCCCTTGTCGTGGAGATCATTACGGAGGCTGCAACCTATTTTGGCATAGGACTAGCCAATTTATTAAATATTTTGCACCCGGAGAAGGTCATCCTTGGGGGCCCGCTTATCGCGGGCGGGGAGTTGTTCTTCCAAACCGCTACACAGGTAGCGATTCGGAAAACGTACTACTACCCCGCGTATCAGGTTGTCTTCAGCAAGGGGCAGCTTGGTGAAGAGGCCCTTGCCATGGGAGCAGCCGTGATGGTCATGGACCAGTTGGTTAGGCTGTGACGCCTTGGAGGAATTCAAGGAGCAGCGCATTGAAGGCCTCGGGTTGCTCCATCGGCGCCAGATGCGAAGCCTCAGGGATGGCATGAAAGCTGGCTCCCGGAATCGCGTCAGCCATCTTTTTCATGACATCCGGTGGCGCAATCGGATCTTTCTCACCGGCGATGACAAGCGTCGGTACGGAGATAGCTCCGAGGAGGTCGACGGAGTCGGCGCGGAACGCCATGGCCAGGCTCGCGTGGACCAGACCTTCGGCAGGCATGGAAGCCATGACCGCGCTTAGGCTCTCCACGAGCCCTGGCTGATCTTTGGCTGTCTGCTCCGTGAGCAGCTTCGGCAGCATGGCATCTCTTGCCGCGCTGGCCCCTTTGTCATAGAGGGCAGCTGCCATATTCATCCGGTTCTTACGAGCCTCTAGCCCGTCTGCTTCCGGACGGGTATTAGCGAGAAGAAGCGCTGTGAATCGCTTAGGAGCTTTGCGCAGAAGTGCAAAAGCCACATATCCGCCCATGGAGAAGCCGCCAAGTGCGGCTTTTTGTATGTCCATTTTGTCCATCATCGTCAAAATATCATCCGCATATTGCTCAATTGAAATGTTAGCTTGAGGTACATCCGAATGCCCCATACCGCGTAAATCAGGTGTAATCACCCGATAATCCACCGATAAAGCCTCTACCTGCGCTTGCCACATGCGATGATCCAATGGGAATCCGTGCAATAAAATGACAGGTACTCCTTGTCCTTTTTCCGCTATGTACAACTCTGCTCCATTAATATGATGTTTCATTCGTTGGTCACCCTCCATGACTAGTTTTTCCACGCACAAAGACCTAAATTTCATCAAAATATTAGTTCAAAGGTCGTAAAAACAAGAGAAATAGCGAAAAAGTTATGTCTTCATACTTTCATTATGGTTAACTCATACTTCTTTAACATTTGATTGTTATTCTCTCAGTATACCCGTTGTTAACCAGTAAAAGCGAATACGAATCTTTCATTTATGAAGTGAGGTTATCGTCATGACTAAAAAACCTTGGTCCACACAAGAATTGGACAAGTTAATTCGACTTTCATCAGAGTGCCCTCCCGTTGTAATTGCCAAAGAATTATCCCGCCCTGTTACATCTGTTCGCAAAAAAATGCGTGAAATTGGTGTAAGCTACGTAACCGGCGAGCAGTGGAAAAAAAGTCAGATTCAATATCTGATCTCGGATGAAGGAGCCTCATACACGAACAAGAATAAATTGACACAGGCTCCGAAGGAAAATGATTTTGAATCTCCCGTGCTCGACGAATTCTGGACAACCCTAGTGAAAATGGCCAGAGTAGCGAAGAAGAGGGGGAAGCGCGTAGATGTCCTTTCGTTTATCGATACTTACCGGAAGATTCGTATCGGAGGTTAAGAAAATAGGAGATACATAAAAGGTGAAATCCGTTATAACGAGATTTTACCTTTTTCTTTTACTCAAATCCTTCTAAACTGAAAGTACCAAAGACATCTAGGAGGTCAAATGCAAAGAATTCCCTTTTTTTCGGTGATTAGCAAGTATGACACAGCGATATGGGTTCGAGTCGTGGGCACGATTCTGACGTCGTTAGCCGGTTTTATGATGAGACCCTATCTGGTTTTTTATTTGTATGACAAGTTGGACGGTTCCGTGTTTTTATCCATGTTAATAGTAGGTCTACAGCCCTTATGCGGAATATTCGTAAATTTATATGCAGGCAGCTTGAGTGACAAGTACGGGCGGAAGCCAATGATGCTCGCAGCGCTCCTTATTCAAGCCTTCGCTATTGGTGGATATATATTTGCCAGCCACGTATGGGAGTTTGCGCTTATTTCCATTGTTAATGGAATTGGACATGCGATGTATGGGCCTGCTGCCAATGCTCAGATTTCGGATGTTGTGCCGGAGCAGAAGCGAGCTGAGGTTTTTGCTTTATTGCACACGGCTTTAAACATGGGATCAGCATTTGGTCCGCTTTTAGGCTTACTCTTGTTTACCATGAATCCGTCGATTATCTTCCTTGCTTGTTCGGTTACACTAGTTGCTTATGCGGGCTTAGTCATATGGAAGGTCCCAGAGACGATGCCTGTTAAAAGTGAAGAGGTATTGGCTGCCGCAAAAGCAAACAAAGTCAAAATTAAATGGTCGGAGCATAAACCACTGCTGTGGATTACTTTTCTGGCCATGCCGGTATCCCTTTTATACGCGCAAGTTGAGTCTACATTTCCTTTACATCTACAGCAAAATTTCGAAAATTATAAATCGGTCTTTGCGACGATCATTACTTTCAATGGGTGCGTAGTCATCGCGCTGCAGCTGTGGATTGCAAAACGAACAGAGCACGTCCCTGCTTATATTGTCGTGGCTGTATCCTACATGTTGTTTGCAGTTGTATCCATCGGTTACGGATTTGTTCCTTATCTTGCGATTCTGCTTTTTGTTGAATTTTTATTTACCATTGGTGAAATGTTGAACGGTCCTCATATTCAAAAAGTGATTTCCGTGATTGCCCCAGTGGAGCATAGAGGCTTGTACTTCTCCGTGTTCGGAATGAATTGGCAGTTATCCCGTGCCATCGGCCCTGTCCTAGGTGGATTGCTATTCAGCCATTATGGCGGGAAAGTGATGTTTGCCGTCGTAGGCGTCATTCTTATTGCTGCCGGTATTGCTCAAACGAGATATATCCGAGGCTTAAATCGTAAGCAGGAAGAGCCAAATGTTGAAGGTGTGCTGCAAGTATAAACGAAAGGGGACTAGTTGAGTTCTGATATCGTTAATATGAATGGTATGTAAGCCTGGCATCTGAGGATGCTGGGTTTTTATTGTTTTGTAAGACATCTGTAAGTTTCCTTTTAAAAGGATGAGGTATAATTATACTAGCTTGAGGAGGTATGTCTGTATGGGAACGTTAGTTCTTATTGTGGATGATGAACCGAATATTATAGATGTTTGTACCGTTTATTTGGAGAGGGAAGGCTATCAAGTCATTTCCGCAATGAACGGGGAGGAGGCGATCAGGCAGTGGCGGCAGCACAATCCGCAGCTGATCGTGCTGGATCTGATGATGCCCGGTAAAAACGGTTGGCAGGTTTGCGAAGAAATTCGCAATGAGCGGGACGTTCCCATCATCATGCTGACGGCGTTGGGGGACGAAATGGACAGGTTGATGGGACTCACGATGGGGGCTGACGACTACTTGACGAAGCCCTTTTCACCGCGAGAGCTTGTGCTGCGAGTGAAAGGGATTTTGCGTAGGATGCAGCGCACTCCGATGGAGACTATGGTGAATGCAGAGGCAGTACTGCCTGCCCATATATTGAGATACCCTGGACTCGAAATCAATGTGCTGCATCGCAGTGTCCGCGTCCTCGACAAAGACGTCGAGCTGACTGTGAAGGAATTTGAGCTGCTGCATTTGTTCGCAGCCCATCCGGATCAAGTTTTTTCGCGAAACCAATTGCTGAGTAAAGTGTGGGATATTGATTATTACGGGGATACAACGACAGTAACGGTTCATATCCGCCGCTTAAGAGAGAAACTGGAGCCTAATCCTTCTGAGCCGCGCTTTATCAAAACGGTGTGGGGCATCGGTTATAAATTCGAAGGGAGGGAGCCATCCTGAAGCTTCGATTATATTTGCTCATTGCGAGCGGAGTGAGTACAGGGATCATCTTGCTTACGCTGCTTATTTGCTACCATTTTATGCTGCTTCACTGGAAGGATGTTGTGATTCTGTCGACTGTTACCCTAGGTGCGGCTGTTGTATCGATGGGCATTCATTACATCATGACACGCCCTCTAGAAAAAGCTATTCATGCCATTACTCAGGAAACGACTCGCATCTCAGAAGGCCATTTTGAGGGCGTGGTGCCTCATATCGGGCCAGTTGAATTTCAAAGACTAGCAGAACAGTTCAACCGCATGAGCGGGAAACTGAAAGAAAGTTTCGGCAAATTACGAACAGCCGAGATTTCTCGCAAAGAGCTTGTAGCGAATGTGTCGCATGATCTGCGAACGCCAATGTCATCAATTAAGGCTTTCGTAGAAGCACTGGAAGACGATGTCATTCAGGATAAAGCGACCTTCGAGCGTTATCTCCGAACGATCCGTTTGGAAACGGGACGATTAGACGGATTGATCCAGGAATTATTTAAGCTTTCGCAGCTCGATGCAGGTGGAAGCGAATTCGTGCCTGAGCCGTATCATGTTGATCAGCTCCTGGTGGATGGTCTGCAAAGCTTGGCTTTTCAGCTGGAAGATAAGCAGTTGCAAGTCGTTGTAGACCTGCCGGAGTACTTGCCGCCTGTGACCATTATGCCTCAGGAAATGAAGCGGGTTTTGGCTAACATACTGGGGAATGCCATTCGTCACTCCCCTGTTGGCGGCAGCATTACAATTAAAGTGGAACAGCTGCCGACCTCTTGTCTAAAGCTGCTGATTCAAGATCAAGGCGAGGGAATTGAGGAAAGGGATGCGGACAAAATATTCGATCGGTTTTATCGCTCGGACCCATCACGAACGCGTACTAGCGGGGGAGCCGGACTCGGTTTGGCGATTGCTAAGTCCATCGTCCAGCTGCATGGGGGAACAATCGGTGTGGATAGCCGAGTGGGCAAGGATGAGGGGAGTGGCAGCACGTTCTGGTTTACCATTCCTATTGAATAGGGCGCCTCAGCTGAAATAGGGGGGCCTGAGCAGATGGAGAAGGCAGTATTTCAGGGGACTAGCGGCCAGGCAGTTCTGAGTATGGAGCGTACTCTGTAATTTTAGCGAGTTGTAAGCTTTTTTTAAGATTTGTACGTTATGATTAGAGGTATAAACTATTGGTTGAATAGGATGTGGGCGTATGGAGTCGAAAAGAGGTTGGTTAAAGCAATCCTTTGGCAAGCGTCTTAATGCTATACATAGCTGGAATGCCTGGATTCTCCTGCTGCTGACCATAACGGGCATTGTGCTTAGCATAGGGGCGATTCGCGGAGATTTGGGGATTGTCCGAGTGTCGTTGAAGCAGCTTCACATTTATTTAGGTGTCGCTTCTATTTTGCTAATGATCCTGTATGCGCCAATGATTCGCAAACATTGGCTGCAGATTCGCACGCGCCGCAATCAACGCGCGAATCTGGTCTTTGTGCTGGCGCTGCTGGTCGGTTGGGCAGCGTCCGGGGTGGTCCTGTGGCAGTTCCGGCATCTGCCACCCGCTTTAAACAATGCGGCACTCCTCATCCATGACCTGCTGACCTGGGTCGGAGTGCCGTATGCCGTGTACCACGCCATCTCGCGCAGCAGATGGCTGAAGCGCCAGCAGCGGCTGGATCAAGCCGCCGCTGCCGCAGTTAAGCCGCCGGCCGTGCAGCCGGCGGCAACACCTCCCGTGGCGGCGTCTGACGCCACGGCGGAGCGCTCAGCAGCGCAGGCGGTTATCGCCGCGCTGAAGGCGTCGCCGATCACACGCGCCTCGTTCCTGCGGCTTGCCGCAGGACTGGTGCTTGTGATCGCAGTCGGTCCCGCCTTTTATCGGTGGATAAAAGGCGCTTTCGACACCGGCGGTTCGTCGACCGCCGAGTATGCCGCAGGCGACGGCAACAGCATGCTGCCGCCGCCTGCGCCGCTGCCGGACTCCGCCGCGGTGGTCGGCGGAGGAGCGCAA
This sequence comes from Paenibacillus sp. FW101-FHT12H11, assembly GCF_058790355.1. Classification (NCBI taxonomy): domain Bacteria; kingdom Bacillati; phylum Bacillota; class Bacilli; order Caryophanales; family Paenibacillaceae; genus Paenibacillus; species Paenibacillus sp. FW101-FHT12H11. Next base: position 396,373 of record NZ_JBYTCO010000009.1, on the reverse strand, counting down.
GGGAATTTCCGTATTTATACGGTGACGGAAATTCCGGCTTTTTCCTCGGAGACTTGGCAGTTCGCGATTTCTGGTCTAGTCGATAAACCTGGCGTTTGGAACTGGGAAGAGTTTCTGAAGTTGAAACGAACGGTACAGGTGAGTAACTTCCATTGTGTGACTGGCTGGTCCATTTATAATTGTACGTGGGAAGGCATACCGCTTAAGCAGCTTTTAGCAGCAGCGGGTGTGCAGTCCAAGGCGAAATATGTGAAATTTTATTCCGGCGACAAGGTGTATACCGATGCCCTTTCGTTGGAGCAAGCTGACAGTGACGACATCATGGTAGCTGTAATGCTGGATGGCAAGCCGATTCCCCAAAAATTAGGAGGTCCGGTCCGGCTGATTGTTCCGCAAATGTATGCGTATAAATCCGTCAAATGGCTCCAAGCGATTGAGCTTATTGAGAAGGAGCACATGGGGTATTGGGAAGTTAGAGGCTACGATAATGATGCTTGGGTGGATCGATCTAACAATGCGTAATGGGAATGAAATGGCAAGAAACTGAAACTGACTTTCCGGGTGGTTTTTGATATAGTTATGTCAAAGAACCTGCTTGGAAATGAGGAATAACGTTGGAAATCGTATCGGTGAATGTGGGCCAACCACAAATTGTTGAATATCAAGGCAAAGAGCTGGTCACGGGCATATACAAGTCCCCGGTCAGCTCATCTTTGTATGTGTCCAAAACCCAATTGGACGGGGACGGGCAAGCCGATTTAACGGTGCATGGCGGCGTTGATAAAGCACTGTGTGTTTACCCCGAGGAGCATTATGCTTACTGGGAGGAAGTGCTTGGCCGCAAGCTGGAAGCGGGTGCTTTTGGTGAAAATTTAACGGTGCGCGGTTTTCTGGAGACGGACGTTTGCATTGGTGACATTTATGCTATTGACGAAGTGATTGTTCAGGTCTCGCAGCCACGCCAGCCTTGTTTTAAAGTAGGCAAACGTCTGGAGTGGGCCAAAACCCCGCTGCACATGCAGGAAACGGGATATACCGGTTTCTATTTCAGAGTTTTGCAAGAAGGATTCCTCTCCGTAAATTCCGAAGTGAAGCTTGTCGCCAAAGATGCTGACGGCGTAACGCTGGCCTATGCGAATCAAATCAAATATCACGATAAAATGAGCAAGGATGGAGCTCAACGTCTCGTACAGACGGAAGCTCTATCTGAAAGCTGGAAGAAATCCTTCACAAAACGATTGACGGAACTCGAGTTATGATGACAGGTGTTATTTTGGCCGGAGGGCTCAATCGCCGCATGGAAGGAAGAAGCAAGGCGCTGCTTCCTGTTCAAGATCAGCCCTTGCTTCTTCGCCAGCTTACGGAAATGTCCCGTATTTGCAACCAGATGATTGTTGTATCGAATGAACCCGAGGCGTTCCAATTACTTCTAGCATCTAATTCCATGCCTTTGAATGTACAATGGGTGTCAGATATATATGTTCAAAAAGGGCCGTTAAGCGGTATTCATGCAGCTGCGCAAGCCGTAACTGAACAATTCATGTGGATTGTTGGGTGTGATATGCCTTTTATTTCATCCGAAGCCGCAGAAGCTATGAGACAAATGTGCCAAGAAGCCAATGTTGATGCGGTTATTCCGGTCATAGACGGCAAGGTTCATCCGCTCCATGGCATTTACTCGAGGTTAGTTGGTTCTGAGGCTGAGGTATTATTGAAGCAGGAACAACATCGATTAATGGGTTTGTTGGATCATATCGATTGGTTGCCTGCGGAGAATGCTTTTTTTGAAAAGTTAAAACTGTCGTCAAAGTTTGTAACGAATGTGAATACGCCGGATGAGTACAAGTCTATGTTAGAGAATCTATCATGAGTGTAGGATTTAGCTGAAAAATGTGTCATAATGGACTGGAGAGAAGGTGAACTTCATGCCGAAGCTGCTGATGGATCGTTTTGGACGCATGCACGATTACTTACGAATATCCGTTACGGATCGCTGTAATCTTCGTTGTGTTTACTGTATGCCCGAAGAAGGAATGGAATTTGAACCGGATGACAAGCTGTTAACGTTCGAGGAAATCACCGAGGTTGTTCGCGTGCTGGCTGGACTAGGTGTCCGAAAGCTGAGATTAACCGGCGGAGAACCGCTTGTACGTAAAAATCTGGAACAACTGATTGGCATGCTCTCCCAAATACCCGGGATTGAAGATATTGCGTTGACAACGAATGGGATTTATTTTGCTTCAAGAGCTGAAAAGCTTCGCGCAGCAGGGCTAACCCGTGTAAATATAAGCCTGGATTCCTTGAAAGCAGACCGGTTCTCACTCATCACCCGAGGTGGCGATATTAACCGTGTTCTGGCCAGCATTGAAGAAGCTTATCGTGTGGGCATTACCCCGATCAAGTTAAATGTTGTCCTTATGAAGGGCATGAATGATGACGAAATTGAAGACTTTTTACAAATGACGATGGATCGTCCGATTCAAGTTCGGTTCATAGAATATATGCCGATCGGGCATCAGGATGAGGCGTGGAAAAGCCGCTATTTGCCTTTGTCGACCGTATTGGATCGCTGTAAGGAAAAGGGTTGGAATGCGATAGCCTCGGACGCCGTATATGGGAACGGGCCTGCTCAAAACTTCCGGATCGAAGGCGCTCAAGGTTCATTCGGGCTCATTCATCCGATCAGCGATCACTTCTGCGAGACCTGCAACCGCCTGCGAATTACGGCAGATGGCAATGTGAAGCCATGCTTGTATTGGTCAGATGAATTTAATGTTCGGACTTATATTGGGAATGATTCGGCAATGGAAGACCTTTTCTTCCGTGCTTTGGATATCAAGCCGCAAAATCATGAGATGGCGCAGGCACTGCTGAATGAAAGCCAGTCTCATACACCAACACTTCGCCGGATGTCGCAAATTGGCGGTTAGCCCATAGGAGGAACGGACGTTAGTGAATAGCGATGTGAAGCTTAAATTCGGGCGCAAAGTCATTTCGGTGGAAGAAGCCCGAAGCGTGCTTTCCGAGTATGTCGAACTTACTGAAACGGAAATTGTACCGTTGTCCGCTGCGTTCAACAGGCGATTAGCCAAGGATATTTATGCCGATCATCCCGTGCCTCATTTTCGCCGATCCGGCGTGGACGGATACGCGGTTTGCGCTGCGGATATTGAACAGGCATCGCCAGAAAATCCTGCTATTTTGCGTGTCATTGAGCATATTCCAAGCGGAACGGTTCCTGAGCTTACTGTGTATTCAGGTGCTGCATCCCGGATCATGACGGGAGCGCCTGTTCCAGATGGAGCGGATTGCGTGGTGATGCTGGAAATGACGGATGCACTTCCCTTACTGGACGCAGGGGTAAGCTCGACTCAGGTCTGCATTAAGAAAAGTATACCCGTGGGCAGCAACATAACTCCTATTGCCGGGGAAATAGCCGCGCAGGAGTTATTGCTTCCGCATGGATCACAAATCGGACCTGGTGAAGCGGCGATATTAGCGACTTTTGGTTATTTCTCCGTGACGGTTTTCCGTAAACCGAGGGTAGCGATTTTTTCAACAGGCTCTGAGTTATTGAATGTTGAAGAAGCGTTGCTGCCTGGGCGAATTCGTAACAGCAACAGCTACATGCTTGCTGCGCAAGTCGAAGCAGCGGGCGGAGAAGCGGTGATTATGCACGCGCTCTCGGACAATGTAGAAGAGGTGGAAGACGCTCTGCTGGAGACATTAGGCAAAGTTGATCTTGTTATCACCTCCGGCGGTGTCTCTGTTGGTGACTATGATGTTCTGGTGGATTTGTTTGGAAGGTTTGCGGGTAAGCTCCTGTTTAATAAAGTGGCGATGCGGCCAGGCACGCCGACGAGCGCAGCCTTTTGGGAGAATAGGCTGCTGCTCTCGCTCTCCGGTAATCCCGGCGCATCGTTTGTAGGCTTTGAGCTATTTGCTAAGCCGCTGATTAAAGCGATGTCAGGCTGCCTATCTCCTTGCCCCGAAGCCATGACAGCTTATTTGGATGTGGATTACGACAAAGGCTCGGCATTCCCGCGTTATGTCCGAGGGACAACGCATGTCGAGAATGGTTGTTTGCGGGTTAAGCCTTCCGGCATTGATAAGTCCAGCATCATGGTTTCCATTAAAGATGCGGATTGTTTGATTCAACTGCCTGCCGGAGGCTCAGGTTTTGCGAGAGGCGAATGTGTTCTTATATATCCGATCAAATAAAAAAAGACCTGCTTATCACTCATCTTCTTTCAAAGAAGTTGGTGTAAGCAGGTCTATTTACAAGGAATAGTCAGGTTGGAATGAAGGCAAGATTAGATTGCGAAAGTAGCCAAGATGATAACAAGCAGAACATAAAGGACAAGAACGACACCTACAGATCCGTATCCAGATCCGTATCCAGTACCACAACCAGCTGCATATGACATAGTATCCCCTCCGGTTCTTAAGTATTTAAGTGGGTTGAATCACTATACATCAACATCATATGACGTAGAGACATTCGTTGATTGGACGTATGCCCTGATTTCTAAATGGAGAACGCCTAATTAGGCATAGGTATTGTCAATGATTTTCCAGTATACTTGTATATGAGGTGATACATAATGAGTGAAATTCGAACATTGGAACAACAGGAATTGCCGGAGAGTCTTGCATTATCCCAGTTTGCTTTTCAATATGAGCTGAGCGCAGAAGAGCAGGAAGATCGCAGCAGTTGGACAGATCCGAAGCAAATTTGGGGCTATTTTGTTCAGGGGAAACTAGCTGCTAAGCTTCAAATTAACCAATTTCATACGTGGCTGAATGGTCAGCGTTTTGCCATGGGCGGAATTGCGGGAGTAGCAACTTGGCCGGAGTACAGGCGCAACGGAATGGTCGCGAAGCTGCTGCTTCAAGCGCTCAAGGTGATGAAAGAGCAAGGGCAAACCGTCTCCTTTCTATCTCCGTTTAAGTTCGAATTTTATCGGAAGTATGGCTGGGAGACGTATATTGACTACCTGAAATATGAAATTCCTGCGGATAAACTTCCAAAATTCCATGCTCCGGAAGGCAGTTCAATCGTTCGTGTGACGAGGGAATGGGAGCTTTTGAATCCTATTTATGAGCAGTATGCCCTGCAATTTAATGGAATGATGGAGCGGGACGCAAATTGGTGGAATAATCGATATTTTAAAAACAAAAAAGGTACGGTAGCCCTCTATGTTAATGCCAAGGGTGAACGGACGGGGTACGTCTTTTATCAAGTAAAAGAGTATACAGCAACCATTCATGAGATGGTGTTTTTGGATGAAGAAACGAGACGCGGGTTATGGAAGTTCATAGCCGATCATGATTCCATGATCTCGAAGGTGGAGGTTAAAGCGCCAGCGGATGATCAGCTTCCTTTCTTGGTGCATGATCCTAAGTTCAAGCAGGAGAAAATAACATATTTTTCGGCGCGTATTATCGATGTGGAAGCTTTCCTGAAGCAGTATCGGTTTGAACCGCGCCAAGAGGTTGAGCCGATCTATTTGCGGATTTTTGATCCGCATGCGGACTGGAACGATGGCGTTTTCCAATTGCAATTCACAGGCAGCGGGGAGAAAGCGGAGGTCACCAAGTTAGCTGAGGGCGAGCAACCGGCAGATGAGCGTATACTGAGTTGTAGTATTCAAACGTTGGCTGCCTTATTTATGAGTTATCAAAAGGCGGGCTTTATGGCTAAAATTGAGCGGCTTCAAGGCTCGCAGGAGCTGGTTACTCGGTTGGAAGCGGCAATTCCGCAGCGCACGACGTATTTGGCGGATTTCTTTTAGGATTCGGTCCCGGTGTTCCGGGGCCGTTTTTTGTTAGTGCGCTATCTCTCGGAAATTTCAGCCGAGAACGAGGAAATAGAGGACTCCAGTTCCCTTCAATGGATCAAAAGCTAGTTTTCCGTTGGGAGTCTCCAGGCTACCCAACGCTCTCGCACTGCACTTGCACGCTCCGACGAGCTGAAAAGGAACTGTGGGACCTTATTCCAAGGAAAACCACCTTTTCGGCTGGTTTAGGGGATCTACAAGACTCTATTTTGCCGGCTTCTATAAAAAGTACAGGTTTGAGTACAAATAAGAGCCTGTAGTTCCGTTCCGAAAGAGAAATGCTCGTTTTTCCGCGAATAGCGGACGCCAGTTCCTTTGAGGTGATTCCACCGAATAGATCCATAGATTCCTAAGGTGCCCGGAGTTTCATCACAGTTCATGCGGGGCTTTCAGTACGTTCGTCAAAATTAAAAAACCCGTGATCATCACGGGTTTAGTTTGTACACTTTTACAGTTTGGAAGCCGAATTTGCGTAAGGATTGCTGGGAGCCTGGAATGTAAATATCAACGCGTTTGCCTTTGATGGAACCACCGGTATCCGTTGCATAAGCATACATGCCGCCTTTTGGCAGGCCGTTGAAATCATAACCTTCTATATAGAGCTTAGATCCAAGTGGAATAACCGATGGATCTACAGCGACGGTTCCGATTCCTAATGGATTCCCCATATAGTCCAATGCTCCAAAGCCTCCATTTTCAGAAGGATCAGCGGAGTAGGCTGTTGACTCAAATAGCTCATAATCAGGTGCGTGATGATTGCCGTCTTTACTTAAAATCGCTAAGTTGCTGCTTGCATCCCACTGAACGGGAATGTCGGAAGCATTGCTTAAGAACCGAAGCGGCACGTAGACACGTCCGTTTTGGAACTCAGCGTGTGTGTCCATCTCGACAGGAGTGCTATCGATTTCGGCCTCTTTTTGACCTGACACCAAGGAAATAGAATGCTTGTCATTGTTCAGTGTGACTTTAATTGCGTCGCCTTCCTTTTGCCATTGTACATCATAACCCAGTTTCTCAGTTACGAAACGGATCGGTACTTGTGTAGCGTGGTTGTCATCCAAATAAGGCTGGGCATCCGGAAATTGAACCAGGTCATCGTTGACTTGCACTTTCACGTCCATACTCGCGGCTGCTGCATAAGCATGTCCCGAAAATGGGGAAAGAAAGCCTCCTGCCAAAACTGTGAAGGACACAGCAAGGCATGCTAACCCTTTTGTAAGCATATTCAATTGGTAATCCTCCTTCAAAATGAGCCTCCGAGGTTAGTTGACGGGTTCGGGAAGAAGGTTCTCCCTAGTCTGCTCTGCTTACAGAGCAAATATTCACCCCATGTAAATCGTCCCCCGTACCGGCACTTTGTCTGTGCACCGGACTCGGCTTCAAATATTCTATCATTGATAGAATAATGGAAACAACGCCCAAAATATGGTTAAAGGTCTTAGACCATACTGGACTTAGGTCTAGGTACAAAAACAGTCGGGAGTCCGTTTTGACGTGAATCCATTTCGGCTACGATAGTAGCATGAAGATTACGCGAAGGGCGGTGCAATAGTGAGCATGAATCGATCAAAAAGTTGGGCGCTGATTCTGATAGCAGTAGGCTTTCTCATTTGTATGCATCAAGTGGGCATGCATTTTCATGTCATGGGACTGCTGGTTCCTGTGGCGATGGTGGGGCTAGGTTATGTGGGGATAACTCATGGCAAGAAGATGGGATGGCTGATTTTTGGCATTGGCGCTTTGATATTAATTACAAAATTATCTGGTTTCCTAGCGATTGTGTTTGCAGTGTGGTTAATGTATTACGGCTATCGCATGCTAAAAAAACAAAACGATTCGGCGGAGTTCAGACTGTAATCAACAAGAACATAGGGGGTGTGGATGATGAGCGTATTTGATCGAATTGGTAAAATGGCCGATATGGCTTGGCAGGAGGCAGCAAGCAAGCTGGACCTGCATGAACGGGGAGGCGGCCATTCCAGCCATTCCAGCCACGCTGGACACGCTGGAGCATCGCGCGGCATCGCCGAGCTGGAGGAGCGCTACGAGGAGGCGCTGCAGCGTACGATTGAGCTGCGCAAGCAAAGCGTCGACGCGCAGGAGATGGCGCAGCTGCGCGCCGAGCAGGCTGAACTGGCCATGCGCGCAGGCGACGAAGAGCTGGCGCGTATGGCGCTGCAAGAGAAGCTGCGCTTGGAAGCAGCCTGCGCGCAGTACCGCGCGCAGTACGCGAGCAGCCAGGACGTCTGCCTGGCGCTCGCAGACGAGCTGGCGGGGCTGCGTGCCGGCCGCGCAGCAGGAACGGGACAGCCGCGAAGCGGGCTGTCCAAGGAAGAAGCTCGCGAAGCATTGCGCGAGCTGGAAGCGACCGGCCGCGAGCTCGGCCGGGAAGCGCTGCAGGGCTTGCGCGTGGCGGGGCGCGTGTCGAAAGAGACGCTGAAGGAGGCTGGCAGCAACCTCCAGCAGGAGCTGCGCAAGCTTCAGCAGGATTGGCGCGACAAGAAATAAGCCTCGCGTGATTGTACTGCGCCGCGCACAGTATGCGGCGCAGCCGGATTCCGGCCTCCATTCCTCATGCTAGAGCCTTGCTGGGCAAGGATTTGCATCTTGGAGGCTGTCCATTCTTATGGTATGCTAGGAATCTATATGAACGAATTAATCGGCAGCCAGAGGAGGTGCAGCGATGGGCGAAGAAACCAAAAACAACCGCAACCGGAATACAGCTCTTGTGCTGATTGGCGCCGGTCTTTTTTTGCTTCTGGATCATACGATAGGCTTTTTCCCCATTCTTGCGATTATCCTCGTCTTGCTGGGCATTCATCGGGTCCGTTCCCGCAAAGAGCGCAAAGGGTTTGTGCTCATCGGCGTGGGGGCTGTGATTCTCTTTGGTGATCATATTACGATTGTTTTCGCTATCGTTTTGATTTCATTAGGATTCTTTTTCATACGGTCCAAGCAAGTGCATAAAGATGACACCTATATTCAGAAGCAGAAGCTGATGGACAGCGTTCGCTTGGGGCGTGAGCCTTGGATCATGCGCAATAGTTCAACGTGGTACATTATCGGGGAGACGTATATCGATCTCTCGCTTGCCATACTAGAGCAAAAGGAAACAACGCTTATTCTGCAAGGTGTGATAGGCGATGTAGATATAAAGGTACCAGATGATATTGGCGTCTCAGTAGGAGCATCCGTTACATTTGGCCAAATTCAAGTTGCAAGTGAGCGGGAATCAGGTGTAATGAACAAATTACAGTGGCAATCGTCCAATTATGAGAGCTGCGACCACCGCGTGAAACTTGTGCTTTCGTATATTGTAGGAGATATTAAAATTAAAGTGATGTAACGTCTAGAGGAGGTTCAGCGCATATTGGACGGCTATAAACGCAGATTAACGAATATGATATGGCGCAGTATGGCTGAATCGATTATTTTTAGTTTTTTTGTATTTGGCGCTATCATCTATTTTATGAACTCAAACAATCTAATCACGCCATTTACGAGTTGGCAAGAAGGTGTGAAATTCGTTTTCATGGCCATCGTGATTATCGGAGGCATTGGCGCAGGGTATGGTTACTGGAACAGCTCACGGATTACACGCCGGCTTGAGCCGCTGATGGAGACGATGATTTTGCTTGAAAAAGGGACCTTCGCCCGCGAAGGCTTCCAGAATGGCGAAGATGAGATCGGGCGTCTCGGCGAGCAGCTCGGTCGCATTATGAAACGTTGGGAAGAGCAGGTTACTTCCCTGCAGCGGCTATCTAACAATAATGCCGAACTTGCGGAGAAAGCGAAATTGTCGGCTGTTATTGAAGAACGGCAGCGATTAGCACGGGAGCTGCACGATGCGGTAAGCCAGCAATTGTTCGCAATTTCGATGACCGCAACGGCTGTTGGCCGAACTTTGGACAAGGATTTCGAGAAAGCCAAACGGCAGATTCATCTGATTGAGGAGATGGCTTCCGTTGCACAATCGGAGATGAGGGCGCTGCTGCTTCATTTGCGGCCTATCCATTTGGAAGGAAAACGATTGTCCGAAGGGCTTGTTGAGCTTCTCAAAGAGCTGGCGGCCAAGGTGCCGATGGCGATTACGTGGGATATGGACGAAGAGATTCGTTTAAATAAAGGCATTGAGGATCACCTGTTCCGGATCGTACAGGAAGCTCTCTCGAATGCATTGCGTCATTCCAAAGCGAATAAGCTCGAAGTTAAGCTGCTGCACCGCGCTGATGGCGTTCGCCTGGCGATCCGCGATGATGGTGTCGGTTTTGAACTGGATGCGAAGAAACTTACCTCCTACGGCATCGTATCCATGAAGGAGCGGGTTAACGAAATTGGCGGCTCTGTTGACATTATTACGGCTCCTGATCGGGGTACACGTATCGAAATTCGAGTGCCGATTCTAGCTACAGATGCAGTGGAAAGTGTATAGCGATTGGACTGATGGCAGTGGAAAACAGGAAAACAGTTCTGATGACGAGAGGAGAAGCAAATGGACGATACATTGATTAAAGTCTTGCTTGTCGATGATCATGAAATGGTGAGGATCGGACTTGCCGCTGTTCTGGGAACAGAAGATGGCATTGAAGTGGTCGGAGAAGCCAGCAACGGGCAAGATGGCATTCGATTGGCTCAGGAATATCGACCGGATGTCGTGCTGATGGATTTGGTCATGGAAGGCATGGACGGGATCGAAACAACCCGGAAGCTGCTGCAGCTGTATCCGGAGTGTAAAGTCATTGTGTTGACTAGCTTCTTGGATGATGAGAAAATGTATCCAGTGATTGAAGCTGGAGCCTTCAGTTATTTGCTCAAGACGTCTCGTGCTTCCGAGATTGCTCAAGCGATTCGAGCCGCGGCCAAAGGGCAATCCATTCTAGAATCTCAGGTTGCCTCTAAGATTATGAACCGTTTCAGACAGCCTAAGGCGGCAGCGGAACCGCATGAAGAGCTGACGGATCGGGAAATGGAAGTCCTGCGGCTGATCGCCAAAGGGAAGTCGAACCAGGAACTGGCGGATGATTTGTTTATCGGTGTGAAAACAGTGAAATTTCACGTCACGAACGTACTCGCCAAGCTTGGTGTGGAGGATCGAACACAAGCTGCCATCTATGCTTTTAAGCATGGCTTGGCTGAGTAGCAACATGGGACAAGGGAGCGATAAGGATGAATTTTCTCAAGCAATTGTGGAGCTGGTTTGGTTCCATTGCCATTTCTTTTGTTTTAGTCGTATTTCTTGGCGTTTTTGTGTTCCAATCGACCAAAGTAATGGGTCATTCTATGGACCCTACGCTGCATGACAGTCAACGCGTGTATGTATCAAAGCTTTCTCATACGTTCAACTACGAACCTAATTATGAAGACATCGTCATTATTGATTCTAGAGTTGATTTGAAGCGGACGTTCAAGAACGACCTGCTGGACAGCCCTCTGCTTAGCTTATTTACAAAAGGCGATGACAAACACGTGTGGATCAAACGTGTGATTGGGAAGCCTGGCGACCATTTAGAGATGAAAGACGATAAATTGTACCGGAACGGGCAATTGCTCGAAGAGCCGTATTTGAATGAGGCGATGAGAGCAAACGGGAACAAGGAGTGGACGGTTCCGGAAGATCACGTATTCGTAATGGGAGATAACCGGAATAACAGTATGGACAGCCGGGTCATTGGATACGTTCCACTCGATCATGTCTTAGGCAAGAAGCTCTTCTAATAAAAAGCGACCCTCTGGGTGAGCATGCGGATGCATGAGCTCATTCCAGAGGGTCGCTTTTTTTAAATCACATCTGTGTATCTAGCAGCAGTCCTCTCATCGGAACCGGCAAGTAGGCTTGGAGTTTGGATCGGTATTGCCCGTAAGGTTTTAGGTCAGAACGGGACATTTGAAACAACGCTTCAGTAGGAACTTGCTGCAGCTGTCCAAGATTGTTCGCCAAGGTAGAGGCGAAGCTGGTCAGGCTGTCGAGACTTTTTCGAAAGGAGCCTGACAGGTTGTTGACTTGACCTTGAAGCTCCTGCTCCTGAAACTCAAGGTTGCCATCATCAAGCTTGTTGATCCCGATTTCTTTGAGCGAATACGGCTTAGCGGCTTGTTCTAGCCCGGCAAGTAGGGAACGATTCATGTACGCAGGTGACTCTCGTAAAGACGTCTGAAGTTCATTATATGTATCTACAAATTCACGGATAGGCTCTAGGATGGTTTCACGATTGTTGTCGCCCGGTCTTGCTTGGACCAAGGATTGTGCGGTGAGCTTGGCATTCTGGGCAGTTTGAACGAATCCAGCTACGTTTTGGGCTGCAGCTTTTGCGATTTTTTGATACGGTGAGCCCTCATATGGTAAATTAAGCTGCTCACGAATCGTGGTAGATTTACCGCCTGCGATGCCGCGGATACCGCTAACCCGATAGTAATCCTTATGGGTTTGATAGCTATTTACTGCTGTTATCGGAGGATAGGCATAGATCATTTCAATCACCCCTTTTCACATAAGTCTAGTATATCATTCGAAGGTATTGGGGTAAATTGGTACTTATCAGATGGAAGATGAGCAAGTAGCTGAGTCATTTCCGCCAGGAGCAACATAAGATAGCATTATTGCTTCTTGTGGAGGCGATGCAGCGTGATTCGCAAACGGTTAGCTGCTAACGACGATCGGGCGATTCATCGTTTGATTGTTGAACAGTTAGTGCCTTTTTCCAGACAGTATCAATCAGGCGTTTCAGTTACTTTTTCGGAAATACGCAAGCGGCTGAACCACAACAAAACGTTTGTGGCAGCTAAAGGATATAAACAGCCTTATGGGTTCATTTCGGTTATTCGCAAATCGAACGTGCTGTTCGTCGATATGCTGGCTGTCGATCCTCGAGAGCAGGGAAAGGGACTAGGGAAAGAGCTCATGAAGATGGCTGAGGAGTATGGGAAAAGTGAGCGTTGCCGCACGGCAGAGCTTTTCGTCGATGACAGCAATCCCAATGCCATTGGCTTTTACTCCAGCAAAGGGTATGAGATTGATGAATATCTCCCTGAGCTAAGCTGCTTTCGAATGAAAAAGAAGCTTGTTCGGTAATACTAGGGCTGCTGATGAGCAAGTCATCGGCAGCCTTTTTTTTATTCGCTGAACATAGCAGCAACCCGCTCGATTGGAATATCGATGGCTTCTGGGCCGTTCGGGCCGGGAGCTGGACCGCCAAAAAGCGGCATTCCGAAAAAGTTTAATCGTTCAAGTTGCGGTTCTGGGCTGTTTGGATCTAATTTTCCATTTTTTGGCTGGACAGATTTCGCTTTGGCAGTGGTTTTACGTTTCTTCTTGGATGCGGTTGAATTAAGCGTCGGGCGAGCCTCTTCATTAAGAATGAGCGTATTTTTCTCCAAGCGGCTTAAAACTCCAAAGATTTGGGAACCATCATTAAGATAAAGATGAACTGGTTTTCCGCACAGGCTTTTGCAAGCTTTTTCGGTGATCGGATGAATGGGCTGCATAAGACTCTTGGCACCTCCGTATTTGTATGTACTGTAGCCTATTCGGAAGGCCCCATTTCGGTATAGACGAATGTCTAGATCACTATAAGAAATTGTTATAGGGAAAGTTCTCAGAAAAGTTGAATAGCTTGACAATTTTAGGTATGCTAAGCATATTAACTAATCCTAATAGAGAAAGAATGATGCATATATGAGTGGAGCTGTATTTTATATTTTCGGGGCAACCGGCGATTTGGCGAAAAGAAAACTATTTCCAGCTTTTTATAGCTTGTATCGCGAAGGGAAATTAGGAGAAAATTTCGCCGTTGTCGGTCTTGCTCGCAGACCTCGGACGAGTGAACAATTCCGTGATGACGTGAAGCATTCCATCCAAGAATTTGCCCGTTACAAAATTACGGATGATGAGGAATGGACTCGCTTCGCAAGCCGTTTCGAGTACATGTCGTTGGACATTAACAACGTGGCCGGCTTCCACGAATTAAACGTGTTGTCCACAAGACTGGATGAGCAATATCAAACGGGCGGGAACCGCTTGTTCTACCTGGCTTTGGCGCCGGAGCTTTTCGGCAACGTGTCCTACAATCTAAGCGAAGGCGGTTTGCTCAAAACCAAAGGTTGGCACCGTCTTGTGATTGAGAAACCATTCGGTTACGATCTGCCTTCGGCTGAGCGTTTGAACGGTCAACTCCGTCAAGTCTTTGAAGAGAAGGACATTTACCGCATTGACCACTACCTGGGTAAAGAAATGGTTCAAAACATTGAGTTTGTGCGTTTCGCGAACGCCTTCTTCGAGCCGCTATGGAACAATAAATACATAGCAAATATTCAAATTACATTAAGCGAAACAGTTGGTGTTGAAGAGCGTGGCGGATATTACGACCACTCGGGCGCTTTGCGCGATATGGGCCAGAACCATATGCTGCAAATGTTGATGATGATGGCGATGGAACCTCCTAGCCGCCTGCATCCGGAAGATATTCGCGATGAGAAGGTTAAGGTTCTGCGTTCCTTGCGCCTGTTCGAAGATGGCGATGATGTTCGTACGAACGTTGTTCGCGGCCAATATTCCAGTGGTTCCAGCAAAGGCAAAACGTTACCGGCTTACCGTGAAGAAGATTCCGTGAACCCGCAGTCGACGACGGAAACGTATTTCGCTGCGCGTGTTCATGTCGATAACTTCCGTTGGGCTGGGGTACCGTTCTACATTCGGACAGGGAAAAGGCTGCCGGTCAAAACAACCGAGGTTGTTGTTGAATTCAAAAACATTCCGAACAACGTCTATTTGGCTAAAAAGCATGACATGGAACCGAATCTGCTTGTTTTCCGCGTTAATCCGATGGAAGGCATTTACTTGAAAATGAATGCCAAGCAGCCAGGATCGGAAGGCGTCATCGTTCCGGTTGCTATGGATTTCTGCCAAAGCTGCCAAATCGGCATTAATACGCCGGAAGCGTATGAGCGTCTGCTGTATGATGCAGCCCGTGGAGATTCTACGTACTTCACGCGTTGGGATGAAGTGGCGCTGGCTTGGTCTTATGTAGACCGCATTGCTGCGGCATGGAACGAGAAAACGGATGATCTGAAGGAATATCCGGCTGGATCTTGGGGACCTGAAGAGGCGACTAAACTGCTGACGGATGACGGCTTTAAGTGGTGGCCGATCAACGGTCAAAATGAAGGCGAAGTCGATTGGGAAACCGTTCAAAAAACAACGGTTTTAACTTAAGTAAGCATGCATAACATCCAATAGGCGACTGACGCCTATTGGATTTTTTATGGTATAATAGATCTTACGGAGTAAATCCTTACTATTATACTTGGGGTGCATTTATGTCACGAAGAGCTTTTATAAGATGGCTGCTTGCAATCGGGGCTGCATTGGTTGGAATAAGTGCTTTTTTTAGTCAAATGGTAAAAAAGAGGTTTATGGCGGAAGATCAGCCAGTCGTATCATCTGCTTCACCCGAGCCCGCTCAAGCTGTGGCGCAGCCTTCGGCCGAACCGTTGCCGACAGGTCCGCTAATGTCCTATTTTATATTAAGCGATCTTCATGTCACCGTAGGTGATCCGCTAACCGTGAAGAAATTGAGGCAAGCGCTTGATGACATTACACATTTCGACGGTCCCGTTGACGCCATTATGTTAACTGGTGATTTAACCGATACAGGAACGGAACGAGATTATAAGGAGCTGCGTACCATTGTAAGTGAGTATAAACTTCCTCCCGTTCATGCGAATATGGGGAACCACGACTATTACACGATATGGATCAATAAAGCGAATAGCTGGGATCAAGCGGCCGTTCCGAACGGTAAGAGCGATGAAGTCAGCCGGGAGCAATTCAAAAAGTTTTTTGGCTACAAGACGCTTTATAATGATTTTACGACGAAAGGTCACTCCATTCTGCTGCTTTCCCAAGAGGCCTATATCCAGGAGAAGCCGGAAGTCGGTGAAGGCGCATGGTATTCCGATGAGCAGTTGGCCTGGTTCAAGGAGCGGGTTAAAGCCCTGTATCAACCAGGCAGACCTTTGTTCGTTATGACACATCAACCGCTGCCGCCGAATGGGACAGATGGGGGATCTCACCAATTAATCCGCGCAATCCAATTCCGCGAAACGCTGAAGCCCTATAAGAATGTGTTCGTCTTCTGTGGACACCGACATCAAGATTTCCAGAATGGGACCCCGCATTATGTGCAGGAAACATTCCATTATTTCCATAATGCCTCGGTCGGCAGAACGCTGAACCGTGCATATCAACAGGAAGCTAAGAATAAAGCTCAGGGTATTTATGTCCAAGTATTTGCCGATAAGGTCGTCGTACGCGGAAGAGAGTTCAGCAATCGTACGTTCCTGGATGAGGCGAACTGGAGTATCAATTTGCAGAAAGCCCAAGCTTAATCAATATGCAGCACCTAGAAGTATCTAGCAATATCCATGTAAAAGAAGAAGGGAATTAAACTAACAAATGACTACGCAACTCACAAAGCTTCTCGAAACGGAAGTCGCTAAGCGGCGCACGTTCGCGATTATTTCTCACCCGGATGCGGGGAAAACAACACTGACCGAGAAACTGCTGTTATTCGGAGGCGCGATTCGCTTAGCCGGAACGGTCAAAGGGCGCAAAGCCAGCAAGCATGCAACATCGGACTGGATGGAAATTGAAAAGCAACGTGGAATTTCCGTTACATCCAGCGTAATGCAATTCGACTATGAAGGGCACCGGGTTAACATTCTGGATACACCTGGTCACCAAGACTTCAGTGAGGATACGTACCGGACGCTGACAGCAGCGGATAGCGCCGTGATGTTGATTGACGTGGCCAAAGGGGTCGAGACACAGACCAAGAAATTATTCCAGGTTTGCCGGATGCGCGGTATTCCGATCTTTACGTTTATTAACAAATTGGACCGCGAAGGCCGTGATCCATTCGAGCTTCTCGAAGAGCTGGAGGAAGTGCTCGGCATTCGATCCTATCCGATGAACTGGCCGATTGGGTCAGGCAAACAGTTCTGCGGCGTCTACGATCGCGGTAAGTCGCAGCTGGAACTATACAATGGCGAGGATCACAAAGATATTGAAGTTCGCAAGGTGGATGGCGTGGAAGATCCGCTGGTCCGCCAAATTGCCGGTGAATTCCTGCATCAGCAGCTGCGCAATGACATTGAACTTCTGGACGTCGCGGGCGATCCTTTTGATATGGAAAAAGTGTTAAAGGGCGAGCTTACCCCCGTATTCTTCGGAAGTGCCGTGAACAATTTCGGAGTGCAGACGTTCCTGGAAAACTTCCTGCAGCTGGCACCAAAGCCAGAGCCGCGCAACAGCACGGTAGGTGTAATCGAACCTACCAAAGAGAAGTTCTCGGGCTACGTTTTCAAAATTCAAGCGAATATGAACCCAGCTCACCGCGACCGCGTTGCTTTCCTTCGCATTGTGTCCGGCAAATTCGAGCGCGGCATGTCGGTTAAGCATGTCCGTATGGGCAAAGATATCAAGCTGGCTCAACCTCAGCAATTTCTAGCGCAAGACCGCGATATCGTGGAACAGGCATTCCCCGGCGATATCATTGGCTTGTTTGATCCAGGTATTTTCCGAATTGGAGATTCCCTGAGCGAAGGGGAAGCCATTGTTTTCGACGAGCTTCCAACGTTCTCTCCAGAGCTTTTCAGCAAAGTTTCGATCAAAAATGCACTGAAGCAAAAGCAGTTCCTCAAGGGCATCGATCAGTTGACGGAAGAAGGCATGATTCAAGTCTTCACGACGATCGGTTTCGAAGATATGATTCTTGGCGTCGTCGGCCAACTACAGTTCGAGGTGCTTGAGCACCGGATGAGATCGGAATATGGTGTAGATATTCTGCTGCAGCGTCAGAACTACCAGTTCGCTCGCTGGATTATCGATGATAAAATCGATCCGGGCAAGTTCCGTATTAACTCCCAACTTGTTAAGGATAAAAAAGGGAATTACGTCGGGCTATTCGAGAGCGAATACGCATTAAGATCCTCCATGGAAAAGAACCCGAATGCGAAGTTTTTAACGAGTGCTCCATAAGACTATAAATAACCCGAAGAGGCTGTGCGCCAGAGTAAAATCTGGTGTGCGGTCTCTTCTTTTTTGGTTGCCGATGGACGGTTTGCTTCATACAATAAGTACGGGTTACGAATACAGGGCGCGCAGGAAACCACCTTAACTATTTCGATTTCGAAGTGCTCGGCAGAGTTAAGGCCGACTTCTATAGGCTGAAGCAGGAGGAAAGACATGAGAAAAATGTTAAAGAAACGGACCAAGGTTAGATACCCCAGATATGTCATGAGCAAGATTGGCAAAACCAGGGCGGTAGAGGCCACAGCAGCTCTAAGGGAAAATGTGCCGACGACGAAATGGATGACAGCAGAGACACTGAAACAAATGCTGGTTCAGCATAAAATGGTCTATATTAAGCCCAATGTAGGTATGTTCGGAAATGGCGTGATTCGCGTGGAAATGTCAGACGGCGAGGGAGAAATCATGCCGTATTCGTATCAGCTTGGGGTTAATTTGAGAAGATTTAAAACATTTGAAGACATGTATGCCTCCATCAAGAAGAAAACGGGAAAAGCACCTTATCTGGTTCAGAAAGGGATTCACCTGCTGAAATATAAAGGGAACCGCTTCGACCTCAGAATTATGGTGCAGCAAACACCTCTGCGCGATTGGGAAACAACCGGCGTCATTGGCAGAGTGGCACATCCGAGTAAAATTGTAACGAATTTTCACAATGGGGGAACGCTGAAGTCGGTAGAAACACTTTTGCACAGCTATTTGCCTGCCGGTGAGCGGGATGACTATGTCAAGAAGCTGCATGTGCTTGGGAAACGCGTTGCTAAAGCAATTAATACAAAATACCGGGGAGTTAAGGAAATCGGTGTTGATGTTGCTCTGGATAAAGACCTGCATCCATGGATTCTAGAGGTCAATACGAGTCCAGATCCTTACATTTTCCGCAGACTAAGGGATAAGCGTATATTTGCGAAAATGCGGAGGTACGCCAAAGCATACGGCCGGTTATGAGATCATAACCGGTCTGTTGTCATATCGATGAAAGCTTTGCTCGATTTCGTAAACGGAAACCGGCGGACTTAAGAGATAACCTTGGATGGTCGTGCAGGTGGTTTCTCGCAATATTTCAAGCTGGCTCAATTCTTCTACACCTTCAGCTACCACTTGCACGTTAAGGGCGTGACCAAGATGAATAATGGCGTTGGTTATCGCTAGATCATCTTTATTGCTATGTATATTTTTAACGAAGGAGCGGTCTATTTTCAAACAGTGAATGGGAAAATGCTTCAGATAATTCAGTGAGGAGTAACCGATTCCGAAATCATCGATTGAGATAGAGATTCCTTTGTTGCAGAGCTTCTCTAACACCGCTATGGTGTTCTCCATGTTTTGCATAATCGAGCTTTCTGTAATTTCGAACTCCAGATAAGCAGGATCAATGCCGGTCTGTTCAATGATACGAATGGCTTTATCCGAAAAGTTCTCGTCCTGGAACTGGCATGGCGAGATGTTGACAGCAACCTGATAGTCTAAAATACCCGCGTCTAGCCATCTCATTTTCTGGAGGCAAGCCTCACGGAGCACCCATTCACCAAGAGGCAGAATCAAACCGCTCTCTTCTGCCAGCGGAATGAATTCGTTAGGTGGAATCATGCCTAGCTTGGGATGGTTCCATCGCACCAAAGCTTCCAGACAACTAATTTTGCCGGTAGAGAGTTCAAGGCGTGGCTGGTAGTATAAAATGAGCTGGTTGTCTAAAATAGCCTTGCGCAGCTCGGTTTCCATTTCCATGGAGCTCGTCTGTTGAGGCGAAAGCATGGAATGGTAGGTGACAAGCTTATTTTTGCCAGTTTGTTTGGCGGATAGAAGTGCTTGGTCAGCTTGCTTCAACGCTTGTTCTGCCGTTGCTGGCGTTAACTCCACGGCACTCATGCCCATACTGACGTTAATGTAACATTCATGTTCCTGAATCATAAACGACTGTTCAAAAAGCTGTTGTACCTGCAAAAGACTTTG
The DNA here is from genome assembly GCF_058790355.1 of Paenibacillus sp. FW101-FHT12H11. Lineage (NCBI taxonomy): Bacteria > Bacillati > Bacillota > Bacilli > Caryophanales > Paenibacillaceae > Paenibacillus > Paenibacillus sp. FW101-FHT12H11. The sequence goes on along the minus strand of NZ_JBYTCO010000009.1, from coordinate 376,495 downwards.
GGACAACTGTTCCTGATGGTGTGCGTGTATAACGAGCGCAAATTCATCATCCCCGGATCGCATGGCAAGACTGCAATTAGGAAGGGCACGCAGTCGATGAGCGACTTCGGCTAACAGAAGATCACCGGATGTATATCCGAGTGAGAAATTGATATGTCGAAACCGGTCAATATCCAAGGTAAGAATAGTTTGAATTTGTGCATCGCGCATAGCTCTGCTATGGCGTTTAACCGCTTTTTTGATCAAAATTAAAAGGTGACTTCGAGTCACTTTTTTCGTACTCCGCCGAGTTGATGAGGCCAAGTGAAGAAGGCGCTGGGCTACATTCATTGTGATCACTCTTCCCACATCATAGTTGTCCATGTAACCTTAATCATAAAACGAAAGACAAGGAATAGGCAATATAATAAATTAGATCATTTTACAGAAATTAGTCGTTTTTTGTTAGTTTTATTCGTTGGAAATGGGCGTTGGTGTCGAAATGTGAGAAGAATATTTTTTGGCTGTGATGTATTGACAAAAAGTACCCTTGAATGAGAAAATGTACGCGTGTACATAAACGATTTCAGTAATGAATAATGGAGGCTTCTACATGGTGACTAGAAAAGAGGTTGCTGAATTAGCCGGTGTATCCGAAGCGACTGTTTCCCGTGTATTCAATGGGCTCGGGCCCATGAAGCCTGCTACCAAGGCGCGTGTTCTGGAAGCGGCTAGCCAGCTGAATTATCATCCGAATGCGATTGCGCAAAGCTTTGCACGAAGACGCAGCGGAAATCTCGGTGTGGTGCTTCCTTATATGCCTAAGGTGCATCTGTTCTCAGCGTATTATTTTGCAGAAATCTTAAGCGGGATCGGCGAGCAAGTAAGGGAGCAGGGTTACGACTTGCTTCTATCGTTGCTCAAGCCGGATGAAAGCTTGGACTACGCAAGGCTCTACCGATCGCAGAAAGTGGATGCTTGTGTCATTCTGGGCGCAAGAGATACACCGGACCAGCGAGAATCGCTTCAACAGCTGCAGGAGCAGGGGCACCCCTTCTGTTTGGTGAATCAGCATTTTGAGGGTTTAGCCTTTCACGAAGTGGATGCCGATCATGTCGATGGCAGTTATCAGGCTGTTCGCCATTTGCAGGAGGAGGGCTACAAGAAGATTGCCTTCTTGAACGGCTCGCCGGAGTACTCCAATTCGGGGGACAGACTTCAAGGCTATCTGAAAGCCATGTACGATGCAGGGCTTGAGACGCCACACGAGATGCTGCTTGAAGGCAATTACAGCCGGAAAAGCGGTTATGAAGCAGCGGAGAAGCTATGGGCACAGCGGGAGCAGGTGGAAGCGGTATTTGCCGCCAATGATCGCATGGCTATCGGCCTGATGCAAGGACTCCGGGAAAAAGGTTGGGTGGCAGGTCGCGATTTTGCCGTTGTGGGCTGCGACGACTCTGATGCCGCCAAACTGAGCGACCCACCGCTCAGCAGTATTAATGTGCCCTTTTATGAGATGGGAAAAGAAGCGGCACGAGGTGTATTGGCTCGCGTTATGCAGGGGGAAAGTGTGAATTCTCCCAATGTTAAGCTGCCAACTGAGCTCATCATCCGCCAGTCATCTAAGAGCAGTTCGCTTATATAAGGATAGAACGATTAACCACTTAAGGAGGTTTTCAATGTTATGAAATCATTCAATATTGGTATGGTCGGTTATAAGTTTATGGGCAAGGCGCACAGCCATGCTTATAAGGATTTGCACATGTTCTTCCCGCAGACGGCGGTGCCGAACATGAAGCTCATCTGCGGTCGCGATGAGAACGGTGTCAAAACCGCTGCCGAGCAGTTCGGCTGGGATGGTTACGTCACCGACTGGCGCGAGCTGGTCACGCATCCCGAGATCGACATCGTCGATATCAATGCTCCCAGCGACGCGCACAAGGAAATCGCGCTTGCAGCAGCCAAAGCCGGCAAGCACCTGTTCTGTGAGAAGCCGCTGGCGCTGACCCTTGCGGATGCAAGGGAGATGCTGGAGGCGGCTGAAACCGCTGGGGTGAAGCACATGGTCGGCTTCAACTATCGGTTTGCTCCTGCGGTGCAGCTCGCGAAGAAGCTGGTCGAGAGCGGTCGACTCGGCGAGATCTATCACTTCCGCGCGTGGTTCCTGCAGGACTGGATCGTAGATCCGACATTCCCGCTGGTGTGGCGCTTGCAGAAGGAAATTGCCGGCTCTGGCTCGCATGGTGACTTGGGCGCGCATCTGATCGATCTGGCGCATTTCCTGGTTGGCGATATGACAGAAGTCATCGGTATGAGCGAGACGTTCGTGAAGGAGCGTCCACTGCCGAGCTCCATGACGGGACTTAGCGCCAAAGGCAGCAAGGATGCGCCGCATGGACCGGTCACCGTGGATGACGCGACGCTGTTTATGGCTCGTTTCGCGAATGGGGCGCTGGGCAGCTTCGAGGCAACGCGGTTTGCAGCCGGTCACCGGTGTACGAATTCTTTTGAAATTAACGGCAGTAAAGGCAGTGTGAAGTTTGATTTCGAGCGCTTGAATGAGCTGCAGGTATATTTTACAAGTGATGATGAGGATGTTCAGGGGTTCCGCCGTGTTCTGGCAACGGATGCGCCTCACGCTTATATGGATGCTTGGTGGCCGGCTGGACACACCATCGGATATGAGCACACGTTCGTGCACGAGGTTGTGGAGCTTATGAATGCGCTTACGGAAGATCGTCAGCCGGTTCCGAATTTTGTGGATGGCGTGAAGTGTCAAGAGGTGCTGGAAGCCGTGGATCAATCCATTGAGCAGCGCCGTTGGGTGAAAATTAGCGAGGTTTAAGCGTTCGTAATCAGAAGCGGAGAGGAGCTTGAGCAAAATGAGTAAACAAGCATTGATTGTCTGGGGTGGCTGGGATGGTCATCAACCTGAGGAAGTGGCTGGGATTTTTGCGGGGGTATTGCGCGAAGAAGGGTATGGCGTGGAGGTATCCGATACGCTGGACAGCTTTAAGGATGAGGAACGCTTGAAAAGCATTGATCTCGTTGTGCCCGTATGGACGATGGGGAAAATTGAGAAAGAGCAATTGGCGCCTTTACTTGCCGCAGTGAAAGAAGGCGGAACCGGGATTGCCGGCTGCCACGGCGGGATGGGGGATTCCTTCCGGAATGAAGTCGAATACCAATACATGGTCGGCGGTCAATGGGTCGCTCATCCGGGCAATGACGGTGTTACCTACACGGTACGGATCAAAGATCGCCAGCATTCTCTGACAGAGGGAATGAACGATTTCGTCGTCGTCTCTGAAAAATATTACATGCATGTCGACCCTGCTATTCAGGTTCATGCTGTGACAGATTTCGGCGATGTGGAGATGCCTGTGGTGTGGACCAAAACCTATGGCGAAGGCAAAGTGTACTATAACTCGCTTGGCCATCAAGCGAATATTGTGCGGATGCCGGAAACACTTGAACTTATGCGCCGCGGCTTGCTGTGGGCGACACGATAACGAAGAGGAGGAGCGAAAAAGATGAGTAAAATGAAAGTTGGTATTATTGGTTGCGGAAATATTAGTGCTGCTTATATGAAGAATATTCCTAACTTTGAGCATTTGGAGCTGCTCGCTTGCGCGGATATCGATTTGGGGAGAGCGAAGGCGCGGGCGGAGGAATTTAATATTCCTAACGCGTATTCGGTTCAGGAGCTTTTGAATGATTCGAATATTGACATTGTCATCAATCTGACGATTCCGGCTGCACACGCTGAAGTATGTATTCAGGTATTGGAAGCGGGCAAGCACGTTTATGTGGAAAAGCCGCTAGCGGTTACGCGCGAAGAGGGATTGCGCATTCTGGAGGTAGCTCGCCGTCAAGGATTGTTGGTCGGCAGCGCGCCGGATACATTCCTAGGCGGAGGTATTCAGACATGCGTGAAGCTGATCAATGACGGTTGGATCGGCACACCGATTGCAGCAACGGCCTTCATGATGGGTAAAGGCCACGAGCATTGGCATCCGGACCCTGAGTTTTACTATGCTAAAGGCGGCGGCCCTATGTTCGATATGGGTCCTTATTATCTTACAGCATTAGTAGCTTTGCTAGGACCTATTCGCCGTGTAACAGGCTCGACAGGCATCAGCTTCCCGGAGCGTACAATTAAGAGCGAGAAAAAACGCGGACAGAAGATCACAGTTGAAACACCAACGCATATTGCGGGTGTGCTTGATTTCCATAGCGGCGCCATTGCTACGCTGGTTACAAGCTTTGATATTATGGGCGGCACGCAGCTGCCGAACATTGAAATCTATGGCAGCCATGGCTCTTTGCGCGTACCGGATCCTAATACTTTTGGCGGTCAGGTGATGATTCGTAAAAATGGTTCCGACTGGGAGCCGATTCCATTATCCCATGGCTACAAAGAAAACAGCCGCGGATTGGGTGTTGCGGCAATGGCGCAAGCGCTCATCAGCGGTGAGAGTGAAGCGCACCGTGCGAATGGCGAGCTGGCGTACCACGTTCTGGAGGCTATGCATGGCTTCCACGACGCAGCGAGCGAAGGGAAACATTATGTGATGCAGAGCAGCTGTGAAAGACCGGCACCTTTGTCACCGAACACTGTGCTGTAGCAATTATCAATTATACAATATCCTCCTCTTGGATTAGAGGGGGATTTTTTCTGTTTAATGCAGGGGGAAGGCAAACTACCGTTAAGTTCGGTGGCAAGGAAAGGAATAGCGGTAGAAACTCAAGCTAAATGATTGAATTTGAATGAAACATAGCGGATATGGAGGAATTAGAGGTAGAAAATCCAGTTAATTAGGTGAAGATGGATATATTGTGGGAATAAGCAGCTAAGGGATTGCATGAAGCAGCCCCCTAGCCGATGGTAGGGATTTGAGGTCAAGGGAGATGCCCTTTTAAGGTTTCAACGAGTTCATTTTGGATATTGGCTTCACTATGCTGCCATATGATTTCGAAAAGCACACCTAGCCCGGGCAATACCCTTTCTTCCCCGCCAATCGAATCTTCAATAATTTCTTGAAGTTCGTCATTGGATTTATTTTGGACTCTCTGGACGATGGCCTGTCTTAATGTAATATTCATTCGTTCGTGGACCTCGCTTCCCTTTCGTTATCGATACTAATATGCACAAGTTGACGGTGGTTCATCCTCCACCTTCGCCTCTTTCCGCGCACAGTGCGTTTACAGATCGCAAGTATGTTATAATTTAAAATCATATTGGGAATTTGGAGGAAACGCCAACCTATGAGAAAACAATTTGCCATTATTGGAATGGGAAGATTCGGGTCCAGCATTGCCAGAACGTTGTCACAATTAGGTTTTGAAGTCATGGCCATTGATTCTCGTGAAGAGACTGTGCAAGAGATCTCATCGATCGTCACGCACGCCGTACAAGCGGATTCAACGGATGAAGAAGCGCTCCGGGCTCTGGGAATACGCAATTTTGACGTTGTCGTAGTCGCCATTGGGGAGGATATTCAAGCCAGTATTTTGACCACATTAATTCTCAAAGAAATGGGAATACCTACGGTGGTTGTGAAAGCAGTGAATGACTTGCATGGGAAGGTGCTTAAGAAAATCGGCGCTGACAAGGTTGTTTATCCAGAGAGGGATATGGGACAGCGTGTGGCGCATCACTTGATCTCATCTAATATTGTTGATTACATAGAATTGTCCTCAGACCACAGCATTGTGGAGATTCAAGCCTCTCGTCAAATGATTGGCAAAAATCTAAAAGAACTTGATATTAGGGCCAAATACGGCTGTAATGTGATAGCGATTAAACAGAATGACAAGCTGATTATTCCGCCAAGCGCGGAGGAAAAGCTGCGATCTGATGATATTTTGGTTGTCGTTGGAAAAAATTCGGATCTTCAAACGTTTGAAGTGACTTTTGCAGAGTAGGTAGAGGAAATGACACATACGGAAATTATGTCTGTTCAAAACGCCCGCGTGAAAGAATGGGCACAGCTTTTGGAGCGCAAGGGTAGGGACAAGCAAGGGAAATACATCATCGAGGGTCATCATCTTGTGGAAGAAGCGCTGCGTGCGGGGGCCTCTGTCGAAACCGTTATTTTTAGCCTGGAAAAAGGTTTACCGGACAGTCTGGCTGTTCTGTCATCACCAGGTGCGGTAGAATGGGTCGGCGTGAGCCAAGCCGTTCTGGAGAAATGCACGGACACACAGACGCCGCAGGGCGTGCTGGCTATTGTTGCTCGGCCGCAGCTGGGCATGGACGAGCTGCTCGCTGGCGAGCATGATCTTGTTGTGGTCTTGGACGGCGTCCAGGACCCGGGCAACCTCGGCACCATCATCCGCAGCGCGGATGCGGTCGGTGCCAAAGCGGTTGTGCTCGGCCGCGGCACGGTCGATCTGTATAATCCCAAGACGATCCGCTCGACGATGGGATCGATGTATCATCTGCCGATTGTGGAGGCAGATCTGGGGCTCCTGCTGCCGCGTGCGCGTGAGCGCGGCGTGCGGCTCGTGACCACGAGCCTGCAGGCGCAGAGCTCGTGTTACGACACGGACCTGCGGCAGCCGACGTGGCTGATTCTCGGCAACGAGGGCCGGGGCGTGTCGCCGGAGGTTGCTGCGCTGTCGGATGTGCAGGTCATCATTCCGATGCAGGGGAAGGCGGAGTCGCTGAATGTGGCCATGGCGGCTACGGTGCTGTTGTTTGAGGCCTCGCGGCAGCGGTTGATGTAGCTCATGGGCATTCATAGCCGCCACCACCGCAAATAATAAACGATAAGGCACTCTCAGAATTTTGAGGGTGCCTTTTTCTGAGCGGTTCCTCCCTGGCCAACGACGGGAACTACTGGGCTCTATTTCGCATGGGCTGAATTTGATAATAATAGCGGCGTTAAGTTCCTCAAGGGTGTATCGTTCCTTGACCAACTTAACGCTAGCATAGATTACCCATCCGCTAATTGTCTCAAATCAAGAACGCACGAAAGGCGTTAGCTCCAACAGCTTTTGTATGAACATTTGAACAGCCATTGAGGAAGAATTATCTTTATTTTGAATAAACCAGAAATCACGTTCTGTTAGCTTGGGATTGAGAGGGATAGCTGTAATCTCTCCAGCTTCCAACTCTTTGCGAACAATCCAGCGTGACAGAATGGACATTCCCAAGCCCGCAGCAACAGCTTCTTTGACTCCTTGGCTGCTGGTAAAGACATATGACCGTTTAACGCGCAAGTCGTTCGTATGAATGAACTTATCGCTATAAGACCGAGTGCCGGAGCCATGTTCCCTGAGAACCCAGGTGCAATCATGGAGCATATCCGGTTTCACGGTCTTTTTGGCGCATAATGGATGATCCGGAGATGCTATGAGCAGCATTTCATCTTTCATATAAGTTGTAATTTGAATCCCATTCTGTGATACTTCTCCCTCAACTAAACCTAGATCAAGTTTGTTGGCTTTCAGCGCTAAGGCAATCTCTTCCGTATTTGCAATTGTCAAAGACAAATCGACCTCTGGAAACTGATTGGCAAAATTAGCAAGCAGCCGCGGCAAAATATATTCACCAATTGTAAAACTAGCTCCAATTTGAATAGATCCTGTTACTTTTTGATGGAGTAAATGGATGTCTTGTTTTCCTTGTTCGTAAAGAGAAAGTATTTGTTTAGCTTGCCGATAGAGTATCTCTCCTGCGTCTGTAAGAACAACATGTTTTGGTGATCGATGCATAAGTTTGGCATTGAATTCGTTTTCCAGGTTGCGAATTTGTAAGGACACGGCTGGCTGGGACAAGTTTAACAATTCTCCGGCTCTAGAGAAATTATTTTGCTCTGCTACCGTAACAAACACACGAAGTGCATCCACAATCATTTCCATACCCCCTAGAACTATATTGTACAAATTCTTCGGAAGGGCTACAACTTAATCATAAGTTTTTCTCATGATAAAGATTGGTTATTGATATTTCACTTATTATTCGAGTGGCCTTATAGTGAAAGAGGTAAAGGACAACGAAGTTTTTAACTTAAAGGAAAGGGTGAGGACGATGGAAATCTTATATGCCTTACCAATGAAGAAAAAGGGGCAAGAGTTCGTGCAAGGAATTAGCATAACTTTCGTTCTTGCAGTCGTTGCAAAGTATCTAGGGGGCTTTCCGTTTCTCAGTATTATGGGCCAACTTGTGATAGCGATACTGCTTGGTATGCTTTACAGAAGTGTTATTGGAGTTCCGCAGCAAGCAATAAAAGGGATCTCTTTCTCAAGCAAAACGCTTTTACGCTACGGCATCATCTTGTTGGGGATGAGATTGAATTTGATCGATATCGTTCACGCTGGTCCTAAAGTTTTGGCTATTGCAGTCATTAATATCGTTTTTACGATTTGTGTTGTTTATGGTTTAGCGAAGTTGTTTAAGGTGGAAAACCGCTTAGGCATTTTGACAGCCTGTGGCACAGCTATTTGCGGGGCTGCTGCAGTTGTAGCGATATCTCCGCAAATTAAGGCGAATGATAATGAGACAGCTATTGGAGCCGCGACTGTTGCTATTCTGGGCACCATTTTCACACTACTCTATACGATTCTATATCCGATCCTAGGCTTAACAGCAAAAGGGTATGGTATCTTCTCTGGGGCAACCCTTCACGAAATCGCGCATGTCATCGCAGCGGCGGCTCCCGGAGGTAAAGATGCCGTTGATCTGGCTGTCATTGTGAAATTAACACGAGTAGCTCTGTTGGTACCAGTGGCCATCGTGCTTGGGGTCTGGACGAACCGCACTGAGCGTAAGAAAAATACGGTCGTCCAAAAAGCTAACTGGAGATCCATTCCGATTCCATGGTTTATTCTAGGGTTCCTTGTTATGAGTGGAATAAATACATTAGGCATCGTGCCAACTGGTTTTACCAATCAAATCATTCTTCTTGCCTATTTCCTGATTGCGATGGCTATGGCTGGTCTTGGGCTTAATGTTGATTTGGCCACGTTCCGACGCTTGGGGATGAAGTCGTTTGCTGCTGGCTTTATAGGGTCGGTATTACTTTCAATTCTAGGCTATCTTCTGATTGATCTGTTTGGATTAAAGTAACTTGGATTACTGGTGATACCTTTCTCCATTCTCTTTTTGGGAGGTTATTAATATTTCATCTTCACTCTAAAAGTCCTATAAAAGTTACGAATGTCCTGAGCCAGAAGTTCGGGTTCTTCCATAGCGGTAAAATGTCCGCCACGGGGCAGCGAAGCCCAGTGAATTACATTTAGGTTGCGTACTGCCCATTCCTTGGGTGGCAGCAAAATATCTGCAGGGAACAATGCGATGCCTGTCGGTACCTCTATATAGCCCAATGGTGGTAAAGAATGTGAATTTTCATAATACATCTGTGCTGACGAACCGATCGTGTTCGTAACCCAATACAGCATAATATGAGTGATTAGTTCATCCTTATTGAATTTCTGCTGAAGGTTACCGTTGCAATCGCTCCAAGCACGATATTTTTCAATGATCCAGCCAGCCAAGCCTGCCGGTGAATCGGTTAGTCCATAAGCAAGGCTCTGTGGTCTTGTCGATTGAACGGACATATAGCCACCTTCCTGATTGATCCATTCGGAGGCGTTTTTCTTGTATTGCAGTTCTTCTTCTGTAAAGTTCGTCTGATCAGATGAAGTCATGAGGCTCCTTATAATGCCGATATCGGTTAAGTGGATGCCGTATAACAGTTCAGGATGGTTTGATGCCAGATATCTTGTAACTCCTGACCCAATATCCCCACCTGCGGCAGCAAATTTGTGGTACCCTAATTCTTCTGTCATTAGCTTAGCCCACATCTCCGAGACGCGAAAATTGTTGATGCCAGAATGTTTAGGGTGACTAGAGAATCCAAATCCAGGTAGTGAAGGGACAATCACGTCAAAAGAATCCTCAGGGTTACCGCCGTAGCTGGCAGGATCGGTAAGAAGAGGAATGATCTTTTGATAACGAAGGTAACTGTCGGGCCATCCATGGGTAAGAATAATGGGCATTGGATTCGGTCCTTTACCACGTTCATGTACGAAGTGCACGTCTATGCCGTCAATATTGCAGCAAAACTGGGTCAAGCGGTTCAAATTGGATTCTTGCGCGCGCCAGTTATAATGTTCTTTCCAATAAGAAATGAGCGACTTTAAATAACTTAATTCTGTGCCTCGTTCCCAGCCCGCGTTTTCTATTTGATCTGGCCAACGCGTGTGATGCAGTCTGTATGTTAGATCGTCAAGGATTTCGTCAGAGACATGAATATGAAAACGTTCAATAGCCATTGTGGTTTTTCCCTCCTTTTGTTGGTACAATCGCTATTATATCTCTGACCCTTGTCTGGTACACTGCCATTAATGAAGTATTTAACTATAATATTTGATAGGTGATTGCTATGCCGCAAATAGATCGACACAAAAACCGAACCGTGAATATTGAATTTGCCGCAGTGGAGGATTTCAGCAAACTTCCTAATCCTGAACGTCTTACGCTGATTCTTATTACGTCAGGAAGTATGAGCGGGACATTAAATGAAAGGCCGATTTCCATTGTCGCTCCTGGTATTCTTTGCTTAGCTGGAACAGATGATATGAAAGTCATGGAGAAACAAAATATTGCTGCACAATCCTTTCATTTTCATTCCGAATTTCTGAACACCACAGTTCTTTCCGATACGGAGGGCTATGTTCCGACGGGGCCGCGAATACAAACAGGTCATTCACTTTTTCAAAGAGATGATCCATATACAACGATACCCCGCGTCACCGAGAAGGCATATCCGCTTTTATTTGAATGGTTTTTTATACTGGGTATGGAAGTGCAAGCGCAAAGTGATTCACGTTGGGTGTGCAGAGTAAAAAGATACCTCATTCAAATATTGGGTTTGCTGGAGGATTTAAATCGAAATCGAGAACAATCACCTGTTGATTCCGTATTAGAATATATAGAAATGAACTATTCCAGAAAGATTTCTCAGGAAGATCTGACGAATTGCGCTCATTTAAACCGTGTGACCCTGAATAAGATGTTTCAGGAAAGGTGTGGAAATACAGCTATGGGTTACTTGCTGTCACATCGATTGAAAGTTGCATGTGAGCTTTTAACTCATACAGGTATGAAGCTTGATGAAATCGCACGCGCTACAGGATTTGAGTATGACACATACTTTATCAAGCAATTCACGGCTAAAAAAGGCATCTCACCTACAAAATATAGGAACACTACTCGCAAGTTCGCCACAGTCCAATAGAATTCATATATAGAAGCCGCCTAGCTGCGGTTTTTTGTTTTATAAAGACATGGATTTTTTTGCATGAGCAGAACCTAGACGGCCGAGTGAAAAATTAAGGCATCGTTCATCGATTTATTTAGACTTCGTTTAAGTACGTTGGTAAGATAGAAATGAGGACCCATGTAAATTTTTAATTAGATGTTTGAGTATTCACTCGGGTGGTTATTAGGAATAAATCCTGTTAAGAAAAACTTAAGAATTAGTTCACAATAACTTTAATAAACTTCATTATGATGGGACTAATCTTAGATGTATTTCACAAACCAATATCAGGCAGTGTAGACTAACTCACTGGAGGAAATGCGAATTGACGACAAAATTACCTCGGATTCTAGTACTTACTGCGAGTTATGGCGCGGGGCACGAACTAGCCGCATACGCGATTAAAGAGTATTGTCGCCGATATGGCCTTGCCCAAGTGCAAATCATTGATTTGATGAAAGAAGCTCATCCAGTCCTGAATAAAATATCCACCTCTGTTTATATGAGCAGTTTTCATGCTGCGAGATTTGGTATCCATTATTATGGTTGGAGTTATTATTTGACTCAAAAAAACAATGCCTATAGTCCTGTTCTCGCTGGTTTGAATCGGTTAGGAACCAAACAATTGTTTGAGATTATTCAAAGAGAACAACCAGATGGTGTTATCAATACATTTCCGTATGGGGCTTCTCCTATTGTAAGCAAGCTCTTCGATATTCCAACGTTCACGATCATGACAGATTATGTCATTCACGCAAGATGGCTTCATCCTGCAATTGATAAATACTATGTGGCAAGTGAAGATTTGAAAGCAAATATGATCGAGAATGGCATCAATGAAAAGGGCGTAGAAGTAACGGGGATACCTATCCGAGATGCTTTTGAAAATAATAACTATCCGAATGAGAATAATAACAATAAAATGATACTTATTATAGTTGGTGCATATAGTCAATTAGACCTTACCGCTAAAATGATAAAAAGTCTTGATGGTATAAGGGATTGTCCGATTACTGTGGTATGTGGCCGCAATGCTAAGTTGAATCAACACCTGACAAAGCAATTTCAAAATAATAACAGAGTCACAATTCTGGGTTTCGTCGAGCGGATGGATGAACTCATGGCTTCAGCCACATGTATCATTAGTAAAGCAGGAGGATTAACATTAGCTGAATCTCTTGCTCTAAAAGTGCCACTTTTTATCTATCGGCCGTTCGCTGGTCAAGAAAAGGATAATGCCACTTATTTTTCTGAAAAAGGTATTGCATTTATCAGCTATTCTATGAGTGATCTCGTCAACCAAATTCGTCAATTTATAGATAATGATATTTGCGTTTCTCTAGTAAAAAACAAAATGGAATTCTTACATCATAGAAAATCAGCAGAACGGATCGTTACGGACGTTCTTCGTACGATTTTTGGACGCAGGAGAGAACAAGCGATATTGAATTCACCCATGATTTAAACAATCCTCTCTAGAAAGAATGTGATTGGCTTGCATACATTGTTATGGTGCATCTTTATCGTACTGCTTCTATATACAATTTTGCCTACGATTATCGTTCGTTTACTTTGTCTGTGGGTGTACAAAAAGAAAGTGAGCAAGGACGGCATAGCTTTAACCTTTGACGATGGTCCTGATCCGGAGTTTACGCCGCAATTGTTGGATCTTCTCTCCAAATATCAGATCAAAGCCGCGTTTTTTGTACTTGGGTCCAAAGCAGAGAAGTATCCAGAGATCATTCTACGTATTCATCATGAAGGTCATCTGATCGGCATTCACAATTACGTCCATTGGACAAATGCCCTTATGACCCCCAAAAGGGTTCGAAAGCAATTAAATGATTCTGTAGAAGCGATTGAGAAAATTATTGGGGTAAAGCCGATTTATTATCGCCCTCCGTGGGGGATTATTAATGTCTTTGACCTATTCTTAGTGAAGCAATATCGTTTGGTTCTCTGGTCGTTAATGGTAAAAGATTGGAGAAGCAGGGGAGGCAAGAACCGCATAAGGTCTACCTTACTATCCAAACTACAAATGAATCATGTTATCGTGCTTCATGATAGCGGGCAGACTTTCGGGGCGAATCGAGACGCTCCTCACTATATGTTGAAAGCCCTCGAGGATTTCCTTGAAATATGCAAACAGCGAAACTTTCCTTTTCTCCCCATAGATACCTATTTACAACTACTGCAATTTAAGAAGAGGAAGCCAAGCGGGCTTGTAAAGAAATGTCTCGTTTTCATCTGGTTGAAATGGGAACGCATGTTCAATTGGTTATTCAATATTCGGCCAATTGATGTGGATAATCAAATTTTCTACAGCCGCGTGTGCAAATATCACGGGAAAACGATCGATTTGGGAAGTGGGGAGGCGTTGAACTCCGGAGATCTGGTTGTTGAACTTCATTTTAATAATGAGAAGCTTCATCAATTGATTACGGAATCTAGCTCTATGTTCCAACTTGCTGTCAAAATGAAACATGATGTACAGAGCTTTCTGCCCACACTGGCCCAACGTATTCACAGCATGCCCGAAAAAGTCAAAGCGATCTACGGAATCACTATGATACACAGAGGTTCCAGACAATTAGGTTTTACCGTGACAGAATTGCCAAAAGGTTTGTTTAGCAGATTTACACAGATTTATTTAAAGACATTATTGTATGTTCTTCATCCTAACGGAAGAGAACGATTAAAACTGAAAAGTGACCTATTGTCTCCAAGAATAGCAACTATTTCTACTGAGGAACTCTACAAAAAATACGCGGCTACTGTGGAACCTATGCCGATCTCAGAGCATGCGATTTCGCTCAGTCAGGAAGTTTTATATGAAGCAAACAGGACCTAATACGAAGCTTTTTAGCGTAATAAGTATACTTGTCATTGTTGGTATCTCGGGTTATTATCTGTATCTTGTTCATACAGGAGAAGCAGATGGGCTCATTCATCGTATTCGTGATCTTGGGTGGATAGGCATTATGATTGGCATCCTTGTTCAGTCTATTGTAAATATTCTCCCAGTACCTGGAGAGTTTATCTCTATTGCGCTCATGGAAATATATGGCGCCGTTTGGGGCGGGGTTTATTCGTGGATAGGCGGTGTACTGGGCGCGGTGGGTGCGCTGTATGTAACCAAATGGATTGCAAAGCCTTTCTTCGGTAAATTAGCGCAGCCATTTCTACAAAAAGTAGAAGAGTTCACAGAAAGGCATGAAACGTTTGGTCTTTTACTCATTAGATTCGTTCCTTTGGTCCCGTATCATTTTGTGAATTATGCGTTTGGTTTTTTGAGAGTAAACATATGGTCTTTTATCTGGACCACTGGCTTGGGCATACTTCCTTTTACGATTGCAATGAGTGGTCTTTATGCGGGGGTCCGTAACGGTTCCCTCTTATGGGGAGCTGTTGGCATCGTCATATTTATAGGACTGCTAGGAGTAAGCTTGCTGATAAAAGGTAGGCGGAGACGCGTTTCTGATCGGGTATGAAAGAATAACCCCAAGAACGCCCCCCGTTCTTGAACCGTTCTCCCGCTAATTACCGCATCAAGAACGGATAGCGTTCTTGCATTTTCATTCTCCATATAACCTTTATCCCAACTCAGCATTGACAATATAGTTCAAGAAAGTTATTATATTCTTTGTTGATTTATGTAACTGAAAAGAGGTGTTTTGACAATGGCTGTTCCTCAAAGGAGAACGTCCAAAACACGTCGCGATAAGCGCCGTACTCACTTTAAACTGGAAGTACCAGGAATGGTGAAGTGTGAACAATGTGCAGAATTGAAGAAAGCACATCATGTTTGCAAAAACTGCGGTTCATATAAAGGTAGAGAGATCGTTAAAGCTCAATAATAATATGAATTGCTCCGGAAATGACACTTCTAAACAATTAGGGTGTCATTTTTGTATTTTTCCATTGTCGTTTAATCTTCCGAAATGGAGGGACTTATGCCTTCGCGATACTCATCATTTCTAATTAAACTGCTGATTACGACCTCACTGATTAGCGCGGTGCCTTTGCTGTGCTTGGGTGTATACGCTTTCTTCCAATCGACTTCCACGGTTCAGGCCAAGGTGAACGAAGCGAATGTGTTCATTTTACAGCAATCGCAAAGCCGGGTTGAGCAGATTCTGAAGGTAATCGATCAGGTTTCCGGACGTTTCGCGGAGACGCCGTTTGTCATCAATTCCGTGGCGAAACGCATGGAGATTGAAGATTTTCAAGATATCGATCTGCTGGTAAAAGGACTTCTTGGCGTTCAAACTTATGAATTAGGCGTGAAATCAGCGGAGCTGCACAGTCTTCAAAACGGCTGGTATATCAAAGACGGCGGCTTTTACTTTGGCACGGATACCGCACAAGCGTCCAACGCGCTTACTTATGTCTATACATCGCGGTGGCTGCCTGACCAGGATGCTTCTTTTGCAGGAATCAAACTAGTGAAAACGATTCCACCTCTGGCCGCCGAGCCGAAAGGGTATTTATTCGTCCGCATGTCGAACACGGAACTCTCCAAGCTGCTGACGGGCGGTTTTTCAACCAGGGAAACGATGGTCTTGGATGACAAGATGAAGATTATCATTCACAGCGATCCCGCGAGGATTGGCCAAAGTGTTCTTGCCGAGCCATGGGCCAAGGAGATTCAGCAATCAGGCCATACACAAGGATATGTGAATAGTACCTTATCAGGGCAGCCGTATAGCGTGATTTATAATCAATCCCGTTACAATAATTGGACCTATGTGTCGGTGATCCCGCTGGAGGAAGCGAGGAAAGAATCCGCTGCTATCGGCTGGGCGACGTTAACCGCATGCATTGTGCTGCTGCTTTTTGCCGCGCTGCTGTCTTATTGGGCATCCAAGCGGATGTATTTCCCTGTACGCAGTCTCATGGAATTCACGATGCGCCATAGTAAGCCGCAAAGCGGCGGGTCTGCCGTCAAAGACGAGCTGCAATGGATCGGCACGCAGGTGGCCTCGCTCCATCAATCGAAAGAGCAGCTGGAAGGGCAGATGAAGATTCAGGCCGGCCAACTGGTGGACTACTTCATGCTGAAGCTGTTTCAAGGAGAGTTGTACCGCGGCGAGATGGAGGAGAAGGCGGAGCGGTTCCAGCTGCCTGTTTGGAAGAACTATGCGGTACTGGTCTTACAGATCGATACGTTGGATCAAACGAGATATCGTTCCAGCGAGCAGGATCTGCTGCTTTTTGCGATTAATAATATGGCCGCAGAATTGATTGGGATGCCGCAGCGTATTCATGCGATGCCTATTGGCAATTATCAGGTGATTTTGGTCGGCAGTGATACGGACAACCACATGGAGCTGCTCAGTGAATGGAGCGCGCTAGCCATGTCGGTGCAAAGTGCCGTAGACGAATATTTGGGACTGAAGGTAAGTATCGGCATCAGCAGACCTTATGACCAATTGTTTGCGACTTCAGGGGCATTTCTAGAAGCCAAAGAAGCGCTGCAATACCGGATTCGTCTTGGCGAAAAAGCAATCCTGCATCTCGATGACTTGAAGCCCAAACAAGCCTCACATCACTATTACCCGCACCATCTGGTGTCGGAGCTAACGCAGGCTATTGCTTTACTCGATAAGGACAAGGCCGAAGAACTGCTGCATCAGTTTATACAGGACGTCCTGCGTGTAGAGACGGATTCTAACGTTTACCGAATGTCTTTTGCCATGCTGCTGACGGATCTCATCCGCGTCTTGTACGACATGGGCGATACGGGAGAGCTCCTGTTTCCGGATCAACGGAATGCGTATGAGCACATGTTCCGACTGAAGACACCGCAGGAAATCGAAGTATGGTTTAAAGCGCAGATGATTCATCCGATGATGGAGCTGACCCGCAAGCGTCACGAATCGTCCGGCAAAAGCATTTCCCGCTCGGTGATGGATCTCATTCATGCCCATTATGATAGTGAGCTGACGCTGGAGCAGTGCGCGCTGCGGTTAAACTACAGCACACATTATATCCGCCGGATGTTCCGGAAGGAAGCGGGAATGAGCTTCAGTGAGTACTTGGCGGGATACCGCCATGATATGGCGAAAAGCTGGCTGAGCAGCACGGAGATGAAGATTACGGACATAGCCGAACGTTTGCAGTACACGAATGCGCAAAACTTCATCCGCCAGTTCCGCAAACTGGAAGGGATGACGCCGGGCCAGTACCGGGAACAGCGCAAGGATGCCATTGGTTGACGATTTTGCTTGCAAGCAGCGCCGATTCTAGCTACTTTCAGATAGATAAAAATCAAAAGAGGTTGTTCCCAAACGGGGACAGCCTCTTTTTTTGCGTTCAAAATGATTACCCGTAGGGCCGCTAATGATTATAAATGCTTGCTTTACAGGCAAATAGGCTGCTCATTCGCAGATGGAGCGCTGCTGATTATTGCAGGCAATTTCCAGTCTCGATACGCTAACCATGTCAAAACAAACGAGGAGGACGAGTCAACGTGGAACTGACTTCCAGACCGGTAAAAGCGGATACGGCTGCGAGAAGCAAAGCCCGCACGAGAATCAACCGTTTGCTGAAAAACAAATGGCTGTATGCGATGGCGCTTCCTGGCATGCTCTATTTTATTATTTTTCGTTATTTCCCCATGTGGGGGCTGTTGATCTCCTTTCAGGACTATCAGCCGGCACTTGGGATGCTGCACAGCAAATGGGTGGGTTTCAAACATTTTGAGAGGTTCTTTTTTGACGCTTCATTCGGGATGCTTTTCAAAAATACAATTATTCTCGCTGTATACAATCTGTTTTTTTTCTTCCCGCTGCCGATCATCCTGGCCCTGTTATTAAATGAAGTGCGCAGGGAAGTTTTCAAGCGCAGCATTCAAACGATTGTCTACATCCCCCACTTCGTTTCCTGGGTGGTTGTGGTTGGGATCTCCTACATCTTTTTCACGACAGAAGGAGGCATCGTCAACGACCTGCTGGTTTCGTTGGGCCTGCCGAAAATGGAATTCCTTATCTCAAGCGAGTGGTTTCGAACGATGATCGTTTCGCAAGTGGTATGGAAAGAAACAGGCTGGGGAACGATTATTTTCCTGGCAGCGCTGGCTGGGGTGGACCCACAGCTATATGAAGCGGCAAGAATCGATGGGGCGAACCGTTTTCGCCAATTGTGGCATATTACGCTTCCTGCGATCCGCAGTGTGATTGTCATTTTATTTATTCTTCGGCTGGGGTCGTTCCTCGATACGGGCTTTGAACAGATCTTCTTAATGCTGAACGCCATGAACCGCGAGGTAGGCGAAGTATTTGACACCTACGTTTACAATGTCGGGATTCAGCAAGGCCAGTTCAGCTACAGTACGGCAGTCGGATTGTTTAAGTCGATCATTGGGCTGGTGCTGGTGGTTGGGGCTAATCGGTTGGCCAAAAAATTCGGCGAAAGCGGCCTGTACTAAGAAGGGAGTCATGTTTAATGATTAACAAAAGCATAGGCAGCCGCATCTTTGACGGCTTCAATTACACGTTTCTGGCATTGTTTGCTCTCGTCACGCTGCTGCCGTTTATCTACATCATATCGGTTTCATTTGCAGAGCCGGAAGAGGTGCTCAGACGGGGATTCATTTTGTTCCCTACTTCCTTCTCGTTGGAAGGTTATCGCTACATTTTCTCGACACAAACGATTGTGAACAGCTTGTTCGTGACGATCGGCATTACAGTGGTCGGTACGTTTATCAATCTTTTGTTCACCTCGCTGCTCGCCTATCCGCTTTCGAGGCAGGATTTTGAAGGAAGAAAGCTGTTTATGATGCTGATCGTCTTCACCATGCTGTTTCACGGCGGGATTCTGCCAACGTTCCTTGTCGTTAAGGCGCTTGGCATGCTGAACAGCTACTGGTCTCTGCTGATTCCCAATGCGATCAGTGCGTTTAACCTCATCGTCGTTGTGAGCTTTTTCCGTCAGCTGCCCGAGGGACTTGAGGAAGCGGCCAAAATTGACGGCTGCAGCGATGTGGGCCTGCTTTTCCGAATTGTGCTGCCGTTATCGGCGCCAGTGCTGGCTACGTTTGCCTTGTTTTATGCGGTAGGCCATTGGAACACCTTTTTCAACGCGATCATGTACATTAACGATTCGAAAATGTGGCCGATCCAAGTCTGGCTGAGGCAAATCGTCATCTTATCCCAAGGCGGAATCGGGGATTCGACGCAGTTTGATCAGAATTATATTGCGCCTCCATCGCAAATCATTAAGATGGCCGTCATCGTCATTTCAACGGTACCGATTCTGCTCGTCTATCCGTTCCTTCAGAAGCATTTTGCCAAAGGAGTCATGATCGGTTCTGTAAAAGGTTGAACAGGCTCCCGAAAACTATTGTGATTGGGAAGCATTCATATAAAATAAGACTATGGGGAGGCATTGCCACAATGAGAAAATACGCGGGAATGAGAAAAAACGGTTTGGCTGCAATGGGAATGATGATTGGCGCTGCTGCGCTGCTGGCCGGTTGTGGGAACGAAGCGAGTCCAGCTGCAGGAGGGAATGCGGGTACTAGCAGTGCTCCCGTAAGCAAAGAGCCCTTGAAGTTAAGTGTCATGACACTCATGTATGCAGAGCCGCCCAAAGCGGACAGTGAAGTGCAAAAGCAGATTGAAGCTTATACGAACACGAAATTGGACATCTCCTGGGTTCCCAACTCTTCCTACAAAGAAAAGGTCAATGTCACGATTGCTTCCGGTGAGCTTCCAAAGGCGCTGCTTGTGCAGAACAACAAGGATTCGAACATTTTGAGCGCTGTGCGTGCCGGCGTGTTCTGGGAAGTGGGTCCTTACCTCAAGGATTATCCGAATCTGTCTAAAATGAACCCGGCCGTTTTTGACAATATCAAAGTGGATGGGAAAATTTACGGCTTATTTCGTGCCCGCGATTTGTCCACCTATGGGGTTATTTTCCGCAGCGACTGGTTGAAAAACGTAGGCTTAAGCGCACCGAAAACGCTTGATGATTTATATAACGTTTTTAAAGCGTTTACACTGAATGATCCGGACAAAAACGGCAAAGCGGATACGGTTGGTTTGACGGAAGAGAAAACGATGGACGGTTTTGGCGTCATAGCCTCCATTATGGGTGCTCCGAATTCCTGGGAAGTGAAGGATGGCAAATTAAGTCCTGATTTTCTAGCGCCAGAGTATTTCGAAGCGATGAAATTTTATAAAAAGCTTTACGACGAGAAGCTCATTAAGCAGGACTTCCCTGTTCTGAACAATCAACAGAAGAAAGACGATATCAACCAGGGCAAAGCTGGAGCGGTAATCTCGAATATGATTGACGGAGCGGGTTATCAGGCATCGCTATCCAAAACGTTCCCTGGCTCGGATGTGGACGTCGTCTCCCGGATCACAGGGCCCAAAGGCGAGAGATTGCCGGGCGGCGTAGGCTATAACAGTGTGTTCATGTTCCCGAAATCAAGTGTGAAAACCGAGGCGGAATTGAAACAAATTCTAGGCTTCTTTGATAAAATCTCCGATCAGAAGATGCTGGATTTGCTGGGCTGGGGCATCGAGGGCAAACACTATAAAATCGAAGACGGCAAACCGGTATTTATTGATCAAAAGCTGCAGGACACCGAAGTAGGCTCCAGCTATCTGCAACTTCAAGTCGCGAAGTATACAGCGAAAACGACGGGGAAAGAAACGCCTCTGATGGAGAAGTATGGCAAAATGATTAAAGAGAATGAGGCCATCGCGGTCAATAACCCGACGAATCCGCTCGTTTCCGAGACCCAAACGACCAAAGGCAGCGAACTGAAGCCGATCATTGACGACGCCCGCACGAAGTATATCCTGGGCAAAATCGATGAGGCAGGCTGGAAGCAAGCGATCGAGCAGTGGAGAAAAGCCGGCGGCGATAAAGTCATTGAAGAGTTCAGCGCGCAATACGCGAAGAGCGGCAAGTAAGGCTGTAAAGTAGCAAAGGCGTCCATGAAGGTAGATAAATTCTACTTTCACGGACGCCTCTTATGCGTATGGCAGTTTAATTCCATCCTTTAGCAACCATCGGTTTCTTCTTCGTTTTCTTGAACAATCTATAAAATAAGCCGAGTTCCTTTTTCCGTTTGAGAGTGGCTTTGATACCTTCAAGCAGCAGCATTGATCTAAGTTCGTCGCGACGGTTTAACGTATGCAATCTTTTGATAAATAGCTTGTCCATGCGAACATCCCTCCCATTCATCTACCTCCATTATAAACGGGATCTGCGAATTTGATTGTCGCTTTGTAGAGAGGGTTTGCACTTGTTTTGTCGAAAATGGAGCGGGTAGGCCTCGATTTCCTTCAAGTCCCTATAGGCAGATGAATCACTGTGCAGTATTATCTAACGTAGGGTGATATCATATGTTCATTTCTCCTATGCTTTTGCAAGACGCCAAAGATAATAGACCTTATAACAGCAAACATCATGTGGCAGAACTGAAGTTAGACGGTTTCAGGTGCATTCTTTCTAATTTAGACAAACTCTATGTATATACGAAAGACAATCAATTGGTAACGCATAAATTTCCTGAGTTGTTCCAGTGTCCGTTTCCCGAGGGAACGATCCTTGACGGTGAATTGGTTATTTTGGATAATCAAGGTAAACCGGACTTTGAAGCGATGTCAGCCAGATTTTTAAACCCGACAGACTTATCGCCTGTTGTATTTTTTGCATTTGATATTTTAAAATACAAGGGAATTGATGTCACTGAATTACCCTTGCTTAAACGCAAGGAGCTGTTGGAGCAAGCTTTCATCGAGACTGACAGGTACAAAAGGGTGAAGGTTTATGAGGGTAAAGCGGTGGATTATTTTGAGAAAATCCGGCAGGATGGGCTTGAAGGCATCATTTTGAAGTCGAAAAAAGAAAATTTCAAGTACGAGAGCAACAAACGCTCCAGGCAATGGCAAAAAGTGATTAACTGGACTTATGCAGATGTTTATATTTCTGGTTACAGGAAAAATAATTTTGCTTTGCTGGCGTCCATTGATTCAGCGAATGGTTTGAAAATTCCGGTTGGGGTGATTGAGACCGGGGTAACGCCTCTGCATCAGAAGGCGCTTGATGGCGTGAAGCACCGCTTAGTCTACAAAGAGGACAATCATTTTGCTTATATGGAACCGCGGCTAATGGCCAAAATCAAGACGAAAAACTGGACGAGAAACGGAAGGCTTCGTTCGCCGGTTTTCATGGAATTTGTGATGTAAAAAAAGACTGGATCACCAAGGAGGAAGTGGTGGTGCAGTCTTTTTTTTGTACATTACATGCGTCTAAAATTACCTGTGCTGCTGCCGCTTAGCTGTTGCTCGGCGATTTGAATCAATCTTCTCGTAATGTGTCCGCCGATTGCGCCGGTATCACGAGTAGCCATGTAGCCATAATACCCGTCCTGAGGAATCTGAATACCTAGTTCCTGAGCGACCTCGTATTTCATTTGCTCAAGAGCTGATTTTGCTTGTTGCACAAGTAATGTATTGCTTCTACTGCTAGCCATTTGGATTCGCTCCTTTATTTGGTGTATGAGTATTTTGTGGAAGTTATGGTTTTTTATTCATGGTGTTGGAAATTTTTTTTACAGCACGATGATTGCGCTTTCACAAAGCGTTGGAAAATTTTGCGGCATGTTTTCGGAAAAACCCCGTGTTACAATCGGAAAGATCGATTATGGTCAAAAAACTTAGAAGGCCGAAGCTTCTTAGAAAGCACGGGGGACCCATTCTTTGGGGTGAAGTCGCAATGAAAGCGACCGGGTGATTACTCTTTGACCCGAATCCGACAGCTAACCTCGCAGGCCGCAAAAAGGAGAGATTTTTATGTTGAAACGTTATAAACAGCTAGTCGTAACCGGTGCTATCGGACTGAGCGTCCTTATGAGTTCCAGTGGAGCCATGGCGGCATCCGCCACGTACACGGTGTCAGGCAACGATACCATGTGGTTGATCTCCCAGAAGTATGGCGTGAGCCTCACTTCACTGATTCAGGCGAACCCTCAGGTTGCCAACCCGGACGTGATCTGGCCTGGGATGACGTTGAACCTTCCTGGCAGCACAGGGACAAGCGGAGGCTCTCAAACACCAGCCCCGTCAGCGCCTGCTCCATCTTCACCAGCTGCTCCAGAAACACCATCAACGCCAGCTACATCTGCGCAATCCGCTTTTGCCAGCCAAGTTGTTACATTAGTTAACCAGGAGCGAGCAAATGCTGGACTACAAGCGCTAACCAGTGACAGTGCACTTACAGCTATGGCGCTGGATAAAGCCAAAGATATGTACAACAACGACTATTTTGATCATACATCGCCGACTTATGGGTCACCTTTTGATATGATGAGCACTTATGGCATTCCTTATTCCTATGCAGGTGAGAACATTGCCAAAGGACAACCTACACCAGAGGCGGTCATGGAAGCCTGGATGAACAGCACGGGCCACCGTGAAAATATTTTGAACCCTAATTACACGAAAATCGGCGTTGCCTATTATAACGGAGAATGGGTGCAGGAATTCATCAGCAACTAAGGCTCTATAGCGAGTTTTAAAAAACAGCCCTTGTGATTTCCCAGGTGGGATTTCGCAAGGGCTTTATTTATATTTCAACTTGGCTACCCCCCACATCAAGAGTGGCAGTATGATCCCATGGATGGGTAATAAATAAGGGATCGCGATTTTTTGTGGAAATACCACGGAACTATCGATAAAGTCCCGAGGAATCAAGGTAATCAGCGCGATAACCGGTGCTACGAACCAAATCATACGTCGCCATTTTTTAAAACCGAAGCTTTGAGCTGTTCCATAAGTGCAAACGAATAAGTAGAGAGACACTTTGGTGAACACACTAATGATCCAGATGGCGATAACAAAGGAATCGAGGTTTTGAAAAAAGTCGAAATAGGAGATATAACGGATCAGATTAAAGTAAGGATACGTTTGGCCCGACGCGGCGATGTGTCCGAATACCGAAAGGATTAAGAAAGTCGAAATGCTTGTTAACAGACCAGCCGCAGCCACTCCGAGTATGGCTGGTTTCACCCCAGCTTGAGGCTTTGAAAGAAAGCCCATGATGACGAGCAGAAGGATGCAATCCCCAAGAAATGTTGAAGTGGGCAGCGCTCCTTTTAGGATTGTCATCGCACCGGTATCCACATAGAAGGGAAGGATATTGTTAATATGGATATTTTTTAGGCTCAGCAAGAGAGGAATAGCAATCCCAAGTAAAGTTAAGGGCCCTAAAATTTCGCAGCATCTCGCGATAACCTCTAAGCCCGAGAAGGTTACATAGATCGCTACGAGGAGCATGGCTAACATCGGAACAAGGATCGGAGTTTTGGGAAGAATAGTCGCAACAATGAACTCTGCGTATTGCCTTATGATGATCGCAAGCACGCTATACCAGTAGATGAAATACACCACCATAACCATATAGCCAATGTATCGACCAAATAATTTCTTGGAGAATTCTACGATGGTTTGCCCTGGATGATATACACTGAGCCGTGAGCAAACATAAGCGACCCCTGCACCTATTCCGGTTGCGCAAACGGTTGAAAGCCAAGCGTCTTGCTTTGCAGTTTGGATAGATGGATTTATGGTCAGTAAAATGGTCATCCCCAGCTGCATGGTCAAGATCATCCAGAATAATTGTTTCCCGCCAATCTGCATGTCCGTAATTGCTCCTTTAATGATCTAAGAGTTTACCGAGAGGGTAGAAAATGTAATTTACCAGCTGCGTCGGACCCGGCATACTCGGATTCATGACTAAAGCGATCGCTAGCATCCAGCATAAGGCTATAATAGAGAGATAAGCCGCTTTCTCTTTGGCCGGTCTGTTTTTCAAGCGAAACCACTGAAAGACTGTGATGATCAAGCACGCGGCCATGCATAGGGGAATGTCTTTGGATGTCATTTGGTATACTCCTCGTCCTTATCTTTTTCTTCTTGGGACCCAGAAGACTTGATGCTGGATAGCCCAGGACGCAGCATTCTGGCATCCGATTGTACCGTAACTTCGACGTTCGGGAAGATCTCGTTCCAACGCTTTTGATTTTGCCGCCATTCCTTGGGGTACGCTCGGTGGAATTCCCCAGCGAAATCAAAAATGTCGGCTTTGAAACCTTGCTGAACCTTTCGCAAAGCAACGGCGACACGCTCTTCAATGTCGTCGTTCATAGCGGCTTCCACGCGTTTAACAGCTTGGTGATCGGAGGCGAGATCCAGTGAAGTTGTATTTTGCAAGGCATCATCTTCCGTATGAATCCAGACGTTCATGCGCCACTTGCCGTTTTCGATGATTGGCTGCAGCTTCGTCTCGCTTTTCAATAGTCGAAGGGAGACATGGCCGGAGACACCTTCCGGCGTAACAGTAACGACGGCTGTTTTGATCTCATCCCTGAGCCAAAGCAGGCCGCGGGTGGTCGGATCGTCAATGGTGCCGACCATCTTATCGTCTTTGAATACGGCCGTATAATTGGTGAAACTCCCTGTGTCGTCGTGATTTCTGGAGGTGTTCGCCCCAAGGAGCTCAATAAAAGGCAGGGCGGCAGCGCCGGACTGATTCGCCAACATGTGTGCCAAATCCGCCAACGTTACACTAAGGATGATTTTGCTCTTGGCAATTTCCCTCATAATCTCTGAGGAGTTCCGCTCCAGCCGTGTATTCATTTCGAGAATTTCGCGTGCGCTTCCCTTGCAAATATACATAAAGGCGCGCTCTCGCGGCTGAGGCGCTCTCATTAGATAATCGACCTCGTCTCGAACCCCTTGTCGCGCGACAGACTCACCGAAAATAATGATTTCGGTATGACCCCAGAAAATTTTGCGCGGCATCTTCTCTTGAATCTTAGAAACCGCATCCGCAATATCTACGCCTACCGCGGATTTGACGAGGGAAGTTTGAATGCTGCCCCCTTTGTTGCTGCTTTCCAACCCGCCGCCGCCGCCCCCGGGACTTCGTGGAATAAAAATCTGTATCGTTAATTCGATCGAAGTGTCGTCATATTTATCAATCGCTGCTCCGGTGACGAGCGCCAAATCGTTCACTTCCGTCCGATCCCAGCAGCTTGTCAGCAGCGGAGTGAAGAGACTTGCCAGTAAAAGTAGCTTCAGCAACGCTTTCATCCTTGCTGCCCCTTTCTGAAAGAAGCGGCAAGTAGAAGCATGGAGGGAACACCAAGCTGTGTGATCAATGCTAAAAAAGGGATAGTAGTTCCTATAGCATGCATGAGCTCCTGAAAATTGGGAGAAACCCAAAAGCTGAGCAGCAGTATCAGAAAGCCAACCGGAATGATAAGAGGCCGATAATCAGAGAGCCCCAAACATTGCGCCGTACCAAGCACGGTGGCATAGTAGATCAACGATACTTTAATGAACATCCCAATGATCCAAATTGTCATCACTAGTGCTTCTATATGTTCCAGAAAGTCAGAGATGGAAATATAACGTACGGCAATGAGGAAAGCGTAATTGAATTGAACCGTAAGTGATCCGAACATTAATAAGATGGTCAGATTAATCGTAAGCAAGGTGATCATGACAATGCCGACGCTAAGGAAGCTCCACTGCAAAACATGCCGCTTTTTATTCAAAAATGGATAAAGAAACGACAGCATAAAAAACTGGGTAAACCAAGATGAGGGGACAAGTGACCCCACTAGTAGGGGAAGCGGGCCATCTCCCAGAATAGGAAACATCTCTTTGGGATGAAGATCAGGAATCATCAAGATCAGCATGATGAAAATGATGAGCACAGCCGAAGGAATAAGGATTTGCGAGACTCTGGCGAGCACCTCAATTCCCTCATATAAGACATACGCACATACAGCGACCATACAAAAAATGACGAGTGCTATCGGTGTCTCATGTAAAAAGTTACCGATGACAAATTCCCCGTATTCGCGCAGAACGAGCCCATTCGTAAAGATAAACGACACGAGAAAGAAGCCGGAGAGTGCCTTACCTGCGTACACGCCGAGAATTGATTCCGTATATTGGATGAAGGTTAATTCCGGATATTTGATATACAGACGATACATGACAATCACTGACAACAGCCCTACCATTGCCGAAATCAGCGGTGTCATCCACATATCAATGCCGGCGGTTCTCATCGTGATGGACGGGACAGATAAAGTGGCGGTAGCGAGGACAGTCGGATGCATAATGATGGCTAATTGAAGCGGGGAGATACGTCCCTTTTCAATCATGAATGTCATCCCCTTTTGGCGAGTCTGGTTTTTGTCCAGAGGGCTGCCGAATCGCATTCATCTTTCCGGTAAATTTAGGGCGGGTCCGCATGGACCAGATTGGCGCACGAATGAGTACATCTTTCAACTCTTTTGCTTTAATCGGCGCAAGTGGCTGCAGGTAAGGAACGCCAAGCGACCTTAAGGAGCAGAGGTGGATCACGATGACAATAAATCCAAGCATGAGTCCTAGCAGCCCTAGAATTCCCGATAAAATCATGATGGGAAATCGGAGCATTCGCAAAGCAATGCCAGTGGAATACTGCGGCATCATGAAGGAGGCGATTCCCGTGATAGCCACCACCATGACCATTGGAGCCGACACCAAACCCGCAGAGGTTGCGGCTTGTCCGATGACGAGCGCGCCTACGATACTGACAGCGGCACCTACCTGCTTAGGGAGACGGACACCGGCTTCGCGGAGTGCTTCGAAAGAAACTTCCATGAGCAGAGCTTCAACGAGTGCGGGAAACGGAATATCCTCTCTGGACTTTGCAATGCTAAGCAAAAGGGATGTGGGAACCATCTCTTGATGAAAGGTCAAAATAGCCACATACAAAGACGGGAGCAGCAGTGTTATGAAAAAAAACATATAGCGCAGCCATCGAATTAAGGTTCCGATAATAAATCGTTGATAATAGTCCTCTGGCGATTGCAAAAGCGAAAACAGAGTGGCGGGCGCTATCAACGAAAATGGCGTTCCATCTACCAGAATGGCTGTACGGCCCTCCAGAAGCGCCGCGGAGACAACATCCGGACGTTCCGTTACTTGAATTTGCGGAAAAGGGGACAGCGGATGATCTTCAATTAACCCCTCGATATATCCGCTTTCCAGAATGCCGTCGATCTCAATTTCGGCAATCCGTTGCTCAACTTCCTGAATGAGCCCCTCGTTGGCGATGCCCTCCATGTAAATAACGACGACTTCCGTGCGTGTGTGTTTTCCTATTTTGTACGAAACCATTTTGAGGGAGGGACTTTTAATTTTCCTCCGAAGCATGGCTGTATTAACAGACATTGTTTCTGTAAATCCCTCGCGTGGGCCGCGAATAACGGATTCTGCCGACGGTTCCTCGATGTTTCTCTTTTCCCATTGAGCGAGACCTAGCGAGTATGCCAAAGGAATTCCATCGATGAAAAGTTCGACATTGCCCACAGAAAGATGAGCAATGATGTCCGAGAATGTCAAAGCCTCCTTGACGTCCGAGATGGAAATCATGGATGACAGTTCCTTTTCCGTGTAATTCCATTCTTCTATAGTCTCGCTAAGTAAAGGACTTAGGACGTTTCGATCCAATGATTCAAGATTAACCATCCCTTCGATATAAACGATGAGGGCTCTGGTTGTTCCTCCAATAAGGAAATCGTGGAAATTGACATCTTTGCATTTTGTATATATAACCTGAAGAGTTCGAAGGTTATCATCGAGTGAGTAGGAAACAGCTTCCAATGAATTCGACAAACTTGCATCCATGAGAACGCTCCTTAGATGTGATAATTATCTGTTTGTCCAATTAAGCTGGTTGCTAAACCAATTCTTCCAGGATCGATCAAACAAAAAAATTAGCGAATTTTGGATAAAATAGTGTTGTAAAGTAAAAATATGTATGGAGTCTGAAAAATTAATCGAAACTTGTGAAACGTGATGGGCGTTCATCCGTATCAAAGTATTGAGCGTACTACAAAACAAGTTGTGAAGGAGGTGGCCTGATTGACTATCAGTTTGGTCAAAGGTCAAAAGATCGATTTAACAAAAGGAAATGCTGGTCTTACTAAAGTGGTTGTAGGTCTCGGTTGGGATCCTGCTGTGCTTGAGAAAAAAGGCTTTTTCGGAACGAAAAAAACAACGGTCGAGATCGATTGCGACGCTTCAGTGATTTTATTGGATGCGAATGGTAAACTGACAAAAGAGAAAAATGTCGTGTACTTCGCGAATTTGCAAAGTCCCGATGGCTCCGTTGTTCACTCCGGAGATAACCGTACAGGTGAAGGCGATGGCGATGACGAGCAAATTTCGGTTAACTTGAGTCAAGTGCCTGCTGACGTTCATAAAATCATTTTCGTCGTAAATATCTACGATTGCGTTAATAGAAAGCAGGATTTCGGTCTGATTCAATCGGCTTATATTCGAATTCTGAATGATTCCAATAATCAAGAATTGGTTAAATTTAATTTAACGGATAACTATGCTGGGAAAACTTCTTTGATCGTCGGTGAAATATACCGTCATAGCGGCGAATGGAAATTCAATGCGATTGGTGAAGCCAGCACGGATACGACAATTGGTCAATTAGTTAAACGCTACACTTAATCCACTATACAAAGCGAGGTCATTATCTATGGCGATTTCATTATCTAAAGGTCAAAAAGTTGATTTGACAAAATCAAACCCAGGTTTGACGAAAGTGGTTGTTGGCTTAGGTTGGGACACGAATAAATATGATGGCGGTAAAGACTTCGATTTAGACGCTTCCCTTTTCTGTGTGAACGCAGCTGGCAAAGTGAATTCTGAAGCTGACTTTATTTTCTATAACAACCGCAAAAATGCGAATGGATCCATCATTCATAACGGTGACAACCGTACAGGTGCTGGAGACGGGGATGATGAGCAAGTTAGCGTGGATCTGGCTAATGTGCCAGCTGAAATAGAAAAAATCGCATTCTGTATTACGATTCATGAGGCGGATGTAAGGAGCCAAAATTTCGGACAAGTGTCTAATGCCTATGTGCGTATCCTTAACGAAGGATCTGGTGCGGAATTGATTCGTTACGATCTTGGCGAAGACTTCTCTATCGAAACAGGCGTAGTAATTGGCGAGTTGTACCGTCACAGTGGCGAGTGGAAATTCAGCGCAATCGGAAGCGGCTACAAAGATGGTCTTGGTGGACTAGCTCGTGATTACGGCTTGCAAACTTCCTAATAAGTCAAAAATATTCTAAGGAGCTGTTGGATATGGCAATCTCCTTGTCCAAAGGTCAAAGAATTGACTTAACCAAAACAAACCCTGGTTTAACGAAGGCGATTATCGGTTTAGGCTGGGATACCAACAAATATTCCGGCGGTCATTCTTTCGATTTAGATGCTTCGGCTTTTCTGCTGCATGCAGACAATAAAGCCAAAGGCATTGAGGATTTCATTTTTTATAACAATTTGATTGGTGGAAATGGTTCGGTTCAACATACGGGAGACAACCGGACCGGTGATGGAGACGGAGATGACGAGCAGATCAAGGTTGATTTCTCGAAAATCCCTGCGCATATCCACCGTATCGGTATTGCCGTAACTATCCATGATGCAGCAAGCCGCAATCAGAATTTCGGACAAGTGTCCAATGCGTTCGTTCGTCTTTTCGATGAAGTAACAAATCAAGAAATTTTACGCTATGATCTAGGGGAAGATTTTTCAATTGAAACTGCGGTTGTCATTTGTGAGTTATACCGAGACAGCCAAGGTCAGGAATGGAAATTCCAAGCGGTTGGAAGCGGCTTCCAAGGCGGTCTTCAAGCATTATGCAAAAATTATGGACTTGATGCGGAGTAAAGCTTAAACTAGGTGGGGTGGTGCAGTTTAGGCATCACCCCTTTGCTAGCCAATAGGCATACTTCATCCAAGCACTAGGCATGATATGCTGGAATATGAACTGGAAAATCACTTCTCCATCGAGACAGCTATAGTTGCAGGAGAATTATATAGATACGCGCAGAGTACGAATTTAGCGCAATTGGATATGACTCCTCGGATGGGGATGAGAGTGGGTTGCAGGCAGTAAATACTAGGGATAATTACAGGAGGGGCAAGGCGCATGACAGATTTTTTTCAGAGTTTCATCAATAACTTTCTTAGCTTTTTTAGCTGGGAAGTGTTATCGGAAACAGTGACAGATCCCGTAAACTGGGGGATAATCGGTACACTTGTTATCTTAGAGGGCTTGCTTTCGGCGGATAATGCGTTGGTACTCGCAGTTATGGTTAGACATTTACCTAAGGAACAGCAAAAAAAGGCGTTATTTTACGGACTTATTGGTGCTTACATCTTTAGATTTGTAGCTATCGGTGTGGGTACATTCTTAGTTCAAATTACATGGATTAAAGTACTTGGTGGTCTTTATCTCCTCTGGATCGCAATCAGTAATCTCTTCTTCAAGAAACATGAAGAGGATGAGAATGGCGAAGTGAAGAACAAAGGTCTTTCCTTCTGGCGTACAGTATTAGCGGTAGAAGTGATGGATATTGCATTTAGTGTGGACAGCGTGCTTGCTGCTTTTGGTGTCAGCGAAAAGGTGTGGGTATTGTTCCTCGGAGGTATTTTGGGCGTACTCATGATGAGAGGCGTGGCGCAAGTCTTCCTGAAATTAATTGATAAAATTCCGGAATTGGAGAAAACAGCGTTCATTCTTATTATCGTTATCGGTCTTAAGATGATCTTAGGCGCTTTCGGTGTTCATATCTCCCATGTTCTCTTCTTCTCAGTCATTATTGTTCTGTTTGGCGGTACTATTGTTCTCAGTCTACTTCGCAATAAGAACAAGACAGAATCTCATAATTAAAAGAGTGCTTAATTGACACTGTGCATCATATCTTTGAATAAGATATTCTCAAACTATTCAAAGAAGGTGCACAGCATGATAATAGGCGGGTTTATACTCAGTGGAATCATTCTCGTGCTCATTGTCGTCGCAGCCTCTGAAAAAGCAGAATCTGTGTCCAAATTTATCGATAAATAGACACCTATGGAACCTGTAAAGGTTTCTTTTTTTTGATTCGATTTGGTAGAATATAAAGATAGAGTCGAAAAGATGGCAGTTAAGAAAAAGGAGCTGTAACATGCTGCAATTAAGCGATAGTCAGCTTGCAACAATGTGGACTCAAGGGGATTCCAAAGCGTTCAGCCGACTTCTTGAGCTGTATAAGGACAGAATTTACCGGTTAGCCTATCGGATGTTGCGTAACAAATCGGATTCGGAGGATGTCGTACAAGAGACGTTTCTACGGGCGTATCAGCACTCCCATCGCTTTGACGCAAGCAAAAGTTTCTCTACTTGGATTTTCAGCATAGGCAAAAATGTGACCATTGATTTTTTGCGTAAAAAGAAGTCGGAGTTGTCCATGGATACGAATCCAAATCCGTTTCAAGATGCGCTGCCTTTTTATGATAAGTTGACAAGCCTTGAGAAAACGCCTGAACTTCAATTAATTGAGCAAGAAACAGCCGAACAGGTAGAACTGATGATTCGCGAGCTGCCCGATAAATATAAAACGTTGATCGTGTATAAATACTTTCTAGATATGTCTCTGGAAGACATTAGCAAAGAAGTGAACTTACCTGTTACGACAATCAAAACAAGGCTATTTCGCGGCCGAAACTTCATTAAACGTAAGTGGGGTTCGCTATTCTTTATGCTGCAGAGCCTGACATCGGTTATTATTTTTTAAACATAATCATTCTAGTAGACAGAGGAGCATCCGAATGAGCACTTTCAAAATTGAAGCACCAAAGATGCCGAAAGAGTTGCCTTCGATATCACTGCCCGATGAGGGGCTGAACTCGGAAGATAGCTTTCACACTGGAATTATAAGCGATTGTACAATGGATAATCAGAAAGCGTCAAAAGTTGCTTTTGATAAAATTATTTTTCGAAATGTCACCTTCACACGAATTGCTATGAAAGACATTGAACTGACCGACGTCATTTTCGAGAAATGTGATTTATCGAATGTAGATTTCGGAGAAGCTACAATTCACAGAACTGAATTTAGAAATTGCAAAATTATCGGGATGGATTTGACAGGAGCGACCATTCGTAATGTGCTGTTTGATTCCTGTTTAGGGGATTATGTTAATTTCCGGATGGCTAATTTCAGACAAGTTGCTTTTGAAGTGTGTTCGCTTTTAAGTGCTGATTTCTATGAGACAACCCTGCAAAAGATGTACTTTGAGACATGTAAGCTGGATCGTGCTCAGTTCACGGGAGCCAAATTGGCTGGAATCGATCTTAGTTCCTGCGATTTCACTAGTCTAGGCGTGGGTGTGGAAGAATTACGCGGCTGCATCATTTCGAGAGGGCAAGCTTCTGTATTTGCAAGTCTTTTTGGGCTTATACTAAAGGAATAAAGGTACTAGTGAAATGAGGGGCAACGGTGAAATTTGGTTTTGATATTGATGATACACTCATTAATTTAAGAGAACATGCTTTTCACATTTATAATCGCAAGCTGAATCAAAATATCGGGTTGGATGTGTTTCAGGCTCTAACTACCATGGAGATTCATGACGCTTTCGGGTTGACGAAAGAAGAGGGAGGGAAGCTCTGGCTGAGCCTCCGCGATGATATTTATTACTCCGACTGTGCTCCATTCCCGCATGCACGTGAGATCTTACACGAGTTAGTTAAACAGGGCCATGAGGTTTACTATATTACGGCAAGAGCGAAAGAGCATACGGAACGGACACGAGAGTGGCTTATTCAAAATGGTTTTCCCGTTGCGGAAGGTCATTTCTTTTGCGGAATGAGTGATTCCGAGAAAGTACATATTATCGAGGACTTGCAATTGGATTATTATTTCGACGATAAGCCGAAAGTGCTTGAAACTTTATCTCAATTGCCAGTGAAAGCTTATGTAAAAGACCGATCCTACAATCAGCATCTCAATTTGCCTCGGATAACTTCTTGGGATCAGTTGTGGGAAGAGCTGAAATCATAATAAGCGGTATAGTTACAAATTGACTGTATCACCCGGTTGTAAGGAAAGTAAATGTTCAATGCCTTCAGATGCTAGCTGCTTAAGCAGGGCATCTGTTTCTTTTTTTGGAGCATGGACTAGAAGCTTATGTTTGCTGCTTAACGATTGCGTCATTTTGCGCACATCAGGCAACCCTTGATGGATCTTGTATCGAACCATTCTCAATTGACAGCCGCGGTCTTCATCGCTCATCGCTAGAAGCCGCTGTGCTCTTGTTCCCATAGCGACGTGCCCGGTTAAAAGAATGCCATTCGTCATGTTTGTGCGAAACTGCTCGTAGTACCATTGAGATTTGGGAGATTGCATCATCCCATCACTTGTGAACCAGATAGCTGCCCGTGAATTGGCTATATCCTCATGGAATAATCGTTCACGTTGATCCTCATTGTGGATGAATTCAAAGGATCCATTGCTTAAAGCCTCTGTAAGGATGCGTTCCATGCCTGGTTTCAACCAATCGGCGTGTTGCAGCATTAGTTCCATAGCCTGAATGAGCTCATATTCGGCCCGTATCGGCGTTTTGGGGAAACGCTGACGCATAAGCAGGAGCAAGTCTTGCCCTCTACCGCAAACAGGAACAGGCAGCAGCAGTTGACCACCTTCATTTAAAATCTCCTCAGCCGTAGTGAAAAGTTTCTCCAGCTTCTCGCTCTGGTATTCGGTATCGGTGCTATAAGCGGCATCAATAATCGCTGCATCTAGAGGAATGCCTCCATTGATGATGTCCTCTGGTACATCTGTGCCCAGAAGCAGGGCATCTTCGCTGTAATCTCCGGAAAAAAACAATCGCTTACCATCGATTTCTAGAAGCATCCATATCGAACCCAACATATGACCGCTACGCCCCCAACATATGCGAAGTGTTGAAGAGAGCTCAATCCATTGCTGAGGCGGGGCCATGTCTTCGATGAAAGCGTATTGGACACGCGCGATATCCGCTTCATCGTAAGGCAGTGCTCCACCTTGCAGTTTGACATGTTTCTCCCAAGAGGCATAATACCCAGGAAGCTGTTGAGCGGTTAGGCGGGTCGTATATACCTTGCCGGAATAACCTAGCTTGTATAGGGAAGGGATAGCGATTGAGTGATCCTCATGCGCGTGAGAAAGAAATACAGCGTCCAATTCCGCAACCTTGGTCGGATCCATCAGTGGATATTCTCCGAATCCCTCCCGTTTTACACCACAATCGAGTAAAATGGATGTCTGTTCATTACCTATCCAATAACAGGAGCGGCCGTGCTCGCCAGCGCCGCCCCAAACGTTCAATTGCATCATTCCACATTCCACTTTCTGTTTGTATTCATGTTGTTCACAATAAGCAGCAGCACCGTTGTGAGACCGACGGAAACGACGGCCATCGCCATGCCGAGCGAAATTTGGCCTTGTTCAAATTGAGCAAAAATATAGGTGGCCGACGTTTGCATCGACGGCGGAAGCACCATCAGCGAGGCGACTAGCTCTCTAAGCGAGATGGTGAAGGTCATCATCCAGCCGGCGACAATACCCGGCAGCAGCAGTGGCAGAACAATACGTCGGAACACGTACAAGGGTTGCCCGCCGAAGACTTGCCCGGCTTGCCGCAAGGATTCGTCCAGCTGGCCGTTACGTGCCTTGACGTATTGGACCGTATACGGCAGGAAGAACACCACGTAAGTGAGGACAACCATGCCGTAGGTGTTGTAGAGATGCAGCGGCATCCATGGCGCATTCCATAACATAATGAGTCCAACGACGAGGATCATATCAGGTACTGTGTTCGGCAGCAGGCTGAACATATCAGTTATGCGCTGCGGCAGCCGCTTGGCACGGCCGATCGTTAAGGCGAACCAGGTGCCAAGCGCGGCTGCTAAGCAAGCGGCGAGCAGAGCGAGCCCTAGGCTGTTCAACAGCGCCTTCATGCTTGGTGAGCCCCATTTCAGCAGCTCGCCGTAATGAAGCAGCGTTAGATTGTTCCACGCCAGCCCGCCTCCGCGGAGCTTCATCAGCGAAGCTGAAATGATGGAGAAATACGGGATGCCAATGGATGCAGCGAGTAACAGAGCTACATAAAGCCAGGCTATCGCTTGCTGCCAGCCGAGATAGAAGGAAACTTTGTCACGGGTGCCTTTGCCGCCGACAAGATTATAAGAATTCCGGCGAACTACTACCGATTGGATGTACCAAAGTACAAGACAAGCCAATAATAATAGGGAAGCTAACGATGTTGCTTTCCCAAAGTCGACAGGCCAACTAGAGATTGAGGCTTGGATTTCGGTCGTTAACACGAAATACCCGATTCGCCGGCCGAATGTTGCCGGTGTACCGAATTCAGCCAAAGTTTTGACGAAGATTAGCAGTGCGCCCATGATATAGCTGGAGAACACTAGCGGCAGCATGACACGGCGTAGCGAATAAAAGAAGCTAGCCCCGTGAACAGCAGCAGCCTCTTCTTTGTTGCTGCCAATTTGGAGAATTGCATTACGTAAAATTAAGTAGAGAAACGGAAACAAATGAAGGCTCATGATCGTAATCATTCCAAATAAGCTGAAGAACTGGCTGCTAATCCATTGCGCCCCTGGAAAAAATTGCTCAAGATAACCGCGAGGCTGCATAAATAAGATCCATCCCATGGAGCCAATATACGGCGGTGTCATGAAAGGTATGAGCAGCACAATATCGAGCCAACGATGCTTGCGAAGCGGTGTTTTGGCCATAGTCCAAGCTAAGGGCAGCGCAAGCAGCGTACAACCAACCACGACCCATATACCGAGCATCAAAGAGTGACTGAATACACCAGTCAGATCCTTCTCCAAAACGACCCGAATGGGTGCCAATAAATCGAGTGAGCCATTCACCCAAATACTTTTGAACGATACAAATAAAAGAGGAAGGACGACCAGCATGGCTAGAAGCAGCAATGCCAGAAACGTCCCCGTACGTTTGAATACCATTTAATCGTCATCCCCGTCCGGAGCTTACTTTTTGAACAGTTGCGTAAATTTCTGTGTCACGCCGGCTTGATTATCATTCATCCAATTCCAGTCAACCTTAATGGCAGGAATGTCTTTCGCGCTTACTCTTCCTTGTACTTGGATATCACTGCGTCCGGAAAGCAGGTAGGAGTCAGTAACCATTTTTTGCGCTTCGTCAGAAAGTAGGTATTCAATAAATGCCTTAGATGCATCTACATTTTTACTGGACTTCATAATCATGGCAGGGCGTGGTGAGATGACTGTCCCACTTGCAGGATAAATTAAATCAATTGGCTCGCCTTTTGCTTTGGAGGCATATGTCATGTAGTCAACGCTTGCCATTACGATGCTTTTAGCACCGGAAATAACAGGATCCATAGCTTCTTGGTTTGCACCTGCAATAATAGCGCCATTAGCTTTCACTTTACCAAACAAGTCCCAAGCAGAATCACCGTTTTTATTCGCGTAGCCTGTCATGAAATCAAGTGCTGAACCAGACTGAGCAGGATCCGGAATATTCACTTTATCTTTCCATTCTGGTTTGGTTAGATCGCTCCACTCTTTTGGAGGGTTAGTAACAGTCTTAGTGTTATAAGCAATACCTAGTGCAGACAGGCTGTAGCTGAAATAATTTCCATCTTTATCGGAATAATCCGCAATCAACTTGTCGGCATTTTTAGCTTCTTTGAAAGGTAGAGTTAATCCACTTTTTGTCATACCGATTGCTGAAGGAAGGGATGCTAAGACAACTACGTCAACAACAGGATTTGCTTTCTCAGCTTCCATACGAGCTAAAATTTTACCTGTTGTGCCTTGGAACATTTCAACTTCCACACCTGTTTTGGCTTTAAAGCCTTTTTGGATATTGGTGGCTAGATCAGCCGGGCCTGCACTGTAAACAACAATTTTTCCGCTAAGCTTTTTTGCCTCAGGCGTTGGTGCCACTGTTGCAGCAGCCGTTGAAGCAGCTGGAGTAGCTGTAGATGGGCTTGAATTGGAGGTTTTGTTTGCTGTGCCGCAGCCAGTTAAGCTAACACCTAATAGAACGGACATCAAAGCAATGGTACTCATTTGAAAGTTCTTCTTCATTTTCGTTTTCATTTTACATGCACCCTCTCAATTTTGGTTGATTTCAACTCATTACAATTCATGAATCTGTTCTTTTGAAATATAAAGGTTTACATTTTCACCTATCGCCAATCGTGATGGATGATAGGCCATCCAAACTTCTTTTTCACCAACATCTACACTGATTTCATAGCGTTCGCCGATATAGCTGATAGCTTGAACTACCCCTGAATACACAAGGTCATGTTCCGTCAAGCGTTCCCAATGGATATGTTCAGGGCGAATGAGCCGCTTGTCCGTTTCCAACCAGTTGGTCTTACCGATAAAACGGGCTGTAAACGGGTGGGTAGGCTTACGATAAATGGCCTCAGGTGTGTCTTTTTGCAAAATGACCCCGCTTTGCATGACAACAATTTCATCCGACATGGACATGGCTTCGATCTGGTCGTGTGTTACATAAATGGCCGTGAAGCCAATATTTCGTACCAGATTCATAAGTTCGATACGCATTTCTTCGCGCAATAGAGCGTCTAAAGCACTCATGGGCTCATCGAATAAGACAAGCTGTGGACGAACCACAATGGCCCGGGCAAGTGCGACCCGCTGTTGTTGTCCGCCGGACAGTTGATGGGGATATCGCTTCTCCATTCCCATAAGTTGAACCAAGTCAATAGCTTCCATTGCACGTTGACGCCAATTTGTTGTATCGCCTTTTGCCTTGAGTCCAAAAGCAACATTTTCCAAGACCGTCAAATGCGGCCAAAGGGCAAAATCCTGAAACACCATACCAAAATCTCGTTGATGGACCGGGCGGTTAATTCTGCGGCTCTTGGAGAAGAGACAAACATCTCCGAAATGAATCTCACCTTGATCTGGAGATTCTAGACCTGCAATGATTCGGAGCAATGTTGTCTTACCGCACCCAGATGGTCCTAACAAAGTTGTAAATTTCCCTTTGGCAAGAGTTAGTTGAATGTCCTTGAGCGCCGGCGAGGCGCCGAAGGATTTGTTGATACCGTGAAGTTGTAAAGTCATCTCAAGCTTCCTTCCGTTCTTAGGAACAATCTTAGTTTAGGCGAGCAAAATTAGCGGAGTGTCAACTTAAGGTAAATCTATTGTTAAGTTTTTGTTGGGAAACTATTATTCTCCATAGATTTTTTCTATAATGATTCTGCAGGCCATGATGGATAAGGAGAGTTTCGCAATGAACTGGAATTTAATTAAGCTGCAAATCGTAGAGCTACTGGATAAACACAAACGAATTACCACAGTTGCCGATCAATTAGGGTTGAAGCAGCCGACGGTTTCCTTTCATATGAAAAGCTTGGAGCAAGAGTTAGGCGTAGGTTTATTTTATTCAAAAGCAGGAAAAGTGCATTTGACAGAAGCGGGACAATCCTTGAACCACTATGCAAAGAAGATTAATGCGTTGGCTCAAGAAGCGGAGAGAGTTGTTAAGGAGTTTGATGAGAGAGGCAGCGGACATTTGAAGATTGGAGCAAGTTACGTGCCTGGCACGTATGTGCTTCCGAGCATTTTAAGTGGTTTCTCTAAACTTTATCCGCAAATTTCAATTTCACTTACCATCAGGACCTCTCCTGTCATTCAAGAAATGCTTTTAAATCATGAAATCGATATTGGCATTATGTCGGCGGAGCCCTTTCAGTGGGCGCCCCTGATCGGGGAAACGTTATGTGAGGACGAACTGGTTTTCTTTTTTAACCCGAAACATCGCTTGGCGAGGCAACCTAATCTTCATCCAGAGGTATTAAAGGACGTTCCTTTTATTTTGCATGGACAAGAGTCTAGCACGCGTACCATGACATTAAAATGGGCCAAAAGCTTAGGCATTGAACTGAAACCCGTCATGGAAATGGACTCCTTGGAGGCCATCAAGCAAGCGGTCTTAACCGGCGACAGCGTCTCGATTATTTCAAAGATGGCAATTGCAAAAGAGATGCAGCGAGACGAGCTGGTGTATCGTGAAATCCCCCAAAATCCCTTTAAACGTTATATCTATTTCACATACAACGAAGATCGGATTCGGTCCTCATTCTTTGATAGTTTTTTCCAGTACTTGCGTGATTCTTTCCAGAGTGAGTAAAATCTTTTACAAAAAAGACACGTTCAGCTGACAATCCAATGACAAAACTTCTTTATGCTCTTGTCTGAGAGGGAAACCTTTCCAAAAACGTAGAGGAGTTGAAATAATGTTTAAGAAAAAGGCATTAAAGCTGGTCATGGCGGCACTCGTAGGAACAAGTGCATTAGTTGGATTTGGGGGTGCCCCTCAATCTGCATCGGCTGCAAGCAACATGGTTCCGGATTATGAGGTCAAGCTTCTTCTAAATCCGAGTGCCGTTCTTGGGTCGGACTTCAAGCTAACAAGCACCGTTAGATCAGCATTTGGTATGCCGGAAACCGTAACGAAAATGAATGTTCAATTTCTCGACACGAATGCTGAAGATATTTACAACAATGGATGGAGTCCGAGAATTCGCAAAACAGAAGGCGAGAACGATTTCGAACTTAGTTATAAAAAACGTTATGCCATCACAGGTAATGATATCAATGGCGCGCTAACTTTAGCTAACCAAGAGGGCTTCAATTCAGGGGATACAGGGTATGAAGCTCAAGTTGAATGGGGTTACCAAAAGAAAACCTTGAGTATTACTCGTACGAAAAGTGGCAGCAAATCAGGTTATAGCGGTATGGATCTTCCTAACCAAGCTGATTCACGCAGTCTTCTTATCAACAATGCTCCTGATAAATTTAATAACTGGGTCTCAAGCGGATGGGGAACTAGTAAACTGTCTTCCTCTCGTATTTATGGTCCCGTACTTGCCAAACGTTCTATTGGTACTTGGAGCGGTCAGCAACTATACATCGAAGTATGGCCAATTCGGAATGCAGCAGGCACAGGGACAGAATATGTTGTAGAAGCATCTTTCAAAACAACTAGTCAATCGACAGCTTCAGCCAAGCATGATGAACTCATTACGTATTTGCAAGGTAAAGGATGGTTTCTAGCTCAAGATTCTTTGAAAACTCAGCTGATTATGGATCGTTACTAATCATTTATTACTAATACATGTAAACTCCTGAGCCACCTTCTTTGAAGGTGGTTTTATTTATGTTGGCTCTGCATATGACCACTATCCCCGTGACTCAGATCATGTGTATGTGTGTGCCGATTTGGAGAAACAAAGTTCACTTAAATGAGTGAAAATAGAAATGTTCCTTGCGGTGAGGTTCCTGCGATAGCAAAATTCATCAAGATATGTTTGCAAATGTTTGGCTCCAAGACCATGGAAGGTTTGGTTGATCCAGCTGCTAGCTTGTTTGGCAATTTCGAGCAATGGACGAAGACGTTGTGGAGTGTAGAAACCAGTAATAATTTCGACATTCTGAGTGTCAGTTTCAATATGCTGTTTGCGAAATGTATGAATTTCATTACGAGAAATATGCCTTTCCTTTGGGGAAGAAAGCTGAACATGTTTTATTTTGATGTAGCTTGAGTCGCATGATTCACTACTTGATGAACCTACGAGAAGAAGGTGCTCTTGTGGATGCCTATGAACAGAAGGATTGAATGGACGGCCATAAATGGCTGAATGAATACGAACGGAGCCTGAGAGGGGACTCTGTGTGTCGGAGTTTTGAATAAAGGACCGAATCTTATGTAAGATTAGCCAAGCGGTTTTGTAAGTAACCTGAATGAGATTGGAAAGACTCATAGCTGTAGTTCCCTGATCGGTACGGGAGACGAGGAATATGGCTAACAGCCATTTGCGCAGTTCGGTTCGGCTACCTTCCATAATGGTTCCTGAGATTAGAGAGGCTTGATAACGACAATCGCTGCATTCGTATAAAGGATGTTTACGAGTTTTGGTTATATAGGCATGCCGATGGCTGCACTTTGGGCAGATAAAGCCTTCAGGCCATTTCATGTGAAAGATATATTGCGCACAAAGATCTTCAGTGGAGAAACGACTCTTAAACTGCTCGAAAGACATATGAGAAAAATCCATCCAGCCCTCCCTGAAATGAAAAATTAAGAACTTATGTTCCTAATCATAGGATATCAAACATATGTTCTTATTGCAATACATTTTTGGAAATAATTATATGTAAAATCATTTTTAAACTTCTGAGTGAATGGGATAGTGCCCATAGCATATGAACATTGGAACAGTAGAGGGGGGGCGGGATCCAGCGGGAAGAAGGACAGCTCCTAGGCTTCTTTTTCACTCCATGTCCGCATAAGGTAGTACTAATGACAAGCGGGGCAAGGGGGGAATGGGATGCTGCAAAGGCGACGGTGGAGAAGCAGACCTACAGGGAAATCAAACCGCAAAAAGGTGCTGTTAATCAGTCTTCTCATCTTTGTCTTATTTTGTGTGCAGTTTTTTATTTATGTTGAACACAATCTTAGACCACCACTGATGAACTTGGCGAAAGTTCGAATTAAGCAGATTGCCACACAGGCGATCAATAGCGCCATTGCGGATCATGTGGCAGGGAATACGAAAGCAGAGCAGCTTATTGATTGGAAGATGGATAAAAACGGAAAAATAACGGGTTTCATGTTAAATTATAATGAACATATGCGCATCACATCAGATACGATAAAAACCGTGCAAGGTGAGCTTGATCATTTACAATCCATCTCTGAGCACATTCCAGTTGGGCAAGCGATGAACAGTGCGATTCTCGCTTCGTTTGGTCCTGATATTCCGATTAGGCTGCTGCCGGTTGGCAATGTGAAAGTTGATTTAAACACCCGCTCCCAAAATGCAGGGATTAATATGGTGATGTTTGAAGTTTATGTCCGCATTATTGCTGAAGTATCGGTTATTATCCCCTTTGACTCGGATACAGAGATTGTAGAAACAGAGATTCCTATTTCATACTCCCTTGTAGTAGGGGATGTTCCTACTTATTATTACGATAACAAAGGGAATCCTGTAGGGGGGAGTAAGGACGCAGGACTGCCCAGTTTATCGCTTCCACAGGTTCCGAATGTCGGAACAACGGTACCAAAGGCAGACGCAAATCAATCGCAAGAAACGATACAAAAAGAGCCGACTCCATAAGGGAGCGGCTTATTTTCTTCTTTTATTTCCATCTTCACGTTCCCATTTTCGGAGAGAAGGGTAAGGGTCGAAGCTCCATTCCGTTAACCCATTATCCCGATAAAGACCAAAATGGAGATGAGGCGGAAATTTCCCTGATGTTCCAGGCTTGCCGTACCCCGAGCTGCCAACCCAACCGATGGTTTGTCCAGGTTTGACAATATCATTTTCTTTGAGACTTTTTTGAAAGCCGGAAAGATGGGCGTAGTAATGATATATATTGTTCACATCGCGAATCCCAATCCGCCAACCGCCGTATGGATTCCAACCTTTGACTTCTACTATACCGTAGCAAGTGCTTCTGACAGGCACTCCATGCCGAGCAAATAAATCCGTTCCTTCATGAGAGCGGTGTCCTCCCCAGCCGCGGCTGTCTCCCCAAGTGCTACGATAAGAGTAGTCCGCGCTCACTGGAAGTGGGAATGCATGTTCTCCTAGGTCGAGTGTGCCAAGTGTGTTATAAATAGTAGCGAATTGTTTGATGCGCTCGACGCTGCGTGAGTTTTGATAATAATTCCATAAGTTAATGAGTAAATTTTCCTCTTTCGTTCCGTTTCTACTCATCAGAAAGGCCATTGAAGCTAATAAATCCAGATCGTTGTTTCGTTCTGCGATCCCATCCCCCGAGCCATCTCGTCCGTAGCCGTGAAAAAAGGAAATGCTTTTTGGATTCGTATCCTGTTGGTCTGGATTCAGCATGCCGGCCCAATCCGACTCAGGGAAGTAGATGCTTGTAATTCCTTTGTGCACAGGCCTTTTCTTAGCAATATTCATTGTTCTTTCATATTGATCGACAGCAGCTAAGTAAGCCCAAGGGATATCAGAAATTATACTCGTTTTCTCAAATAGTTCTTTCCGCTCAGCGTTCAGGTTGGGGTTTACCTTCGACGGAGCTGGGGCATAAGACTGTTCAGATGCAGCAGCTTGGGAAGCGGCCATACGTGAGTGAGTCCCTGATTCGGCTACTGATAGGAGGAGGCAACAAGCTAGAACCCGCGCCCAAAAAGGTTTGCTTTTCATCACTATCATCCTTCCTGAAATGTTAGTTCTTAGGATGTACTCTTCTGTGGATGTTTATCCTTACAACTTTCGTATTCAACCATTTTTTGCTATGATGCCTGTATGAGGTGAGAAGGGTGAGCTTTAATCACAGGGAAGAGCATGTTGATGATGGGATGTTGTTAATTCAGGCGAACTTGGATGATATGAATCCAGAGTGGGTTTCTTATATTATGGACAAGCTCTTCGATGTTGGAGCTAATGATGTCTATGTCGTACCGATTATCATGAAAAAAGGGCGGCCAGGCATTATGTTGAATGTGCTGGTTGAAGCGGCACGACTTTCTTCCATAGAAGACGTAATCTTTAGCGAAACAACGACCCTGGGCATTCGGTATATGCACGCTTCCTGCCATAGATTAGGCAGAGAATTCGAGCAAGTGGATACCAAATGGGGATTGTTAACGGTAAAGGTAGGTTATCACCAAGGTAAATTGGTGCAGTATGCCCCTGAATTTAAAGAATGTGAACGGATAGCCAAAGAGTATCAAGTACCGTTGAAATT
Source organism: Paenibacillus sp. FW101-FHT12H11 (assembly GCF_058790355.1). NCBI lineage: Bacteria > Bacillati > Bacillota > Bacilli > Caryophanales > Paenibacillaceae > Paenibacillus > Paenibacillus sp. FW101-FHT12H11. The sequence continues at coordinate 331,547 of NZ_JBYTCO010000009.1, read as the reverse complement.
GGTCTATGAAGAAGTTAGAATGCAGTTTATGCTGCAGCACAAAAAAGCCTCCTCCTAAAGTTCAGGAAGAGGTTTTTTGTTCCTATTGATGATCGTGCGTATGCGGGTGATGATGATCATGATCATGGTGGTGATGGTGATCGTCATGAGAATGGCCATGAGAGTGGTTATGTTCATGCGCGATGTGCTCATGACCGACTTGCCATTTGCCAATGAAAGGATCCACTTTACCGACCACGACACGAAGCACGTTAGGTTGATTAGGCAAATCCCTTGTGCCTGCCCCGTATCCGATGGTGTCTACGATCATTGGCGGAAAGCTTTTGGAGAACTCGTCCACTATTCCGGAAATAATACCAGCGCCAGTTGGCGTAGTCATCTCAAGGCTATGGTTCGTTGAAGCGATAGGTAAACCACGCATCATTTCCAAGGTTGCCGGAGCGGGAACCGGGTATGTGCCATGATCAATATGAATGATTCCTGAGCCTAACGGTACAGGGGATGCGAAGATGCGCTCGATTTGCAAAGAGTCGATAGCCAAGGCTACACCCACGATGTCGACAATGGAGTCGATAGCTCCGACTTCGTGGAAATGCACTTTTTCAACTGGAATTCCGTGGATTTTCGCTTCAGCGATGCCAATTTTCTCAAAGATGGCTAAGCTGAGCGATGTGACACGATCATTAAATCCAGCTCCTTGAATGACTTTGACAATTTCTGAGTAATGACGATGTTTCTTAGGCGGGAACTCCGGATCTAGGATGACGTCCAATTTAAGTGCGGAAATTCCACGCTTAATTACACGCTTCCATTCCAGGACATACGGTTCAAGCTTAATTTTGGTTAGCTCGCTTTCAATATAAGCCCGGTCTGCCCCTGCATCAACCAAAGCGCCAAGTGTCATATCGCCGCTGATTCCGGAGAAGCAGTCCAAATATAGAATACGCATGGTACGAATCTCACGCTCGTTTCGACATATTTTTGTTAATGAGCCCTGCATAATAGCCGGCCCCAAAGCCGTTGTCAATGTTTACGACAGAGATACCAGGTGAACAACTGTTTAACATGGACAAGAGCGGAGCCACGCCTGCAAGGTGTGCGCCATACCCGATGCTCGTCGGCACAGCGACGACAGGTTTGGATACGAGCCCGCCAAGCACGCTGGCGAGCGCGCCCTCCATGCCGGCAACGACCACAATCGCGTTAGCACCGCGAATAAGTTCTAGCCGGCGGAAGAGCCGGTGAATGCCGGCTACACCGACGTCGAATACTCGTTCGACGTGGCTGCCTAGGCATTCTGCCGTAAGAGCGGCCTCCTCCGCCACGGGGAGGTCGGAGGTCCCTGCGCACACGACGGCGATATAGCCGTCGTGGACTTTCAACATCGGTCGCTTGAACCAAGTGAGCGCCCTTGCTGTTTCGTGGTAGGTGACACCTTCCACGGCAGCGATAACATGGGCGGCTTTGACTGCGTCGACCCGCGTAGCCAGCACGCGGTCGGTGTGTTCCATCAGCCGCCTAAAGATGGCCTCGATCTGCTCGGCGGTTTTGCCTTCCCCGAAAATAACCTCGGGGAAGCCAGTGCGCTTCTCGCGATCGATGTCCAGCTGGGCAAATCCGAGATCAAGGTTGCCGGGGCCTTCGCCGCCGCCTTCCTTGATGATTTGCCTTTTGGCTTCTTCGACGTCCAGATCGCCCGTCTGTACGAGCTTCAAAATCTTTTCCAAGTCCATCATAAGGATGCTTCTTTCACCTTTTCTTTGGTTTCCTTAGACAACACTTCGTTCATGCTGCCAGTTCGGTAGCCTTGCAGATCCAGCGTTACGTAAGTAAAGCCGAGCTTACTGAACTTTTCGTAGATTGCGTCGCGATGCTCCACCACTTTATGTATTTCATCCGGCATAACTTCGATCCGGGCAATTTTCTCATGGTGACGTACGCGTACTTGATATAAACCAAGCTGTGAAAGGAAGTACTCGCCTTCGTCCAGCTGGTCAATCTTCCACTTCTCAATTTGTGTTCCGTAGGGGATACGGGAGGACAGGCAAGCAAAAGACGGTTTGTTCCAAGTGCGTAAACCTAATTCTTTGGAAAGCTGTCTGATTTCATCTTTGGTCATCCCAGCCTCTTGTAGCGTACTGCGGACGCCCTGTTCGTTCTTGGCTTGCAGCCCCGGTCTGTAATCACCGAGATCGTCCATATTGGAACCATCCAGAATATAGGGATAACCTAATTCTTTGGCTAATTGCTGCAGATGTGAATAAAGACCCGTTTTGCAATGGTAGCAGCGGTCCGGATTATTGGCGACAAAATTGGCATTCTCCAATTCTTTGACCTCTGTTTTGTACAGGGGGACACCAATTTGTTCAGCAAGCTCGACGGCTGCATCGAATTCCCGAGTAGGGAATGTTTCGGATGCGGCTGTGACGGCCAGAACTTGATCACCGAGCTCTTGCTGTGCACGCTTAAGGACAAATGTGCTGTCTACTCCGCCGGAAAAGGCGATCAATACTCGGCCCATGCCTCTTAAAATCTCGCCAAGCTTGCGATCCTTCTCTCGCGTTACTTCTTGTATGCTCATGTTTCTTTCCTCCCATACAGCCTATATGTAAATAGCTGAGCTGTTTTGGTCCATCTAGATAAGTGTATCACAACTGGCTGGCAAAGTGGATTGTTTTGTCAGGCATTCATGATATAATAACAACATTGAGAAACCAAATAAAAGGCGGGAAATATAATGCCTACAAAACCATTAGAGAGAAAACCAGACTGGTTAAAAATTAATCTGAAAACAGATGAAAATTTCAAAGAAATTAAATCAATGATGCGTTCGAAGACGCTGCATACGGTCTGTGAAGAAGCTAAATGCCCAAACATTCATGAATGCTGGGCGAATCGAACGGCTACGTTCATGATTTTGGGTGACATCTGTACGCGTGCGTGCCGTTTTTGCGCTGTGAAAACAGGGCTGCCTACGGAGCTCGATTTGCAAGAGCCTGAACGCGTGGCTGACGCTGCTTTACAAATGGGGCTGCGCCATTGCGTTGTAACTTCTGTTGCACGCGATGATTTGCAGGATGGCGGCGCGATGATCTTCGCGGAAACCATCAAAGCGATTCGCCGCAAGCTGCCACTTTGCACGGTAGAAGTGCTGATTCCGGATTTCTTGGGCCGGGAAGAATCTTTGATTACGGTTCTTGAAGCGAAGCCGGATATTCTAAATCACAATATGGAGACCGTGGAACGCATGTCAGACCGAGTCCGTTCCAAGGCGAAATATCGCCGTTCGTTGGAGCTGCTTCAACGTTCCAAACGCATTGCCCCAAGCATCCCGACCAAATCCAGCGTCATGATTGGCGTAGGGGAGGAATGGGACGAGTTGTTGCAGACGATGGACGATTTGCGTGCCGTCGATTGCGATATTATGACGATTGGGCAGTATTTGCAGCCGTCGACAACTCACCTGGCGGTGTCCAAATATTACACACCTGAGCAATTTGCTCTTCTAAAAGAAGAAGGCATGAAGCGTGGATTCAAACACGTTGAGTCTGGGCCATTGGTGCGCAGCTCCTACCATGCCCATGAGCAGGTTAAATCCGCATCGAACGTTTAGAACACGAACGAGTCATAGAAAGGAGAGCTTCCTACCATCATGATTCATATTGCCAATAAAACATACGAGCTCGTTACCGACCATAAAAATGGCTGGAACTTTGAAGTATTCAAAGAACGCTTCAGCGAAGTTTTAGAGCGTTATGATTATATTGTTGGCGATTGGGGGTACAGCCAATTAAGGCTGAGAGGTTTCTTCAAGGAAATCCACCCCAAAGCAACGAAGGAAACCTCCATTGCCGCACTTCAGGATTACTTGAATGAATATTGCAACTTTGGTTGCGCGTATTTCATTATTGAAAAAGTAAATGGAAACAAGCAGCAACAGCAGGTTCCTTCTGAGCCATCGACGACCACGTCATAGATGTAAAATGAGTAATTAACTAAAAAGACGCCATTCCCACTCGCAAGAGGAAGGAAGGCGTCTTTTTTCTGGCTTATTTTAACTCTAATCCTACAAAAGCTTCCCGAACCCTGTTCCAGAAAGGGAAAGGACGGAATCTGGCAAACTTTACTTTGACATGGGAAGCAACGCGGCAGCGAATAGAAACGACATCGTTGCGCTGCATGTACTTATGATCAAGGGAAAGCAGCATATTCTGATGTGCTTTGGGATAAATGTCACAGTGATGGTGCGCTGGCAAAATCATGGACGAGCCTAAAGTTCGGTAAACTCTATTGTTGATTGAAGCAATCTCTGCAACCTGAATGGCTTCCAAAGAAGGATGCACCATGGCACCGCCTAAGCTTTTGTTGTAAGCCGTACTCCCTGCCGGCGAGGATATGCAGATGCCGTCACCGCGGAACATCTCGAACATTTCGTCGTTGATGTGCAGACGTGCAACGAGCGATACTTCAATGCCACGCAGCGTAAATTCGTTGAGAGCCAGATGCGTCTCCACGCCATTTTCAGTCGTGATTTCGATCTCGACAACGGGATACTGGACAACATGAAGGTCCTCAGGGGTGTTCACATTGAACACGAGTGAAGCTAGATGATCTAATTCGTGCGGCTTCCAGTCTGCGAAAAAGCCCAGATGTCCGGTATGAAGCCCGACGAAAGCAATGTGATCCAGTCGATGTACATAATTGTGAAAGGCTTGCAGCATCGTTCCATCTCCACCAATGGAAAGGACAATGTCGGGATTCTCTTCATCCCTTGGCATACCTTGTTCAGCGGCGAGAGCGTGGAACCGTGCAGTCAGCTCCTTGGAGATATCATCGCCTCGTTCAATGACGTTGTATTTCAATCGTTTTCCTCCTATTGAAGCGTGCAGTATTTGTCAATTTCTTGCAGGATAGATTCAGGTGTATGCCGAAATTTGGCAGCGACGCGATAGGAATCGTTGCTGAAATTTGTCACCCTTATGATCTCGCCATAAGCGGTAATGGGGTGGGGAAACCCTGATAGTAAGAAGCTGAATTCCAGAAATAAGGGATAAAAAAGCCGATTTGTCGTAACAAAAGAAAGACCCCCTGCACTGATATCAAGCAGCTGTCCGGAGAAAGCGACGCCCTTGCGTGCGGATAAGCCGCGAATGCCGACAATTTGAAGGGTAATGGGTGTTCGAAGGGAGATCTTGGCCCGGTTGTGCTGTCGGTTCTGATGCTGCTGAATCTCTTCGGGAATAGATAGCGTGAGGTAACAAATCGCTTTTTTTAACTCAAGTTGAAGTAACTCCACGTGCGTATAGTATAAAATTCCACGGTCTTTAAAAGAAAATTCAATAAAAGAAACATGTTCAAGTTTGTCGAATGGAAACACGCCCACGAGCTCTAAACAAACTGTGAAGGAGTCTTCTCCAATTTTATCAATGTAGAAATTATCTTCATAGCAAAAAGGCTGTCCATCTTTGGACTCACCGACAACAATCAAATGACAATCGGAGTTCGGTGCGATATATGCCAATTCTAGTGCCTTATTCCAATCCATAGCATCACCAAGTGGTTAGATTTGCATTCATGAACGCATACACATACCGTAAGTTCTCTTTTCATAATAATTTATAAAAGAAAATAAGAAAAGCCCCAAAAGGGGCTTAATAGAGGGATTCATACATTTATTGCCATGATAATGTGCTCGTTACTAGTGAAAGCTCAAAAGAATGGGCGAAATTTGTCGAAATAGGTCGAACGCGAATAGAGAAGTGCGGCCCATGGACGAGATGCCCGGGTATGCTTGCTTTATAGCTCTGCACGTGTTCAATCAGTTCGCCTGATGACTCCATCGGGATGATTCTTTGTTCCCATTTTTCACCGTTGTCCTCGTAATAAATGATCTCTACCGCTGTATCCTGCGGCCAAATAGATCCGAAATAAATCTGCGCGCTCACTTCCTTGGTTGTTGGTTTGATTTCACTTAAGGGCACTTCCGTAGATAATTTGGCGGAGCGGTCATCGATCCCAATGATTTTTACTTGATACCAGTTATTACGGATGAACTGCTTATAATCGGCAACCTTCGTCGCAACCTCATAATCATTAGCAACAAATAAACGTGCTCGATCCGCTGTCGGCAAATAGGTTTCTTCCGTATAATCCTGTACCATGCGGTGTGTGTTATATATAGGGCTGAGCGATTGGATAGAGCGCTTCATCCGGCTAATCCATTGATGAGGGAGACTTCCTTGGTTGTAATACAAGGGAATAATTTCTTTCTCCAGAATGTGATAAATGGACTGGGTATTTTCTTTCTCCTGCACAGCCCAATCGGCCGTACCAGTGGACCCAATCGCCCAGCCGTTCGTTCCGTTATAGCCTTCCTCCCACCAACCATCCAGCACGCTAAAATTAAGCACACCGTTCATTGCCGCTTTTTGTCCGCTAGTTCCGCTGGCTTCAAGGGGCCTTCGAGGGTTATTCAGCCAGACGTCTACACCCTGTACGAGATAGCGAGCCATGTTGATGTCATAGTTTTCGAGCATCACGACTTTACCTTCGAATTCTTTCATTTTCGAAACACGGTAAATTTCACGGATAAGCTCTTGGCCAGGATAATCGGCAGGGTGAGCTTTGCCGGCAAAAATGAACTGGACCGGCCGTTCAGGGTCATTAATTAATTTCTTAAGCCGGTACAAATCGTTAAAAATCAGATTAGCCCGCTTGTAGGTGGCAAACCGTCTTGCGAATCCGATGGTTAAAGCTTTTGGATTCAAATAATGTCTAACTTCTTCAATCCGCTGCTCGGATTCTCCATTGCGCCTGCGCTGCTCCATCAAATTCTGGCGAGCGAAGCTCACTAAATCATCTTTTAACTGCTGGTGCACTTTCCAGATCGATTCATCGGGGATGACCTCCACTTGCTGCCATTGGTGCTTGTTGGCTTGCTCTTCTCGCCACGTGCCGGGCAGGAAGCGGTCCAGCAGTTCTTTCCAGCTTGAAGCTGTCCAGGTTTCCAAATGAACACCATTCGTTATGGAACCGATTGGGACTTCGCTAGCGTCAATGTGTCCATGAAATTCTTTGAACATTTCACGGGATACTTGACCATGCAGCTTACTGACGCCATTGCGGAGTCCGGCCGTATTCATGGCCAAATGCGTCATATTAAATTGACCTGTATGATGGTCAAGTCCGAGTGCTATAATCGCCTGCTTATGGCGTGACAGCTCACCAAACAGCGGTCCGAGATAATGCTCCAACATCCCGATCGAGAACGTGTCATGGCCCGCAGGAACTGGTGTATGTGTGGTAAAGACGGTAGCCGAACGGACAGTTTCGACGGCCACGTGAAAAGGAAGGCCATGATGGAGCAGATCCTTCAATCGCTCCAAAGTAAGGAAAGCAGCGTGACCCTCGTTGATATGGTACACATTGGGGTAAATGCCCAGCGCACGAAGCGCTTTGACGCCGCCAATGCCGAGCACGATTTCTTGCGCAATTCGTGTATCCTGATTCCCGCCGTATAGCTGTGCGGTCAGTTCTTTATCCGCGTGCTGATTGGCTTCATGATCGGCGTCGAGCAAATAAATCCGATTGCGTCCGACCTGCACCTGCCAGATTTGCAAGGTGATGGCCCGGCCCGGCATATCAATCGAAACGGTGAGCGGTGCGCCTTGGTGAAGAACCGGCGCAATCGGAAGTTTGGCAAAGTCATAATCGTATAAGTGGCTTTGTTGTCCGCCTGAAGCATCGATTTTTTGCGTGAAGTAGCCTTTTTTATAAAGAAGGCCAACACCAACTAAGGGAATGCCCAAGTCGCTGGCTGATTTCGCGTGATCGCCTGCCAAGATGCCAAGGCCTCCCGAATAGATCGGCAATGATTCATGAAAGCCGAATTCGGCGGAGAAATAGGCGACTTTGACGTAGCCTCGATCTCCGTGTTTTTCTTGAAACCAGGTGGGTCCGTTTAAATAAGCGTCGAACCTGTCGATCACTTGTCGATACCGGGTTAGGAATTCCGCATTATGACTTAAAGCATCAAGTTTAGCATCGTCCAATTCATATAAGAGACGAACGGGATTATGGCCGGTTTGATTCCATTTGACAGGATCCATTTGTGCAAAAAGCTGCAGAGCATCATAGTTCCAGCTAAACCATAGATTAATGGCCAGCTCGGATAAACGTTCAATCGCAGTAGGCAATGTTTTGGCTACACGGAGGACGGAGTTTTGCATACGGTATGTTCACTCCCTTTTATCATCATGATTGTAATTATCATTGTCATGGTAATTACCCCTATTATCTTGTTCCACCAACTTTTTCATACACGAGTCTAAGTAAGGAATATGCAGCAAAGAGCCCCGCAATGACAGTAAAAGCAGCCAAGATAACGGTTCCACTCATAGGGAGCAGGAGCCTGAGATAGCTGAGTACGGGAGATGTTGGATCATACTGGGGCATGAAAACCGTTTTGGCGTCTCGGAAGACCTGCAAAGGCTCCCAAAAAATAATCACAATAGCTGCGGAAAGCAAGGCATGGATGAAACGGGAGATTAAAAAAGGCATATAGCGCAGGTTGGTATGACTTAACAGACTAACGATCTGAGCATGCACCGACAATCCTCCCCATGACAAAATGAACGCTCCAATGGCAACTTTGCTGGAAAGCGCCAGTGCTGCAGGAGCATTCCCAGCAGCTTTGGCCCCGATCGTCACCTCGAATAGACCGTTCATGACGGCTTGTGACAATTCAAGGGGAAGTCCTGTAAAGCGCAAAAGGGAATCGATGAGCATGTATATAGCATTCATGACCTTAGCTTGAGTTAAGACTTCCAAGGCAACGGAGAAGAAGACAACAAGTCCACCTACAACGAAAATTAAATTTACCGATTGAAGGACGGATTGGCTGAGAAGCGTACCGATGGATCTTCCATCGGACATGCGGGCATCATGCATGGATTCAAAAGCGCGCTTCCATATCCAGCCTTGGTTGGCGCTCTTTTGCTTGGTAGGGCGGCTCTTCTTGCCATGGAATCGCATCATCAATCCAATCATGAGAGAGCCTCCGTAGTGAGCTACTGCCAGAATGATAGCGAGTGAGGCGTCATGGAAGAAGCCTATTGAAACAGCTCCAATCAAAAAAATGGGATCAGAGCTTGTTGTAAATGCGACGAGCCGTTCGCCTTCTTCGCGGTTTACGAGCTTTTGGGTCCACAGCTGGCCCGTCAGTTTGGCGCCGACAGGATAACCGGCTGCGAAGCCCATAGCCACGACGAAGCCGCCGATGCCCGGGATACGGAAGACAGGGCGCATCATCGGATCCAGCAGTGTGCCGAAGAAGTGAACGATACCGAAGCCAAGCATAATTTCGGAGATGACGAAGAAGGGAAAGAGTGCGGGAAAGAGCACGTCCCACCAAATGGAAACACCGCGCAAGGCTGCTTGAAGTCCGGCATGAGGGAAGGCAAATAAGCATAGAATAATGGCAATAACAACAAAGGCCATAAGTAGCGCCGCGGTAAAGTTTCTTTTCTCCATGGAACTCTACACCTCCTCCTCAACTATATGAAGGAAATGGGACAGACATGCCGGCCTAAAAAACTTAGACTTTGGTACTGTTATGTAAGTGTATTTATGGTAAAATAGGACTAGTAATAGTCTTATATCCTAGGCCGCGGGAGTGATTCAAATGACAAGTGTCATCGTCGGTTTGGTCGTTTGTATGTTCGTTTTTGTCATTCGAGAAACACTCATGCATGCAGGGGATGAGGATGTAGAAAACTATTAAGTCATTACGAGCAGAGAGGTTCTCACCATGTCAGAGCAAGAACGCAATACGCTGTATGAATTGATGGGGGGAGCAGAGACGGTTCGCCGGATTGTGGAAGCATTTTATCCTAGAGTGCTGCAGAATCCTTTGTTGGCGCCCCTGTTCCCTTCGGATATTGAACCGGTTATGGATAAACAATATATGTTTTTAAGCCAATTTTTTGGAGGTCCGACGCTGTATTCCGATGTCCATGGACACCCTATGATGAGAGGGAGGCATATGCCTTTTCCTATCACAGTGGAACGTGCAGACGCATGGTTAGGCTGTATGGCTGGAGCTATGGAGGAAGTGGGTTTGCCGCAGGATCTACGGGAATTTTTACTGCAACGTTTGAAAGGTTCCGCTTATCATTTTGTGAATACACCTGAAGGAGAATAGTTCTTCTTTCCTATACTTTCCAGAGAAGAGGCGGGGTTTCAAGATGGTTGAACCTTTGTACGAGATTTCAGTGAAATGTACGTATTGCGACAATTCCTTCAAATCCATGAAGGTTCGTCCAAGCTTCAAAAAAGCGAGCAAAACAGACGCGGATTTCTGCGTTCACTATAAGGGCATTAACCCTGATTACTATATCGTGAGGATTTGTCCTTACTGCGGTTATGCGCATACGGAAAACTTTTCAGATAAGTGGAAGTCAGCGCAACGTGAAGCCTTTCACGAGAAGATTGCGAAAAACTGGACGATGCGCAGCTTTGGCGGCGAACGAACGTGGGAGACTACCTTGCAGGGTTACAAGCTGGCGCTGGTCAGCGCGCAAATTAAAGAGGAGAAATCCCGCGTTGTAGCAGGACTTCTTCACCACTTGGCGTGGCTATACAGAACCAAAGGCGATTGGGAGCAAGAGAAGCGGTTCTTAGCTTTTGCCTTGGAAGCGTATGTGCACGTATATGAAAATGAAGGCATGGAGCTCAACAATGCAAGGCTAATGTTTCTGATGGGGGAACTCAACCGCAGATTGGGCCGTTTCAATGATGCAGTCAAATGGTTTTCTCGCATCATTAACGACCGTAAAATCATGGACGCTGCGATGATTCGAGCAAGCCGCGAACAATGGATTGTAACTCGCGAAGATATGCTCGCCATCCGTATGGAACTGCCGGACGAAATGAAACAAGCTACTTAATAACTCGAATAAAAAATGAGATGAACGCTTGCCTATGTGATGTGGCGATTGCTTGAGTGCGATCCCTTGCATAGTTAAGCGTTCATTTTTTGATCAAGCACTTGGAGTTCCTTGTAGTGGGTGAACCGATTTTTTCCTTGGCGTTTGGATTCATAGAGGGCTTGATCGGCTTCATAGATCAATTGGGTTAATGCAGCCTGGAGCGATTTAGCGGTAGAAATGCCAATAGAAATCGTAATAGGTGTTGCGACGCTTTGGTTCTTATGAAGGAACGATTGGGCAGCCATAAAGCATAGGCGTTGGGCGTATAAGCTAAGTTTAATCGGTTCGGTCTCTGAACTGAGAAGAATGAACTCTTCCCCGCCGTATCTTGCCAGATAATCTTCTTCGCGGATATGGTGCCGAAGGACATGGCTGATTTCTCTCAGGAGTTGATCACCTTCCAGATGCCCGAAGAGATCATTATATTGTTTGAAATTATCCAAATCGATCATCATGATAGACATTTGCCTTCGATGGAGAGCATTGTTGGCAATGGGCATAAAACTGCGCAGATTAGGAAGTTTGGTTAAGCTGTCTTGATTGGCTTGCAGCTCCATTTGGCGTTGTAAGCGCCAACTTTTATTCTCATCATTAACCATAATGATAAGCGTGATGAAAGTAGCGGACATGATAGCCAACATGAAAAGCTGATCACCGACATAAGGCCAGGACAAGCGGCTTATGAGCAATCCATGAATCAGGAGGCGCAAGAGAAAGACATACGAGCATATTTGGAGACCGTGTCGAATAGGAATGTCCAAGAAGCCATTGCGGTATTCTTTATTATGAAACAGGGAGCTTATTAGTGCAGGGGCGAGCAAATCTTGTGCGATGTTGAACCAGGCATGATTTTCATGTGAAATGAGGCTGAAGCCCGTCGGTAAGACGGTTGAAAGAAGGGCAATCGGCATTCCGTAACGTAAGCCGGCCATGAAGATAGGCAAGGAGCGTAAATCTATGAGACCGAGCGGCTCAGGCAGAGGTTCGAGCATCATGATGATACAAGCAAGACCGGTGAGCAAAGGCGCAAGAAGCTGCTCGAAAGAATCGGTCAGCATCTTGCTTCGTACTTTCATAGCCACGTAATTCAGTGTGACTAGCGTGCATGCACTTGTCAAAGGAACGAGATACTCATTCATAGGAACTCTTTCTACTCCTTGCGCTTGAAAGCTACGATTGTTTCGTTCGTATAGCGGTGTCCGCCAATAAATAGTCGCGGTCTGTGTCAATGAGCGTCAGCTTGTTGTGACAGCAAGGAAACACAAGCAGCTTTTTTTTACCTTCGTGAATGGATTTCAGTTCGTGGATTTTCAGCGGCAGCAGCACATTGGAGCTATGGCAAAACGGACATTCGGCCACATAAACGTCCTTCATTACAATGTCATAAGGCCAAGTGTTGGCAAAAGGAAACAACACAGCTTACTTCGATTCCGGTTCGCTTGTTTCCGAAGTGGAAGATTTCGCGAGCTCTGCTAGTTTTTGAAGTAAAATATGTTGTGGCATATGCATGAGATGTTCCAAAGGTACTTTAAGCTGCTCAGCCAACTTAACGGCTGTTTCTGGAGAAATTTGTAACGGTTTCATTATTGTTATCACACCATCCCGTTCCGATTTTTTTGCAGGAACTTTATTTTATTGAATCATACTTCTTACCTATAAGCAATGAGGAAGATTACGATGATTGCTCCTGATAGACCGTTTATGATTTAATGAAAGTAGGAAAGGAAAGGTGATGGCTTTGCTTCATTTACCTCTTAATCAAACGTGGAATTTAGAAACTTTTTTTCCTGGTGGAAGTGAGTCTCCTGCATTCGCAGCACATCTGAAGGAGCTTCAAGCTTCGATTGCGGCTTTCCAAGAGCAGGTGCGGAACACACCATCCCCGCAGCAAGCGGCAGAAACGGATGGTCTTGCGAAGCTGGTTGAATTGTTCCAGAGTAATTTGAAAAATATTCACGAGGCTGATTCTTTTGTAGGCTGTCTGCTTGCCGATAATCAGAAGGATAAGAAAGCGCCTGTATTGAATGGACAGGTCAAAAGCTTATACGCTGAGCATCTGTCGTCACTTACACATTTTGACCAAGTGCTTACTGGTATTCCGGACGCGGTATGGTCAGAGATTTTGAAGAAAGAACCGTTCCAAGCGATCGCATTTCCACTTCATGAACGTCGTGCGTTGGCACAAGAAAAACTGTCGCCGGAGCAAGAAGCATTAATCAATGATTTGGCCGTAGACGGCTATCATGGGTGGGGCGACTTGTATAATTCTACCGTAGGTCAATTCCGTATGCCTGTGGAGGTTGACGGAAAAACGGTTGAACTTTCCGCCGGCCAAGCGTTTAATAAGCTGCACACAGAGAACCGTGAAGAACGGCTTGCATTGTTTGACAGTTGGGAAAAGGCCTGGACAGACAAGGAAGATTACTGCGCAGAAGCGCTGAATCATCTGGCCGGATTCCGCCTTCAAGTGTACAAATACAGAGGTTGGAACAGCATACATAAAGAGCCGCTTGCGATTAATCGCATGGAAGAGAAAACGCTGAATGTCATGTGGGAGGTCATCGACCGCAACAAAGCGATCTTCGTCGAATATTTGAACCGCAAAGCGAAGCTGCTTGGCGTTGAGAAATTGGCGTGGGTGGATGTCGATGCACCGCTGGGTGACTCCTCGAAGAAAATTTCATACGATGAAGGCGCAAGCCTCATTATCGAGCAGTTCGAGCGCTTTAGTCCGAAGCTGGCCGCCTTCTCGGAGCAAGCCTTCGAGAATCGCTGGATTGAAGCTGAGGACCGCGCTGGGAAACGCCCAGGCGGCTTCTGTACATCGTTCCCTGTCGCGGGAGAGACAAGGATCTTCATGACGTATGGCGGCACGCTGAACAACGTCTCAACGCTTGCGCATGAGCTTGGCCACGGCTACCATCAGCACGTTATGACGGATATGCCGGCCCTCGCGCAAGAGTACGCCATGAACGTGGCGGAAACCGCGTCTACGTTCGCGGAAATGATCGTTGCGGACGCTGTTGTGAAGAGCGCATCGACCGATGAAGAGCGTATTATTTTGCTTGAAGATAAAATCCAGCGGGCGATCGCTTTCTTCATGAATATTCATGCGAGATTCATTTTTGAAACGAACTTCTATGCCGAGCGTCGTCAAGGACTCGTAAGCGTGGAGCGTCTGAATGAGCTGATGGTAGACGCGCAGAAGGTTGCCTACCAAGATGCGCTGAGCAGCTATCATCCGCATTTCTGGGCGGCTAAATTGCATTTCTATGCAACGGATGTGCCTTTCTACAACTTCCCCTACACATTCGGCTACATGTTTAGCGCCGGTATTTATGCGAGAGCAGTGCAAGAAGGCGCGGCTTTCGAAGATAAGTACATCTCTCTGCTGAGAGATACGGGCAGCATGAACGTGGAAGAGCTTGCGCAGAAGCACCTTGGTGTTGATCTGACTGAGCCGGACTTCTGGCAAAGCGCTGTGGACATGGCGATTCAAGATGTGAAGGAATTCATGCGGCTGACAGAAGCGAAAATTCAAGTTTAAAAAGAAAAAGGGATATCCTGGAGTAGATTGTATCTACGCCAGGGCATCACTTTTGTGTGTGTATAAGATTAATCTTACAGCTTGAAGACTTGAATGGTTTGCTGCAGGTGGGTGACAACCCGCGTCATTTCCTCAGCCTGAGAGACAATGCCTTGGACGGTAGAGATCTGTTCGTTCATGGATGCCGAAACCTCTTGTGTTCCTGCAGCAGATTCCTCCGTGATTGCCGAGATGTTCTCCATGGCAGCAGCAATTTGCTCGGAGCTGACTAGCATTTGTTCGCTTTCTTCGGCAAAGCGGTTAATTTCTTCCGAGATAAAACCAACGCTATCGACAATCTGAGCGAAGACTGTTTCGGTTTGATCGATAAGTACGGTTTGCTTTCTAACGACATCTTCGTTGACTTGAATGCTGCGAATGGCTTCCTGGATGCCTTGCTCAATGCTCTTGACGAAGCCAAACACTTCACGAGTAAGGGACGTGGACTCCTCAGCAAGCTTGCGCACTTCTTGTGCGACGACTGCAAAACCCCGGCCGTGCTCGCCGGCTCTGGCGGCTTCAATGGAGGCGTTAAGCGATAGCAGGTTCGTTTGCTCAGCAATCTCCGAAATGGAGCGGGTTACGTTGGTAATACCGGCCGCTTGACGAGCCAACATGTCAATGGTTTCGGAGACCTGCTGCGTGACTTCTACATTTCGCTTCATGCCGACGCCTTGGCTTTCAACGGAAGTACGCCCCTTCTCAACCAGCGTCATCATCTGATCGGAGCGATCTTTCATTTCCTTAGCGGAACCTGCGTAATTGACAATCTTCACTTCTATGTCTTTGGTCGTAATCGATACACCGGATACTTCTTCTGAAATTTGACCGGCACCGGCAGCCAGCTCATGGGCCGAAATGCTCACTTGTTCCAGGACCGTGCGGAAGTTTTCGTTCTTGGAGTAAATATCACGGCTGGTTTGGAAAACTTGCTTGGATATGGATCCTGTATCGCGAAGAATATCACGCAGTTTGTCGATCATTTTGTTGAAGGACTGGCCAAGTTGACCTAGTGTATCGTCGGACGTTACCGTTACCTTTTGAGAAAAGTCGCCTTTGGAAATGTTGAGTGCAATGCGGGACAGGTCGGCCACAGGTTCTGTCAATTGGTTTTCAAACCATCGAATGAAAGGGTAGCTTAACCCAAGGAGCAAAACCAGGAAAATAATTCCTAGTAAGCGGTTCCATTCCGAAGAAATTGTAAGGACTAGCAGAAATACACAGTTTAAACCTATTAACCCGTAGCAGCCCAACTGTAATTTCTTTCTGAAAGATAAAGTTGACATTTTATCCAAATTGACCGACTCCCTTGCGAAATTTGTTATGTATGCAGGAATAATGGACTATGTTTGAAAATTATAACATTGAATCTGGAAATATTCTACACAAATTCGACAAATATCGTTCGCATTCGATGAATACAAGTAGTATATATAAAGGGTGAATTAAGAATAGTAGAAATTTTAAGAATATTAAAATAAATTGTTGAAATTTGTAAATTATGTCGATATAATAGGTCTACAGTCGTAATTTACATAATAAGTAAAATTTAAAAACTTAAGGGGGAAGATGATGAGTTTAGATCAAATGTCACTTGCAAGACAAATTGATTTGGTGTTTAGAAGGATTAAAGATGAGCTATCGCATGTAAGTTCAGGTACAGTGTTTGTGCACATCAGGAATAATGAAATTGGCAAGTTTGGCGTGAAGCATCTCCCGTTCGAAAGCAAGGACGGTGTACTTCCGGAGATTAAGGTCAAAGGTCTCACGGAGATTCAGTATCAATCTTTTCGTCAGATGGCGCTTGAATCGTTGAAGCGTAAGAAAAGTTGGACACACGGAGAAATTTACTTTGATTTCACGGTTAGGCAAGGAATATTGTCGGCAAGCATTACGTTTGAAACCAATTATAATATGGCTAACATGGTCAAGACGATTTAGCACTTATCCTATAATAGAAACACCCCCGGTCGCATGGATGACCGGGGGTGTTTGCTGTTTTTGATTGTTAACCGCGATTTCTGCTGCGATACAAGACATAGATAAACAATGGAGCTCCAATGGCAGCTGTGAACACGCCGGCTGGAATATCGAGCGGCTTGAATACGAACCGTCCCGCTAGATCGGCAAGAAGTAGGAGTAAGGAACCAGTTAACGCGGAAACGGGAATCAGCGATCCGAAGCTGGGTCCTACCAACTTGCGGGCGATATGCGGAGCCATGAGACCGATGAAATTAATGGCTCCTCCGAATGCGACGGCAGCGCCAGATAGGGCTACGCTCAAAATGATGAGCAGAAAACGCTGGCGTTGTACGCTGCTGCCCACATTGCGGGCGATGTCTTCGCCTAAGGATTGCACCGTAATATGACGCGCATATAAGAAGATGATCGGGATCAGCACTGATACCCAAGGTAGAAGCGGGTAGACCGCCTTTTGCCAAGAGACGCCGTAGATGCTCCCAGTCATAAAGGTCAGCGACTGATTCGCAAGAATGATAGGTCCGGATATCATCATCAAATAAGAGAGCGCGCTCATCGCGGCTGTGAATCCTGTGCCGATCAGGACAAGGCGAAGCGGGGTAATCCCATTTTTCCAAGAGAGGGAGTAGACCAGCAAAGTAGCGATGAAGGCGCCGAGAATGGAGGCAACAGGCAGCCAGTGAATACTGATTTTATCCGAGAAAAAGAAGAAAAACGAAACCGCTCCGAGTGTAGCTCCACCCGTGGAACCAATCGTATCCGGCGAGGTTAGCGGGTTTCGCACAATCCCTTGCAGGATGGAACCGGCAACACCCAGGGATGCGCCGATTAACACAGCGACAATCACGCGAGGCAAACGCAAGGATCGGACAATCATGTTGCTGGGATCCGTCCCATAGCCGAAAACGGCGCGTACGACCTCAACTGGCTTGATATAAATACTGCCGATTCCTGTGCTTAGGATCATGACAATAATGACTGCTAGAAGCAAGATCAGTGATACAAGGAGAGATTTCTTGCTGACTCTATAGGAAAAACCTTTGTTTCGAAACGTCATATGTCGATTGGAATGACTCATTTCAGCAGTCCCCCTTTGCGAGCGATGTAGATGAAAAAGGGAACTCCGAGAATGGCCGTCGTTACGCCAACATGAACTTCCTTCGGCATAACGATGAAGCGGGCGATGACATCAGCGCCAACGAGCAGGATGCCGCCTAGAATCGCACTGTAGGGAATGACCCAGCGATAATCGATGCCTACGAGGAATCGGACGATATGCGGGATGATGATCCCGACAAAAACAATCGGGCCTGCGACAGCGACGGAGCCCCCTGCCAATACGACGATAACGACAGCGGTAATGAATTTTATGTAAATTGTGCGTTGTCCCAGCCCTTTGGCGACATCGTCCCCCATGGACAGGATGTTGATGTGCGGCGCAAGTAAAAATGCTCCTACCCATGCAATTAAAATATAAGGATAGACCGATTGAAGCATGGCCATGGTTCTTCCTTCAACTGATCCAACAAGCCAGTAGAGGACTTGGTCAAACGCTTTACCATTTCCTAGCAAAATGCCTTGGGTCAGCGAAGCAAAAAAGGCTGTCATCGCTGAGCCCGCCAGCGTAATCTTCATCGGCGTTAAGCCATCTCTGCCTAAGGAGCCAAGCCCATAGACGAGGGCTGAGCTCACAGCAGCACCCAGAAATGCGATCCATGTGAACTGTGTCAGACTAGATACATTGAAAAATCCAACAGACAACACGATGGCAAAGGCTGCGCCTGAGTTAATGCCAAAAATACTTGGCGACGCAAGTGGATTTCGTGTCATTGCTTGCATAAGCGCCCCCGCAACAGCCAGGCTTCCGCCTACGAGTGCGGCGATTAACGCTCTTGGTATTCGAACGGTCTGAATAATGATGGATTCGTTCGAAGGATTCGTTAAATGGTCAAACGATTGCATGACCTGTGCCCAAGTATAGCTATGTAGACCGAATCTGACGCTGCAAACCATCATCCCGGCAAGCACGATAAGGGCTGCCAGCAGTCCAATACCTTTGTACAAAGGATATAGACGTTCGTTATTTGAAGAATTCATAGATAAGTGCCTGCTTCCTTATTAGATGCTTCGTTTATTTTAAAGAGAAAGGCAGGGGAAGTCAACGATTTTGAGAATCATTATCAATTTCGATTGACAGAACCTGCGGAAGCGAGTACCATGTACGTTAGATAATGATAATCGTTATCACATCATTAATTGAAACGTGTGGAGGGAACATAGTAAGATGTTTGGGAAAAAAAGACAGTTAAAAAGAGCTTGGGCTCTTGTTGCCATTATGTTTGTTGTATCTATTGTTTTAGCAGCATGTGGAGAAAAGCCTAGCGCTCAGCCGGCAGCATCCGCACCTGCGTCTGCAGCACCGCAAGAAGCCGCTAAGTCCGATGCTCCTCGTACGATTAAGCATGCGATGGGGGAAACCGCTGTACCTGCGCAGCCGAAGCGAGTTGTTATTTTGACGAATGAGGGAACTGAAGCCCTTATCGCTCTTGGAGTTAAACCGGTAGGTGCCGTTGAATCCTACTATGGAAATCCATGGTTTGATCATATCAAAGCCGATATGCAAGGTGTAACGACAGTTGGTGGAGAATCACAGCCAAACCTGGAGTTGATTGCATCCTTGAAACCGGATCTAATTATCGGTAATAAAATGCGTCATGAGAAAGTGTACGACCAACTTAAAGCAATTGCTCCAACGGTTTATTCGGAGACATTACGCGGTGAGTGGAAAAGTAACTTCGCCCTGTATGCTGAAGCGCTTAACAAGAAAGCAGAAGGCGACAAGATCATTGCGGACTTCGACAAACGCATTAACGATTTCAAAAGCAAAGCCGGCGATAAGCTGAAAGAGAAAGTCGCTGTTGTCCGCTTCATGGGCGGTAAAACGCGTTATTACTATGGAAATATGTTCACAGGTGTAATTTTCCAACAAATTGGATTCCCGCGTTCGGATCCGAAAAGCGATGAGAAATCATTTGAGGATATTACCAAAGAGCGTTTGACGGAATTGGATGCTGCGGACCGCGTGTTCTACTTTACATATGAGCTTGGCGATGGTAAAGGAACGAAGCAAGAGCAGGAATGGATGAATGATCCGCTTTGGAAAAACCTCAAAGTTGTGAAAGAAAATAAATTGGTAAAAGTGAACGATGCAACATGGAATACAGCTGGCGGTGTGAAAGCAGCTAATCTTATGCTTGATGATCTGTACAAGATCTATGATGTAAAACCTTAATGAATGAGGGGACTGCTTCTTGCGAGCAGTCCTCTTTCGGTTCCCGGACGCAAAAAGGAGGGCCTCCTTGCAGTAGCGTAGCTGCTTCAAGGAAAGCCCTCACTTGTTAAGTATGGGAGAGATGTTATCTGCTAAATCTGTTAGCGCTGCCGCCTGCCAGCTGTTGTTCAGCAATTTGAACGAGGCGACGTGTGATGCTGCCCCCAATGGAGCCTGTATCACGGGACGTCATGTAGCCATAGTAACCGTCTTGAGGAATCTGGATACCTAGTTCTTGAGCAACTTCATATTTCATTTGATCCAAAGCTGCTGTAGCTTGTGGAACAACTAAAGAGTTGCTGCTGCGAGATTGTCCTGCCATCTGATATCACCTCCAGTAATAGGTAGTATAATCTCTTTTGTAAAATATACTCATCATTTTTACTGGAAATTTTAGGTATTATTTTGGAAAGCGAAAAAGCAGGATTGGACAGTCTTTGTTATAATAAGAAAAGCAATGGGAGAGCGGAGGCGAAATTATGTTTGAACTATCTGTAAAGGGCTGGTCCCATGATAAAGACTTACAAATTATACAGGCGGATGTCCGCATGGCGGTAGGCGACAGCGTGATTATTGAAGAACCGCAATGCGTCGACGTGGGGCTCCCTGCGCTTTTGTACAGTGCACTGAAAGATACGGAGCCAAATCGCTTTGCGCCGCCGGATCAATGGGAGCAGATGCCTTTTTTTGTTTGCGGCTGCGGAGACCCGGAGTGCAGGGGATTTTCATTTGTCGTGCATCATTTGCCAGAGGAACAAATCCAGCTGATTTCGGTTGAAGAGCGAACAAACGGTACATACCGCGAGCTTGAGACCCACAACATACCGGCTGATCACTACAGGAAAGAGGTTCTGGAGATCGGAGAAACCTATTTGGCATTCATCAAAGGGTTGGACTATAGGCCCTATTTTGCAGATACGGTGAAAGTAGTTGAAGGGCTGGTACATCAATTACATCAACAACGACGGAGTGAATAGGATGGCAGCAGTAAAATATTATGTCGTTTGGGTGGGGCATAAGCCAGGGATCTATCGATCGTGGGCAGATTGTCAGGCGCAGACCAAAGGATTCCCGCAAGCGAGATTTAAATCCTACGAGTCCGAAGCGGAGGCGCGTCAAGCTTTGGAGAAAGGCTGGCAGAAATCGCTGAATTTCGGAGGAAAGCAAGGCGCTGCTTCCGGCAATAAGTCGGCTACCCCTGAAACAGCTCCGGAAGTGGACTATGACAGTCTGTCCGTGGATGTGGGATGCTCCGGGAATCCGGGCATTGTGGAGTACAAGGGTGTCGACACGCGGACGGGAGAAATTCTTTTTTACCAAGGTCCCATTTCCAAAGGTACGAATAATTTAGGCGAGTTCTTAGCGATCGTGCACGGATTGGCTTATTTGCAAAAACAGGGCAGCAACAAAACCATCTATACGGATTCGGTCACGGCTTTAAGCTGGATTCGCAAAAAGGAAGTTTCGACCAATTTGGTGCGGGACGCTTCGACGGAAGAAATTTGGTCGCTGGTTGACCGGGCGTTGAAGTGGCTTCGGACGAACAGTTACTCGAATAAGATCGTGAAATGGGACACGAAAAAGTGGGGAGAAATCAAGGCTGATTTTGGCAGAAAATAAACCCTTGCTTTTACATTGACGCGTCAGTACACTAAAGGGAGAATTTTGACGAAAAGTGTGATATGATAGATTCATTGTTTTTACAAAAGAATTGTAATCTAGGAGGAATAGAGAATGGCTCATCCAAAACAGCGTAGCGACATGATTAAAAAAGGATTCGACCGCGCTCCACACCGCAGTTTGTTGCGTGCAGCCGGCGTTAAAGAGGAAGATTTCGGCAAGCCGTTCATTGCGGTTTGTAACTCTTATATAGACATTATCCCAGGGCATGTCCATTTGCAAGAATTCGGTAAGCTGGTGAAAGAAGCGATCCGTGAAGCAGGCGGCGTTCCTTTCGAGTTCAACACGATTGGTGTTGACGATGGTATCGCAATGGGGCATATCGGTATGCGTTATTCCCTGCCAAGCCGTGAAATTATTGCGGATTCCTTGGAAACCGTTGTAAATGCGCACTGGTTCGATGGTCTTATCTGTATTCCTAACTGTGATAAAATTACGCCGGGTATGATCATGGGCGCCCTTCGCGTTAACATCCCTACGATGTTAGTCAGCGGTGGCCCAATGAAGGCCGGTAAAGATAAAAACGGTAAATCCATTTCCTTGTCCTCCGTTTTCGAGGGCGTAGGTGCTTTCCAAGCAGGTAAATTGGATGAAGCTGGTTTGGAAGAGCTTGAGCAATACGGTTGTCCGACTTGCGGATCTTGTTCCGGTATGTTCACAGCGAACTCCATGAACTGTTTGGCTGAAGGTCTAGGCCTTGCTATGCCAGGTAACGGTACGATCTTGGCTGTTGCTGAAGAGCGTAAGCAATTCGTGAAAGACTGCGCGAAACAATTGATGACATTGATCGAAAAAGACATTAAACCGCGTGATATCGTAACAATTGAAGCGATTGACAACGCGTTTGCACTTGATATGGCGATGGGCGGTTCCACGAATACGGTTCTTCACACATTGGCTATCGCTGCTGAAGCTGGCATCGAATACCCGATTGCCCGTATTAATGAAGTGGCAGAGCGTGTTCCTCACCTTGCCAAAATCGCTCCAGCATCCGATTATCACATTGAAGATGTGCATTTAGCCGGCGGCGTTAGCGCGGTTATTAACGAGCTTTTGAAAAAGCCGGGCGCTTTCGATGGCGATCGTCTTTCCGTTACAGCACAAACGATTCGTGAAAACGTAGCTGGTTGTGAAATCCAGAATACGGACGTCATTCGTCCGCTAAGCAACCCGCACAGCGAAAGAGGCGGACTGGCTGTTCTGTTCGGTAACCTTGCTCCTGAGGGGAGTATCGTTAAAGTCGGAGCGGTAGACAAATCCGTAGGCGGGCGTCACGTAGGTCCTGCGATCTGCTTTGATTCCCAAGACGAGGCGCTTTACGGCATTGCCAATGGCAAAGTGAAAGAAGGCCACGTTGTTGTCATCCGCTATGAAGGGCCTAAAGGCGGACCTGGTATGCCGGAAATGCTAGCTCCAACGTCCCAAATCGTTGGTATGGGTCTAGGCGCGAAAGTTGCCTTGATTACAGACGGACGTTTCTCAGGGGCATCCCGCGGTATCTCCATCGGTCACATGTCTCCTGAGGCTGCTGAAGGCGGGCCACTTGCTTTCGTTCATGACGGCGACATTATCGATGTCGATATGGATGGCCGCAAAATCAACTTGCAAGTCAGCGATGAAGAGTTGGCGAAGCGCCGCGAAAGCTGGAAAGAGTTCCAACCGAAAATTAAAACCGGATATTTGGCGCGTTACACGAAAATGGTAACGAATGCGAGTGCCGGAGCTATTCTGAAATGGTAAAATAATAAACGGCCAGGGCTTATGAGCTCTGGCCGTTTTTATATGCTTTTTATAAAAAGAAATGCATAAACAGCAAGGAACCGGTCAGAACCGTAACCGCAACAACGATGGAGAGCGTAAGCACGAAACGGGCTTTAAAGATCGATAACAGCATCAGCGTGCTTTTGACATCGATCATCGGGCCGAAGACGAGGAAAGCCAGCAGAGAGCCTGGAGAGAACGTCTTGGCGAAAGAGGCAGCTACGAAGGCATCCGTTGTGGAGCATAACGAAAGCAAGTAGGCAAAACCCATCATAAAGACATGTGAGACGAATGTCCCTTGGCCGATGGCGGATAAGCTGTCTTGGGCGACGAAGGTTTGGATTAATGCGGTTAGGAAAGCGCCGAGCATTAAGTATTTGCTCATTTCATACAGCTCGGATGTGCCGTGGCTGATCATGGTGGCAATTCGGCTGTCACCGTGAGAGTGGTTGTGGCCGTGATCGTGGTGGTGAGCATGATTATGGTCATGGTTATGATCATGATGGTGATGGTGGTGCTCATGATCATGAAGATCATGATGCTCATGCGCGTGGATATGCTCTGCCGCATGCCCGCTATTGGCGTGGCGCAGCGGACTGTTTTTCAGAAAGCGGGTCAAGAGGAGACCGACAACCAGCGCAACACCGAAGGTGAGCCCCATGCGTGAATAAGCCATTTCCGGCTCACTGCGGAAAGCCATGAAGGTAGACGCGAACACGATCGGATTCAGAATCGGTCCGACGAGTATGAAAATAACGGCGATGTACACAGGCATTCCTTTGCGCATAAGCCGGCGAACGAAAGGTATCATGCCGCACTCGCAGAGTGGGAACATAATCCCCAACACACAGGCAAACAGAATGCCGCCAAGCGGATGCTTGGGTGTCATACGCCGGATGAACGCTTCCGGGATGAAGTTTTCAACGACGGTGGAGAGCAGGACCCCCATGAACATAAAAGGCAGGGCGTCGAGGAAAATGTCCATAAAAGCAGCGAATACATGCTTGATATCTTTCAGGATCGGCGCCATTGGCGGAAGCTCTCTGGTCGTAAGAATGAGGATGAGAAGACATGCGCAAATCACCGTGGAGATGGGAAGACTCCACCGGTATAGTGTTGATGACAATGCAGTGACACCCCTTTGCCCGTTGATGATAGGATTGTATGTTATCTATCCTATGTCCATGCAGGCAAAGATAGGACAAAGACCTTGGTTGACAATGGAAAGTCAAGGTGTATAATTATATAAAATCAATAAGCGATGACAGGAACAAGTACGTTTGTATCCCGTTACTCAGAGAGCCGGTGGTTGGTGCGAACCGGTGTAACGAGCAAACCGAATGGATCCTTGAGCTTGAGGCTGAACACAGATGAAGGTTGCCGGAACCTAGGCCGGAAGAACATCCGAATCTGACAAGTATGCCGAACGGCTGCTCTCCGTTACAAGAGCCTGAAGGTCTATGCGGCAATTTATGCTCATACATGGACAAATTAGGGTGGTACCACGGTCTCTCGTCCCTTGCGGGGAGAGGCCTTTTTGTTGTCTTTTTTAACTGTTAAACGTACAAGAAAGCAAATTTCATGAGGAATGTGGAGGGATTTCACAATGAAACGAGTATTATCAGGCATGCAATCCAGCGGCCAGCTGACAATTGGAAATTATATCGGCGCTCTTCGCAACTATGTGAAGCTGCAGCATTTGCACCGTTGTTATTTTATGGTGGTGGATATGCACGCAATCACGGTGCCGCAGGATCCTGCAGCGCTGAAAGAACAAACGGAGTCCATTGCTGCGCTTTATATTGCAGCGGGGCTAGATCCGAATAAGGCATCCATCTTCCTGCAATCCCATGTTCACGCACATGCGGAGCTCGGCTGGATAATGACGACACTGACGCATATGGGCGAGCTTGAGCGCATGACGCAGTTCAAAGATAAATCGGAAGGCAAGGAATCCGTTGGCGCAGGCCTCTTTACGTATCCATCGCTCATGGCGGCAGACATTCTCTTGTACAATGCCGATTTGATCCCGGTTGGGGACGATCAGAAGCAGCATTTGGAGCTTACTCGCGATCTGGCTAACCGGTTTAACAACCGTTTTGGCGATATGTTCGTGATGCCGCAGCCTTATATGCCGGAGATTGGCGCAAGAATCATGTCCCTGGACGATGCTTCCAAGAAGATGAGCAAAAGCAGTCCAAATGCTGGAAGCTACATTGCCATGCTCGATGACCCGTCTGTCATCCGTAAGAAACTTAGCCGTGCCGTGACAGATTCTGGCCGTGAAGTGAAATATGATCCGCAGAATAAACCGGAGGTTAGTAATCTGATCTCGATCTACTCGCATTTTGCTGAGATGAGTGTAGCTGAGATTGAAGCCCGCTATGATGGCCAAGGTTACGGACCGTTCAAAAAGGATCTGGCAGAGCAAATCGTGGCTGTCCTCGAGCCGATTCAACAGCGCTATCAGGAGATTCGCCGTTCCGGTGAGATCTTTGATATTTTGAAAAAAGGTGCGGAAGAGGCAGCTGAAGTCGCTAATGAAACCTTGCTTGAAGTGAAGAAGCGGATGGGCTTCGTAGTCATCTAAAAAAGTACGAAAAGAGCTCAAACAGCGGTAATGGCTGTTGAGCTCTTTTTTTGTGCAGCCGTCGTGGTTACGGCCGGGAATTTCTCTTGCGAATTTTTGCCTTAACGGCAAAGCCATAACCGATAAAGCCTAACGCGATGATCGTGCAAACGAGAATCATCCATGGCTGCCGGAGTGCGATAAATAGGGAGATGGAGGCAAGCAGAAGCGTGCCGATTATAGCGAATAAAAGCGCGAGCGGTTTACTCATGAACGTGACCTACTTTCTAGAAGTTTAAACAGTGTCTTCTTATTCTAAACTTTTTTGAGCGCTGTGCATATAAATTCATTTCCTCCACATACTATGTTTGCAAGCTTGCAAATACATCAAAGATCATAGCTGACTGAAAGGAGTCTGATCCTTATGGCACAATCTCGTAACAGCAACACTTTGGCCGTTCCACAAGCTACAGCAGCTCTAAATCAATTGAAATATGAGGTAGCTCAAGAACTGGGCATCCAAATTCCTCAAGATGGTTACATGGGCTATATGGCTACTCGCGATGCAGGTTCAATCGGGGGTAACATCACTCGTCGTCTAGTGCAAATCGCTGAGCAAACGTTAGCTGGCCAATCCGGCTTCCGCAGCTAAGAAGCGATAACCCGTTATTAGTTTTCCCGATTATTGTAATATAAAAGCTCAGAGGCCTAAAAAACCTCTGGGCTTTTTTTCGCGGAAAAGAAAAAGACGCGCCATGTCGCGCGTCTCTTCGCTTAATAGAGATCAACTCGAAGTTTCTTTTCCAGTCTGGTGTCGTTGACCCAGCCTACGTAAGAATCGAGCGTTTTGAAATTGTGGTCCATATGGATGACGCCAACGAACGGATATTGCTTACGGTGGCGATAACGCACATCGGCCCATCTGACTTCGTAACCCCAGCGATGTTCTTTCACTTCCGCACAGGTGAACGATGAGAAATACAGCAAAGCCTGAATGTCTTCATGCTTCTTGGAAGCTTCGACGGCTGGATGATCCTCACATCTCACGGTATCCAACCATTTGAGCTTGGAATTTTTAAGCTCGCCCAGCTGGAAAGTGCCGTCCGCTCTTCTTTTTACGACATTCCAGACGTAGAGGTTGAATGTTACAATAAGCGTGTACTGATCGCCATGCTGGAAAGTCGGATCCTTCCGGTAAAGGCCTTTTTCTACAATGTAATGGTCAAGCGTGCGCCAAATGTAGTAAAGGGCGATGATGCCATATAAGGTTGGGAAAACAAGCTTTGGACTAGCTACGTGGAAGGACCACATGAAGATAGCCGCTATGTGGCTCGAAAAGATAAAGGGATCGAAGATATGGATAATGTTCCACGATACCCACTTTTCAGAAAAAGGCCGAATCGCTTGTGTACCATATGTGTTGAAACAATCACTGAAAACGTGAAAACAAACTGCGATCCCTACCCACATTCCTAGATGCAGCAGAGGGACTCCGTGAAAAAATAAAGCGAGTGCACCAGTGATGAGTAGCGTCCAAATCAGTAAAGCCGGCAAAGAGTGGGAACGACCGCGATGATTGCGGATGTACGTGGCGTTGTTCTTGAAACGAAGCAGCCCGTCCACATCCGGAATCTGTGAACCGATAACGGTTCCGATGAAGACAGCAGTTGTAGCGGCTGAATCCGCGGAAACGCTGGGATCAATCTGCGACAGTCCTGCTAACCCTAAGCCAATAACAAGATGTGTTCCTGTGTCCAAGTGGGTTTCTCCTCCTAAGGTCATTTTCCGTCTTCTTATTAGTTTACCATTTTGGAGTAAAAAATAAATCAGAGGGAGATCTAAAAATGTCTAAAGTTTTTGTAGAGTATGCCATAAATCCCGAATATCGGGACTCTTTTCTCATCTATATGCAGGAGTGGCAAAAGCGGGAAGGGCGTTTGGAGGTATTGGAGGGAACGGACCAGGCAGGACTTTTTGTAGAAATTTGGAGCGAAGTGAGCCGAGATGAATATATGGCTATGAAGGAAGAACGATTGCAGCAAGGCGGAGGGCAGGACAATCTGGCTGCGTGGGAAAAGTGGGTCAAAGGCGGATTAAGCAAGCTGCATATGTGGCATTTTACACCAATTAAATAACAAAAGAAAACCGCTGCCTTGGTTAAGGTTAGCGGTTTATTAAGGTGTAGCATCCGTATTATTTTCTGTTGGCATAGGGATAGTAGTAATTTAATTCCTCGTCAAATGTAATGTAGTCCAGGTTCACCATAAGCAGTAAGTAGCGCATGCCTGTAGCCGGATCGCTGATGATGATATGGTCGCGTCCTGCTGCTTCCAATTTGCCTTTGAAAATTTTGGCATTCCATTGCGAGTTATTTTCGTATGTCATGTAGAGCGTAGCCATTTTGCCAAGATTAAGCCGCAGAATATTCTCGATATAAGATTCTTCCATCGGTAAGCCAGGCACGTTTACACCGGTTTGCAGGCCAGTTCCTGTAGGTGGCAGCGTGGAGCCGCTAGGCTGCATTGGAACCATTTTGTTCGTGATTGCTGTTGGAACCGGGTAGGCTGGGTATGGAGTTCCGCTGAATGTTGGCATTTGCGCTTGATTGCCAATTTTGTAAGGGTTATTCAACATAACTGTAAATCCTCCTTGGAGCTTTCCTTGTGGAAGCTTTCTTCTTGTGAAGCATACACCTCATCATATTGTGCATTCGCCCATTTGGTGACTGATTTCCCCGTTCATCTGCAAAATAAAAAAGCTCCAAAAGGGAGCTTAACTCAGTAAAAATTTATATCCGACACCCCAGACGGTTTTAATATATTTCGGTTCTTTCGGGTCGGTTTCTATTTTTTTGCGAAGGTTTGCGATATGTACATCTATGGCGCGCTCGGTAACATAGGAATCGAAACCGCGTACCCGGTTGAGCAGCTCTTCGCGGCTGTAAACACGGCCTTGATTTTGCCATAATAGTTTCATAATCTCGAATTCGGAGAACGTGGTCTCAATTAATTTGTTATGTACAAAAAGACACCGTTTCTCGAGATCCAGGTAGACGATCTGATTGGTTAAGGGCTCGGCTGCGGCAGCTGCGACATGGGCAAAAGCGGTCGAACGGCGCAATAAGGCTTGTACCCGTGCAGCTAATTCTCTCATGGAGAAAGGCTTGCATAAGTAATCATCTGCTCCCGTTTGCAGACCCTTGATTCGGTCGGAAACTTCACTTTTGGCCGAAACCATGAGAATGGGTATAGTCGAAGCTGTTCGGAAGGAAGTGCATAGCTGGATTCCGTCAACATCTGGCAGCATGATATCAAGAACAATGACATCAGGATTGAAATCCCGGAACAAGGTTTCTCCTTGGCGGCCATTCTCCGCCCGCATGACTTGATAACCTTCTTCGTACAAATAAATGGACATCATTTCACCAATGCTTAGATCATCTTCAATAATTAAAACTTTAGACATAAACGTTCCCCTCCTTTTCCTTC
This sequence comes from Paenibacillus sp. FW101-FHT12H11, assembly GCF_058790355.1. Classification (NCBI taxonomy): domain Bacteria; kingdom Bacillati; phylum Bacillota; class Bacilli; order Caryophanales; family Paenibacillaceae; genus Paenibacillus; species Paenibacillus sp. FW101-FHT12H11. The sequence goes on along the minus strand of NZ_JBYTCO010000009.1, from coordinate 302,164 downwards.
AAAAGGCTCGGTGCTCGATATGCCGGACGCAACATTCGATCCTATATGTAACATGTTATCATTATCCATTTTGTGCCGTCCAGTTTTTAGGCAATAATTTCGATTTCTTTTCAAAAAAGAAAAAAGGAAGCTGGATGGTACTTGATGCCTAAAGTTAGGTCAAGTAATCCAGCTTCCTATGGTAGGGTGAGCATTCAGGAACGAATTCATACGGTTAAGTGCTTTCGAACTTGATCTTCGCTCAACTGCTCGGCATGACCTTCGGCGGCAACCGTCCCCCGGTCTATGACATAATAATAATCCGCGATGCTCGTGGCAAACTCCAAGCTTTGCTCGACCAATAAGACGGCTATCTCCCTTCTCCGTTTAATGGATTCGATAATGGCCTCAATCTCCATCACGATGGAAGGTTGAATGCCCTCCATAGGTTCATCCAGCAGCAGAAGTTTCGGACCGGCAGCCAGAGCACGGGCGATTGCCAGCTGTTGCTGCTGTCCGCCGCTGAGGTCTCCCCCTTTGCGGTGCAGCATTTGCCGCAGAACGGGGAAGGTGTCAAAGAGGGACTCGGTCAGCTTCTTTCTCCCGTCTGTCGCGGCTTCGAGGCCGAGCAGCAAGTTTTCCTCAACCGATAACTGAGGGAAGATTTCTCGGCCTTGCGGCACATAACCGATGCCCGATTTTGCGCGTTGATCCGGAGGAAGGGTCGTGATGTCCCGCTCGTTATAGTGAATGGAACCAGACCCCAGTTTAACCAGACCCATAATGCTCTTCATGAGCGTTGACTTGCCTACGCCGTTACGTCCCATTAGACAAACGATCTGTCCAGGCTTCACAAGTAAGTTTACTTGGCGAACGACCATACTTTCCCCATAACCGGCTTCGATATTTTGAAGATTAAGCACCGCGCTCCACTCTCCTTCCCAGATAAACTTCAGCAACCCTATCGTCATTCTGGATATCCAGCATCGTGCCCTCGCGAAGGACGGTACCTTCATGAAGCACGGTGACTGTTTTGGCAAATTGACGAACAAATGCCATGTCATGTTCGACCACAATAATCGTTTGATCTGCGGCGATTTCATGGAGCAGCTCGCCCGTCTTCTCGGTTTCGCTATCCGTCATGCCGGCAGCCGGTTCATCGAGAAGCAGAAGATCAGGCTCCTGCATCAGCAGCATGCCGATTTCGAGCCACTGCTTCTCCCCGTGGGAAAGGGAGCCGGCGCGTTCTTTGGCCTTGCTTTGCAGGCCGATCATAGCAAGTCTTTGGTGCAGGCGATCCCGCTGCTCGCTGGTCGTTTTGGCCCAGAGCGCGCTGAGAAGTCCGCGCTTTTGTTTCATGGATAAGGCTAGATTTTCAAATACCGTTAAAGTTGAAAAGACAGAGGGGGCTTGGAATTTGCGTCCAATCCCGAGCTGTGCGATTTGGTGCTCTTGATGCTTGGCAAGATCAATGGTGTCTTTGAAAAAAACTTCACCTAACGAAGGTTTCACTTTCCCGCAAATGACATCCAGGAGCGTTGTTTTACCGGCCCCGTTGGGCCCGATGAGAAAGCGAAGCTCGCCGTATTCCAAGGAAAAGTCGAGATTGCGCAAGGCTTTAAAACCGTCGAAGCTGACCTCGAGCCCTTTTACGCTTAATATTTTTGCGCCAGGCACAGGCACAGGTTGTTGCTCTGCTAATTGTCCGAGCATGGGAGGTTCCTCCTTCTTTTATTCATGAAACAAATGGCGGGCCAGGTTATCTGGCTTCTTGCGAGGAAGAAATCGGCTTGGGCAGCAGAGGTTTCTTCCAATTGGAAGTGTAATGGGTAATGGTGCCGACAATTCCTTTGGGGAGTAAAAGCACGACAATAATGAACATCGCGCCGAGCATGATAGGCCACCAAGCGGGATAGGCTTCGCTGAACGTTGTTTTGGCGGCGTTGGTCACGAGAGCCCCAAGAACGGCGCCTCCGATGGTGGAACGTCCCCCGATAGCGACCCATAACACCATTTCGATAGAGGGAACAATCCCCATCTGAGCGGGGGAAATGATCCCTTCTTGAAGCACGAAGAGCACGCCGGCGAGTCCGGCCAATCCGGCAGAAGCACAATATATGAAAACTTTGTACGTAACCGGATTGTAGCCGATGAAGCGTACCCGGTTTTCTCCATCGCGGATGGCGGTCAGAATATTGCCCATACGGCTGGTGACGAGCAGGCTGCATAGGATTAGCACGATGGCAACAACAGCTAAGGTGAGATAGAAGAAGAGCAACTTTGTTGACTCTGCTTGCAGGTTTAAGCCTAAAAAGGAGTCAAAGTTCGTAAGCCCGTTCGTTCCCCCTGTGTAGCCTTGTTGGCCAACAAATAAGGTCACTGTAATAATGACGAGAGCTTGCGACAGGATGGAAAAAAAGGCGCCTTTAATCCGGTTGCGAAAGGTAAAATAACCTAAAATGAAGGCGACCATCATAGGAATGATGAGGGCTAGCAGAAAAGCTGCGCCTGCCGAATGGAAGGGAATCCAGAACCAAGGCAAACTTTCTACACCGCTCCAGGACATGAAATCAGGCAGTTCTCCCGGACTCGCGGCTAATTTCAGATGCATCGCCATACAGTAGGCGCCGAGCCCGAAGTATACGCCATGACCGAGACTCAAGATTCCGGTGTAACCCCAAATCAGATCAATTCCCATGGCAATAATGGCATAGGCGAGAAACTTGCCGAGAAGCGAAAGGCGGAAGTCAGACAAATACAGTGGCGCAAAAGCCAACACGATTAAAAAAACGGTGTAAACCATCAGTTTCAACTTGGATTGTCCGGCGAAAAGCATGGAAGATGCCACATCCTTTCTTCAATCTAAGGATCTTGAACGGATCGTCACAAGTCCCATCGGTTTCCATTGCAAGAAGGCGATGATCAGTGTGAAGACAAGTACTTTGCCAATTGTCGCGCTGGTTGTGTACTCCAATGCGGTATTGAACACGCCAATGCCCAAAGCTCCGGCGACTGTACCAATCAGCTTCCCGATGCCGCCAAGCACAACAACCATGAAGGCGTCAACGATGTAATACGTGCCGATCGTTGGTCCAATAGGTCCGACCAAGGTTAGCGCACATCCGGCAATGCCGGCCATTGCAGAGCCAAAAGCGAAAGATTGCGCATCTACTCGGCGTGTAGAAATACCAAGGCAGGCAGCCATTTGGCGGTTCTGCATCACGGCTCTCATCCGTCTGCCGCCTGCTGAGTGATATAGGTACATATAGATTACGAAGATACACAGCGCGACCAACGCAATAATGAAGAGGCGCTTGTAAGGCAGCGTGAGGTCCGCTGTAAGGCGGAGTCCGCCTTCCAACCACTCGGGAGCTTTCACTGCGACGTTGGGCGCGCCGAATATGGATCTGGCCAGCTGCTGCAGGGCTAAGCTGACGCCCCATGTGGCAAGCAGGCTGTCTAGAGGCCTGCCGTACATGAATCGTATGAGGCAAACCTCCAGCAGCCACCCGACGAGGAAGGCTACAGCGAAGGCGACCCCGAGCGAAACAACGAAATACCAGCCGAAAGCTGAGGCGGGCAGAAATTTCTGGAACCCGTGCTGGACCAGATAGGCCATATAAGCTCCGATCATAATAAACTCACCGTGAGCCATATTCATGACATTCATAAGCCCGAATGTAATGGCGAGCCCAATAGCGATCAGGAGCAGGATGGAGCTGAGACTTAGGCCGTTGAATAATTGAAGCAGCAGCAAACTCATGACGATGCTTCCCCCTTAGTGAACCCCGAATAAAATAATGAAATCCAGGGCTGCCGTCAGGCAGACCTGGTTTCAAGAGCAATCCTATCGGTAAGCCTTATTTCTTCGTTACTTCGCCGCCCCATGGATACGTTTTGAGGAAAGGATCCGGCTTGAGCGGTTGACCGGAATTCCATACTTCTTTAATGAGCCCGTCAGCGCCAATTTGGCCGATACGCGCTGTTTTGGAAATATGTTGATTCTCGCCATCAATGGTGACTTTACCTTCCGGTGAATTCCATTCGATGCCTTTGGCCGCCGCTTTTACCTTTTCTACATCAAAGGAACCTGCTTTTTTGACTGCTTCCGCCCACAGGTACACGGCGGTGTAACCGGCTTCGATCGGATCATCCGTTACGCGGTCTTTGCCGTATTTCGCTTTGTAGGCTTCAACGAATTTTTTGTTCTCCGGTGTATCCGTTGTTTGATAGTAATTCCAAGCTGTGTAGTGTCCATCCAGAACGGAAGCTCCAATACCGCGAACTTCTTCCTCAGCGATACTAACCGACATGGTTGTTAAGTCTTTGGCCGTAATGCCAGCGTCTTTCAATTGTTTGAAGAAAGCTACGTTGCTATCGCCATTGAGCGTATTGAAAACAACATCCGGCTTCTCTTTTTTAATTTTGCTAATAATTGTGTTGTAATCGGTGTGGCCAAGCGGCGTATACTCTTCAGCGACAAGGGTCCCGCCTTCGGCTTTCAGCTGCTCTTTAATAATTTTGTTGGCTGTTCTTGGGAAAACATAGTCAGAACCGAGGAGGTAGAACTTCTTGCCTTTGTTTTGGAGGAGCCAGGTTACAGCGGGGATGATTTGTTGATTCGTTGTTGCGCCTACATAGAAAATGTTTGGTGAGGATTCGACGCCTTCATACTGAACCGGATACCACAATAATCCTTTATTTTGCTCGACGACCGGAAGGACCGCTTTACGGCTGGCTGACGTCCAGCAACCGAAAATCGTCACAACACTGTCTTTCTGCAGTAACTTCTTAGTTTTCTCTGCAAAAGTAGGCCAATCGGATGCGCCGTCTTCAATGACGGGCTTTAGTTTTTTGCCTAAGAGTCCCCCAGCTGCATTAATTTCATCAATCGCCATTAACTCCGCATCTCGTACAGATACTTCACTAATGGACATCGTGCCCGTCAGAGAGTGAAGAATACCAACAGGTACAGTCTCGTCTTTCGTTTCCGCTTTGACTTCTGCCGCTTTCGTTGTTGCGGTGGATGCAGTAGGCTCCGACTTTGCACAGCCTGCCACGACCAACATCAATGCCATGCTTAAAGCGACGGTGAGTTTCCCTTTGTTTCTTATCTCTCTCATTCTTCGTCCCACTCCCTTACTTACAAGATTTGGATTACAAGGCTTATGATAAAATGGGTAAAAGGTTAATGTCAATATTCATGACATATATCGGTTTTCATTTTGTGATCCATGCACAGGAAAATGCAGAATCTTTGTGCTTGATATATAAAATGTGGAAATTTATTAGAAAAATCAAGTTGTTTATGTTAATTAATATGACATTAAAGATTTACAAGCATGAAATATCCGAATATAATAAGTGTAAAAGAATCCTATTATTCGGTTTTTGAAGAGGTGATGATGTGCATTTAACCGAACGTGAGAAAGAAAAGCTCCTCATTACAGTAGCTGCAGACTTAGCAAGGCGGCGACTGGCCAGAGGCGTAAAGCTGAATTATCCCGAAAGTATTGCACTAATTACATCTGAAATTATGGAAGGCGCCAGAGATGGCATGACGGTTGCCGAGTTGATGACGTTCGGTACGACCATTTTGAAAGCCGAGCAGGTTATGGAAGGTGTTCCTCAGATGATTCATGACGTACAGGTAGAAGCTACATTTCCCGATGGCACGAAGCTGGTGACGGTTCACCAACCCATTACCTAACGAAATGGATGAATCGATCGAAAGGGGCGAGACAATGGTTCCGGGAGAATACCGAATAAACAAAGGCGTTATAGAAATGAATAAAGGCAGACAAACCGTCGAAGTCATCGTCACGAACACAGGGGATCGACCGATTCAGGTGGGCTCCCACTATCACTTTTTTGAAGTGAATCGAGCGTTGGCTTTTCCAAGAGAACTGGCCTTCGGCATGCATCTGGATATTCCGGCGGGGACGGCCGTTCGGTTCGAACCCGGCGAGCAAAAGCCGATTCAGCTTGTCGAGCTTGGCGGAGCCAAATTGTCCTATGGGCTCAATAACTTGAGCGAAGGGCCGGCGGTTAAGGACCAGATGTCGAATGAGACGAGAGCTAGATGGCAGGCATGGGAGGGGAAAAGCGTGTGAGTCAAATAGATCGTAAGAGCTACGCGCTGATGTTCGGGCCTACGGCAGGCGATGCTATTCGGTTGGCGGATACGGAATTATGGGCGCAAATAGAGCATGATTACACTGTCTATGGGGACGAATGTAAATTTGGCGGAGGGAAGGTCATCCGGGACGGCATGGGACAGTCCAGTGGCGCCACCCGGGATCAAGGCGTGCTCGACACGCTGATCACGAACGCTGTCGTTATCGATCATTGGGGCATTGTGAAAGGCGATATCGGCATCAAAGATGGACATATCGTCGGAATTGGCAAAGCCGGCAATCCCGATATTATGGATGGTGTGCACCCGAACTTGATTGTCGGAGCAAGCACGGAGGTCATTGCTGGTGAAGGTAAAATCGTGACGGCAGGAGGCATTGATGCTCACATTCATTATATATGCCCTCAGCAGATCGAAGCGGCGCTGTCCTCCGGCGTGACGACGATGATCGGCGGCGGTACAGGACCGGCGACCGGCACGAATGCGACAACCTGCACGCCTGGCGCCTGGCATATGCAGCGGATGCTGGAAGCTGCTGAAGCGTTCCCGATGAATTTGGGATTCACAGGGAAGGGGAATTCCTCCTTCTTGGCGCCATTAATTGAACAAATTGAAGCGGGTGCCATCGGTTTGAAGCTGCATGAAGATTGGGGAACTACACCGGCGGCCATCGACACGTGCCTGAAGGCAGCCGATCAATATGACGTTCAGGTCGCTATTCATACGGATACATTAAATGAAGCGGGATTTTTGGAGGATACGCTGGCGGCTATCAAAGGCCGTACCATCCATACGTATCATACGGAAGGTGCAGGCGGAGGGCATGCGCCGGATATCATCCGGGCTGCTGCTGAGCTGAATATACTGCCGTCTTCGACCAATCCGACACGCCCTTACACGATTAATACAATTGAAGAGCATTTGGATATGCTGATGGTTTGTCATCATTTGGACAGCCGGATTCCTGAGGATGTGGCATTTGCCGATTCACGGATACGCCCGGAAACGATTGCTGCGGAGGATATCCTGCATGATCTTGGTGTGTTCAGCTTGCTGAGCTCGGATTCGCAAGCGATGGGCCGTGTTGGCGAGGTCATCATCCGCACCTGGCAAACGGCGGATAAGATGAAGAAACAGCGGGGACCGCTGGCTCCGGATACGGAGGAAGGCGACAATTTCCGCATCAAGCGGTACATTGCCAAGTATACGATTAACCCTGCGATTACACATGGCGTTTCGCATCTGGTTGGTTCCATCGAGCCGGGCAAATTCGCGGATCTGGTGGTTTGGAGCCCGATGTTTTTCGGGGTTAAACCCGATTTGGTACTCAAGGGCGGCAGCATTGCCTACGCGCAAATGGGAGATCCCAATGCGTCAATTCCAACACCGCAGCCTGTGTTCGGAAGGCCGATGTTTGCGGCTTTCGGCAAAGCTTTGACCCAAAGCTCAATCACGTTCGTCTCTCAAACGGCTTATGACAATGGCATTGCGCAGAGGCTCGGTCTACAGAAGCGTGTTGAGCCTGTGAAGGGCTGTCGCGAAATTTCGAAAAAAGACATGATTCATAACAACGAGACGCCTTCCATAGAAGTGAACCCGGAGACTTATGAAGTCAAAGTGGACGGCGAAGCCATCACCTGCGAGCCGGCGACGAAACTTCCGATGGCGCAATTATATTTCCTATTTTAAAAAATGTAGGTGATGCTCATGGTTGAGGTTCAGCGGACAGTGGCCACGCAGCAAGAAGTAGCAGCCCCAACGTTTCACTGGCTTGCTTACCAACAGCTTCTAGATTCAGCATTGCCGATTGGGGGATTTTCACATTCCTTCGGCTTGGAAACGCTCGTTCAGCAAGGACGTTTGGAAACCGTCGATGAGCTTGAGGCTTACATCAGCACTATGCTCCTCCACAACTGGTCATCGTCTGATGCGATGGTGATCAAAGCAGCCTACATGCATATTCCCCAAGGGGGGTGGGATCAGCTTTGGGCAATCGATCACATGCTGCACGTGCAGCGGGTATCAAGTGAGGCGAGAAGCGGCGTTCAAAAGATGGGACGAAGGCTGCTGCAATTATCCCGGGCTATGTATCCCGAGCTAGATTGGGAGTCATTAGACGAAGCCGTGAAGGACGGGCGCTGCAGTGCCAATCATCCGATGGTACATGGATGGGTGAGCTATCACCTCGGCGTTCCGCTGGATCAAGCGGTGGAGGGATACCTGTACAGCTGCGTAATGACTTGTATCAACAGTGCTCTCAGGCTCATGTCCATGGGGCAAACGCAAGGCCAAATGCTGCTCACCAAGGTCATCCCGTTGATTGGAAGCCAGTGGCAGCGTGTAGCTCATTTAGATCCTATGGATGCATATACAAATTCACCCTCGGCTGATCTGGCGATGATGCAGCACGAGACCCTCTATTCGCGATTGTTCATGTCTTAAATCAAATTCAAGGAGGAATGACTATGTGTCAAGGACAAGGTCATCATCATCACCATCAATGGGAGAAACCGTCTATCGACCGAAGCCGTCCAATGCGTATTGGTATCGGCGGGCCAGTCGGTTCCGGCAAGACAGCTTTGGTTGAGCGTCTGGCACGCAAACTAGGCGATCGTTTCAGTATCGCGGTAATTACGAATGATATCTATACGAAGGAAGATGCGCGGATACTGATCAGTTCGGAGGCGTTGCCCGAAGATCGCATTATCGGAGTGGAGACAGGCGGATGCCCGCATACGGCGATTCGTGAAGATGCTTCCATGAATTTCGAAGCGATTGAAGAGTTGGAGCAGCGCTTTGAGCATCTCGATATCATTTTCATCGAGAGTGGCGGCGATAATTTGGCTGCAGCTTTTAGCCCGGAATTAGTGGATCGCTTCATCTATATTATCGATGTTGCTCAAGGGGAGAAAATTCCGCGCAAAGGCGGGCCTGGCATTATGAGATCCGATATGCTCATCATTAACAAAATCGATTTGGCTCCGTATGTCGGCGCCAGCTTGGAAGTCATGGACTCGGATACGAAAAAAATGCGCGGCGACCGTCCGTATATTTTCTCCAACCTGATGGGCGGCACAGGTCTTGATGATATTGTGACATGGGTGGAGCAGGAGTTCAGCCATGCCTAAGGTGACCGGGGAGATCCAGGCAGCATTTGCGGTACGCAGCGGCTTCACGCAGCTGGTTCACAAATATCACGCCTCCCCGCTCAAAATTGCCAAAACGTTTCGCTATGAGAACGATACGTTCACCGGGGACCAGCCCATGGAGCAACTGGGCGTTTATATGATGGACTGCTCCCCAGGACTGATGTCAGGGGATCATTACGAAATCAACGTGCGCCTTGAAGAGGGCGCACGTGTTTTTCTAACGAACCAGTCGTTCACGAAGGTTCATCCTTCTATAGGTGAGCAAGGCAGCACGCAGCACCAGTCGCTGCATGTGGAGGCAGGAGCGCTGCTGGAGTACATCCCCGAGCCGCTCATGCTCTACAAAGATGCACAGTTCTTCTCCGAAACGGAGGTGCATCTTGCTCCGGGAGCTGTGTGCATATTCTCTGATGTGCTCTGCCCGGGACGAACGCAGAGGGGAGAGATTTTTCAGTACTCGTGTTATACCAATCGAATGAAGGTTTGGTACGGCACGGAACTGATTTATTATCAGAACCAGAGAATCGAGCCCGGACATATGCAGCTCACAGCCCCAGGGAGTTGGGAGCAGGATACACATCTGGGCAATTTGTATATCTTCTCGGATCAGCTTGGGCAGAAGCACCTGGATGGCCTGTTGACTTGCCTGGAGAAGATAAATGACATTAAACAAGTACGTGTCGGTGCCAGCCTCACATATAAACATGGGATCATTGTCACGGTCATGGGGCGGCATGCTTGGCAATTGCAGCATGTCCTTGCCCAAGCCTGGCAGGAATTACGCCTCAGCTTGCTTGCTTTAACCCCATTAATGGTTAATAAATAAGTTGGAGGAGCCCTCAGGGCTCCTTTTTTGACGTGCTGGGATTTGTATTTATGTCGGGTTTGCAGCTATCCAATGGGCGGCATCTCCCTGACAGAGGAATTACAGGGCACTATTTCAGCGAAATAGGCTCTTTTTCGTGCGGAGGGGAACTGTGGGCCGCTATTTGTCCGTTTTCTTAAAGAAAACGGGATTAGGCGGTCAAATAAGGCCTTGTAGTTCCGCTCGAAAGCGGAAACGGGCTGAATTTGCTAGAATAGTAGCCTATAGTTCCCCAAGGTTTATGGTATGGGGTTACCCCTGCCAAGTGTCTCAGTAACGCTGAATTTTTAGTGGCGCTTCAACCGGGCTCTTAACAAGCGCTCGTCCTACAAGGACGACGAAGTCACTTTTCGCTACCGCGCGATGTGGGGACACCTGCGTTGTTGGCGGGGAACTGGGATTTTACACAACGAAATGGCTTGGTATGACCGAGAGTGCGGTCTTTTTTCCATTGGGAGAGAATGGCAAGTTTAATTTACACGCATACTGGAAGGAGAATCGACAATATCATGACAACTGCCCCCACTTCATTGTCAAACCGTGTAGGGGTTGGTATGATAAATAAGATTATAATTGAATGAGCTCGGAAGTTCGATATAGAGGAGGGCAAGACGTGGAAAATCAAGCTAGTTACGAAAGCGTTTCTAACGATTCGACACCAGGTTCCGCTCGGAACGAAGCCATAGATGCGGTTAATAAGTCAACATCTGCAGAGCCTGTGACGTTAAAGGATTTTTATCGCCTGGTGAAGCCGGGGATTATTTATTCCAACCTGATGACGGCTTTCGCCGGATATTGGATGGCCGCTCGCTGGGACGTAAGTTGGGCCCATTTATTTTTTACCATGCTCGGAACGGCTCTAGTCATGGCTGGCGGTACGGTGCTTAACAATTACTTGGACCGTGAAATGGACGCCAAAATGGAGCGGACGCAGAACAGAGCGCTGCCTAGTGGAAGACTCGGACCCAATGTCGTGTTATGGTACGGCATAATTCTGGGAACGATCGGACTGGCTGTCCTCTACTTTGGAGCAGCATCCCCACTGGCAACGTTGATCGGGTTAATCGGCTTGTTTCTGTATGTCTGGCTCTACACCGCATGGTTCAAAAGAACCTCCGTCTGGAGTACGTTTGTAGGCGCATTCTCTGGTGCGACGCCACCGGTCATCGGCTACTGCGCAGTTAGCGGTACGGTTGATTTAGGTGCTATCCTGGTGTTCCTCTTCTTATTTCTATGGCAGCCGCCGCATTTCTGGGCGCTGGGCATTCGCCGCATGGAAGAATATCGGGCTGCTGGATTCCCGCTTTTACCGGTCGTCAAAGGATCTTACGTGACTAAGATTTCCATGGTCCGTTATGTGGTCCTGCTCGTTCCGGTTACCGTTATGTTGACCGCTTACGGCTATGAAGGATACCTCTTCTTAATTGGCTCCACGATTCTCGGATTAATCTGGATGTTCATGAGCGTGAAGGGTTTCAAAGCTACAGGTGAAGCTGAAGTTGTATGGGCGAAACGCATGTTTCTTTTCTCGATTATGTATCTAACACTTTTATCGATCCTTATGGTCATTGATACGGTAAAGATTAGCTAGTGAAGGACGGATGACAAGAATGAGTACATTTTTTGAAAAAAATTGGTTCAAGCTGGCGCTGGGCGCTATCTTGATTGCAATGATTGCTTCTTTTGCTTATAAGCTTTGGGTGAACAGCAGCGAACCGGATCAACGCTTGACGGCGATGAAGCAATCTCCATCTTTTCAACTGCAAGATTTGGATGGGAAGACCGTTGCTTCCGCTGATACGGATGGCAAAGTAAGGCTCGTTTATTTCTTCTATTCGTTTTGCCCGGATGTTTGTATGCCGACAACTTTCCTGCTGACGCAAGTCCAGGATGCTTTGAAGAAAAAAGAGCTGTTCGGCACAAAATCCGAAATTATCTCGATCACCGTCGATCCGAACCGGGATACACCGGCTGTTCTGAAGGAGTTCGGAAGCAAGTTTGAGTCCAAGCCTGATCCAAGCGGATGGATGTTCCTCCGTGGGGAAGAAGCGAAGACCCACAAGCTGGCTGAGGACTTCGGCATCATGGTCATTAAGGAGAAGGACGGAAACTTCTCTCACTCCAATGCTATTTTACTTGTTGATAAAAAAGGGAAATTGCGCAATTATTATGATGCAAGCAATCCGGAACTCGATGCGGACCATATTGTCAAAGATGTGGTGACCTTGTCCAAAGAGAAATAAGTTAACGGCATCAACTATTCAAAAGCAGGATCTGGTGAAGGGTAGATAATATACTCCTCCAGGCCTGCTTTTTCTAATTGCTGAATCAGGTATTCCTCAGGTGTTCCTTCTACACCCGCATACCCTTTACGCGTATAGATTTGCTCGGCATCCGGGAACGTATCCCGCAGCAGAAAGCGTATTTTTTTACCCGAAGAGTCATTATCCGTAAACAAATAAACTTGCTTGTCTCCGGCTTTTTTTCGTAGTTCTTCCAAGGTTTGCGAGCTAGGAGTTCCGAAGGTGCAAAGGATCTGGACGCTATCGTCAACGACGCGCTTTAGGCGGCTTTTGTCGTTTTTGCCTTCTACAATGATTGTGATCGACATGGGCTATCCTCCATCAGGTTTTTTTTGTAGTATAACCCGTTTTTGGCAGTGATCCAAGGATTCCATTCGACGTTTGCCTAAATAATACGCTGCCATTTCCCGGGAAATGACAGAGATTGACAGCACAAAGACGGCTTGCACAGGTCAAGCCGCCATGAACAGGAAGTGTTATGTCGTAACTGGCGCTTTAAACGATCGCAAGGGTAAAAGCGAAAGTGCCAGCATGAGGATGAAGAAGGCGATGAAATAAGAGGATATATGGTCGCGAAGCTGCCCAGCCATCATAGGTCCGATGAAGGCGCCTACGGAATAAGAGATCGAGAGTAAAGAAAAGACGCGGCCATAACGGCTGCTGCTGGTAATGCTGGCAAGCAAGGCAGCTAATGCGGGATAAATAACACCTTTGGCCATTCCGATCAGGAAGAGGGAAACAGGTAAAGGGATAGGCCACTGAATAGCTAAGCCGAAGAAAACTACAGCTAATGACAAGCTTCCACAGACAGTCCGGATAAATGGCGATACTTTGTTAAGGAACCAGAATGAAATACTTAGCAGAGCGCCCAAGCTGATCAAGGTAAAAAAGACGCCAGAGGTGAGAATGGATTCTCTAGCGGATTCCATCAGCGGCAGCTCAAAGAATAGAATGCCTTGCGAGCAGGAAAGCGCCATTGGAATAAGAAAAAATAGCCAAGGAACGGACGCGCCGACAGGAAAGTTGGCATCTTCATCTGGTATCCCATGGCCGTGATGATCCAAAACGGGAAGCTTGCCGGCAGATTGGCTAAGCAGCTGCTTCTCTTTGACACCAAAGATAGCCAAGAATCCCGTTATGATCAGAATCCAGCCCAACACGGAAAAAGCGGTTGTAAAACCGATTTTGGCAACCAGGATGGCTCCAGCAGCAGGAGAAACCACGGAAGCTAACGTGTGGATCAGGCCGTTCCCCGCCATCAGCTTACTTTGTTGGATGCGGTCTTTGGCGATGCGTGCCAGCAGTGACAAGCAGGCCGGAGATAAGAAGGCAAGCACAAATCCGCTTATGGAACGAATGTAGAGCAGGTGCCATGGATCTTTTACATTCGATTGAAAAAGTAAGATGATCCCTGCTACAATCAGGCTAAAGACAATGAAAAATTTGCTGCCGTATTTGTCCACGCCATAGCCAGCGATGAGATTGCCAGGCAAGTGCGTGATCGAGTATACGCCCATGATTAGCCCTATAAAGGAAGGAGCGGCCCCTAAGGATAAGGCGAAAGGTGACAGAATCGGGTACTGTGCGTGCAAATCAAAAAAAGCCACAAACATAAATAAGTACAGCCAAAGGGCTGTTCGCATGTGCTCACCACCTTGTTTAGACTTGTCTCTTCTTAAGATGTACGCCGCTCGTCCGATGGATATGACCTTTCCGTATAATTGACACAATTGGGATGGAGGAAGTTATGGATGCTTATGTGATTCTTTTGCTTGCTTGCGTCGCTGTATTTCTGGTATTCCGGCTCCGGCAGTCCTTTCGCAAAACGAGAGGCAGAGTGGATCAAACGGATGAAATTCAACGAAAACTAGCGCAGTTAAAGAAAAAAAGGGATGAAGACTAAGGATTCCCTGTAGTATGATAGGGATGGACTTTTGGATAAACAGGAGGGGTTCTTTTGGATCAGTGGATTTCATTTGCACAGGATCGTTGGTATTTACTAATTGCTGCTATTATTGTTTTATTTATTGTTATCGGGATTGTAAAAACAGTTGTTAAATGGATTGTTGTCCTTGTCGTAGTTGGTGCTCTCGTCGTTTATGGAGCAAGTTATAAGGATAAAATAAAGGATATTGGGACAAGCGTCGTATCCCAGGTTGGCGATGAGGTCAAAGATAAAGCGATCAATGCGTTAACTTCGGAAGCCAAAGAAGCGCAATTCAAAGCAAATCCGGACGGTTCTTTTATCGTTTCGACGAAGAGTCTGAAAGTTGAAGGTAAAGCAGGAAGCGACGAAGTGCAGGTTACTTTCTTAGGCAAAACTTTTAAAATGAATGCGAATGCAGCAGTGAATGCTTTTATAGAGCAAGCGAAGAAAAACGCAGGTTAGTAGAAAAATAAGTAAGGATGGTGAGCGATCATGACGGATATTACCTGGTTCAAAGCCAATTCCATAAACTTCATATCCATTGTGATTGTGCTCACTTTCGCAGGCTCTGTCCTTCAGGGCTTTTTCCGAGGCGGGTCTGGGTCCGCCAAACATCTGCTCTCCATGCTTGTGGAAGCGGTGGTCGTCATCTTATCCATGTTCGTTGCGTGGAAAGGTGTGCAGCTCGTATCACCATTGCTTCAAACCTGGCTGAAGGGCCAGAATCTGCAAGTGCCATCCGTAGAGATTAGCGCTCTCAAACAAGCGTATTATACGGCTCTGACAAGCATTCGAGATTTCGCGTTATTGCGTTTCGGCGTATTGTTCTTGCTCGGTTATATGATTGTGAAGCAGCTCCTGAACCTGCTAATTGATCCGCTCATCGGACCCTGGTTGGTTCATCGGGACCCTTATCGGGAACGCAGCCATTCGTTTATTTCCTCGATTTCCGGGGGCGCCATCGGCTCTGTGGCCGGTTTTGCGCGTGCGCTCATTCTTATTGCTGTTTTGTTCATTTATGTAACTCTATTCCCGCATTCGATGGTAACCCCATATATCGAGTCTTCTCAGATGTATCAAAAAGGGGCGAAGGAAGTCATTTCTCCCTTCACCGGGGATTTCATCGCCGAAAAGGTGCCGGTATTTACCCGGGCGGTGGAGCAGGAATTTACGAATATTTTACAGCGGAAATATGAAGTTCTGGATGCGAAAGTCCCTGGCAATATCGTAGATGCGGCCAAAGAAGTAACCGCCAGCGGAACAACGGACGAAGAGAAGGCGAAGCTCCTGTACAATTGGGTGGGCAGCCGAGTCCATTATGATTGGGACAAAGTGAAGCTGTATGAAGAACAGCGTATTTGGAAGGAACAGACACCGGAAGATACGTTCAATACGCTTGAAGGCGTGTGTATCGATTATTCAAGGCTATACGCCCAAATGGCAAGAGCAGTAGGACTGGATGTGAAGGTCGTAACAGGTCTTGGATATGACGGACAGGGCAGCTATGGACCACACGCTTGGAACGAAGTGTACCTGAAGGAGTCCAAAATTTGGGTGCCTCTGGATTCCACTTGGGTAGCCAGTGGAGGCAACTGGTTCAATCCGCCGAATTTTGACCAAACGCATATTCGAGATGTTTAATCCTATTTAAGATTAATAAAAGGAAGTAAACCGCCTTCTCACGGACATCCGGGAGGAGGCTTTTTTGTGGTTTTTCTCATCCATTCGTAAATGTGGTAAACTATTAAAAGTGCTATTTTTGAAAACATGAAGGAGTTTGTATGTCTAAATCCATTCAGGAATATCCAATGATTTACTTAGATGCCGGGGACACATTATTAACGATTCCTGCCGCCCAGACCATTTTGAAACAGTACCTGCAATTGCGCGCCGTAGAGCGGGATGAGGATCATATCAGTGAACTGTTTACGGAGGCTTTCCGTCTATTTTATTATGTGAACAAGCAAGATAACTTTATTGTGTGTTCTCCGGAGTCAGATCGTGAATTCTGGGTCAACCTATATAAATATGTGCTGCATAAGCTGGGTATCCATGAGGAATGGACAGAGGAAGAGATTTTCAACTGCTGCCACGAGCTGTACGACATTTATACCGCACCTGAGTACTACGAATTGTTTGATGATGTTAAGCCTTTTCTCGAGCGGCTTCAAGCCCAAGGCTTTAGAATAGGAATTATTAGCAATTTTGCACCGACATTGAAAGCCATTTTAGATGATAAAGGGATTCTGCACTATTTTGATCCTGTCCTCGTGTCGACAGAGGTTGGTCTTGAGAAGCCGGATCCGGCTATTTTCCAACTTGCCCTGGAGCGTGCGGGTGTACCGGCCAAGGATGTCCTTTATATTGGTGATCACGAAACGAACGATGTGTGGGCGCCGAATCAAGTCGGCATCGATGCGGTTCGCATTATCCGTTACGACTATCATACCGGGGAGGGTATCCGATCCCTGCTAGAGCTTTTTGATGATCAGCAAGCTATTGTGTAAGAAAGGATCTGAGTGTGATGAAACCATCCATAATGGATGATCCAAAGAAAAAAGAAATCACGAAGAAACGGCATTTTTCGTTTCGGATCAATATCTTTTTCTTTATAACGTTCTTATTGTTCTCCGTACTTATCGTGCGTTTGGCCATTTTACAATTCGTGCAAGCCAAAGATTTGAAGGCAGCAGAGAATACAAATACGAATCAGACGAATAAAATTGCACCCATCCGCGGCAACATTTATGATTCTACGAAATCACCTCTTGCCTACACCATTCCAGTGCAGTCCTTGTTTTTCCGAATCGAGCCCTCTCAGCAGGATAAAGATGAAGTCATTCGCATGGCGAACAAGCTGAAGACTGACGTTTTTGATAAATACGGCAAACCGGATTCCAAGAAGCTGGAGCCTGCGGATATCGTGCTTGCCATGGATTTGGGGTATGACATCAATAAAAACAAAGTGAAGGATCCGAGTTATTACTGGGTTCCGCGTAAAATTAAAACAGATTTGTCCAAAGAAGAAATCGCCTATTTATTAGAGCACCGGGATGAATTCAAGTGGCTGGAAGTGACAGAAGAAAGCATCCGTACTTACGAATTGGACGATATGGATACGGACGGATCGCCGTCGACCATCGCTCCGCAATTGATTGGCTATCTCAAAAGCTATTCGACGGAAAAAGCCAAAGAAATGTACCAAGATAATGAAAACAGCAAGGAATATCTCGATACCGAAAATGTCGGCTTTGATGGCATCGAGAGGATGTACCAAGATGAGCTTCGCGGGAAAAATGGTTATAAAATTTACCCCGTTAATGCGGCCATGAAAATTATCGGGCGCGCGACAGTAACGAAGCCGACCAAAGGGAACAATTTGTATCTGTCGATCAACAAAGATATTCAGAAAACGGCGGAGAAGGCGATCGCCGATCAGATTGCATTTTTACATACACCGTACGCGCGGAATGATGCCTTTATCAAATATGGGGCGAATGCGCAGGCCGGTTATGCTGTAGCTATGGAAGTAGACACGGGGCGCGTCGTTACGATGGCTAACTACCCGGACTACAATACG
This sequence comes from Paenibacillus sp. FW101-FHT12H11, assembly GCF_058790355.1. NCBI lineage: Bacteria > Bacillati > Bacillota > Bacilli > Caryophanales > Paenibacillaceae > Paenibacillus > Paenibacillus sp. FW101-FHT12H11. Next base: position 284,225 of record NZ_JBYTCO010000009.1, on the reverse strand, counting down.
AATGAGTGGACGGGCGGAATTTCGCAAGCAACCTTAGACGAAGTTGGCTCCTATATTGCGAATGGGTCGATTACAACCGCGTACCCGAAATATACAGATAAAGAGCGTCCGAAACATCCGTCTTCCATCGTTTTTATGGGTTCCACGATCAAACCATTGTCCGTCCTGATTGGTTTAACAGAGAAGTTGATTACCCCTTCTAATCAGTACTATTACGATTCAGGTACCTTTACGTTTGGTAAGGCGAATTCGACAAGTTCGATTTCCAACTCAGGGAGAACGGCATATGGGAACTTGGATGCCTCCAGCTCCATCGAACACTCGTCCAATACGTACATGTCGGCCAAAGTCGGCATTCCATTTTATCAGAAATACGGCGGGGAAAATCCTGCTGTAACTGACAAATGGGCGGAATATTTGGCGAAGTTCGGCTTAGGCGTCAAGACGGGAAGCGGTTTGCCTGGCGAAATTGCCGGTTCGAACGACTTTGCCAAAAACGCTAAAAAAGACAGTTATCAATCTGCCATGGTTTATGCCTCGTGGGGGCAGAATGAGAAAACAACAACGCTGCAGCTCGCGCAATTCGCCGCAACTCTAGGCAGCCGCGGTAAACGGATGAAGCCGTTGTACGTAGATGAAATTCGAAGCTTTGAAGGTGAACTAGTCAAAAAGGTAGAACCAGAAGTGCTGGAAGATAACACCGCTTTGTTCGCCAAAGGGGATTGGAACACCATCATCCACGGAATGAAGAGTGGCGCCGAAGGCATTGATGAGCTGCCCTATAACGTGGCTCGGAAGACAGGGACTTCGACACAAGCCGTCTCAGGCGGAACGATCGATAACGCCGTGTTCATCGCCTTTGCGCCGGTCGAGAATCCGAAGCTTGCTGTGGCGGTTGTCGTGCCGGAAGGCGGCTACGGGCGCTATGGCGCATCTCCGATTGCGGCAAAAATCTTTCAAGCTTACGATGCAGCCAACGAAGGCATATTGACCAAGCTTGGCGGCGGGAAGAGGCCTTGGTAGAAGCAGAAGCGAGTAAAAAACCTTCAAATCCACTTCATTAGTGGGTCGGAAGGTTTTTTTGTGAGCTTGTCTTGGGAATGAACCAAGTTTTCCAAATTTTAGTGAACTTATTTCCGGGCCGCTGCGTCTGTTTCAGGATACATCCTGACACAGAAGGGGGCCTTACAGTGATGAAATCGCCGATCGCGGATGATCCGAGGAAAAAAGAGCTTGCTCAAAAGAGACATTTTTCGCTGCGGATCAATCTTTTTTTCTTTGTAACCTTTGTCTTATTTTCCATCCTGATCGTGCGATTGGCTATGCTGCAGTTTGTTGAAGCGAAAATACATAAAGCCGCAGAGAATAGAAATGGCACACAAACGATACAAATTGCTCCCATTCGCGGCAATATTTATGACTCCTCGAAATCTCCGCTTGCGTATACGATTCCCATGCAATCCCTATTTTTTCGAATTGATCCCAGCGCGCAAAAGTTAGATGAATTAATTGCTATCGCGGATCGGCTGAAAGCGGATGTTTTCGACAAGTATGCCAAACCAAATTCGAAAAGTCCGACGCCCGAAGAAATCATTCTGGCCATGGACATTGGCTACGACTACCACAAGGCTGAAATTAAGAAACCAAGCTATTATTGGGTTCCACGAAGAATTAAGGCGGATTTGTCCAGCGAAGAGATCGCCTACCTTTTAGAGCATCGCGATGAATTTAAATGGTTGGATGTAACGGAGGAAAGCATCCGCACCTATGAACTGGATGATGACGGCAACACGACAATTGCCACGCATTTAGTGGGATATACGAACTCTTTTACGTCTCCGACAGCCAAGGAAATCTACAAAGACAGCCCTATGGTGCAGGAATATTTGAGCTCGGAAAATGTGGGATTCGATGGCATTGAACGCATGTATCAGGATGAGCTGCGCGGCAGAAATGGCAGAAAGACATACCCCGTGGACGCCGTTAACAAAATCATTGGGAGAGCCGAAGTCACAGCTCCTGTTAAAGGAAATAATTTATATTTGACCATACATAAAGATATCCAAAAAGCGACAGAACGCATGCTGGAGGAGCATATTCGCTACTTGCGAAGCCCGTCGCACGCCAATGATTTATACATGAGTGTTGGCATGCAGGCAGCTTCCGGGTTTGCAGTGGCTATGGAAGTGGATACGGGCCGCGTGGTTACGATGGCGAACTATCCGGATTACGATGCAAATGCGTGGACCGGCGGCATGTCGGCAAGCGTCTACAAAGAAATCGAGAGCTTTATTCCTAATGGCAGCATTCGAACGGCGAAAGCCAAGTATCCTGACGAAAAAGAAAATGCAAAACATCCATCGTCGATTGTGTTCATGGGTTCCACGATTAAGCCTATGTCCGTGTTGATAGGGCTTAAGGAGAACTTTTTCAGCGGGAACGGTTATGTTTATAACGATACAGGGTCTTTTAGTTTTGGCAAAGGAGGCAACAGCACCATCACCAATTCGGGAAAAGCGGCTTACGGGGCGATGGATGCTGCCGGCGCGATTGAACATTCCTCGAACACGTTCATGTCTGAAAAAGTCGGGATTCCATTCTGGGCCAAATACGGCAGGGAGAATCCGGAAGTGACGGCCAAATGGGCGGAATACATGGCGAAATTCGGAATGGGCGTCAAAACAGGCAGCGGCTTACCGGGCGAGCTTGCAGGATCGAACGATTTTATCAAAAATGCTGTGAAAGACAGTTATCAATCCGCGATGGTTTATGCATCCTGGGGACAAAACGAGAAAACGACAACCTTGCAGCTCGCTCAGTACACCGCTACGTTGGCTAGTCGGGGAAAGCGGATGAAGCCGCTATTCGTAGATGAAATTCGCGACTATCAAGGCCAGTTGGTTAGAAAAATAGAGCCGGAAGTATTGGAAGACTTCTCCGCCGAATTTGCCAAAGAGCATTGGAACACCATTATCCACGGGATGAAAAGCGGAGCTGAAGGGATCGAGGAGCTGCCTTTTAATGTGGCGCGCAAAACAGGCACATCCACTCAAAGCGTGTCGGGAGGCTCGGTTGAAAATGCCGTGTTCATCGCCTTTGCACCGGTCGAGAACCCGAAGCTGGCCGTCGCGGTTGTCGTGCCCGAAGGCGGCTTCGGGCGTTATGGCGCCTCTCCGATTGCGGCGAAAATCTTTCAAGCTTATGACGCTGCCAACGACGGCGTTTTGACGAAGCTTGGCGGCGGGAAGCGGCCTTGGTAGGTGCGAGCGGACGAAGGGAACGGGGGGCGCGGTGAACCTTGGGGGAGCTGGGGAGCTGGAGAGTTGGAGAGATGGAGAGCTGGAGAGCTGAAGAGCTGAAGAGCTGGAGAGATGGAGAGATGGAGAGCTGGAGAGATGGAGAGCTGGAGAGATGGAGGGCTGGAGAGCCAGAGGGCTGGGGAACGGAGACCTGCAGCCCTTAGGCCGCACCCCCGAACCCCGGCACTCCCTAGCTTCTTGGCCTCACTGCTCATGAGGGAACTACAGTCCCCTATTTGAGCGAAAAGAGCTCTTTTCGCGATTAGGAGGAACTGTGGGGTCTTATTTGTTCGCAAACTTCGCTTTTTCAGAGGAATACATTGAAATAGGGGACTGTAGTTCCCACTAAGACTTCAAATAGTGGGAACTTGGCAAAATAGCGTACCAGAGTTCCCTCTAAACGAGCATTCAAGCCCCCAAGCCCCCAAGCCCCCAAGCCCCCAAGCCCCCAAGCCCCCAAGCCCCCAAGCCCCCAAGCCCCCAAGCCTCCAAGAACAAGCGCAAACAAAAAAAGAGGCCGCCTCAAAAAGCAGCCTCTTTCCTAACTTCACTGGTGTACCCGAATCCACACCGCCATCTCGCCAACCCCACGATTCCCCCATTGGAAATAGGGAACTGCCTGCAAGGCGACTGGCTCCGCCGACGGCGCCCAGCGACGGTACGGCTCCGCCGAAGCCCAAGCCTCAGGCGTCGCATCCCTATAGCCTTCTGCCTCAATTCTCACTGTGCCACCAAGCGCACTTGTGTCGGCTTCCACTTTCAGCCCCGTTCCACTTTGAAGGCTAAGCGTAGCTAAAGGAGCGCCATTATCGACCTGCTCGACGCAGTACACAAGCGGCCCTCTTTGAATCGCGGCTTTCCCGGCATTGCTGCGGATAAGCGGATTCGCTTGGATGAGGTGTGCCTCCATCGGAAGCAGCCAAGTGACGGTGTCGCCATTCGTCCAAATACGTTCGATAATTGCGTAGCCATTTTCAACCGCGTACGCATCTTCTTTTTCACCGTTGATGACCAATTGAGGTTGGCTGTCGCACCAGTAAGGCACGCGCAAAGCCAATGTGAACGAGCGTGGCTGAGCCAAACTCAGTTCAAGCGAGGTATCCCCACTCCAAGGCAACGAACTGACTTGTTTCAACCCAACTTGCGTTGCATCGTCCAACGTGATCGTACTTTCGCTGCCGATAAACAAATGGCAGTTGATTCGTCCTGGTTCAGTCGTATAAATATACTCCCCAAGTGAAGAGAGAATTCGCGCCAAGTTGGGAGGGCAGCAAGCGCATCCAAACCATTTCTGACGCTCAGCTTTCACATGACGCTTGCCTGGGTTGTTCGCCGAAGCGTCTGGCCAAACCTCCAGCGGATTCACATAAAAGAATCGTTTGCCATCCTGGCTCATGCTGCCGATGATGATGTTATATAGCGCCCGCTCGATCACGTCGGCATACTCGCTCCGCGTTTCGAGACGCAGCATACGCTGAGCAAAATACACTAAACCGATGGAAGCGCAAGTCTCGGCATACACCGTATCATTCGGCAAATCATAGTCGAACGAGAACGCCTCCCCATGGTGCGTCGAACCGATGCCTCCCGTGATGTACATTTGCTTCTGCGTCATATTCGCCCAAAGCTTCTTGCATGCGGCAAGCAGCTTCTCGTCTCCGGTCAGCCTCGCCAAATCAGCCATGGCCGTGTACATGTATACCGCTCTAACCGAGTGCCCGATAGCCGTATCTTGCTCACGAACAGGCAGATGGCTCTGATTATAAATGCTGCTCAGACTCGGCAAAGGGGTTTCACCGGCGCGATAGATGGAGGTTTTTCCCCTACGCTCCCACTCCCCATCGAAGAAATCCGGCCGTTGTCCTCGCTCATCGATGAAATAGCAGGCAAGCTGGAGATATTTCTCCTGTTTCGTTACCGTATACAATTTGACCAGGGCCAATTCAATCTCCTGATGCCCGTCATAGCCTCGAATTTTTCCTTCTTCGAGTCCGAATACATCCTGAATATGATCCGCAAAACGGCACATCGCATCCAGCAACTTCCTTTTCCCTGTAGCCTCAAAGTACGCAACGGCAGCTTCAATCATATGGCCTGCGCAATACAGCTCATGGCACTCGTACAAGTTCGTCCAACGCTTGCCAGGCTCTTTAATCGTAAAGTATGTATTTAAATAACCATCGCTTTGCTGCGCTTGTACGATCAGGTCAATAGTCTCGTCTGCGGTCTGTTCCAATGCTGCATCAGGCTGCTGTTGAAGGGAATAGGCGACAGCCTCGAGCCACTTGGCGAGATCGGAATCCTGAAACACCCAACCGTGGTATTCGCCTGTTTCCAAGCCTGCAGCAATTCGGAAATTATGGATGGCATGGCTAGGTTCGGCATCGGGAACACGATCATTCAGCGCTTCCCACTGATAGGGAATGACCGTATTGCGAACAAGACTGACGTAATGATTCCAGAAGTCATCGTTGATTTGGATTTGATTCAAGGACAATTTGTGCTTGGCCTGCAGCAGTGCATTTGACATGAAGCAACCTCCCGAATTTGCGAAATAGGCTTTACTTCCTCCAATTATATGAGGGATACTGGGGAAGAAACAGGTAGAAATACAACCAGTTATTTATAAAATTTCACACAACTTTATAAAGGAGTCGCCGCCTAATGAAAGAGATATCGTTAACTGCACCGCCTCTTCCTTATTATTTGGAGAGCGGGTTCAGGGCGTACCAGGCAGGGGACACGCATCCGGATCGCGCAGGGTTAGGGATGTATGATCTTCTTCTCATTACGAAGGGTACGCTACATTTGGGGGAAGAGGAGTTGACGTGGAGCTTGACCGAAGGCCAATACGTGCTGCTGCTTCCGGATAAATATCATTATGCCGTGCGTCCGTGCGAGGCGGAATGTCATTTTTATTGGCTTCATTTTCAAACCAGCAGCCCTTACACGATCAGAGAAAGCAAGCCCTTTCCGCGCAGCGAATTCGTTTTACCTCAAAAAAATGAAATTACCCTTGCTCAACAAGGGGCAGCGTCGGACCCCGAGCGGATCCAAGAGCTTTGGCACCAACTCCTACAAATGTCCGTCTCGGAGAGGTCGGTAGCGTTCTGGGAAGAGCAGCGCATTTTTACGGAAATTTTGCGTGCGTTAGATATTGGAAGTAAACCTGATGAGCAATCCAAAGTACATAGATTGGCTGAGCGAATCGAAGCTTATCTCAAGCAGCATTACTCGGCTGATTTGACCAATGAGCGGTTGGCTGACGAGTTCCATTTTCATCCGAATTATTTGAGCCGCTGTATGAAAAGTGTGTATGGCTGCACGCCGCTCGAGTATTTGCTTGCCTATCGAATTGAACAGTCCAAGCTGCTGCTGCTGAAAACGCAGTGGTCCATTGAGCGCATCTCTGAGGAGGTGGGCTTCCATCATGCCGCTTATTTCTCCAACTGTTTTCGTGCCAAAATAGGTCTCTCACCGCTCGCCTACAGGAAGCAATATATAAGAGGTGGAACCGTTCTTCATTCCTGAGCATATGTTGAGGTAAGGAGGAGAACCCTCTTATACGCCAAAAGTTGCATAAGGTAAACTTTTGTGCGTAGAGAAAAGAAAGGTGGGGGACAGCATGAAAACGACGCGATTCACAGCTTCATTAAAAAGACTGATCATTACCTTCATTTTCCTATGATAGACAGCTGAATGCGTACTTTCATCCTATTTCCAGTATGGCGGACGGATATGGTATACTAATGTATCGGTAGTCGCGAGAGATAGTTTGATGAATGGTACGGAGGAGTGAGTTTCACCATGTGTGGTATTACGGGTGTGATGTATTTTGAAGATAGAGAACCAACAGTTGCGATGCTGCAGCAAATGACGGATGTGATTGTGCATCGGGGACCGAACGATTCCGGTTTTTGGACGGATAATCGGATTGGTCTTGGCTTTCGCCGGTTGTCCATTATTGATATTCAAGAAGGGCATCAGCCGCTAGCCAACGAGGATGATTCCGTCTGGATCATTTTTAACGGAGAAATTTATAATTACAAAGAGTTACGCGGAATGCTGCAGGAACGCGGGCACCAATTCCGCACGCATAGCGATACGGAGGTTATTGTTCACCTTTATGAGGAGTTCGGAGAGGAATGCGTCAAGCACTTGCGCGGCATGTTCGGATTCGTGATCTGGGACAAGAAAAAGAAGCAGCTGTTCGGAGCGAGAGACCATTTCGGCATTAAGCCGTTTTATTATCATGTCAACGACCGCCAGTTTTTGTTTGGCTCGGAAATTAAGAGCTTGCTCGCTGCGGATGGCATGAACCGGTTGATCCATACGGACAGCTTGCTGAACTATCTGACCTTTCAGTATGTTCCAGAGCCGAACACGATGTTCCACGGCATCCACAAGCTGCCGCCGGCCCACTATGTCAAGGTAACTTTCGATGGCGAAATGTCCATACATAAGTATTGGGATCCGATGTTCGAGCCGGAGGAACGTCCTTTTGACTATTACGTGGAGCAAATCCGCGAAACGTTGAAGGACTCCGTTAAACACCACATGGTCAGTGATGTGGAGCGCGGATGCTTCTTGTCCAGTGGGATTGACTCCACGGCCATCGCCACCCACATGCGGAACATTGAACCGATCCGCACGTTCTCCGTTGGCTTCGAAGGCGCCAACAACGAGACGCCGATCGCCGCCCAAACGGCTGCGGCGCTTGGCACAGAGCACTACGACAAAGTCATCACGAAGGATGACTTCTTCAGCACGATGCCGAAGGCGATCTGGCACCAGGACGAGCCTGTTGCCGATCCTTCGGCCATTGCCCTCTACCACGTGGCGCAGCTTGCGCGCGAGCACGTGACGGTGGTGCTGTCCGGCGAAGGCGCGGACGAGCTGTTCGGCGGCTATCGCATCTATCGCGAGCCGCAGTCACTGCGGCCGATCGATCAGCTGCCGCATTCGATCAAGCGCATGCTGAACCGTTTCGCGCGGATGCTGCCAAGCAGCGTGAAGGGGCGCAACTATGTGTTGCGCGGCACGACGCCGCTGGAGGAGCGCTTCCTCGGTAACGCGAAGATTTTCTCAGAGGATATGAAAGCGGAAGTGCTGCGTCTCGATACGGAGATGCTGCGGGCTTATAAGAATCCTGTGCAGATCGCTGGAGACTTTTACAATAAGACCAAACATCTTGATCCGGTCAGCCGGATGCAGTATATCGACATGAATCTGTGGATGCCCGGCGATATCCTGATGAAAGCCGATAAAATGACGATGGCGCATTCGCTTGAACTGCGTGTTCCTTTCCTGGATAAGGAGCTGTTCGATGTGGCACGCCGCATCCCGGCGAAATATCGCATTGCCAATGGAACGACCAAATATATTTTCCGCAAAGCGATGGAAGGCATTATCCCGGACCCGATTCTGAATCGTCCGAAACTGGGCTTTCCCGTACCTTTGCGTCAATGGGTGCAAGGCTCGATGGGGGATGTGCTGCTTGAGCAGATCAAAGCCAGCGGAATTGAAGATTATATTAACATGAACACGGTAGAACGGATGCTTCAGAAGCACCGTAACGGCCAGGGCGATTATGCGCGCCGGATTTGGACGATCTATATTTTTGCCCTCTGGCATATGACTTTTATGGAAGAGCTGCCTAAGAAAGTGCTCGCTGCTTACTAGGTCTATCAAGGACGACAACCGTATAGACAGGAGATGGGGAACGTGGGACTTTATAAGTTAATTGCCCTCGATATGGACGGTACCTTACTGGATGAGGAGAAAAAAATATCGCCGGAAAATCAATCCGCCATTCGTCAAGCGACGGAGGCCGGAAAAATCGTCATCATGTCGACTGGCCGCGGAGCCATCAGCGCCTTGCCTTACATTCAGGAGCTGGGGCTGTCTACGCCTATGGTTATGGTAAATGGCAGTGAAGTATGGGAGTCGCCGAACAAATTGCTTCGGCGGACGCTGCTTCCGGTTGAAACCGTGAGCCGATTACATGCGCTGGCTGAGGAGCATGACTGCTGGTGGTGGGCTTATTCTGTCGAAGGTGTCTTCAACCGCGAGCGCGAAGGTCTGGACATCCCGAACGGCGAATGGCTGAAGTTCGGCTTCTTCACGGAAAATGCGGAGAAGCTGCAGCGTATTCGCGAAATTGCAGAGAGCTGGGGAACGCTTGAAATCACCAACTCTCATCCATCGAATATTGAATTAAACCCGCTTGGGATTAGCAAAGCAAGCGGTGTTGAGGCTGTTTGTCAGCTTCTCGGGATTCAGATGTCGGAAGTGATTGCGATGGGGGACAGCCAGAATGATATCACGATGATTCGTGAAGCAGGTCTTGGCGTTGCCATGGGCAATGCCCAGGATGAAGTCAAACAGATTGCGGATATCACGACGGTGACGAACGAAGAAAGTGCGGTTGCCAAAATCATTCACGCTTATATGCTGTAATGAGCCAGTTTAGCCAGTACAATATCGGACGGAGATGAGCCCATGATCACGTTAGCCTGGAGCTTGGTCATTCTTTTGTTTGTTGTAGGTATGATAGGTGCGGTTTATCCAGTGCTGCCTGGTGTTTTGGCTATCTATGCGGCGTTCTTTCTGTATGGCTGGCTGATCAGCTTTGAGCCGTTTGGCTGGGTGTTCTGGACCACGCAGACCCTGATTGTCCTTATTATTATGGTGGCCGATTATGCTGTGAGCGCAATGGGAGTCAAGAAATTCGGGGGTTCGAAGGCGGCTGTGATCGGGAGTACGATTGGCCTTATTGTGGGGCCTTTCGTCATTCCGGCTTTCGGGTTAATCATAGGGCCTTTCTTAGGCGCTGTGATTGGTGAAATCATTATCGGCACGAAATGGCAAAATGCGATCAGCGCCGGGATAGGCTCCGTGATCGGTTTCTTTGCCAGCAGCGCTGTCAAAATTGTGCTGCAACTGGCGATGATTGTTCTCTTCTTGATTTGGGTTTTTTAATTGAACATGATGTTGTTTGAATACGGGATTAGAGAGTAGGAACACATTTGACGAAGGAAACCAAAGATTCTCTTGTAAAAGGGACGCTCATTCTCACCGTAGCCGCGCTTGTAGCGCGGTTTCTCGGCGTTTTTCAGCGTATTCCGCTGGTGCACCTGCTGCACGAGGGGGGAATGGGCAGTTATTCGATAGCTTTTAATTTGTACTCTATTCTTCTTGTTGTAGCGACAGCAGGGATTCCCAGCGCTTTAAGTAAAATGGTATCGGAAAAATACGCGATTGGACGACCTGCCGAGGCAGAGCGAATTTATCGCGCAGCCATTTTATTTGCTATCGTTGCCGGCGCGCTAATGACTGTGTTGTTATATGTGTTTGCGCCGATTTACGCGGAACAAATTTCACGTGGCGGTCCAGATGCTACACTGGCTACCCGCGCCATCGCACCGGCCATGTTGTTCTTCCCGCTGATTGCAATTATGCGCGGTTATTTCCAAGGCCGACAAAACATGATGCCTAACGGGGTCTCGCAAGTGGTGGAACAAGTTTTCAGACTGGTCACCTCGATTGGTCTTGCCTTTATTCTATTAAACATTAGCTTGGCTTGGGGGGTAGCAGGCGCATCATTCGGCGGGGTGATGGGCGGAATTGCCGCACTTGCCGTTATGCTTTACTATGCGATGAAGCTCAAACGCAGGGATGCTCAAAGGCTGAGAGAAAATGTATCTCACGCTGCGGCTAATGAAACCGCCGCTGGACATTCCTCGGCAGCTGCAACAGCACCTGCAAGGTATAGGGACATCTACCGCAGCCTGCTGAAGCTTTCGATCCCCATCGTCATCTTCTCAGTGACGGTTACCTTGGTCTATGCGATCGATACGTCAATCATCATTCCCCTCTTGGAAGGGAAGATCGGCAGCAGCGAGGCGCTTGGTTTGGTCGGGATTATCGGGGGCCGGGCGCAATCTCTGGCGGGCATCCCGATTATTTTGGCGATTGCGCTCAGTCAATCCGTTGTACCGATCATTTCAGCAGCGTACTCCCGCAAAGATCTGAAACAGGTAGGGCATCAAACAACCAGAGTGCTGCAGCTGTCTATTTTATCGGGATTGCCTGCGGTGCTCGTTATCGCTATTGCTGCCCGTCCGCTTGATTTCTTCATGTTCGGACATGAAGATACAGCCTATGGGATGAGTCATGGACCTTACATGATCTCCTTGCTGACTTTGGGCGCTATGTTCCAAATTGTCATGCAGACCTCAGGTGCCGTATTAATGGGCATGGGCCGCATGAAACCGCTGATGCTCCATGTTGCCGTTGGTATTGCGGTCAAGCTTGCCGGCAGCTTCTTGCTCGCTCCATGGTTCGGCATCTATGGGATTATTGGTTCCACAGGGCTTTGCTTCATCACTATGTCATGGCTCAATTTGCGCACGCTGCGCAAAGAAGTGAGCTTCACCATTCTTGGCCGGCGCTTCATCGGTTTAACGATTTCAATTGTGGTCATTGCCGGCTTAGGCATCGCGGCTGAGTGGTTGACCCACACCTATGTACATCCAACCAGCTTGTACAGGATCAACGAAGGGATCAACGCCATACTTGTTTGTGGCTTCACGGCTGCTTTATACCCGCTGATGCTCATGGCGACGCGTGTGGTTACGAAGGACGATGTCAAGAATTTCCCAGCGCCCGTTCAAAAGCTGATCGGCAAAGCAAGCCGCCTTATCGGACGACGTTCATAGCCTGCGCTGCCAGTATGGCGAGCTCAATGCTATTAAGCCCTTCGCTCATGGCTCGGGTTAAATCAAAGGTCTGCGGCACTTCGATAGGTTGCAAATAACCAATTGGCGTCTCAACATTTTGAAACCAGTCGCCAGGCTCTACAGGCATTAACGGCCGATCCGGCCATACAGTCTCAAGTGTAGGACTATACAAAGGCGAGCTTCCCTTCTTGAGGAAGCAGCCATCAAGCCTCTCCTGATAGAGATGATCAGGGGGGGCTTTTTGTATGGGGGTAAATAAGTAAGGCCAATAGTCGGCGCGTGAACCCGTGTGGGGCGTCGATGCGGCGAAGCGGAGTACACCTTGCAGCACTTCTGGCACTCCGATTAGAACCGCGTAAAGGCCTTTCCCAAGGGCTATGCGTTCAGCTATGTCGGCAAAATTCTCGAGAATGAGTCCAGCCAGACGAGGCTGGGGGGAGCCCGCTTTGGCGGACTGGGACCAAAAGGGGAAAGCAATTTGATTCAATTGCATCCAGCCCTGAGCTTTAAAAAGTGTCTTATCTAGAACGGTTTCTCGGAACTTGCCCTTCTGGACAATTCGCTGCTCGATATAATTTTGTTCATTCACAATAAGAGCAATCGTCAGCGCGGCGGAGTCCGGGTTCGTCCAAAACTCATGCCAGACAGGGACCATCCAGATGGAAATATTCAAATGGGGAAGCAAGTGAAATAGGTTCTTCTCGCGCTTCTTACTTTCGTCATAAAGCAGCAATTGTGGATAAGCATCTTGAAAAATAAGCCCGTTTGCGCGTTCCAGAAAAGCAAACAGATGCTCAACTTGATCACCGTCAATAAGGTGCGGCAGGAGATCGCCATGCAGATCGGTCATGTTCCAACCACCGTTGCGGGAGACCATATGGGCTAACAGAGCCCAGTGCAGCTCGGGGTGCTTCTGGTAACAGGCCCAATAGGCCATTGTGCGTGTTACGTTATTCCGGTTCTCCTTCCGGGTTCGCGCCCGTATGTCTTCCACGATCCGTGTCTCCTCCGCTGTAAGAGGAAATGGCTGAACACCGCCTCGAAGAAGCTCTAATTGTTGGGTGAGCCCCTTTTCAAATCGTTCTGCGATGTTTTTGGATAAAGGGATGATCTCCAACTGTGTTGATCTCATAATAACCTCCTCGACCTCACCTGCATCATCTCCTTATTGTTAGCCCGTTTACTCGCAGGTATGTGAGGATGCCGCGCATGTAAGGCTGCTTTTTTCCATAAATGGGGGAAGTACCTGATAATTTAATCCAATTACTGGCATTATTTTATGCATAAAATGAACTAACAGAAGTCAGCGTTGGCGGGGTGATTTACATCAGCATGAACTTGTATGTGGCAAGTTGTCGTCCATGCCCGAAGAAGGCGTCGAAACGGCGAAAAAAAAAGTCCAGGCATAGAACCAAACGTCTAGGCGTCAAGTTCTTGGCGCAGACCTATTTCTTCTATGCCATCTCCGATGGGGAGAAAAGGGAGTATACCAACGAAGATCAGACTCCCGGATACGGGATTCAATCTATTCCAAGTCCGAAGATGATCTCGTATCGGCAAGTCTTCGTGAACGGTGTTCTGCAGCCTCGAACGTTATACCATATACGGGAAGGAGCTTTAACTTTAACTTCAGAGGATGTTCCAGAAAAAGGGGTCCCCATCATTGTCCAAAGCGTCCGTATTTATAGATAGCCATTGGGAATTAGGGAAGGGGGTGAAATTATGGCAGCGTCTCTGATTAAACTTTTTGTGACCGCCACAGCTTCCGCACCAACAGCTAGTGGAACTGAGGTTGAAACAACGGTGGATCCTGCTGTTACAAGATATAGTGCAGTTCTTACAGCAGGTATGATTACGACAGATACAACGATTCCAGCAGCAAGCTTTTTAGATGATAACGGAAATGCGATAACAGACCTTCCAGCTCCTCCGACAGACGGTTATTTCAACGTGTATGTCAACGGTGTGCTGCAAATGGCGGGATTGTCCACTCTAACAACAGCATCCCTGGTTTTAGCTACAACAGCAACTACAGCTGGTACGCCGGTCATTCTCGAAGTCTCCGATTTCTCCAATACAACATCTGACGTTACGGTTGAACCGACGATTACTGCACCTGTTATTACAGTTACCGTGTAATACGGAAAACATCCCTCTAGCTTAGGCTAGCAGGGATGTTTTTTTTTGTTGTACCTGATGTGATCTATTAGTCGTATTGAAGAAGAAATTAGAAATTGGCGATTACAATTCATAAAAGTAAATATATAGAAGTTATTTGCTTGACAAAAGAAGTGTATGAAGGGTATAGTACACTTAGTGTATGAGTCAATTAATACACACACTATAATTATCCATATTTACTAAGGAAGTACATAGGAGATGGGTAGATGAACATTACGTTTAACAATCGCGATCCGGTTTATCTGCAGGTTGTCCGGCATTTTAAAGAAGAAATGGCAACAGGCAAGTTGGCTGCAGGCCAGGAAATTCCATCTAGACGCGAACTTGCAGGTTTGCTCCAAATTAATCCCAATACGGTACAGAGGGCGTATAAAGAAATGGAGGAGCAACATTTGATAACAACCGCGGGTAATTCCCCTAGTCGGATAACGACGGACAAGCAGGTTTTAAATTCGATTCGTCAAGAGCTTATTCAGGAGGCTGTGGAGGTCTTTATACAATCCATCAAAAAGATTGAACTCCCCACGGATGACCTGCTTCGATTTGTCAAAGAGAAGTACGAAGCAGAGCGAGCAAGGGAGGTTAAAGAATGATAGAAGTCGATCAAATTGTTAAGAAATATGGGAGAAAAAATGTGCTGGATGAGGTCTCTTTCACAGCGGAAAAGGGAGAAATCACTTGTCTTATTGGCATTAACGGCGTCGGCAAATCGACAATCATGAAGGCTATTATGGGTCTGACTCCCGTAGGACGTGGCCGAATTCGAATTGACGGCCAGCCCGTTAACAAGATGGCGTATGAGAAAGTTGTGTTTATTCCTGATACGTTGACGATGCCTTCCTCTATGAAAATAGGAGATGCCATGCAGTTTATGCAGGACTTCTATGAGAACTGGAATGAGAAGCGGGCACAGGATCTGCTAGCTTTTTTTAAATTGAAAAAGGAAGACCGGCTGGGCAGATTGTCCAAGGGGAATTCGGCGAAAGCAAACTTATTGCTCGGACTCTCCTTGGACGCTGATTACCTGCTCATGGACGAACCTTTCTCGGGGATTGATATGTTCAGCCGTGAGCAGATCGCGGCTGTGTTCACCAGCCATCTGATTGAAGACCGAGGAGTTCTGATAACGACGCATGAAATCCACGATATTGAACATCTGATTGACAAAGTTGTGCTGCTTGAACAAGGCCGGGTGTTGAAACAATTTTATGCGGAGGAAATGCGGTCCAAGGAAGGGAAATCCGTCGTAGATGTTATGAGGGAGGTGTATTTGGCATGAGCAACTTTGGAAAATTGCTGAACTGGGAGATTGCCCGTTTTAGCAAATTTTATGGCGCATTGTTCGTTATTACCTTGCTTTTGCAATTATTGGACGTTTGGTTATATACGCATGATTATATGAAAAATGCCGAAAGAGCGATGGAAAGCCAATCAATGACTGCCGTCCAATATGTCCAGAATTATAGCAAGGCCAGCTTGAATGGATATGATAATATCCTATTTGATTGGTCTATTAGTCTATGCGGTGTGACGCTTCTCCTCTATATTTTTCTGATTTGGTATAAGGAATGGATTGGGAGAAGCACGTTTGCTTACAGGCTGCTTATGCTGCCAACTTCGAGAATGAATGTCTACTTGGCTAAGTTGTGCTCCATTGTCTTGTTTGTTTGGGGGCTTGTTGCTTACCAATTCCTACTGTTGTACGTTCGGATTACGGCTTTCAAGGCGTTCCTTCCAAGTGAATTCAGACAAGACGTGACAGTCTCGGAAATCATTCGGCACCATCCTATACTCAAAATCTTGCTTCCTTCGTATTTCATGGAATTTGCTCTGTACTACGGAGCAGGTGTGGTGAGTGTAATCATATTGTTCACAGCCGTTTTACTCGAACGCAGTTTTCGTTTCAAAGGGATTGCAGCGGGTATCCTCTATACCGGCGCGGCAGTGTTTCTCATCATATTGCCTGAAATGATCTCAGAAGTATGGGTCCCGGATTTCTTTTTCCCAAGCGAGCTTGTTCAGCTGGAACTGGTGATGGGGATCCTTGTCACAGCCCTTTCATTATGGTTCAGTTCCTATTTGTTGCGTAAAAAAGTAACCGTTTAAGGAGGCGCCCCGGACAATGAAACGTTATTGGATACTTGTAGTCCTTATTCCATTTGTTGTTTTAACGATTAGTATATATTATGCCACTGCGTCTGAAGTCGATAAACCCGATTATTATCTCAAAACATTGGGAGGACGCGAAGAGGAAGTTTCTCATTTAACGGTTAGAGGACAATATACGTCTGAGCCAATCGCCATACGTCCAGCGGGGAGCGAGTATCCGAACGATAAGAATTCTTTCTGGGAGAGGCTGGATTCAACCTATTTTTACCAAGATGAATTGCAGGAATTATTCAAGGAATATCGCTCTTTTATGAGAGGGAAAAAGAACCTCAGTGCTTTATATGTGGATGAAAAGCTGATTGCATATGCGCAATATGACTTTCGATTTAAAAAGAATGAGATCCAGTCGGATATGATTGACATCTCTGTGATGGAGAAAGCAAAGAAGAGCAGTCTATCCTTTCAGGTGAAACTGCCTAAAGAAAAGAATGAATACATCAATGTTTTGGATGTCTATGTGAAAGATCAGAGCATGAAGCTGTTGGTTAATCAATATCAAAAGACTAGCAAATATTCGCAGCCTGAAGACGCTAAATACGTTATTTATACCGTGGATCTTGATAAAAAAAGCATAGAAGGGAAGCAGTTGATTGCGACTGGTGTATCTCAGGATCATACGTCGCAGACAACGACCGCACTTATATCATTTGATATGATGAAGATGAACCGTTATTTGCTTTTCGATCGAACCTCCTATGCATTGAATGCGAAGAAAGATATCTTGAATCGGGAGCTTCTGTACTACGATATTTGGAACGGCCAAATGACAACTGTTCAAAACGAGGTCGTCGGTGATCTGCTCATGAATGGAAAACCCGAAGAACTTAGAATTGATTATTCTGGCGACGATTTGTATTTTACTCCCATGAACATCTATGATCAATCGCGGGTTGTTCATTATAATTTGGCGGAAAAGAAGCTGCAGAGCGACGTAAAAATCAATTTGAAGGATTGGATGCAAGACGAGCTGCACGTTCAAATGAAACGGTTTGCCGATAACCGGCTTTATATGAATTATTACGGAAGGAAAAGTCCCGGTGTGGCTGTAGTTGATTTAGATACAGGCAGGATCGTCTATCAAGGCGAGGTTGCACGTAAAGACGGGTTGGATTTAAACAATTTAATGATCAATAGTATAACTGTAAAGTAGTAAAACCCCTTGATCTTACGAAGGTCAGGGGGTTTTTTAATGGTGAGGGTGCCTGCCCGGCACACCTTCAAGAATCAACTTGCTCATCTTTTTCCGAGTCAGATCCGTAGGGGCGGACCTTCGGCAATCGTCCCACCCGCTGCATTGATTCTCGAAGCAAATACTCAATATGGCTGTTAACGCTCCGGAACTCATCCTCCGCCCAGCGCTCCAAAGCTTCATAGAGCTTGGGATCGAGTCGGAGCGCGAAGTTTTTCTTAGGAGCCATAGCGGTGTCCGTTTAGTATAGCGAACCGGTATTAATGACCGGATTCGCTGAGCGGTCCGATACAATGGCTACAAGCAAATTGTTGATCATGGCCGCCTTCCTCTCTTCATCGAGCTGCAAGCCTTCGGCTTCGAGGCGGGCGATGGCCATCTGAACCATGCCGACAGCTCCGTCAACGATCGTTTGGCGGGCGGATAAAATAGCTGAAGCTTGCTGACGCTGAAGCATGGCGCTTGCAATTTCGGTTGAGTAAGCAAGGTGAGTGAGACGAGATTCCATGACCTCGACACCTGCAACCGAGAGACGATGCTGAAGCTCAAGGCTAAGCTCAGCGGCTACTTCATCGGCATTCCCCCGGAGCGAATAGCCTTCGCTGTCGAATCGGTCGTAAGGATATTTACTTGCTACATGGCGAAGCGCCGTTTCACTTTGAATTTCGACGAACTTCTCATAGCTATCTACATCAAATAGCGCTTTGTACGTATCAACGACTTTGAACACGACGACGGCAGCGATTTCGATCGGATTGCCCTCGATATCATTGACTTTCAACTTGACGCTGTTAAAATTGCGAACCCGCAAGGAAATTTTCTTGCGATTTGAAAATGGAACAATGAGCCACAAGCCGCTCTTCCGGATCGTACCTAGATAGCTCCCGAAGAACGTGACGACGGAAGCTTCGTTCGGCTGTACGGCTGTAATGGTCGAAACGAAGATAACGCCAAGTATGATTAAAATGACACCCGGCAAGATACGTTCCTGTGTCAGGAGTAAAACCCCTAATCCTCCGCCAATAATAAATAACAAAATGCCAAGAAATCCATTAATGGACCAAGCTTGTTTTTCCTTCATGTAATCAACATCCTTTCAAGTTGGAGTAGCCATTTCATTTGAATATCTATTTGATATAATTATGATATCACTTTTTACTAATAATGTAAATACGCGCGAAGAGGAAGATGCTGTCATTCGTAAATCTTGACACGCTTTTTGGGGCATGCTATAAGTTAATAAATTCCTAAGCAGTGAGGTGCTCATCATGTTGAAAATTTCCAATGAACAAGCTTTTCAAGAACAAATTTCACAACCGGTATTAACGATCGCTGTATTTAAAGCTACTTGGTGCAAAGACTGCCACTTTATTGAGCCATTCATGCCGGCTGTAGAAGAAGCTTATAAGGGACGGATTACTTTCGTTGAACTGGATCGCGACGAAGTGCCGGATTTGTGCGAGCAGCTGAACATTCTCGGTATTCCAAGCTTTATCGCTTTCCGCGATGGCAAAGAGCTTGTTCGTTTCGTAAGCAAGTTGCGTAAAACGCGTGAAGAAATTGAGCAGTTCCTTGATCGGGCTCTCGAGGTATCAGGTGCTCTTGCCCCATAAATAGAAGGAAGAGAAACGGCTCTTTTCAGAGTCGTTTTTTTAGATATGGCGTGAAAATCACAACTTCGCCATGAGTTTGGCCGAATAGCGGTGGTTTCGGAGCTTTGTAACAATTGCGAATGGATTTGCCAACTTTTTAAAGATATAATTGAAAACGAACCAAACGAATATTCGACAAGATCCACAGAAGTCACGACGTAAAAGTAGGTGCAATCATGCAAAAACTGATTCAAAGGCTAGCGAATTTGTCCGCTATCGGCATGTTTCTCATTCTTGCAATGGGGGCCTTGGTTACAAAGGCTGACGCAGGCAGAGGCTGCGGAGACGAGTGGCCGCTATGTCATGGGAAATTCGTCCCGGCGCATACGATATCATCGTTTATCGAATACAGTCATCGACTGGTTGTCGGTATCGTGACGCTAATCCTGATTGCCACATTCATCTTAGTGTTTCGTTATGTCAAACGGAAAGATGCGAAATACTTCATCACTGGAACCGTTGTAATGACGTTGGTACAAGCCGTAATGGGCGCACTCGCCGTCGTTTGGCCGCAATCTTCACTCGTACTGGCGCTTCATTTTGGCTTATCCCTCCTGGCGTTTGCGTTTTCACTGCTGCTTGCGCTTGTATTCACACCATGGGGCCAATTTCAAAGAGATACAGCCATTCGCAGTTCCTTTAAGGCGATCGTATGGATAACGACGATCTATAGCTATATTGTTGTTTACTTGGGTGCTTTCGTTCGTCATACGGTATCATCAGGCGGATGTTCGGGCTGGCCACTGTGCAATGGGCAAGTCATCCCTGAGCTTAGTGGTGCGACGGGCATCGTTTTTACTCACCGGATTGCGGCTTTACTGCTGTTCCTGTGCATTCTCTTTCTTTACTTTCAGGCAAAACGTTACTACCAGAGCTCAGACAAATTGCGCTTTGGCAGCAAATGGGCACTCATTCTAGTATCCCTGCAAGTTATCAGCGGAGCTGTCGTCACTTGGTCGATGGGGAATGAACTCGCTTATTTGCTAACTGGCATGGTGCATGCGGTAATCGTTGCCGGTATGTTTGGATTTTTATGTTATTTATGCGTGCTTACGCTATATGATCGCAAAGCATAAGGCCCTGACAGGGCTGACTTCTGGCAATAGGACAGAACGGTTTTGTGGGAGAAGAGGCCTTCTTACTATAGAGAGGGCTATTTCTTTTTATTTATGCCCATACTTACTTCTATTGTTGTTCATCCATAAAGCTTACTAAAAAAGGGGGTGTACCCATGCTGCGAGCATTATTCCATGAACCAGAGCGGGTAGACAGCGGGCTCCTGCTGGAGGCCGGCAATGCAGTAAGAGTGTTTATTGAGCATCTGGAATCGAAGGAACATCACCACACGGCCTCAGACTACCCGAAATACCATCGGCAAGCGATCTGGAGTAAAGGGTTCATTGATGCATTAGACGAGCTTGAGCAGAGCAAATACTGCTGTGAGCGTTACGCTGAACATATCAATAAAATGTTTCTCGAGGATATGAACGCGCAAGAGATGGAAGCCTATCGCCTTTTCGTTTATTTTTTCAAAAATGCCTTCATTCGGCTGTTTTCCATTTTGGACAAATTGGGTACATTCATGAATGATTTATTCGAGCTCAAGACGGAGGTGCTGAAAGCGCGGTATTCGTACTTTACGGTATTGCGCAGGATGCATGAGAAGAAAATTCACGGGGCGCTAGAAGTTCAGCTGTATACGCTCAAAATGGATTATAAATCTCCGCTCGATCGGCTGCGCAATCAACGCAATATGGAGATTCACTATATTAATGCCGAAATGCTGGATGATCTGATGCAAAAGGAGCCGTATCCGGGGGATCGGATTCATGTCGAAAATGTAAAATCAAATGTCGCGGATCTTCAGCAGGGATTTGATATGGTTTGCCGAACCTTAACTATAGCATTCTCTTATATTACGGCTAGTATTGCAAAGGGGTAAGAGGACCATGGAATTAAGAGGCCGAACGGTTCTTATTACAGGCAGTGCGAAAGGACTCGGCAAAATGACCGCCATCACCATGGCTAGACAAGGGTGTCAGGTGGCTGTCAATTATGTGAATAGTGAAAGGGAAGCCGCTGAGCTTGTCCATCACTTGCAAGATTATGGTGTTCGTAGTATGGCCGTCCAAGGCGATGTCGCTAAGCGGGAAGACATTACACGCATGGTGGAACAAACAACGTCACAGCTGGGCCCGATCGATATTCTCGTGAATAATGCGGGGCCTTTTTTCCGGGAACGGCGATTTTTTGCTGATTATGGTGTCGATGAAATTGAATATTTAATGCGCGGCAATTTGCTTGGCGTCATGGAACTTGATCAATTGGTTTTGCCGATGATGAGGGAGAAGCGGTGGGGGCGGATTATCCATTTTGGATTTGGACGAGCCGCTGAAGCCAGAGGCTGGACACATCGCGCTGTCTACGCGGCAGCGAAGGTTGGTTTAGTCTCCTTCACGAAGACATTGGCCGAAGAAGAAGCCAGCCACGGGATTACCGTGAATATGATTTGCCCAGGCGACATTCGCGGGAAAAATAAAGAGCGCACGATGCAGGAGGCCCGTCTGGAGGTCGACGGCGAAACGCCGGTAGGAAGACCGGGGACTGGCGAAGATGTGGCCAGAGTCATCGAATTCTTATGTTTGCCGGCTTCTGATTTCATCACAGGCAACATCATGGATATATCTGGAGGACTCGACCCGATCCAGCCGCTGCCGGTGCTTAATCAACGCAAATAATCTAGCAAAAAGAGCTTACCATAGTGGTAAGCTCTTTCTTATGATATAGTCGTTATTAGAACACTTGCACGACTTCAGTTATACCTTCAACTTCTTCAACAAGTGCGCGTTCGATACCGGCTTTCAACGTAATGGTTGAACTCGGGCAGCTTCCACAAGCACCCATCAGTTTCAGCTTCACAACACCGTCTTCTACGTCAACGAGATCCACGTCGCCGCCATCGCGTTGTAGAAAAGGACGAAGTTTATCTAAAACCTCAAGGACTTCATCATAAATAGCTTCTTTTGTTTTTTCAGACATTTGATTCATCTCCTTTCTTTTAATATTATATTACAATAATGATTAAATGAAAATGGTTTTCAACTTGAATATATCGACATAAGGTGGAATTTTTATTATGAGACCAATCATAGAGTTTTGCGCCAGCAACATGCACAACGGAACAGAGAAAGTTATGAAAGCACTAGAACAAAATCCCGACTATGATGTCATCGAATACGGTTGTCTTGGTAATTGCGGACAGTGCTACATGGAGCCCTATGCGCTATTGAACGGCGAAATCATTGCCGCAGAGAACGCAGATCAACTTCACGAACTCATTCTTGCTAAGATCAAAGAGATTGAAGCGATGTACGATCTGCTAAGCGATTGAGCCTGAACTTACCCGAAGTGGCGTTTCGATTTCCAGAGAACGCCACTTTTTAGCATACGGGCGATTTTGCCTGTCATTAGTGTGCGTTTACCCATGATACCGAACCCGGCTTTTTTACCGAGTGAACCTAATGTACCTCTGAGTTTGATTTCACCCAGCCGCGGCGTTTCACCTTTCCAAATGGCCTGCATCACTTCAGCAATCTGTTTCCCTTGCGCTTGCGCAGCTTGCGCGCTTGGCGAGAATGGCAGGGAAGCGCAGTCGCCGACAACATACACGTCTTTATGATCTGGAATTTGGTGATACTCATTTAACATAATACGTCCTTGACGGTCTTTGGGTACGTTCAGGGCTTCAACAATTGGATTCGGTTGAATGCCTGCTGTCCAAATGGTCGCATCTGTTTGAATGATTTCATCCCCGTTGTACAATTCTCCGCCATCCAGACGGCATAACGAAACATTCGGGCGAAGCTCGATGTGATGCTGCGTCATCCATTCCCGCACATATTGCTGCAGGTTGCTCGGGAAAGCGGACAGCAGACTTGGACCGCGGTCGATGAGTCGAATGTTGAGATCCGACCGGCTTTCTCTTAACTCCGCAGCCATCTCCACACCGCTTAAACCGCCGCCGATAATGGAAACTTGTCCATAAGGCGCGATGTTATTGATGCGTTGGTACGTAGCGCGTGTTTGCGCCAGCGTTTGAATGCTGGAGGAGAACTCTTTGGCACCCGTGATGCCATGATAGCTATCTACACAGCCTAGACCAATTACAAGCCAATCATACGTAACAGGTTCTCTATCTTCGAAAAGAATTTCCTTTTTCTCCAAATCCACCGAGGACACTTCTCCGTAAGTCAGCAATAGACGAGGATCATCCGGATAAGCTACTCGAATATGTGTTTCTGCAATTGTCCCTGAAGCAAGTGCGTAATATTCCGTTTTGAGCCCTTGGAAAGGACTCCGATCGATCATTTCCAGTATGGTATCTTCCGGCAAGTCTTTCTCCAGCATGTTCAAGGCTATGGTCAGACCGCCATAACCTCCTCCGAGAATCACAAATTTTTTCATAACACTCCGTATCCCTTCTTGACTATTCTCTCTTCTCTAGTATGACTAATACACTTTGATTTCATTATAAAAGGTATCGCGTTCAACGGCTGTACGTCCAGCGCCTTGAATCAACCAAACAAGCTCGTCCCGTGTAAGTCCTTCAGGGGATAGCGCGCCAGCTGCGTGTGAAATCTTCTCTTTCACGATCGTGCCATGAGCATCAGAAGCACCGAATGTGAAGGAAAGCTGAGTCAATTTCGTACCAATATTAATGAAGTAAGCTTTGATATGAGGGAAATTATCCAGCATTAAACGGCTGATCGCGATAGTTTTCAGCTCGTCCCAAGCAGGTACGCGTCTTTTGAGGCCCGCGTTTTTGCTGGCTGGTTGGATGGAGTTCGGAATGAAAACCAAGAAACCGTTCGTTTCGTCTTGTAGTTCGCGTAAAAGCATCATATGGCGAATGCGTTCTTCTTTCGTCTCAATCGATCCGTATAGCATCGTGGCGTGAGTTTTCATGCCAAGCAAGTGGGCATTACGATGAACGTCGAGCCATTCTTCGGAAGAAGCTTTTTCAACCTTCATTTTGGACCGGTAGCGCTCCGTTAGAATCTCGGCACCGCCACCTGGCAGTGTGGATAGGCCTGCATCCATCAACGTTTTCAAGACATCGCGATAGCTTAAGCCGCTAATCCGTGAGAAAAATTCAATTTCTGCCGCGGTATGCGCCTTAATGGTTACATCAGGGTAGGCATTTTTCAATTGGCGAATGCAATCAACGTAATAGTCGAAAGGCAAATGAGGATTATGCCCTTGGCTAATATGGAACTCTCTGATTTCCGGGTTATAATGCTCTGCTACGTACTCCAACATTTGGCTTGGCGTAAGCGTGTATGAACCTTCTTCGCCCTCATCGCGGCGGAAATGGCAAAAAGCACAATGCTCCTCACACACATTCGTGAAATACAAACTCATATTTTGTACAAAATAAACCTTGTTTCCGTTCAATCGTGTGTTTACTTTGTTTGCCATTTGGCCAATGCTCAGAAGATCGTCCGATTCATACAAAAATAATCCATCCTCCAAGGATAGACGTTGACCGTGTTCAACTTTGTCGGCAATTTCCGCCATCCGTTTGATCGGGTCTGTGGTGATTACACTCATCTTCATTCCTCCTATGAAATCAAAATAAAGCACATAAAGAATCGACGCATCCATCTGCAGATGATTTCATGCGCCTTAGCGGTGTGAGTGGCTCGCCTACCTGTCAGCCAGTTCGGTTCAGGAATTCACACATATAGGGAGCTTTGAGTCAGCTCAAAGTCTCTCTAAGTTTTCAATAAACGTACAAACTTTCCTAATCATTATAAACCTCCCTGTGGGAGGGGGCAATATGATGAACATGGACATAAATTGACAATCTAGGAAATCTACAAATTTTGCTATCAAAATTCATAAAAGGTTATTCCCAATATTAACAAATTCCTGTATACTATTGCAATGTGATTACGTAGGGTTAAAAGGTGATTATATCGTGCCAACATATTTCGTGACCGAACTGCAGGAACGATTAGATATAGCAATCGAACAGCTTCGAGACCAAATGGTGGCTTTAGGCACTGAGCATGGTTTCTTGCATCCTGAAGTGCAACAGTGTAGTCGAGAATTGGATCAGTTGATCTTGCAATATTATGCGATACAACGCAAGCAGTAAGGCTTTGGGAACTTTGCTAGACATGTATGCGCACCTGCCCTTGAGCAATGCACGGAATAGGAGTATACTTGATAGTAAGCATTACGAAACTTATGGATAATGCCAGTTTCCCACGATGGGAAACATCAAGGAGGGATTTCCGTTATGATTAACATTAGCGAATCTGCGAGTGATAAAATTAAAGAACTTTTGGCTTCGGAAGAATCACCGAACCTGTTCTTGCGACTAGGCGTCAAAGCCGGCGGTTGCAGCGGGTATTCTTACGGTATGGGCTTCGACGATGATCAAAAGGCTGACGATAAAGAATTTACCATTCACGGCGTGAAAGTGGTTGTGGATGAAGAAAGCGCCAAATATTTGTACGGCGTCCAAATCGACTTTGAAGACAAGGGCATGGGCGGCGGTTTCACCATCAATAATCCGAATGCGGTAGCTTCCTGCGGTTGCGGATCTTCCTTCAAACCGGCGGATTATGAAGGAACACCTGAGCCTTGCGATGACAAGGTTGAGGCTTAATTAATTAAGATGAGAGCGGCTTATAGCTGCTCTTTTTTTTGCCCATTTTTGGACAAGCAATGAAAGAATTAATCTTATTTTCATAAAACTTCGTTAGAGAAGGAGTATAATTGAAGAAAGTTCACAATCTTGACGAATTTAGATGGGAGTGATTTTGGTGAAACTGTTTAGAAACTTTTTGCAAGGATTTTTATATGCGTTTATCTCCATTGGCGCTCTTCCGTTCTTATTGGTCAAAATTATCCTCGAATCATTTTCCGGCTAATGGATAGAAGCGTTGAGTCTTCTTTTATAATAGGTAAGAAGCAGCGGATCATCTTGCTGCTTCTTTTTTTGATTTTACGGTGCCACACCATAAGGAACAGGGAGTGGGAACTCTGAGCTTCTCTAGCGCAGCCACCAAACCCCCGCGCACTCCGGAAGCTGTATCCACCCTTCTTTAACAACTTGCTGGGCCAGCTCATCACCAAAGAAAAAACGACTCAGCCGCTCCGCCTCCTCCAAGCTGTCAAATTGATAATCCGTCCGAATCCAAGTGTGGGACATCCCGAATTCGTTTTTAAGTAAATCATAGTAAGCACGCAGAAAACTCGGGGGACTAGGAACAGTCGAACCCGTTCCGAAATTCTCGAAAATAATGGCACATCCACCATGGCGCAGCACTCGCTTTATTTCCGCCATCACCTGGCGGATGTTTTCTTGCCAACTTGGAATGTCAGAGCTCCCTAAATAACAGATACTCCAGCCTGATACGATTAAATCGTAGCTATTGTCAGGGACAGGGAGGGTCCGATGGTCAGCCGCCTGAATGCTCCAGTTGTGCAAGCCGGCTTCTTGAAGACTATGGGCCGTTACTTGCAACATGGCTTCAGATGCATCGACGGCCAAAATGGATTTGGCTTTAGGGGCAAGTACACGGGTCAATCTGCCAGATCCAGCCCCTAGATCTAAGATGTCTAGTCCTTCAACGGGGTGGATGCTTTCGATTACCTCTAAGAGACTCGGCTGCTTAGAAATGAGCAGATCGTAAGTTTCTGCTTCTAGTTTGTAAATTTCATCATGGTTAGGCATAGTTCAAAATCCTCCTTAAATTACGATACAAGTCCATCGTAAGGATTGACGTAAGGAGAAGGTCAACTATTTATTTAGCGGATTGGAACGGCATAAACCATGGTGAGCAGCTCATTCAGCTGTTTATGCTTCGTGATATACCCGTTTTCGTCAAACCAGCTGAGCAGCGTAGAGCTCGTGGCGTAATATGCATTCAGAATCAGCTGGATGTCATCCGTTCTGCCTTGGCGCTCTAAATCAGCTATATACTGTGCTTTTTGATCATCGTTTTCAAACATTAAATCCGTGATGCATATTCGACCGTGGGGTTTCAATACGCGGCGCATTTCGCCTAGAGCCAGTATTTTTTGTTCGTCGGAAATATGGTGCAGGGCAAAGCTGGTTACAATGAAATCAAATTGTCCATCCAGATATGGAATAGCAAGAAAGTTCCCCAGCTTAAGTTCCATCTGAGGATGCTTGCGCCCACAGAGCTTCAGCATTTCCTTGGATTGATCAATCCCGGCGATAGGAATTCCCTTATCCAGAAACTTGCCTGCTAAATTTCCCGTCCCTGTTCCAATATCAAGTCCCCGTTCACCCGCCTTGGGAGCAACCCAATTGATTGTAGTTTGCAGAGCTTTCTCATAATCCTTATATTCTCTATCATTATTAACTACATTGTTGTCATGGGTTAAGGCTTGATGGTCGAAATTCCATTTGTCATTCCAATTTTTTCTGGTTTCTCTCAATCGTTTGGACCCTTCCGCCAACAAGAAAATATCATCTAATGGAAGCGTTTGTTGATATTTTAAAAGATCGATCATTGTATCCGTCGTTTCAATAATTTGTTTGAGCTCCAGCCACTGAGAAAAAATGATGGACCGCTGCATTTCCAAATAATACTGAAGTTGTTCGGTATCATCGTCGCCGGCCAGAGGTAACGCTTTTTTAATATCCTCAATCGTCATCCCGGCTTCTCTCAGCGAAATGATCGTTTGTAACCGCCATACTTCCTTTTCCGTAAATCTTCTATATAAATTGTGTTTTTGCTTGTGGGGAGAAATCAGCCCTTTTTGTTCATAAAAGCGAATGGTTCTTGGAGAAATGTTAAGCTTCTCTGCTAATTCTTTGATTTGCATATTCAATCAGCCCTCCTTTCCTTACTAAACCTTAACCTAAGGGAAAAGTAAAGTGGGACGGAGACGGAGTCCTCATAAGGGGAACCTTTTGCTCACGGAAGAATAGAATAGATTGAAAGAGTACTAGCTTGAACTAGGAAAAGGGGGTGAGTGCATGGTAACTAGACAAGCATTTATCGAGCTGATTGCTCCGATTGCTGTAGAACTTCGTTTGGATCATTCACCGATCTTCCCATCTGTTCGTATTGCACAGGCGATTCTGGAGACGGGTGGAAATGTGAATGCGTGGAACAACTTGGTAGGTTATAAGGTTGGCAGCGGTGCGCTTACACCTTATTGGACAGGAGACAGAGTATCGGCCTTGACTTGGGAGATGGTAAACGGTGTGCGTTACGATAATGTGCCTAGTGATTTCCGCGCGTATCCATCGATCGAATTCTGCTTTCGCGATCAAGATCTGCTCTTCCAGCTGCCCCGATATGTGAATGTAAGGAACGCCAAAAGTCCAGGAGAACAAACACAAGCCTTGCAGAACAGCGGTTACGCCACAGATCTCGCTTACGCAAGTAAGCTGAATAATTTGATACAAGCAAATGGATTAACGAGATATGATGAGGAGGTTGTGAAAATGTTAGAACAGCTGCAGGCACAAATTGCTGCCTTACAGACCAGAGTAAGCGCATTAGAAGGACAAGCGGAGCTAAAAGAAGTGCCCGAATGGGCCAAAGCTGCGGTTGATGCGGCGGTTAAAGCGAGCCTTATTGATACTCCGAAAAACGGAAGTTATGACTTTTACCGCTTGTTGACGGTGCTTCATCGCAAAGGGATTATCTAACATAGCCGAAAAAAAGAGCCGCAAGTGACGGGGAATCATTCCTAGTACACGATGCGGCTTTTAATTTTTACGTTCTCGCCATATTTAGCTTTCATAAGCTTTGTTTGATCTAGCATATACGTGTAGATTTCTTTCAAGCGGTTCTTTTTGGGCTTAATCGTTTCCTTGATTTCACCATTCAGTACAATATCGTAGACGATCATGTCTATCACTCCTTTGATTAACTTTCTAATCGTATTATAAACAATGAATATTAACGGGCGATTAAAATTTCTTTTCAAATTTGTGAACTTCGTTAAGGAAATATTAAGTATTACACGGAATTCCACAAAATAAGTGATCAATTTTTTTTATCGGTATGCGCATAGTCTAGCATGTGTATAACTTTATACACAATATCCCCCAAGCAATCATACCGTTTAGGGGGGATATCAACAATTTACCCACAGGATATACACAATTTTCTGTGGATAATGGAACAGTTGTTCTATTTTTAACCCCATGATAATATAATTACAAATTATAGAATAAAGGTGATTTCAGTGAGACAAATTAGCGACGAAACATTGATCGACTCTTATTACAAAGCACTGGATTTGAGATTAGAATCAGATTTTGTTGATCTATTGCTCGCCGAAATCCAGAGACGGAACTTGAAGCTGCAAGTTTACATCAAGGATGAAGCTCCGCTCAACTAATGGCTTAACAGATACATATCTAAGAGAGTTGATGCTCATAGATTCGGTATCTGAATGGTTAAACTGTGCATACAATCGGGGCAATTGAGCAAATGAAGGCATTCACCACCATGACCCGACAACGTGCCGTCCGAATCGGACATCGAGTACACATCAATCTCCCGATAAGGGGAGTAGGGACCAAGGTAGTCGCTTAGTCTGCCGCCATCACACATGGCATGTGAGCACACGGGGCAGTCGGTGGTTAATTCCTGCAGGCCATTGCAAACCGGACATATAGATGACAAAGGGGTATTCCTCCTAATCCGAAGATTAGGTATAGAATACCCCTTTTTATGTAGAAAGATGATGATTTAAAATTTCAAATTGGAGCTGTGTCCTGGTGAAAGCTTAGCAGTCGGGTCGATATAAACTTTGGCATTATTAATCGCCGTAGGTGCTTCGCCGAAGCCAACAGCAATCAATTTCAATTTGCCCGGATATGTCGTGATATCCCCTGCAGCAAAGATACCTGGAATGTTCGTCTCCATTCTGGAGTCAACAACGATCGAGCCGTTCTCAATGTTAAGTCCCCACTCAGCAATCGGTCCGAGGGAAGATACGAATCCGAAGTTAACGATAACAGCATCCACATCATGCACAGTTTCTTCGCCCGATTTGATATCTTTGAGCGTAACTTGCTCAATGCGGTCGCTGCCTTGAAGTTTCGTAATTTCTGTAGGCGTTACGATGTTTACTTTGGAGTTCATCAGGTTCTCAACACTGTGCTCGTGTGCGCGGAATTTATCGCGACGGTGAATCAGCGTCACTTTCTCAGCAATCGGCTCCAACATAAGCGCCCAGTCTACCGCGGAATCGCCGCCGCCGCTGATCAACACTTTTTGGCCGGCAAATGCGTTCAAATCGCTTACGAAATAGTGTAAGTTCTTTTTCTCGTATTGTGCGGCTTCCGGAAGTTCCAAGCGACGCGGTTCGAATGCGCCAACTCCGCCTGTGATAATAACGGCGCGGCTAGTGTGCGTACCTTTGTCCGTTGTGATTTCGAAAAGACGCTCTTCTTTTTTAACAACTTGATGTACTTTCTCTTCTAGGCAAACATCTATAGGAAAGTGTTTCATTTGAGCTAGTAAGTTATTGACTAAATCTTGCGCCGTTACTTTCGGGAATCCGGCTACGTCATAAATGTACTTCTCAGGGTAAAGCGCGGCAAGCTGTCCACCTAGTTGCGGCATGCTTTCAATAATTTTCACGGACGCATGGCGCATTCCAGCGTAGAAGGATGCGAACATCCCGGCAGGTCCACCACCGATGACAATAATATCAACGATGTCTTGATTAGTTTCTTTCTCGATCATTGTTAAACTCCTCCGATTCATTTCCTTTGATGTGCCATTATTCTCAGAATTGCAAGAATTGCCACAATCATTACTCCATTATAAACGTCTCTTCTAATGAAGGAAACAGAAAAGTGTGAATTCTTTATATAAATCGCTTATAAATATGATAAGTAATGCTTACAATGGTTGGACAGGGCTGAAGCGGCTGTAAGCTTGATTTTAAGCCAAAATAGCACTTGATCTTTACTAATTTAAATTATATTATATCATGAGAATCGGTTTACCATGTTGTGACGAAATTCGTGCTTTTTGATGCATTTTTTGATCATCATAAATCATTGCGTGAGAGAGCAAACTAGAGGCAGTATACGACTTTTGAAACTGTTTGTGTAAATTTTCACAAGATAGAGAAACCATGGGACAATAAAATCGGATATGGAAGTGAGAGAGACATGAGTAGAATACCAAGAATCGTTATTCTAGGAGCCGGTTACGGCGGGATTCTTTCTGCAATTCGATTGCAAAAAGAATTAAATTACAATGAAGCTGATGTAACGCTCGTAAACAAGCATGATTACCATTACATTACCACGCATCTCCATATGCCTGCTGCAGGGACAGATAATCCTGAAAATGCACGCGTGAACATTCTGAAATTGATTGACGAGTTCAAAGTGGATTTCGTGAAATCGACTGTTACTCAAATCCGTCCGCATGAGAAAAAGGTTATTCTCGAAGACGGTACGCTTTCTTACGACTACCTAGTTATCGGTCTTGGCGGCGAAGCTGAAACGTTCGGAATCCCTGGACTTAAAGAATACGCGCTGAATATTCGGAGCATCAACAGTGTTCGCTTCATCCGCGAGCACATTGAGTACCAATTCGCGAAATACAAGCGTGAGCCGGATCGCAAAGATTACCTGACATTCGTTATCGGTGGAGCAGGGTTTACTGGTATTGAATTCATTGGTGAATTGGCAGATCGTATTCCGCAGCTTTGCAAAGAATTCGACGTCGATCCTTCCCTCGTGAAGATTTATAATATTGAAGCTGCTCCAACGGCATTGCCAGGTTTTGACCCTGAGCTGGTTGAGTATGCGATGAAAATTTTAACGGACAAAGGCATCACGTTCAAAATCGGCACAGCGATTAAAGAATGCACTCCGGAAGGCGTTCTGATCGCGGGCGATGAGTTTATCAAGGCTGCAACTGTTGTATGGACGGGCGGTATCCGCGGTAACCATATGCTCGATGAGGCAGGATTTGAAACGATGCGCGGCAGAATTAAAGTTGATGAGTACCTGCGTGCTCCTCAATTCGACAATATCTATGTTGTTGGTGACTGTTCCATCGTCATGAACGATGAAGGCCGACCATACCCTCCAACAGCACAAATCGCGATGCAGCAAGGGGAAGCTGTGGCTCATAACCTGATTGCTTCCATTCGCGGTTCGCAAATGAAAACTTTCAAATTCTCCAACAAAGGGACAGTGGCTTCTTTGGGTAAAGGACAAGCCATCGGGATTGTTGGTTCCCGTAAACTCAAAGGTA
Source organism: Paenibacillus sp. FW101-FHT12H11 (assembly GCF_058790355.1). Lineage (NCBI taxonomy): Bacteria > Bacillati > Bacillota > Bacilli > Caryophanales > Paenibacillaceae > Paenibacillus > Paenibacillus sp. FW101-FHT12H11. The sequence goes on along the minus strand of NZ_JBYTCO010000009.1, from coordinate 251,705 downwards.
ATGTAGCAGCCATGATGAAAAAAGTGGTTGATATGAGATACCTCTACATTATCGGCGGAATTCCGCTCGTTATTCGTAAAGGGCGTTTCTAGTCATCATTCGTAAACGGGGGGATCGCTATGCGGCACTGCAGTGTCCAAGTAAGAGGACTTCTTACCCGGGATGAACTGGATCGTTACAATGGACTGATTGAAGTCGGTCATTTTCTGGAGACGGAGAAACGTTACGATCATGTAGCAGTTGTACAAAAGGAAATTGATATTCTCATTCTTCCAGCCATCGAACGGTTGAAAGAAAAGAGTCGGCAGCGTGATCGCGATACCGAGGCGTATCTCGCACGCAAAGCGCAGATGGAAGCCGAACTTGCCGCTGCGCTCCGCGACGACGATGATGAAGATTAATCCATGAAGAAAGCTTGCTCTTAGAGGGCAGGCTTTCTTTTTTACTAGACAAAAAAGAAGGACAGACATGAGGTCCGTCCTTCTATTTATTTTAAACCGTAATGAGTTTAGTAAACTTCTCAGGTGTAAGCAGGTTACCCACGTAGAAATCACCGAATTCACCGAAACGTGCGCTCACTTCGTCAAACCGCATTTCATAAACGAGTTTTTTGAAATGCAGAGGATCGTCGGAGAACAGCGTTACGCCCCACTCCCAATCATCCAGACCAACAGAACCCGTGATGATTTGTTTCACTTTGCCAGCGTATGTACGGCCAATCATGCCATGGCTGCGCATCATCGTTTTGCGATCGTCCGCAGGGAGCATGTACCAGTTGTCATTGCCTTCGCGGCGTTTATTCATCGGATAGAAGCAGATATGCTTCGCTTTAGGCAGCGTTGGTTTCAAGCGCGCTTGAATCTCCGGATCATCCGCAGGATCGACGCCAGGTTTAGCTAAGTAACTGCTTAATTCAACGATAGAAACATAGGAATATACCGGGATTGTAAAAGCGGCGAAGCTGGATTTATTAAAAGCATTTTCCAAATCATTCAGTTCTTCTAACGTTTCGCGTAATTGCATGAATACAAAGTCAGCTTTCTGTCCAACGATGCTATATACGGCAGTGCTGCCTAATTTATCGTTTTCAATTTGCTGCCAATCGGACAAGAATGTATTCAGCTCTTCCGTTGCATGTTTACGCTCTTGCGGGGTTGCGGCATGCCATGCGTTCCAGTCAATCATCCGGAAATCATGGAGCGCATACCAGCCTTCCAGCGTTTGTACGGCTTCACTCATGGGTGTTCCTCCATTCAAGGCTAATATCCCCTACATTGTATCCAATTCATGGGGAAAGGGCAAATGAACAAAGGGTGAAGTGGGAAATGTTCAATTTGTGTACACTTTACCTGTGCGATCTCGTGGATTACAATGAGAAGAAAGCGGAAGATGAGTTTCATAATTAGGGGGATCAGACATTGCTGCAGATGATTATTGCCACTGTCTTAATGATGGTGTTATTTTTTGGAATCGGTTTTATATTGAACATGCTGATGAAGACGACTTGGTTTCCACTCTATGCGTTCATCGCACTGGTGATTGGCGTTGTAATCTACGGGTCAATGGGGTCGGCCTCTTTTTTATCCAGCGGGGAAAGCTTTACGATTGTTGATATCGTTCCGGCTATCGGCGGACTAGTTGGCGCTATTCTTAGTGGATCAGCAATTAAAACACTGCGTGTCAAAGGCTTCAAAATGTTCTAGTGTAATAATAAAAGGCAAAGCGGGCTACGATAAGGTGAAGTTCTTGAACATGACCTGACGGAGGAGACGACTTTGCCTTTTGCCCATTTAAAAGGGACGATTCTGAATTATGAGATTTCAGGAACCGGCACCCCGATTGTGTTTATCCATCCGCCTCTGTTAACTTCAGAGGCTTTCTTTTATCAAAAAAAACAGTTATCCCACCATTTCCAGGTGATTACATTTGATATTCGCGGCCACGGGTCCAGCCAAGCATCGGAACGCCCGCTCAGTATGGAGTTAATAGCACGGGATGTTCGCATGCTGCTCGATGAAATCGGGATTGAAAAGGCTTATCTCTGCGGGTATTCCACAGGCGGGATGGTCCTTCTGGAAGCGCTTTTAGCTTATCCTGAGCGATTCCTTGGAGGAATCGTGGTGAGCGGCATGTCGGAATTGACCGATGTATATAACAAAATCAGGGTATGGATGGCATGTAATATGACCGGCCCGGTTATGCTGATGAATCTGTTGAAAAAAGCCATCACGAACGGAAACGCAGACAATCATGAGACTTATCGCCAGTTGTACGAGAGCGCGAAGAAAGACACGTCCGATGATGTCTGCATGTATTTTAAGCAAACCCTTGCCTACTCCTGTACGCATCGGCTTCGAAATATCAAGCATCCGATTTTGCTAATGTTTGGTAGGAAGGATCGTGCATTTCATCGATATGCCAATTTGCTGCAACAAGGTCTGCCCCATAGCTCGCTCTACTTCCTAAAAGATGCGAAGCATCAAATTCCGATCAAAAACGCAACCAAGATGAATGATCTGATTCGCTTGTGGGTGGAGAGTCTGGAGGATCAGCACACAGAGCGGGCACTGCTCGATTTGGCGATCGCGAGGAAAATGAACCCTGCCATGTACGGAGAAGACACCCGGGCCAGCGAGGAAACCGAAACTTCCCCTGACTGAATCCGGCCTGTGTGAAATAAGTCTCATAAGGGGATGTCCACAGGTCTTATTCAAACCTGGAGACACCCCCATTTTCCTTTTATTCAAAATGTTCCAGAACAATTTTGCCTATCGTATGGCCTTCCTCAAGCATGGCATGGGCCTTGCGAAGGTTTGCTGCATCGATTGGCGCTAATCGCTGAGTCACTGTGGTGCTTAGTAGTCCGGTTTCGACTAGTTTGGCTACTTCATTAAGCAAATTGTGCTGTTCGATCATGTCGGATGTTTGAAACATCGCGCGTGTGAACATGAACTCCCAAGCGAACGTGGCGCTCTTATTTTTCAGGAGATTCATATTTAGTGTTTGACTAGTTTCTACAATGGAACAGATTTTCCCTTGCGGGGCGATTGCGTCCGCCATATTCTGCCAATGCTCAGCCGTGCTGTTTAAGCAGAAAATATAGTCAACATCAGTTAAGCCAAATGTATTTAATTGAGGTAAAAAAGCATCATAATGGTTGATTATATGATCGGCTCCCAGTTGCTGCACCCATTGCGCGGATTCAGGGCGTGATGCTGTTCCGATGACGGTAAGTCCCGCAAGTTTCGCTAGCTGCGTGGCGATAGAGCCAACTCCTCCGGCAGCGCCAAGGATCAGGACGGTTTTGCCGGCATTATCCTCTTTATTCCGTGATACGCCGAGCCGCTCAAACAGGCCTTCCCAAGCGGTGATGGCTGTTAACGGCAGCGCGGCTGCATCGGCGAAATTCAGCGATTTCGGTTTCCGGCCGGCGATGCGTTCGTCAACGAGATGATACTCGCTGTTGCCGCCAGGGCGTGTTATGCTTCCGGCGTAATAGACCTCATCCCCTGGCTCAAACAACGTACAGTCCGGCCCGGTTTGCTCTACGATACCTGCGACGTCCCATCCCAGAATGCGAGGTGTGTCTTCGGTTTTCTCTTTCGGAGCACGCACTTTCGTATCTACGGGATTTACGGAAATGGCTTTGACCTTGATCAGCAGGTCCTTGCCGATAGGCACCGGTTTCTCGATCTCAACGTTAATAAGGCTTTCAGGATGCTCAATAGGAAGATAACGGAATAGTCCTACGGCTTTCATCGTTTCTTGGGAACTCAATATGCTCATCTCCTATGAATGATAGTTATGATGTTGTCAGTGTAGCCCATTCATTCTAAAATAGGAAGTACGCACATTCGTGTGGTATAGTATCAATTTGTATACTAAGGAGGTGCCAAGGCATTATGCGTGATCGAGAAAGCGGCTATGGCAGCACAGGAGACCGGGAAGGCTGCCCAGTTGAATATACATTGGACGTGATCGGGGGCAAGTGGAAGGGCGTGCTGCTCTATCACATGATCGATGGATCCAAAAGATTCAATGAATTCAAACGAATTTGTCCATCCATTTCACAAAGAATGCTGACTTTGCAGCTGCGTGAGCTGGAGGAGGACGGCATTGTCCATCGTGAGGTGTACCACCAAGTGCCGCCGAAAGTGGAATATTCTTTGACGGAGTTTGGCCAAACCTTGACGCCGATTATTTTGCTAATGAAAGAATGGGGCAAAAAGTATCAACAAAATTCGGAATGTTCCATCGAAAGCTAAGCGGCATGTACAAGGCCAACCCAGCCAGCCGAAAGGTTGGTTTTTTCATTTTAGGTAATATTATCTTTCTCTACTAGATACCAAGCGTGTCGATTTTTGTGGTAGACTAATAGAGAGAGAAACCGAGATGCCGGCAAGGTGGCAGGCAATCGGTTGAGCCTAGGCAGGATGGTGCTGTAAACGGATGAGAATGACGAATATGCTGCATTTCACGGAGAATCACAGGTTTTGTGTAGGCCGTGAATTTTCTTTAAGCAGTTTGGATTTTAAAATGTTGGCGATGATGTATCAGCCGATGATCGGTGGTTTGGCAATAAGTCTCTATCAAGCTCTCTATCAGCAGATGAGTGCGGAAAAGGTCGGATTTTCGCCTTTGGAACAGCAGCGTAAGTTATTTCTGCTGCTGGATCTGGAGCAGGGAGAACGAGGCCGGAAGTATTTGATCGAGCAATCCTCCAAGCTTGAGGCCATTGGCCTCTTGCAGACAACCCGCAAGTTTTTGGCGGATGAAGAAGATTATATTTTTGTCTACACATTGTTCCCACCGCTTGGGCCCAATGAATTTTTCAGGAATCAACATTTGACGCTGCTGCTACGCGATAAGGTCGGTAAGTTCATGCTGCTCTCTCTTCGGGAAGACTTGTTGGCGCCGGAGCCGGAAGAGTGCCGCGAAGCAAGCGAAGAGAATTTATCCGTTCCCTTTTATGACCTGTTCAGGCTGAATACCCAGGTGGTTGACTATGAGTTGGAGCAGGCACTATATGAAGCATCTGCGAGCAAACAGGGTGAGGCCCGGTTGGATGTCACGACCAAAGGTTTCCAGTATGCGGACATTATCATGAGGTTCCCACGCGGAGCGAGCAACCGGATTTTCGTTGAGGCGCTCAAGCATAAGCCGGATCAGATGGCAGCCATTAATATTGTGGCCAAGAAGTATAATCTTTCCTTGCAGGAAACATGCCGGTTGCTCGATGAAGACGGCGTCTTTAGCCAAGATGGCGAGCTGCAGATGGATCTCATGCAGTACAACGCGAATCTCTTTTACAGGCAAAGCAAGAAGCGTGACGAGGAAAGAGAGCGAAGCTTGTCCAGGACGGAAGAGACCGGAGCCGAAAACTCGACAGATCAGGCGGAAGAGAAATCCGTGGAGATGGCGTATTATTTGGAAGTGCCGCAGCAGCTGCGCGGCGAATGCACAGATCATCAATACAACTACATTATGCGTAACGAGCCGTATACGGCAGTCCTGAAAATGTTTTTTACGCAGGGCTCAATTCCCGACGGCGTACTTAATATATTTGAGAAAATTGATTTGAATTATAAGTTAAACGAAGAAGTCATCAATGTATTGATCCACTTCCTGCACATCGACCGCCGCTCTTGGGCGAAGTCTTCGATTGAAGCGGTCGCCTCGGATATGCTCGGCAAACAAATTGTTACTTACGAGCAGGCCGTAGAGTATGTGCGCGAGAAAATCAGCTACAAACAGAAAGCTGCATCCAAAGTGGAGGCGGCCAAAGCCGGCGGCGGATCCGTAACCAGAGGCCGGCAGGGCAAGACGCAGAAGCCGCATATCCCGATGGTGGTGCAGGATGCAGGCGCTGCGGCTTCTTCCAGATTAACTGAAGAAGAGCTGGAGGCTGCGAGAAGGATGGCGCAGAAGCTGGATGAGCGGTTTAATCGGAAGAGCTGACATGCGTTATGACAATAGCAAGAGATCACACATATAGGAGGTGCAGCAATCATGGAATCGCTGTCGCACATTCTTAAATCCATGCCTAACTCGGAATGGAGACGTAAGGCCGAGGTCAAAATCAAGGCGGTCATGGATGACGCCTTAGTTCATAAGTTTCGCGAGAAGTACCCGTTTGTCGATGATTATGCCGTCAAGATTAACATGAATAAGCTGTACCAATATGTGACCGAGTACAAAACCTGCTCCAATTGCCCAGGCTTGGAGAACTGCCCGAATGATATGACAGGCCATTATACAATGCTAACCGCCGATACGGATAACGATAGAGTGTATATACATGAAGAAAAAGTGGCGTGCAAAAAGTTTACCTCCAAGCAGCTCCAAGATGCGATTTCATCTCGGATTCGTACGTTCCACGTAGATCCACGGATGATTTCGCGCAGCTTCTCGTTTGGCGATATTCTGGAAACGGATTTGGATCGGGCGAAAGCGGTCATGCAAATCAATGATTACGTTAATCAAACCATGGAAACCGGGCTGCAAACACGCGGGCTTTATTTATGCGGATCGTTCGGTACGGGGAAAACGTTCCTCATGGGCTATATGCTGCATCAGCTGGCCAAAGTGGGGATGACGGGCGCCATCGTGTATATGCCGGATTTTGCCGAGGACTTGAAAGGCATGTTCCAAGAGCCCGCTAAGTTGAAAGAGACGATCGATCTTCTGAAAGAAACGGATCTGCTTGTTTTCGACGATATTGGGGCGGAGAATCTCAATCCGTGGCTCCGCGACCATGTCATTGGGGCGATTGTGAATCACCGGATGAACCGGAAGCCGACGTTCTTTACATCCAACTATGCGCTGCATGATCTTGAGAAGCATTTCAGCTTCACGAACAAGGATGGCGACGAGGAGTACAAAGGACAACGGATTATGGACCGTATCCGTCCTTTCGTTGAGGTCGTTGAAGTGACCGGTACGAATAAACGGGGAAGATAGATTTGAGGAGTTCAAAAAGACCCTTCTACCACAGATCATGTGGATGGAAGGGTCTTTCTCGTATCAATGAATGTTATGATTTCTTTAGACGTTCCAACTGGGTAGTTACACTTTCAATCATTTGAACGAAGGAAGTAAGCTCCTGCGCACTAGCTGCTTGTGTACGCGCGAAGTGAGTCGTTTCCTCGGAGCCCTTCTGCACGAGTTCGAGCTTCTGCGTAATCAGCTTCAGCTTCTTCTGGATGGTGTCGAGCGCTTCGCGTGAATGCGAAGCCAGTTTGCGCACCTCGTTGGCGACAACTTCAAAGCCGCGGCCATGCTCGCCAGAGCGTGCAGCTTCAATAGCTGCATTAAGACCAAGCAGATGCGTCTGGTCGGAAATTTCTTTCATGACGGAACCCATTTTCGAGATATCTTTGATCTCATGTTGGAGTTCGTCAATTCGATGGTTGGATGAATCCTGCGATTCCGCCGTTTTTATCGCGGTATCGGCTACGGTTTGACTGCTGCCGCCAAGCTCTACCATCATGGAAGCCAGGTCCTGTACAACACTGGAGATGGTCGTCAGCATAATATCCTGCTCGTCCACTAAGGTTTGAATTTTCAGCTTCTCATCCTGCTCGTAGGCTTCCAAAACAAGTTGGCTGTCCAGGTTAAACATTTTACTTAACGCATGGAGCACTTGCGTCCACTCGTCAGGCATGATTTCTTTGAAATGCTGAGTAGCAATGTCCGTATATTTTAAATAGGTGCCCAAGTACCAAGAAGTTGTCAGGCCGATGCGGGAGTGTACTTTTCCTATGTATAAACGTTTCGTTATGTATTCATCGTCAATAAGTCCGGAGGCCATGGATAGAAAGTACCAACGCTGCGTCTCTTTGAGGCGCTCAATCGTGCTGTGCTGCTGAATAATCGCAACAAGCTCAGGGACCTGGGTGATTTCGGCATACAGTTGGTCGACCAGTTGTGCTACAACACTTTGGAAGGCTTCTTCTTTACTTTTTAATAATCGTAAGTCTGCGTTCGTTAAACCGATAAAAGAAATGAGTTTTTGGCGATCTGGATGAACTTTAATCATTTGAATCGTAAGTCCCCTTTGCAGTGTGGTCTAATGAAAAAACCGCCCTACACTAACAGTGCAAAGCGGTTGATTTATTGGCTTGTACAAGTTCTACTTCATTACTTGAATAGCAGTTGCAACGGCTGCAATGACAAACAAGATCGCGAAGAACACGCCAAATCCGATACCAACGTCCATGAAATCGTTACGCGGTTCTTCATACACGTGAAGCTCAGGGTGTTTAGGATCGCTCATGTGGTTACCCCCTAACGTCCGACATTCTAAAGTTTAAACTTAGTATACCCAAATTCCTCGAAACTTGTAAAGATAATGGAAGTGACAATTATGCAAACAATAACAGACAGGAGCGGAAAGTATAAAATAAGTCTTGACTCTAACATTAGTGTTATGGTTTACAATAAAGTCATCCTTACTTGATCAAGGAAAAGGAAAAAGGTGAAAGCCATGCGGATTAGTGAATTATCCAAGCTGACAGGTGCCAGCATTCGTTCTTTGCGGTACTACGAGGCCAAAGGGCTTATCGCAACGCAGCGCGAAGAGAACGGTTATCGGGTTTTTAACCAAATGGCTGTTGAACGCGTGAAAACCATTCAGTTTTATTTGAGCCTGGGTTTTACGACCGAACAAATTGAAAGCTTTCTAAACTGCGTCATGAAAAATCAGGAGTCGCAATGCGATGATCTGCTGCCACTCTACACGGAGAAGCTGCAGGACATTGAGCGGCAAATGGAAATGCTGCAGATGCTGCAAGCGAATTTGAAGGATCGTATTGCTTATATTGAGCAGCAAAGGCTTCAGGGGCTGCCGGTAGGCGTGCCATCCAAGTAGGTTCCAGAGCCAACCGGATTGCTAAGTTATGGTTTGGTTGAAATGGCCTATGGGTGTGGTATACTTTACATGTTGACGTTCATCGGTAGCAATTAACTACTTGATGTTATAAATCCATTCTTAGAAGGAGGAACTATCATGGCAATCGTGAATGTTTCTGATAACAGCTTTAAAGCTGAAGTTGAAAGCGAAGGTACAGTACTTGTAGACTTCTGGGCACCTTGGTGCGGACCTTGCAAAATGATCGCTCCTGTTTTGGAAGAGCTTGATAAAGAAGTAGAAGCTTTGAAAATCGCAAAAGTGAACGTGGATGACAATCCAGAGTCCGCTGCGCGTTTCGGCGTAATGAGTATTCCAACACTGATCGTTTTCAAAGACGGACAGCCTGTTGATAAAGTGGTTGGTTTCCAATCCAAAGAAGCTTTGAAAAATGTTGTAACTCGCCATCAATAAGTTGTTTCTGAATTCGAATTAGAAACAATTGTTCGTGAGAAAAAGCTCATTTTCTGCTATGCTGAAAATGAGCTTTTTTTGTGCACGAAAGGAGATAGGAATCATGACGGAGTTTGACCATGAGCAAGAGGACGCGGCCGTCCGTGAACAGCGTCTGGAAATGATTAAACATAAGCTTTCCTTATTACCGGATAAACCTGGTTGCTATATTATGAAGAACCGCGAAGGTACGATCATTTATGTAGGAAAAGCCAAAGTGCTGAAAAACCGGGTGCGCTCCTACTTTACAGGAAGCCATGGTGCTAAGACGCAAAGACTAGTCAGCGAAATCCGCGACTTTGAATATATCATCACCTCCTCCAATGTGGAGGCGCTCATTCTCGAGTGTAATCTGATTAAGCAGCATCATCCGCGGTACAACGTACTCCTCAAGGATGACAAGACGTTCCCTTACATCAAGATTACCCACGAGGCGCAGCCGCGTCTGGAAGTCACGCGGCGGGTGTATAAGGATAAGGGCAAGTACTTCGGCCCTTATCCGAATGCTTTTGCGGCCCAGCAGACCAAGAAGCTGCTGGACCGGTTGTACCCGCTGCGCAAGTGCAAGACAATGCCCGATAAAGTATGCCTATACTTTCATATCGGACAATGTCTGGCGCCTTGCGAGTATGAGGTATCCGCTGAGCAGAATGAGCGGATGGTGCAGGAGATTACCCGTTTCCTGAACGGGGGACACGATGTCATTAAGGAAGAGCTGACGACCAAGATGCTGGCGGCAGCGGAAGAACTGAACTTCGAGCGCGCGAAGGAACTGCGCGATCATATCATGAGCATCGACGCCTTGATGGAGAAGCAGAAGATCAATGCGGTTGACGCGCAGGACCGTGACGTGTTCGGTTATGCGGTGGATAAGGGCTGGATGGCGGTACACATCCAGTACATGCGCCAGGGCAAGCTCATCGAGCGGCACGTCTCGCTGTTTCCGTATTATGGCGATGAGTACAGCGATTTCATCACCTACGTCACGCAGATGTACATTGACAATCCTGCGCTGCCGAAGGAGATTTTCCTGCCAGGCATGCCTGAGGCGGAAGCAGGCGCAGCACCAGCAGTGGACGTTGTCCCTGCTGAGCAGCCGGTGCAACCCTCCGCGCAAGCGGAGGCTGAAATGAAAGATGTCCGCGAGGCGCTGGAATCGTGGCTGAAGGTCAAGGTCCACATCCCGCAGCGCGGGCTGAAGAAGCAGATGGTCGATATGGCCAAAGATAACGCCCGCAACGCGCTGGATGAGAAGTTTCGTCTCGTGGAGCGGGACGAAAGCCGGACGACCAAAGCCGTGGAAAACCTCGGCGAATGGCTCGGTATGGGCAAGATTCGCCGGATCGAAGCGTTCGATAACTCGAACATTCAAGGGACGAATCCGGTCTCGGCGATGGTCGTTTTTGTGGACGGGAAGCCCGATCGCAAAGAGTATCGCAAGTACAAAGTGAAAACCGTTGTTGGCCCGGATGATTACGAGACGATGCGTGAGGTCATTCGCCGCAGGTATGAACGTGTGCTGAAGGACAATCTGACGATGCCGGATCTTATCGTCGTCGACGGAGGCAAAGGGCAGATTTCCGCTGCGGTCGATGTCTTGGAGAATGAGCTTGGGCTGTACATTCCGATTTGCGGCCTAGTGAAGGATGCGAAGCATAAGACGGCGCAGTTGATGATGGGAGATCCAGCGGAGATCATTCCGCTGCCGCGGGACAGTCAGGAGTTTTATCTGCTTCAACGGATCCAAGATGAGGTCCACCGCTTCGCCATCACGTTCCACCGGGAAACGAGGGCGAAGTCCATGGTAGCCTCACAGCTCGATGCCATCCCGGGTATCGGGGAGAAGCGCAGGAAGGCCCTCTTGAAGCATTTCGGCTCCGTGCGCAAAATAAAAGAGGCTGAAGTCCAAGACTTCAAGCCTCTGGGTATAGGTGAGAAATTAGCAGGCGAGATTCTCAAAGCGCTCCAAGGCGAGGCGGCGGTTCCCCAGGAATAAGGGGACCCCGCCTTTTTCCGTGCAGCCAAGTTAGGAAATAGCCGACGATGGCTGGGAGCAGGAGGTACAAGATCCCGCACAGCACATCGCTTACGTGCCCTAAGGAGAAGAGCGACATCCCCATCAGGATGCTGTCCATGCAGGCATGAGCGAAAACGGCGGTAATGAAGCCATATTTGAGGAACACATAACCAAGAATAATACCGATAATGGTTACTTCGATTAACCGCGTATAGACCGGATAGATCGGATACTGGGTGTGGCTGGCCGCCCAAATCACACTAGGAATAAGAATCGCAATGAAATTATTGCGGAACAGCTTTTTGAATAAGATAATGCCCAGCAGCCGGTAAGTGGCTTCCTCCGAAATCGCCGCAACCCAAGCCATCAAAGGGAAAAGGCGGGGTTCCACCATGTTGAGCACGGAATCGGTTGGATCATTGACCGCCCATACATCAAATTTGACATCCCCTGTGTAGAACAGGACTTGTTGAATGCCAAGGATGAAAAGCGCCAGTAAATAGCCCCGTCCCATGCCATAAAATACCTCTGTGCCATACATCTGTTCCTTCCAGGTTGGCCATTTGGGCTGCCCCATCGAATTCCATAGGCCATTGCCGGCTACAAGAGAGAAGTAGAGTGAAATGGCGAGTCCAACCGCTAGTACGTTCATAAAAATAATCGTTGCCCATGTGGCAAACTCAGCACTCGGGCCTGCGCCGCTAATCAAGCGGAAAGCAGGGTACATATTAAAGTTATTGGCGATGTAAATGGCTAAGAAAATAGCCGTCAGCAGCAGTCCGCTTCGAAATCTCATTTGCTTCCGATAAATGATGACAAGGACAATGGCGGCAATGGTCATAAGAATGGAGAAGCCCATTGAAATCCAGGTCATCACGGAAGCGGAATGATCCTGTGCGTCAAGCCAATCCAGATGCGAAGCCGGCAAGCTGAAAAGCACGGTGTAGCCGACTAAATTCTTCTCATCGAATTGCACGCGAACTTGTAATTTCGCTTCTCCCATAGGTTGAGATTGTTTTTCATAGTATAGAACCAAGCCGGAGTCTTTCTGCGCTGCGCCATCATCTTTATCGATGGCTTTCATGTCATCGGGATCAAGCCCGTGAGCCCGCATTTCCTGCTTGGCCATAATGTCAGCCTTCTGTTTGCTGATCAGAGCACTCTCGCTCTCGGTGTTATAGACCTCACGCCATCCGATCACGGAACCGTCCGTGTAGTTGACTTCAACTTCAAATTGCCGGTTCTTCTTGGCATCACTCACGTTGACTTGGTAATAGTCCAGCGGATAGCGTTTGCCAAACGCCGCGTCATAGCTTTCGGATAAATGTTCTTTCTGCAAATAGCCGCTGCGTTCTTTTTTAGACTGATACGCTACAAAAGTGTTGCTCCCCTTGATCGCATAACGCTCGCTGATGAAGGTAGAAGCATGTTCTGCGGCCTGCGCTTTGGTGATGGAAGGGTTCTCGCCCGCCGGCGCTTCTTCCGTTTGTAAGCCATATAAAGCTGTTATGCCCGCATAAAGGGCTATGCCTACACAGGCTAGGAGGAGGAGAAACCGGTTAAATTTCGGCCTTGGCATCATTCATTTCCCTTCTGAATTCACGAGTATGAAACCTTCATTTCCACGTTACCATGAGTTTTACAAGAATGCGAATTTTAGGTGGAAATACAAATCAAACAGTTATATAATACCTATATTTGCAAGTGAAGCCGAATGACTATAGATGAGCGGGGAACGAGGTTCTATGCGTAAAAAAATAAGTGTTTGGCAGATGACACCGCCACAGATTCTGGTTCTTGGCTTCGCCGTCATCATCTTTATCGGAGCAGGGCTCCTCACACTGCCGATTGCTTCAGCGACTGGTCAATCCGTTCCATTTATTGATGCGCTGTTTACTTCAACTTCTGCGACTTGCGTGACAGGACTCGTTGTTGTTGATACGGGAAGTACGTATACCATGTTCGGACAGATCGTCATTGTCTCCTTAATTCAGATTGGCGGATTAGGGTTTATGACGATGGCTACACTGCTTGCCCTTGTTTTCCGCAAGAAAATTACCCTCAAGGAACGGTTGGTGCTTCAAGAGGCTTTCAATCAAGGGAGCATGGAAGGCATTGTCCGTTTGATCCGTAAAGTGATTATTTACTCCTTATCCATTGAAGCAATTGCGGCCGTTATTTTCACGATCCGTTGGAGCTTTGACCTCGGTTTCTCTAAAGCACTGTATTTCGGCATTTGGCATGCGATCTCCATGTTTAACAATGCAGGGTTTGATTTATTCGGCACAGTCGATGCTCCTTTCGTTTCCTTTACGGGATATGCAGACGATTTTGTTGTTAACTTTGTCGCGATGGCTCTTATTGTCTTAGGGGGATTAGGCTTTATTGTGATGTCGGATGCAATGGATTATCGCAAAACAAGGAAGCTCTCTTTGCACTCGAAGGTTGTACTAAGCATGACCGGCCTTCTTATCGTTGCAGGAGCTCTTATCATTTTTATATTCGAATATACAAATAACAGAACTTTAGGTTCACTTGATTTAGGCGGCAAAATACTAGCTTCCTTCTTTCAATCCGTCGCGCCGAGGACCGCAGGGCCGAATACGGTGGATATTGGCGCGCTTCGCCAAGCTACGCAATTTTTCATGGTCATTCTCATGTTTATCGGGGCATCTCCAGGTTCCACAGGCGGCGGTATCAAAACAACGACCTTTACCATCTTGATCGCAGCCATTGTCACGATGATCCGTGGGAAAGAGGATATTGTCATTTTCCGCTACCGTTTGGCAAAGGACCGTATCCTTAAAGCGATTACGTTAACGATGATTGCCTTATTTCTGGTCATTACGGTTACCATGCTGCTATCGACCACGGAAGATTCGCAGCTGCTCAAAATCTTGTTTGAAGTCACTTCCGCGTTCGCGACGGTAGGACTGACGATGGGACTCACGCCTGATTTAACGCTCTTCGGTAAAATTCTCATCAGCTTGACGATGTTTGCCGGGCGCCTTGGCCCGATCACGCTCGCTTATGCGCTTCAGCCGAAACAAGAGAAGGAATTATATAGATACCCAGAGGGTAAAATCACGATTGGATAGGGGAAGCTTAACAAATGAAGAAAACGCAATATGTGGTAGTCGGGCTTGGGCGATTCGGAGCCAGCATTTCCAAAGAGCTTATTAAGCTGGGCAATGAGGTGCTTGGCATCGATAAGGATGAGGAAGCGGTAGACGAAATGAGCCATGAGCTTACGCATACCGTTGTGGCGGATGCCACGGATGAAGATGTGCTGAAGTCTCTGGGAGTGCGTAATTTTGATTGCGCAGTCGTAGCGATCGGGGACGACATTCAGTCCAGTATTTTAACAGCAATTGTCTTGAAAGATTTAGGGGTTAAAAAAGTAGTAGCCAAAGCCCTGTCTGAATTGCATGGGAAAGTTTTGCAAAAGCTAGGGGTTGACCGCGTCATTTATCCGGAGCGCGATATGGGGATACGTGTAGCTCATCAGCTCAATTCACCGAATTTATTGGATTATATTGAAATTTCCAAAGATTATACGATTGCAGAACTTTCCGTACCGAAAAGGCTGTGCGGGCTTACGATCAAACAATTGGATCCGCGTGCCAAATACGGCTGCAGCGTGGTGGCGGTTAACAAGCAAACAGGTGTTATTATCGCGCCTACCGCTACTGATGTGGTGAACGAAAATGATGTCATGGTGATCATCGGAACGAACGATCAAATCGAAGAATTTGAAAGCGAAGTTATCCGATAAGATGGAGAATTCAACCTCTCAACTCATCGAACATGTCATCGTGCTGCTCGTGCTCATTTTCGGATTAGGGATGTTGTTCGGGAAGGCAGCCAACTGGCTGAAACTCCCCGATGTTGCCATGTTTCTTGTAGCAGGTATGATCGCTGGACAAGCGTTCCATTGGATTTATGAGCCAAGTGCCTCGTTTACGAATCAATTCATTCTCGTTATCGGTTCCGCGCTAATTCTCTTTGACGGGGGACGCAATATCAAGCTCACCGGTTTGCGGCAAGTCTGGGTTACAGTCGGCATGCTTAGCATTCCCGGTGTGATCATCACCTGCGCGGCCGTTGCAGCAGCTTCGCATTTCCTTCTGGATCTGCCATGGTTGTATGCTTTGCTCCTTGGGGCAATTATTGCATCAACAGATCCGGCAACGCTCATTCCGGTATTTAAACAAGTGAAAATCCGCCGCAAAGTCAGAGAGACCGTTGAAAGTGAATCGGCTTTTAATGATGCGACGGCGTCCATTCTGACATTTTCGCTAATTGCTGTCATCCTGGGCACGCAGGAAGTTTCGCTTCTTTCAAGCACGCTTGATTTTGTTGAAACGGCACTCGGAGGGCTTCTGCTTGGGGCTGTTATCGGCTATGCGATGACCTTTCTTACCGCTCATTTGAAACTTGGCATATTGAAGGATTATGCAACGATTGCGATGGTCGTTACTTCGTTAGGCGCATATATGGCAGGAGAAATGCTAGGTGTAAGCGGCTTTATGGCGACTTTTACAGCGGGGCTGATCTGGGGGAACGCCGGCACGTTCAAGCTCGATATGGAAGATAAGCGCCATGAAATGGAGCATTTTTCCGAAAATATTACGATTATCATGCGAATGCTAATTTTTATTCTTCTGGGAAGCCAAGTGAATTTCCCGGTCATCCTCGAGCATTTTTGGACGAGTTTGGGTGTCATCTTCGTATTTGTTTTTATCGCACGTCCGCTGACGGTGTTGGTCTGTACGTGGCCGGATCGTAAAGCGAAGTGGAAATGGAATGAGATCCTATTTATGTTCTGGGTTCGTGAAACAGGTGTCATTCCAGCGGCTTTATGCGGAATGGTGGCTGGCATGGGGATTGCGCACAGTGATCTCATTGCGAGTGTGACTTTTATGGCTGTGCTGATCACCATCCTGTTCCAGGCAAGCACAACGGCTTTTGTAGCGAAAAAGCTGGGACTTGAAGTGAAGTCGGACGGGCCGGAAGCTGATGGTTCCGTCTTGTAAGTCTCAACGAGAGAATTTCGAGGCGAAGGTGGACTCCGAATGTACAAAGTATTAATAATCGAAGACGATCCTATGATCGGCGATATGATCTCCATGTATTTGGGCGAAGAAGGCTTTGAAGTCATTCGAATGGAGACGGGGCAAAAGGGGATTGAAGCGGTTAAACCGTTTGCTCCTGACGTCATTTTGCTGGATCTTATGCTGCCGGATATGGACGGACTTGAACTGTGCAGACAGGTGCGAACTACGTTGAGTGTGCCGATCATGATTGTCTCGATGAGAAATAAAGTGGTTGAACGGGTGGCTGCGCTGGGGGCTGGAGCCGATGACTATATGTGTAAGCCGTTCAGCATGCATGAAATGAGCGCTAGAGTCCATGCTTTGATCCGTCGTTCCAATTTGTATCAAAATGCGGGTGACAACACGCGTATGAACCAGGCGGTACGCCACGATACAAAGCCAGAAACAGATGAGGCGCTGCTCGCGGATAAAAACAAGATTACCCTTGATCTTCAAACCCGTTCGATGATTGTCCAGGGGCAGCTGGTCGAGACGACGTATTCGGAATTTGAAATTATGAAATGTTTTGTCAATCATCCTGGTCGCGTGTACACGCGAGAGGATTTATTGCAAACCGTCCGGGGCTTCGATTCCTATGTCACCGATCGTGCGATTGATGTGCATATTGCCAATCTTCGCAAAAAAATCGAAGACAATCCCAAAGAGCCTAGGCGGATCCGAACGGTCTGGGGCGTGGGTTATAAGTTTGTCTATTAGCATAGAACCTCTAATTTGCTCGATATACCGAGCGAATTGGAGGTTTATTTGTGCCTGGCAAAGTAGTTGATCGTTTGTTCGATGAATTTAAGGGACTCCGGGTTGTCAGTTGCCTGGTCCGAGTAGATCAGCGATGTGGTTCGTTTCGTTTGCTCTAGTTCCACTAAATAGCGCAGAATTAACTCATTATTCTGAATCAAATCTTCTCGCAGATACGACTTAGGAAGCAGCGTCGCGGTTTTGCAGGTAGACACGAGCCGGATGATCGCCTCGAAAGAATCGATTTCCATTTGGACATTAGGGAAAATCGTATACCGATGGAAGAGCTCATCCATCAGGATGCGATACCAGGTGCCTTTGGAGAAAAGGATCATCGGCAGATCGTTCAAATCGCTCATCGTAATATGGGATCGATCAATGAACGGATGCCCCAGCGGAAGCACCAGACAAAGATGATCATCGAACAACGGCTCGCAGTGCAGGCTTGATGCATTGATTTGGGAAGCGACGATACCGATATCGACTTTATTTTCTTTGACCATGGTCACGACTTCATGCGTTTTGCCTGTAAGCAGTTTAATCTCTGTGAGCGGATAAACCTGCAAGTAATCTGTTATCAGATCCGGCAGTGTAGCCTGCAAAGTTGTTAAACTGGCGCCAACCGTAATCGAAGAATGCGTGCCTGCAGCTTTGTACATTTGAAGGGTTTGCTTGAATTTCCGTTCCACGTGGCGAAGCTCGAGCGCATGATCGTAGCAGATCTGACCTGCTTTGGTCAGCTCAAGACGTTTTCCTTTGCGGATGAATAGCTCCACGCCGAGTTCTTCTTCCAGCTTCATGATTTTGCGTGAAAGAGCCGGTTGTGAGATATTAAGCAGCTGTGACGCTTTATTCAGGCTCACTTGTTCGACAACAACGGCGAAAACATCCAAGAGTTCCATGTTTTTTTCATCTCCGTATTCATTCGTATATGCAAATTAGTTATAAGTATATATAAAAAAACGGCACTTCCATTATAAGCGTAGAAGAGGTACGATGTACATGTCACTTTTTATTCACATTTATTGGACGACCGTGTATATTCGCTTACTAATTAGGTGTAAAATAGGCGTGGATGATTATGGGTTGACGCTCGTTTGCGGCGAGAGTAGAATGGTATGTGGCTTGTTTTGTCAGAACATGTCGGATGGTATTTATGAAATTTTGTTGAGGGGGGAATTGGTTACATTATGGGTAATTCGTATTACTTTCGAAAGATCCACTCTTTGCTTGGTGTAATTCCAGTGGGCTTCTTCCTTATTGAGCATTTGCTCACTAACTATGAAGCAACGAAGGGTCCTGAAGCATTCGTGGATCAAATTAACTGGTTGAACGGTCTGCCGTTGGTCCTGCTGTTAGAAATCGTGGGCATCTGGCTTCCGCTTCTTTACCATGCCGTTTATGGACTTTATGTGGCTTATCAAGCACGTAATAACGTCTCGAACTACAGCTATTTCCGTAACCAAATGTTTATGCTTCAACGGGTAACCGGCGTTATTACGTTCCTGTTCGTAGCGTGGCATTTGTTCGAGACTCGTCTGCAAGTTGCACTGGGCAATGTTGCACACGAAAATCTCGGCATGACAATGCATGACATTGCGACGAATCCAGTTATGTTTACGGTTTATGTGATTGGTATCGTTTCAGCGACATTCCATTTCTGCAACGGTTTATGGTCATTCCTTGTAAGCTGGGGAATTACGGTTGGACCTCGCGCACAACGTTACTCCTCCATTATTTGGATGGTATTGTTCGTGGTGATGTCCGTGATGTTTATTATGTCTTTGACTGCATTTACAGATACGCAATTTCAAGTTCCGGTAGAAGCGCATTCGGGGCATTAAGGGAGGGTGAACAGAAGTGGCTAATTCGAAAATCATCGTCGTCGGCGGAGGCCTTGCGGGACTCATGGCGACTATTAAAGCAGCGGAGGCCGGAGTTCACGTGCAATTGTTCTCCTTGGTTCCTGTTAAACGTTCCCACTCCGTATGTGCGCAAGGCGGCATTAACGGTGCGGTGAATACGAAAGGTGAAGGGGACTCCACGTGGGAGCACTTTGACGATACCGTTTACGGTGGAGATTTCTTGGCGAACCAACCGCCAGTTAAAGCATTATGTGATGCAGCACCAGGCATCATTCACTTGATGGATCGTATGGGTGTTATGTTCAACCGTACACCAGAAGGTCTTCTTGATTTCCGTCGTTTCGGCGGAACGAAATATCACCGTACGGCATTTGCGGGTGCAACAACAGGGCAACAGCTTCTGTATGCACTTGATGAGCAAGTACGCCGCTGGGAAACAGCTGGTCTTGTTACGAAGTTCGAGCACTGGGAATTCCTTGGCTCCGTTCTGGATGATGAGAATGTTTGCCGTGGTATTGCGGCTCAAGATTTGCGCAGCATGGAGATCCAAACATTCCCGGCTGACGCTGTTATTTTGGCAACAGGCGGCCCTGGTATTATCTTTGGTAAAACAACGAACTCCGTCATTAACACAGGTACGGCAGCAAGTGCTGTTTACCAACAAGGCGTTAAATATGCGAACGGTGAAATGATTCAAATTCACCCGACGGCGATTCCTGGCGATGACAAGCTTCGCTTGATGTCAGAGTCCGCACGTGGGGAAGGCGGTCGTATTTGGACTTACAAAGACGGGAAGCCTTGGTACTTCCTTGAAGAGAAATATCCGGCGTACGGAAACTTAGTGCCTCGTGATATCGCAACGCGTGAAATTTTCTCCGTATGTATCGATCAGAAGCTTGGTATTAACGGCGAAAACATGGTTTACCTTGACCTTTCTCACAAAGATCCAAAAGAGCTTGATATCAAGCTTGGCGGTATCATGGAAATCTACGAGAAATTCATGGGCGATGATCCGCGTAAAATCCCGATGAAGATTTTCCCGGCGGTTCACTATTCCATGGGCGGTATGTGGGTTGATTACAACATGATGACGAATATCCCGGGCTTGTTCGCTGCGGGTGAGTGTGAGTATCAGCATCACGGTGCAAACCGTTTGGGCGCGAACTCCCTTGTTTCGGCGATCTATGACGGTATGGTCTCCGGTCCTAAAGCGGTTGAGTATATTCGCGGCCTAGAGAAACATGCGGATGATACGTCTTCCATCGTGTTCGATCGTGAGAAGAAACGTCACCAAGACCGTTATGAGAGCTTGCTCAAAATGAACAGCGGGACAGAAAATGCCTATGTTCTGCACAAAGAACTTGGCGACATGATGAATGCGAATATGACGGTTGTTCGTTACAATGATCGTCTTGAAGATACAATCAATAAAATCAAAGACATGAAAGAAAGATACAACAACATCAACATTACAGATACAGCTCGTTGGAACAACCAAGGGGTAGCGTTCACACGCCAACTCTGGAACATGTTCGAGCTTGCTGAAGCGATGACGGTGGGTGCATTAATGCGTAACGAGAGCCGTGGCGCGCACTACAAGCCTGACTTCCCTGAACGTGATGATGACAATTTCATGAAAACAACGATTGCCGATTGGACGCCGGAAGGTCCGAAAATCAGCTATGAAGACATTGATGTATCTTTGATTGCACCGCGGAAACGTGATTACTCCACGGAGAAGAAAAAGGGAGGACATTAATCATGGCTGAGACACTAAGCGCACAGAAAACCGTGAAGTTTATCGTGACTCGTCAAGAGAGTCCGGATTCTAAGCCTTATACCGAGGAATTTGAAGTTCCTTATCGTCCCAATATGAACGTCATCAGCGGTTTGATGGAAGTGCAACGTAATCCAAAGAACGCGCGTGGCGATAAAACTACACCAGTTTGTTGGGAATCCAACTGTCTGGAAGAAGTTTGCGGAGCTTGCTCCATGGTCATTAACGGTAAGCCGCGCCAAGCTTGTTCGGCTCTGATCGATAAGCTGGAGCAGCCGGTTCGCGTAGCTCCGATGAGCACGTTCCCTGTTATGCGTGACCTTGTCATCGACCGTGGACGCATGTTCAACGCTTTGAAGAAAGTCAAAGCATGGGTTCCGATCGACGGTACTTATGATCTTGGACCAGGACCGCGTATGGCGGAGTCGAAGCGTCAATGGGCATACGAGTTGTCCAAATGCATGACTTGCGGCGTATGTCTGGAAGCTTGTCCGAACGTTAATGACAAGAACTCTTTCATCGGACCATCCGCGCTTTCTCAAGTTCGTTTGTTCAATGCTCATCCAACAGGTGAAATGAACAAAGACGAGCGTTTGGATGCGCTGATGACAGATGGCGGTATCGAAGGCTGCGGTAACTCGCAGAACTGCGTACGCTCTTGTCCGAAAGGCATTCCGCTGACGACTTCCATCGCTGCATTGAATGCAGACACAACGAAACATCTATTCAAGAAATGGTTAGGTGTGTAAGGGTTAAGAATAAAGCCCGATACCCTGAGCGACAGGGTGTCGGGCTTTTGTGCATATTGGGGTTAATTTGCCGGGGGAAGCGCGTTCGTCTCCGCCCAATCAGCGTTATCTATAGGGGAGGTCTGGAGAGGATGCTTGATGGCCAGTTCTTCCTGGCTTGCTGCTGTAGGGGGAGCTGTTTCGTTTCTTGGTGATGATGCCATAGTTATATCTAACATACTTAAGTGGAAATGAATCGAATACATCGTCTACACCTCCAGATCCGTTGTTATTATGTAATATATTATTACACAAATGAACATTTTGACAACAAAATGATTATTTGTGTTATGTATATTGACATAAGTCTAGGATGTAAGTATGATATAGACAAATGTAAGAGTTAGTTACAACCTCATAGCAAACTTGTTTTCTAGGGTTCCGCGGCAGATGAAGGCTGTCGGTCTGGTCCAAGAGAAGACACACGGTGAAGGTCATCGTGCACACGGAGGGATAAAAGCCCGGGAGGATATCAGAATATGATATCGTTCCGGGTTTTTCTTTTTACCAGTTTAAATGGAGAGGGAGAATCAGAATGAGAAAAAGAATGGTATTTCTGATGATGGCGTTGTTACTCGCTTTTACAGTCGTGAGCGGATGCTCGAGCAAAGAGGCAGCAAGCAAGGCAGCAGGTGGCAGTGATCAACCCATCAAATTGGCGCTAAGCCCATGGCCGGGCTGGTTTGTTTGGTATTTGGTGAAGGAAAAAGGGTTCTTTGAGAAAAATGGGGTAAAGGTCGATCTTGTTTGGTTCCCCGTGTACAGTGATTCCTTATCTGCCCTTGCGTCCGGCAAAGTCGATGCGAATAGCCAAACTTTAAGTGATACGCTTGCTCCTGCGAGCAAAGGGATTCCACTCAAAGCAGTGCTTGTGAACGATAACTCCAATGGTGGAGATGGCGTCGTAGTCAAGCCTAACATCAATTCGCTGCAGGATTTAAAAGGGAAAAAGGTGGCAACGGAGCTGGGAACGGTTGATCACCTGCTCATGCTAACGGCGCTTGAGAAGGCCGGCCTCGCTGAGAAGGACGTCTCTTACACCAATATGACAGTGAACGATGCAGGACCTGCTTTCATCTCAGGCAACCTGGACGGCGCCGTACTGTGGGAACCATTCCTGAGCAAAGCGATTCAAGAGGGCAAAGGCAAGCTGTTATTTTCCTCCAAGGATACGCCTGGACTCATTCCTGATCTGCTCGTGTTTAAAGAAGAAATTACCAAAAATCGGCCGGAAGAAGTGAAGAAAATTTTGAATGCCTGGTTCGACGCGCTGGACTACTGGAAAGCTAATCCGGAAGAGTCTCTGCAAATTATGGCGAAGGCGGCTGAGACGCCAGTGGAAGAATACAAAGCTGGGGTCGACAGCGTGAAAATATTTCAGTTAGACGATAATGTGAAAGCTTTCCAAAAAGGCGATTCGTACAGCTCCCTGCACTATACATCTCAGAAAACAGCCGAGTTCTTGAAAAGCTTGGATATGCTGAGCACCATCCCGAAAGCGGAGAGCTTCTTGGACGGACACTTTATTGAAGAAGTGATGAAAGAGCGAAAGAAATAACAGGTGAGTGAGAGGTGCTCTATGGAAACGGCTATGAAAAAAAGACGCAAATCCACGTTGTTTGCCATAAGGGGCGACATCAATCGTAAAACGTATGTTTCAGGCATTGTTCTCATGATATGTTTGGCACTTGTCTTTTGGAGTGTGCTCAGTTATGGCAATTTGGTGAATCGAACCTTCTTGCCGACACCGGATCAAGTGCTTCGCCAATTTGCCATTCAACTGCAGAGTTCCACTTTTTGGCATCATGTTGGCATTAGTATTTTCCGCGTAGGGGCAGGATTTTTACTTGCTTGTTTGCTTGGGATTCCGCTTGGGATTCTGGCGGGTACGTTTCGTTTTGCAGAAGCGCTGCTCGTTCCACCGACCGAATTCATTCGCTATATGCCGGCTACGGCGTTCATTCCGCTGATTATGGTTTGGGCAGGAATCGGGGAGTGGGCGAAGGTCATCGTCATTTTCATCGGCTGCTTCTTCCAGCTCATGCTGATGGTGGCAGACAATACGCGATCGGTGTCTAACGATTTGCTGCAAACCTCGTACACCCTTGGCGCGAATCGCTGGCAAGCCATTGAGAAAGTGCTGATCCCTGCGCTGCTGCCTGATTTGATGAACACCTTGCGTTTAATTATTGGCTGGGCATGGACCTATCTTGTGGTGGCGGAGCTGGTTGCGGCAAGCAGCGGGCTGGGGTTCTCCATCATGAAAGCGCAAAGGTTCCTGAATACGGATCAAATCTTCGTGGGTATTATCGCCATTGGCTTGCTCGGATTGATGACGGACCGTACCTTTGCTTATTGTCACCGTAGATTTTTCCCATGGTTGGAAGGAGGGCGTTAACTGATGCGAGCACAACAAGCCCTACATATCGAATCTTCGCATGAAAAAGAAATAATAATGAGCAAAATTACGGCTTGCGATATAACGAAAGTGTACAGTTCAAAGAAGTCGCAGTTCGTAGCGCTTGATAGAGTTTCCTTTCATGTGGATGCCCATGAGTTTGTAAGTTTTGTTGGTCCCTCCGGCTGCGGGAAGTCCTCACTTTTGCGAATTGTTGCCGGTCTAGAGACGATGACAACAGGATCTCTGAGCATTTCGGGGCATGAAATTGATGGTCCTGGCGCTGATCGCGGGATGGTGTTCCAATCCTACACGCTGTTCCCTTGGCTTTCCGTGCGGGAAAACATCGAGTTCGGACTGACGCTGAAGGGTATTCCTATTTTCGAAAAAAGAGCCATAGCCGATCACTTCATGGAGCTTGTCGGCTTGCAAAAGTTCGCCAGAGCGCTGCCGAAGGAGCTCTCCGGCGGGATGAAGCAGCGGGTGGCGATCGCAAGAGCACTCGCCAACAATCCGGAAGTGCTGCTGATGGATGAGCCTTTCGGGGCGCTCGATCCGCAGACCAAAAATTCAATGCAAGAGCTGCTGTTGCGCATTTGGGAGAAAGAGAAGACGACCGTAATCTTCATCACGCACGATATCGAGGAAGCGATCTTCCTCTCCCAGCGTGTGTATGTGATGCAGGCGCATCCGGGCACAATTCGCAAGGAAATCGTCATTCCACACGGTTTGCGGGATGTAGAAGACGTAAAGGATTCGGAGTCTTTCCTGAAGTTGAAAAAACAGATCATTTCTTTGATAGGGCATCATGAGGAATGAATGGAAACTTGGCCGTTGTTGCGGTCAAGTTTTTTTGTTGTTTAGCTGGATCTGGACAAACTCTGGAAAATTTACTTTTACTGTTCTAATTGACGAGGGATTGGCTGTTCGATAGAATAAATTA
The DNA here is from genome assembly GCF_058790355.1 of Paenibacillus sp. FW101-FHT12H11. NCBI lineage: Bacteria > Bacillati > Bacillota > Bacilli > Caryophanales > Paenibacillaceae > Paenibacillus > Paenibacillus sp. FW101-FHT12H11. The sequence continues at coordinate 226,704 of NZ_JBYTCO010000009.1, read as the reverse complement.
AAGCGATTCATAAATGAGGGAAATCATGTGAATAAAAGTAAACAGCCGACCATTGTCGATGTAGCTTCGGAAGCCGGCGTTTCCATTGCTACCGTATCGAATGTTATCAATCGCAGAAAGGTGCCGATGGCGCCCGAAACGATCCGCAAGGTGGAAGAAGCCGTTGTTCGGTTAGGCTATCGCCGGAATGTGATGGCGACGAATTTGAGCCGCCGCAGATCTTATGAGCTCGGGTTGATTATTCCGCATTTTGGCGGCTATTATGGCCGTTTTGCAGAGAACCTGGAGCAGAAGGTGCATCATTTTGGCTACCATTTGTCCATCTTCTCGGCGGCCGGTATGGATCCGGAGATTGAACAGCGCCATCTGGAGCATTTATTACAGCGCAGAGTAGACGGCTTGGTCAGCCATGGTTTGGCGATGAGCATGCACTCTACGCAGCAGTTAGTCGGAGAGGGCACGCCCCTTGTCATCTTCAATGGGTGGGGATGGCCGAACGAAATCGTCAAAATGGCGGTTAACTTGGATTTTGCGAAAGCGTCTTCGGGGGCGGTTCAGCATTTTCTGGCGAATGGCTGCCGCTCCGTGATTTATGCAGGCAGAAGCAAAGGAATGGGAGCTAACGAACAGCGTATCCAAGGATTTATGGCTGGGTTAAGCGATCGTGGAGAATCGACCATGCATGCGCTTTTGGATGCAGGTGAGCTTGGAATTGAGGGTACACTTGATGAAGCGCTGCGCTTAAGCGGGGAATTGCGGCCTATCGGAATCTATACGTTTAATGATGCGTTGGCGCTTGAGCTTCTGGCCCTTTGCCATGAACGTGGGATATCCGTGCCCGGAGAGATACAGCTCATTGGGATGGATAATGAGTTTTTCTCCAAGTCGAGCTACCCGTCCATCACCAGCTTCGAGATGCCGGTTGATTTGCAAACCAGCTTGGTTGCGGCTTTCCTCATGCGGCAGATTGGGGAAGAGTTGGACGAGGAGAATATGCAGCTGCTTGAAGAATATTTGCCTCGTGTGACAGGGCATGAACTGTTTATTGATCTAGAGATGATCGTACGGAAATCTTCAGGAAAATAAGAAAGACCATGGATCACTTGGGTGAGAGATCGATGGTCTTATCTTTTTTTGGATTAAAGGAGTGGTAGGGAGCTGTTGGAAGCTGAGTTCAAACGGTTTTGATGCTTCAAGAAAGCTTTACCGTACTCCCCGTGCGGATTGATTTCGGCATGCTCAATTTGAATCGTGGCATGCTCGATGCCGTATTTGCTTTTGAGCGTTTCATTGATGGCCAGAATGACGCAGAACGGTTGAATGTTCGGACTGATGAACACGTGAGCTGTTAAAGAATAATGGTCCGTCGAAACGGCCCAAAGATGCATTTCATGCACATCCTCTACGCCTTCGACAGAGGCAATCTGCTTGCAAATTTCGTCCAGGTTATAACGCTCCGGCACGGACTCCATGAGAATCAGGTACGATTCACGAATGATTTTGCTGCCGCCGATGAAAATAATGCCGCCAATCACCATGGAGATGAGTGGGTCGAAGATGAGCAAGCCAGAGTAATAAATAATAATGGAGGATACGATGACGCCAACCGAGCTGAGCAAATCGCCAAAAAAGTGCCAGAGGGCGCTTTTGACATTCAGATTATCTTCTTCCTTCACGCTGTTGTGGAGCACCAAGGTGAGCACCAGGTTGACGATGAAACCGATTGATGCAATCCCTAACATGAGGCCAAGCTGGATCGGCTGAGGATGAATCATGCGCTGAATGCCCTCAATGAAGATTCCTAAGGCGATCACGCAGAGGGCGAGGCCGTTTAGGAATGAAGCGATGATCTCGAACCGCAGGAACCCGAACGTGAATCGGGCATTCGGCTGTCGGGTTGCGAGGTGAATGGCAATCATGCTTAAGCCCAGAGCGATGACGTCCGAGATCATATGGGCTGAATCCGAGAGCAGTGCGAGCGAATTGGAGAGCACTCCGCCGACGATTTCTACAATGGTGAAAAAGGCAGTTAGCAGAAGGGTTACCCACAATGTTTTTCTGGATTTTGTTTGTTTTTTTACGTGACGAAGATGGTGGTAGTCGTATTCGGTATTCATACGGTCCCTCCTTATTTATAATAATTCTAATTTAATTATTACTATTATATGCTAGGAAGGCGAAAGGTGCAACCCTTTTTGGGCGATTTACAGATTAAACACAAATTCTGAGAAGTCTACAAAATGAGGAGGTGGAGGGTGTAGCGGCGTTTAGAGGCGTGTAACAGTGTGTGGAAACGTATAGAAGCGTGTAAATCGTATAGAAACCTAAAAAAACGTTATAGAAGTGCTTGAAGAGGAAAAGAATAAAGCGTTTTCTATTTTGTAACATAAATGAAATATTCCTGTTATGGTTCCATAATGTTTGGAGGGTAATATAATAACCAAGACCCCCTTTTTAATATAAACTTTTTGAACCCGGCCCCGTTGGCTGGGTTCCTTTTTTATAAGGAAGTAACCTTTGTTAAAAAAAGGGCTTCCGAAGCTAGTTGTATAATAAAACGGGTATTCAGTATCATTTGAAGTGATTTAGTTTTCGAAATGAATTTCTAGCTGCTATCAAGATAACAGAGGAAAATAAGAGAATAGGTTGTACACCTATTCTCTCTGAACAATTATTTTAATGTAATTGAAGTATCGAGTTTAATGATTTTGTTGTTTTTTGCTTCTTCGTAGAGTTTTTCCAGAAATTTATTGTATTCTACACCAAATTGATTGAAATCTTTTGGATTGTTAATAATCTTCTTCTCTACAAGTTTATCCACCAACTTCTGTTTTCCGAGTTCTTCTTGATACTGTTTTGGAGCAAACTGGCCCCAATATGTTTGTTCATCAAGTCCAGTGGTTTCAATGACTTTCTTTTGGAAGTCTTGTACATCTTGTGGTTGTTTGCTTAGGAGTTCGCGCATTTGAATTGTGTGTTTAATTGCTTCATCAATTGTAACATTAATATTTTCTTCCTTGATTTTTTGCTTTAAAAGTTCCTCGAGAATTAACTCTTTATATAGGTCAGCTTCAGATAGTTCTTGGTTCTCGTTTTTGAGAGCTAATTCCGATTTTTTGAAAGCCTTGAATTTTTCCAAGTCTTTATTTGTGATTATTTTGTCACCTACTTGAAGAAGGTTTACATTTTTTAATTCGTTTGCATTTTTTAAATCACTTTTCAATGTTGCGAAGGTAGGCGTATTTTTATCTCCTGCAAAGGATGTAGAAACGGCAAATGTTCCAATTGCAACAACAACAGCAAATACAGAAATTATTTTTTTCATGTTTGTCTCTCCTTTACCAGTTAAAATCAACTTGAGCGGTAGTATTTAATTGGTAACCACCAGAACCTGTGTTATATACTACATTTCCAAATGATGCGGATGAGTCGGGAGTATACCATGTGCCACTACTTCCATTATTGTATCTACCAGTTTGGCTGTAGTTAGGGTTATAAATATATGACCCTACATTAGGTAAGCTTTGGGTTGTTCCCCTCAGTTTCAAAGTACCAACACTCATGTTCCCATTTGGAAAAGAAGACCAGTATTGCGATAAAGCACTTGCGATTAAATCTTGACGGTTTATTTGTACGACATTTGTGGAACTGTAATCCCAATTAAAGAGCGCTTGGGCAGTTAACGCTACTGGAGTATAAATATAACCTGAGCTGGAAATACGATAAGAATTAATAGTATCTGTGTCAGAAAAGTTTGAAACCTCCGATGCATAAATAGTATTGGAAGTTATTGAACTAGCTCCAAGAATTGTAAGAGTGAATAAAATCGCTGATATTTTCTTTTTCATTTCTCTTCCTCCTAATAAAAATAGTTATCTACGCACTAAAAATAAAACTATATCTTGCCTATAAGACATCCTTTCAGGGCGATTAAATTAATCTTTTCAAGTTAAGGAAATTGTTGCTAAAATAAAATTGTAGTCTTATCCTGTAATAGAGAAGATTACGCCAATTGAAAAGGATATTGATTTTCTCACTCCAATAAGTAATCAATATCTGTTTTTCATATAGTTAGACGAAATGGAAATAATTAGGTTTCGGTTTTGATTAAAATTGGTAATATATTACTATATTTTAGGTATCTAGAACTATAAGTTTACTTTTGGGAATAATGATTGCTCAGCGTTGAATAAATATAACTGGAGGTGTGAGATGATGGTAAAAACTTTTTACTTGTTGTTCTTGTTAATTTTTGTGATGAGTGGATGCAATGGCACCCAGCATTTTAGTAAACTTGAGAAATCCAGCGCGATAGAAATCAAAACAATGAAAAATGGTGAAGAAGTTAAGACTAAAATTGAAGATGAGAATCAAGTAAAGGCAATAAAGAAAATATTACAAGAAGCAGTAGAAACTGAAACTCCAGAGCGTGCAAAAGGGATAAAGGCAGAAGTAGCTGAAAACACCAGTTTGATTAACTTTATTGAGGATAATGCAATATTTTTCTATATAGGTGAGGGATATTTGTTTGCAAGTGAAAACAATAAGTATTATAAAGTTTCAAATCGAATTGAAGAATACTTAAAATGATAGTCATTTGTTTAAATGAATAAGCTTATGATAATCTAAAAGCTCAACAAAAAAAGCCCGTAGGTGGGCTTTTTTTGATGTCCAAACAATATATCTAATACTGTTCCAAATTAGCCGCGAGACGTACGCTTAACAAAGTTGCACTCATCAAACGGGAGGGGCAATCCATTATGCTAACTTCATTTTTCACGAAGATCTACATGGCAATGTCCGGATTCAAAAATAACGTACTGCAATTATCTGGAAATCCTGATATGCTAGAGGATGAAGCAGTCGCCGGGACAAGGGTTGAAATAGATGAGTTCCCCGATTTATTGCACGATATTTCGTCCATTTTCGAAAAAGGGTTAAGCGAGCAGGATATCAAAATTGCTCAACATACGATTGAAGCATTAAGCATCGACGGAACGACGAAGTTTCACTATATTGTGCGTTTGAATGCTGAAGTCTTGGGGATGACCATGATTGCTGTTCGCGATCGGCCGACGAGTGCGGTTCTGTGTTTTGTAACAGAGGAGAAGGTTGCTTATCACATTCAGGGGGTCATCTCCGTCTTTCATTTACCTGAAAATCAAGTTCTGCAGTAGCTGTGTACGATACCTATTGAAAGGCGATGATTAGATTGACTTATCCAATCCGGGTAAGAGCGTGTGCGCTTATTATCGAAAATGATGCGGTTCTGCTTATACAATTTGAGGATAAAAACGGGATTCATTACAATCTTCCGGCTGGTGGCGTGGAGGCTGGGGAGTCCGTCATAGAAGCAGTGAAGCGAGAGGCTTTGGAAGAAGCTGCTGTGGATGTAGAAGTAGGGCCGCTTGCTTTCGTTTCCGAACATGTTCCGCATTTAATTACAACGTATGAAAGCAATTCGCCGCACTGCTTAAGTTTGATGTTTGATTGCCAGATCAGAGAAGGTTCCAGGCCGTCTCTACCAGCGAATCCCGATGAGAACCAAACGGGTGTCAGATGGGTTTCATTTTCTGAGCTGGACAGCATAGTGCTCTATCCGAATATTAAGCAGATGATTAAGGATTACGCGAAGGATCGGAAGAGAAATATTGAACTGATAGAAGAGTACAAACTTGCGATAAATTGATACTGATCAAAAGCCGCCGATGCATACCCATGCTCGGTTTTTTTAATTGCGAATAATATTTGACAATCTATGTTTCTAGTGGAAATAATGCAATCATTTTAATCTTATTATCATGTGAAAATAGAAATCCGTATGATAAGCTTTACTGGTCATGCATTCTATAATTGACAGATCGTTGAGGAGGGATAATTTGTTAAAAAATCTACAAAGAGCAGGCATTATGCTCATTTGTTTCTTGCTCGTTTTTGGAACGATGCTGGGGCAAAAGACAATGGCAGCAACTCAGCAGCCAGGCGACCAGCACAGCGTAATTCCGAACGAGCCTATAACAGGCGCCGCTTTTGGAAGTAATGTGTATGTGGCGGTGGGCTACTACGGCAAGATTTTGAAGTCAACCGATGGGTTCGATTGGCAAATAGCCGCGGATAGATCACTCCTGGATGTGACCTATACCAGCGTTGCTTACGGCGGTAATCAATTCGTTGCTGTCGGGGATCAAGGGACGGTCATGACGTCTCCGGACGGAACAGAATGGACGCAACGCGATTCTACGATATCGAGCAGAATTGATAGAGTTGCTTATGTGCAAAACGGGATCAACAAGTTTTTCGCGGTTACGACGGGTGGCAAGGTGATTACCTCATCTGACGGCAAAACTTGGTCGTCGATGACGATCGGGACGAGCAATAATTTGACTTCCATAGCGGTCAGCAACACAGCGATCGTTATTGGTGATTCTGGCGGTTATGTACATACGTCTACAGATGGAAGTACTTGGACTAAGCATACGAAGCTTTCGGGTTCATTTTTTATTAATTCTGTGCTGAGTCTTAACAATCGCTTCTATGCCAATGACGCTTTGGGATCAAGTTATACCTCCCTTGATGGGACTACCTGGTCTGGTCCATTCAGAGCAGCAGGCAACACATCGAGCCAAATATTTGGAGGCTTATATGACAATGTAAATTCCAAATATTACTTATTTGGCTATGACGGGACATCTTATGGCGGTATTTTTAAGTCGACGGATGCAACTGGTACTACTTTTCAACAACAACCTAAAGGCTCCACGATGACATCTCAAAATGCCTTCTACGCGAATGGCGTGTTTATGCAGCTTGGCAATGATGGCATTGTTGTTTCCACCGATGGCGCGAATTGGCAATATCCTTATGGCGGGTCATTTGCCAATGTGATCTATGATGGAACTCGCTATCTTGCCGTTGGGCGAAATGGAAATGATGGCTTCATTAAAGGGTCAACAGACGGCATTAATTGGTCCAAGGTTAATTTGAACTTGGTTCCTGCGATGACTTCCATTATTTATTTTAATGGCAAGTATGTTGCTGTCGGCAATTCGGGAACGGTTGTTACATCAAGCGATGGCACGAGTTGGACGGTAAATCCCACGGCGATTTCGGATTACAAACTTACTTCGGTTGCCTATGGGAATAGTGTGCTGATTGCAGTTGACGAGATTGGTACGATCTATAAGTCAACGAATAATGGAGTGACTTGGTTACCACCCGTTAGAGAAGATACGGATAATTATAACGCCCTGCAGTTCGTTTCCTATACGAATGGGAAATTCTATGCCGTTGGAGATTATGACACTTATCTAGAGTCGACAGATAGTGGGGATAGTTGGCATGTAGTTGCCTCTACTGCGGTTCCGTCCGCTGCTTTCTTCAACATCAATATGATGCAGCAAGCGGACATTCCGGTGACTTTGACGAATACACTCAAGAGCATCACTGTCAGCAACAGAGGCACGACACTGAACCAAGGTACTGATTTTACGGTGTCAGGTAGTGTTGTAACGCTGAAAAAAGAGTTTTTGACTCAACTGGCTGAAGGATGGCAGACGTTTACTTTTCATTCGAGTAATGGAGCATCGCAGACGTTTGCAGTAAAAGTAACAAACACATCCGCTGCTTTAGGTCAGGCGACAACCGTGAAACTGTCAAAAGACGGAATCGCCACTTGGAATGCAGTAGCAGGCGCAGTAGGCTATGAAGTGCAGCTATACCGCAATGATTCGGTGTGGGGCAGCGTAGTTTTGACGAGTGCCAGTACGCTAAGTGCAGATTTCCTGAGTGCTATGCGTTCAGCAGGCCCGGGCAAGTATACGTTTAAAGTAAAGGCAAAAGGAAATACGGTTAACTACAAAGACGGGCAGCAGACGGATGCTTCGAATCCTATAGTGATCTATAAAGCTCCAACTGAGGATGGAACGGCCAACAAGGTGGGAACTGCGCAAAATGCGAATTTCGACATCAATGTGAATAATGCTGTAAATGGAGCGGTTGTGACAGCGCAAGTGGCAGGTGCAGACGTTTTACGGACAGGAACAAATGTAACCGTGGTTGCAAACGGTAAAGCAGCGCTGCCCATTGACATCAAGAAGCTAACAGAAGGCATTAACAATATTGTGATTGCTTTTACCGTTGGAACGGACAATTTCTCCGAAGAATTAACGGTTACACTCACGAAAGACATGATTGCACCTCTTACACCTACCGAAGACGGAACGGCGGATAAAGCAGGAACGACGCAGAATACGAATTTCAATATTGTCGTCAATGCCGAAACCGATGCTAAGGTGACGGCGCTAGTTGGCGCTACGAATGTGCTTCAAGCTGGGACTGATGTTAAAGCGGCTAACGGTAAAGCAACGCTGCCGATTAATCTGGCGAAGCTTACTGAAAACGCCAATCAGATCGCCGTTGTTGTAACGGACGCAGCAGGAAACGCATCCGGAACGTTGACGGTACCCGTCACGAAAGATACGATAGCGCCGAACAAACCGCTTGAAGACGGGTCAGCAGACAAAGCCAACACGACGCAGAATACCAATTTCGATATCATCGTAACCGCAGAGAATGGGGCCAAGGTGACTGCGAAAGCGGGAAGTACGAATGTGCTGCAGTCTGGTTCGGAAGTAACGGCGGCGAGTAATAAAGCCGATCTGCCGATTGATGTAACGAAGCTGGCGGAAGGACCGAACAGTATCACAATTGAAGCGAAAGATACTGTTGGTAATACCTCAACTGCCTTGACGATTGCTGTCAATAAGGATACGAGTCCACCCAATGTTCCAACGGAAGACGGAACGGCCAACAAAGCGGGAACGACGCAGAACGCGAATTTCAGCATTTTTGTAAATGCGGAAGCGGGTTCAGCAGTGACAGCGAAAGTAGGAGGCGCGAACGTCCTCCAGTCGGGAACAAGTGTAACGGCTGTTGGCGGGAAAGCGACGCTGCCTATTGATTTTACCAAGCTTGCTGAAGGGCCTAACGTGATTGAAGTTGTCGCAACAGATGCGATAGGTAATGTTTCTAATGCTTTGACCGTTGCGGTAGCGATAGATACGACTGCGCCAAGTACTCCAACAGAAGATGGGACAGCGCCGAAAGCAGGCACGACCCAGAATGCAAACTTCAGCATCATCTTGAATGCAGAATCAGGGGCAGCGGTGACAGCGAAAGTTGGCGGCACTAATGTTCTAGAATCGGGAATGAGTGTGACAGCTGTAAGCGGCAAAGCAACACTGCCCATTAATCTCTCGCAACTTACAGAAGGCCTAAACAACATTGAAATTGTTGTGACAGATGGTATGGGGGCTGCTTCCGGCACATTGACAGTACCTGTAACCAAGGACACGTCACCGCCGGCTGTACCCGTCGAAGATGGGTCAGCAGACAAGAATAATACAGCACAAACGGATAACTTCAACATCATCGTTGATACCGAAGCTGGTGCAAATGTCACGGCGATGGTCGGCAATACGAATGTCCTACAGTCTGGAACGTATGTAACAGCAGTTGGCGGCAAAGCGATCCTGCCTATTGATTTGTCGAAGCTGGCACTGGGCGACAATGATATTAAGATCGTAGCAACGGACGCGATTGGCAATTCATCAGCATCCTTAACGGTTAAGGTTACCCGTGAGCTAAGTTCAAATGCTGATTTAAGTGCTTTGGGTGTTAGCCGTGGAAGCTTGAATGAGATTTTTGCAGCTGGCACGACGAATTACACGTTAAGCTTAGCCAATAACGTTGAGACCATGACGGTTACCCCAACAACAGCGGACGCTGGCGCGAGTGTAACTGTAAAAGGCCAAACGGTAGTAAGCGGTCAGGCAAGTGCGGATATTGCGCTTCATGTTGGCGTGAATCACATTGAAATTGTTGTAACAGCTGTGAATCACACAACGAAAACCTACACGATCGATGTAACGAGAATTAGCAACAATGCATTACTTGCAAACTTGTCGGTCGATCAAGGGAAGTTAACACCGGATTTCTCGAACTCACAGCTTCATTATCAAGTGGAAGTGCTTAATACGGTTTCAGGTCTCAACATGTTTTTAGAAAAGGCTGAGCCTAGTGAAACGATGACTGTAACGGGGGCAACCTATTCCTCTGTAACAGGCAATGTTTATACTTACAGCGCTAGCAATTTGAACGTTGGTTCTAACACGATTAGCATTGTAGTAACTGCGCAGGATGGTACGACAAATAATACGTATAGCCTAACTGTTGAACGTGCGCCTATTTTAAGTGAGAATGCGGATTTGAGCAGCTTAACGCTTTCAAACGGAGCGCTGACGCCGGCATTTGCATCCGGGCAAACGAGTTACACGTCCAATGTAGCAAATGCGGTATCCAGTCTTACGGTAACAGGCACTTTGGCTGATAGCCATTCGACGATGACTATTAACGGGACAGAAGTCTTAAATGGTCAAGCTAGTGGAATTATCAATTTAACTGTCGGGGCAAACACGATTACGATTATCGTAACAGCGCAGGACGGGACATCGAAGATTTATACAATTAACGTAAATCGCGCTTCCCAAGATAATGATAGTAGTAGTGATGATGATGGAAGTCCATCACCAGCTACCCCTACTTCTGTCACTGCAACAAACGGTCAATTAACGCTTCAAGTAGGCCAATCAGGAGTAGTTAGTTTAGGTGATTCCATTACCATTTCTATTCCTGCCGGAGCGATTATGAAAGAACTGAAATTATCGATTGAAAAATTAGTAAACACTCAAAATCTAATTACGGGTAAAGAGATTCTTGTGAGCCCTATTTTTGAGATTTTGAAAAACTTCTCGGAGAACTTCAGTAAACCGGTCACATTGAGCTTCGCTTTTAACCCATCGGCTGTTCAAAAAGATCAAAGACCAACTGTCTTCTATTATGACGAAGTACAGAAGCAGTGGGTGGAAGTCGCTGGGGGCACTGTGAATGGGGATCGAATTACTGTAGCGGTGAATCATTTTACGAAATTTGCGGTATTCGCTGTCGGACCAACCGAACCAACCAAGGAGCCTGCGGGCACCCCAGCTTTCCGGGATATTACAGGACATTGGGCAGAAGTTAGCATTCAAAATGCGGTTAACGGAGGCATCGTCAGCGGTTATCCGGATGGCACGTTTAAACCGAATGGGGCAGTAACTCGTGCTGAATTCGCGGTAATGCTCATGAATGCGTTGAAACTGCAAGGCGAGGGAGCGCAACTAACCTTCACAGACAATACCAAAATCGGAGCATGGGCAGAGCAAGCTATCGGAAAAGCGCTCAAAGCAGGCATCATTCACGGCTATGAAGATGGCAGCTTCCGCCCGGATGCCCTAATCACACGTGCCGAAATGGCCGTCATTATCGCAAATGCGATGGGGGCATCCACGACTGCAGGCGCAGCTACGGGCTTCTCGGATGACGAGACGATCCCGGCATGGGCCAAAGGCAGCGTTGCTTTCGTGAAGCAAGCGGGTATTGTGCAAGGCAGAGACAAAAATACGTTTGCTCCGCAAGCTAACGCAACAAGAGCCGAGTCAGTTGTGGTTTTGTTAAAAGCGTTGGAAAAAAAGAACAAATAGCATGAACTTAAAAGAGGCTGTCCCTGGTCATTCACGACTTTGGGGACAGCCTTTTTGTTATGCAGTAGTAGATCCCAGATTCTCAGCCGTCGTCCGCCCAATCCACAGCTCCCCCTGAATGCGAATATGCTCACACGGCAGCGTGGGATTCGCGATACGCCAAAGCATGCGATCGGCTGCCCGGTAGCCGGTTTCGCGAACGGACAGCAGCGGCCGGGTGAACTCCGGCAAGGAAGCGGGCTGCTCATTGAGCATGCCGATGAGGGAGATGTCCTCGGGGATGCGCAGCCCCAGCTCGGTGCAGAGCTGATACACAGCCGGAACCTCGCCGTCGACGCCGCAAATCAAGGCGGTAGGCGCGCTGCGAAGCAGCTTGGCGCGCAGGTCATCCAGCCAATGCGGATTCGTACTCCGCGCATCGATGGAATGCTGGCGGGGATCGATCGCCGCCTCAAATTCATTCATGGCATGCTGGAAGGCCTGCCAGCGCAGAATGAACCCACGTTGTTGATGCGTATCGCCAACATACATGATCCGGACATGCCCGATGGACCGCAGGTAGGCAACGGCTTGGAAAGTCGCTTCATAGATGTCCCAGATGACGCTGTCTACTTTGGTGCCGAGCGGTGGATAGCTCAGCAGAATTTTGGGGATCGGCAGCTTCAGAAGCTCATCCTCCCAAGATTTGGGCGTCAGGCTGGGCGCAATGAAGATGCCATCGGTGTAGGCAATGCCATGCTCCTCCAGCCAGTCGGACATCTCGCTGCTTCGAATGGAAGTCGGCAGCATACAAACTTCGATGTGGTGGCCGAAGGAGGCGAACCGATCCTGCAAGCCGCCGATCAAACGCGCATGATAGTTCAAGGATGCCTCTGTTTGCACAAGCAGGAATCTCATTTTTTCCACAGGGTAAGGTGAGATGTGCTCGGCGCGCAGGCTGCGAATTTGATCCTTGGTAAAATACCCTCGCTGCTCCATCGTTTCGAGGATTAGCTGGCGGGTCGTCTCGGACATGCCGGGTTTGCCTTTTAATGCTTTGGAGACGGTTTGTACGGTGACTCCGAGCTCTTTGGCGATTGTTTTCTGTGTTACGTCTTTGCGTATTGGCACGTGATTCCACCTCACAGTTGGCATGCTGTATCTTGATTTCTATCGTACCATGATCGTTTTTTTGATTAAACTAAAATTAAACTAGTTTCACTTTCCGGTCGGACTATAATGAAGGTATCAGATCCTATGGAGGTAGAACAAATGGCTAAACAAACGGCTCAAACCATTACAATTTCGTCTGAACTTCCAATTTCCTATACACCGGACGTCGTCGTTGTCGGAGGCGGAGCATCGGGTGTTGCCGCAGCCATGGCAGCGGCACGCAACGGCGCAGACACACTGCTGATCGAGCAGCGGGGATATTTGGGCGGCATGGGTACGGCAGCATTGGTACCTGCATTTTGCCCATACTCGGATGGCGAAAAGCCGATCATACGCGGAATTGGTCTGGATCTTCTGAACGAGATGAAGCAGGCAGCAGGGGATGCGTTTCACGAGCGTTATAAGGAGCAGTTGGACTGGGTGCCTATCGATGTTGAAACGCTGAAGCGTGTGTATGATCAGCAGGTTTTGGAAAGCGGTGCCAAAATCTTGTTCCACACCGTTGCTGACCAAGTGCTGCTGGAAGGAGACCGTATCAGCGGACTCGTAATCAGCAACAAATCGGGACGTTCGGTCGTTCAAGCTAAGCTGTACATTGATGCGAGCGGGGACGCGGATTTGGCGGCGTTAGCCGGTGTACCGTTCCAGACGGGCGGGGACAATGGCGAGCTGCAGCCGGGAACGATGTGTTATCTCGTAACGGGAGCGGATAAAGCGCGTTTCGATCAGTTCTGTCAGGAGTCGGGGCAATCCAAGCAGCTCGACAAAACCATCGTGGAAGCGCAGCAAAACGGAGATCTCCCGGAAGGCCGCAAGCGCGTATCCGGAATCGCATGGATTACCGATTCGATTGCGGGCTTTAATTTTGGGCATATTTTCGGCATCGATGGTACGAGCGCGGAAGATTTGACGCATGCGGCTATTGAAGGGCGCAAACTGATCGATGTACAAATTAAATTCCTGCGCAAGTATGTGCCAGGGTTCGAAAATATTCATCTCGTGCACTCCGGCGATCAAATCGGGATTAGGGAAACACGCCGCATAGCTGGGGACTACACGCTTGTCGTGGATGATTTCATCTCTATGCGGACGTTTGAGGATGATATTGCGCGTAATGCGTACTTTATCGATATTCACCTTGCCAATGCCAGCAGTACCATGGTTATCAAACATTTGCCAAAAGGTAAATCACACGGTGTTCCATACCGATGCATGCTGCCACAGGGCAAATCCAACCTTATCGTTGCAGGACGTTCTGTTTCGTCGGACCGTCCCGTACAAGGCTCGCTGCGCGTAATGCCGAACTGCTTTGCCATGGGGCAAGCCGCCGGTACGGCTGCGGCCATGGCGAGCGTGACAGGCGCCGGTTTCCGTGAGGTGAACATTCCGGAGCTTCAGCGCAGGTTGGTAGAGCAGGGGGCTTGGCTTGGCGAAAATCCTGGAAAAGTAGAAGCTGTTACGGTGGCCTCCGGTCACATTGAATACGACGAGGAAAGTAATTAAATCGAAGAGAAGATCGTCCCAGACCTGCCTTTGGCAGCGGGGGCGATTTTTTTTGATCACAGTCTATTTCGAAGACGGCAGCTAGCAAGTATACTAGAATCACTGGGTAAGGGAGGCGCATACAACATGTTTCGACTCGTAATTGTAGATGATGAACCTACGGTGAGGCACGGATTAATGTCTTATTTTGATTGGGAGAAATATGGCATTGAAGTTGTTGGCGAAGCGGATGATGGAGACGTAGGTCTGGAAGTGATTGAGAGCCTCAAGCCGGATATTGTTTTGACGGATGTTCGTATGCCGCAGATGGATGGGATTCGTCTTTCCCATGCGATTAAAGCGCGTTTTCCGCTGATGAAAATTGTGTTCGTAAGCGGGCATGACGATGCGGATTATTTGAAATCGGCGCTTAAGGTCAATGCGGTGGACTATATTTTTAAACCTGTCGATAGGCTGGAACTGGCCGCAGTTGTCGAACGGGTCGTCAATGAACTCAAGGAAGCGGAGCAAGAACGTACTTATATCGTTGATATGCAGGCAAAACTGACCCAAAGCATGCCTTTGCTGCGTGAAAAGTTTCTGATGTCATTAATTCGGGACGGTATCCCGCATTCGGGCAGGATCAAAGATCGGCTTGATTTTCTTGGGCTCGTGCTGCCTAGCGATGCGGTTTATTGGACGATTGTTGTGAAAATCGATGATAGCGATCAAGTTGTCGCGACACGCTCCGAGAGGGATCAGCAGCTGTTGGCTTATTCGATTTTAAATATTATTCAGGAAATTATCGGGAAATATATGCAGGGATATGTGTTCGAAAATCGCAATGGCGAATATGTCGGCATTCTGAGGATGGGCGAGGAGGATACCCAGGAGGAGATGCTTCTTGGTATGGCGGAAGACATTCGGGATAGCTTACTGAAGTGGCTGAAAATAAGCGTCACAATTGGCGTAGGCGAGCGAATTTCCGAGTTGGCTGCATTGCCGCAATCGTATAATCGGGCGCAGGAAGCTGCGGATCATCGCTGGTATTTGGGGAAAAGTCGCATTATTTCCATCGACCATTTGGAACATGATAATGAAAGCGTGTACCGTTTTGATGCTGCGCAGGGTGAGCGTATCATATCGGTGGTCAAATCATCCGATAAAACGGCGCTGCATGCCGAATTGGACGATGTATTTATCCCGCTTTCTCAGAACCGCAGGTTAGGCTTCTCAAATGCACGAAACGTGAGCTTGCAATTAATTTTGCTGACAAGCCGGCTTTTGCAAGAGCTGAATATGCTCGGACCCGACATGGAGAAGAAGGAAAGAGACTTGTGGGAAAGCATTTTTAAACAGGAGCGCATGGCGGATTTACGTCAAATTGTGGAGGAGCACCTTCTGCAGGTCTGTGAAAGCATTGAGGAGAAGCGCAAAGGGAAGCCGAAAAACGTCATTGAACGCATCCACGCCTTAATCGAGCAGCGCTATGCGGAGAATTTGCAGATTGGGGATATTGCCAAAGAGGTCTATTTGTCATCTACGTATATGTGTTTGCTGTTTAAGCAGGAGACGGGCGAGACAATTAATGAGTTTTTGACCAAGGTAAGAATTGAGAAAGCGAAGGAGCTGCTAAGCGATCCCCGTAATAAATTTTATGAGGTTTGTTTTATGGTAGGTTACTCCGACCCCAGCTACTTCAGTAAGTTGTTCAAAAAATATGTCGGACTTACCCCGAGCGCATATCGTGACCAGATGATATAAAGAAGGTGCCATCGATGAAACGGCTGCTTATTAATGGTTGGAATTATGTGCTGCTGCTCACTAACGGTGTGATGGCGGCAAAGTATTGGCTGCTAGGCTATGTGCTGTTTATCCTCATTCCTGCGGCTGTTCTGCTTGTCATGCATACCCAGAGATCCTCGCACATCCTAGAAGAGGAAGTTACGAATACGATGCTGCAAACGCTTAAGCAAGCGAGCATCAACTTGGATTTTCAATTCGATTCGGTCCGGGATACGTCCAATACGTTGTTTATGAATCCGAAGCTGGCGGAATATTTGAATCGTAAAGCCACGATCGATCAGCAGCTGGAATCCTTGAAAGAGCTGCGTATTTTGGTCGATAGCGCAGAGACGAATACCAATGTGTTTCGGGTTCGTTTGTTCGTCAATGGGGATCGCATGTTTACGGGCGAGCGGGTTAACTTTTTTACACAGGAGAGTTTGAAGAACTGGCCTTGGTATGAAAAGGTCATGAATTCAGGAGGCGCAATCGTGTGGTCGGGCGCTTATCTGGAATCCTTTATCGATCAAGGGCCGGCCTATATTTTCTCCGCTGCCCGCATGCTGCGGGATTTGCACGAGTACGACCAAATTTCCGGTGTGCTGCTGATCGATGTGGCGGAAAAAACGATAACCGACATTTTGAATAAAATTAAGTTAACCAAAGATGGCAATATTTATTTAATTGCGGATGATGGCCAGATGATCTCGAATCAGGATAAGTCATTGCTTGGAAAAAAAATGTTGGAAGGCGAGCCGTTGAGCACAATTGCCCTTCATGATGAAGGCGTCGTTCGTCTGCTTGATGATAAAAATCCGCGATTTGCGATTTATACAAAGGTAGCCTCTACAGGGTGGAAGCTTGTTGCCGAAGTGCCGCAATCGGAGATCAGTTCGCGAGCTGTTGCATTGAACCAATTTTCTGGCGTGGCGACGATTTCGACCGTGACGATTTTGTTTCTTCTGCTCGTGTTTATTCTTCTGGCAATGATTGTTCGCAACATGAACCGGCGCATTCAAACGGTTATCCGGACGATTAAAAGAGGCGGCATTGAAAGTTTGGATGACCGTACATTCAATGCGGGTGGCGACTTTAAGCTGCTTGAAAATAGTGTGGATCATCTCATCCACCGAGTTCATGGTTTGATGGAGGAAACCTATCAATCCAAAGTGCAGGAGCGGGAGGCTCAGCTTCGTGCCTTGCAAGCGCAAATTAATCCGCACTTCTTGTACAACACGCTGGATACTATTAATTGGATCGCCATTGGTCATAATGCGCCGGAGATTTCAAATATGATTAATGGCTTGGCCAAATATTTCAGGCTTAGTCTCAATAAAGGCAGAGACCTGGTCAGTGTGACCGATGAGCTCAATCTGGCTAAAGTGTATTTGGAAATCCAGCAGAGCCGGTTCCCGAAGAGCTTCGAGGTGCACTTCGACATCGAAGAGGGGCTCGACGACTTGGAGATGCCGAAGCTAACGCTGCAGCCGATTGTCGAGAATGCGCTCCTGCACGGGATTCGTAGATCCAAGGGCAAGACCGGCACCATCCTCATTGGCGCTAGGAAAGAGGACGGAGTTCTGCTCCTTACCGTCTCGGACGATGGCATCGGCATGGACGAGGAGCTCGTGCAGAGCCTGCTGACTCAGCCCCGTCCTTCGATGAAATCGGACGGTTCCGGGAGCTCGTACGGACTGTATAACGTCAATGAAAGGATCAAATTGTTCGCCGGTGATCACTACGGGCTGTGCATTCACTCCACGCTGGGGGAGGGGACGACCATTACGGCGCGTATCGCATATAAAGAAGTCGCTCCTTAGGGGCGGCTTTTTTGTATTAAAACCATAAGATTGCACCAGAAACAGAAATATTACCATCTACATTTCATTTGTGCCCACCGATATAATTGTCCTATAAGAACACGGAGGTGAGCCATTCATGCGTACAACACGAGCGGAAATCGAGCTGCAAACAACTCACGCCAAGCCAATGGCCAAAGGTAGTGGCCGTCTGAAGCTGATGCTGAGCAATTTTGATATGTACTTGTTGCTTGTGCCTGGATTGATATTTTTGCTGCTGTTCAAATATGCGCCGATGTACGGCATTGTGATTGCTTTTCAGGACTTCAATATTTTCGACGGATTTAGCGGGAGCAAATGGGTAGGGCTGGATCAATTCGAGAAGCTGATTCATTCGGAAGAGTTTTATCAGGTGTTCATCAACACGCTGCTGATCAGCTTGTATAAGATTGTGCTGCTTTTTCCAATCCCGATCATCATTGCGCTTTTCTTGAATGAGGTGCGCAAAGTCTTTTTCAAAAAGACGATTCAAACGATTATTTTCCTCCCGCATTTCTTATCGTGGGTCATCATCTCGGGCTTGTTCATTAACATTTTGTCTCCGACAGGCGGTCTGGTGAACAATGTCATCCAATGGTTCGGGGGCGAACCGATCTCGTTTTTCCTGGACAACCAGTTTTTCCGTAGTGTCGTTGTATTTACAGCAGGCTGGAAGGAATCCGGATGGAACGCCATCATCTTTATCGCTGCCATCGCAGGAATCGAGCAAGAGCAGTATGAAGCAGCTTCCATTGATGGTGCGGGACGTATTCGACAAATGCTTTACATTACGCTGCCCGGCATTTTGCCGACGATCATTTTGATCTTGATTTTACGCTTGGGATACTTGCTTGAGGCGGGTACGGAGCAAATTTTGACGATGTACAATTCCGTCGTTTATGCATCCGGCGATGTCATCGGCACGTTCGTGTACCGGCAAGGTCTTGGCCAGCAGGATTACAGCTTTAGTACAGCGGTCGGGTTGTTCAACTCCGTTGTTGGGTTCATCCTGATCGTAGCGGGCAACGAACTGAGCAAAAAGTTAATCAAGCGCAGCATCTGGTAGGAGGCGAAAACAGTCATGCACAAAAAAACGATTGGCGATAGATCGCTGGACTTCTTCATTTATCTCGTGTTAATCATCTGCGGTTTAGCGACTTTGCTGCCGTTAGCGAATATTTTATCCAAAGCCATTAGTGATGAATCAGCCGTAGTTTCCGGTAAAGTGGGGATCATTCCGATCGGCTTTCAGCTGGATACCATGAAATACGTCGTTTCCTCCAGCCAATTTTTACATTCAATCGGGATTTCGCTGCTAATTACGATAGTGGGTACGTTTCTGGCGATTCTGATCACCGCATTAACTGCTTACCCCTTGTCCAAAAGGCATCTGCCCGGCATTTCCTTCATCATGCTGCTGTTCATTTTCACGATGATGTTTAATGGTGGTATCATACCGAACTACTTGTTGATGAAGCAGCTTCATCTGATTAATAACCTGTGGTCCATCATGCTGCCGGCCCTGATTAGTGTCTTTAACATGCTGGTCATCAAAAGTTATTACGAATCCTTGCCGGAAGCCTTGGAAGAATCGGCTAAAATGGACGGCGCCCGCAACTTTACGATTCTGTTCAGAATCATTATTCCGTTAAGCGTTCCTGTTATTGCGACAATCGCGCTTTTCTATGCGGTGTACTTTTGGAATGATTATTTCCATCCGATGCTCTACATCAATGACGCAGGTTTGAAGCCTTTACAGCTGTACTTGCGCGATATTGTGATGGATGCGGACAGCTCCAGTGCCATGAACAAAAGCGTAGACGACATGATGAACGTTTCACCGGAAGGCATTCGTGCGGCAACGGTTATCGCGTCCATTATTCCGATGTTGTTAGTGTATCCGTATCTGCAAAAACATTTTGTCAAAGGCGTTCTGATCGGCTCTGTCAAAGGGTGAATGAGCATTAATGCCCTTGATGTTAGCGTCGAGGGTTTAATGATATAGTATATACAATTACTAGGGAGGTTTGCACATGTTAAAAAGACACAATAAAGTCATGCTTCTAACACTTGCAGCAAGCTTATCGGTTACTTCACTTGTTGCTTGTTCGTCCAAAAGCAATACGCCGGCAGGCAATAATGCAGCCCCGGCAAGCGCAGCGCCAGCAGCAACAACTTCTGGACCAAAGCCAGAATTAAAATCGCTTCAAATTTGGCAAAAGGACGATTACAACACGTACCCGGTTGCGAAATTCCTGGAAGAGAAAACAGGCTACAAAGTGCAATACGATATGCTCCCTCAGGATAAAGCAGCAGACAAGCTAAACATTCTTATCGCTTCCGGCGAACCTTATGATGCTGTTACAACAGGAGGAACGACGGACTTCAAAGCACTATTTGCCGATTATGCGAAAAAAGGAGCTTTGACAGATCTTGGACCTCTCATTGATAAATTCGGACCGAACATTAAAGCATCCGTTGATCCGGCCGTACTGGAAGCGGCTAAAGTAGACGGTAAACTATATGCAATTCCTACCAAAACGATTTCCTTCGCCGGTGAGAGTTTGTATGTGAGACAGGATTGGCTCGACAAAGTAGGCATGAAAGCACCGACAACATTGGATGAGTTAGTTGCTGTTTTGAAAGCGTTTAAAGAGAAAGATCCCGGAGGAAACGGCGATAAAAACATTCCATTAACGATTAAAAGTGAAGCCATGTTCATTAATAACATCGTTGGCGCTTTCGGTATGCCGCTTTTCTGGAACGATGTGAACGGCAAACTGACGCCACGCATTATGGACCCTGCTTTCAAAGAATATGTGACGTTTGCGAGCGATCTTTTCAAACAAGGGCTGCTGGATAAGGAGTTTGCTGCCAACAAAGATGCTACGGCCAAAGAGAAATTTACAAGCGGTAGAGCGGGAATGATCATGATTCACTGGGCTGATGTTCCTGTGGTTAACGATGCTCTTGTGAAAAATAATCCGAACGCGAAAGCGAATTATATCCCTGCGCTGAAAGGCAAAGACGGTAAAGTCGGTTTGAGCGCAGCGACAGGTTTTGACCGCATTACCTTCATTCCTAAAGCGTCTAAACATGCGGAAGATGCCATCAAATGGATGAATGCGAAGCTGGAGCCGGCAACGTTTAAAGAAATGGCGATCGGCCAAGAAGGTAAGCACTACACATTCAAAGACGGCGCTTATACGCCAATTCAACCGATTTTTACGGATGAGCGCAACCAAGCGAACAATTTCTTGATGGGTACCGATGATAAAAACTATCCAACCTACTGGCAGGCACGTGTACGTAAAGATATGCGTTTGTTCGATGCATGGAACTTCATGAACACGATTCAACCAGAGAGCACAAGAATCAAAGATCCATTAGGCCTTGCTCCGTACTTGCCTGAGTTCTCGAAAAACTTCCAACAATTGAACACGATGGTGGGAGACTATACGACGAAGCTGATTTTCGGGGCGGAGCCGATCAGTGGCATTGAAGCTTTCCAAGCTAAATTCAAATCGTCCGGCGGAGATGCCAGCTACAAAGAAGTGAATGATTGGTACGCGACTGCAAAAAAATAAAAACGGAATGAGAAGAGAACGTGCCATGCATTTACTTGCTGCATGTTCTCTTTTTTATTAGACAAGGAGGAAAAGCAGTGAGATTAAAAGATCAGCCCAAATGGCAGGGGAAAAGCTGGTGCACGTTAGGAGACAGCATTTCAGCTGCAGGCGGTTATCAACCATTGGTCAATTCAGCGCTTGGGTTTTCCACCGTCCTGAATGAAGGCAAAAGCGGATGCCCGCTCACAGCGGGAGGAGACCGAGATTACGGCGCGACTGTGCATGTCGGCAGGCAGCTGGAGCCCGTGTACGATTGTGTGACCATCTTCGCGGGCACGAATGATTTTCGGCTGGATAAACCGATTGGACGGAAGGAAGAGCGGGATATTCATACATTTTACGGAGCGTATGTCACCTTAGTGGAGGATATTCTGAGCAAAAATCCGGCGAGTCGTCTCAATCTGTGGACGCCGCTGCAAAGAGATAAAGACGGATTCGACATTGATTCCGTGAATGCAGAGGGCCATCGTCTAGCCGACTATGTCGAGGTGATTCAGGCGATTGGCGTCGAGTACGCGCTGCCTGTGCTGAACTTGTACGCGGAAAGCGGCTTTAATCGCTTTACGCTGGGCTTTTTGAGCAGTGATCGCCTGCATCCGAATCAGGAGGGCTTTAAGCGAATTGCTGCTATGGCGATTCCTTTTTTGGAGCGCATTTAGCGCCGATTCCTCATTCTATTTTATTCTAATTTGCCCTTTATTGACCATTTAACTGGAATATATATCGCTAATTTCGCCAGATCCAACAGGTAAGGCTTGTTGCTGGCGAATTAGCTGGAGCTGCTACCGTTATTCGGCCACCTGCCCCTATGCAGCGCAGAATAACGGTAGTTTTTCCATCTGCTCCGGCTGAAGCGTCGCAGCGTCGCAGCAACATTAACGGGAGTGAGAATCCAATCCCGTCTACTTATAAGCGTCAAACGTCCGTTTGACGAGGAGGATCGCCTGCTCGCGCGTCGTGCTGCCCAGCGGGTCAATGCGCCCTCCGCCCACGCCGTTCATGATGGCGTGGTTGACGGCGAATCGAACCGCATCCAGCGCCCAAGGCGCGATCAAGTCACTGTCGGCAAGGCCGGAGCTGCTGCTGATGTTCAGCGTGGCGGCAGGCTTCGCCGCCTGCACAGCGCGCATCAGCATGACGCACAGCTCTTGCCGTGAAATGCTCGCGTCCGGCGAGAAGCTGGTCGCGGATACGCCTGTGACAATGCCGAGCTGGAACGCCTTCAGCACGTCGACGTTCACCGTATCCGCGAACGGATTCGGCGCAGCCGCAGCTGCCGGCTTGCTGCTGAGCGCTTCGTAGAGCTTCACGGCGATGCCGGCGAACTGCTCCCGGGTGATAGGCTGCTGATAGTTGCCAAGCACCGATGGTGTCGTGAGCGATGCGGCGATGGCCAGCTTGAGATCAGCTTTGGCCCAGTCGCTGGAGCCCTTGACGGCCTCTTCCAGCAGCGCCTCAATGTTCGGCTGACCGGCGTCGCCTTGCGTGCCGCCTTTGCTTATCGGTCCCATCCCATCAGGGATCTTCACATCTATGGCAGGCTTGAGGTCGATGACTGGAACCTTGGTAATCACTTTATTTTTACCAACGAGAACAGGGATTTGAACGACAGGATTAACTTTATCCACAATAACCAGGCCGTCACGAGGGGCTTTATTCCAAATGAAGACCGTCTCCACGCCTGGGATTACATGGTCGGGCAGAGCGTATTGGTCAATGACCGGTGTTACGGTATAGGCATATAACGTATTCTTATTTTTATTCGTCGCTTTATCGACGGTGGCCACAGGCCCGAAATCACCGGCCGTATTTTGCACATTAAAATATTTCGTGCCATCCGGACCGTCGCGTTTAATGACATAGGAAGATTCCATGTTGGAGTTATCATTCCAGGTGAGTGTTACCGAACCGTCATCATTGGCGGAAGCTTGGAAATCGCTGGTTTCCCCCGGCTGCATGACTTTGAATGGCCCTTCGGTCCGCTCCAAATACGTGTCGGAGCCCAGAATCGGGACATAATGAATCATAACGCGAATCCTCACCGAGGTGATGGACGGATCGATCGGGAGACGGAATTGAGCGCTAATCGACTGGCTTTTCAACTCGAGAACGTTATGCCAATTAATATTGTCGGTGGAATATAACATTTCGAAGGACTCTATCTTGGTCCCGATGGCTCTGTCGTCACTATAGATGACTGGAATGTCTGCGCCGGCAATTAAATAAGGATCACTGCCTCCGATAAAAAAATATTGCATTTGCACCTGCGCATGAGCGCGCGGAGTTGGCAGCACGAAACATATCGCGAAGATAAAGACAGCCAATAAGGGAATCATCTTTCGTTGAAGATGCATCAACATGAACTCTCCTCCACCAATGGTTAATTATTTAATCACCTTATACGAGATATGGACGGATGTTTCGCCCTTACCTCCCACTAGTCTGGAGACGGTATATTCAACACCGAGCGTACCGTTGCTCCCTGAAAAAAGAAATGCTCCCTCGGCAGGTACTTCATCCATGGTAAAACCTTGCTCTTTGAACCTTTTGCGCGACAGCTCGGCGGTTTCCTTCACATCTTGCTTCATCACATAGTCGATGGTGTCGCGGCCATCAGCCTGGGAAGCTTCAATGCTGCTCGCTCCATCCAGAATGAGGATCTGAATGTTTTTCGGGATGTCACTGAATGCCTTGGTGGAGGCTTCTGTGGAAGCGGGCGCCTTCTTGCCGCAAGCAATTACAAATGTAAGCAGGCTGACGCATAGCATGACCATCACGTTTTTCCATATGTGTTTCATCGCACTTATTCCTCCTAAACTCCGCACTCAGGTGCATGTGTACTAACGATAGCTCAATAGGAATATTGGCACTACTATCCTATGGTATATTTTGGTATGATACCTTCGTATAAAAATCCGAACATTAAATGGGTGAGGAACGATGGCGGAAATAAACGGCAGATTGGTCGTGGGCAGACAGCGGGAATTACAGATGTTTAACGCTTTTTTGCAGAGGACTTACCCGGAGAAAAGATTGCTGAACCTATACGGCACAGGCGGAATTGGCAAAAGCTTTCTGCTCGATGAGTTTCGGCAGCTTGCAGCTGAACGCAATGTTCACGTGATTTCGCTGGACAGCCGTGATATCGTACATACCCCCTCCTCTTTATGCCATCATATGGTTCAGTTGTTAGAGCGACTTGTCGGCAAGCACGTCTCCGTCTCGACACCGGATCAACCCATCTCCACAATGGAATGCATTGGAATTCTGAATCGAGCAGCGGCAGAGCATAGGTTACTCTTAACCTTCGATACGTACGAAGAAATGGCGGAGCTTGATCACTGGCTTCGGGAGCATTTGATCAAAGAGCTGCATCCCTCTATTTGTATGGTGATTTCAGGCCGTTATGCGCTGCAGGGCGCATGGAAATTGTCCTCTACATGGAGACAGTGTACGATGCAGATGCCGCTCTCGGATCTATCGTTTTCGGATGTGAAAACCTACTTACATAACTTATCTATCCTGGATGAAAATACAATTCACTGGATTTGGAACCAAACGAAAGGGCATCCGCTGACGCTCTCCCTAACGGCGCAAACGTCCTCCCTACGAGAACTCATTCACCTGCAGGAAGTTGAAGTGCTGCCCTTAATTACGAAGCAGTGGTTAAAAGAGGTTTCTCAGCCCGCCCTGCGTAGAATGGTGGAAGCGGCTTCCGTATTAAAGCATTTTAATCAGGAGATACTTGCTCATGTGTTAGAAGAGCCGGTCACCGCGGAACAATTCCAGCTGCTTACCGAGTTATCGTTCGTCAGAAGAGTGAAGCGGGGATGGCTGCTGCATGATTTGGTTCGCACGGCTTTCAGCCAAGAACTTAGCGCAAGGTCGCCTGACTATTATGCGACTCTAAGGCGCAAATGCATGATGTATTATTATCATCGAACGATTCGGAGTATTGGGAAGAACGACGATATTTCGCTCGAAGCCAGTGATTTCTTCCACTATTTCGGGGATGAGCTGATTCTGCAGTTTTTCAATCAAGATGCAGCTAGCAACTATTTTGAGGTTATGGACGAAGCGAATTTTGCGGATGCGGAACGTTATATCCAACGCCGTTACGAGGAGGCCCAAGGGTACCGAATTCCTTATGTCGACAGCGCCACGAATCAAACGGGAGAGTTCGTTATCACGCGTGAGCAAAATCTGTTTAATCTCCAACACGTGCATTTGCGGGAGCTTGCTGGTTTGGGACCAGGCACCGTCCGTCTGCTGCGTAAGCCGCGAGGGGAAGTTGTCGGTTTAACAGCGGTCATTCCGATCAATAGCTCAACCATTAATTATCTATTGAACAAGCCGCTTTCGTCGGCATATTTTCGCAGCGTGCCTCAGGAACAGTTGGATGAATTTGCACGGCCATCCGAAACACCTGCGGGATACTACATACAAACAATTGACGTATTGAACTATGACGATATGAGCTTGTTAGCGGACACGGGACATTTCTTCATCACACTGCTGCTTACCGGCGGGTTTGTTGCCGGATCTCCGCCTCCGATTCCGTTTTCTACAGAAATTCATCACCGGCTGGGTTGCGAAATGTCGCCCGTAGTCCATTACGATTACGATCAGGTGACGCCAACGCATACCTTCACAACGGATACGAGAGGGCACAAGCTGCATGCCTATTTGCGGAAAATGATGCTGAAACTCGGGATGACTGAGTTCATTGAGAATGAACCGCCTGTAGAGTCTCCGTTCGTACCGTTAACGGACATACAGCGCAAAATCTCCGATTTGTTAATGCAAGGCATGACGAACGCCGAAATTGCCAAGCAGCTTTTTTTAAGCGAGATTACAATCAAGAAACACCTTACGGCGATTTTTCAGAAGCTGGAGGTAAGAAACCGCACTCAGGCTGTACAGAAGCTGATCAGCAGCGGCAAAGGCGCGGTGTAAAATTAAGCCTCCTTTAGCTAAGCGGGTTTGTTAGATACCCTTCGTGCTGCGGTGCGTATGCTGCTTTATGCATAGGAACTACAAGGCTTTCTCAAATGGTCATAAATGACCTGGGGAAGTCTCTTTTTTTGTGCCGAAAAATGGGATTCATCAAGTAGTGGAGGAGACGTCTATTCACGGAATGGATGAAATTGGCGCTTGCATATTGAATTTTGTTGAAAATGATTCTCAAAATCATTGACAATGGTTTTCATCAACTATACACTAAATAAATAAAGTTTGAATTCTACTGACCTCACATACCTAGATGAATATATACAATTTCGTTTGATCATATAGCCAAGGAAGGATTGATGACCGATGCACGCCATCGAGGCCCAACATTTAACGTTAACTTATGGAGATAACAGTATCTATGAAGATTTGGATATTGCGATTCCTAAGGGGAAGATCACCGTGTTTATCGGCAGCAATGGTTGCGGTAAATCAACGTTACTTCGTTCGTTGGCCAGGTTGCTGAAGCCTACCAATGGCAGCATTTTGTTAGACGGGCAAGCCATCGCCAAGCTTCCTACGAAGGAAATTGCGAAGCGTTTGTCCATTCTGCCACAAGGGCCGGTTGCTCCGGAAGGTTTAACGGTGCTCCAACTCGTCAAGCAAGGGAGATATCCCTACCAGACGTGGTTGCAGCAGTGGTCCGCAGAAGATGAAGAGATGGTGACGAAAGCCCTGAAAGCTACGAATATGCAGCAATATGCGGATCGTACGGTGGATTCTTTATCAGGTGGACAGCGACAACGAGCTTGGATTGCGATGACGTTGGCACAGGGAACGGATACGATTTTACTCGACGAGCCGACTACTTATTTGGATATGTCACACCAAGTTGAAGTGCTTGACTTGTTATTTGAATTGAATGTCGAGCAGCAGCGCAGCATCGTCATGGTTCTGCATGACATTAATCTGGCTTGTCGCTATGCGCATCACATCGTGGCTATTCATAACAAGAAGATTGCCATCCAAGGGAAGCCGGAAGATATTATTACCGAGGATACGATTCGTACCGTATTTAATATGGATTGCCAAATTATTGAGGATCCGCTGTTTGGTACGCCGCTTTGCATCCCATTTGGCAAGGGCAGGAAAGTTAATGAGCAGGAGCAAGTCTCCAGCAACCTGGCAGAAGCTGCGTTGGTTGTTTAAGCCTCTACATAAGTAATCAAAGTCTCTATTGAACGCTTTTGCGTGGGTAGAGGCTTTTCTTGTTGCACTCACACTCACAGTTGCCGTCACCGAAGAATGAGACCGGAGCATTTTGGGAAAATAAGGACAAGATATTAGACCTTGTCATTCGCAGAAGCACTTCATACAATAGTAGTATAAAGCTTTAACTTCTTAGGATTGGGGAACTGCATGATGCGCTTTAAAGATGTGTTTTCCATCATCGGACCTTCCATGATAGGTCCTTCCAGCTCCCATACAGCGGGAGCCGTCCGTCTAGGGCGTGTTGTCAGGCAGCTGCTCGGTGAGCAGCCAACGAAAGCTGAAATTACCTTATACGGGTCTTTTGCGGATACATACCGGGGGCATGGTACCGACTTGGCGCTGATTGGCGGCTTGCTCGATTTTGAAACAGATGATCCGCGGATTCCGGAGGCGGCCGAAGAGGCGGAAGCCCGGGGCGTGGAGATTGCCTTCCTCACAAGTAAAGATAAGGCCGATCATCCGAATACGGTCAAATTTACGATTTCCTCCGGGAGCAAAGAAGTGAGTATGATTGGGGCATCCATCGGTGGCGGGAACGTTGAAATTGTAAATGTGAATCAATTCGATGTGAAATTTACCGCGGTATACCCTACGTTAATTATTTCTCATCACGACCGGCCGGGGATGATCGCAGACATTACCACCTTGCTGGGACGTAACCAGATCAATATCGGATTCATGGATTTGGATCGGAAAGGCAGGGACCGAGAGGCGATGACCGTCATTGAAACTGACGTCTCCGTTCCGGATGCCCTGATCGAGGAGCTCGGCTCCTTAAGCATGATATTTGATATCAAAAGAGTGGATCTCGCAGAAAGAGGCGAATAACTTGAGATTCCGAACATTAAAACAACTCACTGAAGTATGCGCTGTAGAAGGAATGACGATTGCGGAAGTCATGCTGGCCGATCAAAGCCAAGAATCGGGCAAGACGCCGGAATACGTGTTTGAAAAAATGAGGGCTTACTATCAAATCATGAAAGAAGCCGTGGCCAAAGGACTGACGGAAGATACAACCTCCCGCAGCGGATTGACAGGCAAGGACGCTCAGCGTGTTGCCAGCTATATGATGACGACAGAAGCCTCCCTCGGTGAGGAAGCTTGCAAGGCAATGGCATACGCGTTAGCCGTGTCCGAAGTGAATGCTTCCATGGGACGCATTATTGCTACGCCAACGGCTGGCTCTTGCGGCATTATCCCCGGCGTTTTCATCAGCAGCCAGCAGCGGTTCGGCTGGGATGATGATCACATGGTCCGGGGATTGCTGAGTGCAGGCGCGATTGGTTATGTAATCGCGAACAACTCTTTTGTTTCTGGCGCGGAAGGCGGCTGCCAGGCTGAGGTAGGCTCCGCGATCGGCATGGCCGCGGGAGCGCTTGTTGAGCTTCGCGGCGGTACGCCTGAGCAGGCGATGCATGCGGTGGGACTAGCGCTGAAGAACACGCTAGGGCTCATCTGCGACCCAGTCGGCGGACTGGTCGAGATTCCGTGCATCGTCCGCAACGGCTTCGGTGCCGTGAATGCCATGGCCGCGGCTGATATGGCGCTGGCGGGCGTCCGTTCCGTCATCCCCTCCGACGAAGTCGTGCAGGTGATGTACGAGGTGGGCACCGCGATGCCCGAGAAGCATCGCGAGACGGCCAAAGGCGGCCTGGCTCAGACGCCGACAGGCAAACAAATTATGAAAGAGCTTAATTTGGGCAAAAAGCGATAGAAATAAGGTCCGCAGGGGGATGATTCCTGCGGCTTTTTTATTATGGGGCCTGTTAGGCTCCATCGCATCTGGACCCCGCTCCAGCAAGTCCGTTCAGGTTGTATTTTATACAACCATTTGTACCGAATCTCAAGCCTGAAGTCAGCCCCATTGTACTTTATGCAACCATTTGTCCGCGAAAGCTGCCGTTTCAGCACAAATCAAGCATTTTCATTGCATTTTGTACAGTGGAGTGGCTCGGTTCCCCTACAAACTGTCTATAATGTTGCACTAAATACAACATACGGCAGCCTTCACCCGCCCCAAGTTTATTCTCCCGAAAATTTGGCATCCTAACAGGATCACATGCCAAGGAGTTTGAACATGCGCATATTTGCAATAAGCATCGTGTTAGCCTCCGCGCTCACACTTACCGGGTGCTCTCACCCATCAAGGATTAAGCAGCTGGGCACGGGGGACCAGGTGCAACTGACGTCCGAACGGGAGACGGATAACCGGATGTCGGATTGGAATCTGACCAGCAGCGATGCGGAGCTGTACATCGGCGATTTAGGCGTAGAGCAGCTCTATGCCTCTGCCTCATCTTCGAATCAAGTAAAGAGCCTTGCAGCAGAGAATAAGAAGCAAGCGCTTCTGCCAAACGGCTTTCCTTTGATCCAGGCTTTTCCCAGTCCGGGCATCGTCCCGAAAAAAGGAGGTTACGTCGAGAACGTAATCGAGACGGCCAAAAGCTACCTCGGAACCCCCTATGTATATGGGTCGGACCGGTTGGACCCGCAATCTTTTGACTGCTCGGATTTCACGCGTTGGGTCTATCTGACTGCGCTCGGGATGGATTTGCCCTGGGATGCGAAGAACCAGGCTGCTTATGTCGAAGCTCTATCCAAACGGAAATACACCGATCTCAAGCAGGCAAAACGCGGGGATTTGCTGTTTTTTACGAATTTCATGGGCAATCACCCTTCCGATTATGCCAATCTCGACCCTTCACAGAAGCCGATCAGCCATATGGGCATTTATTTAGGGGATGGGAAAATCATTCATTCCGCTTCCAAAAAAACAGGCGGCGTGCGGATTGACCATATGTTTTTTAAGCATCTGCAATATCGTTTTGTTTTAGGAGGCTCAGTCCTGGACTAAGCGTAGTGCCCCACTAAGCCGTGTAGTGGGGCATTTTCATGCGCCATTGTTTCCCTTCCTTTTAATTCGTTATATAGTAAAGAAGTTGAAGTGACGGAAAGGAGCTAATAGCACATGCACTCGTCGATGATTGAGCAGGAGAATGGCATTTTTCCAGCCGTATGCTCACTGGATTGTCCAGATCAATGCGGATTGCTGCTTCATAAGGAAGCCGGCAAGATCGTTAAAATAGAAGGAGACCCCAACCACCCGGTGACACAAGGGGCAATTTGCAATAAAGTTCGCAATATGACGGCAAGACTTTATGATGATAAAAGGCTGCAGTACCCTATGAAGCGCGTCGGTCCAAAAGGGGAGGGGAGCCGATTTGAACGCATATCCTGGGAGGAAGCGATCGCAACCATCACAACCCGCTGGAAAAAGCTGATCGCAGAGGAAGGCGCTGAGTCCATTCTGCCATACAGCTTTTACGGCAATATGGGGCGGATTGGGACCGAGGGGATGGATCGCCGGTTTTTTAACCGGATGGGTGCAAGCCGTTTGCTGTACTCGATTTGTGAAGCCGCAGGAACTGAAGGCTATAAATATACGATGGGCGGCAGCTTTGGAACCGATCCAGAGGATACGGTGCATGCCAAACTCATCATTATGTGGGGGATCAATGCTGTCAGCACGAATATGCATCAGGTGATGTTGGCTGAGAAAGCCCGTAAAAACGGTGCGCAAATCGTCGTCATCGACGCTCACAAGAACCAAACAGGCCGTTGGGCGGATTGGTTTATCCCGATTATGCCGGGAACGGATGCCGCGTTGGCACTGGGAATTATGCATATATTGTTCGCCGAAGATAGCGTGGATGAAGCTTTTTTGCGGCAATATACCGTTGGCCATGAGGAGTTGAGGGAGCATGTTCGCCAGTATGAACCTTCAGTGGTATCTGCCATAACAGGAGTCCCTGTCCAAGACCTCTATCGCTTGGCTAGACTATATGGTCAAACTTCGCCTTCTTTTATTCGTATTGGCAACGGGATTCAGCATCACGATAACGGCGGAATGTGTGTGAGGACCATTGCCTGCTTACCGGCATTAACGGGACAGTGGCTGCAGCGTGGAGGCGGCGCTATAAAAGGAAACGGCGCCTATTTGGAGCACAATATTCCCGCCTTACAGCGGCCTGATCTGAGGGTAAAAGAGGCGCGGCAAATTAATATGAATTTGCTTGGCAGCGCGTTGTTGGAGCTAGATCCGCCAATTCGTTCTCTGTACGTTTACAATTCCAATCCGGCGTTAGTTGCCCCCCATGCGAATAAAGTGAGAGAGGGGCTTCAGCGAGACGATTTGTTTACGGTTGTGCATGATCTGTTTCTGACCGAGACGGCTAAATACGCTGATATCGTGCTACCGGCAACTTCATCTTTTGAGAATACGGACTTTTATCGTTCCTATTGGCATCATTACGTGCATCTTCAACTCCCTGTCGCTCGGCCTTATGGCGAGAGCAAAGCGAATGTCGATGTGTTTCGTCTGCTTGCAGCGGAGATGGGCTATGAGGATGAGGCTTTGCAGGATAGCGATGCGGATTTGGTACGCCAAGCTTTGGACCACCCCGGAAATCCGGCGTTAGCGAATATTACCTATGAGAGCCTGCTGGAGAACCTGTTCATGAAAGCGGAAGTGAAGCCGCTGTTTCCTGGACAGTTACGGACGCCGAGCGGTAAAATCGAACTTTTCTCCCGTGAGATGGCGGAGAGGGGCTATCCGGCTTTGCCGACGTACATTCCGCTTCCCGATGAAGGGGATTTGCCGTTCCTGTTTATCCCTGCGCCGAATCATAACTTTCTGAATTCGACGTTTGCTCATAATGAAAAGCATGTCCGCATGGAAAAAACGCCGAAGCTGCACATGAATGAAGCGGATGCCGCCTCTTTGGGGGTATCGAGTGGCGAAATGGTTCGCGTATGGAATGCTCGCGGTGAATGTGAGTTAACGGTAGCGGCGGGCTCGGATGTGCTGCCAGGTGTCGTAGTGAGCCAAGGCCTCTGGGCGGATTCGTCTGGGAATGGCAGCAAAGCCTTGGTTAATGCGCTTACGCCGGATCGTGTGGCGGATATGGGCGGAGGGGCAACCTTTTTCTCCGGTCGTGTGCGTGTGGAAAAACTCAGCAAGTGAGCTGGCTGAACGTATGGGCACATTCCCGCATAAAGTAATGCAGGAGGTGATGGCCTATGTCATTACAGCAAAAAGCATATGCTTGGATAGGCAGTCCAGTAGGTGTATCCCTAATGGACGGTACCGGTACTTCAGGAATTCTGTGCAGTGTGCAAGGCGGGTCAATTTACCTGATCGAATACTTATACCATACGCAATTTGCTACGAAGCACTATGCCTTCAGCCAAATTCGGGATATTTACCCTTTCCCGCAATGCCCGCAGCCGCAATTGTTGTACCAAGCGAAGCCGATGTATTAATGGATGTAGAAACCGACCCTGTGGGGTCGGTTTTTTAATATTTTCCAATAATATCCCTCCTGCACCTAAATAAATGACAATAAAAGTTGTCAAAAAGCGGGTAATATGATGGAATCGCGGCTAATTGTATACGCTTACATTAATGCGAGACTAAACTGAATAAGGAGCATATCTACATGAAAATACGTTTTTTACAAAAAAAACTAGCTTTGTTGGTACTGTTCTCCATGGTCTTTTCTTTACTCCTCGTTCCTGCGGCAGGCAGAGCAGCGGATGTTGAGGTAGATGTTACTTCTCTCCCAACCAGTGCAGATGCTGCTATCGTTATAGATAGCACTAAGCCTGAGGTAGCGGATACGAACTACGACAACAGAACGAATTTGGGGAGTTCGACGTTAGGATTATACAGCCTTTCAACCAGCTCCTCGAAAAAGACAGAGGTTTACTTCAAGTTTGATGTGTCTACCGTATCTGATAGTACATACAAATATTATTTGCAAGTGTCTGCGAAAAAAGGCAGCAGCGACACCGACACCGCCCTTCAAGTGTATGGTCTATTGAATAATTCATGGCAAGAATCAACGATAACCTGGAATAATGCTCCTCAGACAGATTTATCAGCCATGAATCCATTAGGGCAATTTATTGTGAATCAGGCTAATTCAGCTAAACCGATTTTATACACCGTAGACGTGACGGATTATGTAAGGCAGCATCTCTCCGGCCAGAATGTTTCTTTCATTATTGCTTCAAATTCAACCAATTCCGTTAACGTATATTCGAAAGAGAACACTTCAGCCTCCAACCCTGAGCCACAGCTCTTGGTACGGCGTGTTGTTCAAAGCGATACTACCCCGCCAATATGGGGTCAAAATGCAGCCTTAAAATCAATTAATTTGGGCATGGACTTTGTTCAATTAACCTGGCCGGCAGCCATCGATGATAGTGCGGTATCGAACTATAAGCTTTATCAGAATGATGTGCTGCTAAGCAATGTGACAGGGAATACATACACCGTTCAAGGGTTAACTCCGAATACAAGCGTTACATATAGCGTTTACGCAGGAGATGCGGTAGGCAATTACTCGCTGACACCTCTTACCTACAACGTAACGACATTGTCTGCTCCAGTTACACCTCTGCAAGTCGTAGAAGTCAATGCAAGCAGCAGCGATGGAAACGTTGAGAGCAACACGCTCGATAACAACTTGTTCAGCCGCTGGTCAGCATCAGGTGACGGGCAATATGTGATGTTTGATTTAGGGCAGCCGAAGAACATTGGCTACGTGGGCATTGCTTTTTACAAAGGCGATCTGCGGACCACGCTCATAGATATTCAAACATCAAACGATGCGCAAACCTGGACGAATGTATTCACTGGAAACAGCCGTCCGAATACGGTAGATATGCAAGCTTTTGATATCCCGGATACACAAGCTCGCTTCGTTCGCATCATTGGACACGGGAACTCCGATGGCAGTACGTTCACAAGCTTAACGGAAGTTATGATCTATCCACCGTTCCCTTCAGGTGATACACCGGTAGCGATTGTCCCCAATATTACGCCAACAGCGCCGTCAGGGACGCTCCCTTTTACAAAGCCGGGATTAACGAATCCAGATGGGTCTGCACATGCCGTGCACTCGCCTCATCAGGTAACCGGCGCTGCACTTAACGTGCTGAGCTTTGGCGCAGACCCGGCGGATAATGCCCAAGATGACCGCATTGCCATCCAAAACGCGATAGATGCCGCTACAGCCGGCGACGAGGTGTTCATTCCGAATGGTGTTTATAACTTAATGACATCCCCGGATGGATTTATCAATTTAAAACTGAAGTCAGGCGTCAACCTGCGGGGGGAAAGCGAGTCGCAAACGATTTTGAAATCAAGCATTGATGATGTTAAAAATAGTTCTGTGCTGAAATCATCGAGTCAACATGATATTTTGATTTCAAATCTGACTGTTACTTCCACGTGGAATCGTGCCTTTTCATTGGATCATGTGATCAATAATCCGGCTGCCGGAGGGCCTGACAGCATGATTGCTATCGCCAATTATGGCGAGGATCCCTCCTATCATGTCACCGTTGATCATGTCACTGTGGAGCGTTTTCGGCGTATGGCCATTCGCATTGAAAACAGTCACGATGTCGTGGTGCGTCATGCGACTTTCCGCAATGCAACGGACTTAGGCGGCGGCGGTGCCGGATATGGTACGTCCATTCAAGGGATGCCGAAGGTCGATAGGCTCGGTTTTGATAACGATACGTATTGGAACGTAGTGGAAGATTCCACGTTTGAAGGGCCGTATCTACGTCATGGATCCCTCATTCAAAACGTAGCGCATAACAACGTACTGCGAAACAATCACTATAAGAACACAAAGCTGGACGCGATTGATCTCCATGGTGAGTTGGAATATTTGAACGAAGTTTATGGCAATACCGTTGAGGATATTTTTACCGGCGGCGGCGTAGGGCTTGGGAATACTGGCGGGACGGCTCCAAGCAATCATAGTAGAACAGGACCTCAAAACTACATTCATGACAATGTGATCCGCAATGCGCGTGAAGGAATTGTCGTCACCATGGGCACTCCGGATACACGGATTGAACATAACATCATTGAAAATACAACGACTGTCAACAATGGTGTAGGGATCAACATTTTAAACGGGCCAGGAACACGCATCGAAAATAACATCATTCGCAACAACACGGCTTCCGGTTTCTGGGGGATTTTGCTTGAACACGACAACGGGGATCAAAATGCCGGGGGTGTCGGCGCTGGTGACCCTCAAGACGTACAAATCATAGGCAATACCATCACTGGAAACACGAATGGAATTCAGCTCCAGAAGGGTACGAACATTTCTGTTATCAAAAATATTTTAGATAATCCAGGTACGAATTATTTGAAAGCGAGCGGCGTGACGGCGACGGAAGTTTGGCCTTCTACGACAACGCAAAACACAAACGGCAGGGAAGACAAAGGCGCATCTCCTTACAGCTCCGCGCCTGGAGGCCCGATTTCAACACCTTCCGCTAAGTTAGGGACTGAAGTGTCGGAAGTAAACGGCAAAACGATAGTTACAGCTTCGGTAGATACACAGGCGCTTGAGGCGATCACCAAAGCACAAGGGGGCGGACCAGTCACACTTGCGGTAGAGACACCCGGCAGCACGGAGCAGGTGCAGGTCAACTTGACGCAATCCGCGCTTAATAAGCTGCTTGAAGTGCCATCGGTGAGGATCGATTCGTCAATAGGAGGCCTCAAGCTCCCTGTAAGGCAGCTGCTTTCAGAACAATTCTCGACGCTTCAGGTTGCTATCACCACCAACGATTCCGCTTCGGCCCAAGCCCAAGCTGCCGGACTTCAAGTTGTGACTTCGATGGATTTCGCCATGAAAGCAGTTCTGAGCGATGGTCAATCGGTAGACATCCATGACTTCAATCAGTATGTGCCATATACGCTGAAAGTAGAGAATGGAACACTTGCTGAGCGTAACTTGGCTGCCGTCAGGGTTGTATTAGATGCTAATGGCAATGTCAGCTATGAGCCGGTTCCATTTACCGTTCAAGCAGGGGAAGTTACCATTTACGGTCGTGCAAACGGCACGTTTATACTGATCGAAGATCAGGTCTCCTTCGGGGATACAGCCACACACTGGGCGAAGAACGAAATTGAGCAAATGGCCAACAAATGGCTCGTCCAAGGCATTTCCAAAGAGGAGTTCCGTCCGGATCAACCCGTTACCCGCGCAGAATTAGCAGCAATGATTGTACGGACACTGGGCATCAAGTCATCAGGGGATGACACTTCTTTTAAAGACATGAACGCTAAAGAATGGTACAACAATGCTGTAAACGCCGCTGTGAAAGCAGGCATTATTACTGGCTACGAGGACGGGACGTTCCGTCCGGAACAAACGATCTCCCGCCAGGAAATGGCGGTTATGATGAGTCGCGCTTTACTGGCAGCGGGGTACAACGAGCAAAAAGCCCAAGGGGAGGCGCCTTCCTATGAAGATCAAAAGCAAATTCAGCCATGGGCGCAAGAGGCGATCGATCACCTTGGAAAGTTAAAGCTAATGGAAGGCACAAGCTCATCTTCATTTGATCCCGATAGGGAAGCTACACGGGCGCAAAGCGCTGTCATGCTGCTTCGGTTACTGCAAGTACTGACTTTTACAAATTAACGCAAAGTTAAATAAGCTATGACGGAAGGCTTCGACTGAAGTGCTTCCGTCATAGTTTTTTTATTTGATGGCAGTTATCCAGAAAAATCCAATGGTTAAAAAAGGGAATATCCTGGTTTTTGCAGAAGTTACAAGGGGTAAGAATTTGAGTGGTTGTAGGTGTAGGAGGAGCTATGTTACTAGAGAAATTATTTCTGAACATCCTGATTGTCCTTGCTCCTGTTTTATTGCAGAGCGTCTTTGGCGAACGTTGGAGTTACGCAAAATCTCCCATTGTGATGGGGCTGTTGTATGGAATGGCATCCTCGCTTTGTCTGCTTTTTTCTTATGAAGATCTTAACTTATTTTGGGATTTGCGCTACGTTCCTATGGTCATAGCAACTGTGTATATGGGACGGAAAGCAGGCTTGATTAACTATGTGATGATCATTATGACGCGTACGTACCTTGGTGGCGATGCGCTTTTGTTCGGATATATCAGTATGACGATTGCGTTCTTAATTCCCTTGCTTGCTTCGTTCAAAACCAACGCTTTGACAGGGAATTCGCGGATTAAAGCCACTATTGTGGTTGCCCTGGGGCCGCTGTTTGTCATGCTCATGATATTAATTTCGTACTCATTGTTTTCTGGCGAACCTCTGGATTATCGCATGATTCCCGCCATTATTGCTTTCGGTATCCTCACAATTTTGGGAGCTTGGTTCTCCACCATGCTGCTGGAATTGAATGAAGAGCATGCCAAAATGAAGGTGGAAATTCAAAAAGCCGAAAAAATGAAAACCTTAGGTGAACTTGCTGCTTCTATCGCTCATGAGGTTCGTAATCCACTAACGGTTGTAAAAGGGTTTCTCCAGCTCATGCGCCCGAGCGAACTTGGCAAAAATCAACAGTACCTAACCATTGCCATGGAGGAGCTGGAGCGGGCCGAGACCATTATTAGCGATTATTTGAATTTCTCCAAACCTAAGCTAACGAAGTTGGAATCCTTTTCTTTTTCGGATGTGCTAACGAATATCCTGATCTTGCTAACACCGATGGCGATGAAAAATGGGGTAGAGCTTACTTGTCATGTCGATGAACACATCTATATTCATTCCGATAGAGGGCAATTGCAGCAAGCGCTGGTGAATGTGATTAAAAACGCGATTGAAGCTACGCAGGCGAATGGTGAAGTACAGGTACGTTTGACGGGGATGGTTGGTGAAGTGCAGATCAGCATTTGCGATAACGGCAGAGGAATGAGCAAAGAGCAGCTATCCCGCATCGGCCATCTGTTTTATTCCACGAAGGAAGTCGGGACGGGACTTGGGACAGCTGTTACTATCCGAATCATCGAGACAATGAACGGCAAAATTGTTTATGAGAGTGAAGAAGGCGTAGGAACGACAGTAACCATTACCTTACCCCTGCAGCAAAATTAACGATTATCGATTTTTTCCGGATACATATCGTGGTGCATTAACCGGTGCTCGGCCATCGCTTCAAACTTCGTACCGGGCTGACCCCAGTTGCAATACGGATCGATCGAAATGCCGCCGCGCGGAGTGAATTTCCCCCAAACCTCAATATATCGAGGCTCCATGAGCTTGATCAAATCATCCATGATAATGTTGACACAGTCCTCGTGGAAATCGCCGTGGTTGCGGAAGCTGAACAGGTACAGCTTGAGAGACTTGCTCTCTACCATTTTGATATTCGGAATATAGGAGATGTAGAGGGTTGCGAAATCCGGCTGTCCAGTGACGGGACACAGGCTCGTGAACTCAGGGAAATTAAATTTGACGAAATAATCCCGGTTCGGATGTTTGTTATCGAATGCTTCCAGCACCGTCGGATCATAGTTGAACACATACTTCGTTCCTTGATTTCCGAGGAGGGTGATCTCTTTTAAATCTTCATTGCTTCTACCAGCAGACATGATGAGTCCTCATTTCATAGTTTTTTTCCACATAAGAATTAAAAAAGTTCCGGCAATCTCAGATAGAACAAATTCTTATTGGCGATAAAAACAACCTCTGAACGAGGTCGCTCAGCTTCGAATGACTTCGATGGAAGTTTTTATCATAGAGGGAGTTTGCGAACCTCTTCTAGGAGCAAATAGTACCATAACTGCCGCAAAAATGCATCTCTGAGAGATTGGGATTTCGTGGAGAAATTGTCCGCACTTACAGATACCACTGAGGGGACAGGAATGGTAAAATAGATGGATATGCCTTTTATTATGGGATGGAGGTTCGTTAGCTTTGAAAGCCTATCAGGAATTGCTACAAGATATATTGGCAAACGGCACTAAAAAGGAAGACCGAACAGGGACGGGGACATTGTCCGTATTTGGGAGGCAGATGCGTTTTGACCTCTCTGAGGGATTCCCGCTTGTGACGACGAAAAGAGTGCCATTTCGGTTAATCGCCAGTGAAATGCTCTGGTTTATTAAAGGAGATACGAATA
Source organism: Paenibacillus sp. FW101-FHT12H11 (assembly GCF_058790355.1). Taxonomy (NCBI): domain Bacteria; kingdom Bacillati; phylum Bacillota; class Bacilli; order Caryophanales; family Paenibacillaceae; genus Paenibacillus; species Paenibacillus sp. FW101-FHT12H11. The sequence continues at coordinate 187,048 of NZ_JBYTCO010000009.1, read as the reverse complement.
TTCGATATCTGCTGCAGCATAACAACCATATTTGGAATGAATGGGCTTTTAAAAAGTGGATTGAGAGCGCAGATTATACAGGACCCGATATGACGAATTTTGGGCTGCGTTCTCAGCAGGATGAAGCTTTCAAGGTTCAGTATGACGAGCAAATGGCGAGTTTCGTGGAAAAGGTGCTGAATGACGAGTCGTTTGCGAAGCAATACGGCGAGCTCGGAGATGTGTACGGCAAGCAGTGGAGAGATTGGACGACAACGCAGGGCGGAACGATTGATCAGCTCAAAGAGGTCATCCATATGATCAAAACGAACCCGGATTCGCGCAGGCTCATCGTCTCCGCTTGGAATCCTGAGGATGTGCCGAGCATGGCGCTGCCGCCGTGTCACACGATGTTCCAGTTCTATGTGGCGGGCGGCAAGCTGAGCTGCCAGTTATATCAGCGCAGCGCCGACACGTTCCTGGGCGTTCCTTTTAACATTGCAGGCTACGCGCTGCTTACGCACCTAATCGCACAAGAGTGCGGACTAGGCGTAGGGGAGTTTGTCCATACCATTGGCGATGCTCATATTTACACGAATCATATCGATCAAATTCATACGCTTCTGAGCCGTGAACCGAAGGAATTGCCAACGCTGAAGCTGAATCAAAATGTGGCATCGCTGTTCGATTTCGATGTCAGCGACATCGAGTTGATCGGATACAATCCGCATCCAACGATCAAGGCGCCAGTAGCGGTATAGACGTGTTACGAAAGGAGGTTTGCACCGGCTATGAGTATTTCATTTATTTTTGCCATGGACCGCAACCGTGCCATTGGTGTGAACAATACATTGCCTTGGCACTTGCCAGGTGATCTGAAATTTTTTAAAGCTGTGACGATGGGTCACCCGATTCTAATGGGGCGCAAAACGTACGAATCCATCGGAAGGCCGCTGCCAGGCAGACGCAATGTGATTCTTACGCAAAATACGGAGTTTCGGGCGGAGGGCTGCGAGATCATTCACTCCGTCGATGAAGCCGTTCAAGAGTTCAAAGATCAAGAGCTTTTTGTCATCGGCGGCGCGGAAATATTTCGCCTGTTCGCGGAGAAGGTTGACCGGATGTACATAACATTCATCGAGCACGAGTTTGAAGCGGACACGTACATGTCGGAGCTGGACTTGTCCGACTGGACCTTGGTCTCCAGCGAACAAGGGGAACGGAACGAGAAAAACCCGTACGAGTATTACTTCCGGATTTATCAAAGAGCATAAAAAAGGCCCTGAGTTCAGCGTCAATCCTGACGGAGAACTCAAGGCCTTTTTTTATAGCCGGATTAGCGGCGTTTTCTTGTGAACGAAACGATCAAGGATAATGCCCCAAGCACAACAGCTACAATGGAAAGGTACAGCGGTGTTTTGGAGCTGGAACTGCCGCTTTCAGCAGCAGCTTGGCCAGCAACGACGTTTCCGTGGCTGTCTGTGATAGCGCCCGCTTTGGCTTTCACTGTCGTAACGGAAGCAGGCTTGTCTGAGCCGTCTGCGCCGACCCATTCCACGACGCTGCCGTCTTTGTAGGTTTGGTAAGCTTTCCAAACGATTTGAGTAGCCGTGTCTGCTACTTTACCCTGCATATTGAAATCACCGAACTCCGTGCTCGCGAGTCCGTCTCCGCTTGCTTTCCAGGTAACGCCGGTAATTTTACCAGCGGAATCTTTGGCGACTTCGTATGTCCAGCCGGCTTTTGGCTCAAAACGGGAAACGGCGACGGAGTCCATCGGGAACTTCACTTCCACTTTTACTGTAGGAATATCTTTCTCGGATGGCACACGAACCGTAAACATCTCGTAGCTGCCTTGTGTGGCTTCTTTGGGATAAACCGTTACGTGAGCGCTGGCGACGCCAGCGATTAGCAGCATGGAACCGATCAGCAGGATACTTGCGTTTAACATCAATTTTTTAAACATGGAACATTTTCCCCTTTCGAATCAACTCTTCTCATGTTGTCCATGTTACTTGTTTGGTAAGCATCTGAGTATGGCTCGAGTGGGCTATTTTTTCGACTAGTTTTGTCCTTTTCGTGTCAAGCCGTGCTTAATGGCGAATCCGGTTAGCTGAACCCGGTTCTCAAGCCCGAGCTTAACCAATATATTTTTCATATGATTTTTGACGGTATGCTCCGAAATGAGCAGTTTCTCAGCAATCTGCCGATTGTTGTCTCCCTGGGCGACATAGGCGGTGATTTCCTGCTCCCGAGAGGTTAGCATGCTCGGTGTTGGACCTTCCGCCAAATTCCCAACCGGTGCCCGAAACCGCTGGAAAAGCTTGTCCGCCATCCCCCGGGCGGCATCGGAATTGTCGTCGAGCAGGGCACGAAGATAGGTAAGCCATTCATCAGGGTCCATATTTTTGAGTAAATAGCCCTGGGCTCCAAACTGCAGGGCCGTGAAGAGGTCGGCCACATCGTCGGAAACCGTCAGCATGACGATTCGGATCGTCCCATAGGCTTGTTTGATGCGCCGTGTAGCTTCAAGTCCATCCATAGGAGACATGTGAATATCCATCAAGACCACATCGGGCGCGACTTCACCACACAGCACAATCGCAGCTTCACCGCTGCTGGCTTCCCCCACAATTTCAAAGTCGGCCACTGGCTCCAGCATGCTGCGGATCGCTTTTCGCGCCAAGGGATGATCATCTACAATAAGTACACGGAAGGGTTGCGCGGATGTCAAAATCAGTTCCTCCTATCTGCGGCTTGCACAGTCAGTTCGGTTCCGGTTGTGTCTCCGCTTCCTGTTCCTGCTCGTCCTTTGTCGGTATCTCTTGCCTTAAATTCGAAGGTAGCGCCTAGTTCAGACGCTCGTTTCTGCATCAACTCAATGCCATACTTTTTGCCTGCTGCTTCAGCATGCTGAAGTCCACGGCCATTATCCGTAATCTGCAGCTTCCAGGCATCTGGCTGAGCTTCCAGCAAGATTGTTGCTTCCGTTGCCATCGAGTGCTTGCGAATGTTCGTAAAGGCCTCCTGGATGATGCCGAAAAGCTGTACCTCCTCTGTGGGAGTGAAGCTGTTCTCCTCAATTTCCAGCTTCTCCTGCAGCTCAATGCCTGTCACCATCCGCCAGTCGTGCAGAAATTTATGGATACGCTGCTCAAGGCCAGTCCCTTCTTCAGGCGGCGTGCGGAGATTGAAAATCGCCTGCCTGAGCGAGTTGTCGATTTCCGATACGGCGGCTTTGGCTTCCTCCAAATCACCTTGCTTTAATTTGACGTTGAGGAAAAAAAGCGTCTGAGCCAAGTCGTCATGCAGCTCTCTGGCAAGGCGCTCCCGCTCTTCGTAGACGGCTCTGCGGGCTTCGCCCATGGTAAGCTGCTCATTGCTGCGTTCAATGCTTTGAAACATCCACGAAGCGAAGAGGTACGAGAGCAGCAGCGTAATCACGGTAATGGAGAAGTTGCCGGCTTCCATCGTTAAGTAATTTAACAGGAATTCATGGCGTATATATTCAAAGCCGCCGATGATGACCACAGGTACGAAAATGGTGAAAAGTTTAAAAAGACGAAGAGACATCAGTTCATTTCCACTCCTTACATAGCTCATTATTTGGAACGGATACTATTATAACAAATAAATGTTAGAGATCTTCACAATAAATTAGGCAAAATGCTTCTCAAGTCACGCACACGTGTGCTACATTGTAAATAAATCGTGGCACGAATGGAAAGGTTGTGTGTATACCACATGTGGAAATCATTGCTGGAGCAGCGGAAAAGCTGGGGCGGATACATAGGCTTTATCTTGCTTCTCCATATATTAGGCCTTATTGGACTTTATTCGGTGGCCAAAACGTCTCCTGCTTTTTGGGGGATCGGACTGCTTGCCTATACGCTGGGCATGCGGCATGCCTTTGACGTCGATCATATCGCGGCCATTGACAATACCGTGCGTAAGCTTGTTCAACAGAAACGCAACCCCTTAGGCGTCGGTTTTTATTTCTCGTTAGGCCATTCTTCGGTCGTCTTCCTGATGTCGATTGTGACCGCTTTTTCGGTGACATGGGCGGAGCGTGAGCTTCCATGGATGCAGCGTTTCGGAGGCGTTATCGGCGCTTCGGTATCCGGGCTTTTTCTAGTTATCATTGGTGTCATTAACTTGATTATTCTAATAAGCTTATATAAGCTATTCGTCAAATTTCGCGGCGGCAAGCAGGATGACAATGAGTTTGAAGAACTGTTGGAATCCCGCGGCTTTATTGCCCGCATGATCAAACCGTTGTTCTCTTTCATCAGCAAAAGCTGGCATGTGTATCCGCTAGGTTTTCTCTTTGGTTTGGGCTTCGATACAGCAAGTGAAATTGCGCTGTTAGCCATTTCCGCCCATGCGGCCAAAGACGCCATTCCGTTCATCGGCGTCATTTCACTCCCGCTGTTATTTGCAGCAGGCATGAGTCTATTTGATACAGCTGACGGGATGTTCATGACTAAGGCCTACAAATGGGCTTTCCATACGCCCGTGCGCAAGCTTTATTACAATTTGACTGTAACCGCTTTGGCGGTCATTGCCGCTTTAATTATTGGTGTCATTGAGTTGGGTCAGGTGCTCTCGGAAGAGTTCGGCATGGAAGGCTCCTTCTGGACTTGGCTGCAGGATATTGATTTCGGCACCTTGGGCTTCATCCTCGTCGCCCTGTTCGTCATTGCATGGATTGTCTCCATTGCGGTGTGGAAAGGGATGAAAATCGAGGAGCGCTGGCGTGCAAAAGTTTAGTTCTAAAGTTTGAGTAGTAAGTCATTTAGACTAGCCTCGGATCAAATTCCGGGGCTTTTTTGTTGTGATGGTGAACAATGGAATATGAATATTTTCTAAAGGTTATCATAGAAAGAAGGATTTTGGCGAAATTCGTAGAATTAATTTGGTCTGATCTTTGAAACCATTTAGAGAAAGTAGGACTTATATGATTGAGTTTAAACATATTTCCAAGGTGTATCCTAACGGAACTGTGGGTCTGAACGACATTAATTTGACGATTCACCCGGGAGAGTTTATTGTCATCGTTGGCCTCTCAGGCGCAGGAAAATCAACTTTATTGCGTTCAATCAATCGCTTGCATGAGACGACAGACGGGGAAATTTTGATAGATGGCAAATCGATCACAAAAGCAAATGGTTCGGAATTACGCCGGATGCGCAGAGATATCGGGATGATCTTCCAAACCTTCAATCTCGTTAAGCGTTCCACGGTTCTTCGCAACGTTTTATCTGGTCGCGTAGGCTACCACTCCACATTACGTACTATCCTTGGTTTATTCCCTAAACATGATATCGAGCTTTCCCTGAAAGCACTGGAAAGAGTGAATATTCGGGAGAAGGCCTATTCACGCGCTGATGAATTGTCCGGTGGTCAGCAACAGCGTGTTTCCATTGCGAGAGCACTTGCCCAAGAAGCTAAAATCATTTTGGCGGATGAGCCTGTTGCTTCCTTGGATCCTTTAACGACAAGACAGGTTATGGATGACCTGAAACGCATTAACACGGAGCTGGGTATCACAACGGTTGTTAACCTGCACTTTATTGATCTTGCACGTGAATACGCAACGCGGATTATTGGGCTTCGTGCAGGTAAAGTCGTATATGACGGACCCGTTGCTGAAGCGACAGACGAGGTATTCTCCGAAATTTATGGCCGTGCCATTAAGAAAGATGAGCTGTTGGGGGTGCAGGAGGGATGAGTGTGACGTCTGTCAAAAGACCTCCTCGAACGAAGATTTATCTCACAGCCATCATCATGATCTTGTTCCTGATCGGAAGCATCTATCAGACGGACGCGACACTCTCGAAGCTGGTTACCGGAACACCGGAAATCCTCAAGTTCATTGGGGAAATGTTTCCGCCGGATTGGGCGTTTTTCGCTGATATTTGGAAGCCGATGGCACAAACTATCCAAATGTCCATTATCGGTACAACCGTGGGAGCTCTTTTCGCTTATCCCATGGCGCTTCTTGCAGCACGTAACGTAACCACATCGCCGTGGCTTTTTTATCCGGCCAGACTGATCATGAACTTGCTTCGCACGATTCCGGATTTGCTGTACGCTGCTTTGTTTGCGGTATTGGTAGGCTTTGGCCCGACAGCAGGTACGCTCGCGCTGATTTTCTTCACGTTCGGTATTTTGTCCAAGCTTGCATATGAATCGACGGAAGCGATTGATCCGGGCCCTCTGGAAGCGATGACAGCCGTTGGTGCCAATAAACTGAAGCTTATTCGTTTCGGTGTTCTTCCACAGGTCGCACCTACGTATCTTGCTCATTTCCTGTATACATTTGAAGTCAGCATCCGCGCCTCCGCGATCCTAGGTTTGGTTGGAGCCGGTGGTATCGGTTTGCTGCTCAAAAACACGCTGGATCTGTTCCGTTACGATCAGTCCTGTGCGATTGTCATTTACACGTTGATTGTTGTTGTCATTATTGATTTGGTAAGTACCCGGTTCCGTTCCTACCTGCTGAAGGGCAGCGCGAAGCCAATGTCAGAATCTCGTGCGCGTACTTACAAAATTGTAGGATGGGTCGCGGTTATCGCTTTGTTCATCTGGTCGTTGACAGGTCTGGAGTTAACAGGCTTTCAACCAACGACTTGGATTTTGACGAAAGCCATGATTACCGGCTTGTTTCATCCGGATTGGGCGTATGTCTATATTCCGGAAGGCGAAGATTTACTTCGTTCTTTACTTGAAACGTTGTCGATTTCCTACTTGGGGAACTTCGTTTCGGCGATTGTCTGTTTGCCGTTTGCCTTCTGGGCTGCAGCGAATATGAGCCGTTTCCGTGCCGTCTCGGGAACAGGGAAATTGTTCTTGAGTATTGTTCGTACGATTCCTGAAATTATTATGGCTTTAATCTTTATCAAAGCTGTAGGACCTAATGCGTATGCCGGGGTAATGGCTTTAGGATTGCACTCCGTAGGGATGCTAGGGAAGCTCTATGCCGAAGCCATTGAAAATATGGATATGGGGCCTACAGAGGCGATGAACGCCGTTGGCGCTAATATTTGGCAGCGGATGGCCTTTGCCGTCATTCCTCAAGTCATTCCTGATTTCATCTCTTATACGCTATATCGTTTCGAGATCAACGTTCGTTCCGCAACCCTGCTTGGAGTCATTGGTGCTGGAGGGATCGGTACGCCGCTTATTTTCGCGCTGAATGCGAGGCAGTGGCCGCGTGTAGGGATCATCCTGATCGGGATAATCATTACCGTCTCAATTATTGACTACATTTCAGGATCGCTTCGTAAACGCATCGTATAAAGCAACAGACGCCGCTAGCTGCGGCGTCTGTTTTGTTATGCACGTTGTATTATGTATGCCTATTATACTTGACTTGAAAGTCTCTCGCGGGTAACTAAACGAAGGGAACCGCGGCTAAGTTTTGATAATCCGGCTGAGCTGTTTGTCTGTTCCAGGACTTCAATCTGTTCGATTAGCTCCAGGGGAATCATGATGTTTCTTATTTTCAACAGTTGGAAGGCTGAATAGTAATGCGTAATAACTCCTCTAATTTCGTCGTTGCCGCACCGGATGGAGACTTCATTTTTACTGCTAATAAGCTTTTCGAACATTCCATTTTCACCCCACTATGATATATGACAAGTTCAGGTAAACGTTTGTCATGCAAAAGTAAAAAAAAATTTACCGGACGTGCCACATCCATAGTATGCAAGCGTGGAAATGCGTAGAATTGAAAAAAAAGAGGCTCTCCCTCCGTCAATGAATGACTTTGGGACAGCCTCTTGATTTAGATAGGCTTATTTCAAGCCCATTTCTTTGTTCGCATCACGAACGATGTTGAAATCTTCATCTTTCGCTACAACATAACCTTTATGTGTGTAAACATCAAAAATGATTTTTTGGCCTTCTGGATCCGTACCAAGTGCTAGGAAAGCGTCTTGGATTTTCTTTTTCCATGCTGCATCCATATCGGAGCGAACAGCGATGGTATCGTTAGGGATTTTATCGGAGAAAGCTAGAACTTTCGTTTGTTTGAAAATGTCTGGGTAATCTTTGATCATGTTCGTACGAATGTCTTGGAATACGCCGACAGCATCAACTTGACCGTTAAGAAGCGCGATAACCGCTTTGTCATGTCCTTGGAATTGTACGCCTGTTACATCTTTCACTGGATCTACGCCAGCTTTTTTCAACAACAGACCTGGGTAAACGTAACCAGCTGCGGAAGTAACACCTTGCCAGCCCATTTTCTTGCCTTTCAAATCAGCAACCGATTTGATCGGGGAATCTGCTTTCACAAGGATCTCGGATTTGTAGAAATTCACGAGTTCAGTCGTTGGTTGGCCAGTTGCATCGTCAACGCCGAAACGTGTCGCTTGGGCAAGCAGATCAGCCGCTTTGCGGTTATCATGGGCAACAACGTAGTTGCTCGGAGGCAGGAAGCCAACGTCAACTTGTTTGGAAGCCATAGCTTCGATTACAACGTTATAGTCAGTTGAAACGGAAACTTTAACCGGGATACCCAGCTTGTCCCCGAGAAGTTTTTCAAGTGGTTTGGCTTTTGCTTCAAGTGTCTCTGCATTTTGGGAAGGTACGAATTGAACTTTAAGTTCTTTTGGAACAAAACCTGTAGCTGCTGCTGGGCTAGCGGAAGCTGCTGCTGCCGGAGAAGCACTCGCTGCTGCACCTGCTGAAGCCGATGGAGCCGGTGTTTCTTTCTTTGCGCAGCCAGCAAGCAGGCCTGTGGCAACAACCATCATGGAAAGGGTAATCACTGTTAATTTTTTCATTACTTTTTTGACCTCCGTTTAAATTTATTTGCTATTTATCTAAGATGTAATATAACATTAACATAAGGGATATGGAAGATAGTGTGAAGTATTTGTTAAACTGCCAATTGTTATGTACGTATTTACAAAATAAAAAGTTGTGGAGTGGGGAACTTGACTCAACCTGGTAAGGTGCAGAAAAGTACAGTAACCATACTGGAAACAAGCGATTTACATGGCAATATGCTGCCTTTGCATTACGCGAATAATTTGCCCAACGATGTGGGTTTAGCCAAAATAGCCGCATTGGTAGCAGGTGAACGGAAGAAGGAAGCCAATGTGATCGTTATCGACAACGGGGATCTCATTCAAGGCACTCCGCTGGCCTACCATCATGCTAGATTGGATAACGAGCCGATGGATCCGATGGTGATCGGACTTAACTATATCGGCTATGATGCTGCTGTAATCGGGAATCATGAGTTTAATTATGGGCTTGATGTACTTGGCAAAGCGGTCAAGGAATCCGAGTTCCCGTGGCTGTGTGCAAGCATCGTAGACGCAGCAAGCGGGGCACCATTCTTAGGGAAGCCTTACATCGTCAAGGAACTTCCTGAAGGTGTTCGCATCGGTATTTTGGGATTAACGACACCTTATATTCCAAATTGGGAAAATCCCGCACACATCTCCGGTTTGCAGTTTGTAGATGCTGTAGAAGCAGCTCACAAGTGGGTGAAGGTGCTTAAGGAAGAAGAGCGAGCGGATGTTGTAGTCGTCTCTTATCATGGAGGCTTTGAACGACATCTGGAGACAGGGGAACCAACGGAACCTTTGACAGGTGAAAATCAGGGCTATCAGCTTTGTATGGAAGTTGAAGGGGTGGATGTGCTTCTGACCGGGCACCAGCACCGGAGCATTGCAGGGCAAAGCATCAATGGCGTCCTTGTTGTGCAACCGGGAACGGCTGGCGTTACGCTTGGGAAAGTGAAGCTGGAGCTTTCGTTGCTGGAAGGCAAATGGCGAATCGACACCAAGACATCAGAATTGCTCTCCGTAACGGGTGTTGAAGCAGACAAGAAGCTCTTGGAACTTGTAGATACCCATGAAGCAAAAACGCAAGAGTGGCTGGATCAACCGATCGGCAAGCTCACGGGTGATATGCTGGTGAAAGATCCCATGCAGACCCGCTTGAAAGACAGCGCACTGATCGAATTCATCAATCGGGTACAGATGGAGCTGTCCGGAGCGCCCATTTCGAATACGGCGCTGTTTGATAACGTATCGCCGGGTTTTCCTTCGGATATTACGATGAGGGACATCGTATCCAACTACATTTACCCGAACACATTGAAAGTGATTCGGATTTCCGGACAAGACATCAAGGACGCCTTGGAACAGTCCGCGGAATATTTCGAACTGGCACCCGAAGGCGAAGTTCAGGTCAGCAGCAAGTTTAGAGAGCCGAAGCCACAGCATTACAATTATGATATGTGGGAAGGCATTTCGTATAAATTGAACATCTCCCGTCCGATTGGAGAGCGTGTCGTACAGCTTGATTATAACGGGCAGCCACTGAACCTTGACGCATCCTACGATGTAGTGATGAACAATTACAGGGCTGCGGGCGGAGGCAACTACGCCATGTTCCAGGATAAGCCGGTCATTAAGGATATTCCAACGGATGTTGCGGAGCTTCTTGCCGGGTATATTATGGAGCGGGGTACGATTGAAGCCAGCGTGAATGGGAATTGGGAAGTCATTTGGGATACAGAGTAGAAATGGAAAAGGCGGTGCAGGGTTAATCCTGCGCCGTCTTATTTTTTTGGGGAATCTCGCCAAGAGGGAACTCTGATCCCTTATTTTGCAGGAAATCGATACGATAGCAAGATGAGGGAACTATGATCCTCTATTCAGCCGAATTTGCGTGAATTGAACCAAGCTGATGGTAAATAAGGCCCTCCAGTTCCGCAAGACCCTAGAAATTGGGTGATTCTGCCAAAATAGCGGCCTGTAGTTCTTTTCACGTGAGAAACAAGGCAACGTCCTAACTTTTTGTAAAATCCTACCTATGCGAACTTGGGGGGATTCGATATGATTAGCTTAGCACATAAATAAAGGAGGTTTCTTGAGTGAACACCGCAACCACTATCGAATTATGGCCCGGAGCATCCAAGGATAGCATCGGTGAGGAAAACCAAGGATGCCCGAGCTTGACTTTGTATCCTGTAGCAAGCGAAGGCTTGAGCTCTGCCGTTATAGTATGTCCCGGAGGCGGCTACGGTAGGCGTGCTCCCCATGAAGGCGAACCTGTCGCAAAGTGGCTCAATGGACTTGGGATTTCGGCCTTTGTTTTAAACTACCGGGTAGCTCCATATGAACATCCAATTCCGCTCCAAGATGCCCAAAGAGCGATTCGAACAGTAAGACACCATGCAGAGCAATGGGGGATTGATCCGAATCGGCTAGGGATCCTTGGATTCTCCGCAGGTGGTCACCTGGCTTCCACCGCAGGTACGCTATTTGATGCCGGGAACCAAGAAACAGAAGATCCTATCGAGAGACAAAGCAGCCGTCCGGACGCTTTAATTCTTTGTTATCCTGTTATATCCTTCTATGAATTTGGACATGTGGGCTCCAAAAAGAATTTGTTAGGCGAGGCACCGGATGAGAAGCTGGTGACTTTGTTATCCACAGAGAAACAAGTATCGTCGGATACACCGCCGACTTTCCTCTGGCACACCGCCGACGATGCCGCCGTTCCCGTCGAGAATAGCTTGCTTTTTGCCATGGCGCTTAGCCGTCATAAAGTGCCGTACGATCTGCATGTTTTTGAGAGCGGACGGCATGGTATTGGCATGGCGACTGATCATGACGAAGCCTATTTGTGGCCTGAACTTTGCGCAAACTGGTTGAAAAAGCAGAAATTTGCATGACGAAGCTCCATTACGAATGGCATCACCTTGGGGATTCGGCCATCGTACTTACGCTTGGCACGAGCATTGAGCTGTCAACGCTAGATCTGGTGCGGCAAGTGACGGCCTATCTGGAGAAGCACCCTTTCGCAGGTTTTATAGAAATGGTGCCCGCATATACGACGATTACGATTTATTATGATCCGGTCGTGGTCTATCAGCATTTTTCTGAAGCGGAGGTTCACCGCAAACATGCGCACCCTGCTGGAGAAAACTATATGCTTCCTTGCGACAAGGTCCTCCAACATATTGCGCGGTGCTTGGGCGGCTTTGAGTTCACAAACGAGCAGCAGTCACCCCAGACCGAGAAACTTATCGAAATTCCCGTTTGTTACGGTGGGGAATACGGTCCTGATCTTGCGGAGGTAGCGGCTTATCACAGGCTGACAGAGGAAGAAATCGTCGCGCTGCATACTGCACAAATCTATCCGGTCTATATGATTGGTTTTGCGCCGGGTTTCCCGTATTTGGGCGGGATGGATGAGCGGTTGGTTACACCTAGAAAATCGGTGCCCCGACCCCGTATACCAGCCGGATCGGTAGGAATTGGCGGCGCGCAAACCGGCATTTATCCATTTGAAACGCCAGGCGGGTGGAACCTGATCGGTCGGACGCCGCTTGCTTTATTTCAGCCGCAATCCACGCCTCCTTCCTTATTGCAGGTAGGAGATCGGGTGAAATTCGTCGCCATCACGCCGGAGCAGTTCCATTTTACCGCTGAAAGGAACCTGGGACATGGGCTTTAAAATCATCAAGCCGGGAATGTTATCGATCCTGCAGGATCAAGGGCGTTATGGATACCGCAAATTTGGCGTCATTGCATCGGGTCCTATGGACTTTTTTGCCCACCAAGCGGCTAACATTCTTGTAGGGAATACCGCTGATGCCGCCGTATTAGAAATGACCTTGAACGGACCGAGCATGGTCGCGCAATCGGATATGCTGATAGCCTTGTGTGGAGCTGATCTTGAGGCGGATGTGGAAGGCAGAAGAGTGCCGTTATGGCGATCTTTTATCATCCAAAAAGGGGAACAACTGGTCTTTCGCTATGCGGTGAAGGGTTGTAGAGCTTATTTAGCCGTTCATGGGGGCTTTGCAGCGGATGTCAGTATGGGCAGCACAAGCACTTATCTGCGGGCAGGGATCGGCGGTCATGAAGGCAGGGCTCTTCAAGCGGGAGATGAACTGAAGCTAAGCAATGCGGGGAAAGCAGCCGTGAACATCAACAACCGGTCTGTTTCCGGTGCGGTCACTCCCTTTATTCGGCCGAATTACGAAGACAACCCGGTTGTGGGTATTGTATGGGGCAAAGAAGCGGAACATTTTGCGAAATCGCTCAAAGCGAAGTTTCTGGCTCGAAGCTTCACTGTTACCCCACAATCGGACCGGATGGGATATCGGCTGGAAGGAACCCCTCTTTCGTTGAAACGCGGTATCTCCCATGAGATGATTTCGGAAGCCGTTGTCCCAGGCACGATTCAGGTGCCACCGAGCGGTCAGCCCATTCTTTTGCTTTCTGACTGCCAGACAACAGGCGGCTATCCGCGCATTGCCCATGTAATTACGGCCCATCTGCCGCTAATCGCTCAAGTGAAGCCAGGGGGCAAACTGCGTTTCCGCGAGCTTAGCTTGAGGGAAGCCCAGGAACAGCTTTTGCTGCAGGCTATGGATATGAGGTTGCTGGAAGCCGGCATGCAGGCTTGGTTTAGGGATCGTGGATGATTTGACAAGTGCAGATAAGAGCACACGAGTAACTAAGTAAAGTATAGGAGTTATGAAAGGTGATGGAAGAGTGAGTGGGCTGCGTATAGATTTAAATTGTGATATGGGCGAAGCCTTCGGCGCTTATCGCCTCGGGCGCGACGAGGAGCTGCTGGACTTCGTCAGCTCCGCCAACATCGCCTGCGGGTTTCACGCAGGCGATCCTGCCACCATGCGCAGCACCGTACAGCTGTGCTTGCGCAAAGGCGTGGCGATCGGGGCCCATCCGGGCCTCCCCGATCTGCAGGGCTTCGGCCGGCGCGAGATCGCCATCACGCCGGCTGAGGCTTACGAGCTGACGTTGTATCAGCTCGGGGCGCTGCAGGCGTTCGTCCACGCCGAAGGCGGGCGCCTGCAGCACGTCAAGCCGCATGGCGCGCTCTATCACATGGCGGCGAAGCGCCATGATCTCGCCGCGGCCATTGCGGCTGCGACGCTCAGCGTCAGCGCGGAGCTGACGCTGCTTGGACCGCCCGGCAGCGAGCTGCTGCGGGCGGGTGCCGCCGCGGGGCTGCGAACCGCGAGCGAAGCTTTCGCGGACCGCACCTACCGGCGGGACGGCACGCTGACGCCCCGGGATCAGCCCGGGGCGCTGCTGGAGAGCGCCGCGGATGCAGCGGCGCAGGTGGTGCGCCTCGTCCGCGAGGGGAAGGTCCTCTCCCAGGAGGGAGAGGATCTGAGCATGCGCGCGGACACGATCTGTATCCACGGCGACGGTGCTCACGCCGTGGAGTTTGCGCGCGATATCCGCGCGCTGCTGAACCGCAGCGGCATCGCGGTGACGGCGCTGGGGCATTGATCCGTGACTCTAACGGACTGAGATGCTGCTATCTGCCACTTTTAGGATGAAAATTGGATCTAACGGACTCAGGTGCTGTTATTTACCTGAAAGTTATCGATATCCACCCTAAAATCAGCAGATAGCGGCTGTACGGTCCGTTACCCCTCGCTAATACAGCAAAAACACTATAATAGCGGCAACCAGGTCCGTTAGCCTCTAGGGAAGCACCCGCTGCCAAACAAAAACCCGGTCCTTGTACCCGCCATACTTCTTATATTCAGCACTATGCTCCTTCCTTCAGGTCCTTGCACCCGCCATACTTCTTATATTCAGCACTGTGCTCCTTCCTTCCGGTCCTTGCACCCGCCATACTCCTTATATTCAGCACTGTGCTCTTTCCTTCCAGCCCCTGCACTCATCCAACCACCACCCTTCAGTTCCATCCCACACACCCGCCTAGGAAAGAATCCTTATAACGATTCTTTCACTTGAGAATGGGGTAGGATTATGAGTAAATAGAGAAGTAGCCGGCCAGCTAATAACTTCGGAAAGGAGTGATCAAGGTGATTACAACAAAAGCGGAGGTGATCTCTGCGTAAGCAGAGGTCATCGTTACAACCGGGGGCCCTCTGGGCTCCCGCATATTCTTAACTTACGAGTAGACAGCGAGAAGCTTTTTACATATAATGAGAATTGTGAACACGAAGTGAACACACAGGCAATATAGGAGAGAGTTTGCTCTCCAACCCATGTAATACAATCCCAATATTAGGTGAAAGGAGTGTTTTTTAATGAACACAATGACAATGACAGTAGCGATGAGTGTTGCGGCCGCCGCAGAGGTAATCGTCTCCTAACTGAATATCATTCGTGGAATAACCGTTCACCTGAATTTGTATAATTGCATATACAACCGACAGGCACGATTATGGTCGTGTTTTTTTTATTCCATTTTGATAAGAATGGTATGAGGTTTAGGGGCGATGAGATTACTCTCTGCAAATCCGAACAAAGTTTAATCTTTGCGACAATTTGAGGAGGTTTTCATCCATGAGTTACAAGAACGGGAAGGACGTTCTTCCCCCTAACCTATTAAAACAATTACAAGAATATATCCAAGGTGAAATCGTATATATCCCTAAGAAAGAGCAGAAACGCGCTGGATGGGGAGAAAATAACGGAACACGCATTATTATCGAGCGTAGAAATCAAGAAATTTTCCGGTTGTACCAAACAGGCTCCACGGTGATGGAGTTAATCAAGGTCTTTCATTTATCGGAAGACAGCATCCGCAAAATTATTGTGAAAACGCGCGAGTTAACAGCTAATCAAGCATAGAAGCAGCATCCATTGTGGATGTTGCTTTTTTTCTTTGCTCGGCTCTACATGAAATTGTAAAAGGTTGGATGTTTTGAAAAGGGATCGGGGAGATGGCTAGCGAATTTAAAATGAACCTTATAAATTACATAATTCGACAGGAGGAGTTTTCATGATATCTGTATTTGTCTACGGCACACTGCTTGTTGGAGAGAGTAACCACTTCGTAGCAGCTCCTTTTGTACAGTCCGTGCAATCGGGCGCGATTTTTGGCCGTTTATTTGATGTTGGGCCTTATCCTGCGCTTTTGCTAACGGAAGACAATGGGGAGCAGCACGTTGTTGGAGAATGGTTGGAAGTGACGGAAGAAGGCCTGCAAGCGATGGATGTTCTGGAAGGTTATTATGGCCTAGGCGCCTCCAATAATGAATATGACCGCGTCTGGATCCAAGATGTGAACGGGGAGCGTGAAGGTTTGGTTTATATCTATCCCTCCGTGGAAGGACTTAAAGAAATTAATGGCTCATCGTGGAAAGAATACGATGCTTCGCGAATGAAATAATATTTTTTGACTTTATTCGACAAATTCCTATCTTGCCTTTGAGCATGATGCTATAATTAAAGTCATATTTTAATAGAGGTGACCTTTATGTCTGTATATAAAATATTGTTGGCTGACGACGAGCTTGCACTCCGCTTTCTGCTTACTGAAACGTTATCCGATGAAGGATATGAAATCACGGAGGTGGAGGACGGCCAGCAAGCCATTGAACAGCTTCAGAAGGCATCGTTTGATCTGGTTATCCTTGATTATATGATGCCGGAGCGTACGGGTGTTGAAGTATGCGAGTGGCTTCGTCAGAGCGATAACGCGAACCGGGACCTGCCTGTTATTCTTTTAACAGCGAAAGCCTTGGAGAAAGATAAAGAGAAGGCCAAAGCGGCCGGCGTCACCACTTATATTGTGAAACCGTTCAGCCCGCTTCAACTTCTAGATACGGTCGGACACTTATTGGAGAGTTGATTCGAAATATATAAAGATAATTTTATTTGTAAAAAGGGTGATTGTCCGTCATGAATCATACGAATCTAGAGCCAAAGGGCTCCAGGTCAGAATCGGATAAAGATGCAAGAATTCTAAGACAAGGCAGAAAACTGTTCATTCGCGAGTTTGAAAAGCAGTTGAAAGAGCTTGAGACCCTGCTGGATGCCGTTCGTCTTAAGCCGGAAATCGAAGACTTGAATCGGTTCTATCGCATTATCCATACGCTGAAGGGCAGTGCGCCGATTTTTGGTTATGACAGGATTGGCCGGCTGGCGGAGGAATTGGTGCGCCTATGGGAATGGACGCAAACCATTGATACGGATCAGGTATTGTCGTTGACATCGACGAACCCGGTTCAAGAAAACGCAGAGCGCAGTTTCGGGCTCCTTCGTGATATGAATATGGAATACGATATCTGCCTGACGGAGATCCACATGGACGAGCAGAAGGATCCCACAGGAGGCTCTATGCTTCGAACGTTGAAAAGCCGTTTGCTGCTTGTCGATGATGACGAAGTACTGCGTTCGTATTTGACCCGGCGTCTTCAGCTTGATGATTGTATTGTTGATGAGGCCGCTGATGTGGAGTCCGCTATGAAACTATTGCGTACACACACCTATGATCTCGTGACACTTGATCTTATGATGCATCCGCAATCAGGATATGAGCTGTTTGAGTTTCTCAAAGAAGATCCGACGTTGAAGTGGCTGCCCCTTATTGTGCTATCAGGGCGCAATGATTTGAACGATAAAGTTCGCTGCTTCCATCTGGGGGCTGACGATTATGTGACCAAGCCCTTTCAGTATGAAGAACTAGCCGCCAGAATCTATGGTTTGCTCAAAAGGACCAAAAACTTCGAGCAGTTGGCCTTCCGCGATCCGCTTACCGGCGTGTTCAACCGGCGATATTTCGACCTTCAGATTGGCATGGAACTGCAGCGGATTGAGCGGTATCCCGCTCCGATTTCGCTTGTATTTATCGATATCGATTTTTTTAAAAGAATTAATGATACGCATGGACACCACGTGGGAGACTTGGTGCTGCAAGGCTTGGCCCATCTCTTGCAAACCAATTTGCGCTCAACGGATCTACTGGCGCGGTTTGGCGGTGAAGAGTTCGTGATTGCCCTTCCGAATACATCCTTGGAACAGGCGCATTCCACGATGCAGAACATTCTGCTTATCATCAGCTCGAACCCGGTTGCCCACTATGAGGGGAAACCTTTCTCCATCACCTTCTCCGCAGGGATTGCCCAGTGGCAGGAGGGAATGCCTGTGGCGGATTGGGTTTCGAAGGCGGACGAAGCGATGTATCAAGCCAAACAGCAGGGCCGGAACCGCGTTCTATGCGCCGCAGCAGAGAAAGAGAGCGATCCGAGCAAGTCGGCGTCGCCGCCTCTTCCCGAGAAGAAAAATTTGCTAATCGTTGACGATGATCCAATCTTAAGAGCAATATTGACTTCTCATCTGGAGCATTTACCGATTGCCATCACACATGCATCCGATGGTGAAGAAGCGCTCGGCTTGCTGCAGGAAAAGACTTATCATGCGTGTATTTTGGATGGAATGATGCCTAGGCTAGACGGCTTTTCCTTGTTAGATCAGATTAAGAAGGATGAGCGCTCCGCGAATGCGAACATGAAGGTGCTTATGCTTTCCGGCAAGAAAAAGGAAGACGATATGCTCAAAGGCTATCAGATGGGTGCTGATGACTATATGACGAAACCTTTCTCACTCGTAGAACTGGAAGTCCGTGTGAAAAAACTGATGAACTTTATCTAACAAGCAGGAGAGCCGGGCGTATGTCCGCTCTCTTTTATCATTTTTACATAAAATAGCGTGGCCCATTTTGCGAGAACACGACTTTCTGGTAGAGTGAAGGTAGAGGACGAGGTTAGTTAGAAAGGAGCGTGATCCCATGTCGGAGAAAGAAACGCTTGTACGTTTTGGCATCTCTATGCCGCAATCATTAATTGAGCAATATGATCGGCTCATTGCCATCCAGGGCTATAGCAACCGCTCTGAAGCGATCCGAGATCTCACACGCAAAGCGTTGTTGGCCTCCAGCAGCATGCAGTTGGACGAAACGGTAGCCGGAACCATTGTAATGGTATATGACCATCATATTAGCGATCTGCCCATTACGTTGATGGAATTGCAGCATGAATATCACCATGCCATTATTTCCACGATGCATATTCATTTAAATCATCAGCAATGCTTGGAAATATTAGTTGTTAGGGGCATAGTGGAGAAGCTAAGAGAATTGCAGCAGCGAATTCAAGTGCTTAAAGGTGTCGGATATGCCGAGTTGTCTGTGACTCATGTGGATGAGCATGGTTCCTCACACGAGCACCCGCATACGCATGCGTAGAATTCGAAGTTGCCCTCTTTTTTTGTTAAAATTAGGCATGGAGGTGCCAGATGTCTGATAAAAAATATTTTAGCTTGGAAGAAGCGAATGAAATGCTTCCGTTTGTTGATCAGGAGTTAAAGAAAATGCAACTGCTGAAGCGGGCTTTTGAGGAGAAATACACAGAGCTTCGCAGGAAGAAAAATGAGTTGGCTGAGAAACCCGGCACGGAAAAGGATCCATTTTTTATGCAGGAAGCCGAACTTGAATTTATGCAAATTGAAGCGCGCGGGCTGATCCAACATTTTCAGCAATCGGGTATCGAACTTAAGGATATAGAGACGGGTCTTGTGGATTTTCCCTCTATGATCGGGGGCCAGGAAGTTTTGTTGTGTTGGAAACAAGGAGAGGACAAGATCCGTTACTACCACGGCAAAGAAGATGGTTTTGCCGGACGTAGACCAATAATGGATTAGAGGAATTCATCTATGTATAAACAGAAACAACATGTTCGTCGGTTTTGGTTCTTGCCCGCTGTATTATTGTGTATATTATCAATGATGCTCTTAAGTTCTTTCGTCGCCCCGCAAACTGCTTCTGCTCACGCATCGCTGGTACAGGCAATTCCGGAATCGGGCGCTAAGCTGGAAAGCTCTCCGCCCCAAATCGCAATTACCTTCAATGAACCTTTAGATGCAGGGCTCTTTTATATCAAGGTTTTTAATCATGACGGCGACGAAATGACCAGTAATAAAGCTTATTTGAACAAAGAGCAAACAGGTGTGCTCCTTGATCTGCCTAAGCTGGCCGAGGGCGTTTATTTAATTAGCTATCATGTCATTTCGGCTGACGGCCACCCTGTTGGCGGAAGCTATCCTCTGACAATCGGCAATCCGCCGCAAGAAGATACGCTAGATCTTCCTTCCGCCCATGCCAATCACGAGCACGGTTCAGGTCCGCTTACGACGAAGGTACTCTTGCAGTATGCGTCTCGCGGGCTGTGGTATCTTATGGTGCTCGCTTTGACAGGATGGGTCATCTGGTTAAGGATGCTAGGTACGAATGGCGGGAATGAAACAAGAAAAACATTATCTTCATGGACGCTGAATTTGCAGCGTGCTCAACTTGTCGCCCTCCTGCTGCTTATTTTTACTCATATCGAGGATTTACTAGGCGGCGGCGGTGTGGAAGAAGTCGCGAAGCTTTTTAGTGCGACCAATATCGGAATATCCTGGCTGATTCTACTAGTCTTATCTTTCCTCGGGTTCGTCCTTATCGGCAGATGGGCGTGGTTAGACTGGGTATGGCCATTAGGCTTGCTTGCGGCTAAAAGCTTTAGCGGCCATGCGGCTTCTTTTTCACCTGTATGGGCAACGATCGGGCTCGATTGGATTCATCTGGTGGGCGCAGCCATGTGGGTGGGAGGGTTGGTACTTCTCTACGCGAAGTGGCGTCAGAAGAGCAGTGACATTGCCACGTACATGCGACAATTTTCAAATATGGCGCTGATTTCCATCATCGTGCTCACGATATCCGGTATTTTATCTGTGCTGTTATTCCTGCCGAATTTGCATTATCTGTTATACGCCGGGTGGGGGATTTTGCTGCTAGTGAAAGTTGGCGCAGTTATTCTAGTCGTGCTTACGGCATTTGTGATTCGTCTCATGATGCGCAAGAAGAAGGCTGCTCAGTCCTTCCTATGGGTAAGAGTGGATTTGACCCTAATGGTACTCATTGTGCTGTTGGTGGGAATTATCACCTATGTGGCGCCAATTCCGGCCAATGAGCCGCTGCAGTGGCATCAGATGGGAGAGAAGGTCCACGTATCTGCGGATATCACACCCAAAATTCAAGGAACCAACTCTTTTACAGCCAAAGTATTCCTTCCTGAAAATTCAGGGAAACCGAAGCAGGTGCTGATGATTCTTCATTATTTGGACGACAAAGAGATAGCTCCGATAGCGGTGCCGATAGCGGCCTATGAGGATAAGGAACAAGAGGAGTCATACGGTTTTGCCAAGTTCAGTTATCGAGCGGAGGGAGCCTATCTGCCATTCAGAGGGAACTGGGAATTGGAAATGCGTGTGATGGATACAGAAGATAATGAAACGGTTTACAAAAAAGAATTCATCGTCTACTAACACATTGGCCGAAAGTAGGTGCCGTCATGGCTTGGATTAACATGCTCGAAAGAGAACAATTGTCTGTTAAATTGGATGACAAGGATGAGGTGGCCTTGCTGGAGATCAACGACGGGGGTATATCACCTAACTATGTGACGGTTCGCCTAAGCGAAACCGAGATTGATGAACTGATTGAAGTGCTGCAGCGAATTAAACGAGCCATTCAATAGCTTGCTTGATATACGAAACAGCGGTATTCGTGTGATGACGGATACCGCTGTTTGTTGTTAAAACAAGCTCCAGTCAAACTCCTGCGAAAGTTTCCCCAGGAGGTGAACGCCAGCGGTGCTGTTGCCTTTGCGGTTGAGTGCAGGGCTGACAAGACCGATGCCGTAGCGTCCGGGCACCATCGTTAGAATACTGCCGGACACGCCGCTTTTAGCGGGAAGCCCTACGTTCATGGCGAACTCGCCTGAGGCATTATACATCCCGCAGGTAAACATGAACGTCTTGGCGATTTGTACGAACCGCCGCGGAATCAGGCGCTGGTTGCGAATCGGATCTACGCCGTTATGGGCGAGAACTAAGGCCATTCTAGCCAGATCCGTGCAGTTCACTTGGATGGAACAGTGGCTGAAATAGACCCTCAGAACGTCGTCAACCTCGCGATCCAGAACGCCGTTATCTTTCAGGAAGTAAGCAAGCGAACGATTTCGGTGAGCGGTGTCTGATTCCGATTTGAGCACGTCCTGATTCATGTCCAGCGCCGGATTGTCCGCAAGCTCCCGGAAAAACTGCAGAATTCGCTGCGTTTGTTCAGAGGGCGTGTCCCCTGCAATTAAGGACGAGATAGCGATAGCTCCGGCATTAATAAGCGGGTTAAAAGGTATACCGGGCTCTACCAGCTCAAGCTTCAGCATCGAGTTGAAGTCGTCTCCCGTCGGCTCCATGCCGACCTTGGAGAACACATACTCTTCGCCGTTATCCATGAGAGCCAGAATAAGGGTGAATACTTTGGAGATGCTTTGCAGCGTAAAATGATAGTCGGTATCACCGGCTGCAACGGTATTCCCTTCGGCATCCATGATGCAGATCCCCAAGATATCAGCTGGAGCATTCGCCAGTTCAGGAATGTAGGAAGCAACATGGCCATCTTCGGTATGGACTTTGCTAGCTGTTACCCATGACGTCAAATGGTCATTAAGCTGCTTCCAAGTTGTTGTATGCTCGTCCAAGTTCATCTAGAAGTTAGTCCTTCCTATTGCTTATGCTTTCCATGCTTGTGGGTGGTTGTCGCTGATAAGATCCGTTGCGCTTGCGTTAGCAATGACTTGCTCTGGGTTCTTGCAGCCTGGAATAACGCTTGTGACGGCATCGTGCTTTAAGCACCATGCGAGCGCCCATTTGGCCATATCCATGCCTTCCGGAACTTCTTCTTTTTGAATGCGCTGCACTTCCTCCAGCTTTTGTCTGACGTTCTCCGCATCATGGCGATGACGGACATCGTTGTTGCCAAACACCGCACCAGGCTTGTACTTGCCGCTTAGATAACCGCTTGCCAAAGGCACGCGTGCCAGTACGCCAAGATCCTGATTCACACAGGAAGGGAAAACAAGCTCTTCAGGCGCTCGATCCAAACGGTTATAGACCACTTGAATCGCTTTGGAATTTACCTTCGTAGAGGCTTCCGTCTGATGGATGTTGGCATTGCTGCCGATGGACGTTCCCAAATGTCTGATCTTCCCTGCTTGTACTTGTTTATCTAAAGTTGTCCATAAGTCATCGTTGTCGAATACACTGTCTGGTCCTGAGTGAAATTGGTATAAATCTATGTAATCCGTTTGCAAAGCTTTGAGCGAAGCATCCAATTGTTTGATGACACTTTCCGAGTTGAATTCGTCAGTTCGCGTAAATAGATCATGGAAATGGTGACCGAATTTCGTAGCTACAACCCAATTCTCACGATTGCGTCTGGATAAATAATTGCCGATAAATGATTCGGAAAGATGATCCCCATAGCATTCCGCGGTATCGATAAGGTTAATGCCAAGATCAGCGGCTTGATCCAAGATAGCATCTGCTTCATCTTGTGTGTACGTAAGTCCCCATTCTCCTCCGAATTGCCAGGTTCCAACACCAACGATAGAAACTTTTAAGTCTGTTTTCCCAAGTCTGCGATATTTCATGGTAATCACTCTCCTTTTATAGTATCCAACCTCATTAAACGCTATTGCTGGAAGGTTGTCAAAAGATAAAAAGCCCCCGACCTTCCGAAGAAGGAGGGAGGCTGACGGATACATTAAGCAAGTTCGGCGGAAAGGTCTTTTTCAGCCTTTGGACTTGTCTTTTTCGATTTAGGGCCAACTTTAATGTTGCCGACAAACAGGGTAAGAACCGCCCCAAGCAATACGAAGACTAGCCCGATTATGAATACTTGATGAAGGGAGGAGACAAGAGCATTTTTTAAAATAGGAAGCATGTGCTCCACAAATTCTTTCGGCATTTTCGCCAAAGTTTCAGGACTTAAGAGAGAAGAATACAGTCCCTGCGGATTGGAGTGAATCATATCTGTCATTTGATTGGATAACTGGCTCGCTTCTGCAGGCAGCTGTTTAACAACAGGAGTTAAGTCCTGATCAAGCAAAACCGATGATTTGTGGTTCATGATGGCACCCAGAATAGTCATACCGAACGTACCGCCGATTTGACGGAAGAATTGGCTGGAGGACGTCACCACACCAAGCTCAGATTTCGGGAAACTTTCTTGCAAAGCAAGGGTCAGAATCGGCATCACAAGCCCCATGCCAAGGCCTAAGATCAGCATATAGGCAGATGCTATCAGTTTTGTCGTGTCTATCCCCATCGTGCTTAGGAAATAGAAGCCAACGGCCATGATGATCATCCCGCCTAACAGTTGTTTGCGTACACCGATTTTATGAATAAATTGACCGGAAACTACGCTGGCCGCAATCATCGTAAGCATCAGAGGCATCATCACCGTACCGGACGCGGAGGCGCTGATCCCGACAATGCCTTGCATGAAGAGAGGTACGAACATAATAGCACCGAACATACCAATAGCCATAAGGAAACCTACACCGTTAATGGTTGTGAAAGTTCTGTTTTTAAATAAACGAACAGGAAGAATTGGCTCTGCCGCTTTGCTTTCAATAATGACGAAGGACACTAATGATACAATCGCTAAGGCGAAAAGACCAATGATTTGCCAAGATAACCAAGCATAATCTTTACCGCCGAATGTTAATGCTAGCAGCATGGAAACCACACCGATAATCATGGTGGCAATACCCGGAATGTCGAATTTCACTTTGCCGATTGCTTTATGCTTAGGCAGTGCAATTGCGATCAAGATAACAGCCAGGATGCCAACGGGAAGATTGATGTAGAATACCCAGCGCCAATCTAAAGCATCAACGATCCAACCGCCGATTTGCGGACCAACAACGGAAGAAAGACCGAAAATCGCACCGAAAACACCTTGCCATTTGGCACGTTGTTTACCGGTAAACAGATCCCCGATAATAATCATCGCCATCGGCATCATGATACCGCCGCCTATACCTTGCAAACCGCGGAACAGGATGAGCTCCGTGATGTTCTGGGACATCCCGCATAACGCGGAAGCTCCGATAAAAATGATAAGACCTGTCACATAAATCACGCGGCGGCCCATTAAGTCAGCCAATTTACCGGCGATAGGAACAACAACGGTTGAAGTCAGCATATAAGCTGTTGTCAGCCAAGCCATTAAACCAAGACCGCCTAATTCACCAACGATACGAGGCATGGCGGTTCCGACAATCGTGCCGTCGAGAGCACCGAACAGCATGGCAATAATAAGTCCTGTCAGCAGGAGGCCGCGATTTTTTAGCACAGGAGCCGCTGTTTCGGAAAGGTTGTCGTCAGAAATTGTTTTTTGTATAGTTTCCACTACAGTCCACTCCTTATAAATTATATTGGATTTTAATAATAGGTGGTTAGCTTTTCAAAAGCACTTACAAGGACCTTGAGCTCTTCAGGCGGGAGCTTGGATAAGCCTCGGGCGATCACTTCTTTTTGAACGTTTTGAGCAGTGGCAAGAACCTCTTGGCCAAGCTCTGTGTTTTCTACGAGAACAATGCGCCGATCCGATTCATGATGCTTGCGTATGACATGCCCGCTTTGGACAAGACGATCGATCATGACGGTAATCGCACTTGGTTTGACCCCCATTTTCTCAGCAAGGACGGTTTGCTTGGGAGTTCCTTCCTTGGCGATCATGAAGAGCATAAATAACTGCGGCCCCGTTAACTCTGATTTCAATTCGGTGAGTACGGCACTGCTAATTTTTCGATGGGCTGTTTCAAACGTTGTCCGGAAACGATTGGTATAAGCCATCAAGTCATCTTCCATAGAAACGCTCCTTCCGGTTCATTGCATGATCAAATAATTAAACAATGAAATATTTATATAAATTAATGTTTAAACTGTTTAAATAAAATATACGCTTATATTCTTTCCAAGTCAACTGGGAAAATGCGAGATGTAAAGGCTGTATACTTGCATATAAGCACTATCTTGCATATAATAACTGGTACATATACGTAAAATGCTTTGACGGAGAAGAGTATGCAGTGCTTCTTGACAGGGAGGGTAAGCCGTTGATTGAGAGCTGGCCCCGAGAATCAGGCTGCAGAAGTTCGCTCCCGAGCAGTCCTTTGAACCGAATTAAGCTTAAATGGGCTTTCTTCTAAAGTAGAGGGAACCGGACGCATCGTCCGTTATCTGGAATGAAGTGAGATCATTTTTTGGCCTATTGGCCGGGAAATGGATCTAAATTAGGGTGGTACCACGGCTTTTCGTCCCTTGCGAGGGAGCGGAAAGTCTTTTTTGTGTTTTCATTTTGGTTGATTCAGGGGCCTAATTCAGGAGGGATTGCAATGAAAGAGCGGTTAGAAGCTTTGAAGCAGGAAGCACTGCAAGAGCTAAGCGGCGTACAAAGCCAGCAGGAGTTGAACGATTTACGTATTAAATATTTAGGTAAAAAAGGTCCATTAACCGAGGTTCTTCGCGGAATGGGAGCGCTAAGCGCAGAAGAGAGACCGATCATTGGGCAAGTGGCGAACGATGTTCGCGCTGCGATTGAATCGGTGATCGAAGAGAAGCAAGCGGCATATCAGCAGCAGGAAACGGAAAACAGGCTACGTGCTGAAATGATCGACGTTACGCTGCCGGGTCGTCCATCAGAGCAAGGCGCCGTACACCCATTAAGCAAAGTAATTCAAGAAATTGAAGATATTTTCATCGGAATGGGCTATACGGTTGCGGAAGGACCGGAGGTTGAGCAGGACTATTACAATTTCGAAGCGCTGAATCTGCCCAAAGACCACCCGGCCCGCGACATGCAGGACTCCTTCTACATTACAGAAGAAATCTTGATGCGTACCCAAACTTCCCCGGTTCAAGTGAGAACGATGGAGAAACGTAAAGGCGAAGTTCCGATCAAAATCATTTGCCCGGGTAAAGTATACCGCCGCGACGACGACGATGCGACACATTCGCATATGTTTACGCAAATCGAAGGTCTGGTTATCGACCGCAACGTTCGGATGAGCGATTTGAAAGGGACCTTGCTGCAATTCGTGCAAGAAATGTACGGCAAAGAAACGAGAATTCGTTTGCGTCCCAGCTTCTTCCCTTTCACAGAGCCGAGTGTCGAGGTTGATGTGAGCTGTGCAATGTGCGGAGGCGTTGGCTGCCGGACTTGTAAACAAACAGGTTGGTTGGAAATTCTCGGAGCGGGAATGGTGCATCCGCGCGTTCTTGAGATGGGCGGTTACGATCCTAAGGAGTATACAGGGTTCGCCTTCGGTATGGGCGTTGAGCGTATTGCCATGTTGAAATACGGAATCGAAGATATCCGTCATTTCTATACGAATGATTTGCGTTTCTTAAAACAATTCTTACATCTGTAAGCACCAGGAAAAGGAGGGGTTAAGCATGAATGTTTCATACCAATGGTTATCGGAATATGTAGATGTATCAGGTTTCACAGCTGAGGAATTAGCGGAAAAATTAACCCGAAGCGGTATCGAAGTGGATATCGTGGAGGATCGAAATAAAGGGGTAACGAACGTAGTTGTCGGGTATGTGAAATCCCGTGAGAAGCATCCGGATGCGGATAAATTAAGCGTGTGTGTCATTGATGCCGGTCAAGGCGAAGATTTGCAAATCGTCTGCGGAGCCAAAAATATCGATGCAGGCCAAAAAGTGCCTGTCGCTATGATTGGAGCTGTTCTACCGGGAGGCCTGCAAATCAAACGCGCCAAATTGCGCGGTGTTGAATCCCAAGGGATGATTTGCTCAGCCAAAGAGCTTGGCCTGAATGATAAATTGCTGCCGAAAGAAATTCAGGAAGGTATTCTAGTGCTTCCGCAGGAAACGGAAGTCGGAAGCTCTGTTCTTGATGTTCTGGCGATCAATGATAAAGTACTGGAGCTTGACCTGACACCAAACCGATCCGACTGC
The DNA here is from genome assembly GCF_058790355.1 of Paenibacillus sp. FW101-FHT12H11. NCBI lineage: Bacteria > Bacillati > Bacillota > Bacilli > Caryophanales > Paenibacillaceae > Paenibacillus > Paenibacillus sp. FW101-FHT12H11. The sequence continues at coordinate 159,419 of NZ_JBYTCO010000009.1, read as the reverse complement.
TTGAGCATGCTCGGAGCCGCTTATGAGATCGCAGCAATCCTTGGGCGCAGCGTTAAGCTGCCGGATGCGGAAGCGGCGCTGCAGCAAGCTGGATCAGCCGGTGTGAAAGCCGCTGACCGCATCAGCGTGAAAATCACAGCGACAGAGCAGTGCTCTCACTACGCAGCGCGCCTGATCGAAGGCGTGCGCGTAGGCACTTCTCCGCTGTGGATGCAAAACCGTTTGATGGCGGCCGGTATCCGTCCTATCAATAACATCGTTGACATCACGAACTTCGTGATGTTGGAGTATGGTCAGCCGCTGCATGCTTTTGATGCTGAACAGCTGAATAACGGCCACATCGACGTACGCCTTGCTGAGGCTGGCGAGAAGCTCGTTACGCTCGACGATGTAGAGCGTACCCTGGAGCCGCACATGCTGCTTGTCACAGACGGCACGAAGCCTGTAGCGATCGCTGGTGTTATGGGCGGCGCGAATTCCGAAGTGACGAATGATACGACTCGCATTTTGCTGGAATCCGCAAAATTTGCAGGCTCCTCTGTGCGCCGCACATCGCGCCAACTAGGCCTTCGCTCTGAAGCGAGCCTTCGCTTCGAGAAAGAAGTGAACCCGGAAGCGGTGCTTCCGGCATTGAACCGCGCGGCTGCCTTGATTGCTGAGTATGCAGGTGGCAAAGTCGCAGACGGCATCGTCGAAGCTGTCGCCGGCTCACACAAGCCCGTCAGCATCGAGCTTGCTGCTGACCGCGTGAACAACTATCTCGGCACGGCGCTTTCGCTGGACGAGATGGGCCAAATCATCGAGCGCCTGCACTTCACGTTCGAGCCGGCGGGAGAAGGCAAGCTGCTCGTGCACGTGCCGAGCCGCCGCGGAGACATCACACGGGATGTTGATTTGATCGAAGAAGTAGCACGCCTCTTCGGCTACGATAACATCCCGACGACCTTGATGACCGGCGTGACGACGCCAGGATCTTTGTCCAAAGAGCAGTCGATTCGCCGCATCGCGCGGAATCTGCTGACACAAAGCGGGCTGCATGAAGTCATTACGTATTCCTTCACGCACCCTGACCAAACGGCTTCGCTGCCGGGTCTATACCCAGCGGCTAAGCCGATCTCCCTCGCAATGCCAATGAGCGAGGATCGCAGCCAACTGCGTACCAGCTTGCTGCCGCATTTACTGGAAGTCGTGAGTTACAACCGTAACCGGACGATGGATGACGTAGCTATTTTCGAAGTCGGCAAAGCATTCATTACGGATGAGTCGGCACTCACTGCGCTGCCGCAAGAGAAACTTCTTCTTTCTATTGCCATGACGGGCAAACGCCGCGGGGCGCATTGGGCGCAGAAATCCGAGGCCGTTGATTTCTATGATATCAAAGGAATCTTTGACCGCCTGATCAGTTACCTCGGTGTCAAAGGTCTTACTTACACATCGGCTTCCCCGGAAGGTTTCCATCCAGGGCGTACGGCAGAGCTTTTGCTTGCTACTTCCGAAGGTTCGAAAGTAATTGGCCGAATGGGGCAACTGCACCCAACCGTTCAACAGCAGCGTGATCTGGATGACACATATGTGCTTGAGGTTGAACTGGCTCCTATTCTGGAAGCTGCTGGCGATGCGATTGTGTATAAACTATTGCCGCGTTATCCGTCCGTTGGACGTGATATTGCAGTCGTTGTGAATGCTAGCGTACCGGTCGGTCTCATGGAGCTGTCGATTGCTGAAGTTGCCGGCGATTTGCTTGAGTCTATCCAGGTTTTTGATATCTACACAGGAGAGCGCCTTGGGGCAAATCGTAAGAGCGTAGCGATCGCTCTGGTGTACCGTCATGCGGAAAGAACCCTGTTGGATGAAGAGGTAACGGAGCTCCATGCCAAAGTGGTTCAAACTCTTGAACAGCAATATGAGGCAGAGTTAAGAAAATAGAGCAAGTTTCTCATAAGTTGCAGGAAAACAGGCTGGTCTTATCGAAATTAACGTCGATAAGGCCAGCCTTTTCATCTAAGGGGGAAATAATATGACTGCTGAAGATAAAACGAAAATAACCGTTGACATATATGGAAATCAATACAAGTTAAAAGCAGATACAAGCACGAATTACATGAAGCGTGTGGCGGAGTATGTAAATGACCAAATGTTTCGCATCGCCAAGGGTTATCCGCGGTTAGATTCACAAAGAATTGCCGTGCTCGCCGCTGTGAACATGGCCGATGAATGCTTCCGAATGAATGAAATTATGGAAGAGCTGAGCGCGGCGCAGAAAGAACAAGAGGCGACCAAAGCTGCCTATGAGAAAGTGAACGTTACATACAATCAATTGAAGCATGATTATGATAAACAACAAACTTTTTTGAATGAACAAAAAGGGAAGTTAGACCAAGCTCAAGCACAAAAGGAGCAGCTCCAGCAGGAAGTGCAGAAGGGCAAACAAGAGCAGGAGCTAGTCAAACAGCAGCAAGATCAGGCTAAGCAGGTTCATGAGCAAATCAAACAACAGCTTGAACA
>NZ_JBYTCO010000009.1:0-156816 GCF_058790355.1 Paenibacillus sp. FW101-FHT12H11 | reverse complement strand
CAAGAAAAACAGCAGCATCAACAAGCGAAAAAGCAAATTGAACAAGGCAAACAACAGCAGGAGCAGCTGAGACTGCAAGTGCAGCAGGTTAAAAAGGAACAGGATCAAGCTAAACAGATTCATGAACAAATCAAACAGCAGCTTGAACAAGAAAAACAGCAGCATCAACAAGCGAAAAAGCAAATTGAACAAGGCAAACAACAGCAGGAGCAGCTGAGACTGCAATTGCAGCAGGTTAGAAAGGAACAGGATCAAGCTAAACAGATTCATGAACAAATCAAACAGCAGTTGGAGCAGGAGAAAAAACAACGAATGCAAGATCAGCAGCTGCTTGAACAGGAAAAACAGCAGCATTTGCAAGTTGTCAAGCAGCTTGAACAAGGTAAACAAGAACAAGAGCAAGAACAAGAACAGCTAATCCAGCAATTGCAGCAAGTTAAAGAGGAGCAAGTTAAAGCGAAGCAGCTTAACGAGCAAAACGCGCAACGACTCACAGAGCAATTGGAACAAGAGAAAAAACAGGTTACGGAAGCGCAGCAGTTGCTTGAACAGGAAAAGCAACAGCTCTTAGATCTACAACAGCAGATCAAACAAAATAAACAAGTGCAAGAACTAATGGAACAACAATTACAACAAGTTGGCCAACAGCTTGAACAAGAGCAGCAGCAGCACTTACAAGCCAAAACGCAGATCGAACAAGAAAAAGAACAACAAGAGCAGCTGAAACAGCATCTGCAGCAAGCCAAACAGCAGCAATTGGAAATGCAACAACAACTAGACCAGAATAAGCAAATCCAAGAGCAGTTGGAGCAACAATTAGAACAAACCAGTCAGCAGAATGAAAAAGTCACTCTTATTCAAGAGCAAATCAAACAACAGCTGGAACAAGAGAACCACCAATATTTGCTAGCCAAACAGCAAATCGAACAAGGCAAGCAACAACAAGAGCAGCTGAAACAGCAATTACAGCAGATCCAGCAGGAGCAATTAGAATTACAGCAAGAGTTGGAAGAAGAGAGAAGTCAGACAACAAAAATAGAGGAAAAATTTGAACAAGAAAAAGAAGCGCTTGTTCAGCAGTATTTGCAAGAAAAAGTTGACTTTGTAGCCGATTTCCAAGAACAACAAACCAACATCGTACAAAAGTATGAAGATCAAAAATTAACCATTATTCAACTATACAACGGTCAAATTGAATCGATCATTCAGCAGCAACAGCAAGAAAGAACGTTGTTGAATACCTATTTGAAAGAAGAAAAAGAGCGTCTTCAAGAACAATACAACAGTGAGAAAGAAGAATTGCTAAATCAGAGTTTGAATGACGATGCCTTGCAAAAAGAGTTAGAACAGATTAAGAAAGAATACAGTGCACTGCGCGAGGAATACGCTAAGCTGCAGAACGAGTATAACGAATGGATTGAATTAGCTGAAACAGACAGCCCGGCCAGGTAATCCGGGAGATGCTGAACAAACTGGATTATTTCTTATTGGCTATCGTTGCTTTGGGATTGCTGATTGGTTACTTTAGAGGGTTTATTGCGCAAATTGTGTCCATCTCCGGGTTTGTGCTCGCTTATTTAGTGGCCTTTTATTTTTACAAGGATTTTGCACCGGTGCTTCGAAATGCGATCTCACTGCCTACGTATCAAAATTATCAAAAATACGAATTTATCGTGAAAGGCCTCAATCTGGATACCTATATCTCGAATGCAATCGCCTTTGCCATCTTGTTTTTTGGTGTGAAATTCGCGTTGGTCTTCATCGGACGAGCATTAAATATTTTAGCGAAAACGCCGGGATTGAATGTCATTAATCGTTGGAGCGGGGCGTTGCTCGGCTTAGCTGAAGCCCTTTTAATCGTCATTATCGCCGTGAACGTCATCACGATCATTCCATCGGATGGACTTCAGAAGATGCTTTCGAGTTCAGCGGTAGCCCCTTACCTGATTAATGAATTGCCCGATATTGCCGGTAAATTGCAAGAACTTTGGAAGCAAGGAATCCCCATATGAAAGCTGCCGATTTCTATTTTTTATAGAAAAAGGCGGCTTTTTATTATTTCCGAAACAACAAAAAAACCTTACCGCGTTTGCCGCGACAAGGCCTTTTGAGCAAGTAGTTATTCAACAATCAAAGTTGTTTTCATATTGGCATGGCCGCTTCCGCACATGATGGAGCATGTAATCGGAAATGAACCCGTTTTATCTGGTGTAAAAGTAAAAGTTTTGTTGCTGTTATCCAGTTTAACGTTGAATTCTTTGATCGAAGCACCGTGAATACCTTGCGAGTTATCAAGCGTAATCGTGACAGGCTCGCCTTTTTTCACGCGATATTCAGTCTGATCAAATTTGAAGTTCGTTGCTTTCAAAGTAACGTTCTGACCACCGGCCGCTTGTGTAGTTGCAGCAGGAGAAGTCGTATCTGCCGGCTTGGACGCTTTGCTTCCACAAGCAGTGATTGCGATAACTATAGCAACTCCCATTAAAAGAACGAGTAGTTTTTTCATAAATACCCTCCGACAATAAATGTATTTGTTTTCCTTTCAATTGTACATCACCGATATGGAAAAAACAGTGACAAACTAGTGAAAGCGTTCGGATAGGTTTGAAAAAAGGAAAAGATCGGCCCGGCGAGTGGTACGCAGCAGACCGATCTTTTTTGGGCTTTATCATGGCTATCAGGACTACAAACTGATACAGTTATCGACGATCTTCTCTTCCTGAGATCCCTTGTTCGAAGGGGGTTTTCACAGGAATGAATAAGTCGATGATCCCAATGACTAAAGCGGCTAATATCGCACCTATGATGCTCGTTGAAACATTGCTCACGACGAACTGCGCGGCCCAGATGACGAGCGCGCTCACCAGAAAGCCTACGATTCCTCTGCCAAAAGGAGTGATTTGCTTGCCAAAAATTCCTTCAATGATCCATGCCGCAATGGCAATGACCAAGGCAAGGAAAAATGCGCTCCAGAATCCCCCGACTTGAAATCCTGGCACTAACCAACTTACAAACATTAATACCAAAGCAGATACAATAAACCTAACCAGATGTCCTAGAAGATGCATTCAAGAACCTCCTTTTTTCTACGATGAGACAACCGTGCTCTCATGGCTAGAAAAGATGTTTTTTGTTGAATTTTGCTTGGTGTGTTTGACATTTACTTCGCTTCCTTGGCAGAAGGAATAGGTGCACAAATTAGTGTATCCAACTTTTGAACAGATTATGGCAGGCAGCATCTTCCATATAACAATTGTCTCCGTAGCTAATCATACGCAAAATGGTTTATAATATAGGATAGAAATGAGGTTGGGACAGTTGAATCAGAAAATTATTAAAACATTGGAATATGCGAAAATTTTACATAAACTAGCTCATCACGCGGCTACTTCTCTCGGGAAGGACGCTGTCCAGCATCTTGAACCGATCGGGGATTTTGAACTCGTTAAGCTGCGGCTGCAAGCAACCGATGAAGCGGTAAATGTAGAACGCCTGAAAGGTAACGCCCCGTTTGGCGGGATACGGGATATTCGTTCCTCCTTGCACCGTGCCAGAATTGGCGGGATGCTGAATCCGGCTGAATTGCTGGACATATCGACGACGATGTTTGGTACCCGCAGATTGAAAAGATTTATACTGGCTGTTCACGAGGAGTATTCAATCCCGATGCTCAAGGGGCAGGTTGAGTTACTGACCGAGAATAAATCCTTGGAAGATAAAATTAATAGCTGCATTGATGAGAATGCTGTTGTTGTCGATAGCGCAAGTGTTGAATTAGGCCGCGTGCGCAGTGAGCTGCGTACAGGCGAGAGCAGAGTGCGTGAACGCTTGGAGCAAATGCTCCGCAACTCGTCGGTACAGAAGATGCTGCAGGATGTGTTGATCACGATCCGAAACGATCGTTACGTGATTCCGGTCAAATCCGAATATCGTTCTAACTTCGGCGGGATGGTACATGACCAATCGGCTTCGGGAGCGACCCTATACATTGAACCTGACGCTATCGTTCAGCTGAACAATAAGATTCGCGAGCTTAAGTTCAAGGAAGAAGCGGAAATCGAGAAGATTTTGCGCGCCTTAACTGCGCTTGTCGCTGAACAAGTTGATGTCCTTGTATATGATGTAGATCAATTGGCTGAGCTCGATTTTACATTTGCCAAAGCGGGCCTGGCCAGGGAACTAAAAGCTACGATGCCAAGGTTGAATGACCGCGGCTTTATCAAAATCAAGCGCGGGCGTCATCCGCTAATCGCGGCAGATATCGTTGTTCCGCTTGATTTGGAGTTAGGGAATGATTTTACGCAAATTATTGTGACCGGACCGAATACAGGGGGAAAAACAGTCTCTCTCAAAACGGTTGGTTTATTAAGTTTGATGGCGATGTCCGGCTTGTTTGTACCCGCGGAAGAAGGCAGTCAGTTATGTGTATTCGATGCGATTTATGCCGATATTGGGGATGAACAGAGCATCGAGCAGAATCTAAGTACATTTTCGAGTCATATGACAAATATCATCAGTATTTTACGGGATATGACGCCTAAAAGCTTGGTCCTGCTGGATGAGCTTGGAGCAGGTACAGATCCAGCAGAAGGCTCTGCCCTGGCGATTTCAATTCTTGATTATATCCACCAAATAGGCTGTCGAATCATTGCAACGACCCACTACTCGGAGCTTAAGGCTTACGCGTACCAAACGCGCGGCACGATAAATGCGAGCATGGAATTTGATATCCAAACGTTAAGCCCAACTTATCGTTTGCTTGTAGGGGTTCCAGGGCGAAGCAATGCGTTTGCCATTGCGGAACGTTTGGGCTTGTCACGCCGAATTATTGAGCATGCGCGCACCCAGGTCGGCGAAGAGGAGAAACGCGTAGAGTCGATGATCGCGTCTCTCGAAGAGAACCGCTTAATCGCGGAAGCGGAGCGCGAGAGCGCCGAGAGGCTGCGGCGCGAGGCGGAAGAGATGCGCCGGGCGTTGGAGGCGCAGCAGCTCAAGTTCGACGAGCAGCGCGATAAGCTGCTCGAGAAAGCCGAACGCGACGCGCGTGAGGCTGTCGCCAAGGCGCGCCGCGAGGCGGACGAAGTAATCGCCGACCTGCGGCGCATGGCGCAAGAAGAAGCCGGTGGGGTCAAGGACCACCGGCTGGTTGAAGCGAAGCGCCGCCTCGATCAGGCGGCGCCTGAACTGCGCGAGAAGCAGGTTCGCGCAGCGAAGAAGCGGCCGGAGAGAATCGAGGCCGGTGATGAAGTGCGTGTCGTGAGCCTGGGTCAGAAGGGTCACGTGGTCGAAATCGTTAGCGCTACGGAAGCGACTGTGCAGCTGGGGATTATGAAGATGAAGGTTGAGATAGCCAACCTCGAGAAAATCGGCAGTACGGCTCAGAAGAAGCCGGCTCATCAGGTGGCGACCACCGTCAAACGAACAAGGAATGACAGCATTCGTATGGAGTTGGATATGCGCGGGCTGAACATGGAGGAAGCGTTGATTGAGGCAGATCGCTTCCTGGATGAATCGTTCCTCGGCAATCTGGGGCAAGTATACCTGATTCACGGCAAAGGAACAGGCGTGCTCCGCACAGGCATGCAGGAGTATCTGCGCCGCCACAAACACGTGAAAAGCTACCGTATGGGGAACTACAATGAAGGCGGAGCCGGAGTGACCGTAGTGGAATTGAAATAACTTTTAAAAATATTTTCAACTTTTTGAAACTCATTCTTTGGGACTGCGTATTTAATGTGTGTAAGCACCGGTGATTAGAAAACAAAACGCAATACCAATTATAAAATAAATAAGGATTAACCTTAGGAGGAATTCAAAATGGGTATTTTTAAAAGACTGCGTGATATGACAATGGCTTCGATCAATGATTTGCTGGACAAAGCAGAAGACCCTGTCAAAATGTTAAATCAGTTTTTGCGTGACATGGAAGAAGACATTTTGGAAGCAGAATCCGCAGTAGCTAAGCAAATCGCGATCGAAAAGAAATTCAAACTTCAGTTCGAAGAAGCAGAAGAAATGGTTACCAAACGGACAGAGCAAGCGATGAGAGCTCTTGAAGCCGGCAATGAAGATTTGGCCCGTCGCGCGCTTGAAGACAAGAAAGAGCAGCAAGTTCGTTTCGATGAGTTGAAGCGTCAATATGATCTTGCCAAAACCAATGCGGATCAACTTCGCGGCCAGTTGACGGAGATGAAAGACGAGTTCAACAAAATGAAAAACAAAAAAGATTTGTTGATTGCCCGTGCTGAAACAGCCAAAGCGCAAAAACAAATCAATCAAGCGATGTCCGGATTCGGTACAGACAACGCAGCCAAAGGCTTTGACCGCATGAGCGAGAAAGTCCTTCAAATGGAAGCTGAAGCGCAAGCAAGCGGCGAGATTCGTTCCAAAAACCGCAGCTTGGATGATGAGCTCGAAGGACTTGGCGCCAGCAAAAGTGGCATCGATGATGAATTGGCCGCTATGAAAGCAAAGCTTGCTGAAAAAAAACAATCTTAATGATATACTAATAGTACCTGCGAGAGACTGAGCCAAACTCAGTCTCTTCTACCGTATATAGGGATTTTTAAATCAACGTTTAAACTCTCTACGTGGAAGGAAGGCAGGAGACGAAATGAATGAAGAGGTGGATGTGTTGCTGAGTAATCCGTATTTATCGACGCTTGCATTTTTTGCAGTAGCTGTCATCGCCCTTGTGGTATTTTTAACAATTTTCGAAATGGTCACGAAGTATGATGACTGGGCGGAGATCAAAAAGGGCAATCTCTCTGTGGCAATGGCGACAGGCGGGAAAATTTTTGGGATTTGCAACTTGTTCCGGTTTTCCATTTTGAATAATGACACGATGATTCACTCTCTCATTTGGGCAGGCTACGGATTCTTGCTGTTGCTAGCAGCCTACTTCATTTTTGAGTTTTTAACGCCTTATTTTAAAATTGATGAAGAAATCAAAAAAGATAACCGCGCTGTAGGGTTCTTGTCTTTGACGCTATCTGTCTCCTTATCTTACGTAGTAGGCGCATGCGTAACCTAGAATCATACATAGTCTTGGAGGCTCGAACATGAAATACCTGTGGGGCACCTTGTTTGCTATTGCATTTGTGTTTATGGCGGCAGGGATTTATTATTTAATGAAATTTGCTTGAGTGCAATAGATGGAGGATTACGTCATGAGTGCGAATGAAGAAGTGGTTTGTCCTTGGTGCCAAACAGAAATCGTTTGGGATCCTGAGATTGGGCCGGAGGATGAATGTCCGCATTGTTTTAACGAGTTGAAGGATTATCGCAGTATTGATTTGAAAGTGAAATTAACGGGTCAACCGCTCCGGTTTCAAGATCAGGAGTTTCCGGATGCGGATGAGGATTTGTCTTTGGCATGGGATGACTCAGATGAACCGCTTGATAAATATGGAGAAAAGGTACAGCATATCACAGACGAGCAGGAAGAAGCGCCGGAGTGCTCGAATTGTCATGAACTGCTTCTGCTCGCTGGGAACGAAGTTGTAAACGAAACTTCCTTCACGCCAACCATTCCAAAAACGCTGGGCAGCGCGTTCCTGACGGCTCCGTTCACGATGAATGTGTATGTGTGCCCGTCCTGTTTTAAAGTTGAAAAAGTGTTGTCCGATACAGATCGACTATTGATGGTTGAACGCATTAAATCGGAGTAAAAAGGAAACCGAGTCCTCGTGGATTCGGTTTTTTTATATGGAATACCTCATATTTTCACCCGAATGGGGAAGTTTAACTAGAACTATTTCGTTTCCGCGGGGAAAGGTGAGGAATTATTTATGAACAATGATCAGAGTATGCAGCGAATGCATCCAGGTAAAGGGAAAGAACGACAGAAGGGCAATTATTTCGAAGAGCGCGATCAACAACCTACTGATCATAACAACCCGGCTAAAAAAGGGCGATTAGATTCACAAGCGATTCTTCTGATTATCGTTCATACGCTATTTGGGAGCGCAAACGCGCTATCGGGAACTTTTGTCGGCGTCTATTTGTGGAAAGCCAAAAATGACTACACGCTAATTGGTTGGTTCACGTTAGCGACTCATTTGACGATGGCCATCACCTTCTGGTTAGCAGGGAAATGGGTGAAGGAACATAATAAAATGAACTGCTTGCGCATCGGCGTAGCTATTTCTGCCGTATTTTATATGTTGGTTCTTTGGCTGGGAGCGAACAGCTTTCAATATTTTGTATGGCTGGGCATCGTGCAAGGAATTTCTGCAGGCTTGTTCTGGGTTGCCTTTAACGTTGTTTATTTTGAAGTAACGGACCCTGACAATCGGGATCGATTTAACGGATCGGTAGGCTTGCTCGGAGCTGGAGCGGGCATCATTGCGCCATGGATTTCTGGCTTATTGATTGTGAATTTAGGCGATATCAAAGGTTATCGATTAATCTTTTCCATTTCACTTGGCATCTTTCTGCTTGGCGTAGTGATTAGTTTTTTTCTGAAAAAGAGAAAAGTACAAGGTACTTACGAGTGGATGTTTCCTATTCGAAGCCTTAGGAAAGCGGAAACGCCTTGGAAGCGCGTCAGTTTGGCGTTGGTTTTTCAAGGGGTTAGAGAAGGCGTCTTCGGTTTCATGATCGCTCTGCTTGTTTATATTTCTACATCGAGTGAAGCGAGTCTGGGGAATTTTGTGCTGATTACGTCAGCGGTTTCTTTAGTTAGCTTCTGGGCGGCAGGCCGGTTTATAAAACCGAGGTTCCGGAAGGTGAGCATGTTTATCGGCGCAGCTATGGTGGTAGCGATTATTCTTCCTTTTTTCTGTAAAATGGGTTACAGCACTTTACTTCTTTTCGGATTGGGGTCAGCCCTTTTCTTTCCTATGTATTCCGTACCGATGGTATCGGCCGTATTTGATTTGATTGGTTCTACGGAAGAAAGCGCCAGGCAACGAGAGGAGTATATCGTGCTTCGTGAGCTTGCCTTGAATGTGGGCAGGGTCTCCGGGGTTCTGCTGTTCATTTGCGTAATTTCGTGGAGCAAGGCCCCACTTGTCATTAATGTGCTTTTATTAATCATCGGCAGTTCTCCCCTTTTTAGCTGGTATTTTATGAAAAAGCAGTTATCTGTAATTAAAACTTGACATTATTAGGGCTTCCCGATAAAAATGTGGATAGTGTTGGTTAATTGGAAGAGGAGGGGGCAACCCTTGACACATAAAAAAATGGTGAACAGCATCACAGAGCTCATTGGCGATACGCCTGCTGTCCGAATTCAACGGTTGGTGGAGCCTGGCGATGCAGAATTGTATGTCAAACTTGAATATTTTAATCCAAGCGGCAGTGTGAAGGATCGGGCGGCTTTTAATTTAATCGAGCAGGCGGAGAAAAATGGGCTTCTTAGCCCGGGCGCCACGATCATCGAACCGACGAGCGGCAATACAGGCATTGGCCTCGCGATGAATGCAGCGGCCAAAGGATACAAAGCCATTCTCATCATGCCGGATAATATGTCGAAGGAACGGATTAACCTGCTCAAGGCCTATGGCGCAGAGGTCGTCCTGACTCCTGCCGCGCTGCGGATGCCAGGAGCTATCGCCAAAGCACAGGAGCTGAGGGATCACATCCCGAACAGCTACATCCCTCAGCAGTTCGAGAATCCGGCGAATCCGAGCATTCACCGGGTTACGACTGCCCCTGAGATTTTGGAGCAGATGGAAGGGCGTCTGGATGCTTTCGTTGCTACTTCAGGTACCGGAGGAACCATTACCGGAACGGGCGAGGTGCTTCGCGAGAAGCTGCCGGACATCCAGATTTATGTCGTGGAGCCGAAGGGATCTCCTGTTTTATCCGGAGGAAGCCCAGGACCTCATAAGCTGGTTGGCACGAGCCCTGGTTTTGTACCGTCTATTTTGAATACGAGCATATATGATCAGATTGTTCAAGTGACAGATGAGGACGCAATCGGTACGATGAAAGACTTGGCTAGTAAAGAAGGCATCCTCGTAGGACCATCCGCCGGTGCTTCGGTTTGGACGGGACTGCAGGTCGCTCGTAAGCTTGGAGCGGGGAAAAGGGTGCTTTGTATCGCGCCGGATACCGGTGAACGATATTTAAGTATGGATCTATTTTGATTAAAAGATAGGCGATGAATACGGCTGCTGGACTAGAATGTCCGGAAGTCGTATTTTTTTTGTAAATCGATAAAAAATATTGAATAAAAATCCACGATTGAGTATAATTATAGAAGTAGCAAAGCGATCGCAGAGAGGTGGATTTAGCTTGAAATTAGCCTATATTAATGGACATCCCGAAAATGATCAACTTCATGATTTTATACAGTCATATACAAATGAATGCATAACAACCGGTGCTCAGAACCAAGTCGACTGGAATCAGCTGGAGTCTCAGACTGTGATTTCTGTGTATGACGAAAATACGCTTGTCGGGATCGGCTGTATGGCCGGAGAACCGAGTATCCATGTGCGCCCTACGTATGAACACCGTGAAATTGAACATACCGTTGCTAAATTGCTGAAAGTTGGCATCTAAACGGGTTGTATAAATAAAAGCTGCCTGGATCAGGCGGCTTTTTGTTATTCTCATGCAAGAAAATTCATTTATACACAAATTATCTGAAAATTTGATGAGCGGAGTAATTGAATTAGGACAGCAATTCATTGTAAGATTAAAGGATGAATGAATACGATCACAGAAAGGTTGGTTAACCATGGATGCTTTGAAGCTTAAAATTCTCGAATTACTGAAAGAAGACGCCCGCCGGAGTGCGGAACTCATCGCCACAATGTTAGGAACGGCGGAGGACGAGGTGGCGCGAGCGATAAGCGAGATGGAAGCGGATAAGGTCATCGTCAAGTACGCGACAGTTGTTAACTGGAGCAAGGTAGATGACGAAAAGGTTACCGCCCTGATTGAAGTGCAAATTACGCCTGAACGCGGACGCGGGTTCGACGCTATTGCGGAACGGATCTATTTATATCCAGAGGTCAAATCTGTCTATCTCATGTCTGGCGCTTATGATTTACTTGTAGAGGTTGAAGGCCATTCGCTCAAACAAGTCGCTTCTTTTGTTTCTAACAAGCTATCGCCAATTGATCGCGTGCTTTCAACCAAAACGAATTTTATCTTGAAAAAATACAAACAAGACGGCATCATTTTCGAGGATCAGGCTGATGATCATCGGATGCTTGTCTCTCCGTAAGGAAGAGGTAAAGCCATGATCAAAAATGAGACAATCGTAGAGCCGAACAAAGTGAAATCGATGCAGGGTTACCTTGCTCCTGCCGTACGTGAAATGAAGCCTTCAGGTATTCGGAAGTTTTTTGATCTAGTAAGCAACAGCAAGGATGATATTATTTCCCTTGGTGTGGGGGAGCCGGATTTCTCAACCCCTTGGCATGTTCGTGAAGCAGCCGTTTACTCTTTGGAGCGCGGCAGAACGAAATATACGCCGAACTCAGGGATACCTGAGCTTCGCGAAGCGATTGCGGATTATTTGTATACATCCTTTAAAGTGAAATATGAGCCGTCGAATGAAGTCCTTGTGACCGTCGGAGGCAGTGAGGCCATCGATTTGGCTCTGCGCGCTTTGATTACGCCGGGGGATGAGATTCTGATTCCAGAACCCTGCTATATCTCTTATTCGCCTATTACGAGTATTAGCGGCGGCGTTCCAGTCGGAATCGAAACATTCGCGAAGGATCAGTTCAAGCTGACAGAGAAGGCACTTCGTGATGCCATTACGCCACGCTCCAAGATTTTAATTCTATGTTATCCAAGCAATCCTACTGGCGGCATTATGACCTATGAGGACTGGCTCCCTATTGCCAAAGTCGTGGAAGAGAACGATCTTATTGTGATTTCGGATGAAATTTATGCGGAATTGACCTATGGGCAGAAGCATGTAAGTTTTGCAGCTGTTCCAGGCATGAAGGATCGGACGATTCTAGTCAGCGGCTTCTCCAAAGCATTTGCGATGACTGGCTGGAGAATGGGATATGCATGCGGTCACCGAGAGTTGATTTCCGCTATGACCAAAATTCACCAGTATACGGTGATGTGCGCACCTGTGATGGGTCAAGTAGCTGCACATGAGGCTTTGACAAATGGTTTGGAAGAGAAAGACCGTATGATAGAGTCTTACAATCAACGCAGGCGCTTGGTCGTCAAAGGGTTCCGCGATATTGGACTGGAGTGTCATGAACCGCAGGGCGCTTTCTACGCCTTCCCAAGCGTTGTTGCCACAGGACTTACTTCAGACGAATTTGCCCAGAGGCTTTTATTCGAAGCTAAGGTTGCTGCCGTGCCGGGAGATGTGTTTGGTTTAGGTGGGGAAGGTTTCTTACGCTGCTCTTATGCCTATAGTGTATCTCAACTGAATGAAGCTTTAGAGAGAATTGGAAAATTTCTAAGAAATTTGTGATTCAATCTGAAAAATCTATGTTAATTATTCATGAAAACTGGTATTCTTGTAGTAAGGAGGGATGAGCATGGCTTTCATGGAATACCAACTATCAACCTATCGAAAACATCTGCAAATTAATGAACAAGATTTCGAACAACGTTGGTTGACTAAGCGTGCTAAGAAACGTAACTCCCTAAACTTATTAGAAGAAGAGATTCATTCTCTGCGACGCAGGTTAGAACAGATGGTTCTGGACGGAGAAGAAATGACATCCGAATCTGTCGTGGAACTCAGTACGATACTTGATCTCAAAATAAATGAATATATGAATAATTGGAAGAAAAGTCGGTGAAAGCCGACTTTTCTCGCGACTATCGATATATCTAGATTCGTATACGGAGGTACTCTTACATCATGAAATTGAAATTTCTAATGGTCATGCTAGTGTCAGCGCTTATGGTGATAGTTGCGGGTTGTGGAGGACCAAAGCCGGATGTTTCTATCTTTGTCATGGGTCAAAATGGATTTCCAAGTGATGCAGGTGAGAAGCTGGAGGCATCTTTGAAATCGAAGATCGGTGAAACTCCTACCGTTAAGCTGAATACCTCTCCCATTTTCTCCATGGAAAAAATGATCGTTGAATTGGCGGCAGGCGGAAACGGCATCTTTATCCTGGCGGATGACCAATTTAAAACATTAAGCAATCAAGCAGGGTTCGTATCTTTGGACGAGACGATTAACCCTTCGGATTATCCGGACGGGGTCATCGAAATTGCGGAAGAGGGCAAGCCTGCTGAAAAGCATCTGTATGGAATTCCGCTCTCAGGCAACAAGTGGATGAAGGAGCAAGGCTTCGAAGGAAAAGGACTTATTGCTTTCATTCCTGTCAATGCCCCGAAAATGGAGGAAGCTAAGCAAGTACTCAAGGTTATTGCACAAAAGTAGCAAGAAGTCTATAATCGACAATTAGATTGATAGTCAAATATGCAGCCATTGGTGCCGGCAACGAATTCACATATGAATTTCATTGCCGCTTAAAAGGGAAGCCGGTTGAAGTCCGGCGCGGTCCCGCCACTGTAATCCGGAAGAGAAGTATTGCCGGGGAGCCAGGATACCTGCCATGGTGCCGTTACGACATCCTTCGAGGAAAAGGATCGCTTTAAATCAGGAAGCAACGGATTCGTTGCTGAGCACCGCGATTTATCGTCCCCTTTGTTCCTTAGGAACAGAGGGGTTTTTTATTTGGAATTTATCGAAATTACAGGTTTCAGAGAGAGGGGCTACACCATGCAAATGAAAAAGAACGGGATCAAGAGGGCGCTCCTCTTATCGGTTGCTTTAGCGACAGCGGTTAGCTTAGCGGCTTGTGGTAAGCAAGAAGCGGAAATTACCAGTCCATCTAAGCTTGGCGGAGAGACAACGACGGCGCCTACTCCTGCTGCAACAGCAGCTGCGACATCCAAAAAGACGGCGTATCCGCTGAAAATTAAAGATGCAACGGGGAAAGAATTCACTTTTGACAAGGCGCCGGAGCGGATCGCATCGGTTTCTCCTGCAGAAACGGAAGCACTTTTTGCACTTGGATTGGATGATAAGATTGTCGGCGTCTCCGATTTCGATGATTATCCGGCAGCAGCGAAGTCCAAACCCAAATTGGGAAGTATCACGAAGCCGAACCAGGAAGCTTTGATTGCGACTAATGCGAATATTGTCTTTACGGGTGTCTCGATGAAAGCGGACACGGTTGAAAAACTGCGCGAATCGAACATCAATGTGTTTAAGGTGGAGCCCAAGACGTTGGATGATGCGATTGCAAACATTCAAACCTATGGTTTGATTACAGATCGTCAGGAACAAGCTGAGAAAATCGTCTCCAAGATGAAAGCGGATCGTAAGAAAGTTGTCGACGCCGTGAAAGATGTAAAGCAGGAAAATAAGAAAAAAGTATACATAGAATTCAGTCCGGGTTGGACCGTCGGCAGCGGCGAATTCATGGATGAGCTGATCAAACTTTCGGGTGGCATTAATGTAGCCGGCGACGGTAAAGGCTGGTATCAAATCAGCGAAGAGAAAATTATCGCACAAAACCCGGCTGTTATTCTCTTTGCGAATGGTGTCGTAGATACCAAAAACAAGATGTCGCTTGATGAAATTATCCGCACACGAAGTGGCTGGGATGCTATTGAAGCTGTGAAGAACAAACAGGTAATCGGTCTTGACCAGAACCTGCTGAGCCGTCCGGGACCGAGATTGACCGATGGACTGCTGGAAATGGCGAAAGGCATTTATCCTGAACTGGTGAAATAAATGAAAAAAAAACTAATGCTATGGGGAGGAGTAGGGGTTATACTCCTTCTTCTTTCTATTCTGGCAAGTTTATCGCTGGGAACAGCTAATCTCCCAGTACTCCAAATTGCGGGCATCCTAGGGAAGCATATTCCTTGGGCAGGCGACTACATCGACGTCACTTGGCAGCAGTCTGCGGAGCAAATTATAAATAAGGTGCGTTTGCCTCGCGTATTGCTGGGGATTCTCGTAGGGGCCTCTCTCTCCGTTGCCGGAGCTGCTTTCCAGGGCGTGCTGCGCAATCCGCTTGCAGATCCATACGCGCTGGGGGTTTCTTCAGGCGCTTCGGTCGGGGCGGCGTTTTTAATCTATTTTGGTCTGCAGATGGCTTTGTTTGGGCAATGGTCGGTTCCGATTGTTGCTTTTGTAACGGGACTTATTTCCCTTTTCCTCGTGCTTAAGCTGGCTCAGATCGATGGCAAGCTGAAGATGGAGACGCTTATTTTGTCCGGCGTTGTCATGCAGGCTTTTCTTGGCGCGATCGTTTCCTTTATGGTTTCGATTTCCAAGCAGGTCATTAATGAAATTGTTTTTTGGTTAATGGGAAGCTTGGCGATGCGGGGCTGGCCGTACATAACGATAATTTCGCCATATTTAGTCATAGGTTTAGTAGTACTGCTTAGTTATGCAAGATCATTGAATTTGCTCGCGTTGGGAGAGCGGCAGGCTTCCCATTTGGGAGTAAATGTAGAACGCACGAAGCTGATTGTTCTAATTGTTGCTACATTTATTACGGCGGCAGCTGTCTCTGTAGCAGGTGTTATCGGCTTCGTAGGGCTCATCATTCCGCACTTGGTTCGTCTGATCGTCGGTCCGGACTATCGTCTTATTATTCCTTTGTCGGCGATTGGCGGCGGTATCTATGTCCTGTGGGCGGACACGCTCGCTCGTACCTTGCTAAGTCCGACGGAGATTCCGCTTGGTGTTATCACAGCGTTTTTGGGCGCGCCATTTTTTGCCTATTTGCTACATAAGGATAAGAAAACGTTAAGAGGTTGAAAACGATGATTAAAGTGCAGCAGCTTTCCCAAAGCTTTCATGAACGGCCGGTACTTGAAAATATAAGCTTTGAGGTCCAACACGGTGAGTTTTTTGGCATTATAGGGCCAAATGGCAGCGGAAAATCGACGTTACTACGCCTTCTTTCCGGGATTGATCCGGTTAAAAATGGCTCGGTAGAGCTGGATGGTCGACCGGCGTCTGCTTATTCACGAAAGGAACTGGCCAGATGGCTGGCAGTTTTGCAGCAGGATGCACTGCCGCCGGTAGGCTTCACGATTCGCGAAGTCGTGGAGATGGGCCGTTATCCTTTTCAGAATTGGCTTGGCGAGGATACTGTGGAAGCGGAGGAATTAATCGAGGCGATTATTCGGAAACTGCAGTTGGAACCGCTTGTTGAACGAACGATTGAGCGTCTTAGCGGCGGCGAGAGGCAGCGTGTCGCGCTTGCGAAAGTCATGGCTCAGCAGCCGCGATTGCTTATGTTGGATGAGCCTACAACCTTTTTGGATATTGGGTATCAAGTGCAGATGATGGATTATATTCGTGAATGGCAGCGCGAGTCGCAGTTAACCGTAGTGGCGGTTCTGCATGACTTGAATTTGGCCGCGCAATACTGTACACGGTTAATGGTGATACATAACGGAGAATTGGCAGCGATAGGAACGCCTGATGAGATTATTACAAGCAAATTAATTACAGAGGTCTATGGAACAGAACCTATTGTTCTGCAGCACCCAACGAACCAAGCACCACAGATTTTATTGCAGCCGGGAAAATAATCAACTTGGTAACGGAGGAATGGATGATGAGTAATTTGCAAACGATGATCAACGCTATTGAGCCTATTCATGCAGATGTGGTGAAGCAGGCGAATGATCA
The DNA here is from genome assembly GCF_058790355.1 of Paenibacillus sp. FW101-FHT12H11. Lineage (NCBI taxonomy): Bacteria > Bacillati > Bacillota > Bacilli > Caryophanales > Paenibacillaceae > Paenibacillus > Paenibacillus sp. FW101-FHT12H11. Next base: position 140,204 of record NZ_JBYTCO010000009.1, on the reverse strand, counting down.
TTTGAATCAATTGACCAAACCACAGGGGAGCTTAGGCAAGCTGGAAGATATTGCGCGACAAGTTGCCGGGATTACCGGTGAAGTGAAGCCGTTGTTTGATAAAAAAGCGGTCATTGTGATGGCAGGCGACCATGGTGTTTGTGAGGAAGGCATCAGCGCGTTCCCAGCGGAAGTCACTCCGCAGATGGTGCTGAACTTCCTTCATGGCGGTGCAGCGGTTAATGTGTTGGCCAGACATGCAGGAGCAGACGTTATTTGTGTGGATATGGGGGTTAACGCGGACCTGGAGCATCCGAACCTCGTTTCACGCAAAGTAAGAAAAGGTTCACGCAACATGGCGCGCGAAGCGGCGCTTACGTTAGATGAAACCGTACAAGCGATTGAGGCGGGCATTGAGTTAGTGGATGACCTGGCTCAGCAGGGCTATCGACTTTTCGCGACCGGTGAGATGGGGATCGGCAACACAACGGCTAGCGCGGCGATTTTATGCGCATTGGGCGGTGTGGATGCTGAAATATCCGTAGGCCGCGGAACGGGCATTGACGACGCGAAATGGCTGCATAAGCGGTCGGTTGTCAACAAGGCGCTCCACGTGAACGGTCTTCGTCCGGCAAAGGACAACGCGATTAGCACAAGCGGCGATTTTGCGCTTGAAGTGTTAAGCAAGGTCGGCGGATTGGAGATCGCCGGACTGGTTGGCGTGATTCTTGGCGCAGCGAAGAATCGGTGTCCGGTTGTCGTCGACGGCTACATCTCGTCGGCGGCAGCGCTTGTGGCGAGCCGATTAGCCCCGCTAAGCGCGTCCTACATGCTCGCCTCGCACTTATCTCAAGAGCAGGGGCATGCGAAGATGCTCGAGGCCGTGGGCCTCTCTGCGATGCTGCAAATGGATATGCGCTTGGGCGAAGGAACAGGCGCGGTGCTTGCCTTTAACTTGATCGAAGCCGCAGGCAAGATCATGCGAGAGATGGCGACATTCGAAAGCGCAGGCGTGTCACGGGAGTAGACAGCAGGAGAAGGAGGCGGAGGCGCCATGGCGGTTTTGGTAACGGGCGGCGCGCGCAGCGGCAAGAGCTCTTTTGCAGAGAAGCTCGCGATGCATGGCAGCGAGCGTGGGATCTATATCGCGACCTCCCACATCTACGATGAGGAAATGAGGGAGCGGGTTCGTCTGCACCAGCAGACAAGGCTCAGTTCGGGGTATACATGGGATACCCGGGAGGAGCCGTTTCGGCTGTGCGAGCTCTTGCAGCAGCTGGACGAGAGCGGCGAGGAAGCGGTTGTTCTGGTTGATTGCTTAACACTATGGTTAAGCAACTGGCTGCTCCAGTATGAAGGCGAACAAGACGCTTCCACTTTGGTAATGAAGCAGGTTGAACAACTGGTGAATACAGTGTCAGGTTACCGTGGACGTGGACAGCTCATCATGGTAACGAATGAAGTCGGAGACGGCATTGTGCCGGAATACCCGCTTGGCCGCAGCTTCCGCGATTTGGCCGGAAGAATGAACCAGCGGTTAGCTGAGGTGTGCGAGAAGGTATTCCTGGTAACGGTAGGGATCCCTATTGAGCTGAAAAGTATGGCTTACCGGCTGGATGGAAGCAAGCAGCCTTAAGAGGATCGGTGCGGTGATAATTGATGTGGATTTATTCCTGGCAGGAGATCGTCTGTATGACGGCTGCTGCCATTGTACTGGATTGGCTCATTGGCGATCCGAGATGGCCGACGCATCCCGTTATTCTTATCGGGCGTTGGATTCGCTGGATGGAAGGGTTACTGCGCAGTAAAAGCGACTCACCCGCGAGTGAAAAATTAAAAGGAGTACTGCTTACAACTACTACTTTGGTTGTCAGTACAGGGAGTGCACTCGTCCTCGTTCTAGCCACCCGTTCGGTTCACGAATGGCTCGGTTATGCCGTCTGTACGTGGTTGATTTCAACGACGATTGCGATCAAGGGACTCAAGGATGCCGCGTATCTCGTGTACAATCCGCTGCGCAATGGCGAACTTGCCGACGCTCGCAAGTATACGGGTTACATCGTCGGCCGCGATACGGAAGCCCTGGACGAAGAAGAGCTAACGCGCGCGGTCGTGGAGACTGTGGCGGAGAACATCGTTGACGCGGTGATTTCGCCGCTCTTCTATGCGCTGATCGGCGGAGCGCCGCTCGCTATGCTGTACCGGGCATCGAATACGCTGGATTCGATGGTCGGCTACCGAAATGACCGTTACCGTCATTTCGGCTGGGCGTCGGCCCGCTGGGACGACGCCATGAACTGGATCCCGGCCAGGCTGACCGGCCTCCTGCTGATCCTCGTCGCCCTGCTGCAGCCGGGCCTCTCGGCGAAGCGCGCAGCGGCGGCGATACGCCGCTTCGCGCATCTGCACCCCAGCCCGAACAGCGGAATTCCGGAGTCGGCGGTCGCCGGGGCACTCGGAATTGAGCTTGGCGGGCTGAACGTCTACGGCGGCGTAGCGAGCGAACGCGCCCGCCTGGGCTGGCCGCTGCGTCCGCGGACGCAGCAGGATATTGTCTACGCCGTCAGGATGCTTTACGGCGTCAGCTTTGTAGTGATGGGAGGATTGCTGTGCGTACTGCTCGTATGGTTCTAGATTGGCTGCGTGCTTGCATAGCAGCCTTTCAATTTCTAACACGTTTGCCGATTCCCGTGCAAATAACGTATACAGACCTTGTCTTTCGGCGCAGTGTGATCTTTTATCCGCTAGCCGGCGGCGTGATAGGTCTCTTGCTGCTTCTCGCGAGTGAAGGTCTAAGCCTGTTCCTTCCTCCACTCCCGGCAGCTGTGCTGCTTCTGGGACTGTGGGTTGTTCTGACAGGCGGGCTGCATCTAGACGGGCTGATGGATACCGCAGACGGTATCCTCAGCCATAGACCGCGCGAGCAAATGCTCGAAATCATGAAGGACAGCCGTGTTGGAGCGATGGGCGTCATTGTAGCCGTGCTTCATTTGCTGCTCAAGTTCGCGCTTCTCTACACGCTGCTGGAGTCCAATCAGTGGGATGGAGCCACTGGGATTAGGGGATATTTACTCCTGGCTATTGTCCCTATTTGGAGCAGATGGTTTATGACGGCAGCCATACAGGGGTGGCCTTACGCGAGGAAAGAGTCGGGTTTAGGCAGTTTTTTTCAAGGAGTAACAAAGTGGCATGTTGCTATTTCGGTAGTAGTAGCTCTGTTTACAACTACTCTATTTGTTTATTTTGGCGATACCGTTTCGGATGCAGCCGTTTGGCCTGTCCCTCTCTATTTTGCCTGTGCCACATGGTTGGCAGGATGGCTAATTGCGACTTACATCAGCCGCAAATTAGGGGGACTCACCGGAGATACCTATGGTGCTTTGAACGAGCTGCTTGAAGCGATTCTCCTGCTTGGCGTCGTTATTTGTGCAACACCATAAAGAAAGGAGTGGAATTCATGTTAGAACGCTACGGACACGGAGGCGATCTCTGGACTGCTGAAGAAACGTTCGGCCGGTCGAGAGATGAATTTCTTGATTTTAGCTCAAATATGAATCCGTTAGGACCGCCTCCCGCTATGAAAGGGATATGGATGGACGCCTGGAGCGATGTCGTGAAGTATCCAGATCCTGCGGTCCGTGAATTGCGGCGTAAGCTCGCTCAGAAATATGAAATTGAGATGGAGAGCATCTTGGTTGGCAATGGGGCGGCAGAGCTGATCGATTTGACAGCAAGGGTATTGAAGCCGTCCGTGACAGGGCTTGCAAGGCCGTCATTCAGCGAATATGAGGAAGCGATTCACAAAACAGGCGGCAGGATTCACAATATCCCGCTGCGAGCATCCCATCAGTTTGAATTGCAGCAGCAGGATCTGGAAGCCGCAATACCGGTTGTGGATCTCTTTTTCCTGGGACATCCGAACAATCCGACAGGCCGGCTGCTTCCTCGCCACGTCGTAGATAGCCTTCTAGAGAGTGGTCGCAGCTGCGTGCTCGATGAGGCGTTCATGGATTTTGTGCCTGATGAGCAGGAGCACTCGTTGCTTAAGCTGGCTTCAACGAATCGGAAGCTTATTGTTATTCGTTCTATGACGAAATTTTATTCGATTCCAGGCATTCGGCTAGGGTTTATGGTGGCGCACCCGGACTTGATTCGGGAAATCAGGCAGCAGCAAGTGCAGTGGAGCGTTAATTATTTGGCTCAGCGCATAGGTACAGCTGTACTTGAGGACGAGGAGTTTGAGCTGGCGAGCCGCCATTGGCTGCAGGATGAGAAAGCGTGGCTCACTGGACAGCTGCAGCAATTGGGCTTAGATGTAGTGCCTACGGATGTGAACTTTGTATTATTTTCTTTTCCTCCGGCACTAGGCTTAACGGTAAAACAGGCGCAAAATCATATGGGACAAATGGGGATTTTGATTAGAGACGCCTCGCTGTATGAAGGCTTGAACGAAGAATATTGTCGAGTCGCGATTCGGCTTCGCGAAGACAATGAGCGGTTAATTGAAGGGCTCCGGCAGACAGTGGCAGCTTTGGCACAGAATCGAGGTCGAACGCATGGCTAAAGCCGCAACGTTAATGATTCAAGGCACAGCATCGGATGTTGGCAAAAGCATTCTTACGGCAGCGTTATGCCGTATTCTCGTTCAGGATGGCTGGCAGACAGCCCCTTTTAAATCACAAAATATGTCGCTAAATTCCTACGTGACCTTTGACGGGAAAGAGATTGGAAGGGCTCAAGGCGTACAGGCTGATGCCTGCCGCATTTTAGCTACAACGGATATGAATCCCATTTTGCTTAAGCCGAAGCAGGATATGGTCGCCCAAGTGATTGTGCACGGCAAGCCATACTCTGATTTAGATGCAAGGACCTATCGCGAGTCGTACCTGCCGAAGGCGGAAGCGATTGTCAAAGACGCCTTAGGCCGGCTGCGCAGCGAATATGAGATTGTGGTGCTGGAGGGTGCGGGAAGCCCTGCCGAAGTTAACCTGAAAGATCGCGACATCGTTAACATGCGTTTGGCAGGATGGGCGGATGCGCCGGTGCTTCTCGTCGCCGATATTGATCGCGGTGGTGTCTTTGCATCGATTGTAGGCACGCTGGAAATTTTGACGCCGGAAGAACGAGATCGTGTAAAAGGTTTTATCATTAATAAGTTTCGTGGGGATGTCAGTCTGCTGAAACCGGGGTTGGATTGGTTGGAGGAGAAGACAGGGAAACCTGTGTTAGGCGTGATCCCCTATTTGCCGCAGCTAGGCATTGAGGATGAAGATTCCGCCTCTCTGGACTCCAAACGCATGCAGAAGAGGGCACAGAGCACGCCTGAGAAAGCAAAAGATCAACTGGACGTTGCTGTGATTCGCTTGCCTCGTCTTTCTAATTTTACGGATTTTGATCCGCTGCAGGAAGAAAAGGATGTTCATTTCAGATACATTACGCATCTCTCTGATTGGGGAGATCCCGACGTTGTCTTGCTCCCGGGAAGCAAAAATACGATGGATGATCTGCGGTATTTGAACGAGTCCGGATTGGCTGCACGTATCAAAGCTTTTGCGTTGTCCGAGAATGGATGGGTCACCGGCATTTGTGCGGGTTATCAGATGCTTGGTGTTAGGCTGCTTGATCCGCAAGGCCATGAATCCGATCATCCTGAGCTTGAGGGAATCGGGCTTTTGCCGACAGAGACCGTGTTTACTCCGGACAAACGTACGGTTCTAGTGCAGGGTAGTTCCTCGCTTTTTGCAGATGACGCTGATGCTGATGCCTTCCGGATGTTCGAAATTGATGGATATGAAATCCATATGGGGCGTACGAGGTTTTTGGAACATGTCGACATGCCTTTTCAAATTAGAGCGTATACCAATGATGAGGCCATCGCCTCGGATCATGTGTTGCACGGAGACGGAGCAGCTGTGGAGCAGGGGCGTGTTTGGGGGACTTATGTGCACGGGATTTTGCATAATGATGATTTTCGGAGAGCGTGGCTGAACCGGATTCGGAAAATGAAAGGGCTCACGCCTGTTGACGGGGGCTTGCGCTTCAAAGAACGCAGAGAGGCCGAGTTTGATAGGCTGGCTGACCATGTTAGAAGTCACTTGGATATGCAGCGCGTTTATGAGATGATGAAGGTATCACAGCCTTGTCAAAGGGAGGACGTCAAAGAATGAAAATTTATACTCGTACCGGGGATGCCGGACAGACAGGCGTAATTGGCGGTCGTGTGGATAAAGACGATGCTCGCGTTGAAGCATACGGCACGACGGACGAATTGAATTGTTATGTGGGTCAGGCCATGAGCTTTATGGACCCTGCCAAATATCCGGATCTTCTGCCGGATTTGCTCCAGGTGCAGCATGAGCTGTTCGATTGCGGGTCGGATCTTGCGCTCTTGAAGCAGGAACTGCGCCCATACAAAGTTACTGCAGCAATGGTGGATTCGCTAGAGGCGTGGATCGATAAATACGATGCGGAAACGCCGGATATTACGCGCTTTATCCTGCCTGGCGGTGGAAGCGTGTCTTCTACGCTGCATGTATGCCGCACGGTTTGCCGCAGAGCGGAACGTCGGGTCGTCACCCTCGCACGCACACAGGAAATTAATCCGGAAGTACGCAGATACTTGAACCGGCTGTCCGATTTGTTCTTTACGATTGCCCGCACAGCGAATCACCGCGAAGGGATTGCTGATGTGGAGTATGTACGCAGCGCCGAGGTGTTTAGACGTAAATCATGAGCTATTATGAACCGCTAGTATATATGGTGCCGCCTGAAGAAGAAGGTTTTATTCTGAAGACGGTGCTGCAAAAAAGATTGATGGTTTCACGCAAGCTGCTGTCCCGCATTAAATTGACGGAACAAGGCATTACCGTGAATGGCATCAGGCAGTACATTAATATTAAGGTAAAAGCAGGAGACCGTGTAGAGATCCGTATGGAGGAGGAAGCGTCCGAGGATATTTTGCCGCAAGACCTTCCTCTGCATATTCTTCATGAAGATGAGCATCTGCTGATCCTGGCCAAAGACCCAGGGATCATCGTACATCCCACACATGGACACTACGTGAATACGATTGCTAACGGTGTTGTGTATCACTGGCAGCAGGCTGGCATCACATGCCGTTTCCGCCCTGTGCATCGGCTGGATCAAGAAACATCGGGTGTATTGGCAATCGCTAAGACGCCATATGTGCACCAGCAAATATCCGAGCAGATGATACAGCATCAGGTGAAAAAGGAATACTTGGCCTTTGTTTGGGGACGTTTTGAGGAAACGAAAGGAACGATTAACGAGCCTATCGACCGCGATCCCGAACAACCGCATGTCCGTATCGTCACTCCGGAGGGTTATTCGGCTGTCACCCATTATGAAGTCGTGGAACAATATGCGCAGGCTGCTTTAGTTCGAATCTGGCTCGAGACCGGGAGAACGCACCAAATTCGCGTACATATGCGGCATTTAGGTCACCCGCTAATCGGGGACAAAATGTATACACTGCCCGAATTTGAGACGAGCCCGGCGGCTGAAGAGGCTGGCAAGCGGCTGAACCGGCAGGCGCTGCATGCTTTCAGGCTCGGCTTTGTTCACCCTGGGACAAGGGAATGGGCAGAATTTAACGCTCCGCTTCCTGCAGATTTAGCCGATTTGCAAGCGTGGCTACAAAAAAATAACTAGTTTTACAAAAACCATCCAAATTTTAGGATGGTTTTTGTTTGGAATAACTTGACTTTCGAATTAAATTAGCCCAAAATTTTAAGTAATTATGAATTAGCTTTCCACATACATAAAGGAGTCCTTACATCATGAGAGTAAAAGTATTTTGCTATGATAAATGCGGCACCTGCCGAGCAGCCCTGAAATGGCTGAAAGCGCATGACGTCGAAATCACGGAGAACGTTCCGTTATTCGAGACGCCGCCTTCTGCAGCCGAATTGGCCAAGCTGTTAAGCGACAGCGGACTTGGCATCAAGAAGTTTTTTAACACCTCTGGTGAAGTGTACAAAGAAATGAATTTGAAAGATAAGCTCCCGGGCATGACGGAAGAGCAAATGTTGGAACTGTTAGCTTCAAACGGCAGACTGATCAAACGTCCTATTGTAACAGATGGTGCGAAAGTCACGGTCGGCTTTAAAGAAGCTGAATTTGAGGAAGCATGGGCAAAGGGGTGAGGTGAGTTGGATGAGAAACAGAAACCACCACGCAAGAAATCACCGCTAGCCATAGGCGGTTTCCTTGCGGTTTTGTTATCGCAAGGAAAGCTGCTTTTGGCAGCCTTAAAACTCGGTAAGGTCGGCGGGGCCGTCATTTCGATGTTTATTACGATTTGGGCTTACGCTTATCTCGCACCGCTTCCTTTTGCTATTGGTATAGTGGTCATGATTCTGATTCATGAGCTTGGTCATGTTTTAGCGGCAAAGTTGAAAGGGCTTCCTGTCTCGGCGCCTGTTTTTATCCCTTTTCTAGGTGCATTGATAACAATGAAGAAAAATCCGTCCGATGCAGCAACAGAAGCTTTTGTCGGTATCGGAGGGCCAATTCTCGGGACGGTAGGCGGCGTTGCTGCATTTGCACTAGGCATGTATGTCGATTCCCCTGTTATTGTTTCGGTAGCTTATGCTGCGTTTTACCTGAATTTAATTAATTTATTGCCGATTCATCCGCTTGATGGCGGTCGAATTGCAACGGCTGTCACCCGTTGGTTATGGATTGTCGGTTTAATTGGCGGTTTAGTCTTTATTTTTTATCTGGACCATTATGTGAATCAGCTTATTTTCTTTGCGATCTGGGCGATGTTTGCCTGGGATTTGTATAAGAAATACGTGAAATACAGACATAAAGAGCAGTTAGTTTCCGTAGCTACCCGTTTTGAATTTGCTGCCGACCATTTACTTCAGCAAGGGTATATGATACCTGGCGAGAATCACACCCGCGATTTGGATTTTACGACGTATTCGGATTTACAGGGCGTAGGTGACGGCAGGCAAACGATTGTCATGTACTGGCAAGGAATCGGTTTTGAAGGACAGGCCTATTTGCCTCAGCAAGCCTTGATTCGAAGAGTACAGCTTGTCAAAGTAGACCGTTTGCAGAAAGAAAGCGGATTTTATCTAGGTCTGCAGGTACAGGTCGATTTTACACCTTTAGGCATTCAGGAGCGATACTATGAGGTTCCGGCCAAAACCCGTTGGAAATTCGGAGCAGCTTATTTCGGGCTCATTTTATTTTTACTTTATATGATCAGACTGGTTCATCAAGCAGGAATTATGGATTGACTGTTTAATACAACATAACGAGGATAACTATCATGACAATTGTGGGATCAAAACGGCTTAGCCAGCTAGGATCGGCTATTTTTTCGGAAGTGGCGGATTGGAAGAGAGAGGTTATGAACCAAGGGGTAGACGTCATAGATTTAGGTATAGGAAGTCCTGACCTACCGCCGTCTGAACGCATTATTGAAGCCATTACAGAGGCTGTGCGCAACCCGGCACACTATGGATATCCATCATCGGAGGGAAGCTTAGCCTTTCGTGAAGCGGTAGCTAGATGGTACCAGTTCCGATTCGGTGTAGAGCTTAATCCCGATAATGAAATTTTAACGTTAATGGGTTCTCAAGATGGTCTTGCTCATTTGGCGCTTTCACTCTGTGATCCTGGGGACATTGCCATTGTTCCCGATCCAGGTTACCCCATATATTCGGCAAGTCTCGTGTTAGCGGGAGTTGAGCCTTACTTGATCCCCCTGCGCGCTGCAAATGATTTTTTGCCCCAATTAGATGACATCCCAGTAGACGTGGCTGCCAAAGCGAAATTCATCCTGTTAAACTATCCGAGCAATCCGTTGTCTGCTGTTGCAGATCGTGCTTTTTTTGAGCATTTGATAGCTTATGCCAAAAAGCATGAATTGCTTGTCGTACACGATCTAGCCTACTCTGAAATGGCTTTTGACGGCTTTAAACCGATCAGCATTTTAGAGATCGAGGGCGCTAAGGAGGTTGCTGTCGAGTTTCATTCACTGTCCAAAAGCTTTAATATGGCAGGTTGTCGGATCGCGTTCCTAACCGGAAATGCGGCTGCGGTAAAAGCGCTGCGAACGCTCAAATCAAATATCGATTATGGCGTATTCGGAGCCATCCAAGCGGCCGGAATTGCAGCATTAGAGGAAGATATGGAACACGATCATTCCGTTGCCGGCGTTTATGAAAGAAGGCGAAATGTATTTATTTCGGCTTTAGCAGATGCTGGTTGGAGGATACCGCCACCCAAGGCAACCATGTTTATCTGGGCACCCATTCCAAAAGGATGGACATCTCGACAAATTTCCCGGGAAATGCTGTTCCGTGCCGGTGTCGTTGTTATACCTGGAGACGCTTTCGGAGCAGAAGGAGAAGGCTTTGTACGAATTGCTTTGGTGCAGGATGAAGCCAGATTACTTGAGGCGGCAAGACGCATAGGCGATTGGCTTCGAACCGTAGAATGAAAATTAGAGATTTTGGTAAAAATAGGAGAATGAGATATATATGATTTTTTTGCACAAGAAGATGAAACCTTAATAGTTGAAAGGGGTAAGCATATGGACGCCATTTCCTCATTATCAGAGCTCTTAGCTGAGCAGAAGCCTTCATCGTATGTAGAAATTCCTGGAGTCTTGGGACAGACGTTTGGGCAAGCGACAATTGCAGCAACATTACCTATGAGCAAATTATTTTCACTCTATGAAGTTGATTTAGAAGTTCAGCGTGCGATTATTCCGCGCAATCTTTCTAAATTAATTGATTATGTTAATCTGTACTTGGAGAATCGCCAACCGATCTATTTCCCGGGCATTATTTTCTCAGCAAGAGGCGCGGGACAATATGACGATGAACAACAAGCGCTTCGGTTGCAACCGATTGAGAAGTTGTACGTGGTAGATGGCCAGCACAGACTGGCAGCTTTCCAACGCATTATGGAAACGTTGCAAAGCCAGATGGCACGTGCCAAAGACCGTCGGGAATACGAAAAGATGGAAGAGATTACAGAGAAGCTTCGCCGCTTGTATGCGTTCCCGATTTCCACGATGACGTATTTAGATATTAACGCTCGTCAAGAACGCCAATTGTTCTCAGACATTAACAAACTTCCACGCAAGCTTGGCGGCAACTTGGCTGTGCTTCGGGATCAACGCAGATTTTACCATGTTGCTGCAACGGAGCTTGCTTCCAAAGCCCCAGCTATGCAAAAGCTGACCGTTGACATGTTCTCTGAACGCGGCAAATCGCCTGAGTACTTGTTCTCGTATCACTTGCTGATTGAGATTTTGATTGCCTTGTTCGAAGGAAGAATGAAATCCGCAGCTCGGAATAACGGTTACCAATATGAGGACAAAGATCTTCAGGATCTGGTCTCTTTAGCGGGTACCTACTTTAACGGTTTGCTGAATTATTTGGACGCGCCGGCCAAAGGTGAAATCGTTTGGACTGAAAATATCCAAATCGCGCTTGCTTTGTTTATCCATGAAGAAGCAACGAAAACAGGCAAATTCAATCGTTATGCGCTTGAGCATGCTTTGAAAATACTTCCTCATGTGAATTGGAATGGGATTTACGCGGGAGACGAGAAAGATCGTTTACCTAGACGTACCCGGATCATGAAAGCTTATAATTTCATCAAAAATTTCTATACAGAGCAGAATGCTTTCCTAATCAGCGATAAGGAGGATGTGAGCTAATGGAAGGATTACGCCTCAAAATGACGATTCATCCGTTTTGCGAGAAATTCGGGCTTTCAACCGTAGCCTTGCGCGTTCAGGATTTGCTCAATTATACGATGATCGACCCTATGGTACAGCGGAAGCTAAGTAATATGCAAAGACGTAAAATCTCCACGTATCTGCAAGAACGCGAACTGGATCATGTCTTTTTCGGCCCGGTTACGCTTTCACTGCGTGAAGTGAATCAATTGTCCAAGGGTGAAAAAGAATTTTTGCTAAAGCATGGTTCGAAGCTTTCTATTTTGGACGGACAGCATCGGATCCTTGCGCTTGGTTATGTGAATGAGCAAATGCAGAAGGAAGTTCGACGCTACGAGAAGAAGCTGGTGCTTCTGAAAATTAAACAACGTAAGATGCCTGAAGATGCAGATATTAAGCAAGAAGTGGAAGAAACGGAAGGCACGATCAATCAACTTGAGAGCAGACGTCTTGATTTGATGGAGACACAACTTGCCGTGCAAATCTACATTGGCTTAACGGAGGAAGAAGAGCAGCAGCTATTTGGCGACATCAACTCCAAAGTTCAGCTGGTGAGCAAAGAGCTCGGTCACTCTTTCGATTCCATTGATCCGCTTAATCTCGTTATTCAGCAGGTTGTTGATCATAACGTGTACCTCAAAGCTGTCGGCGTAGAGCGACGCAGCAATTTGACGTCGTTTAACCGTAATTTCACATGCTTCAGCTGGTTATATGCGACAGCAACCATGTTATTTTCGGGCAGAATGCAGCCGTCTTATGAGCTTCAGCGCAAAATCCGCCACGATCCTTCGACGTATGTGGAGATCCTGCACCAATTCTTCAATACGTTATTGCCGATGATGCCGGAGCAACCGGGTCTCGCGCAGTATACTTCAGCGAATCGGGTGATCCAAGAAAGCATCGCTCTCTACTCGAACCGTTTCTTATTCCCGAACGGGCAATATAACGAGGAATGGACAGATTGCTTGCAAATTCTTGAAGGATTTGATTGGTCCCATGAGAATGAGGAATTGATTTATGTCTTCGGTGCATTGGATAACGGCAAAATCAACCTGATTCACGAAAAATCATTGAAAAAGCATGTAAAACTCGTACAATTCTTCCTCGAAGGCACAGAATCAGCGAATGCGTCGGAAGAAGAAGAAGAGTCAACAGCATAATAGGCTTGACCCAGTGCCTTTCTCTCTCAACGAGTGTTGTGAGAGGAAGGCTTTTTGATTTGCGGAGGCTCGTCTCATCCAAACCAATAATGGAAGAATAGAAGCGGATAATCTACCAAAATACGAAATATACGAATATCTTCCGTCATTCGTCTATACCAAAAAAGGTCACTAGAATACTATGTACTATAAAGATTGAAAGGAGGAGAAAACGATGAGTTGCTCCGTATATGCTACATTGTCTCGCATCAGCCTTGGTACAGTCATCACAATCCATGCAGGTACTACTCCGAACCACACAGGTAGATTCCTAGGTATTGAACATGGTAACGTTGTTCTTGCAAGTAATAATACTGTATTCTTTTTCCCGGTAGATAGAATCTCCGTTATCCACATCCCTTAATTAAAAAAGTTGGAAGAGACTGTCTGGAAAGGTCAGAAATGATCTGAGGGACAGTCTCTTTATTTCACGTTACACTTACTATATTCGGTCGTGAAGATTCAAGGATTTATGTTGGCGGCATAGTTTGATGGCACTTGATCGTTGGATATTTCTACCTGTCGCGTATCTTTCTATTAAAGATGAACCTTGGCGGTGTCGACAGCTCGTCCTTTCCTTTATTGGTATTTTTCTCTCGACAGAGGTGGCGTCTGAGTTAACATTTCTTGAAGCTGAAGCTGTGCGCTTTTCTCGTCGCCTTTTGCGCCCTTTTACAGCAATGGAGTTAGCAGACCATTTACGAGTCACGGATCGCCATGCGCGGAGGCTCCTTCATGATTTAGTAGAGCGTGACTTTTTCGTTGTGCATAGTGGTCACAAAAGGTATCGCACGTATTGTTTACGGAACATAGGTCCATAAAGCTTATTGGGGATTAATGGACCGGTTGGACCTTATTCGGTCAAAAAACGATCGTATGAAATTCTAACGGACACCAGCGCAGTTATTCACGTAAATTACGTGGAAATTAGCCCGATTATGGTCCAATAGCGCCTCTGGAGTCCGTTAGATATGGAACAGGGGCGAAATATGAGAAATAACGGCAGTGGGGTCCGTTAGCGTACGACAAGTGTGGTGGAACGTGGGGGGATTCAATGCTAGATATTTTTATCGTCACCCGCTTGTTTCAGCGCTCCCAACTTTGTCCATACTGCATAATGTTAGCACCTTATCGAGCAGGAGGGTCTTGGAACCATGTTGGCCGTTCATCAACGCATGGCGGAGTTATGGACATTACGCAGAGCGCGGGAGTTAACGCGAGCAGAGCAGGATGAGTTAATGCTGTGCATGGAAGCTAACGCGACCTATGTTTGGAACCGTTTAAAACTAGAAAATTTATCGCTTTGCGCCTCGCTTACAGGAGATTATGATTGGCTGCACGATATTTGCGAGCGCATTGAAAAGATTGAACCTAAGCACTGACCTAGAAGGTCGGTGCTTTTTTCCTTTTCTGCTAGAGAGTGGACGGGTATAATGGTAGTAGTCTATTTTTAAGGAGATGCCTCATGGTAAGCTGGTTCAAGCAAGCGGGCGAAGGGCCCTATAAATTCTTACTTCTGGGTTTACTGCTACTGACAGCGCTATTCATAAGACTCTATCTTGCACCAATCTGGATGGGCTATGATACGGATGTCCGAACGTTTCTGGCTTGGTCGGACCGTGCTTATACGGTTGGTTTGTCCGGCATGTATAACAATGCTAAGGAATATTTCCTGGATTACCCGCCAGGCTATATGTATGTCTTATATGTTATTGGCATGCTGCACCACAAGCTGTCCATCCCCTGGGAGAGTGGACAATCGTTATTACTGCTGAAATTTCCTGCCATTCTGGCGGATATCGTAACTGTTTATTTGTTGTTTCGACTTGCATTCAGCGGGAAGGACGGCGCGAGAACATGGCTGCAAGCGATAGGAATAGCTGCATTATTTGCTTTTAATCCAGCGATCTGGTCGAACTCAGCGATTTGGGGACAGGTTGATTCGTTTTTTATGCTGTTTATTGCGGCGACATTCCTGATGCAGCAGCGCGGGAAGCTGCCTCAAGCTTCCGTGTTTATCGCCTTGGCTTTATTGCTCAAGCCGCAGGCGCTTCTTTTCGGCATTTTTCTGCTCATTGATGTACTGCGCAAGCGCAATTTGATGGTATTCCTGCTGAGCGTGCTCAGTGGCATGACGACCATAGCGGTAGTTGCCCTTCCTTTTGCCATTGGAAGAGGTTATGGATGGTTAATCGGACTTTACTCCGGCACGCTGGCCTCGTATCCCTATGCTTCCCTGAATGCGTTTAATCTTATGGCGCTCTTAGGCGGCAATTTTATCGACATAAAAAAGAGTTTCTTACATATCTCCTATGAAAAATTGGGCATAGTGCTCATGATCCTTTCGATCTTGTACACTTGCTATCTGTATATCCGCAGCAAAGGCCAGAAGGGTGCCGTTCTGTACGTATCTTTCTTATTTATAACGGCTGTTTTTATGTGTATGACCAAAATGCATGAGCGCTATTTGCACTACGGGCTGCTGCTAGCTCTTATGAGTTTTATTTATATCAAGGATCGCCGTATTCTTGGTCTGTTTATTGGCTTTAGTTTGACTCATTTCATCAATATCGCGGATGTGCTGCTGCGAAGTTTTCATCAAGATTATCATATTCCACGCTATGATCCCTTGATGCTGGCTGTATCTGCCGTCAATGTTATATTATTTGTTTATGCATGTATTTTGGGATGGAGGCTTTTCGTGCAATCACAACAAGAACAGAGTAATCAGGATGAGCTCGTCCCGATTCCGCAAGTCCCGACCACGGACAAGTGGACCGAGCGCTGGAATGCCATTTTCAAAGAGAGTAAGGATGGGGTAGAACGAAGCCCGAAGGGACGTTTTTTCTCTAAAAAGGATGCGTTATACCTAGGTTTACTGGTCGTCATATACACCATTATCGCTTTATTTCATCTAGGCGGTCACAAAGCGCCTACTACTTTTTGGAAGCCGACAACCACGGGGGAAGCCGTCATTGCTGACCTCGGAAGCTCGCACAACATAACTAGAATTAACACCTTTGCCGGCGTTGGGGAAGGTTCCTATTCCTTCTGGTTCTCACAAGATGGCCAGCAGTGGCAGGATCAAATCTCTGTCAAATCCGATCATACCAAGGTTTTCACATGGAACGCGGTAGAACCGATGAAAGACGCTCGATATGTTAAAGTGGTCATTGACGGTCAGGAAAGCGCGCCGCTGCACCTGCATGAAATCGGGATTTTCGGGGATGGCAATTCGACCATCTTACCGATTACTGACCTGAAAGAGCAGGATATAAACCCGGCGGACGAAGGAAAAACAGCGAATTTATTCGACGAATCCAGCGTAGTTCCGTACACGCCTACTTACATGAACGGGACTTACTTTGATGAGATTTATCACGCAAGAACGGCCTATGAGCATCTTCACAAAATAGAGCCTTATGAAAGCACGCATCCGCCGCTAGGTAAAGTGCTCATGGCGATCGGCATTTACATATTCGGACTTAATCCGTTTGGATGGCGTATTATTGGAACGCTGTTTGGTGTAGGAATGATACCCGTCATCTATGTATTCGCCAAGCGGATGTTCGGCCGTTCTGAATATGCTTTTATTGCGGCATTCCTCTTAACGTTTGACTTCATGCACTTTGCGCAGACACGCATTGCGACGATCGATGTTTACGGCGTATTTTTTATCATGCTGATGTTCTATTTCATGTACCGCTATACGACGCTAAGCTTTTATCGGGAAAAGCTTTGGGCCACTCTGATCCCGCTAGGGCTGTCCGGCCTCTTTTTCGGAATAGGCGCTGCTTCCAAATGGATCGTGATCTACGGCGGTGCCGGCCTAGCCCTTCTGCTGCTATTATCTTTATTAGAACGTTATAGCGAATACCGGTTTGCTCGGCGCTTGCTGCAGGAGGATGCGCATAGAGCGCCATCTAAGATGCAGGTGGATACGGATGATTCAGAGCAGATCATCTCATCTTGGGATGAAGCCGAGGAGGATACGCAGCCGGCTCTATCAGATTCGGAGCGCAGCCGACTACTGCTTGTGCAGAAGCTATTTGCAAAAAATACGCTCCTTACTCTCCTGTGGTGTGTACTAACGTTTGTTATTATTCCGTTAGGCATTTATACGCTATCGTATATTCCTTTCATGATGGTACCCGGACCTGGGCATCAGCTGAAGGATGTAGTTACTTATCAGGTGCACATGTACAAGTATCATAAAGATTTGGTAGCGACTCATCCGTTCTCTTCCCCTTGGTGGGAGTGGCCGATGATGCTGCGCCCGATCTGGTATTATCAAGCCAAGTTTATGCCGCAGGGCATGTTGTCGAGCATCGTCTCGTTCGGAAATCCGCTGGTTTGGTGGCCTGGCTTTATCGCGGTCATCTGCTCGTTCTATGTGGCTGTGAAGAGGAAAGATAAGCTGCTGCGCATGCTGTTAATCGCTTATTGTTCCCAATACTTGCCATGGATGTTGGTACCGAGGCTTACTTTTATTTATCACTATTTTGCCATGGTGCCGTTCCTGGTGCTCATTCTGACCTACTATATCAAAGATTATTTGGAAGAAGGTCCGCTTCATAAAAGAAGATGGGTTTATGGCTATTTACTAGGCGTAATCGTCTTGTTTGCGTTGTTCTATCCGATTCTTTCGGGTATGATGATTCCATCCAGATATTCCTTCTTCCTCCGGTGGCTGCCGGGCTGGAACTTCTTTTGAGAAAAGTGGTTGACGTGCCTGACAGGCGATGGTAAGATAATTCCAAGCAAAATACTATGAATTAAAAGTCGACCGAACAACAGGAGACTCCGACCTTACATTGAATAATGGAAGCGGGGTCTCTTTTTTATCAAAAAACGAAGATGGAGTGTGAACGAAATGGCGAAGGTAGTCATTATCTCAGGAAGTCCAACCCCTACATCCCGATTACACGGGGTTATTGAAGTAGCGAAGAGTGAATTGGTGCAAGCGGGTCTTACCGTAGACTGGATCAAAGTGCGCGATATCCCTGCAGAAGACTTGCTGTACGCCAAGTTTGACAGCGAAGCCATTGTGAGCGCGAATGCGCTTGTTGCTGCAGCCGATGCTGTTTTCGTAGCTACGCCTGTTTACAAAGCCTCCTATACCGGTGTGCTAAAAGCATTTCTTGACCTGCTCCCGCAAAAGGGGCTGGAGCGTAAAATCGTGCTACCTTTAGCCGTAGGCGGCACGCTTTCTCACTTGCTCGCTATCGATTACGCGCTTAAACCGGTGCTGTCCGCCTTGGGCGCACAAAATATTTTGCAAGGTGTGTATGTGCTCGATAAACAGGTGACTTGGGGCGAACAAGGACAAGCCATTCTGGAAGATGAAATCTCAACAAGATTACATGAGTCCGTAACACAGTTTATACAAGAAATTAACTGGCATACCAGCCGATAATAGGAATAGAGATGTTGTAAACCGCCATTGGTAACTTTTACTGATGGTGGTTTTTTGTGCCGGGGAGAGCGCTGCCGTGCTATACTGAACATATATTTATTTGGATAGGAGCGATTATGTTGTCAGAGAATTCATCTGGTTCCGTGCTGCTTGTTGACGGGATGGCGTTATTATTTCGCGGTTATTACGCGACTTCATCGAGCGGTTATATTATGCGAACAGAAACCGGCGTGCCGATTAACGGGGTATACGGTTTTCTGAAATATTTACTTGATGCGATTCAAACCTTTAAGCCTTCCCACGTGGTATGCTGCTGGGATATGGGGAGTAAAACATTCCGCACGGAGAAATTTGAAGCATACAAAGCGAATCGCGGACCTGCCCCGGAGGAGTTAATTCCGCAGTTCGATTTAGTGAAAGAGGTTACAGCTAGCTTTAACATTCCGAACATTGGTGTTGTCGGTTATGAAGCTGACGATTGCATTGGAACACTAGCCCGTACATACAGCCCGCTGACGAAAGTTCAAATTTTGACCGGAGATCATGATATGCTCCAGCTTGTGAATGAGAGCACGGAAGTCATTATTATGAAAAAAGGGCACTCCAACTACATGGTTTATACGCTGGAAACGCTGATGGAAGAGAAAAGTCTGACGCCTGCGCAGATTATTGACCTGAAAGGCCTCACCGGCGACACGGCTGATAACTACCCAGGTGTCAAAGGGATCGGCGAGAAAACAGCGACCAAGCTGCTCAACGAGTATCAGGATATTGGAGGTATTTTGGAAAATTTGGCGTCACTGCCAAAAGGGGTGCGCGCAAAAATCGAAGCGGAGCTGGAGATGCTGCATTTATCGCGTGACTTGGCGACGATTCGTCTGGATGCGCCTGTTGCCTGTGCGCTTGAGGACTGCGGTTGGGCGATGGAGCGGGAGAAAGTGATCGCGAAGTTCGAGGAGATTGCGTACAAAGGATTAATTAAGTTAATCGGTTAATATAAAAGGGAGGGTGCCGAATAGGAATCGGCATCCTCCTTTTTGCGTGTGCTAGCACAAAAGCGAGCAAGCTGTTTAACGAGCAGCCCTAACGCTGCTTCTTATCGTTTTGGCGAGAAATGAGCTACTTCCCTCAGAATTGTATCGCCGATTGCCGGTAGCGAAGTGGCGTCGTTTTGGTAATCTGCCGAAAAACACGGCCGAACTGGACCAAGGAGCCGAAGCCGACCTGCTCAGCAATCATGATGACTTTCATTTTGCTCTCCGTCAGCAGCCTTTGCGCTTCCTGGACACGAACAAGATTGATATATTCGACCAGTGAAAATCCGGTAATTTCCTTGAACATACGGCTTAAATACGCCGGGCTGATTTCAAATCTTTCCGCAAGCTCTTCCAATCGCAAAATTTCGGCAAAATGGGTGTTAATGTAACGCACGATCGTTGAAATTTTCCGATGTAAAGGAGAGACATGCTCAGGTGATGTGACCGGATGCTGGCGAATAAGACGTGTCGTGAACAGCAGCAGCTCGATCAGAAAATGACGCAAAGCGAAGGTTTGTCCGAGCTGAGATTCTTTCGCTTCATGAATCATTTTGCCGAGAATGTCTTCCACAAACCGACGGGTCGGGAGATCGAGCCTAAGCACAGGCGCAGCATGCGTGAAGGCATCGAGCAGGAAAGGAGCATCGGATTTCATGCTTTCCAGGAAGTGATCGCTGAAATTCATCACGACACGCGCATGCCCAAGCTTATCGGAATCCGAAGTAGCGTGAAGCTCGCGCCGATTAATGAGCACTAGGTCTCCCGGAAGGATGAGATACGAGCGGTCCCGAATGAAATACATGCGCTCACCTTCGTACAAATAATAGAGCTCATACATATCATGCATGTGCTGTGTTCTCTCGAACGATCCATGACGATGAATATGTTGAATATAAAATGGGCCTTCATCCTCATTGCCGAAGGTGACGGTGCTGGGCATCTGAGTACTCCTTTTGTTCAAGTTGTTGTAATGAAAGTATAACATAAGCGTAGTGAAAAATATGAATAGTTTTCCTTGAAAATAGGAATAGATGAAGAGAAAACGCTCCTAACTTGCGATATGATTAAGCTATAAGAAAATAGCAAACGTTTGCAAAATAAGGGAGGAACACACAGAATGAAAGAGCTTATAGACGCAATCAAATCAGGAAATACATCAACATTATCAGCGCCAGGCGTTAAAGTATATGGTTCATCTTTTACACAAATTGGAGATGCTTCGCTTGTTATGGTACGTACGGAGGCTGGAAAGCGGCTGGTTGCGGTTGGTGAGAGTGATTTGTTCAATCAATTAAACGGAGAAGTTGTGGATGGCGCGAAAGTGGCTCCATTAACGCACGAGAACCGTTTGACACTGAATCAATTCTTGCCTTATACGGCCCCGCAAGCATTTGGCACGCAGGTAGCTACGATGGGTCTGGGTGATCGCCTTGGTATTGCAAGCCCTGGACATATTCAAACGATTCGCGGCAGAGATATCCGTCCCGTGTTGGCGCAGCAAAGTATTCGTGAGCTTGCGCTTACAGGCCGAACGTATGAGGATGTTTTGGACGCGGCGGCTTATGCGGTTTTCCAAGAAGGCTACAAAGATGGCTATGGCGCAGACGGCGACCATTTGAAGAAAGAGGAAGACATCGAGTATGCACTGCGTCTTGGCTTTACGATGCTGACGCTCGATTGCTCCGAGAACATCGACAACACGATTGAAACATTGTCTGCAGATGAGGTCGCAGTGAAGTATGCGGCTTTGCCAGCCGGCTTGCGTGAGCACTATGAGAAGCGTTACTTGGAGACGCCTGCTAATGTACCAGGAGCAGCACTTAACTACACGCGCGAAGCGCTCCAAAAAGATGTGCTGATCTACGACGCAGCCATTAATTTTATGGAAGCTATTTACCGCAAATATATCGAAACACTGGATCGTGCGGTTGATTTTGAAATTTCGATCGATGAGACGGCTACACCGACATCGCCTGAAGCCCACTACTTGGTAGCGAACGAGCTTCGTGACCGTGGGGTTACTATTTTCAGCATGGCGCCGCGCTTCTGCGGAGAATTCCAAAAAGGGATCGACTACATTGGCGATATCGCGCAATTTGAGCGTGAGCTGGCGAGCCATGCGGCGATTGCCGTACATTTTGAATACAAGCTAAGCATTCATTCCGGCAGCGACAAGTTCAGTGTGTTCCCGCTAATCGGGCAATACACAAAAGGTTTGTTCCACATCAAAACGGCAGGTACAAATTGGCTCGAAGCGGTACGTGTTGTAGCAAAAGTGAACCCTTCCCTGTACCGCCGCATGCATCAATTTGCTTTGGATCATTTCACAGAAGCGACGGCGTATTATCACGTGACGACGGACATCAATGCCATCGTTCCGCTTGCTGAAGTCGAGGATGCCGATCTGCCAAACTACATGGAAGAAAACAATGCGCGCCAATTGCTGCACATCACATACGGCCTGCTGCTGCAAGCCAAAAATGCCGATGGCAGCAAGCAATTTGCTGAAGAGTTCTTCCGGACGATGACGGAGCAGGAAGACGTATTCGCTGAAGGTTTGCGCCACCATATTGGCAAACATTTGGAGCTGCTCGGTAAATAATAAAAAAGAGGCCATTCTCAAGCATTCTAATCTGCTTGAAGATGGCCTCTTTCTTATTCTTGATTGGAAGGTTCATTCCGGTTATCATCTGCGCCTGGATAGTCCCGTTTAAGCCCTTCATGCAGCTCATGATTTTCATAGGAAAACCGGTTCGGCGGGCGCTGATCTTTACGCCAAGGTGTGCTTTTTCCCAGCGATTCCGTGTTTAGGCTTGTGCCATATGGGCCTTCGGGAAATTCCTCGGGGATCAGGTCGTTTCGCTGGGATTCGACCGTCTCCAAATCGGCGTATACATCTCGCTGCTCGGGTATGAACCCTTTTGTTTCGGTATACTTATCTTTCGCGGATTCTTCAACACTCATGGAAAATGCCTCCTCATCTGGGTTGCGCGTGCTTTTTCCAGTGTCCCCCGCTGATCCGTTAAATATCCGTGAAATGAATGGAACCGATAATTTGCGATAAAAATCCATTCAGTTCCAGTGCTTGCTCTTCATTGAGCTTGAAAGCGTATTCGAGGTATCCCTCTTCGGCCAAGTCATCCGGACCAATTACCGCACTGCGTCCTGATTGTAAATCAATCACAAGTTTTTTGCCATAATAACGGGTTGTAGTCATGATCGCAAGGTCAAAACGGTGCAGCGCATTGCCGACGAAGCATACAAAACGCGTTGTCGTCTCTTCTTGATGGTCGTATAAAAAGTCATAATCAGACATAAGGGCCCTCTTTTCATTCTGGTATGTCTTTCATTATAACCGAAATAGGCTTGTCAACAAAACATAGGTTGCGCCCATCTTACAAACATGGTATGATTTGGATATCGGAAAAAGGGAAGCACCTTTTCAGCCTAGCTGAAGAGGTGCTTTTTCGTTTTTCTTAACCTATTTTTGTAGACGTTTGGAGGAGGTAAGTATGAACATTGTTTTTTTGAACACATTGGAGAAAGAAACGGGGGGGCATCGCGTATTATCTGCGCAGGTATCAATTGCTGAAGAGCAAGGCGTGTGGAATGTGTTCTGGAACGAGCCCGACAGCGCGGGCAAGCTGCAGCAAGATCAGTGGTACCAAGGGATGAGTTGGGATGAGATGCTAAGCACCTTCCGTCATGGTTTGCGCGAGAAGTTTCGCAGCGGTTTCCGTCCTATTGTGAGCTCGGAGCTGGAATCCGCCCAAGTGCTATCTGGCAAAGCGAGAATGACGCAGATGCTGACATATTATTGCGAAGAAAACCCAAGCGAAGAAGTGTACGAGCAGCTTCGTGCATGGAGACGCGAACAAGCCTCTCGCGAAGGCAAAGCGCCGTATATTCTCGCCACGAATCGGGTGCTGCGCATGATATCTGTTTTCTTACCCCAAAGCAAGGAAGAACTTCAGCAAATCCCCGGCTTTGGTGAGCAGAAGACGAATATGTATGTAGGGGATATTTTAAAAATTACTGCGGAGTATACGCGTTCGAATGGTTTTCCGCTGGATTGGGTTGCCAAGAGCGTCGATATCGTCAAGTTCGAGTCATGGCTCCTCGCTCAGAAGGAGCAGAAGCTGCGTATGGAGCTGGACCGTGAGGTCAGCAAACGCAAACTCCTCGAGATTACGGCTCGCGGAGGCAGCTTGGCTGATCTTCAAACCGATTTGACGATGCCGCGCAGAGAGCTTCTGCTGTGGGTAGAGGAACTGGACCGCGAAGGCTATGATATGGATCTGCTGGTGGAAGCAGAACTGGCTTCGGTCCCGGAGGAGGAACAGATCAAGGCATGGAACGCTTTTGAATCCGAAGGTGACCGTTATCTGAAGCCGGTTCTTCAGCGTATCGTCGGTACGGAAGAGTTGAAAGGCAAAGAACTCGACCGTGCTTATGAATGGCTTCGATTGCTGCGATTGCGTTTTCGCAAGGACAAGGAAAGCATGAGTGCGCAAGCTGCAAGCTAGTATTGACAGAGCTTAGGCAGATATGATTAAATGGTCAATAATCTTAATAGCAATCAAAGCGATGACGAACTGGGGTTATGCCCTTAGTAGGAGTAATGCCGCTGCTGCAGAGAGTCGGTGGAAGGTGCAAACCGATGCAAGCATGGCTCCGAATTACCGTTCCGAGTTGGTTGAGGGAACATGCTCACCTTGAGAGCATCAGTAGCTTATACCCGGCATTCGATGCCGTTACAATGACTAAGTGAAAGAGAAGGCTGCGAATGAGAGTCGCAGATCCTTCGCTTTAATTAGGGTGGTACCGCGAGACAACCGTCTCGTCCCTTTGTGGACGATTAGGTTGTCTTTTTGTTTTTTCATAATGATGAGGAGGGATTGCAAGATGACGGGGATCGAATTAACCGATGCACAAAGGCAGGAAGTCGAGCGCCAACTGCAAATCATCAAACGTGGTGCGGCTGAAATCATACCGGAAGACGCGCTGAAACAGAAAATTACCCGGGCAATTGTGACGGGAAAACCGTTGAAAGTGAAATTGGGCTTGGATCCATCTGCGCCTGATATTCATATTGGGCACACGGTTGTCTTGCAAAAGCTTCGCCAATTTCAAGAGCTGGGCCATGAAGTTCAGCTGATCATTGGAGATTTCACAGGTCGTATTGGCGATCCAACAGGGAAGTCGGAAACGCGCAAACAGCTGACAGAAGAGGATGTTCAGCATAATGCCCAAACGTATCAGACGCAGCTGTCCAAAATTTTGGATTTCACGAAAACAACCTTTTACTACAATTCTAGTTGGCTGGGTGAACTGAAATTTGATGATGTGCTGAAGCTGGCGGGCAAAGTAACGGTGGCGAGGATGCTGGAGCGGGACGATTTCGCCAAAAGATACGCGGCCAATCAACCGATTCATGTACATGAATTTTTCTACCCGCTAATGCAAGGCTACGATTCTGTTTCACTGGAGACCGACATTGAGCTTGGGGGCACGGATCAGACGTTTAACATTTTAATGGGACGCACACTGCAAGGCGCCTATGAGATGCAAGACGGCCAAGTGGCTATTCTGATGCCACTGCTCGAAGGGCTGGATGGCACGCAGAAGATGAGCAAAAGCTTGAAAAATTACATCGGTATCGATGAGGCCGCGAATGAAATTTTCGGCAAAACGATGTCGATTCCGGATTCGCTTATGCTGAAATATTATGAGTTAACGACTGCGATCTCGAGCGAGGCCCTTCAGGAGTTGAAAGAGGGACTGGAAGCGGGTTCTGTCCATCCAAGAGATGCCAAGATGAAGTTGGCCAAGGAATATGTGCGTATGTATCATGGTGCAGAAGCAGCTCAAGAGGCTGAGCAGCATTTCATTACGGTTTTTCAGAAGCGGGCGCTGCCGGAGGATATCGAAGAAATGCAGATCGGCGAGGAACTGCTCGATGCTGGCCAGATCTCCATTATTAAGCTGCTTGTTTCTATGGGGCTGCAGGCTTCCAACGCAGAAGCAAGACGCAGTATTGAGCAAGGCGCGGTGAAAATCAATGAAACGAAAATATCGAATATCCATGAAATACGCCAACCGCAGGATGGCGATATTGTTCAGGTAGGCAAACGAAAGTTTGTGAAAATCAAACGAGTTTAACCAGAGCATATAAAAAGGGCCTCTTGAACAGCAATCTGCTGCTTCAAGAAGCCCTTCCTTCTATTATAGCCATTCTTTTTTACGGAATAAAATATACATGGCAATCCCTAACACACCCATAAACGCTAAGACGAACTCATCGCCGTGAGCGACGTGGAGCCCTAGAATGTTATCGAAGTTCATTCCGAACACTCCTGTAATAAACGTCAGCGGCATGAAAATGGTTGTCAGCGCGGTAAAAACACGCATGATATCATTCGCGCGGTTCGCCAGGCTGGACTGGTAAGCTTCTCGTAAGTTCCCCATCAAATCGCGGAGCGTATCGAACGTATCCACAATTTTGACGGCATTCTCATAAATGTCGCCAAAATATTTCTGGAGCTGGTGGTCAATCAGCCTGAGATCCTTCTTGCCTAGCGTACCGATCACATCACGTTGTGGAACAAGCACTTTTTTGAGCCAGAGAATTTCCGAACGAAGTCCGATGATCTCATTCAAATGCGATTTTTTGGTCGCTACCAAAATATCTTCTTCCAGCTTTTCAATCTTGGCCTCGATACGGTCACCAACCGCAACGTAGTTATCGACGACAAGATCGACTAGATGGTATAGGAAACGATCGGCGCTGTTGACCTCCTCTTCCCAGAGAAACGGCTTTAAAGCGCGAAGTTCATTAATTTTTTGCCTAGTAACGGTAATAATGACATGTTTGCTAAGAAATAGATTAAGTCCGCGGAGGAAAATTTCCTCATCATCAAAACGAATGCTATTTATAACGATAAAATAATGCGAATCATAAAATTCAATCTTAGGACGCTGTTCCTCTTCGCTCAAGCAGTCCTCCACGGCCAAATCATGTAGATGGAATAAAGGCTGAAGAAGTTCTAAATCCTCGATCCCTGCATCAATCCAATAAAAGCCTTGTTCTGGAGGTGTTAGTGCGACAGACACGTCTTCGACCAATGTGAAAATGCCATTCTGAACCCACCGTGTTTTCATCTGATCCACCCCTTTGCATGGAATCAGCCGGTTACGTTCATCATGTGCGCGAGACTACGAATGATGGAATAACCGACTGCATTCCTACACTATAAAATTTACACAACTTGCAGGTGCTACTCCTCGGTTCCCCGTCCAAACGTATGCCCCCCTTTTGCGTCCGTGTCGAATAATACTTGTCTAGTATAACCCTTCATATATCCCGTTTCAAGCCAAAAAGTTTGGTGCAAACAAGTAAGAATTCGCTTTAGATACTCTATGGATTCAGGGCTTGTTCGGTGTCAAAAAAAACCGCCATGAATTACATGGCGGCTTTCAAAATCTTGCCTTTCATTTCTTGATAAATGTCAATCAGTTCAGGATTGCCTCGGAGCAGCAGATCTTCTTCACTCTCTGCGCCGTAGACTCGACATAATAAGGCAGCGGCATCCTCAGCTTGTTGCCTGGTTGGCTTCGATGTTTCAATTAAAGCGAAATATCGATTTAATGAAGCGAAAGCAGAGAAGTTATCCGAAGATGGTGCGGACATAATGGACCCCCTTTAATAGTTAGATCATGTAATCAGTTTGATATTTATTTAACCCTGTTTCGCGTTATTTAAACACCAAATCACGATACATTTCGTATCAATATTACCACAGATGGACAGCCTGTTGCAATTTCTTTGTTTTACAGGTTGTCGGGATCGGTTAATGTCTTGACTTTACATTATTTTATAGTATGATGATTTTAATCGCATACGTTTCATTTTCTTATCAAGAGTAGGTGGAGGGACTAGCCCTATGACACCCGGCAACCGACAAACCTTTGCAAGCAAAGGGATGCACGGTGCTAATTCTTGCGGAACCGCTTGTAGAAAGCGAATCTGGGAGATAAGAGAAGGACATTGACAGTGACATTCCATGGCCTTTCTCTGATTCCAGAGAAGGCCATTTTTGCATTTTCATACACCCAAAATAAACCATTGAAGAGGAGTGAACAGGATGCCGATCAAGATTCCTGACAACCTGCCTGCCAAAGAAATTTTAAACCAAGAGAACATCTTCACCATGGACGAATCTGTCGCGTATCACCAGGATATACGTCCACTTCGCATTGCTTTGTTAAACTTGATGCCTACCAAAGAAACGACCGAGACGCAATTGCTGCGCTTGATCGGGAATACGCCGCTGCAGGTGGAATTCGTTCTTCTGCATCCGAAAACTCATACTTCCAAGAATACCTCCGTTGAACATCTGGAGATGTTCTATAAAACTTTTGACGATATTAAAGAAGAAAAGCTGGACGGCATGATTATTACAGGCGCTCCAGTCGAACAGATGGAGTTTGAAGATGTGAATTACTGGGAGGAGTTGACGCAAATCCTGAATTGGAGCAAAGAAAACGTCACTTCTACCTTGCATATTTGCTGGGCAGCACAAGCGGGTTTGTATCATCACTTCGGGGTTCGTAAATTTGCGCTGGACAACAAAATATTCGGTGTATTCCCGCACACGGTAGAGGTGCCGAATACGAAGCTGCTTCGCGGTTTTGATGAAATTTTCCACGTGCCGCAATCGCGCCACACGGACGTTCGTCGTGATGACATTGAGCGATGTCCGGATCTGGAGATTTTATCCGAATCAGAGGAATCCGGTGTCTATATCGCGGCAACACGTGATGGCAAGCATATCTTCGTAACGGGCCATTCCGAGTATGATGCGAATTCATTGAAATGGGAATACGATCGGGATGTGAGCAAGGGACTTCCTATTGATATCCCCAAAAATTATTACCCCAACAATGATCCTAGCCGACAGCCTTATAACACTTGGAGAGCTCATGCGAACCTGCTGTTTTCCAATTGGTTGAACTATTATGTGTACCAAGAAACGCCTTTTGAGCTTACCGCTAATATCAACGAAAGCCTGGCAAGTGCGCAACTGTAATTCGAACCCAAATCATGAGGAGGAACTCCCTTTGTTGAAAATCGAAAGTCGTCTCGCCCAAATTGGCTCCATCGAAGAACCTGTAACCGGAGCTGTCAGCTTCCCTGTTTATCAAGCTACTGCTTTCCGTCACCCGAAGCTCGGTCAAAGCACTGGTTTTGACTACGCGCGTACCAAAAGCCCAACTCGTAAAGTGCTTGAGGATGCGATCGCGCAATTGGAATCCGGAGATGCGGGTTTCGCATGTTCATCCGGCATGGCAGCCTTGCAAACGGTTTTTGCCTACTTTAGCCAAGGCGATCATTTGATCGTTTCCTTGGATTTATATGGCGGTACGTACCGTCTGCTCGAGAAAATCATGTCTCGCTTCGGTGTAACGGCTACGTACGTAGATACCAACGATTTGGACGGCTTGGAATCTGCCTACCGTTCGAATACCAAAGGGCTGATCATTGAGACGCCGACGAATCCACTCATGATGATTACAGATATCGAGCTTGTATGTACATGGGCCCGTAAGAAGGGTATTGTGTCCATTGTCGATAACACGCTTTTAACTCCTTATTTACAGCGCCCATTAGAGCTGGGGGCAGACATTGTCGTTCATAGCGCGACCAAATATTTGGGTGGACACAACGACGTGCTTGCCGGTTTGATTGTGACAAAGGGCAAGGAGCTTTCGGAGCAGATGGCCTTCCTTCACAATTCGATTGGAGCCGTGCTTGGGCCTCAAGACAGCTGGCTTTTGATGCGAGGTATGAAGACGCTAGCGCTTCGTATGGAGCGTCATGAACAAAATGCAACAGCCATCGCAAACTTCCTGCTGGAGCACCCGCTCATCAGTGATGTTTACTACCCGGCACTGGAGTCTCATCCAGGCCATGCTATTCAAAACAAACAATCGAGCGGAAATACAGGGATTTTCTCCTTTAAAGTGAAAGACGCCAGACTGGTTGAGCCGATTTTGCGTCACATTCAGCTTATCGCCTTCGCAGAGAGCTTGGGCGGCGTCGAATCGCTGATGACATATCCGGCTGTACAAACACATGCGGATATTCCTCTTGAAATTCGCCAGCAAATCGGCGTGGATGATCGCCTTCTGCGCTTCTCTGTCGGCATCGAGCATCAGGATGATCTTATCGCTGATTTAGCGAATGCGCTTAGCCAAGCACAAGCAGAATTAGAAGGAGAATCCCTGTAATGAGCCATTCACCGAACGATAAACGCAAGCCGCACGGCAAATTCGCTACCAAACTCATACATTTTGGCGCTGAGATTGATGAAGTGACAGGCGCTTCCAGCGTGCCTTTATATCAAGCATCAACGTTCCATCAAGCTGACTTGGAAGTTTCTCCGGAGTATGATTATACGCGTTCCGGGAACCCAACCCGTCAAGCTCTGGAAGACTATATTGCCCTACTCGAAGGCGGAACCCGCGGCTTCGCTTTTGCTTCCGGCATGGCCGCGATTTCCTCGGCCTTCATGCTTCTTTCACAAGGAGATCATGTGATCGTGACGGAAGACGTGTATGGCGGTACATACCGCTTGCTTACAACGATTATGAATCGTATGGGGGTCGAATCCACCTTTGTTGATATGACGGATATCGCCCAAGTTCGTGCAGCGCTGCGTTCTAACACTAAAGCAGTGTTTCTGGAGACGCCTTCCAATCCGACGCTTAAAATTACGGACATCGCGGAAGTAGCTGCTTTTGCCAAAGAGCACGATTTGCTGACGATGTTGGATAATACATTCATGACGCCTTACCATCAACGTCCGATCGAACTAGGAATTGATATCGTGCTTCACAGCGCAACCAAATTCCTGGGCGGACACAGTGACGTCCTGGCTGGACTTGCCGTAGTTGCGAATGACAGCTTGGGCCGCAGAATGAAGCAGATCCAGAACGGGTTAGGCAATGTTCTTGGCATACAAGATTCATGGCTGCTCATCCGCGGAATGAAAACTTTGAAAGCCCGTATGGAAGTGTCGGAGAAAAGCGCACAACGATTGGCGCAATGGCTATCTGAACAGCCTGACGTTGAGGTCGTGTATTACCCGGGTCTTCCGAATCATCCACGTAGAGAGATTCATGAAAAGCAGTCCCTTGGTTATGGGGCCGTTGTTTCCTTCGATGTTGGCTCCGGTGAAAAGGCTAAAAAGATGCTGAGCAAAGTGCGCATTCCGTTGGTAGCCGTTTCCCTAGGAGCTGTAGAAAGCATTTTGTCCTATCCGGCTATGATGTCTCATGCTGCAATGCCGAAGGAAGTTCGCCTGCAGCGAGGCATTACGGACGGTCTTGTCCGGTATTCGGTTGGTCTGGAAGACATCGAAGACATCATTGAAGATCTGGAGCAAGCGCTTCGCGGTTAAACGTTCCGGAATTCCCAGAATAGTCATATTTGAAAAAGGTTCCTACTTATGAAAAGCAGCAATTTGCTGCTTTTTTGGCATGAGTATGGTACGATAAATGGATACGAGCCATCAGAAATTAAAGGAGTGAAGAGTTGTGAAACCGATCGATCGTATTTTAAATAAAGCACAATCAGGCGGCCGAATTGATGTAGAAGAATGCATTACACTGTTCGAATCCGATCAAATAGAAAAAATTGGCGATACCGCGAATCAAATTATGAAGAAATGGCATCCGGACCCGATTACTACATTCGTTATTGGCCGGAACATCAACTATACAAACATTTGTGATGTATACTGCAGATTCTGTGCGTTTTATCGTGCTCCTGGTTCAGCTGAAGGATATGTATTGCCGGACGAGACGATTTTCCAGAAGATACAAGAGACACTGGACGTAAACGGTACGGAGATTCTGATGCAAGGCGGTACCAACCCGAACTTGCCATTCAGCTATTACACGAACATTCTGCGTGAGATTAAGAAGCGTTTTGACATTACAATGCATTCTTTCTCACCGGCAGAAATTATGAAAATGAAAGACGTTTCAGACGGCTTATCCTTAGAAGAGGTTGTTCGCCAATTGCATGAAGCCGGATTGGATTCCTTGCCTGGCGGTGGCGCCGAAATTTTGGATGACCGTACTAGACGCAAAATCAGCAGGCTTAAAGGTTCATGGCGCGACTGGATGGACGTCATGCAAACCGCGCACAAAATTGGTATGCACACAACGGGTACCATGGTAATCGGTTTTGGCGAGTCGATGGAGGAGCGCGCGCTTCACATGCTGCGTATCCGTGACGCACAAGACGACGTATTGATGCAGAAGCTGAATACGCCTGGATTCCTTGCGTTCATTCCGTGGACGTTCCAACCGGATAATACAAACATGAAGGCGGAGAAAGTAACACCTGAAGAATACTTGAAAACATTGGCAATTAGCCGGATTATGCTCGACAATGTGCCGAACTTCCAATCTTCTTGGGTTACAATGGGACCTGAAGTGGGTAAACAGACCTTAAGTTATGGCTGCAACGACTTCGGCTCTACGATGATTGAAGAAAACGTGGTATCCGCGGCGGGCACGACGCACAAAGTCAACGTTACTTCAACGCTGGACATTATCCGTCAAGCAGGCAAAATTCCTGCGCAGCGGAACACGAAATATCAAATTTTGCGTGTTTTCGATGACGAAAACGTGAAAATTGATAAAGATTTTGTCATGCAGAATTAATAAATAAAGAGGCCTCCTTCCACTAGTGTAGTGGTTGGGGGCTTTTCTGCGTTACTTATTGCACTTCCTTCAGGGGAGCAGTGTGAATGATCGTTCTATTTTTACCCGTTTTCTTCGCTGTGTATAAGGATTGATCGGCGCCGGCGAAAAGCAGCTCTTTGGAAGTTCCAGGCTGATACTCGCTGAGACCGATAGAGATGGTGACGGGTTGGCCGTTCAGCTCTTCCTGTTTCATTTGAGAAATTTGCCAACGAATGCGTTCGAGCAGGTCAAACACTACATCGGTGTTCTTCTCTGTGAAAATGATAGCGAACTCTTCGCCGCCGTAACGTGCTACAAAATCATTAAGGCCCACATGATGTTTCAAGGTGCTGCTGACATTTTTCAAAACGGCGTCACCGGCTCTGTGTCCGTAGGTATCATTGACTTTCTTGAAATTGTCGATGTCGAGCACAGCGATATGAATGCAGAAATGACCTAAAGCGTTTTGCACGATAAGCTCATCCAAGTATTCATGGAAGGTAATATGATTGTACAAATCAGTTAATGCATCCGTTTTGGAGAGCTTGTCCATGATTATGTTTTTGATCAATAATTCCTGTTTCAGCTCCGTTGTTATTTGCAAATTGTTCAGGATTTCAACGCCGCGCTTAATAATGCCGAAGGTAATGATCGAAATAATGGTTAGCACTGGCAATATCGTCAGCAGATCTATGAAGGTGTAATCTGCGAGTAAGCGCAATTTGACAATAAAAAGAATGGAGAAGGAGACGAGAGATAAGGCTATGGAGTATATGATCTTGGAAAATTGCAGGTAAAAAATAGAAACGAAAATCGGAAGCAAAAGATAAAGGATAACAAGATTAATTTCATAATTGAAGTAAATAATGGTGAAGGATAAGATCGCACCGCCGCTTATGATTTGGTAATCCAGCTGATTTTTATAAAATTTATTGGTTGTTTCCAGCATAAGCAGGATGAAGATCATGGTGAGGACGGAGACAATAAGATGCCCTGATGTGAAGGATGCATCTCTTTTTGTAGTGAAAGAGTAGAGTAATTCGAAAGGTAATTGAAGCAGGACAAGGAACCAGTAGGTGTTCAGCAGCTTGCGGTTCCAAGCGTGTCTGTGCAGTTGGTATGCGTCTATTTGCATGGATATTCACTCCAATTTGAGACTAAAGCACTACGATGATTATCATAGCATGAACATTTGCGCGATTGGAATAACTTTACTTAAAGATTTGATAAAGAATGCTGAAAGGAAATGGCAATTTGTTCGTTGTATATCTCCTACCTATCGACCATATACTCTTAAGAGGAGGATGTATTGATGGAAGGAGTGAGGGTATGGAGCTGTTTACTATCGTGATCATGAAGGTTGATGAGTCCTATGTGCGTTCGCTAAGCGCTCAAATCGAACGTGAGCTGCAACTTTTACATATGGTTGAAAGTGGATGGACTATTGCATACGAATGGTCAGAAACACATGCATATATCCGCCTGGAATCGAAGTTGACTGACGAGGAAATTTCAGCGGTGCGACGCCAAATGCTGCCGAATCTGGCTGGTGCATTGGCAGATCACATCATTGCGGACAAGGAATCAAGTATTTTGCGTCAATTGCTTATTAAAGAGTTTAAATATGAGGCTAAGGAAGATTTGGAAGCTATCGAAGGATACTGTAAACCAACGGTTTATACAGACACAGGGACAGAGGATTCCCCTGTTCTTACCAACAGTTTCGGCATTCAGCGGCGCAGACAAGTCTTAGTCGACCAGCTCATATTGGCTCTAGAAGAAACTTCAAGACTCAGTTTGGACGGCTTCCTGCATTTCCGTTTGCAAGATTACACGGACGAGCTCCGGGAAATCGCGGAATATGCGATAGACGAATTTATGATGGATCGCCAATACCAGGAATTTATTTCTCTTTTGCAATACTTTGTGTATATCCAAGAAGCCAAAATTCCGGTTGTTCATCTCATTCACAAAGGCGGGCATGAATTCGTTATTTTGAATGATCGTATGGAACTCATTGACGCCAATGAATTTGATGCTTCTTTTAAGATGGAAATGTTGGAAAAGGACATTAATTTCGAAGATATGATCGTGAGCACGTTGATAACGGTATCTCCTGCAAACATCTATATTCACACAAGAGACGCTGACATGACGATCATCAAAACGATTAGGCAGATCTTCGAGGATCGAACGACGGTGTGCTCCTACTGCCGGACATGTGACATTTATTTAGGGGAAGCGAAAAAACAAGACCAACTATCCCCTTGACCTTGAACGAAGAGCCAATTATAATAGTGAGCGAAGGCGTTAATCAAAGACAAGAACTTTCTGCAAGAACTGTACAGAGAGAGGAGACCAGGCTGCAATCTCCTTCAGTGAAACAGATTGTTTACCCCTTTGTAGCCGTGTTGTGGAATTCGGCCTGATCTGCAGACTGTTAGTATACAACACCGGAATCATTCCCGTTACCGAATGCTGATGAGGATTCGCCATACTTGATAAGAGATGCAGCGAATCGAACTAGGGTGGAACCACGAGCTGAGCGCACTCGTCCCTTATGGGATGCAGTGTGCTTTTTTGCGTTCAATCACACATACAGGAGGAACGAAGATGGTTGTACAAGTGAAATTACCAGATGGCGCAGTGAGAGAGTACGCAGTTGGAACGACCATTGAGCAAGTGGCGGAGTCCATTTCTTCCGGATTAAAGAAAAATGCGGTAGGCGGTAAAGTCAACGGAAAATCGGTTGATTTGTCGTTCGCTTTGGAAAATGATGCTGACGTTGAGATTTTAACACTCGACAATGAAGCGGGATTGGAAATGTATCGTCACAGTACAGCTCATTTAATGGCTCAAGCTATTAAACGCATTTATGGCGACAAGGCTGTAAAATTAGGAATCGGACCTGTCATTGAAGATGGATTCTATTACGACATCGATTTGGAAACGCCGCTGAATCCAGAGGATTTGGTGAAAATCGAGAAGGAAATGGAACGCATCTCTAACGAAAACCTGGCGATTACTCGCCGCGTGGTTTCCCGTGAGGAAGCGATTCGCATCTTCACTGAAATGGAAGATCCGTACAAACTTGAGTTAATCCGTGATTTGCCGGAAGATTCCGTGCTCACGATTTATGATCAAGGTGAGTTCTTCGACCTATGCCGCGGACCGCATTTGCCATCCACTGGCAAGATCAAAGCTTTCAAACTGTTAAGCGTAGCGGGTGCATACTGGCGCGGAGACGCGAAAAACAAAATGCTGCAGCGTATTTACGGAACTGCGTTCCCTAAAAAAGCGCAGCTGGATGAGCACTTGCATTTGCTTGAAGAAGCAAAGAAACGTGACCACCGCAAGCTGGGTAAAGAGCTGAAAATGTTCGCGTTCTCCCGCGAGGTTGGTCAAGGTTTACCGCTTTGGCTGCCAAACGGTGCTAAATTGCGACGTACAATGGAACGTTACATTGTAGACTTGGAAGAGCGTTTAGGCTACCAGCACGTATATACACCGGTTCTTGCCAACGTGGATCTATACAAAACTTCCGGACACTGGGACCACTATAGCGAAGATATGTTCCCGAAAATGGTCATGGACAATGAAGAACTAGTACTTCGTCCGATGAACTGTCCGCATCATATGATGGTTTATAAGAGCGACATGCGCAGTTACCGTGATCTGCCGGTTCGTATCGCAGAGCTTGGCACGATGCACCGTTATGAAATGTCAGGCGCATTAACCGGTTTACACCGTGTTCGCGCTATGACGCTGAATGACGCTCATATCTTCTGTCGTTTGGATCAAATTAAAGAAGAGTTCTCGCGTGTAGTTACTCTGATCCGTCAAGTTTATGCTGATTTCGGCATTACAGACTATCGTTTCCGCCTTTCCTACCGCGATCCAAAGGATACGGAGAAGTATTTCCAAGATGATCAAATGTGGGAAACTTCCCAACGCATGCTGCGTGAAGTTGTAGAAGAGCTAGGCCTTCCATTCTACGAGGCTGAAGGGGAAGCTGCTTTCTACGGTCCTAAACTTGACGTTCAAATCAAAACTGCTCTTAAGAAAGAGGAGACTCTTTCTACTGCGCAAATCGATTTCTTACTGCCGGAGCGCTTCCAGCTTGAGTACACAGGCGAAGATGGCCAGAAACATCGTCCGGTTGTTATTCATAGAGGGATCATCTCGACTATGGAACGGATGACAGCGTTCTTGCTGGAAAATTTCGCAGGTGCTCTGCCGACTTGGTTAATGCCGGTACAAGCCAAAGTCATTCCGGTATCGCCTGCTTTTGAGGAATTCTCAAACAAGGTAACTGAGCGTCTGTTGGCTGCAGGTATTCGTGTCGAAGCGGATAACCGCAATGAAAAGTTGGGCTACAAGATTCGCGAAGCGCAGCTGGAGAAAATTCCGTTCATGCTCGTTGTCGGGGAAAATGAAGTAACGAATGAAAGCCTGTCTGTCCGCAAACGCGGTCAAGGGGATCTGGGTACACATCCGATTGATCAAGTGATCGGTATGATCAATGAAGAAATAAGCAAAAAACTATAATCTTATACAACGAAAGCAGAGAAGAGTCATTCTTCTCTGCTTTTTTTGTTTTCAAAATTAGGCATTTTGGTATGTATAAGGGAACGCAAAGGGGGCATTTTAATCAGTGAGTCTGCATATGGAGGTTTAATTCTGGAATGAACTGGACAACCTGCAATAGTAGGGGAGGTATCAAAACAATGTTTACTGCGTTATTTATGAAGCCCAAATGGCTTGGAACCTGGATGATCATGAACGTTTTGATTGCGCTTTTCGGACAAGAAACAAGAAACACGGCAGAAACCGTAAGCCATATACAAGTGCCGCACCAAATGGATGCTCCGAGCAATTCGGAACCTGTTTCTGTGCCAGTAACACAAGATCGTGGGCAGCAAGTTAATTATCGCTATGTGCCTAAACTGGACTCCGATTTGTCCAAGCTTAAGTCGGTTGAAGTGACGGCTACCGGGTATTATGCGGGTAAAGAATCTACGGGTAAAAATCCGGATCATCCTGAATACGGCATTACCTTTTCAGGGATCAAAGTAAAGCGGGACGACAAAGCGTTATCGACCATCGCTGCAGACACGAAAGTTTTTCCGCTAGGCACAGTTTTGTTTATCCCGGGATACGGTTACGGGGTAGTTGCCGACACGGGAAGCGCGATTAAAGGGAAGAAAATTGACTTGTATTTTGACACAAAAGATCAGGTCTACAAGGAATGGGGCAAGAAAACCGTCAAAGTTTTTATCGTCAAGCAGGGGAGCGGCAAGGTGACGGAGCTCATTTGGAATCAATTGAAGGATGAGATCTTGTCTCCTACCAAATCGTTATAAAAATGGTTCGGGCTAAATTTTTTCATCATAAAAAATCCTGTTTGGGAAACGATATACATACAGGAGGTGATTGAACATGGCTAAGAACAAAAACAACAAGAAAGCAGCACAAGACGTAGAATTCGCTACGGAAACTGCGGTACCTAACAAGCAGCAACAAACGAACACACAAAACCAAAACAAATAACGAATGACCATAGCGATGTTAAAAAAGCAGGGATCCTTAAGGGTCTCTGCTTTTTTTATTTCTTTTCATCGTCGCCTATTTTCGATATAATGTAGCAAAATCTAACATTTGCCCATCTGGGAGGAGTGCCAATTGCTTATGCAGGCAGAGACGAAACTGAAAGCTTGGTTGTATGGTCTTATTCTCATCGGTATTGCCTTAAGTGTAGTGGCTTTATTTTCAACATCTTTTTGGTTTACGGCTGCGAGTTTGGCTGTTTTTTTGTTTTTAGGGTTATTGATCACTGTTATGAATAGGTCATCAAGCGTTTCACTCGACTCTGAAAAGCGGCAGCAGGAGCAATTCCGAACCTTTATTCAGGAATCACAGGTCGTGGCGGATCGCTTGGCAGCGGCGGTAGAAGAAGTGAACCGCTCTATTAGCCAACTGCTGCACATTGCCGATGCGTCCATTCAAGGCGAAGAGGATCTCAAGGCTCGCAGCGATCAAGCGGTAGGACAGCTGCAGGAAGCGTTCGCAGCGATTCAGCAGGTGGCGGCGGCAGCCGATCATATTTTAGATTCATCGTTACATATGCACAAAGAGAGCGAACAGACCAAAGACACGGTTGTCGATGTATGCCGCTCCCTGAATGCCACAGACGAAGTCATGAGCGATCTGCATATCAATAATGATACGATGCAGAGCAAGATTCAGGATCTTACCACACATACTTCTAAAATCGAAGAAATCAATACGTTCATTGCCGAAGTGGTCAATCAAACGTCGTTGCTTGCTCTTAATGCTTCCATCGAGGCCGCTAGAGCAGGCGAGCAAGGGCGCGGGTTTTCGGTTGTCGCACAGGAGATTAAGAAGCTGGCGGCGCAAAGCCATGAAGCGGTGACAACCTCATCGGAAATTTTGGCCGCCATCGAGAGCGGCGTTGCACAAGTTGTGGCTGCAGTTGCAGAAGAAAAGAAGTCGGTTGCTTTAGGCATTAGCGAAATGAAAGTGATGAAGGAAAAGATCGATACGATCTTCTCGCTTATCCTGCATGTCAACAATCTCGTTGCAAGTACGACAACCTCAACCAAGACGCAGTCTACCTTAGTCACAGGCACGAGGTCTTCGCTCGGTCAAGTGGTGGACTTGATGAACGAAACCATGAACAGCGTGGAGAACACGCTTATGCAAATGAAAAAGCAGCGCCAGGAAGTTTCGATGCTGCAGCACATCAACCAAAATCTTGATCGCTCCTCATCAGAGCTTATCCAAGCTATTCAAGCCGTTGGTTTACAAAATACGAAGGGGACAACCAACGTTAATATTCAAGAGATGAAGCAGCTGCTCAGTGCTCTTGTCCTCAAACCTGACATCACTTCCTTGATCGATGGAAATCATGCCGCTCAATTAAGCGCAGTTTTGAAGAAAACAGATGGGATTGAGGCGATCTGGTCGAACCGGGCAGACGGGACCTTCATCTTTTCACTGCCTGAAGCCGGTCTTGTGAATGGGAAAGGAAGAGAGTGGTGGAAGCGGGCGATGGCCGGTGAACTCTTTGTTTCGGAGGAATACGTGTCAGCTATTACGAAAAAACCGTGCATTACTTTATCTAAAGCGATAATAGGTGACACGGGAACCCCGATTGGCGTCATAGGAATCGATTTAATCTTGAAATAATGGTTCTCAAAACCAATATTTTAGTGTAAAATAAGATTACTGTAATGAATGTTAACATGGAGAGATAGGTGAAGTGACTGTGCTGAATGCTATGCGACTGGACGGTAATTCTCAAAAGACATCAAGGAAAGCCGCGGAGGTATTTCCTTTCCTGGAAGCTTACATTGCCCGCAAGGAGCAGCAGGCTTTAGAGATCGAGCAGGTAGTGGAGCGTTACGAAATGAAGAGAATGAAGGAAGAGCGGGCTTATCAGGCAATGTCTTCACTTCGTCGCATGTTTACGGGGAAGAAACCTGACCATCATCTGGCCGTTGAGTATATCCATTATGTGAAGAAGCCGATGGAGCAAGTGAACAAGCTGCGTGCCGAAATTGCGCGTGCCAGACAGATTATGAACGAATCCAAGCCTGGCGAGGACATCACCATTCCAGATGATTTCGAAGAGCTGCTTAACTAATAACAAATTAAAACCCTTCCGTCTGGAAGGGTTTTTTGCTGTCGTTTTATCCTTTTTTCAATTGCTCCAAGTCCAGGAAACCGTCCTCCTGGCTGTAAGCGGGAACCCCATGGATCCCTACATCTAAGCCTACGAGCTCTTCATCACTGCTTACGCGCAGAGGTACGATGAGATTAATGAGCTTCATGACGCCCCATGTGAGGGCGAAGCCCCAAATACAAACCGTAACAAGACCTAATGCTTGAACACCTAACAGACCGAATCCGCCGCCATAAAATAAACCGGCTGTACCTTCGCGGATAGCGTCAGGCTGCGCGAACAAGCCTACAGCCAATGTTCCGATGCTGCCGCTGATGCCGTGCACGGGGAACGCTCCAACGGGGTCATCGATTTGTCTGGCTTCCAGCATTTCAGTAGCATAGACCATCGCGATGCCGCAAACAGCTCCAATGAAAATGGCGGCAACATCACTAACGAATGCGCAGCCGGCGGTAATGCCGACGAGCCCTGCAAGCGCGCCGTTGATAACCATTGGCGGGTCAGCTTTGCGATAGCGTAACATCGTAAACAGGATGCAGGTTGCGCAGCCTGCTGCTGCAGCTAACATAGTTGTTACGGCAATATGGCCGATCGATGTATTGGTAGCGCTTAGCGTACTGCCGGAGTTGAAGCCGAACCAACCGAACCATAGGATGAATGCGCCTACGGAAGCTAGCGGCAAATTGGAGGGTGGGACGATGTTGGCCGATCCATCCGCAGAGAATTTACCGATCCGCGGGCCGATGATCACAGCTGCGGCGAGTGCCGAGAAGCCGCCAAGTGCATGGATGACAGCAGATCCGGCGAAATCAACCATGCCTAGCTTGCCGAGCCATCCGCCAACTGACCACACCCAGTGACCGGCAATGGGATAAATTAACCCTGTCATGGCAATGGTGTAAAGGATGTAAGCTCGGAAGTTGATGCGTTCGGCAACTGCGCCCGATACGATGGAGATAACAGCGATAACGAAAGCGCATTGGAATAGCCAGTAGGTTTCATGTGAGATGTTAAGCACGATGTGTGTCAAATCTCCTCCCATGAAAAAGCCGCTCGTACCGATGATTCCCCCTGCGTCTTTACCATACATGAGGGCGAAGCCGATAAAATAAAAAATAAGTGCTCCGAAAGCGATATCAACAAACACTTTCATAATGATGCTTACGGCATTCTTCTGCCTGACAAAGCCTGCTTCCAGTAACGCAAAGCCCCCTTCCATCAATAAAATCATGGCAGCCGTTAGTACCACCCATATGGTATCTAGACCGCTGGAAAGCTGTTGGATTTGATCCATTTGTAATCTCTCCCTTATATTCGAAGCGTTCTAATGGAACAATTATACGGTTCTCATGATAAGCATGTCAACGAAATACGTAAGAATACATAACATAAAGAAAGTATTGTTCGTATCTTCCAAATCCATGTCAGTTATTTCGTGGTTGTGCTCGAAAAACTCAGTCTCTAGACCGAGGCGGTCTTCAATCCCTCGTCTCTTTTCAATCTTGGTTGTATCTTATAGACTAGAAGTATCTTAACAACGATGCACACAAATGGAGGAAGAATGTATGAATCCGCATATGTTTCAACGCATGATTTGGGGGCTTGTCCTTGTGACGGCAGGTATCCTATTTTTACTTAATCAACTGGGGTTCATTCATATTGACCTTGCTTATATGTTTTCCACGTATTGGCCTGTCATTCTCATCTTTTACGGGCTCGTCGGATTCCTATGGCAGCGTAAGTATCATTGGGGAGGTTCGATTTGGAGCTTACTCGTTTGCGGTGTCGGAACGATTTTCCTTCTTAAGAACCTGAATCTCACCGATCGATCGCTGGGAGACATGTTTAAATTTTTGGCCCCTGTTGCCTTAATCTTATTTGGCCTGAACGTTATCTTCCGCCCTGGCCGCAGAGAGTCACCGGACTGGCTTTCCATGAAAGAAGCCAAAGAGCAAGCAAGAAGAGAGAGACGGGAAGCAAGACGCAAGGAGCATGAGAGACATAGTAATCCTTGGGACTCCGCCGGCTGGAACCATAAGGAGAAAGTAGAGCGGGACCTTTTCACAGGAAACGAAACCAAGCATACACTGAGCGACGAGGAAAAAGAAGTTCTCAAAGATATTCATGGCGAATTTCATCAAAAGCATGCGGACGAATGGCTTGGCTCCGGGGATTCACGCGCGAAGGCACCTACAGCTCAACCGGAATCGCATGGTCAGCCGAAAACAAGAAACCATCACAGGCACGTTCACGGCCATCATTACGATGACTTCGTGCGCAATTTTGATTCAGGTGATGTTCTTCATCGTCACGGTTTCATCGGGGATGTTCATCTGGGGCAGGAAGCTTGGGAGCTGAAGCCGATTCAAATCTCTCATTTCATTGGAGATTCTGTGATTGACTTGACCCGTGCGGCCATTCCGCTAGGAGAAACAACGATCCATGTAACTGCCTTTATCGGCGACGTGAAAATTTTTATTCCTAACGATTTGGATGTAGAAGTTCGTGTGATGGCAAGTTCTTTTATTGGGGACATGAAAGTTCTTGATCGCCGTGAGAGTGGGTTTCTGCGCAGCGTGAGAACACAGACCTCTCATTATGATGAAGCCGAACGAAAGCTTATCGTCACGACAAGCATGTTTATTGGTGATATAACAATCAAAAAGATAGGTTAAGGATGGAGCATGTACAAATTGCGAATGTTCAATATGAAGTGGCAGCTGCTGAATTACTTTCTGATCTCGAGTTTACTCACCGTCACAAGTATTTTTATTGTGCTGGAATACTACAGCCGGGAGCTTGCGTCATGGGAGTTCCGGATGTGGTTTCTCATTGCCATTTTAGCGGTCTGTTTAACAGTAGGTTATGTAGCAACCAAGAGATGGCAGCGTAAGGTCGATGAACTTCATGTGGCTATGCTCGAACTATCCAAAGGGAATTTCGCCAGCCGTATTGAGCTTGAGCCTGTGGAGCCGTTTATGTACTTATATGATGCTTTTAATAACATGGCGGCTTCTGTCGAAGAACGTGTTCAGCTGCTGCAGAAACTTGGCGAGGCCGAGGCGATTCGCGATCAAGAGCTTACAGAGAATGCCGTTATGGAAGAACGGCGCCGGCTTGCGCGCGATTTGCACGACACGGTGAGCCAGGAGCTTTTCGCTATTCATATGTCAGCGTCCTCTCTGCCCAAAATACTGGAAAGAAACCCGGATGCAGCGGGGGCAGTCATGAATCAGCTGATTCAAATGTCGCACCATGCCCAGAAGCAGATGCGAGGTTTGATTTCACAGCTTAGACCGATTGAATTGAATGATATGAGCCTTCAAGAAGCCCTGGAGAAGTGGTTTCCGGAATATTGCCGGACCCATGAGCTGCAGGGCCAGCTTGACGTTTCATTGCGTGATCCGATATCAGAAGCGATTGAGCATCAGTTTTTCTTGATTATCCAAGAAGGTCTTGCGAATGTGGTGAAGCACGCTTCTGCCAAAGGAGTAAGGCTGGCTATTTATGAAAGAGAGCATCAGTATGTGCTTCAACTGCAAGACGATGGCCAAGGATTCGAGCGAAAGGATATCTCCTCAGCTTCCCATGGTCTATCCACGATGAGAGAACGAGCGCAAAAGCTGGGCGGAGATGTGGAGATTGACAGTAAGTTAGGTTCAGGCACCCGTGTCAGGGTTCGCATTCCGCGCTTTACAGGTCAGACTGGCATGGTCACAAAGGAAAGAGAGGGAGAAAGCCATGAGTAACATTAGGGTAATGATTGTTGATGATCACGATATGGTTCGTGTGGGATTAAGGACTTATATTTCGATGGAGCCTGGTCTGGAAGTTGTGGGGGAAGCCGGTAATGGGCAAGAAGCGTTCGGCAAGTTAAACGGTGAGCTGTCCCAAGGGCTCCCTGATGTCATTTTGATGGATCTCACGATGCCTGTGCTCGACGGGATCGGAGCAACCAAATTAATTTACGCCAAATATCCGCAGGTCAAAATCATTATGTTAACCAGCTTTCTGGAAGAAGCCAAGGTGCTTGAGGCCGTAGAGTCGGGAGCTATCAGCTACATGCTGAAAACCGTCTCGTCCGATCAATTGATTCACGCCATCCAGAGCGCATACCGCGGCATGCCTGTGATGAATTCGGAGGTGTCCATGGCGCTGACGAGAGGGGTTAGACAACGCAACGCCATGCCGGAGGAAGAGGGCTTAACTTCACGCGAGAAGGAAGTGCTGTTATTGATTGCAGAAGGGAAAAGCAATAAAGACATTTCTGAGGAACTTTTTATTAGTATAAAAACGGTTAAAACACACGTCAGCAATCTGCTGATGAAGTGTGAATTGGATGATCGTACACAATTGGCTATTTTTGCACACCGGAAAGGTTGGGTTTAAGCAAGTAAGCCCTCATGACACATAAAAACTACATTTTGGAACACTCTATGCGTAAGGAAATTAATATGAGCGCTTAAGGAGTGTCGGAATGAAAACAATATCTTCTTCATTAGAACAGGTCAAAGAGTCCTTCGACAGTGTAAGAGACCACCTGCAGGAGTTTGATTTTGCGTTGGGCGGTAACTGGGATTATGATCATGGGTATTTTGACCGCTCTTTAGATGAAGCCAATAAAGTGTGGTTGCGTATTCCATTTCAAGTGGTGACGGGAAGAATTGATG
This sequence comes from Paenibacillus sp. FW101-FHT12H11, assembly GCF_058790355.1. Classification (NCBI taxonomy): domain Bacteria; kingdom Bacillati; phylum Bacillota; class Bacilli; order Caryophanales; family Paenibacillaceae; genus Paenibacillus; species Paenibacillus sp. FW101-FHT12H11. The sequence continues at coordinate 95,714 of NZ_JBYTCO010000009.1, read as the reverse complement.
GCGATACAGAGGCGACAGATGCCATCGTAGAGGTGGGAACTCCATTTGTGTTGAAACATGTTTATAATGAAGGCCTTGATCAAGAAGCAGAAGCGGAAACCTATGGAGCGATGATTGATCAGTTTCAGGCGCCGCTCGATCCGGATGCAACCGTAGACGACAAGTGGGTAAAAGAAGCCGCAGGACTGCTCAAAAAAGTCGAACAAGCTTGGATACAATAGAATTGTCCTTTTTTTACCTCCATTTTATTGTTTTTTAATATTCGTTTAAGGTTGTGAGTGCATGATAGTACCATAGACAGCAAGACATCATCCAACTAACAAACATGCACTTTATAACTCGTATAAACAAATGGAGGTAAGAAATATGGAAGACAACAAAAAAGACTATAGCGACTTCTTCAAGTCGCAGAATAACAATAGCGATTCGAACGACTCCATGAACCGTAAAGAAACGAACCCTGAAGAACCGCATGATCCGAACAAAGAAAGACCTTCCTACTATTATTCTTATGGACCTTACAAGTCCGCTTTTAACGAGAGTAACGAACAGGAAGCACTTACAACCTCCGCATCAGGCACAGAGGGAACGTCCAGCGTCGAGGTTACCCCGCCTAAGAACTTGCGCCCATTCAGCTTCGGCCCGGATGTAAGTTCTGCACAAGGACCTGGTCCTTGGGATTCGCATACTAGAAAACGTTCTTCTTCTGTAAAAAGCGTTTTCGCTGCTTTCATGGCAGGAGCCTTGGTTGTAGGAGGACTCATGTTCACCGCTGACAAAATGAACTTGTTCACAGGCAACCAGCCGTTGGCATCGGGCAGCACGACTACGGCTACGACGAAGGGTTCCAGCGATAACGGCGAAGTGAAAAATGTAGGGCTTGACGTGGTCCGCCCTGGCAATATTTCCGCGATCGCGCAAAATGCCGGGCCAGCTATCGTGAAGGTTGAATCTTTGGTGAAGCCGAAGCAGTCGACACGCGGGGGCAATTCGCTTTTCGATGATCCGTTCTTCCGTCAATTCTTCGGGGATAACGGCGGCGGCAATACCGCACCAAAAAGCGGTACGCAAGATTCGGGCAGCGGTGAGTTACAGCCGGCAGGGATGGGAACAGGGTTTATTTTCGAGAAAACCGGCTATATTTTAACAAATGAACACGTAGTTGATGGCGCTGATGAAGTGCAAATTACGGTTGAGGGCTACGATAAACCATTCAAAGCCAAATTGCTTGGTAACAGCTACGACTTAGACTTGGCAGTCCTCAAAATTGAAGGCGACAAAGATTTCCCGATTCTCCCTCTTGGCAAAGCAGAAGATGTGAACGTTGGAGATTGGGTTGTAGCCATCGGTAACCCTTACGGCTTTGATCATACGGTAACTGTTGGTGTGCTGAGTGCGAAGGAACGTCCGATCTCTATTCCAGATACAAAAGGTACACGCGAGTATAAGCACTTGCTTCAAACAGATGCTTCGATTAACCCGGGTAACTCCGGCGGACCTCTGCTCAACTTGAACGGTGAGGTTATCGGGATTAACACGGCGGTAAGCTCGCAAGCCCAAGGGATTGGATTTGCCATCCCGACAAGCACCATCTCTTCCGTCTTGGAGAACCTGAAAAACAACGTTCAAATTCCTAAAGAACCAGTTCCTTACTTGGGCGTAGGCTTGCAAGATATCGGTAAAGACTGGGTTAGCGAATTGAAGCTTTCCAATACGGACGGGGCATTAGTTGGCAGCGTTCAACGTAAAAGTCCTGCTTTCCAAGCCGGCCTTCGCCAATACGATGTAATTGTTGATATTAACGGTACGAAGATCAAAAACTCCCAAGAGTTGATTACGAAAGTTCAAGCTACAAAAGTCGGCGATAAAGTAACGTTAGGTGTTATTCGCGACGGCAAACGGATGGATGTGCCGCTTACAGTCGGAGACAAAAATACGTTGGCTGAAACGCCTGCTGAATAAGAGAAGTAGCTTAGTTATAAACAAAGATTCGTGCGTACGGTTAAAAGGAAGTGGAGACCCGCGGGCCGCAAGCTTGCAGGCTCTGCTTCTTTTTGCTTGCTGAGCTGATTTTGATACAATGAAAAGGAAGAAGGGGGCCAACCAATGAGGGAAAATATTATGGTGATCGATGATGATGAGAAAATTACGTCTATGTTGAGACGTGGCCTGGCTTTTGAAGGATATTCCGTTGAAACGGCAAGCAATGGTGCTGAAGGACTTAAGCAAATGCTGAGGTCGGAACCCAATTTACTGATTTTGGACGTGATGATGCCGCATATTGATGGCTGGGAGGTTGTGCGGCGCATCCGTGAAAGCGGCAGCGAGGTGCCGATCTTGATGTTAACGGCCAAAGATGAAATTAGCGACCGTGTGAAAGGCTTGGATCTTGGAGCTGACGATTATTTGGTCAAGCCTTTTGCGCTCGAGGAACTGCTCGCAAGGGTGCGAGTGCTATTGCGCCGTCGAACGGAGCGGACGGAGCAGCCGGCCAACCGTTTGACCTATGAGGATACGATTCTTGATTTGGATACGCGTGAAGTATTCCGTGGCGATAAATTAATTGAACTTACGACCAAAGAGTTTGATTTACTTCACCTGTTCATGCAGAATCCGAAGCGTGTCCTTTCACGCGACATTATTATGGAGAAAATATGGGGTTACGATTACAGCGGCGAATCCAATGTTCTCGAAGTATACATAGCACTGCTGCGTCAAAAGACCGAAGAGTTTGGCCATAAACGCTTGATTCAAACCGTCCGGGGAGCGGGGTACGTATTGAGAGGGGAATCCTGATATGTCGCTTCGTTTGCGGCTGACGCTTTGGTATTCCGGTGTTTTGGCATTAACGATGCTGCTTTTCGGGATCGTGCTGTACGTTTTCTTGAATTACTTTTTGTATGATCAGATCCGTCAGGACTTGAAACGGGAAGCGGGGAATACCTCCCTGCGGATTCAGAAAAGCATCGCCCTATCACAAAAGGGGCTTGTCGTGGAATTAGAATTGGAGAACAGAGATTTCTATTCTACAAATACGTTCCTGCAATTATATAATGTGAATCTCAAAACCTTTAATCGCTCGGCGAATCTGCAATTTTATAATGTAGCACTGCCATTAGATACTTCCAGCATTGATAAGTTGAAGGGCGATGACGATGGTTTTTTTCAAAAAACCAAAGTGCTTGAGCAGGATTTTCTCATCTATTATCAAGGCATCTACGACCAAGCTAATAATCTGATTGGTATTCTCCAAGCGGCCGTCCCTATTGGCAGTTATGAGAGAACGGCCGTTACCCTTAAGTATACGCTCATGTTCTGGGCATTGTTTACGATTATCGTTGCTGCTTCGCTGGGGTGGTTTTTATCGCGTAAGGCGCTGCAACCGATTGAACGCGTGATTGATGCTGCCAATCAAATTGGAAGCGGAGACGATTTGGAGAAACGAATTGAGTACCAAGGACCGCTTGATGAAATCGGCCGGCTCACCCAAACGATCAACGGCATGCTTTCACGCATCCAGATTACTTATCTGGAGCTGGATGAAGCCTACCGTGCGCAGCGCAGATTCGTATCAGACGCTTCTCACGAGCTGAGAACACCGCTGACGACGATTCGAGGGAATGTGGATCTTTTGGAGAAAATGTGGAAGAAGACGTCAGGGACGGAGCTCGCCACACCGGAACAGATGCAAATGTCGCTGGAAGCGATGCACGACATTGCCGGGGAAGCGCAGCGGATGAGCAGGCTCGTGAACGATCTTCTCGCGCTTGCCAGAGCAGATGCAGGCGTTGTGATGGAAAAGCATTCTGTCGAAATGCTGCCGCTCGTGCAGGAAGTTGTGAGAAGGGCGCAGTTGTTAGAGCATACGGCGGAATGGCAGGTAGGTGATCTGGAAGTTCTGGACCATGCCATCGTACAGGGGAATCGTGACTATTTACAGCAGCTGCTGTTTATTTTCATTGAGAATGCATTTAAGTATACGCCGGCCGGGACGGTGTCGATTCATGTGTCGCGGACGAATGATTTTATCGGCATTCAAATTGCAGATACAGGGATTGGGATGGACAAGGAAGATATTCCGCATATCTTCGACAGATTCTATCGTGCCGACTTATCCAGAGGGTTAACTACGGGTACAGGACTAGGCTTATCGATTGCCAAATGGATTATTGATGAGCATGGCGGGTCCGTTGAAGTGACGACACGCAAAGATGAGGGCAGTACATTTATGATATGGTTGCCGGCTAACTTTCCTCTACCTGTGTAATCCGTTATAATAAAAGGAAAACAGATGATGTAGGCAGGTGGAAGGCATGGAAGTCGTACGAATTTCTCCAAGAGGCTACTGTTATGGTGTCGTAGACGCGATGGCATTGGCTATGCAAACTGCAAAAAATTTAAATCTTCCAAGACCGATTTATATATTAGGTATGATTGTGCACAATGCGCACGTCACCGATTTCTTCAAAGATGAGGGCGTCATTACACTGGACGGCGAGAACCGTCTGGAAATTTTGGAGCAAATTGAAAAAGGTACTGTCATTTTCACGGCACACGGCGTTTCTCCCGAGGTTCGAAGACGGGCAAGAGACAAAGGTTTGACGGTTGTCGACGCAACGTGCCCAGATGTGACAAAAACGCACGATTTAATTCGCGAAAAAGTAGCAGACGGCTATGAAGTTATCTATATTGGTAAAAAGGGGCATCCGGAGCCGGAAGGCGCCGTTGGGGTTGCCCCTGGCCTTGTGCATCTTATTGAGAAGCTGGAAGAGGCTGATCGACTTAACGTTAAGTCCGAGCGTATCATCATTACGAATCAAACAACGATGAGCCAATGGGATATCAGGCACATCATGAATCGTCTCTTAGAGCTGTTCCCTAAGGCCGAAATTCATAATGAGATCTGTCTTGCAACGCAGGTACGGCAAGAAGCTGTGGCCGAACAAGCCAAAGAATCTGATCTGGTTATCGTCGTCGGAGATCCCAAAAGCAATAACTCCAACCGCTTAGCGCAAGTTTCAGAGGAAATTGCTGGAGTCAGGGCGTATAGAATAGCTGATATCACTGAATTGAATCGGGAATGGTTAACCCATGTCCGAAAAGTTGGGGTGACTTCAGGGGCTTCAACGCCGACTCCGATTACCAAAGAAGTCATTTCTTACCTGGAAAGTTACGATCCGAAAGATGAAACCACTTGGGCAGTTATACGTACTATTAATATGAAGAAGCTCATCCCGGCTATGAAGTCCAAAGCAGCCAGCAGTGAGTGATTCGTATTTATTCCACAGGGCGGGATTGTGACCAGCATGCAGAGCACTCAGAAGGTGAAAATGATGAAAACTCGCTACGATTGGAAAAGCAGCAAACGCTGGTTTAGGTACAAATATTTACTTCTTTTACGTGCCAAAGGCGGCCCTTCTAAGGTAGCGCGCGGCTTTTCAATTGGTCTGGCTATAGAAATGTTTACTCTGCCTACAGCTGGATTTGCATTCGTTCTTATTTTTCCTTTGGTCTATTTGTTAAGAGCTAATCTGCCTGCGGCATTAATTGGGTTTGTATTCGGCAAGGTGATTTATCTCCCGTTCTCAATCCTCAATAAGCAGGTCGGAGATTGGTTGGTACCGAAGCATGTTAAGGTGTATCTGATTCATCATCTGCCTCATATCTTATCCAATATTATCCGAAGCGGTTTGGACTTGATTGTGGGTGGGATGGTGGTTGGAACCATTCTCGGTATTATTGCTTATTTCCCTGTAGTGCTCTTTCTCAAGCACCATACAAATCGTCGCAAAGAAAAACGCAGACTCCGCAAGGATCAGCTAGCACCTTCTAAGCAAGAAGAATAGCAAATAAATTAACGCTTGACGAATCTTCGTCAAGCGTTGTATATTTACTTTAGTGATTAAAAGCGTAGAAGCGAACAAGCGTTGAAGTGTTTAAGTGGAACAACCCATATAAATGAGGAGCGTGTATATCATGATCGCCATTACTTCTAACAAAACGTCTGACGAGCGTATTCAAGAAATCGTCCAATTTATTGAGAAGCAAGGTGTGCAAGCACACGTTTCCAAAGGCGAAGATCGCACGGTTATCGGTATTATCGGTCAAGCAGATCCCAAATTAGCAGAACAACTGCGCCAAATGTCAGGAGTGGAACAAGTCGTGAAAATTTCGAAATCATACAAATTAGCAAGCCGTGACTTCCATCCGGCAGATACCGTTATTAATATTAAAGGCGTGGAAATTGGCGGCGAGCAGTTGGTTGTTATGGGCGGACCTTGCGCCGTGGAAACGCCGGAACAAATCGATGAAATCGCCCGTTTGGTGAAAGCGGCAGGGGGGCAAGTGCTGCGCGGCGGCGCATTCAAGCCAAGAACAGGACCTTACAGCTTCCAAGGCGTAGGTGTTGAAGGTTTGATCATGATGGCTGAAGCGGGCAAGAAGCATGGACTTCTAACGATTACAGAAGTTATGACTCCTGAATACGTGGATGTGTGCGCACAGTATGCGGATATCCTGCAAGTCGGCACACGCAATATGCAGAACTTTGACCTGCTTCGCAAGCTGGGTACGATTCAAACGCCGGTCCTGCTGAAACGCGGATTCAGCTCCACCTATGACGAATTCCTGAATGCAGCTGAATACATTCTTGCTGGCGGCAACCCGAATGTTATGCTCTGCGAGCGCGGAATCCGAACATTCGAAACTTACACACGTAACACATTGGATTTATCTGCCATTCCAGTACTTAAACAGCTTAGCCATCTTCCTGTCATTTCTGATCCAAGTCATGGTACAGGTCGCAGAGAACTTGTCGTTCCGATGACGAAAGCTTCCGTAGCTGCAGGCGCGGACGGTTTGATCATCGAAATGCATACGGATCCGGACAACTCCATGACCGGTGACGGCGTACAATCCCTGTTCCCGGACCAATTCGCAAACTTGCTCGTAGATTTAGAGAAGCTTGCGCCATTGCTTGGCAAAAAGTTCGACACGCAGAAAGAAGCTATTCTGGCATAATATTATGTTCAAGGAAACGAGTTTCTTCTATATAGAAGAAACTCGTTTCCTTTATTTGTATATAAGAAAAGTCTGTGAAATAGTGTAAGCATAGCTTACACATAAATAAAAAATACCTGACATAAGTATTGACTGTGAAAGCTTAATCGCTATATAATATGTGCAAGATAACAACAAAAAGTTGAACATTAATCATGTAAAGTACGTTGAATGTACGGAAATGGGAGGGTTTTTTAAATGTCAGTTCAAAACGTGTTGAACCTTATCAAGGAAAAAAATATTGAGTGGGTAGATTTTCGTTTCGTAGGTCTTTCCGGTAAAGCACAGCATATCTCTTTGCCAGCTTCTGAAGTAGATGAAGAAACATTTGTAAACGGCGTAGCTTTTGACGGTTCGTCCATCCCAGGATTCCGTGGTATTGAACAATCTGACATGGTAATGATGCCAGATACGGAAACTGCCTATGTAGATCCTTTCACAGCGCACCCAACATTGATCATTATGAGCAACATCCACACGCCAGAAGGCGAACGTTATGATCGTGATCCACGTAGTATCGCACAAAAAGCTGAAGAATATCTTCAAACAACAGGTGTTGGTACGACAGCATTCTTCGCACCAGAATCCGAATTCTTCATCTTTGACGATGTTCGTTTCGAAAATGGCATGAACAAATCCTACTTCGAAGTTGACTCCGAAGAAGCAGGTTGGAACACAGGCCGCAAAGAAGAAGGCGGTAACCTTGCTTATAAAGTTCCAGTTAAAGGCGGTTACGTTCCAGTAGCTCCAATCGATTCTCAACAAGACATTCGTTCCGAAATGTGTAACAAACTTGCTGACGCAGGTCTTCGTATCGAACGTCACCATCACGAAGTGGCAACAGCTGGTCAAGCTGAAATCAACTTCCGTTTTGACACTTTAACTAAAACAGCAGATAACCTGCTCAAATACAAATACATCGTTGCTAACACTGCTAGAGAATATGGCAAAGTTGCTACTTTCATGCCTAAGCCGCTGTTTGGCGACAATGGTAGCGGTATGCACGTTCATATGTCCATCTTCGACGGAAGCGAGCCTTTGTTCTATGAAAAAGGAGCATATGCAAACTTAAGTGAAATGGCAATTAACTATATCGGTGGTATCCTTTACCACGCACCAGCTTTGATCGCTTTGACGAACCCAAGCACAAACTCCTTTAAACGTCTAGTTCCTGGTTACGAAGCTCCGGTTAACCTTGTATTCTCCAAAGGTAACCGTTCTGCAGCAGTTCGTATTCCAATCGCGGCTGTGACACCTAAAGGCTGTCGTATCGAATTCCGTACACCGGATAGCACAGCTAACCCATACCTTGCTTTCGCAGCAATGTTGATGGCTGGTCTTGACGGTATCAAAAAGAAAATCGATCCACGTGCACTTGGATACGGTCCTTTCGATACAAACATCTATGAAATGTCTGATGCTGAGAAAGCTGAAATCCGCAGCGTTCCTGGTACATTAGAAGAAGCCCTTGATGCTCTTGCAGCTGATTCCGAGTTCTTGACAGAAGGTGGCGTATTCACACAAGATTTCATCGATAACTACATCGACTTGAAACGTGGCGAAGCGAAACAAGTTGCAATTCGTATTCACCCGCACGAGTACAACCTGTACTTCGATTGCTAATTCTTAGCCCTTATATCGTTTATACAGATGAGCTGCTTCTATCATGGTTTTCCATGGTGGGGGCAGTTTTTTTTAATTGATAATAAAACCTATTTAATAATTATTATAATCTGTGTCTGGAAATTTAATGAAAACCATGTATAATAAAATCATCAATCAGTTCTTATTCTTTATTATTCCAACGCTGGGAAGGAAGATATGTAATGAGAATCACCCTAATTGCAGGAAGCAACCAACAAGCAGCTACAAGTACAAGACTCACGGAGTACATTCAGCACTTGGTTCAATCGCTTGGGCATCAAGCCACACTTATTGATCTGAACAAAACACCGGTCCCGTTTTATTCACCGGACGATGCTCATGGCGGTCATCAAGCACTTGAAAATCTGAAGCGTGCAATGCACGAAGCGGATGGCATCGTGTTAGCGACGCCTGAATATCATAGCGGAATTTCTGGCGTTCTAAAAAATGCACTGGATCATCTGGGGCAAGATCATTTTAATAATAAAGCCGTGCTTTCCGTCAGTTCAGCGGGCGGTGCTGTAGCTGTCAGCTCGTTGACTCAGCTGCAAACAATCGTTCGCAACCTTCATGGCATTAACTGCCCGGAGTGGGTTTCCATTGGCGGCGATCAGCGTAAAAGTTTTCAAACAGGAGTGGCTTACAGCGATATTCATCCTGATGTCGATAAACGCGTGCGACGTGTCGTAAATTCCTTCCTGGATTTGACAACGGTATTGAAAGTTCGACAATAGCATGTTCGACAAGAAATAAGTTAATTCTACATTTTTTATAAAGAGTAATGTAAGCGTTCAGGCGCTTGGCATTGCTCTTTTTTTATTGTTAACCTGTAGATGAGTGAAATGTGTTTACAATGATGTAATGATCTGCTAAACTGACCTCTATCTATTGTTAACCTAATAACGAAATTATTGGTTAACAATAAATTCTATTTAGGAGGGAATGTTGTGTCAAAGTCCTACGAACGACTTGCGGCCCTCAACAAGTCGCATGTCTGGCATCCTTTTACACAAATGAAAGACTACAATAACGAGGATCCTCTTATCATTGAGCGTGGAGAGGGCGTTAGACTTTATGATGTTGGGGGACGCGCGTATTACGATGGATTTTCATCTGTCTGGCTAAACGTTCATGGACATCATGTACCGGAGCTTAACCAAGCCATTACGAACCAATTGGAGCTTGTCGCTCATTCAACTTTGCTAGGTATGGCTAATATCCCCGCTATTGAACTGGCGGAGCGGCTTGCAGACATCGCGCCACATGGATTAAACAAAGTGTTTTATTCGGATTCTGGAGCAACCGGAGTGGAGATCGCGATTAAAATGGCTTTCCAGTATTGGCATAACAAGGGCCATCGTCATAAAAAATCTTTTATCACAATGGGGCAAGCATACCATGGAGATACGATTGGCGCTGTGAGCGTTGGGGCGATTCCTCTATATCATGACGTGTTTCGCCCAATGTTGTTCCAGTCGCATGTCATCCCTTATCCCTATGCTTATCGGCATGAAGGGGGGGCAGAGGGAGCCAAAGAAGCGACTATACATGCTTTGCGAGATCTGCTGGAAACAAAGGCAGATGAGATTGCTGCACTTATCGTGGAGCCGATTGTCCAAGGAGCCAGTGGAATTATCGTGATGCCGGATGGCTGCCTGCGCGAGATGGCTGAGCTTTGCCGTGAGCATGACGTGCTGCTCATCGCGGACGAGGTAGCGACCGGTTTCGGTCGGACGGGGGAGATGTTTGCCTGTGATCTGGAAAGGGTAACACCGGATCTGATGGTGGTGGGAAAAGGACTCACAGGCGGCTACTTGCCTGTAGCGGCAACGCTGGCGACGGATGAGATTTATGGCGCCTTTTATGCGGACTATCAGGAGCAGAAAACCTTTTTCCATGGACACTCTTACACGGGGAACCCACTCGGATGTGCAGTAGCTTTGGCCAGCTTAAGGCTTTTTGAAGAGAGAAACATGCTCAAAGGTGTTCGTTCGAAGGCAATTTTCACTGCAAATAAACTAGCGGCGCTCAAAGACAGACCGCACGTCGGTGAAATCCGGCAGAAAGGGCTGATGATCGGAATCGAGCTTGTACGTGATAAAGGATCACGAGAACCGTACGAGTGGGGAGAGCGAATTGGCGTGCGGACGAGCCAGAAGGCTAGAGAGCTTGGCATGCTGACGCGGCCGCTGGGCAATGTGATTGTCTTCATCCCGCCATTAGCCAGCACGGAAGCCGAGCTTGGAGAGATGACGGAGATTTTGGCGGCATCCATTATTCAGGTCACGGAAGGATGAGGTGGACGATGAACAAAGACTACGAGGAGCCGATACGGGGACTGTTCATCACAGGGACGGACACCGGAGTCGGCAAAACGATGGTGACAGCTGCCCTAGCAGCGGCGCTTCGTGCGGACGGCTGCCAGGCGGGCGTGTGGAAGCCTGTACAATCAGGCGCGCTTTTGGGCAGCGGTGAAACGGATGCCGAACGGCTGCTGCAGCTATCGGGGATAAATGAGTGGCCGGACACCGTTGCGCCATATACGTTTGAAGCGCCGCTGGCTCCAATGCTTGCTGCCAGGCAAGCTGGCGTGACTTTGACGATGCGGGAGCTGATCGCCGCGGGCAAACCGCTTGTGGAGCGATACGATGCTCTGCTGATCGAAGGTGCAGGAGGCGTTGCCGTTCCGCTGAACGATGATGCCTTGATGGTGGATTTGATCGCAGAGCTTCAAATACCTGCACTGATTGTTGCCCGTTCCGGTCTAGGCACAATTAACCATACGATTTTGACAGCAACTTTTTTATCGCATTATAAAATCCCGATTATAGGCGTCATCTTAAATGATGGGGATGAGCCAGACCTTCAAAACGATCCGAGTATTGTCACAAACGCGGAGCTTATCGAGCAGTATAGCGGTCTTCCCGTTCTCGGCCGGTTTCCTTTTTTGCCTGCTGATGAGGTTCATACAGATCTTTTAATACATACCGCCAGGAAATCCATACAACTTGCACCGATTACAAAAGCGCTAGAAATTGTGCCCCAATGAACGCCAAGGAGGAGAACATGAACTTGAATATGAACAGCATTTCAACCCATAAGGAGTGGCCTTTGTTGGCCCAAAAAGCATTAAACGGCGAACGTTTGACGGAAGAAGAAGGGCTGGCTGTGCTCGAAGCAAGCGATGATGAGGTGCTGCCGCTGCTGCAAGCCGCTTTTCAAGTAAGAAAACATTATTATGGCAAAAAGGTCAAATTGAACATGATTATTAATGCGAAAAGCGGCCTCTGCCCCGAGGACTGCGGCTATTGCTCGCAATCGATTGTTTCCACGGCGCCGGTAAGTAAATATACCTTACTTGATAAAGATACGCTGCTTGCCGGCGCACGTGAAGCTATGGCGCGTAAAGCAGGAACCTACTGCATAGTAGCGGCAGGCAAGGGACCGACAGACAAGGAATTGGCGCAAGTCGTGGATGCTGTAAAAGAAATCCGTGAAACGATGCCGCTAAAAATTTGCGCTTGTTTAGGCATTTTGAAGGATGAGCAAGCGCAGCGGCTTGCAGAAGCAGGCGTACATCGGTACAACCATAATCTCAATACGAGCAAAGCGAACTACCCGTCGATAACGACGACCCATACGTACGATCAGCGTGTTGAAACGGTGGAAAAAGTCAAAACGTACGGCATGTCCCCTTGCTCCGGCGTCATAATCGGAATGGGCGAAACCAATCATGAAATTATAGAAATGGCCTGTGCGCTGCGTGAACTGGACAGCGATTCGATTCCAATTAATTTCCTCAATGCCATTCCTGGAACGCCATTGGAGCATGCAGGCCGCACTCCGGCGATGAAGGCTTTAAAGGTGCTAGCTTTATTCCGCTTCATCTGCCCATCCAAAGAAATTCGCGTCGCAGGGGGTCGTGAAGTGAATCTTCGTACGCTGCAGCCTATGTCGCTGTACGCGGCGAATTCGCTATTTGTCGGTGATTATCTAACAACGGCAGGCCAATCGATTGGCGTGGATCACCAAATGATTGAAGATTTGGGTTTTGAGATTGAACTTAACGCTTTGTAAGGTGGTACGAACAATGAACGCAAAATCTTCTTTGAAATGGATGGAACAGGAACTTGTCTCTCTGGAAGGGGCTTCTTTGAAGCGATCTTTGAGGGCAAGTTCGGTGATACCAGGGTTTCCTGGGCGCATGTTCCGCGGAACATGGGAGCCCAACCTGCTCAACCTGTCCGGCAACGACTACCTTGGGCTGTCCCAGCATCCTGCGATGATCGAGGCGATGCGGGAGGTGCTGCTCCAAGAAGGGGTTGGCGCGGGGGCATCCCGCCTTGTGACTGGCAATCGGCCGGCGCATACGGAACTGGAAGAAGCCATTGCCGATTGGCAGAGCTGCGAAGCAGCCCTTGTATTTGCCAATGGGTATATGGCTAATACTGGAGTAATCCGTGCCGTGGTTGGCCGGGATGATGTGGTGTTTAGCGATCAACTGAATCATGCCAGCATTGTTGACGGTATTCTAATGAGCCGTGCAGAGTTGGCGCGTTACCGGCATAACGATATGGAACATTTGGGAGCGTTATTGCATAAACACCGCGACAGGAAGCGAAAGCTGATCGTTACGGATACGGTCTTCTCCATGGACGGAGATCAAGCCCGCTTGGAAGATCTGATCCTGCTCAAGCATGAGTACGGAGCGATGTTAATGGTGGACGAAGCGCACAGCGGAGGCATTTATGGAAGACATGGCGAGGGATTATGCCATATACGCGGGGTCAAGGACGAGGTGGACATCCATATGGGAACGTTCAGCAAAGCCTTCGGCGCCTATGGAGCGTATGTGTGCGGGAGCCGGACGCTTATTGATTTTCTCGTAAACAAGGCGCGCACGCTTATTTATTCAACAGCCATGCCCCCTGCGCTGGTCGCAGGCATTGCTCAAGCTCTAGTGCTGGTGCAGCAGGAACACTGGCGGCGCGAACGGCTGCATGCCAATCTTGGTTCTTTCCGATCTCATCTGGAAAAGTTCGGCTTTCTCCTCGGAATCGGTGATTCTCCTATCGTGCCGATGATTGTCGGCGATAATGAAACTGCCTTGCGTTTCAGCGCTGCGCTGGAAGAGAAAGGCATCGCAGCGGTGGCGATCCGGCCGCCGACGGTTCAAGAAGGGACAGCGCGTATCCGCTTCTCTTTATCCGCAGCCCATACAGATCAAGAACTGCGGGACGCAGCGGCGTGCATTCGTAAAGTAGGGCTGCAGCTTGGAGTGATGGGACGATGACGATGACTCCAGAGAAGAGCGGAACGATTGTATGGTTGCCTGGGTGGAGTATGCCGCCCCAGGTGTTTGATCAGCTCTGTAAGGTGCTGCCTGGATATCATCATATGTATCTCAACTATAGCGAGGCTGAAACATCTGAAGACTTGTTGACGTACACGGAGGAAATGGTGAGAAAATGGAAAATATCGGCGCTGCATCGACCTCTTTTTATTGGAGGCTGGTCGCTTGGCGGATTGCTGGCGCTCCATTTAGCAGCAAAAGGGCTTGCAGACGGTCTTATTTTATTCGCGGCGACGGCACGTTTTATTCGTTCTAGAGACGAGGCCCATCTAGGCCAACCCGATGCTTATGTTAGGCAGATGATGAAAGCTGCTGCGCAAGACGCGTTTGCCGTTGAAACCAATTTTCGCCAAATGTTATGGACGGAAACAGAGCGGGAGTCAGGAATCGGCGACCAACTTCCTCCAATAGGCAGCTGGACAGCGCCCGCTCTGCTGGCAGGACTTCAAGTTTTGCGGAAGGTGGAAGTCAGCGCTGTACTCTCGGAAATTGCGTGTCCAGTGCTTCTGTTCCATGGCAGGGAAGATCGGATATGCCCTTACAAAGGGGCGGAAGAGCTTGTAGCTGGATTGTCTCGCGCCCATTTATATGGCATTCCTGATTGCGGTCATGCACCGTTTCTAGGAAGGGAAGAAGAGATCGCAGCGGAAATGAGGCGGTGGCGTGATGAATAGCTCCATGGAAATTGAACGTCAATTTAATCGGAGCTCGGCGGGATCCTATGATGAACATGCCAATGTGCAGAAAATGATGGCTGAGCAGCTTGCAGCAGCTCTCCATGAAAGCGCAAGTGAGAGTACGCCAGCGCGAGTAGGCAGCATTCTCGAGATTGGATGTGGCACAGGCATTGTGACGAGCGGGTTAGTTGAAAAATACCCCAAAGCGTCGATCACCGCACTGGACATTGCACCTGGCATGCTTCAGGCGGCTGAGCAGCGTGTTCGAGGCAGCCTGCCAGCTGACAGGGACATCCGCTTCATCCATGGCGATGTGGAAAAGTGGTCGGCAGCCGCACCGCCGGCCTCCTTCGATCTGATCGTCTCCGGCGCCTGCTTTCAGTGGCTGCAGCATCCGAAACAGACGCTTCAGCACCTTCGGCGTCTTCTTCGCCCGGGAGGCGTGTTGGTGTTTACGACATTCGGGCCGGCAACATTTTATGAGCTGCATGAGTCATTCAGGGAAGTATACCGACAGCACGGACAGCAACCGCAGCGGCATGGGCTGACTTTTCAATCCGGCGCAGGGTGGAGAGGTATGCTTGTTGACAGCGGCTTTACGCACACGAACATTCAAGAAGATCGCTTGCTTCATGTGGAGACGTATCCGACTCCAAAGGATTTTTTGCTTACAGTTAAAGCAATGGGAGCAAGCACATCAGAAGCAGTGGCTGCGCCAGGCATCGGCAGAAGGCGTTTGTTCGTCGATATGTACAAATCGTATGAGACGAAGTTTAGTGTATTAGGGGGCGTTTCAGCTACCTATGAGCTTTTGATGATGCAAGCGATGGCTCCTTATAAAGATAGAGATTCAGACAGGTTCTGAGTCTCTATCTTTTTTGTTCCTACATACTTTTGACATATTTATGTGCTAAGGTATGGAAAATTAGGCGGGGAGGGAAATCATGGGAGTAACTTGGACGAACACAGAAGCTGTTCATTTATTGCTTCGGGCCGGATTTGGAGGGACAGAGGATCAAGTTAACGCTTGTGTGGCGCTGGGGCGGGAGGAGACGGTGCGGCGGCTTATCGCAGGTGAAGCATTGACCGAAACGGCGGCGCTGACACCTTTTGATCAATTAAGCGCAGACAGCAAAAAAGCTCTGGATCCGTTACAGCTTGGCGATCAGCAAATGTACTGGTTATACCGGATGGTGAATTCCAGCGCGCCGTTGATTGAGAAGATGACGTTGTTTTGGCATGGACATTTTGCCACAGCAAATTACAAAGTTAAGAATGTCACACTGATGGTTCAGCAAAATGAGCTGTTCCGGAAGTATGCATTAGGCAATTACAAGGAGCTGGTACTCGCTATCGGCAAAGATCCGGCTATGATGATCTGGCTTGATGTGAATCGCAATAAGAAAAACAAACCGAATGAAAATTATGCGCGTGAAGTGATGGAGCTTTTTACACTAGGAATTGGTCAATATACCGAAACGGATGTGAAGGAAGCGGCAAGGGCTTTCACAGGCTGGACCTATAATGAGAAGGAGAACAAAGTGGCGTTTAATCCCAAACAGCATGACAATGAGTCGAAAACGCTGCTCGGTGTGAAGGGGAATCTCGACGGCGATGAGGCTATTGACATTATTTTTCATCAAAAGTCGTTGTCTACCTTTCTGGCCTTGAAATTGCTCAACTACTTCGCTACAGATAATCCATCAGACAGCTGGAAACAGCAAGTGGCAAAGCTGATCACTGAGAAGGCGACAATCGGCGAAGTGCTTCACGAGCTGTTCTTGTCGGATGATTTCTATAACCCCGATTTGCGGTTATCCCTTATTAAAACACCGGCTGATTATGTTGCTGGCATTCTCAAAATCACGCAGCTGCATGTGGCCAAAGGGCATGCGCAAGCGATGAGGAAGATGGGGCAGGAACTGTTTTCACCACCGGACGTTGCAGGCTGGAGAGGGGGCGCATCATGGCTGAACACCAATTTGCTGCTCGCGAGGTATCAATTCGCTGAGTCCATTGCTACGCAAATGAACAACAAGTTGGTGGGCACTGCACCGAAGCAGGCGGAAAGGCCGGAGGAATGGGTGAAGTTGTGTAGTCAACGTCTTGGAATCACTCAACTGTCTGATAAGACGATGCAAGGTTTAAGCGCTTATGCGGAAGATACCATTTTACATACAAAGCAGAAAAATGCCGGTTTACGAGGCTTGGTGCAACTCCTTTTGATTAGTCCGGAAGCGCAAATGAAATAAGGGAGGTGATGTCAATGAAATTGACAAGAAGGGAATTTCTGCTGAAAGGTACGGCGATGTTTGCTACGTTAAGCCTTGGTGGCATTTTGTTTACAGAAACCGGCAAATCGATATTCGCTGGGGGAGCCAGTGACGATGTCGACGAGCCGGTGCTGGTTGTCGTGCAGCTTAGCGGAGGCAATGACGGCATCAATACGCTGATTCCATATGGGCAAGGCGTCTATTACGATTCAAGACCGACATTAGCCTATCAGCAAAAGGACGTGCTTGCGCTTGATCATCAAGTAGGCTTACATCCTAGCCTGGCAGGGCTCGCTGACCTTTTCAAAAATGGAAACATGGCGATCATTCAAGGCGTCGGTTACCCGGAGCCGAATCATTCCCATTTCCGTTCTATGGAAATTTGGCAGACCGCAGAGCCTGCCCAAATTAGCCGGAGCGGCTGGTTAGCCCGCTATGCAGAGTCTTCACTGCGCGATAATGCGAACCCGCTCAAAGCGGTTCAGATCGGTGCGGCGGGCAGCAAAGCTTTTGCCTCGGAGAAGATGAGCTTTCCCGTCATACAATCGCTGGAATCGTATCATGTGATAGATCCCAAAACGCCGATGATGGATAAGAATCGGATAACCAAAGCTTTTTTGGATATGTATAGCAATCAGAACAGGATGGAACAGCTGCAGGTCGTTTCGGAGCGCGGGTATGAAGCTTATAAAAGCGTTGAAGCCATACAATCTTTAACAGCCTCTTATACCAACAAAGTTGAGTATCCCAAAACGAATTTTGCCAGTGATCTTCAACTCGTTGCCAAGCTGCTGGCGGGAAAGTCGGGAACGCGAGTATTTAATGTCCAAGTTGGCGGTTTCGATGATCATGCCGATGAAAAGGAGCAGCATGCCAGAGTTTTGACACAGATCGATCAGGGTCTGACGGCTTTTTATAAGGATTTGGAAGCGCAAGGATTGCAGGATCGGGTTGCGATTATGATGTTTTCCGAATTTGGGCGTCGTGTGAAGGAAAATGGGAGCGGCGGCACGGATCACGGCACGGCAGCACCGATGTTTGTGATTGGCGGGAAAGTGAAAGGCGGTCTCTATGGCGCTTACCCGAGTTTAAGCAATTTGGATAACGGGGATTTGAAATATGAGGTTGATTTCCGCTCTGTGTACAGTACGCTGGTGGATCATTGGTTAAAAGGAGATGCTTCGGCTGTTCTTGGGAAACCTTATGAATCGTTGAAGTTTATATAGGGAAAGTGGTAACCTAATTGAAGGAGCTAAAAAAGTTAGACAAAGTGATACAAGCATGGAAGGAGGGCTGAAGGATGGTGGATATAAAACCGATCTCGGATCATTTGAAGGAGCACTTATCTATCCTTTTCGTGGGGTACAACCCTAGTATTCGATCGGGTGAAACCGGCCATCACTATGCGAATCCGAACAATCGCTTTTATCGCATATTATTTCAAGCTGGATTAACGCCACGGCTCTATAAGCCGCAAGAAGATCAAGACCTGCTTGAACTTGGCTACGGGTTTACGAATATCGTAGCGAGACCCTCACTAACGGCTGCTGAAATAACGCCTGAGGAGTACAAGCAAGGCCGTGTCATTCTCAGGGAGAAGATTCAAAGTATGCAGCCAAGGGTTGTATGTTTTGTAGGCAAGGGGGTTTACGAGCAGTATAGCGGACGCAGAGGGATGGCTTGGGGCAGCCAGCCAGATCCCATCGTACCAGGCGTAGTAGAGTACGTATGTCCCTCTTCCAGCGGGCTCGTTCGCATGAAATTGGAAGAAATGGTCGCTATCTATACCGGAATTAAAACATTTATCGGGATGGAGTTGGGGAATGGATGAATATTCCATGGCTGCAATGGGCTAAAGAAATTCAAGCGATTAGTCAAGCCGGGCTTGCCTACGGTGAGAACGGCTATGATTTGGAGCGCTACGAGGCGCTGCGCAAGATCAGTGTGGAGATGATGAGCCACTTCACGGACACTCCGATTGACAAAGTGACGGAATTATTCGCCAGCGATACGGGGTATCAGACGCCGAAGGTTGATATTCGAGCGGTTGTCCTAAAGGAGAACAAAGTGCTCCTTGTGAAGGAAAGAGCCGACGGCGCATGGGCTTTGCCAGGTGGTTGGGCGGATATTGGCTACACACCGAGCGAAGTTGCAGTCAAAGAGACACGCGAGGAAGCCGGTTACCAAGTCAAGCCTGTGCGTTTGCTGGGGGTTCTGGACAAGAAGTGCCATGCACACCCGCCTGCCCCCAACTATGTCTACAAAATATTTATCCTATGCGAATTGGTCGGCGGTGAGGCGCTAGAGGTTAGCTTGGAAACGACCGAAGTTGGCTTTTTCGGTGAACATGAGCTGCCGCCTCTCTCGATCGAGCGGAATACGGTCAAGCAGGTCAAACGGATGATAGAGCTTGCAGGCGGCCCGGCATCACAGGTGCTGCTGGATTGAAATAATAAGGCTCCCAGTCGTGTAGCCACGGCGGGAGTCTTATTATTATCGCGTTAATATAGGTTTAAGTTGATCGAGAATATCCTCCATTTGCTTGGAGCATTGCTCGTACATCGCTTTGGCTTGCTTATTGTTGGTTGTCAGTCCATACAGCATGAGATCAGCTTCGCACTGTTTCAGTGTCGCGAAGAGAGTAGCTTTTTCCTGCGGTATGGGAACATTGATCTTATCGTCAAATAAGTCAAGATACAGCTCGCCGTAAGAATCGACTTGCCCTAGAAATACATTTTCGACGGTTACTCCGACCTTGTCCAACTCCGTTTTCAGCCATCCCCGGTTAAATGAAAGGGTTGCTAATGCTTCATCTAAAATCTCACCGTCCATAATGACGGCTTGCGGTTCTTTCTCCGGTGCAACCTTGATGCCCAAATGTTTCGCAGTGAGCGGCAAATTCTCCCGATGCAGCAACACGTTAATTTCACCGCTTGGCTCCATGATTGCAAATTCAACATCCGCTACTTTGAATACCGAACGTTTGCGCAATTGTTCCATAAGTTCATCGGTGGTGAGCCGCTCTTTTTTTAAATTATCTTCTAAAACCTTCCCGTCCCTAACGAGTACAGTGGCTTTGCTGTCAATAAAATCGCGCATTTTTTTGCTTTTAAGCTGTAATAGTTCAATGCCCAGCGAACACGCGATCCAAACGGTTAACGAGATCAGGCCGAGGTACCATTTCGCATCGATATCCAAGGATATCGCTCCAGCCAGATTTCCGATGGTAATACCCGTGATGTACTCGAACAGAGATAATTGGGACACTTGTCTTTTGCCAAGAATCTTGGTCATGATGAACAATACGATTACGGCTAAAAGGGTGCGTACGATGACTTCATAAGCATCGGGCATGTGATTTCCTCCTTACATGTCAAAAAGAACTTGGTGGTAGGCAGTAGTTGTCGAGTATGATGGAACTACAGGGCTCTATTTGAGCGAAATATCCAG
Source organism: Paenibacillus sp. FW101-FHT12H11 (assembly GCF_058790355.1). Taxonomy (NCBI): domain Bacteria; kingdom Bacillati; phylum Bacillota; class Bacilli; order Caryophanales; family Paenibacillaceae; genus Paenibacillus; species Paenibacillus sp. FW101-FHT12H11. The sequence goes on along the minus strand of NZ_JBYTCO010000009.1, from coordinate 75,258 downwards.
CTTTCAGGAATAGCGGGAACTACAGGGCTCTATTTACAGCGATAAGCCTGGTTTTAGGCTGAAATTGATTGAATAGAGGATCGTAGTTCCTATTGAAGGGTTAAATCATTGAATCCACGCTGAATAGAGGACCATAGTTCCTCTAATTGAGGATGATGTCAGAAACAGTAGGCGAGTTTTACATTAAGTTTATACATTATTTGTGAAAATAATGGAAATTATACGCCGGGGCCCAAAGGAAAAACGCCCAACGGCTCATACGAAGGCTGCCGGCCCAAGTGGCTGCGGTAGAGGACGATGTCCTCTACCCGCCACGCGGGCAGCGAAGGCGCGCCTGCCAGGGAGGCGCGCGAGAACGGTTCCGCCGCCAGCCGGTAGCGGCGGGCTAGCGTGAGATGCGGTCGATAGGCGCGAGCCTCGGCCGGAAAGCCATGGCGGGCGCAGGCGCCCGCGACCTCGCGCTGCAGCACAGCCAGCGCGTCCAGGTCGCCGGCGACGCCCGCCCACAGCACCGACGGCGCTGCCGGAGGTCCGAACACGCCGAGCCCGTCGGCGTGCAGGGTCAGCGGCAGCGCAGCTGCTGCAAGCTGGCGCAGGTCGTGCGCCAGCGCCTGAGCTTTCTCGGCGGATGCGTCGCCGAGAAAGCTTAACGTGACGTGGACGTCCTGCGGATGCGTCCACTTCTGGAAAGGCAGCCGCTCCTTGAGGGCGGCGGCCACGAGAGCCAGCTCCCGCTGCGCTTCTTGCGGGAGCCGGATGCCGACGAAAAGCCGGTACGTGTCGGACGGTGTTGAAAGCGCTTTTGTCGAATGAGCGGAAGGATGCATGCGAGTGAGGACTCCTTTTTGGCTTTTTATGTCGGTGTATGCTGGTTCCGGTTTCCTGCTTCAACTAGCATTGCCAACTAAGGTTTTACTTGATGCATGAGGAGAATATTGCTATCATAGCCATAATACAAAAGCAAAGGTGTGGTCATTCATGGGAAATCGGGCCTATAACTTTAACGCAGGGCCTGCGGCATTACCGCTCGAAGTTTTGCAGAAAGCGCAAGAGGAACTTGTCGAATTTAAGGGAATCGGCATGTCGATCATGGAAATTTCGCATCGCAGCGCGGAGTACGAGCAAGTACATACGGAAACGCAGCAATTATTGAAGCAAATTTTTGCTATTCCTGACGGTTATCAAGTACAGTTCTTACAAGGCGGAGCAAGTACGCAGTTCGCTATGATTCCTATGAATTTCTTGAAGCAGGGCAAAGTGGGCAGCTATGTGCTGACCGGTGCTTGGGCTGAGAAAGCGGTACAAGAAGCAGCCCTTTTCGGAGAAGTAGCGATTGCTGCCAGCTCCAAAGAGAACAAATTCATGAAAATTCCGGATCTCAGTGAAATCAACATTCATTCGGATTCCGCTTACCTCCACTTGACTTCCAATGAAACGATCGAAGGCGCTCAGTTCCAAAGCTACCCGGACACAGGCAAGGTGCCGCTTATCGGGGATATGTCCAGCGATATCTTGAGCCGTCCGGTTGATGTATCGAAATTCGGCATGATTTATGCCGGTGCCCAAAAAAATCTAGGTCCATCCGGCGTGACGGTCGTTATCGTCAAAGAAGATCTTCTGCAGGACCTGCCGAAAACAATCCCGACCATGCTTCGTTATGACATTCACGGCAAAAACAATTCTCTGTACAATACGCCTCCTGTGTATTCCATCTACATGGTGAACCTTGTGCTGAAATGGATTCAGGAACAAGGCGGGCTAGCTGTTATCGAGAAAAACAATCTGGAGAAATCAGGATTGATCTACAGCGCAATTGATCAAAGCGGCGGTTTCTACCGTGGTCCTGTCGATAAAGGCAGCCGTTCGGCAATGAACATCACGTTCCGCTTGCAGGATGAAGAGCTGGAGAAGAAATTCATCAAGGAAACCGAGCAGAACGGATTTGTCGGGTTGAAAGGCCATCGCAGTGTAGGCGGCTTGAGAGCATCTACCTACAATGCGGTTCCTTACGCTTCCTGCAAAGCACTCGCAGATTTCATGATTGATTTCCAAAAACGCAACGGCTAGTAACGGACGAAATCAATGAGCTAAATCAATGAGCTAAATCAATGAGCTATTCATGGCACCCTCATGTGCGCGTGGATAGCTTTTTTTATGTCTCAGGATAGAAGGGTCGGATTGTCGTTTACAATGTCTTAAGATGGCCTCTGAGACGGTTTGAGAGGCTTTTTTTGAGAGAGGTACGGAACTAGATCTAGTAGGGGAAACGAAGAGATTCCAAGCGAAGTTCCTTTCGACAAATGTGAAAATTTCAAGTCTAAAATGAAAATATTTTTTCAAATCCTCTCGAGCCACGCCCCGTCTGGGTTTGCCTATTTTGGGCTCGGAAATGTGTCATAATACACGTTGACAAACACAATATATTGATATAAATTTGAATCTATCAACTAGATGTCGTGGGAAAAAGCGGATTTGGCAACTCCTGAATTCGCAGCAGAAATACCGCGTAATACCGGGGAAATGCCCGATTTACCGCTATTTTCAGCCGTTTTCCTGCTTGCGGAAATTCGCTTATTTTGTCGAGGAGACAGAGGACAATACTAGATATGGATGGACGGTAAGATTTATATTACTAACTACATATAGGTTATCTACATAAGACAGACACAAGAACGAGAATGCTTGAACCAATGATAGAGATGTTAGGAGACGGAGCCCATGCTGATTGCTTACGATTCGAAAACGGGGAATGTTCGCCGCTTTATTAACAAACTTCAAATGCCGGCGATCCAAATCGAGGAAGCGTTGAAAGTGGACGAGCCTTTCGTGCTCGTTACCTACACAACCGGATTTGGCCAAGTTCCTGAGAAGGTAAGTTCCTTCCTGGAAACGAACGCCTCCAATCTGATCGGAGTGGCAGCAAGCGGCAACCGCAACTGGGGAGACGGGTTTGCCAAAAGCGCAGACACCATTTCACAGCTGTATGATGTGCCTGTGTTAACGAAGTTTGAGTTATCCGGCACCAAAAATGATGTAGAACGATTTGTTCAGGGGGTACATGCAATTGCGGCACATTGAGCTGAATAATTTATTAATGCAACGCGGAGCGGATGGTTTTTTTCAACTAGAGAAGGATAAAGAAGCTGTTGAAGTTTTTATGCAGGATGTTCACAGTAAAAGCCTCACTTTCCCCGATACCTCTTCGAAGGTTCGTTATATGATTGATAACAATTATTATGAGAATGTCTATGAGTACTACACCTCAGAAGAAGTAAATCAAGTTTATCAAGTGGCCCACGATCATCAGTTCGAGTTCGCCTCCTATATGGCAGCTTCGAAATTCTATACGGATTACGCTTTGCGCAGTGACGATAAATCCTTATACCTGGAGCATTTCCCGGATCGCGTTGCGATCGTAGCGCTTTACTTGGGACGCGGTAACGTTGAAACTGCCAGTACGCTTGCTGTGTCGATGATGGAGCAGCGTTTGCAGCCGGCGACGCCGACATTCCTGAATGCAGGGAAAAGCCGCCGTGGCGAGATGGTTTCCTGCTTCCTGCTGGAGATGGATGACTCTCTCAACTCGATTAACTACGTGCTGGCGACATGCATGCAGCTGTCCAAAATTGGCGGCGGCGTAGCCGTTAACTTGTCCAAACTTCGCGGGCGCGGTGAGTCTATTAAAGGCGTGGAACGCGCAGCCAAAGGGATTATGCCTGTTCTTAAGCTGATGGAGGATGCATTCTCCTACGCGGATCAAATGGGACAGCGCAAAGGCTCCGGAGCGGCTTATTATAATATTTTCGGCTGGGATCTTATGGAGTTCCTGGATAGCAAGAAAATTAATGCGGACGAGAAATCGCGTCTGAAAACACTTTCGATCGGTCTTATCGTACCGAATAAGTTCTACAAGCTGGCGGAAGAGAACAAACCTCTTCATGTGTTTGCTCCTTATACGGTGTGGCAAGCTTACGGCAAGCATCTGGATGATCTAGATATCGATGAAATGTACGATGAGCTGCTAGCAAATCCGAAAGTGAAGAAAAAAGTCGTGATGAGTGCGCGGGACATGCTGGTCAAAATTGCGACAACGCAACTGGAATCCGGTTATCCTTATATGATGAATCGTACGAATGCGAACAAGGATCATGCCTTGAAAGGTATCGGATCGATCAAAATGTCCAATCTCTGCACAGAGATTTTCCAATTGCAAGAAACATCGGAAATCAATGATTACGGTCAAGATGATGTGATTCTGCGTGATATCAGCTGTAACTTGGCATCCATGAACATTGCGAATGTAATGGGGCACAAGAAACTGCGTGAAACCGTTCATGAAGGCATGACGGCTCTGACAGCAGTCAGTGACATGACGACGATCAGCAATGCGCCAGGCGTAGCTAAAGCGAATCGTGAGCTGCACTCGGTTGGTCTGGGAGTCATGAATCTGCACGGCTATCTATCCAAGAACAAAATCAGCTATGAGAGCGAAGAAGCGAAGGATTTCGTCCGCACGTTCTTCATGGCGATGAACTACTATTCGATTGAAAAAAGTATGGAAATTGCCAAAGCAAAAGGGCAGGTCTTCGAGGGCTTTGAGCTGTCTGAATATGCGAACGGCGCTTATTTTAACCGTTACACCGAGACCGATTACCGTCCGCTTACGGATAAAGTGAAGGATCTGTTCGAAGGGATGGAGATTCCGTCACCAAGCGACTGGAGCAAGCTGAAGGCAGAAGTCCAGAAGCACGGTTTGTACCATGCGTATCGTTTGGCTGTTGCGCCAACACAAAGTATTTCGTATATCCAAAACTCAACTTCGAGCGTAATGCCAATTGTTGAACCGATCGAGACTCGTACATATGCGAACTCAACGACATACTACCCGATGCCATTCATGGCTCGTGACAATTATTTTTACTATAAATCCGCGTATCAAATGGATCAATTCAAAATTCTCGATCTAATCGCAGAAATTCAAACGCATGTGGATCAAGGCATTTCGACTATTTTGCACGTAAATAGTGATGTGTCTACGAGACAACTTGCTAGATTGTATCTGTATGCGGCACACAAAGGACTTAAATCGCTCTACTACACGCGAACGAATCAACTATCCGTTGAGGAATGTGTCAGCTGTTCGGTGTAATTGGGAAGGGGACCAAACATAGATGAGCACGGCAACTACCATTAATCAGCCAATCGTCAAAAAAGCGGTGAACTGGAACCGGCCGGATGATGATTTCACGATAACATTCTGGAATCAGAACATTATGCAGTTCTGGACGGATGAAGAAATTCCATTGTCTGACGATAAAATGTCCTGGATCACGCTGAGCGGAGCTGAGCGTGAACTCTACATGAAGGTGCTGGGCGGTCTCACGCTGCTTGATACGATGCAAGGCGGCGTTGGCATGCCGAAGATTCTTGAGCATGTTGACGGGCTGCAGCGCAAAGCGGTGCTCAGCTTCATGGGCATGATGGAGCAAATTCATGCGAAGTCGTACAGCTCTATTTTCACGACTCTGTCGACTACGGAAGAGATCAATGAATTATTTGCATGGGTAGAGCAGAATCCTTATCTGCAGTTCAAAGCGAATAAAATTTCCCATTATTATGAGAATATTACAACGACCAAAGAGCTGTACTTAGCGATGGCATCGTCGGTTTTGCTGGAGAGCTACTTGTTCTACAGCGGCTTCTATTACCCGCTTTATTTGGCCGGACAGGGTAAAATGACAAGCAGCGGGGAAATCATTGATTTGATTTTACGCGACGAGAGTATTCACGGTCTGTACATTGGTGTATTGGCTCAGGAAGTTTACGCAGAGCTTAGCCCTGCTGAGCAAAATGAGGCATATGAGACGCTGTCTGCACTGCTGAAAGAGCTTCATGCGAATGAGGAAGGCTATACGGAAAGCCTGTATGGGCCTCTGGGACTAGCGGATGATGTGAAAGCATTTCTGCGCTACAACGCGAACAAAGCGTTCATGAACTTAGGGGTAGAGCCGTTGTTCCCGGAAGAGGATATCAACCCGATTGTTCTGAACGGACTCAGCACGAAGACGAAGCAGCATGACTTTTTCTCGAAAAAAGGGAACGGGTATGTGCGGACGATTCACGTTGAAGCTTTGACGGATGATGATTTTGTTTTTTAAGGTTTTGATTAAAAGGTGCCTTTGGGTGCCTTTTTTTGTTGCATATTAAAATCGTTTGAGTGGTTCCTCCCTGGCAGGGAAACTACAGGGCGCTATTTGGTCGCTATAGACTCTTTTTCGCGTGGAGAGGAACTGTGGGCCGCTAATTGTCCGTTATCTTAAAGAAAATTGGATCGAGCGGTCAAATAAAGCCCTATAGTTCCGCTTGAGCGCGGAAACGGGTTGAATTTGCTAGTATAGCAGCCTGTAGTTCCTCATGAGGTTTAGCCCCGCCACGTAGCTCAGTAACGCTGAAATTTTAGTTGCGTTGGGTGTTTGGTTTTTGTAAGCTAAGAATTGTAAGCGCAAACATGTATGAAGTTGTCCATGCCAGCGTACATATGGGAAGAGATACTACCTGTGTTCATAGCTGCATTTGTTAGCGGTCCGTAAAACTATGCTGGTCGTCTACAAGGGGGGATTTTCGTGTCCAAAATAAAAATTGGCCTTATCGGTCTTGGCGAGGTTGCCCAAATTATCCATTTTCCCGTCTTGGAATCCTTGTCTGAGAGGTATGAGATCACTGCCATCTGCGACATTTCACCTAAGCTATTAGAGGTTGTCGGGGATAGATATCACGTGCCGAACCGTTATGTTGATGCTGCCGAAATGACGAGCCTTTCAGAGCTGGATGCCGTTCTCATCTGCAATAGTGATGAATATCATGCGGATTGTGTAATTGCCGCACTCCAGAACAAAAAGCATGTGTTAATCGAAAAACCGATGTGCTTAACCTTGCAAGAAGCCGATGACATCATTCGTGTCCGGGATGAAATGGGCGTGAAGGTGATGGTCGGTTATATGAGAAGGTACGCCCCGGCATTCGTGCAACTGGTTGAAGAAGTGAAAAAGCTGGATACAATCAACTATGTGAGGGTCCGCGATATTATTGGTGGAAATCATTTGTTTATCGACCAATCCAGCAAGATCCACCGTTTCGATGATATCAGTGAGCATGCCAAACTAGACCGTGCCGATCGGGCGGATAAATTAGTGAAGGATGCCATTGGCGAAGCCTCCGCGGACCTGCGTTCAGCCTATCGTTTGCTTTGCGGGCTAGGCAGCCATGATCTCTCCGCGATGCGGGAAGTGATCGGATTCCCCAAAAGAGTGGTTTCCGCTCGGCAATGGAATAACGGCCGATTTATGAGCGCGATATTGGAATATGACGGATTTCATGTTACCTATGAAACGGGAATAGACAATATAAGACGTTTTGATGCGCACATTGAAGTTTACGGCAACAACAAATCGCTGAAAGTCCAGTACAATACACCGTACATGCGTCATCTTCCTACCACACTGCAGGTGAACGAAACCAATGGGGAAGCTTATAACGAAACGGTTGTTCGACCTACCTTTAAGGATGCGTACACTTGTCAATTTGAATATTTTTACGATGTAGTCGTGAATGATTTAACGCCGAAAACAACGCCGGAGGATGCGAAAGAGGACTTGAAGCTATTCCGAATGCTGATTGAAGCTATGCAGATATCTGACAAATGAAAAATCGCCGCCCCTGCATCCTTGAGTGGGCGGCGATTTTGTCATTTCTTAAGCTAGTGATTCTTTCACGACAGGCTCTGTCAGTTTGTAACCAACATTGCGGATCGTCATGATATATTCCGGATTGCGGGCGTTTTGTTCGATTTTATCGCGCAAATGGGAAATGTGCACATCGACGATTCGGGTATCGCCCAGGAAGTGATAGTCCCAGACGCCATGAAGCAGCTGTTGTCTGCTTAGGACTTTACCGCGGTGTTTGCATAGGAATAGCAGCAGTTCAAATTCTTTGGGTGTGAGTTCAATCGGTGCGCCGTTCATCGTAACTTCGCGTTGGTCAGCTTTGATGGAAATCTGGCCAATTGTAATCGGCGTGTTTTCGGATGCAGACGGCAACGTTTGAATCCGTCGATGAATCGCATGAATACGGGAAATAAGTTCTTGCGGCGAAAACGGCTTCGTCATGTAATCGTCGGCCCCGTTATCGAGCCCCGCAATTTTATCCGTAAGGTCCTGCATGGCTGTGAGCATAATAATCGGTACGAGGTTATTCTGGTTTCTCAGTTTGCGGCATACTTGAAAGCCGTCCATTTTCGGCAGCATAAGGTCTAGAACAATGAGGTCAGGTCGAAATGTTTGAATCGCATCAAATACAGCTTCACCATCGAATACGCAATATACTTCGAAGCCCACGAGCTTCAGGTTGAACTCTATAAGCATGGAGATTGAAGGTTCGTCATCGACAACGAGGATCTTTTTTTTCAGCATTTAGGTTGACTCCTTTTATCGAGAAGGATAACTCTATTATGAGGGGGCTCTATCATCGACATATTAAGATAAAGTTAACCCTGTGTAAAATTGCAATCCTTGGGCGCATATAATAGGATAGAAGATGAGGTGAATTTGACAGAGATGGCTTTCCATATTGTACTAGTAGAACCCGAAATTCCTGCAAATACAGGAAACATATCAAGGACATGCGCGGCAACAGGCACGCATCTCCATTTGGTCAGGCCGCTGGGCTTCCAGACGGATGACAAAACACTGAAGCGCGCTGGTTTGGATTATTGGCACTCCGTAAAACTCGAGTATCACGATTCATTTGATGAAGTGCTGGAGATGTATAAAGGGCATCGCTTCTTTTTTGCAACGACGAAGGCGAAGAAGCGTTACACAGAATTTACATTTCAGGATGGCGACTTTTTGGTTTTTGGCAAAGAGACGAAAGGGCTCCCCGAAGATCTTCTGCGTCAGCACCCGGAAACGCTGCTTCGGCTTCCGATGTCGGATAACGTCCGGTCGCTCAATTTATCCAATTCGGTTGCCATTATGCTCTATGAGGCATTGCGGCAGACCGGTTTCGAGGGGCTTGACTAGATTAACTAGATCGTAGAATGACAACCTTATTTAGGTCTGTGTCGACAAAATTGACAATAAAAGAAATTTCGGCTTTTAATTAGAAGGAGTTTCTTGACCAACGGCGAATAGTATTCCCTATCAGTCCGTATAGATATGCTAAGCCAAACGCGAGCATAGAAAATGATAGCGGAAGAGAGGTGAAGTCCTATGATGAAACCAGCCGGAGTCGTTCGTAAAGTCGATCAATTGGGACGTATTGTTCTGCCTAAATCGTTACGTAAACGATATCAGATGAATGAAGGGGATCCTGTCGAGATTTTGGTGCAGGGTGATCATATCATTTTGGAGAGATACCGCCCGAAATGCGTATTTTGCGGCAGTATGGAGAGCGTAAGTGAATTCAAAGAACGTTACATATGCAGCACTTGTGTAACAGAAATGAATGTACTTAAAGTGAGAGCGTAATAATGAAAAAGCATCGTCTTTCCTTCATGGAAAGAGGTGCTTTTTTCGTTCAGCCGAACGTAAAAAGACCACCGGAATGAGACATTCCGATGGTCTTTGGTAAACTTACAGGCCCTTAGTTTTGTCCTCGTTATAGGAAGCCGTCATCATTGCGACGAGAAATAGCACAAAAACGGAATTAACGAGCCAAAATGTTGCTGATAAGCCAAACATTGCTGCACCCCCTATAGGTTAAAGAACGTAGAAGCATATAGTTAAACTTTATTATACCCCAAACATTCTAAAAAAAATATTGAATAAAATGTGAATAAATGCGGTTATTTGAAAAATAAAAAGTTCGTAGCGAGCGGTCTCAGCTTTCCATCGGACGGGCGGTTAATGACGCTTCCACCCATGACTAGCGTGGTAGAACCGCCTCCGTCCAGATTATAAGCGTCAACAATGCCTAACTGCTGCATTTTGTCCTGCAGCTCAGCAAGAGTTGCACCTGAGTTGCCGCTCTCATCATAACCATCTGTTACGATAAACAGCAGCTGGTCGTTCTTGTAATTGGCCATCACGGTTCGGGCCGCACGCGCCGGCGAGCTCTGCCACTGATACGGGATGGTCGCTTTGGCTCCGTTATTGAGGAGCGTCGGAACGAAGGTCGAACCCATCAGAGGATTCAGCTTGTCCAGCTCAGCTTGGGAGCTGAACTTGCCGCCGATCAGCTGGCGGTCTTTATTCAAGCCAATGAAAATCGTATCGTTTTTCGTCGGGAAGAAGCCGTTTAAGTACTTGCCGTTCATCACCGTCGTGTCGAGCGGGTAGCGTTTGCCTTTGCTGTCATCGGCAAAGCCACCTGCGTTCACACCGGCAATAGCACCGTAGCGTGACACAGCTTCCAAAGTGGTCTCGCTGGAGCCCATCTTATCCTTGCCGAGAACAAGCTTAATGGCTTTATCGCTTTTGAGGTTTACTTTAAGCGCATAACCTTTGTAGTTATTTTCACTCAAAGCAAACAGTTTCAAATCGATATTCCCCGATGAGGCTTGTCGAATGGGGCTGCCCAGCTTCGCGGTAATCCGCGCATCGTAGATGATGCCGGGCTTGGCGACTTGGGCTGTGGCACTCTGTAGGGCAGCCGTGACTTCGGCTGTGCTTTTCTCATACAGTTCAAAATATTTCTGAATAATCGTCTTGGTTTGCGCTGCATCCGTCGTTGCTTTGGTCAGCAAGCCGTCAAGCGCAGACGATTCTTGCTGAAAGGAAACCGGAACTGCAGGAGCAGTTGACCAGGGATGAATAGGGATACTCGCGGTAACGAAAAGCAGCCAAATCAACATGCCCACGAACGGGGCGCAAGCCAGAAGAAAGACGCGATTGATACCTTGAATGGTTGTCATTATTTCAACACATCCAGGTTCTTTTGCAGCTCATCGAGCTTCTTCTTCACATCAGCCAACTGGGTGTAGAGCTGGTTGCTGTTATCGGTCTTGCTGTTGGCGCTGTCCTTCGTAAAGGCAAGCAATTCATTCAAGGAGTCTACTTTGGTCTGTAAAGCTTTCATCTCTGTTGAAACGTTGTCTTTCAAATCGGTCACTTGCTTCTGATAATCTTCCTGCACGACTTGCAATTGCTGCTGGGTTTGCTGTGCGATATCGGTTGCGATTTGTTGTCTTAAATGCTCTGTATACAGCATGGCTGCTGCCACTCCGATTGCGATCAGCATGACCCAACCAAGAAACAAGTAAACGTACGTTTTTCTTCCAGCTTTTGTGGCTTTGGCCGCGCGAGGGAAGGAATTCGCTGTTGTTGTCTCGATTTGCATACTCATGATAATCACCTCTGTCTCCTAGTATAGCATATTCCCTATTTTATACAGAAATTTAGATGGAATTCGATGTTTTTCGATATTCATTGGGGGTAATCCCCTCTAATTTCTTGAAAACTTTGCTGAAATATTTCTCATCCTGATAACCGACCATTTCGGCCACTTGGGAAATCCGAAGATGCGGATTACGCAGCAGAACCTTCGCTTTGCTCATGCGGATCTGGCCTAAATAATCCGAGAGGTTCACCTCGAATTCCTGCTTGAATTTGCGGGAGATATATTCGCGGCTCAGGAAAAAACGGCTCGCAATTTCCTGCAAGGTCACATCTTCGTGATAATGATTTTGCAGGTATTCGGCAATTTCGAAAATCACATTTTTGTCCTTGTGCTGATTCTCAAGCAGCAACTTGGACATATGCACAATACTTCGTGTAGTCTCCTGCTGCCACTGGGAAAGAGACAAAATGCCCTGCTCGTCAAGCGGTACAATAAAGCTCGTTGGCTCATCCGAGAGCATCTCCTTGACTTTGTCCTCGCTAATGCCGGAAAAGAACTGCTGCACCCAGCGACGTTTCATGACGGTGTACTCCCGCCACCACAGATCGAGCTGTTCCAACGTAATGACCTCGCTAAGCTTTACGGTGTCCATCCATTGCTGGATGGCTTCTTCAATCTGCTCTATGCTGCCGCTGCGGATAGCCAGATTGATTTTCTCCTCATATTGGGTGAAAGTTAGAGCAGCTTGAGGGGCTTTGGCAGGGTTCAACATGCTGTGAATCCAGGTATCCCTAGCTTTCAGGTTGCGTTTGCGAAGCGCATCACGCGCTTCTTGATAGGATAAGGTCACATCAGCAGGGAAAACATGCAAGCGGCCGATTCCAAAATCAACGCGTGTGTGCAGGGTCGTACGCATGCCTTCATTAATTTTCTCCAAAAAAGCTTCAGCCCCGAGAAGATCCTTCCATAATAGAAGAACAATTTCCGTGTCGCTGTGCCAATGGCGGAAAGCGTAGCCGCGGCCATCCGTCGTGAGAAATTCATTACAAATATTGATGAGGGAGAAAAATAAGAGGTCCATGTTCTGGCTGAACTTATTTTTCACACTGCGCTCCATGGTATCCAGCGATAAAATGGCAACCCGGCATTCGTTAATGTTCCGCGTTAACTGAAGCTCTTTGTCGAGCTGGTCAGCGGCGCTCTCGTACGTGGAAGGCTCCGCGATGATGCCGGAAAGAAGCTTGTCCCAATACATCGGCTTAATCGTATTCATTTCGATATTCAGCTCGCGATTGGTTTGACGAAGCTCTTCATCCTTGGACCAAGCCTGGATCGCTTTATCCAGCGCTTCATTCAGTTGATCCGGATCAATGGGTTTCAGGATGTAGTCGGTTCCTCCATACTTCAAGGTATGGCGAAGTAAGGAGAAATCGTCATGACCGCTGATGACAATCGTTTTGGAGTTTGGAGCATTCGCTTGCAGCCACTCCAGCAGCTTTACGCCGTTCATGATAGGCATCATCATGTCTGTCATAATGATTTCAGGTTGGTGCTGGGCAATAAGCGCAGTGGCGGATTCGCCGTCCGGCGCTTCCAATATCGTATCAATACCATGCTGCTCCCAGTTCACAAGCAGTCGGATGGCATCACGCACATGTTTCTCATCATCGACAAGTAAAACTTTCATCTGTTGACTCCCTTATTCATCGGGATATGGATGACGATTCTTAACCCCCGGGGCTGCGCATGTTCAATTTCAAGAGTAGCATCGTCAGTGAAATACAATTTTACTCTAGTCAGCACATTGCTAAGCCCAATGCAGGCCTCATCGCCCGTGGAGGGGGCATTCAGCCTGTTTCTAATTTCGCGTAAACGCTCCTCCGTAACGCCAATTCCATTATCCTCAACCATTATTTCTAAAAATTCATATTCTTCCTCTATGCGTTTGGATGCTTGAATACGCAAGAGCCCATCTTCAGCTGCGCTTGGATTAAAACCATGTTTGAAATAATTTTCGACAAGCGGCTGAATCATCATTTTGGGCACTGAGATGGCCTTGGTGCCTTCCTCGATGTCATAGACAATCTGAAATTGATGTTCAAAGCGCTGCTTTTGCAGCTCCAGATAAGCTTTAATATGTTCAAGTTCTTTGCCCAGAGGGACGACGGATTCATTCGTATTCATGCTGTAATGCATCATTTTGGCCAGGGAAGCGATTAAAGCATACACTTTGGGCGCATTGTGCTGCAGAGCTAGCGTACCTATAGATTGCAGCGCATTGTTCAGAAAATGCGGATTGATCTGAGCTTGCAGCGCCATAAGCTGATTGGACTTGTTCGCAAGCTCCAGGCGGTATTCGCGCATGACCATTTGATTCAAATCCTGCATAAGGCCGTGGAAGCGATTGGCCAGAATGCCCATTTCATCGGTGCGCGTCAATTCGATATCTTTATGCAATTGGCCCAGTTGTACCTGGCCGGCTTGAATGCGCGTGATATAACGGATCAATTGCTTGATCGGTTCTGTAAAACGAATGGAAATATAAATCGTTCCACCGATAACGATCAACATGAAAAAAGTCAGGACCAATGAGTTAATGAGTGTTAACTGTTTGGCATTTTTGGTTAATTGATCATAGGGAAGACGTTTGACAATCGTCCAGTCGACATAGTCTGTTTTCATTTTTTCAAAAACATTGACGCCGGCGTAAGGCCCCTTGCTCCATTCATACGAGCCCTTATCCAATGTGCTGTGAATCGCTTCATTCCCCCAGCTGCCTTCAAGCCGCTGCCCCCATTTGGAGGGATCCGGACCAAAAACAATATTGCCCTCATTATCCAGAATATACAGCTCTTCTGTGTCATGTGTGTACAAGCTCTGGGAAATTTCCGATATCAGATCCAAATGAAGATCAATGATAAGTTCTCCAATCGATGTGTTGTTCGGTGAGTACATCAGCTTGCGATGCATAGACAGGACAGGTGTTGGAGCAGAATACACGTTAATTGCAATATTGTAACTATGGCTCGAATGAGTGGTTTCAAAATAAACGGTTTTGCCTTCCGGAAAAGGACGCAGATCTGCGTATTTACCAATTGTGCTTCCTGTAAAATCGTTAATCGACAAAAAAGAGCGATCGCTTACAGAAGCATACAAGTAAACTTGTTTAAACTCCTTAATGGCATGCGACATGACCTGCAATCCGCTTTTGATCACTTTATCACTCATATAATCGATATCCTGCTTACGCTCCAGAATTTCGTATAATTGTCCGAGCTCTGACAAATGCTGACCTGTATAGATCGTCGTGGATGCTTGGACAACCCCATTTAAATAGTTTAATATATTCAATTTCGCTTGGGAGATGAGGGCCGAATTGTTGGTGATGGTGTCTTCGGTGACTTTTTCCTTGGTGAATATATAGGAGACTACGATGGAGGTAATGAACGGAACGAGTGTGGCGATCAGCAGAAAAAGGATCAGTTTGTTGCGTATGCTGTGACGAAACATGTCGAATCAACTCGGTTTCTTCGTGGACTTTTCACCCTATATTGTAGCAGTAGAGGTCAACAAATTCCACCTAATGCATCACGATTATCTGTGTTTCAGGAGGATAAAGGTATTTATACTATAGGTTATAGTTACCTAATCGTAAGGGGGAAATTCCCATGAAACAGAGCAAGGGGTTATCAGGACTATTACAGCAATGGGTGTTTATCGGACCTGCGTTCCTATTTTTCGCGCTCATTGTAGTAGTTCCTTTTCTCATGAGCATTTATTATTCATTTACAGAGTGGAATGGTGTCACGACAAACGTGAAATTCAACGGTTTGGACAATTTTAAGCACCTTCTATTTGATGACAAGGATTACCGCAACGCTTTCTGGTTCACAACGCGGATTACCGTAACGGATGTTATTCTAACGAATGTCGTCGGATTCCTGTTGGCGCTGCTGTTAACACAAGCGCTGAAAACAAGAAATTTGCTGCGCACCATTTTCTTCATGCCGAACGTCATCGGCGGACTTTTGCTTGGGTTCATCTGGCAGTTTATTTTCGTCAAAGGTTTCGGAACACTGGGCGAATTGACGAACTGGAGCTTTTTCCAACTGCCTTGGCTGGGCGACGCGCCTACGGCTTTCTGGGCGATTGCGATCGTTAGTATTTGGCAAGGTGCTGGCTACTTAATGATCATCTATATTGCGGCGCTTTCCAATGTGCCCAAAGATATGATCGAAGCTGCATATATTGATGGAGCGACCCGTTTTCAAGTACTTAGAAGTATTATTGTTCCGCTCATTATGCCAGCGGTGACAGTATGTTTATTCCTGACGATTTCGTGGAACTTCAAAATGTTCGACTTGAACTTCTCTTTGACGAAAGGCGGACCGTTCAACTCCACAGAATCCGTATCGATCAATATTTATCAAGAAGCGTTCCGCAACAATAACTATGGCTTAGGAACAGCGAAAGCTTTAGTGTTCTTCATCGTAGTGGCCATTATTTCGACCATCCAAGTGATGTATACGAAACGCAAGGAGGTTGAAGTGTAATGGAAACAGTCAAAAAATATTCCGGACGGTTATTCACGCTTGAAGTGCTGGGTATCCTGATCGCTCTGCTCTTCCTAGTTCCGTTCTACTTTGTTATTGTCAACTCGCTCAAAACGTTCCCGGAGCTCGCTGCCAGTACGGCAAAGCTGCCGCAAACATTGTATTTCGATAATTACAAAAAAGTATGGACGATCATGAAGTTCCCTAGCGCATTCATGAACTCGTTGATCATTACGGTTTTCAGTAATATCGGGCTAGTCGTTATTAGTTCTATGGCTGCTTATCGCATGGTACGGAAGCCAAGTAAATTCAACAATCTTGTCTTCTTGGCCTTCGTTGCGGCGATGGTCATTCCGTTTCAGTCCATTATGATCCCGTTGGTTCGTGTAGCAAGCAGTGTCGGACTGATGGACAGCAAAATAGGCTTGATTATTTGTTACTTTGGTTTCGGTGTATCCCTAAACGTGTTCTTGTTCCACGGTTTTATCAAATCCATTCCACTCGAAATCGAAGAGTCGGCTACGGTGGATGGCTGCTCGCCTTATGGCGTGTTCTGGCGAATCGTGTTCCCGTTGTTAAAACCGATGTCTACGACGGTCGTAATCTTAAACAGTTTATGGATTTGGAACGATTATTTGCTGCCATCACTCGTGCTGAACAGCCCTGATCTGCGAACCATTCCTTTGGCGACGTTCTCCTTCTTTGGACAATATACGAAGCAATGGGATTTGGCTTTGGCGGGTCTAACCCTAGGTGTTCTACCGATCGTTATTTTCTTCCTGGCCATGCAGAAACATATTGTTGAAGGAATCACGGCAGGTTCCGTAAAAGGGTGACATTTTTGTTAGGAAGTTCAAAATCTTCCACCTTTATGTTCAATATCCTCTGTGTTAAGGGTTCAAGAAAGTGTTTACAATAAACCATGTAAGCTGATGACGAGGGAATGAACGGCCTGTTATCAGGGTAAGCTGAGTAAACAAAAAAAGGGAGGCTTCACCTCAATGAAAAAATTAACGATGATCAGTATGGCGGCTCTAGTATCACTATCTTTGGTCGCTGCTGGCTGCGCTAAAAAAGAAGAGACACCTGCACCGGCTGCTTCAGCAGGAGCGGGAGCATCAGCAGCGCCTGCTGCATCCGGTAAACCTGTAACGATTAAAATGTTCCAATTCAAAGTAGAAATTGCTGATCAATTGGGTAAATTGGTAGCTGAATATCAAAAGTTGAATCCAAATGTGAAAATTCAAATCGATACGGTAGGCGGCGGCGCAGACTATGGCGCAGCTTTGCTGGCGAAGTTCAACTCCGGCGACAAACCGGACATTTTCAACAATGGCGGCTTCTCCGATCTGGATAAATGGATCGACAACCTGGAAGATCTCTCCGACCAACCTTGGGTTGGTGACCTTGTAGACGTGGCGAAAGAGCCAATGACCAAAAATGGCAAACTATACGGCCAACCGCTGAACCTTGAAGGCTATGGTTTCCAATACAATAAAGATTTGTTCGCGAAAGCGGGTATTACTGAGCTACCAAAAACAATCACACAGCTGGAAGATGCCGCTAAAAAGCTGCAAGCTCAAGGGATTACCCCTTTTGAAACCGGATATGGCGAGTGGTGGGTACTGGGCAATCACTTCGTAAACCTTCCTTTTGCGTATCAGAAAGATCCAAATGCTTTCATCGATGGTTTGAACAAAGGAACAGCGAAAATTCCGGGTAATGAGCAGTTTAATCAATGGGTGAATTTATTTGATCTTCAATTGAAATATGGGAACAAAAACCCGCTGCAAACAGACTACAACACGCAAGTAACTGATTTTGCAACCGGCAAAGCGGCTATGACACAGCAAGGTAACTGGACACAAGTCCAAATTTCCAAAACGAACCCTGACATTAAAGTTGGCTTCTTGCCAATGCCGATCAATGATGATGCTGCATCGAACGACAAATTGTTTGTTGGTGTTCCTAACAACTGGGTTATCAACAAAAACTCTGCTGTGAAAGACGAAGCGAAGAAATTCCTGAACTGGATGGTAACGTCCGATGTGGGTAAAAAGTATATCACAGACGAGTTCAAATTCATCCCGGCTTTCAAATCCATTCCTGCTGACGAGAAGGTACTTGGACCATTGGCTGCAGACATTATTACTTACAGCAAAGCTGGTAAAACACTGAGCTGGAACTGGTTCAAATTCCCTGGCGGCGAAGCATCCAGTAAAAAATTCGGCGATATTATGCAAGGTTATGTCGCGAAGAAGTATACGAAGGATCAAATGCTTGATGAATTCCAGAAAACATGGGATAGCTTGAAGAAGTAATACGATATTGGATAGAAACAGAGCCTCAGCGCCAAAGCTGGGGCTTTTTGCCGTTTAACAGAAGGATGGGAGGGCTGTTACAATAAGGAAGACAGAGGAGCGGGGGGCTACGATGGATTTACGATTCAAGACTTGGTTACAAAGCAGGGGAAACACCTTGCCGCAAGAGAAAAGATTGACACGCGAAGCGGTCATTTCACTCATTATTCATTCTACTTTTCAATTCGGCGCTTCGATGTCAGGTGTGTTTCTGAACTTATATCTCTGGCGTTTGACACACAGCGTAGCCGTGAATGGAACTTACAACATTATCGTTTACATTCTGACACCGATTGGGTTCGCTCTTGGCGGTTGGATGATCAAAAAGAAAGACAGAATGGTCTCGTACCGCTTAGGCATCATGCTGATCGGTTTATTTTACTTGAGTGTGATTATTGCGCAAGAGGCGCTTGTGAAATATTATGTAGCTTTCGCCATTTTCAATGGGCTCGCCGCTGCTTTTTACTGGGTAGGTTATCTGACGCTTATGTACGATGTGTCAACCGAGCAGAATCGTATTCGCTATCTTGCTTACAATATGATTTTCTTCACGATGGCTTCTCTCGCAGGACCGGCGCTTGCCGGGTTTATTATTCGTTTGAAAGAGGGCTTAAGCGGTTATACCATCGTTTTTGGTATTGCTTTTTGTATGTTTCTACTTGCTGCCTTGATATCTATGAAAATAAAAGCTTCGGGTGGACACCATCGCGTGTACTATTTAAAGTGGACTGGGCTTATTATGAAGAAAAACCGAGACTGGCTGAAGGCATTGCTTGGTTTTTTCGGAATGGGCTTGCTCCAAGGCACGATGTTATTTCTTCCGAACATTCTCTTGTTTCAAGTTATGCCGCGGGAAGATATCGTTGGTTATTTAGGCGTGCTTTACTCTAGCTTAAGCATAGCCATGGGCATGTTTATTTCGAAATATGCGCAGGGCAGCAAATCTCGTCTGTATCTAACGATATCCACGATCGGGTATCTGGTCGGTGTGTCTCTTTTATTAGGAAGCATCACGATTTGGTCTGTCGTAGGTTTTATGATTTTATATTCGGTCTTTTCACCGCTGCAAGGCAACACCATGACGGGTTACTATTATGGGCTTATCGCTAAATTGCCGCTCAAGGGCGAATTGAAAGTCGAAAGCGTTGTCGTTCGAGAGCTTTTTCTAAATGTAGGGCGTGTTATTTCTATCTTTTGCTTCATTTCATTTGGCAGTGATTTGGAAGGCGGGATGATTCCGTGGATTCTGATGATCGCCTCTCTCACGCAATTTGCTTTGGTCTGGTCCATTAAGAATCGTTAACATGAGCATGAAAGCGCCCTTGCCCGGTTATCCTAGGGATAGATGATAGGAGAAGAGGGACTTCAGGTTATGGAACAGTATGACAGTATAATTGTTGGCGGAGGCATCGCCGGACTTCAGGCGGCTATTCAGCTTGGCAGATATGAACACCGCGTTCTCGTGATTGATGCCGGTTATGGCAGGTCGACCTTGTGCAAAAGTTATCACAACCTTCTGGGTTGGCCAGATGGTGTTTCAGGCGAAGAGCTTCGCAGACTGGGAAGGCTGCAGGCCGAGAGGCTGGGGGTAGCTTTTGCCCAGGATGAAGTTGTACAAGCGGTGAATAAGGGAAAGCCCGGCGATGGCTTTGAGTTATGGGGGAAGTCTGGTCAAGGATATGAAGCGCCGACGCTGCTGCTTGCGACAGGATTGATGGATCGTATCCCGGAGATTCCAGGGTTAAAGCCCTGTCTTGGATTAACGATTTATGTGTGCCCGGATTGCGACGGTTATGAAATAAAAAATAAAGAGACGATCGTGATGGGTTCGGGTGATGTCGGAGCCGCAATGGCACTGAAGCTCAGCCTTCGCACGGATAAGCTGACTTATGTTAACCATGGCTTGTGCGCTGTAAAAGGCAGCCATTTGGAAGAGCTTAAGAAAAAAGGAATCACTTACATAGCGGACGATATTCAAGAGGTGCTTGGGCAGGAAAATGGGCTTTTTGGCGGGCTTGTGACCGTGAATGGGAAACGTCTGCAAGCGGAGCGCGGATTCATTGCTTTTGGTGGAAATGAAGTGAAATCGGATCTGGCTCGTCAGCTAGGTGCGGAACGATTGGAAAATCGCCACATCATGACAGATGCCCGTTCCAAAATGACCAGTGTGCCGTTCCTCTGGGCCGCCGGTGATGTAGGAGTTCACGCAGAGCAGGTAACGATTGCGATGGGCGAGGGCGCACAAGCCGCGATCTGGATGAATAAAGTGCTGCTTATGTTAAAAGAAGAAGCGAACGCCCATAGAGTGGTAGTTCGCTCTTAAGGAATTCTTAGGGCGCCTCCGCAGGGGAAAAAGCGTTCGTAACGTGAACGTAGTCCGCCAAAGCTTTTTCACCGAGCGGAGTAATGTGATAGATGCCGCGGCTTTGGCGAACGAACCACCGATAGTAGTTTTTTTGGAGCAGGGAACTAACGGCTTTGTTATTCGTTAGGTCCCGCAGCTTCCGCGGACTGAGAGGTCCATGCTCGCGCATCAAATAGGCGCAATGCAGCGATTTCTCACGATAAGCGGTCATTAACTTTTGCTGGGAGCTGCCTCCTACGTTGTAGTCGCCGCTGCGTTCATGAAATTCAGTTACGACCCGTAAAGCCGCTCTTTTATTATGGCGTAACGTATAAGGCGTAGGCTCGCAGACGAGATCGACTGCGGGTTTTTTGCGTTTGTAGAATTGTACGGTCAAGACGCCAAGTCCCAGCATACGGCAGAGACGCCGGATATCCTCCCACTGCAAGCGATGTGGAGCTTTCCCTTTGTTAGGCAATTCGAAAGCGACATACACTTGCTCCGTTAGACGAAGGCGGTCGATACCTTGTACAAGGAGCGGGATGTTAAAGCTTTTTTTGAGCTCTACGACGATAGGGGGCTCATCCCCGCGAATGGCGACTAGGTCACAATGTTTCACTTCTCCGCGAACGGCATAGCCGCGATCTTCGAAATATTGTTTCACCGGAGCGTAGAGCTCCGTTTCGGTTTGAATGGGCATGATGGATATTCTCCTCCTACTTGCGATGAAGGCAGTGTGTATCATTATAGCACAGGTTTTGTTAAAATAGGGGAAGAAGTACTTGTACGTACATCTTGAGAAACGTGATGAGATACGTGCGATGGAGTAGGGGATTCGAGGAAGCTGAAGTTCAAGTGATGGAGTTTGGTTTGGAGATGGAAAGGGGATGTAGGGGAATGAGTGAGGTTTTGGATACATGGCTTGGCCGGACGATTGATTGCGCTTGTGGACAAAAGCATGAAGTTCCGATTCGACGTATCGTGATTGAACGAGATGCGCTGGGGCAGGTGGCCGGTTATGTGAAAGAAGCCGGATATCGTGAAGTCACGCTTGTCGCGGATGAGAAGACGTATCAAGCGGCGGGCGTGAAGCTGCGCGAACTGCTGGAAGCCGCGCAAGTCAAGGTCAGCATCAGCGTGATCCGTGAGAACGCGATGGGAGAAGTTGCCGCCGATGAGGAAGCGATCGTCCAGCTGCTGCTGGACACGCCATTATCATCGGAGGTTCTGATTGCCGTGGGGGCGGGGACCCTGCACGACATCGTGCGCTTCGCGGGTCACCGCACGAAGCGGCCTTTCTTGTCCGTGCCGACAGCGCCATCCGTCGACGGCTTCGCTTCGGTAGGCGCGCCGCTTATCGTGCGCGGCTTCAAAACGACGATTCCGGCGAGCTCACCGGAAGCGATTTTTGCCGATCTCGCGCTGCTCGCGGAAGCGCCGCAAGCGATGATCGCAGCCGGCCTCGGCGACATGCTCGGCAAGCATACCTCGCTTGCCGACTGGTCGCTTGGCCGCGTGCTGCTTGACGAGCACTACTGCGAGCTGAGCGCGCAGTTGACGCTGGAAGCCGTGGAGCTCTGCACGGCTCATTTGGACGAGATTGCGCAGCGCACAGATCTCGGCATGTTAAAGCTGATGGAAGGCCTGGTGCTGTCCGGCCTTTCCATGCTTATGGTCGGCCACTCGCGGCCGGCCTCCGGAGCTGAGCACCATCTCTCCCACTATTGGGAGATGGTGCTTCTGCAGCAGCGCCGCCGGGCGCTGCTGCACGGCGCGAAGGTCGGCGTCGCGACCGTGATGATGGCGCAGCGCTATGCATCGCTGCGGGACATCACGGCCGCTGAGGCCGCTGCGCGCCTAGCGCAAAGCCAGGCCCCGAGCCGGGAAGCGGATGCGGAGCGCATCCGCGGGGCCTATGGGGCCATGGCCGAGCAAGTCATCGCCGAGAATTTTCCGGCGGATGGCGGTGTGGTTGATAGCGAGGCGCTGAAAGCGCGCATCGCTTCGAGGTGGGGCGATGTGCAAGCCATCGCCCGCGCGGTCCCTGCACCCGAGCAGCTGGCTGCTTGGCTCGGGGCTGTGCAGGGACCGGTTGCGCCGGAGCAGCTCGGCGTGGAGCCGGAGCTGGTCGCGGCGTCACTGCGGGATGCGCTGTTCGTGCGCAACCGTTTTACGGTTTTGCGTTTACTGCGACTGCTGTAAACGATGTTTGGGACGCCCGGGGAGTTTTGTTTGCTCCCCTGGGCGTCTTTTTGTTTCAGCGAAGTTGGATAGTCTCATTGGATGAATTCCAATGAGAAGACGGAAATGACGGCTAAAATAGCAATCTGATTGGACTAAATCCAATCAGATGATCGAATTTAGCTCGAAATGGGGTGTTTTGAAGGAGAGGCATTGGATTTCGTCCAATGTAAGGTAGCAAATATGGCTAGGAAAGGCACCTGCATTGGACTTCATCCAATGAAGAGCGAGGATGCTAGTTGAAAAGCAAACGTAGAAGTAACAGAGCAAGTATCTAGAGAAGGCGAGGTAGGAGTAGGGTTAGATAAGTAGCTGGAAAAACTGGTAGCAGTAGCGGAGCAACCGTCTACCAAAAAGACCGTCAGACTAAACGTCTGAAAGGTCTTTTTTTGATGTTCGCACAATGAGTAACTGGAATTTCCATTCGTAAGCTTGCTAAGCTACAAAACTGAAAAGTGTAAAAAATCACAACCCCGCTAAATTTTTGCCATCCCTTTAATTCGGATTGTTTTCTATACTTGTAGCGTATGCATGATTGGATGATGGCGAGGAGGAGCAAAGCACAATGAAATTCAATAACGGGAAAGTTAATGAGATACAAATCGCTTATATTGGTGGGGGCTCTATGTATTGGGCCAAAAATCTCATTGCGGATCTTGCGCTGGATGAACAGTTGTCGGGTACGATTCGGTTGTATGACCTTGACTATGACAAAGCTAAAAATAATGAGAAATTGGGCAACTCGGTTTCCGATTATGCCGAAACGAGGTCCAGGTGGACCTACAAGGCCTATCCGACGCTGAAGGAGGCGTTAAGCGGTTGTAATTTTGTGTTCATTTCGATTCTTCCCGGAACGTTCAAGGAGATGGCCTCCGATGTGCATGAACCGGAAAAATACGGCATTTACCAAGCGGTAGGTGATACGACCGGACCCGGAGGGCTGGTTAGAGCGCTGAGGACGATTCCGATGTATGTGGAAATTGCACAAGCGATCGAGCGCTTTTCGCCGGATGCTTGGGTGTTTAATTATACGAATCCGATGACGCTTTGTACGAGAACGCTATACGAAGTTTTTCCAGGCATTAAGGCGCTGGGTTGCTGTCACGAAATTTTTGGAACGCAGGGATTATTGATTCGCATGCTGCGTGACATGGAAGGGATAGAGGGCGTGCACCGGGATGAAGTGAAAGTGAATGTACTGGGCATTAATCATTTTACTTGGATCGATCAAGCCACTTATCAAAATATCGATCTGCTCCCGATGTATCGGAAGTTTGTAGATAAGTATTACGAGACGGGCTTCGAGCATTACAAAGACGCCTGGATGACAAACACATACACGGCCGCTAACCGAGTGAAGTTTGATTTGTTCCGTCGTTACGGGATTATTGCGGCGGCAGGCGACCGCCATCTGGCAGAATTTATGCCTCCTTGGTACATGAAGGACCCGGAAACGGTTCGCTACTGGAAGTTTGGCTTAACGACGGTCGAAAGCCGTGTGGAGAAGCACATGGCGACGGAGCTTTTTTACCGCAAACTGCTTAGCGGAGAAGAGAAGCTGCCGCTGAAGGCATCGGGTGAGGAAGAAGTTAGACAGCTCAAAGGATTGATCGGCCTTCAACCCTTTGTTACGAATGTCAACCTGCCGAATGCGGGTCAAATGAAGGGGATTCCGCTCGGAGCGGTTGTGGAGACGAATGCCTATTTCTCAGCGAACAGTCTGCGCCCTGTTTATGCAGGCGAGCTTCCGCCTGCTGTGCATAATCTGGTGCTGCAGCACACGGTGAATCAAGAGCTTATTTTGAAGGCCGCTCTACAAAAGGATAAGGCGTTAGCATTCCATGCTTTCGTGAATGACCCGCTTGTGAACATCGATGTGAACGAGGCGGAGATGTTGTTCGAGCAGATGCTGCAAAATACGAAATCGTATTTGCCGGGATGGAACATCTAATGGCGGCACGATCATGAAAACAGCAGAAGCCTACAGCGATTCCGTCACGGTTGATCCGCAGGATCACAAGGCGGTCCGACGCATGATTTTTAAGCTGGCAGGACCCTCTTTGACGGAGATGCTGCTCATTAACATGACACAGATGGTGATGATGATTCTGGTGGGTCATTTAGGAGCGGTTGCGGTAGCCGCTGTTGGATTAACAAGCCAGCCGTATATGTTAATGACAGTCCTTTTCGCAGCGTTGAACACAGGCACAACGGTCATTGTCGCCCGTTCCACAGGAGTAGGCCACATGGGGGATGCGAACCGGGCAGCCGGCCAATCGCTCATGCTCGGCTCCGTGCTCTCCGTTCTGATCGTGGCGCTTGGCATCTTATTTTCGGAGGAGATGCTCCGAATGATGGGGGCTAGCCCTGAGGTTGTTCACTATGGGCTGAACTACGCCCGGCTGATGTTTCTGTCCATTGGATTTTCCTCCATCTCGTCCGCTTTGTCCGCTATTCTACGCGGGGCTGGAGACACCCGGACACCAATGAAAATTAATGTGTTGTCAGGGTGTCTGTCCATATCCCTGGGGTTTGTGTTGATATACGGCCAATTAGGCCTGCCGGAAATGGGAGTTGCCGGAGCAGCTATCGCCACTTTAACAGTTCAGGCTATGGCGATGATCGCCTTCCTAGTCGTTATGTTCAGCGGGAAATTTGCGGTGCGGATTGGTTGGGCGGAGATAAGCCGTCTGGATAAAGGCATGATTTCCCGCATGTTGAGAATTGGTATTCCCTCAAGCCTTGAGCAGCTCATTATGCGTCTGGGGATTATGGCGTTTGTCAAAATATGCGCAGGGCTTGGAACGGTTGCCGTTGCCGCCTCGCAAATTGTGACGAGTATTATTGGCATCTCGTTTATGCCTGGAGCTGCTTTTGCCATTGCGGCTTCCACATTGGTCGGCCAAACGCTTGGCGTAGGCAAGCCTGATCTTGCCGAGCGGTATGTCTGGCAAATCCGGAAATACGGCATGCTCTTAGGCGGTGTTATGGGAGCGGTGTTTATCTTGTTTGCCCCCTACATTTTTAGGCTGTATACAAGTGACGCCACCATTATCCGCGAAGGGGCGTGGGCGCTTCGAATTGTTGGTTTTATCCAAATTTCGCAAATCTCTCAGTTCATTCTTGGCGGAGCTTTGCGGGGAGCCGGAGATACGAGATTTCCATTATACTCCACTTTGATTGGCGTTTGGGGCGTGCGGGTCATGCTCAGTTATGTATTTGTTTATATCTTTTCGTGGGGGATGTTCGGCTTGTGGAGTGCCGTTGCCTGCGATCAATTTTTACGTTCCAATCTCATCTATTTCAGGTTTAAAAGGATGGCTTGGAAACATCTAAAGATTTAATGGCATAAGAAAGGAGCTGCGGGATATGGGAATTGTGTATGATCCGAATTCGCAAACCTTCCATCTTCAAGGGAAGTCGACCAGCTACATCATGCAGTTGATGAAATCCAAATATCTTGCCCACGTCCACTTTGGGCGCCGGGTTCGGGGAAGCAATCTTGGCGGCCTGCTTGCCATGCGGCGTCGCTGCTCATTTTCACCGTCTACGGATCCGGACGATTTGACGCTGTCGCTCGACACGCTGCCGCAGGAATTTCCGGCATATGGGGGCAGTGATTTTCGTGTACCCGCCTATCAGGTGCAGATGGAAGACGGAACGACCGTCAGTGAGCTTATTTATGAGTCTCATCGGATATATGCGGGTAAACCACAGCTGGAGGGTTTGCCTGCAACTTATGTGGAAGAGGACGGCGAGGCGGAGAGTCTCGATATCGTTTTGACAGATGCCGCGATCGGTTTGCAAGCCATTCTGACGTATACGGTCTTTCGAGATCATGATGCGGTTGCCAGATCCGTTCGATACATTAATACGGGAAACCGTTCTATGAAGCTGCTTAGAGCGTTAAGTTTCGGCCTCGACATCTCGCATTCCGAATTCGATATGCTCCATTTGTCCGGAACCTGGGCGCGCGAACGCCATATTGAAAGACGCCCTCTGGCAACGGGGGGATCTGTGATTGAGAGCCGGAGGGGGAGCAGCAGCCATTCGCTTAATCCGTTTATGGCCTTACTCTCGAAGCAAGCGGATGAAGATCAAGGAGAAGCCTATGGCTTTAGTCTTGTATATAGTGGAAGTTTTGTCGCGCAAGCAGAGGTAGATCCTTATGGAACAACCCGTGTTGTCATGGGGATTAATGCCTTTGACTTTTCCTGGCTGCTAGAGCCTGGGCAAGCTTTCCAATCGCCTGAAGCCATTCTTGTATTTTCAGCAGAAGGGCTTGGGGGCATGTCGCGCACTTACCATAAGTTGTACCGCACGCGACTATGCCGAGGGGTGTATCGGGATCGTCACAGGCCCATTCTCATCAACAACTGGGAAGCCACCTACTTCAACTTCAATGCGGATAAAATCGAAGAGCTGGCGGTGGTTGGCAAACAGCTCGGTTTAGAGCTGCTAGTCCTTGACGACGGGTGGTTCGGCAAAAGGGATAATGACAAAAGCTCGCTCGGAGATTGGTTCGTCGATCCGGGCAAGCTGCCTAAGGGCATGCCGGATTTGGTTAGCCGTGTGAATCGGCAGGAGCTGGCTTTCGGTCTATGGTTCGAGCCGGAAATGGTGTCACCGGACAGCGACTTGTATCGCGCACATCCCGATTGGTGTCTGCACGTGCCGGGTCGGCGCAGGACAGAGGCGAGACAGCAGCTGATTCTGGATTATTCGCGCCAAGATGTGAGAGATTACATCGTAACTGTCATAACGGATATACTGGCCAGCAGTCCAATCGCCTATGTCAAATGGGACATGAACCGCAATATGACGGAAATCGGTTCGGCTCTGCTCCCTCCGGAGCGGCAGCGGGAGACGGCTCACCGTTATATGCTGGGGCTCTACGAAGTGCTCAACCGAATCACGTCCAGATTCCCGAATGTGCTCTTCGAAAGCTGCTCCGGCGGCGGCGGGCGGTTCGACCCAGGCATGCTTTACTACATGCCGCAGACGTGGACGAGTGATAACACGGATGCTGTGGAGCGGCTAAAAATCCAATTTGGCACAAGTATTGTGTATCCAATCAGTGCTATGGGGGCGCATGTTTCTGCGATCCCGAATCATCAAGTCCATCGCCTGACACCGCTGGATATGCGGGGGCATGCCGCCATGTCGGGCAATTTCGGCTATGAGCTGGATTTGACCACGTTTACGGAGGAGGAAAAGGAAGCTGTAAAGCGCCAGGTTGCGCTCTACAAGGAGCTGCGCCCGCTGATTCAATTCGGGCAATTTTACCGGTTGAGCAGTCCATTCCAAGGTGTGGATGCGGCTTGGATGTTCGTGTCGGAGGATCAGAAAGAAGCGCTTGTCGCTTATTTCCAAGTGCTGGCTGAGCCCAATGCTCCGCTGAAGAAGCTGCGTCTGAAGGGCTTGGAAGCAGGCGCCAATTATCTTTTGTATGATGCGGATGCTCCTGGTGAGACCGAGGCTATCTGTTTCGGTGGTGACGATTTCATGCATATTGGTTTGCATTTACCGATCTGGAAAGGCGATTTCCGAAGCCGCCTTTACCGTTTGAAAATGGAGGGGTAACGATGATAAAGCTGCGTTTGAGCGAGCTGCGGGATACCAAGAGCGGACACATTTTGCAGGATGTTTTGCCAGGTGATTACTTATCTTCAGGCGGTCTTTCCTTTGCCAAACGAGGGGAGCGCAGTCACACCCATGATGGACCTGACGGCAGGGACTATCATATCCATGGGGATTGTGAGGCGTTCATCATTTTGCAGGGGAGCGGAACCATGGAGATTAACGGCGAGCACACGCCGGTTACCACAGGAGACATCGTGATTGTTGAGCCAGGCGAAGATCATCACCTCAATTCGAGTGAAGACGATCCGTTTGTGACTGTATGGTGCCATGCAGGCTTGAACCGCCATAAGAATCAACAGCAGGAGGAGTCCGTATGAACCGGCAAATCACGACGGCTGCCCATACCTTTACGTTAAATGGAGAGAGTGATGGGTTCACGGTGTCCCTTGCAGCTGAGAAGCTGCAAGAGGGCCTCAATCTAATTACGCTGCGTCTGGATGCGGAAGAAGTGGCGGTTCCCCCTGTTTTAACGATCAATTGGTCTCATCCCGCATGTGATATTCAAGCCAGCTGGCATCCGGCGCAAGACCGCAATAAAAGCTTTAAGGCCGACTGGATGCGCACCTTGCGCTCGAACGCAGCGGCCTCGGCTCCTGTTTATGCGCTGTTTAACAGCCTTGGCCGCAATAGGCTTACATTCGCTTATTCGGATGCGCTGAACACCGTTCATTACTCGGGAGGCATTAGTGAGGAAAAAGCGGATTTCCATTGCCGGGTCCAATTATTTGCGGAGACGACAGCTCCCTTTTGTTCGTATGAGGCCAAACTTCTCGTGGATACAAGAGATGTTCCTTACTACGAAAGCTTAGAAGGCGTGCAGGAGTGGTGGAGCTCGATGCCGGAGTACCGACCTGCCTTCGTCCCAGCTGCCGCCAAAGAACCGATGTACTCAACTTGGTACAGCATGCACCAGAATGTATCGGACGAACAGATTGAACAGCAGTGCCAGATCGCCAAAAAGCTCGGGATGGAAGCCGTCATCGTTGACGATGGCTGGCAGACGGAGGATAACCGCAGAGGGTATGCCTACTGTGGCGATTGGGAGACATACGCGGGGAAATTTCCCGATATGAAGCGGCATGTGGATGCCGTTCATCACCTAGGTATGAAATTTATTCTATGGTACTCTGTGCCATTTATCGGTAAATACAGTCGTGTGTGGGATCGATTCAAGGATAAAATTTTGCGCTTTAATGAGAATCATGGCGCCGCCGTGCTTGACCCGAGATACCCGGATGTCCGTGAGTATATCATTCATAAATATGAAGAAGCGGTGAAAGAATGGGACCTGGACGGATTCAAGCTGGACTTCATCGATACGTTCTATTCGCCGGAGCTGCAGCTCCCCTCGACTGTTGAAGGGAAGGATTATGAATCGATTCCGGCGGCTGTTGACCGTCTCTTGACGGATTCGATCGGCAGGCTGAGAGAGCTGAAACCCGATATCATGATCGAGTTTCGCCAAATGTATATTGGGCCGGCGATGCGCAAGTACGGCAATATGTTTCGGGCGTCGGATTGCCCGAATGACAGCATTCAGAACCGGGTGCGGACGATTGATATTCGACTGATTTGCGGAAATACGGCGGCTCATGCGGATATGATCATGTGGCATCCCGAGGAGCCGGTGGAAAGCGCCGCACTCCAGCTGATTAACTGCTTGTTCTCCGTCCCTCAAGTTTCTGTTCTTCTGGATAAATTGCCGTCCGACCATTTGGCGATGTTGGGCTATTGGCTTGCTTTTTGGAAAGAGAACCGGGATCTGCTTCTGGGCGGCAGCATGGAGCCAATGAATCCGGAGTTGTTATACCCGCTTGTACGTTCTGTTAAAGGTAATAAAGGGATTGTTGTCACTTACCATGACGCCGTTGTGCCCATTCCGGCTGCAAGTTCCGTGTCGAAGTGGGTGGTGGTGAACGGCAGAAGGCAGGATGGACTGTACCTTGAGGTTTCAGAACCGGTTGAGGCAGCTGCTAAGGTGGTCATTACATCGTGTACGGGCGAGATAGTCGAGGAAAGGTTCGCCCAGTTTACGGCAGGCATTCATAAGCTGGCGATTCCGGCTTCCGGGATGGCAACCCTCTATCTTTCATAATCACTCTATCAAGCTCGATCTATTAGGAGGTATCTTTCATGAACTATTTGGCAGACGAACAACGATATACCAAAATGGCTTATCATCAAACGGGAAAAAGCGGGCTTAAGCTGCCGCCGATCTCGCTCGGCTTATGGCATAACTTTGGCGGCGTAGATACGTTTGAGAGCAGCAGGGCACTCTCGCGCCACGCTTTTGATTTGGGGATTACGCATTTTGATCTTGCAAATAATTATGGTCCGCCGGCAGGTTCTGCGGAAGAAACGTTTGGGCAGATTATGAAAAAGGATCTGCACCCCTACCGCGATGAGTTGATCATCGCCACGAAGGCCGGCTATCGCATGTGGGATGGCCCATATGGAGAACGTGGCTCGCGGAAAAGCATGCTGGCGAGCCTTGATCAGAGCCTGAAACGACTAGGCTTGGATTATGTCGATATCTATTATTCGCACCGGTTCGATGCGGAAACGCCGCTTGAGGAAACGATGGGCGCTTTGGATCAAGCGGTACGCCAAGGGAAAGCGCTGTATGTCGGCGTTTCCAACTATCATGCAGAGCAGACGGAACAGGCAGCGAGTATTTTGAAAAGCCTGGGAACTCCGTTCGTGATCCACCAAGTACACTATTCCATGTTCGAAAGAAAGCTGGAACAAGGTTTGCAGGATGTGCTGGCCCAAGAGGGCATCGGTTCGATTGCTTACAGCCCGCTGGCTAGAGGGCTGCTCACCGATCGTTATTTGGAGAACATTCCGGCAGACTCGCGTGCGGCCGGAAGCAGTGTGTTTCTGCGGCCTGAAGACATCACCGAAGAGAAGATTGCGAAATCGCGCCGATTGAACGTGATGGCGCAGGAGCGGGGACAAAGCTTGGCCCAAATGGCCTTGGCGTGGGTTC
Source organism: Paenibacillus sp. FW101-FHT12H11 (assembly GCF_058790355.1). NCBI lineage: Bacteria > Bacillati > Bacillota > Bacilli > Caryophanales > Paenibacillaceae > Paenibacillus > Paenibacillus sp. FW101-FHT12H11. Next base: position 43,794 of record NZ_JBYTCO010000009.1, on the reverse strand, counting down.
TTCGCAAGGGGCGCGTGACTTCCGCTTTGATCGGGGCAAGTAAAGTGCAGCAGTTGAATGATAATGTGGCGGCTTTGAACCAGCTTCATTTTACAGAGGAAGAATTGGCTTTGATTGATCAAATTCTTGCAGGTTAATAGATCCGAATATCGTAGCAGCAGGAGGAGGAAATAAGCATGGGGATACAACTCAGTAAAGAAGCGTTTACGAAACATATTATGCAGCAACCGGTTTTGGATACGCACACCCACCTTGTGGGGGAACGTCTCGCCGCTGGGGATTTTTGGGAGATAGCTCATTACTTCTGGCTGTTTCGCGAGATGCAGGCAGCAGGTTATCCGGCAGGTGCGATGGAGCTGCCTGAGGATTTACGAATTTCTGCGTTCTTGGATGCCTACCAAGCAACCAGAAATACCTTAATGAACATTGCGTTTACGCATATTCTCAAAGATCTTTATGACATAACTCTTAGCGATAAGAATTCCGTGCTGGAAGCCGATAGGGCCATCAAGCAGTCTGCCCAACGGGCCGATTGGGCGCAAGAGGTAGCCAACCGTATGCAAGCGCGACGTTTCGTCGTGAATATCCCGGAGCACGCCGAGTTTCAAGGCATGGCGCACAATGCCATTCTCATTCCGCGGATAGATGGCAAATTGGGGACGTGGGTCAAGGACATCGAAGCGTCGACTGACCGTGCTGCGGCATTGGCGGAAACACGTGCGAAGCTGGGCCAACTGTTGGATGCGTACAAAGAGGACGGCGTCAAGGGGATCATGACGACGCTGCCAAGCTATAAGGTCAGCGCCAATCATAAGGTTGTCATCGGGCAGGATAGCACCAAAGACGAGATCCTGATGATGCTTTTGCACGAAATCGGAGCAGCAGCTGAGCAGCGGGGACTGCTCGTACAGCTATTTCTCGGCGTAGAGCGTTCCTGGTGTGGAACAGCTGTACCGGTTAATGATCCGGAGCGTATATTAAAGCTGTCCGCTTTATTTGAAGCGTATGCTTGTCCATTTGAGCTTGTCGTAGCGTCGGAGCTGAATAACCTGGATATCGTGCAGGCCGCATGGAATTTCCCTAACGTGCACGTCGGCGGGCACTGGTGGTTTAACTTCCGCGCGAGCACATACCGTGACAGCATGCAGTACAGGCTGGAAGCTCTGCCTGCCATCAAAAGCTCGCTCATCGTGTCCGATGCGCGCTGCATGGAATGGAGCTACGGCAAAATTATCGTGATTAAGCGACTAGTGGGCGAGTTCCTCTGGAATCAAATCGAAGCGGGCTGGATTGATCAGTCTACAGCGTTACAAATCGCAGAAGATTGGCTGTATCGAAGTGCAGCGAAACGGTACGGCATCGAGTGTTAATGGTTTGTTCTTCAATCATAAGAAAACACAAAGCGCTATAAGTTTCGCCATCGCTAGCTGCTACCAACCCTTGTAAGATAAGGAAGTACATCAAATGCTGCAAGCATGAAGGGGAGGAGAACATGGCCAGTAAAATTCAGCCATCCGATCGAACAATTTACAATTTCACATCGCAGAGTCAGAAATGGGCTTTTATGCGAAAACATTGGCCGATTTATGTCATTTCACTACCGGGTATTATTTATTTCTTGCTTTTTAAATATATCCCCTTATTCGGTTCAGTTATTGCTTTTCAAAACTACAACATATTCAAAGGTATTAAGGGGAGTCCATGGGTTGGGTTGGAAAATTTCCAGCGGATGTTCCAATACACCGAATTTCTGCAGATTTTGAAAAATACGATTTTGATCGGGATCTACGATCTGCTCTTCGCCTTTCCGGTTCCCATCCTATTGGCTTTATTGATCAATGAATTACGCATCATGACTTACAAAAGAATCGTTCAAACCGTGGTTTATATGCCACACTTTCTCTCGTGGGTCATCGTAGGCGGGGTTGTTGTCGGCGTACTATCCCCGTCTACTGGAATCGTTAATCATCTTCTCGGCTTATTCGGAGTCGATCCGATCTACTTTTTAGGGGAAAATGAATATATCCGTACGATTCTTATCTCCTCAGGCATTTGGAAAGACAGCGGTTGGGGGACGATTATCTATTTGGCTGCTATTGCAGGGATTAACCCTGATCTCTACGAGGCCGCACAAATTGATGGTGCCAGCCGGCTTCGGCAAGTGTTTTCCATTACGATTCCGACGATTTTACCGACGATTGTTATTCTATTCTTGCTTCATATCGGAAACTTTCTCGACTTTGGCTTTGAACGTGTCTTTGTCTTCCTCAACCCGCTCAACAACGAAAATGGGGAAATTATCGATACGTTCGTATACCGTGCAGGACTTGTTGACCGTCAGTACAGCTACACAACGGCTATTGGGTTGTTCAAGTCGGTTGTCGGCTTAGCGTTAATTATGTTCAGTAATACATTCAGCAAAAAAGTAACGGGTGAAGGCTTGTATTAATGACACAGATAAGAAAGGAGGTAGTTCGTTATGATTATGACAAGAGGCCATAAAATTTTTAATTTTATTAATATGATTCTGTTGGGAGCTCTCGGACTGAGTATGGTGCTTCCCCTCATCCATATTATTGCTCAATCCTTAAGCAATAACGTCGCGATTAACGCAGGGCAGGTTTCACTTTGGCCGGTTGGTTTTACACTGGGAAGCTATAAGCTTATTCTGCAGGATCCGACAATCTGGTTAGGATTCCGGAACAGCGTCATTATTACCGTTTTCGGTACATTCATCAATTTGTTTATGACAACGACGCTGGCGTATCCGCTCTCCAGGCCTGAATATTTGTTCCGTAAATCGATTCTGATTATGATACTGTTTACATTGATTTTCAGCGCACCGCTAATTCCAAATTATTTGCTCGTGAAGCAGTTAGGGTTGCTTAATACGCTATGGGCTTTAATGCTCCCGATGGCGATCAGTGCTTTTAATCTATTTGTTATGCGATCTTTCTTTCTGAACCTACCGGTTGAGCTGCTGGATTCAGGCCGAATGGACGGATGCGGCGAGTTCCGGATCTTGTGGAACATTGTACTGCCGCTCTCCAAACCCGCTATGGCGACCATGGGGATCATGTATGCCGTTGGACACTGGAATCGTTATGCCGAAGCCGTCTTTTATATCGATCACCGAAATTGGATTCCGCTCCAGGTTCGCTTAAGGGAGATTGTATTCACGGATCAGTTCGGACAATCGGATGTATCGTCCGAATTAATGCTCTTTCTTTCGCCTGAAGGGATCAAAATGGCTGTTATTGTTGTTGCGACGATACCTATTCTTCTGGTCTATCCGTTCCTGCAAAAGCACTTTATTCAAGGTATGATGGTAGGCTCCGTCAAGTCTTAACCTTATAACCTTATGGAAACACATCTAATTTCGATTAGAAAGAAGGGATTCCATTGAAAAAAGTAGCAGTTATGGCGTTAGCCGCAGCACTGTCTGCTGGAACTATGGCCGGATGCTCCACAGGAACAACAGAGCCGCAGCAAACTGCTGCGGCTACGGCGGCACCGGAGGCGAAAAAGCAGCCAACGAAATTTTCCATATCGTATCCGACAACTTCCAATACCGGTTACCACACCCGTGTCGATATTAACAATGACAAATGGGTCAAAAAGTTAGAAGAACTGACGAACACCGACCTCACGCTGAAAATAACGGAAGTAAGCAAAATGGGCCTCATGTTCGCCAGCAATGACGTGCCCGATGTCGTGGGAAGCTTGGGAACAGCGACAGACAAAGCGATGTCTGGTTCCGTAGAGGCGGGTATGTTCATGCCGCTGGATGACTTATTGAAACAGAATGCTCCCCATTTGATGAAAATGGTGCCGAAGGAAGCTTGGGAAGCTGTATCCTATAATGGCAAAATATACGGCATACCCAACTGGTTGAACAATCCTTCAAGGCGCGCCACCTTTATTCGTACCGATTTGTTGGAAAAGGCGGGTTTGCCGGCACCGAAAACGGTTGATGAGTTCCTGAATGTCCTTCGCAAATTTAAAGAGATGGGCGTTAAGTACCCGTATGGGGGGCGTGAAACATTAAAATATGCCGATACGATCCTCGGTGCTTTCGACGTGCTTCCGTACAAAGAACAGTTCGAATTGGTCAATGGCCAGGTTGTGCCGAAATTTTTTGATGTGGACAATATGACAAAAGCTTTATCCGTCTATAAAACCATGTACGATGAAGGGTTGATGGCTAAGGAATTCGCGACGACGTCATCGACGGATTGGTTGAAAAACATTCGAGCCGGCGAGGTAGGCATCTGGTCTTCCAACTTGGTCAGTTTAAATGACTTCCGGACGAATATTCCGAACGCCGTGAAGGGCGCGAAAGTCGATGTAATCTCATCGCCGAAGGGTCCGGATGGCAAAAGCGGCTATCTGATGTATTTACCGGTCACAAGTGCGCACTATATTAACAAAAATGTGAAGCCTGAGACGGCAGCGGAGATCGTGAAATATTTTGATTGGATGTCGTCAGACGAAGCTTATAAGTTCTTCACGTTCGGAATTGAAGGCGACACATATACGGTGGTCGATGGTAAAATCAAGTATAAGGAGCCGACCAGCAAAGAAGAACAGGAAGAGCAGGATCATAGAGGCACCTTGCACTCCGCCCATGAAAGTACGGTGAACCGTCTGAAAATGGAAACAGATCCGAACGGTCCGTATATTCTGGATGCTTTCGATAACATTCTTGCTCATGAAGGGTTATCTGGTATTGGCTTTGCTCCGGATTTGGAGGCGAATAGCAAATACCCCGATGCTGCTTCGCCGGGTTCGGATGCAGCTCCGAAAATCATTATGGATCATATGATCAAAATGATATACGGCAAAGAGCCGATTTCGGACTGGCCGAAGGTGATTGAAGAATACAAGACCAAAGGCGGCAATGAAATTATCAAGGAAGCAACCGATCGTTATCAAAATAAAAAGGGCGTTCTTTTTCTTGGAAAGCAATGAAGTTGACCGCTAAGCAATCGTATAAAATGACATAGCTCCTTAAATTTATACATTCAGAAAATTTTAAGCAGTCGTTATGATAACACTGAGCAGTGGAACCGCTTGCAAAAAAGCTGGAAAGAAGGGGTTATATGAAAAAAACGATAAGTCTCACTCTCGCTGTCATCATGGCAGCATCCGCACTCACCGCTTGTTCAACGGATAGCAAAGTAGCGGAAAAAGCGTCGTCGCAGCCGTCTGCAGATGCAAAGAAAGCACCGGCGAAATTCTCTATCCTTTTCCCGACGACCGTTAGCACTGGCTATCATACCCGCGTGCCGGATTTGAACAAGGACAAATGGGTATTGAAGCTGGAGCAGTTAACCAACACGGATCTTGACGTGAAGGTGATGGAAGATGCCAAATTCGGCGTCATGTTCGCAAGTAACGACATCCCGGATGTCGTTGGCAGCATTGGCGGCCCAGGCAGTAAGTCCATGTCCGGTTCCGTGGAGAACGGCGTGTTCATGCCACTGGATGATCTGCTGAAACAGTACGCTCCGAACTTGATGAAAGCGATTCCGAAAGCCGCTTGGGATAGCGTTTCGTATGAAGGCAAAATCTATGGTGTGCCTGAATTTTTGAGCAATCCATCCCGTCGTTCGACTTACATTCGTACGGATTTATTAGAGAAAGCAGGGCTTCAAGCACCTAAAACCGTCGATGAGTTCCTGAATGTGCTGCGGGCGTTCAAGAAGCTGGGCGTCGAGAATCCGTATCAGATGAGGGAGAACTTCAAGTATGCGGACGTTATTCTAGGCGCGTACGACGTGCTTCCTTACAAGGATCAATTTGAATTGGTGAATGGTCAGGTTGTTCCGAAATTTTTCGATGTAGAAAATGTGCAAAAAGCGCTGACTACGTACAAAACAATGTACGATGAAGGCTTGATTCCAAAGGAATTCGCTACGATTTCCTCCACGGATTTCTCCAAAAATATTGAGTCTGGCAAAGCCGGCATCTGGTCGCAGAACGCTTCAGGCTTGCCGGGATACCGGACGAAAATTCAACAAGCTGTTCCAGGATCCAAGGTTGAAATCGTTGCCTCGCCGAAAGGGCCGGAAGGGAAAGGCGGCTACTTCTATTATGCGCCGGTTATTCGAACCTTCTTCATTAACAAAAATGTGAAGCAAGAAACGGCAGTCAACATAATTAAATTCTTCGACTGGATGGTTACGCCTGAAGCCGAAACCTTCTTCACTTTTGGTATTGAGGGAGATACTTACACCAAGGACAGCAGCGGCAACATTAATTACAAGTTCCCTACGACCAAGGAAGAGACGGATGAAGAAGGCTTCCGCAGCGGAACGATGTGGGCGGTGCATGATTCCACTTACAACAAACCAAGATTGCTGCTCAACGAGGATGGCAAAGCGACATTGAAAGCATTTGATGAGGTGTTAACGAAGGAAGGGCTGCCAGGCATTGGCTTCTATCCGGATTTGAGCACATTCTCTAAATTCCCGGATCTTGCGGCACCGCAACCCGATGTAGGTCCCAAAATTATCGTTGATCATATGATTAAAATGATTTACGGCAAAGAACCGATCAGCGATTGGCCTAAAGTCATCGAAGAGTACAAGTCCAAAGGCGGCAACGAGATTATTAAAGAAGCGACCGATCGTTGGAACAAGAAACAAGGCGCAATTATGATTGATATTAAATAAGGGTTGTAAGCGGGAAAGTATCCATTGGCAGAGTTTTGCTAGTGGATATTTTTTATTTGCAGGGGAACTACAGGGCCCTATTTCATCGAAATAGGCTCTTTTTCGCGCGCAGGGGAACTGTGGTCCTCTATTTGTCCGTTTTCTTCAAGAAAATGGGATGAGGCGGTCAAATAACGCCCTGTAGTTCCACTTGACGCGGAAACGGGCTAAATTTGCTAGAATAACGCCATGTAGTTCCTCAAAGGTGTATCGTTGACCAACGTAACTCTCGTAGAAGATAGGAGGTTACACCTCCGCCAAAATCGAAAATCGTAAAAAATGACATACAATCTTAATTTTATCCTTTCTGTGTGTCGGATTATTTCCTATAATGAAGTCAATGAAACAATGAAGGGGTGACCAACGCGTGAAAGCGATATTGGTTGGTTTAGGTTCGGCAGGATTTAGCTGGTATAAGCGTCTGCGAGATCAAGGTTTATTGGCAGCCGTTGTCGAGGTGGATGCGGGGATGAAAGAGAAAATGCAAAATGACCCCTTTCCTTTTTACACTTCATTAGAGGAAGCCCTACAGAAAGAGCAAGCGGATTTTCTTGTTAATGTAACTTCTCCGATGGTGCATACCGTGGTGAATCATGCGGCTTTTGATCGTAAATTGGCGGTTTTATGCGAAAAGCCGATCTCCTTTGATTATGAGGAGTCCATTGAGGTGGTGGCTCGGGCGGAGCGAGAAAAACTGCCTTTTATGATTGCAGAGAATTATCGGAGGATGCCGCATATACGTAAAATGAAACAGCTTCTGGACGAGGGTGTTATCGGCAGCCTGTCCTCCATGGATGTACACTTTTATAGATATCACAACGTACAAAGAAGATACACCGTCAGCATTCTGGATGACATTGGTGTTCATCACTTTGATTTGTTCCGTTATTTTAGCGGAAGAGAAGGAAAAACCGTACAGGCAAAGCTGTACAATCCGATCAATGCGTGGGAGCAGGACGGCGCCATTATTAATGCTTATGCGTTCTTAGAGATGGATAACGGTATTACGGCTTCGTATAATGCCTCCATCTCGGCCAGAGGGACTGAAACACCGTGGAGCGGGAATTGGCGCTTGGAAGGCACCGAGGGAGCAATTGAATACGTCGGTAATGAGATCCGCGTCATAAGGGACGGAGAGGATAGGCGGATCGAGGACTATAGCGGTATTGATCTGACCGATACGCTGGCTGAATTCCTGGCTTCGCTGCGGGAAGGGCGGGAGTCGGAGACAAGCGGCCGCGATTATTTGAAAACGCAGGCGCTTGTGCATTATGCCAAGTTGGCCAGCGAATTCGGGAAGACCTACGCAATTCCGGTTCCAATCATATAGACGAATGGAGATGCGAGCATGCCAATCACAAAGTGGGAACAGACAGCGCCAGGCATATGGCGTTTAACAATTGGAGAGCCTCAGGGGATCACGCCATTAACTTGGATGGGGGTTGCATCTAAGGATGAGGCTTTGTTGCAAATGCCGCAGGTAGATCCTCCTTTTGCCTGGGATCATGTTCAACTGGAGGAAGCGGAAGGGCGCTTCATTGTGTCCTTTCCACTAAATTGGACCGAGAAGCTGTATGGTACAGGCCTTCAGCTGCTGCGAATGAATCAGCGGGGAAGAACCCGTTTTTTGCGTGTGAACAGCGATCCTAAACAGGATACCGGTGAAACGCATGCTCCCGTCCCTTTTTACGTGAGCGATCAAGGGTATGGGGTTTGGGTGGATACGCCACGCATCGTAACGATGTTTTGCGGCTCTACGTTGAAGCAAGAAGATACGCAGCAGGAAGAAATTCGCGATCGCAATACGGATAAAGGGTGGAAGGCAACGCCGGTGGCTTCACGGGTAGAAATCCAGATTCCTGCCGAAGGCGCAGTTGTCTATTTATTTGGTGGGCCTACCCTCTCAGAAGTGGTAGCTAGATATAATCTAATGTGCGGGGGAGGCGTCTTGCCTCCGAAATGGGGACTAGGTTTCTGGCACCGTGTTCCGACACTGTACAGTGATCAGCAAGTGCTTGAAGAAGCCGAGCAGTTCCGCCTTAACGATTTCCCTTGCGATGTCATTGGATTGGAGCCTGGTTGGCACAGCCACAGTTATCCGGTCACTTATGAATGGGAAAAAAGCCGGTTCCCTGAGCCTGCTAGCTTTGTCCATGAACTGGCTCAAAAGGGCTTTCGTGTGAACCTTTGGGAGCACCCGTACGTTTCGCCTCAGAGCGAACTGTATGCAGGCTTGCAGCCGCTTTCGGGAACCCATACCGTGTGGGGCGGGCTTGCGCCGGATTACTCGCTGCCGGAAGCAGCTGAGCGCTATAAGAAGCAGCATGAGGAACAGCATGTCCAAATCGGAGTGTCCGGGTACAAGCTGGATGAATGCGATGGCAGTGAATTGACGAACAATTCCTGGATGTTCCCGGCTCATGCCAAGTTCCCATCCGGTTTGGACGGCGAGCAGATGAGACAGATGTATGGCTTGATGTTCCAAAAAATGACGGCTGATCTGTTCCGAAGCCAGAATCGCCGGACGTACGGACTGGTCAGAGCTTCAGGCGGCGCTGCCTCGACAATGCCTTATGTTCTGTACTCGGATTTATATGACCATAAGCAGTTTATTCGGGGGATTTGCAGTTCTTCCTTCAGCGGTTTGCTGTGGACACCGGAGGTCCGCCGGGCGAGAAATGCCGAAGATTGGGTTCGGCGTATGCAAACGGTCTGTTTCTCGCCGATGGCTATGCTGAATGCATGGGGAGACGGGACTAAGCCGTGGTCTTACCCCGAGGTCGAGGGCACCGTACGGCATTATATCAAACTGCGGATGAAACTTCTGCCGTATTTGTATACCGCTTTTGCCGTTTACCGCGAGCAGGGGATTCCGCCGTTTCGGGCGATGCCGTTCGTACTGACGCCGGAAGAGATCGCCGACGCTGAAGCCAAGTTAGCCGCCCAAGATGAGCAGCAGCTTTTGAATACGACGGATGCCGCTTACGGCAAGAAGAAGGCTAGAGAGTGGGACGACCAGTATATGGTCGGGGATGCGCTGCTTGTAGCTCCTCTGGTCGAGGGGGAAACCGAGCGTGAGGTGCTGCTGCCCGCTGGTATTTGGTATGGCTTGGAGACCGGAGAGCGCTATACGGGCGGCTGTGTGATCCGTGTGCAGGCGGGCCTTGAGCAGATCCCTGTTTTCGTGAAAAGCGGCTCCATTCTTCCTATGATGGCTGCGCTTCCGCATGTTCCGGCACCAGGGACGCGTACGGAGATTGAATTGGTGCACTTTGGCACTGAACCTGGAACAGCAAGGCTTTATGACGATGATGGCGAAACCTTTGATTACGAGCAAGGCAAATGCAGTTGGTGGAATTTGAGCGTAACGATGGATCAAAATGGCCAATATATTGGTGCGTGGATAGGAGAAAACGATGGATCGTCCTCTTACCAGGCGGTCACTTGGCGATTTGCACAAACACGTTTATTGATGAACGAGCAGTAGTAGGTTATCATAATTGGATTAGCAACGCTGAGAGCATGAGGAGGGCTGGACATGCATGTACTGATCGTGGACGATGAACCTGTTATTCGCAGAGGATTGGTAAAAATGGCGGAACTGTACGTCCCCGCTTTCTCCAAAATTCAGACGGCCGAGAACGGCGAAGCTGCTTTGGAGCAAATTCGGGCGTCAGAGCCTGATCTGGTGTTGACGGATGTTCGCATGCCCAAAATGGACGGACTGGAATTATGCAAAATTATTCATGAGGAGTTCCCTCATATCAAAACCGTTGTCATATCCGGTTACAATGACTTTGAATATGCACAAAAGAGCATGAATTACGGTGTCAGGCATTATTTATTGAAACCGGCTACCAAAAGCGATGTCCATGACATGTTGGATCAGCTGATCAAAAAACCGAAACACGGTTATTTATCCCCTTCCCGCTATATCGAGTGGATCGATCAGATGGAACAGCAAATATGGGCGTTGCAAATGGAGGAAATCAAGAACCTTATCGCAGGCTGGCGGGAATATTGCCTGTCGGCGAATATCTCGCTGGCCCAGCTGAAAGAGCTGCTGGATGATTGCAATGCGCTTCTCGTAAAACGCTTTCAAGCGCGCCACTACTCGCCTGCGTCCGTTCCTGCCCATCTGCAGGCGGATAGCGTCAAAGAAGCGCTGGATGCTTTTGAGCAAGGTCTTTTGAACATGATCACTGGGCTGCACGCAGTCCGCAGCGGTCATTTCAAAGATCCGATGGAAGAAGCCAAGGCGTATATCGACAGCCGGTTGTCAGAGGATATTTCTTTGGATCAAGTCGCGGCAATGGTTGGACTGACGCCGACGTATTTCAGCTCGCTTTTCAAAAAAATCACGCAAGAGACCTTCGTACAATACCGGATTAACAAGCGGATGGCGAAGGCGAAAGAAATGCTGTCCGCACCGTATGTTCGAATCGTTGATGTTGCAGCGGATGTTGGATATGACGATTATCCCCATTTTACGAAAACCTTTAAGAAAATTGTCGGTGTTTCCCCGACGGAATACCGCGCCAGATTAGGTATCAAATGAAGATCAGAGGTTTTACGAAGAAAATATTTGCGTATTTCCTCATTGTTATTGTCCTTTCGCTCAGCTGTGTAGGTATCTTCTCCTATATCATTACTTCCGGAGAACTGGAGGAAATGGTAGAAAATCAAATGGATCAAATTGCCGGGAACGCCGTTCACCATACCGATCTGTATTTGAAGGACTACGAGCGCTCGATTGTCTCACTGTTAACGAATAGACAGATTATGGAGTTCATTGATCTGCCTGCCACAAGGGAAGAATATGATTACTATTTGTATCGTAAAACAATCCGGGAAGTTAGCGTGGACCCGCTATTTATACGTAATCCCAAACTTGCTTCTGTTTATCTGATCAGCGATAAGAAGAATGCGGTTTATTATTATAATAATGTGAATGAACAATCCTTTAATGCCGAGGACATCCAAAAGCAGCGGGATTATTTCCTCGCGAATACGACGGCAGACGGACAATTAAGCATCTTGAATCACACGATTATTGAAGGGCAAGAGAATCAAATGCTAACGATCGTCCGCCGTATTCGCGGCTATACGTCACCGGAATTGTCGGGTTTACTTGCGATTGAGATGCGGTCAGCCGATCTGTCCGCCTTATGGAAAGGCATTGATTTAGGGAAGTATGGGTATTTGTTCATCATCGATGACAAAGGGCGTTACATTTACCACCCGGATGGGTTCAAAGTCGGCACGAGTGTGCCGAAAGCTTTTTTTGCTAAGCTGAATCAAGCCGGTTCGCATTCCTTTGCCGACGCTTACGAAGGCGATGAGCGCATGTATGTAAGCCGCAAATCGGAGTTTTCCGATTGGCAGCTTGTTGTGTCCATGCCGATTCGCGAGCTGCGGAAGCCGCTCTCCAACATCCGCTCGACAACATTGGTCGTCGGATTGTTCACTTTAATCTTGGCGATGCTGCTCGCCTACCGATTCGGCAAATCCATTGCCAAACCCGTGCAAACGCTCAAATCCGGCATGCGGGAGACGGAGAAAGGGAATTGGGCGACAATTCCGCTGCCGCCTCACCGCGATGAGATTGTTGAGCTGATGGTCCGCTATAATTTGATGGTCAAGCGGCTTTCGGAAGCCGTCGACCGCGTAGTGCAGGTGGAATTAAGCAATTCCGAAATTCGGATGGAGCGCCAGAAGGCTGAATTTCAATCGCTTCAGCTGCAGATTAATCCCCATTTTATGTACAACACGCTGGAGACAATCGTTTGCTATGCCACTATTCAGGATTCTGAGGAGATTTCTGAAATTGTGAAAGCATTGGCTTACATGCTGCGCTACTCCGTTCAGACGAACCTTGAGGAAATCACAGTAGCGAATGAGTTGAAGCACGTTATGTATTATTTGGTCGTATTAAGGCATCGCATAGGCCGGGAGTTCGAGATTGATGTGGCGATTAAGCCTGAATATTTGCTTCATGTCATGGTTCGTCTGACGCTGCAGCCGCTGGTTGAAAATGTGTTCCAACATGCCTTCCCCGACGGCTTGGAAGATTATCATATTGTCCGGATCGATGGCGGCGTTCGTGATGGCATCTTTTGGATCAGTGTGGAGGATAATGGGGCCGGGATGTCAGAAGCGAAGCTTACGCAGCTCCGGGAGAAGCTGAATACGAATCGGCTGGCGGACGGCGAAGTGGATGAAGCGGGGAAAAAGGGCGGCATCGGCGTTTTGAACGTTCATCGCAGGATTCAGATGGTCTATGGCGAGCAGTACGGGCTTCGAATTGAAAGCAAGCTTGAACAAGGCACCAAGATGATGATGGCCATGCCGGCTTTGCCTCAAAAGCCGGAGTAGATGCAAGCAGCCGGATTAGCAGGGCGCACTTTCTTTCTTATGAAAACCAATTCTCATAAAAATTTCGGGCAAGTTCTCTTCTGTGGGTGCATAGGATTGTAGTACACAATTCACCATCACGAGCTGACCTGTAGTTAGAAAGGCAGCAGTGAAAGGAGGTACCCATGGACATATTCAAAAGAATTTCGGAGCATCGTACGGAGAAGGATGCATTGAGCTGGACCGGTACGTTCGCGGAGTACATAGAATTGCTTCGCAAAAATCCTGGACTCGCAAGAACCGCACATTCCAGAGTCTATGATATGATTGCTTCGCAAGGGATTAATGATCAATCCGGGCATAAGTCTTACAAATTTTTCAACCAAGAGATTTTTGGTCTGGATCGAGCGATTGAGAAGCTGGTAGAAGAATATTTCCACTCCGCTGCCCGTCGATTGGATGTTCGTAAACGTATTTTGCTGCTAATGGGTCCTGTAAGCGGTGGTAAATCCACAATTGTGACTATGCTAAAACGTGGGTTAGAGCAGTTTGCCAAAACAGACTTAGGGGCCGTCTATGCGATCAAAGGGTGCCCGATGCACGAGGAGCCGCTTCATCTCATACCGATGGAATTGCGTCCCGAAATCGAGCGAGAGTTAAATGTGAAAATCGAAGGCAGCTTATGTCCGTCCTGCCAAATGCGGTTGAAAACCGACTACAACGGATGCATTGAAGACGTCTTGGTGGAGCGTGTATTCGTATCCGAGGAAGGCCGTGTCGGTATCGGAACGTTCAGTCCATCGGATCCCAAATCGCAGGATATCGCCGATCTGACGGGAAGCATCGACTTCTCAACGATCACCGAGTTTGGCTCCGAGTCGGATCCGCGTGCCTACCGGTTCGATGGGGAGCTCAACAAGGCCAACCGCGGGATCATGGAGTTCCAGGAAATGCTGAAGTGCGATGAGAAGTTCCTGTGGAACTTGCTTTCACTTACGCAGGAAGGGAACTTCAAAGCGGGACGCTTCGCGCTCATCAGTGCCGACGAGTTGATCGTTGCGCATACGAATGAAACGGAGTACAAATCCTTTATTGCCAATAAAAAGAATGAAGCGTTGCAATCCAGGATGATTGTCATGCCGATTCCGTATAACCTCCGGGTATCCGATGAGGAGAAAATTTACTACAAGCTCATCGGACAGAGCGATATGTCGCACATTCACACAGCTCCTCACTCGTTACGTGTGGCTGCCATCTTCTCCATCATGACCCGTTTGAAGGAAACGAAGAAGCAAGGGATGGATTTGGTCAAAAAGATGCGGATGTACGACGGCGAAGTCGTCGAAGGCTACAAAGAGGCCGATCTGAAAGAAATGCAAAATGAATTCCAAGAAGAAGGCATGAGCGGTATCGATCCACGTTATGTCATCAACCGGATTTCGAGCGCTCTGATCAGGCAGGATCTTCAGTGCATTAACGCGCTCGATGTCTTGCGTGCCCTGAAAGATGGCCTGGATCAACATCCGTCGATTACGAAGGATGAGCGTGAACGGTATCTCAACTTCATTTCCGTCGCGCGTAAAGAGTACGATGATATCGCCAAAAAAGAAGTGCAAAAGGCCTTCGTCTATTCCTTCGAAGAGTCGGCCAAAACCATTTTCGACAACTATCTAGATAATATTGAGGCTTACTGCAACTGGGGCAAAATCAAGGATCCGCTCACCGGTGAGGAGATGGATCCGGATGAGCGCCTGATGCGCTCCATTGAGGAACAAATCGGCATTTCCGAAAATGCGAAAAAAGCGTTCCGGGAAGAAATTCTGATTCGTATTTCCTCCTATTCGCGGAAAGGCCGGAAATTCGATTACAGCAGCCACGAGCGCCTGCGTGAAGCGATTGAGAAGAAGCTGTTCGCCGATCTGAAAGATATCGTGAAGATCACGACATCGTCGAAAACACCGGATGAGAAGCAGCTGAAGAAAATTAACGATGTGACGAAGCAGTTAATCGATGAGCACGGGTATTGCCCGGTGTGCGCCAATGAGTTGCTGCGTTATGTGGGAAGCTTGCTGAACAGATAAATTAAGCCTGAAGCGCGGGTGGCGCTTCGGGCTTTTTTTACATGCTAAATAGGAACACGGAATCTAGCAATCTATCATATACTATTTTAACTTCGAGCAAGGGAGGTGTAACAGACAATGAACGGGAACTTCATGAAAAAAACGGGGATAGTTTTCCTGTTTTTTATAAGTTTAATGGCTGCGCTCATGACTTGGCAAATGAATATATTATCAAACTTTGGGGGGATATGCATAATCGGATTTTGTTTCGGCGCAGCTATGCTCATGTGGTTGGATGTGCTGGAAGTCAACGAGGCCATTCAACGATCTGTAAAAAAGGATGACAAACGAACAAAAGCCGAACACTGAACCTCCAAAGGACAATTCCCCCCAGAAAAAATCCAATGAACCGAGCAAATCATCAGATCTTTTCGGATTTGGCAGGATGATGGACAAACTTCCCCTCCACAAGCTTTCAGCCCGTATGGCGTATTGCATGTTTTTTGATTTGCTCCTCCTCTTATTTGTCATCATTTTGCGTGTAACGGGAACCAAAGTGAATGAATTCCCCAATGCCTGGGATTTTCGATTTATTGTTATGACGACGATTATTGTTTTTTTTGTTGGGCTTTGCGATCTTATGAGTGTTCGGAAAAAATAGGTTGCATGGCAACCAATCCTCTAACCGGGCTCATCCTGATGGATGCGTCCGGTTTATTTTCGCCGCCCAATTTCAGCAAACTAATCACCAACTAGGCATTCACACATACAGTGTATTAGGCATTTCAACTACACAAGAATGTGAGTGATCCTTTAATGACGAATCAGGAAGAACTTGAATTTCGTCCGCCAGTTGGTGGCGGTTTACATGGCGGAGGCATCGGGCATGGTGGAATCGGAGGTCCAGGGCATGTCGGGGGAATTGGTGGTCCAGGACATGTCGGCGGCATTGGAGGTATCGGTGGCATCGGGCACGGCGGTATTGGCCATGGACCGGGCTTCGGCCCTGGCTTTCATGGACCTGGCTTTCATGGCGGTTTCTTCCCCGGCGGTGGCTTCAACAATGCACTTCCGTGGCTAGTAGCTCCACTTGTATATAGTGCGGCTGATTCTTACTATCCATATCCGTATCCGTACCCATATCCGTATCCTTATCCCTACCCGCCTAATCCCTACTATCCATATCCCCCAGGCTATCCTGGGATCTAACACGAACATTACAACCGAGGAAGTTCTCTCAGGAGAGTCCTCGGTTTTTTCCTAGTTGGTTGGATGGCTCCATTAAAAGATAGTAGCCGTGTCATGTAAAATAACAATATTTCGGGGTTGGATTCTGAAGGCATTCCAAGATTTAGATGATTTTAACGGTCGTATGTTATATTACATAACACAAAAATCAAATTTTCTTGACAGGTTATAGATCTCCTGATAATATCGTATTATTAACACCGAGGAATTAATTACTAACTTATTCTTTGATTAAATTACTAATATTACATAAATGTATGTCCTTTCGTCATTTTTTTTATTTAATTAATAACATCAGTGGAGCAATTAAGAGGTGGTAAAGAAATGGATATTAGCAAGCACGATCAGGAGTTTATAAAGAAAAAAAATAAGAATATGGTGCTCGATCTCATTAAAAGCAGCCGCCCGATATCCAGAGCGAAGATTGCTAAGCTCACCTCGATGAGCGCTACTTCTGTAGGCCGAATCGTCAACGATCTTTGCCGAATCGGCCTGGTCAAGGAGACGGAGCAATACTCTTCAGGTGTGGGAAGAAAAGCGACGATGCTGGATATTGATGCCGGTTCAGTGCTCACAATCGGTGTCGAAATGGATAAAGGAGTAATCAAAATAGGGATCGTCGACTTTGACGGTCACATGATTGCTGAGCATACAATGACGAAGCTTTATCACTTGGATGATCCGGTTAAGGTGGCGCGTGAGCTTTCCGAGAATATTCAAGAGCTTATTGAACGCAATGAGATTGTTATTTCTAAAATCATCGGAATCGGAATTGGCGTTCCGGGAATTATCGATACGGATAAGGGGACGATTGTTTTCTCTTCCCAATTAGGATGGGAGAATGTCCATTTCGCTGATTTGGTAGAGTCACATCTTCATATTCCGACGGTTATTGATAATGACCTGAAAGTAAAGGCGCTGGGTGAAACGTACTACGGTTTCGTTAAAGGATCCAAAAGAGCGGTATTGCTTGGTTTTGGCAGCGGAGTCGGTTCTGCGCTCGTCATTGATGGTACGGTCTACCGGGGGGAATCGAATATCGCAGGTGAGATTGGACATTCAACCGTTGACCCGAATGGCATGCTGTGCGAGTGCGGGAAACGCGGCTGCCTGCAAACGTATATTGCTGACTTCACCATCATTCAGGAAGCCAACAAAGTTAAGCCTGTAACCAGCATTAAAGAGATTTTTGACAGTGCTCATAATAATGAGACATGGGCCGTGCAAATTATTGACCGTGCCTGCACGTATATCGCCATTACCGTCAGCAATGTTGTATGCATGTATAACCCGGACACGATCATTCTCGGTGGGCATTTGATTGAGCAACATACAGAAATGCTAGAAACTGTGAAACAAAAAATCAATCAGTTTATATGGGGCCCCTTTAACGGAACATATAAGCTGGTGAGTTCCAAATTGCAAAGTAATGCCGTTATGATCGGAGCCGCAACCCTTGCGCTGCAGCAGCGTTTAGATCACGAAATGTAACTTAGGAGGAAGTCATATGGATCAAATATTGCTGGAAGAATATCGCGGAGACACGCTGGAATGCGTGCATCGGGGGCATATTTGCGGAGTTTCTTATTCGGGGGATGTGAAGTATGTTGTCGGTGATACGAACGCAGTCACGTTCTTAAGATCTGCCGGCAAGCCATTCCAAGCAATTCCTGTGCTGCGCCATGGCGCTGATGTCCACTTCGGATTAACGGGTAAGGAAACGGCCATCATGATGGGCTCTCATCGCGCCGAGCCTTTTCATGTAGATGCGCTAGAGTCGATGTTGAGAAAGATTGGCGTGACGGAAGACGGGCTTGTCTGCCACCCGACTTACCCGCTTAGCGTCTATGCGACGGAGGATTTGCTTCGCCATCAAGCGCCTAAGCGCTCGATTTATCATAATTGCTCCGGCAAGCATCTGGGAGTTCTAGCACTGTGCAAAATGATGGGATATCCCTTGGAGACTTATTATGAGCCTCAACACCCGGCGCAGCTAGAGATATTGGAAACGCTCTCGTATTTATCCGAATGTGCGATTGACGAGATTCAGCTTGGTACTGACGGCTGTGGGTTCCCCGTTTTTGCTATTCCTTTAAGAAACTTGGCGAGCGCTTTTCTCAAGTTGGCCTGCCCGGAACTCATAAAGGATGCAGCGATTCGTACAGCTGTCGAGAAGATGGTGGGGCTCATGAATGAGCACTATGAGATGGTTGCCGGTTCTGATCGCATTTGTTCGTCTTTGCTCATGGATCCGAATATTGTAGCGAAGGGTGGGGCCAAAGGCGTTTATTGTTTCGGGCTAAAAAAAGAAAAACTGGCCTTCGCCTTGAAAGTGCTAGACGGTTCCGAGGACGAATGGCCGTTAATCGTCGCGTCGATTTTAGAGCAAATCCAGTATGACAATATCAACACGATTCAGAGCATGTATGAGCTTGCACCCATAGAAATCAAGAATGATAACAAGAAAATTATCGGTCGCAACACTGCTGTCTTCACGCTTCAAATTCACTCATAAGTGATATGAGCCTTGTCGGATAAGATCAACAAGCACTCCGGCAAGTTACATATATAATTTCGAGGAATAATCGGGAGGGGTTATTTTGAAAAAAAGAGTGTCAACAATGGTGATGAGCATGGTTCTTGTACTGACGGTCGGACTTGTCGGCTGCTCCAGCGAACCTGCAGCAAATTCAAGTAATAATGCAGCTCAAAGTTCAGGCAAAAAAGAAAAAATTACGTATTTAGATCCGCTTCCAAGCCCAGAGCGAACAGCACTCATGCAGGATTTCATTAAACAATTCCAAACCAAAAACCCGAACATTGAAGTTGAATACACGTCCGTTCCTTGGGATGATGCGAATAAGAAATGGATGGCTCTAGGTGCAGCCAAACAGCTTCCGGATGTCATCAGCATCGACGATACATCTCTCGTCGCCATGTCTGCTGCCGGTTATATCGAAAATCTACAGCCTTATTACGATAAATGGGATCAAGTAGGCAACCTGACCGAGGCGTTCAAGCAGGCAAGAAATAAGTATCAGGACAAAGTCTATGCAATTCCCGATGGATTTTTGCTCCAAGGTCTATTTATTCGCAGCGACTGGTTCAAAGAAAGTAACTTGCCGGAGAAAATCGATACCTGGGACGATTACTTCAAGCTTTCCCAACAGCTAACGGATGCTTCCAAAGGACACTATGGCATTTCATTCCGTGGCGGCGCGAACGGTATTCTTCGAGCAATGGAATACGTGATGGCGGCGACGCACAGCGAGAGTTGGTTCGATAAAGACGGCAAATCGATTCTTTACAAACCGGAAGGGCAAGCGGCATTCAAGAAGTTTTATGATATTTATTTAAACGGTAATTCCCCTAAAGAGTCGATCAACTGGGGCTTTAATGAAATGGTGCAAGGCTTCTTAAATGGGCAGACGGCCATCCTGAATCAAACCCCTGAAGTCATTATTACAGCTCAGAAGAACATGAAGGAAGGTACATGGAACGTCGTTCCGATGCCGAAATCCGATGACGGCAAACGTTATATTTTCTGGGGATACACAGCTGCCTACGCCATGGCCGCCAACTCCGAACACAAAGATGCAGCTTGGAAGTTTATCCAGTTCTTAAGCTCCCCAGAGATCAATTTGCAATATAGCATCAAAAATTCAAGCATTCCGATTTATAAAGACAATTTGAAAGATCCATTCTTCAGCAAAGGCCCAATTGCCGGATATGCGGGTGCTATGGCGGATTCTAACATTGTATTTGCCGGACCGCCAAGCCATCTGACCAAGCTGGGGCAATTCTCAGGTACATTCGCTGTCCAAGAAACCCAGAAATATTTGAGCAAAACGCAATCCCTCGAAGATACCATTAAGCATTTGGCTGATTTCCTGACTAAGGAGCAGCAGGATTATTTGAAAACCAATAAATAATAACATCTAGAAGCAGACAACCGGGGCGGAGTTCTGTACCGGTTGTCTTTTCCTTATCCGTTAGGGAGGTGAAGCGGCTTTGAAATTGAGATTGAAACGATGGGAACCTTACTTGCTTATTGCTCCAGCTATCCTGATCCTGTTAGCTTTTTTTGCATATCCGCTGCTCCAAGGCTTGAAATTGGCCTTTATGCACTATATCTTGTTTGAGCCGAACGACATTCGTTTTTCCGGTTTGGAGAACTTTAAAGCCATATTTATGGACAACAATATCGTTCGAATTTTGTGGAATTCCTTGTTGTGGGTCGTGCTGACAGTCGGATTGCAATTCGTTCTGGGATTTATGCTGGCACAGGCTTTGAATACGAAGTTTAAAGGGAAAAACATCTACCAATCGGTTGTATTTCTACCTTGGGCGGTGTCTGCTTTTTTAATCGGGATGATTTTCAAGTGGATGTTTAGTGAGCAAAACGGTTTGATTAACTATTTGTTAATAAAGCTGGGAATCATCGAAAAAGGCATTTCGTTTTTGGCGCTTCCTGGCATTTCGATATTTCCTATCATTATCGCGATGGTTTGGTATGGCGTACCGTTCTTTGGAATCATGCTGTTGGCCGCTTTGCAATCGGTGCCGAAGGATATTTACGAATCCGCAGATATCGATGGTGCCGGCAGATGGACGAAACTATTTTTCGTGACCATTCCGTTTATTAAATCGACGATCATCCTTACCGTTTTGCTCCGGGTTATTTGGGTGTTCAACTCAGCGGACCTTATTTATATCATGACTAATGGGGGCCCAGCTAACACCTCGCATAATCTGTCATCGTACATATTCAATCAGATCTCCTATACGACGGATTTCGGGCAAGCGTCCGCTCTTGGCGTACTCATGTTGATTATCCTAATTCTCTATACGTTAATTTTCCTTCGTGCAACCAAATATGACGATGCAGGTGATTTTTAAATGACTTCCTTCGGACGAAAAACGGCTCCTGAATTAGTTCGATTTGTTGTACTGTTGCTTTTTGGGTTAGGTACGCTGCTTCCTTTTTATTGGATTTTGGTGACTTCTTTAAAAACAAGACAAGAAATATATAGCGGACAATTGACTTTGTGGCCCAAGGCATTGACGTGGGTGAATTATGTGGATACGTTGCAAAATACAAATTTTCCCCGCTATTTATTGAACAGCTTTACAGTCAGCATGAGTAGTTCAATTCTGGTTCTGCTTGCTTCCATCTTGGGAGGATACAGTTTGGCCAGATATCAGTTTAAGGGTAAAAAATTCGTGCTTGTCTCCTTTTTGGCTACCCAAATGGTGCCGGTCATGGTCATCTTGGTGCCCTTGTTTATTACTTTTGGCCAAATTCATTTATTGAATAAGCTGCCTGCATTAATTATTACTTACACAGCGATGAATATCCCGTTTTGCTTGATTACGATGTCTAGTTTCTTTCAGCGGATTCCGGTTTCTTTGGAAGAGGCGGCCATGATTGACGGTTGCAATAAATTCCAGACCATGTCTAAAGTTGTGCTGCCGATGATGCAGCCGGGTATCGTGGCGACATTTGTATTTGCTTTTATTGGTTCTTGGAACGATTTGTTCTTTGGGGTTATGTTCACCAACAGCGAATCTGCCAAGACGGTGCCTGTCGGTCTCAGCAGTTTTGTTCAGAAATTCGATATCAATTGGGGGCAAATGAGTGCGGCAGGCATCATATCACTCATTCCTGTCGTTATTTTGTTTGCCATCGTGCAAAAATATATCGTTGCGGGTTTAACGCAAGGAGCTGTGAAAGGTTAGGTGAAACATATGCTGCTCGAAGTTATCGCTACAAGTGTGAGGGACGTTATTGCGGCTGAACAGAGTGGTGCCGATCGGATCGAACTCATCACCGGCATGTTGGAAGGCGGACTAACGCCAAGTTACGGACTAATCGAAGCGGCGGTTCAGGCTACCAAGCTGCCCGTTCAGGTGATGATCCGGCCTCACAGCTATTCTTTCTTCTATGATCGTCTGGATGTTGCCGCCATGATGACGGACATCCGTATGGTCAAAAAAATTGGAGCTGCTGGCGTGGTGTTAGGTGCGCTGACTCCAGACCGGCGTCCGGATGTTGAAGTGTTGGCGAGATTGTTGGAAGAGGCAGAGGGGCTATCCGTTACCTTCCATCGTGCATTCGATGAAGTTCGGGATGTTCAGGAAGCGTTAGATGAGCTGGAGAAGTTCAAGCAAATCGATCGTATCCTTACCTCTGGCGGTAAACCCAATGTTCTGGATGCCGTTCAGGAGATGAAGCATCTGGTCGCTTGGAGTCACAAGACGTCCATTCAGATTTTAGCGGGAAGCGGGCTTACGATTGCGTCCTTGCCTGCATTTGTAGCCGAAACAGGCGTTCAAGAAGTACATTTCGGAAAAGGCGTACGAGTGAATGGCGATCCGCTTGGCCCAATTGATCCCGCTCGGATCCAACAGATGAAAGAACATAGGTACGAGTCTACCAAGACAGATGTATGAAGGAGCAGCTATGACAATTGACGGGTACTTTTTAGGGATAGATATTGGTGGAACCAAAATGTTGGCAGCCTTGGTGGACGCTCAAGGGCGTGTAGTAATTAAAGATCAACGGCCTACTTTAGCCGCTGAAGGCGAGCAAGAAGTTATTAGAAGGCTGATCCTTATGATTGAGTCGTTGCTGTCTTCTGTACCCAATCCTCATGCACGCAGCATTTTGAGTCTAGGTATCGCAACTGCGGGTATACTTGATATGGATACGGGAACGATTGTTCTTTCAACAAATTTAGGCTGGAAAAATGTTGCCTTAGGGCCGATATTGGAAAGGAAATTCGGTTTTCCAGTCCGTTTAATCAATGATGCAAGTGCAGCAGCGTTGGGTGAGTGGATCGTTGGTGCAGGCAAAGGAACTGAGGACTGTTTGTATGTAACCGTGTCCACCGGAATCGGGGGCGGTGTCATCAGCGGTGGACACATGCTGCTCGGTGCTTCGAATAATGCAGCGGAGATCGGTCATATCAGCATCGATAGGAAGGGGCCAACATGCAAGTGCGGGAATAAAGGGTGTGTAGAAATGTACGCCTCCGGCAATTCAATAGCCCGCTTAGCCGTTGGAGATATCGTTGCCGGCAAGCCGCAAACCGCGCCTCTATTGGGCTTGGCTGGACAGGATTCGAACCGGGTTACTGCGAAGCTTGTGGCAGAAGCTGCCTCAAGCGGTGACCCTTATGCCATCTCTTTGCTGAAAGAAGCGGGGGAAGCGCTGGGGACCGCGATGGTGACGTTCATTCATTTATTCAATCCGGAAATCATCATTTTCGGTGGCGGCGTGTCACTAAGTGGTGATGTGCTTTTTGAGCCCATGTGGAACACGATTCAAAAGCTTGGCATCGAAGATATGGTGAAAGATGTAAAAATGGCGCGCTCATCTCTTGGTGTAGATGCAGGGGCTGTCGGCGCCGCATTATTATGGAAGTATGAAAATCAGGCCGTTACCATTTAAAATGATAATATTGGAATTGTTTACGAGATAAATGTAAGAGAGGAGAATTGGATTGAAAATTGAAATGTTACCGGCGGAAGAAATTAAAACTAGAGTTGCGGACCTGCTATCCCAACAGCTCAAGTGCAATCCCAAATCGGTGCTTGGCATGACCACGGGCTCGTCACCTTTAAAGTATGGGATCTATCAAGAATGGATCCGGCGGGAGCAAGCAGGCGAACTCTCCTTTCATGAAGCGAGATTCATTAACCCTGATGAACTGGTCGGTATTCCGGTTGATCATCCGGAAAGTTACCGGACCTACATGCAAGAACATTTGTTCGATCATCTTCAGACGCTTCGATATGAGCCGCAAATTCCAGATGGCAGTTCAACGGATCTGAAGGCTGAATGCCTTAGATTTGATCAATTGTTAGCTGATCTAGGTTACGTGGATTGGCAGCTTATGGGGCTAGGCTTAAACGGACATATTGCTTTTATCGAACCAAGCAATCATATACCGGCGAAAACGTATGTTTCGCAACTTTTTGTAGAGAACAGACCTGTTCACTCACCGCATTTTCGTTCCGAAGTTGAGGTGCCCAAGCAATCGATAACAATCGGTTTGGAGGCCGTTATGAAAGCGCGGAACATCGTTCTGGTTGCTACAGGCGACAATAAAGCCGACATGGTGGCAAAAGCTTTTGCCGGGCCAATAACAACTAGCGTTCCAGCGTCATTTTTACAGCTGCATGCGAATGCGACGATTATTCTCGATGCGGCTGCTGCGTCAAAAATTTCGTTGTAAGAGACCTTTTTAAGTGCCGCGACTATCGTGGCTTTTTTTGCGTTTAAAGCACTCCACCATGTTACTTGCCGCTATCTTGGACAACTTCTCCCTAGCAAAGGGAACTACAGAGCGCTATTTCATTGAAATAGGCTCTTTTTCGCGTGGAGGGGAACTGTTGGCCGTTATTTGTCTGTATTCTTAAAGGAAACCGGATTAGGTGGTCAAATAAGACCCTGTAGTTCCTCTTGAACGCGGAAACGGGCTGAATTTACTAGAATAGCGACTTGTAGTTCCTCTGGCGACGCTTTGGATGCAGTACTATCTGGATGTACAGCACGTACTTGCCGTAAATCACTTTATCTAAGGCATGTTCAATTGTATTCCACTTCGTTTTGTTTATTGGTTTAAGTCGTAAGGCAGCTTTGTCCCAAGCGGTTTCCAGAACAAAATTGTGATGAAATTTAGGGAGTGAACTTATCTAAATACGAAACTGACAGTATCTGAACGCCAAATTTTATTCATTGTCTTTGATGCTGAAAAAGTATCAAAGTGTAAATTGGTCTGCGGTATTAACGCATATTCCTTCAAACGTGCTCCTTCCACACGAGATCGTTCATCGTCCTTCCACACGCGAATATCCTGTTCTTTCAGCGTTCTCCAAATCAGCCTGACACCGTAACGCATAGATGCGTTCGACACAACGTAGTTGAGTAAAAAACGCCAAGCCTATCTCTGCGATAATTCGTATTCGTACGATATTTGGGGAAACATCGTCAGTCAAACGGAAAGTATAGCACAGCCATTTAGATACAGTGGTGAGATGTTTGATGATTCAACGGGTTTACAGTACTTGCGAGCACGTTGGTATGACCCAAGCATGGGGCGGTTTATTAATGAGGATACGTATGAGGGGCAGATTAACAACCCATTGTCGCTGAACCTGTATACGTATGTGAGCAATAACCCATTGACTCATACTGATCCGACAGGGCATTGTGACGCTAATAGTATGACTGGAGTAGCAGATTGTGTAGCGGATTTCACTCCAGTAATGGGATCTGTAAAGGCTGGGTATGAAGTAGTTACTGGAGAAAACCCAGTAACAGGTGAAGAATTATCAACTGCTGAAAGAGTGGAGTCAGCAGTTGGTTTGATTCCTGAAGGTAAGTATCTTGTAAAAGGTGTAAAATGGGTTGGAAAAGGGATTAAGAATGTATTCTCTAAGGGCGAAAAGGTTGCTGAGGCTGCCGCCAAGGCGTGTAACTGTTTTGTATCTGGAACGAAAGTTCAAACAGACGAAGGGGAGAAGAATATCGAAGACATTGAAGTCGGAGATAAGGTTCTTTCCAAGAACGAAGAGACTGGCGAACAAGCTTACAAGGAAGTAACAGCCTTACATCGTAACCTGAAGGATACCACTTATAAGTTGTCTGTGGATAATCAAATTATTGAGACAACTGACAATCACCCATTTTGGGTTGATGGCAAGGGCTGGACACTCGCTATTGACTTGAAAGTGGGAGATGAACTAGTACAAAGTAATGGGAATCATCTAAAGATTGACAACATCGAAACTGTACATCACGATGAAAAAGTAAAGGTTTATAATTTTACTGTTTCCGATTTCCATACTTATTTTGTAAGTGACTTAGGAATTTGGGTTCACAATATTAACAGCTTCTGTGGTACATCTTCTGACTTGGCAAATTTGGCAAATAGCTCAAAGTCAATTGATGGATTAGCAGATGTAAAAGCATCTGCAAACGTTGTAAATGATGCTGCTCTTGAGTTTGTAGGAAAAGGTGCTAAAATACAAAAATTCGATGGTGGAATGTTTTACACCAGTAAAGATGGATTAAAATCTGTTAGGACTGGAGTCAAATACGGTAAGAGCGCACAACAAGGTACTACGGTATATGAAGCTAATTTTGAGATATTTGATAATAACGGAAAACAACTAACTAATTATCATGTTGACATTGAGTAATCAATTGAAAAGAGAGTGAGTATATGTTATCTCCTGTTTTAAAAAGGATAATAGTACGTGGAGAACCTGAACAAAAAGATGATTTCGTACTCGCAGCAAGTGCAGATATTGGAACTGTTGATTCAGACGGAGTTGAGTATTTTTATTTTAGAATAATGACTCCTAAAAGACTACTTGCGATTCTAGAAGAAGATAAGATACAAGATGGTAGAGCGACATTTATTGTAAATGAATTTGACTCAGCTTTGGTAGAGATGGAAATCAACAAGATATTGGAAGATTGTATTCGACCAACTTGGGATGAAGTTGCAAAAGCAATTAATCGTCATCTTATTTGGGAGTATGACAATATCCAGTATGAAACACTTGATGAGGCAATGAATAGACTAAATAAGGAAAAGTGATTAGCTGAGAAGACCCTGAAGGATGTCCTTCAAGGTCTTCTTCTTTTACCTCCACCCAGTGTTGAGTGAACCTATTATTCAACCAATAACAAATTTAATCTATTTAGATACCTTGCGACTACTGTCGTAGGGTTCATTTTTTCTTCCGCTATACTCCTAACAACGCAAATATCCTCATAACCAGTACAGGACGGACGTGAGTCCTCACTTTACATGCTGATCTCTCAGGATCAAATGCACACTTTCTGCTCGTCAGGATTTGGATAAGTAATGACCGCTATCACATTAGATGAAATATAGATTTTATTGAATATGAGAATGAAGAAGAGAGGACTAGTAGTCCTCCGAAAGAGAAGATACCGTTTAATCTTTTGGTTCAGTATCCGCCCGTGATCAATAGATATTTCCTGTGTGCTCATCTAACTTCACGTGAACAGCTGAAATCGAAATTACATCTAAGAGTTATGGGGTTGATGAGCGGTGAACTGGAACAGCGGCAAGTCACAGGGCATTACCGTAGGCAAATCAAGGATGAAACGAGGAAACGCCAGATACTTGATTTTGATAGCGCTGCGGAAGAGCAATGGGAGGATGCTGTAACACTACCATGTGCAATATTGGGCGGTGTTGTCAGCAAAGTTCCAGTAGCACTATAGACATTATTCATCCTCCATGATAATCAGTTCATGCAATTGGACGTCTAAGGTCTTACAAATCAACTCCAAGGTATCGAAATAAGCGGCGTTAACCTTATCGTAACAGAGATGACTAACCGTACTTGGATGGATTTCCATTCTACGAGCAAGTTCTCGTTTGCTGAAAATGAGAAATCGTTAATGTTAAAAGGGTCACTTTTTTTCCATATACCCATGCCATTTTTTCCGTCGAACATATGATAATTCATACATTCGGTTAATGGAGATGAGTACATGCTGATGTCAGGAAGCGTCGCGTTGAGTAGTTCAACCCAAATTGATGTGTTAATCCCAGCGATCGAGAAGGATTTAGGAACACTTCCTATGGTGATTGATGCCGTACGGAAGTATGTGAAACATCCTATTGGTGAAATCATCATTGTTGCTCCGCGAAAGAAAAGAATTCTGGACCTTTGTCAGCGAAAGGCGTGCAGGTTCGTTCATGAAGACACGGTTCTCCCTATAACGAAGAAGGATATCCACTATGAATCCAAAACATGGGAGCGATCCGGCTGGCTTTATCAACAACTGCTGAAGCTTAACGGCGACACGCTCTGCACATCCAAGTACTACTTGGTGATTGACGCGGATACAGTACTCATTCGCCCGCACGTTTTTAAAGTGGGATCCAAGACCGTGTTTTATTGCCGGGACTGGAGTCAGAGTGAATATTATAAAACCTATCGAAAACTAATGGGCAGAGGACGCTCGTCTCGTCGGTCGTTTGTTACCCACTATATGCTGTTTGAAAGAGCGAAAGTGGCAAAGTTGAAAAGCACGATTGAAGCGAAGCACAACAGAAGCTGGTATTCGGCTATTATGGCCAGTATGAATAAATCCAAGCAGTTTGCTTTCTCGGAATTTGAAACTTACGGTAATTTCCTCTACGCGTCCGCTCCGCACAACATGATTTTGAAGTCTGCATTGAACAAAAGTTTAAGCCTGCGCGCTTCTGGCATTCCATCCACGGTCAGGGCTCTTGCGAAGCGTTACAGATCCATTTCCCTTCATAAACGCAAGGGTTATGTAAAAGCCAGGAAGGTAAAGTCTTGATGACGTCTTATCGTGTGACCTGGGAAGGACCTGTCCATAGAGCCAGTGGTCTCGGTTATGCGAGTAGAGCCTATGCACGGGCACTTACGCGCCAGGGTGTTACGGTGAGCTGGGGATTGTCTGGTCCCAAAGGGAGGTCATCTCATGGCAAAAAGGTGCTTATCTATAACCATGCTCCTAATCACATAAATTTCAAGGCGGCGCGAAGCAGATACGATACTATTATTCTGAACACGGTATGGGAGACTAGCAGAACGCCATGGAATTGGCTGCCGAATATGAACCAATTCGATGCGATCTGCGTCCCCTCCCAGCATAACAAGGTGGCATTGCGAAATAGCGGTGTGAAGGTGCCGATTTATATTGTTCCTCATGGCGTAGATACGAAGGTTTTCCATCCTGATAATAAAAAGCTGTCACTACCGCGTGCGGCAGGCAAGTTTACGTTCGTGTCCGTATTTGGCTTCCAGCATCGCAAGAATCCAGAGGCTTTATTAAGGGCGTACTGGGAGGAGTTTTCGTCTCAAGACAATGTCATTCTCGTTATCAAAACCAGTGGATACGCAGTCTATGAGACAGAGCGATGGATAAAAAAGCAAATTCTGCAATACCAAAAGAGATTAGGTTTTCAAAAGCCGACAGCCCCTGTTGTCGTGATTGCACGCCGATTTTATGAAGGTCAGATGAGAGGTTTCTACACGCTTGGCGATGCTTTTGTCCTTCCTACTCGTGGTGAAGGCGTCGGTTTGCCTTTTTTAGAATCGCTGGCTAGCGGTGTCCCTGTCATTGCGACCGGTTGGGGAGGGCAAATGGATTTCCTGACGTCTCGTAATTCGTTCCTTCTCCCCTATCGACTCCAAAGTCCTGCGGCTAGTATGAAAAGTCGGCATGCAATCTCGCGATCATTCAGCTATCTGTTTGCTCAGAAAGGACAAAAATGGGCGGAGGCCGATCGGCATGCGCTAAGACGGGCGATGCGGCAAGCCTACCAAAACCCTGAGCTTTGCAAGGAGAAGGGACGCCAAGGCCGAAGGGATGTACTTGATTTATCCTGGAATCGAGCAGGGGTGTTAATGAAGCAGGTTATAGAAAAGGTAATTCGTTCAAAGAAATAAGGGGAAGTGTTATGTCTCCCGGAAAGGGGCATTTGACTTGCGGATTGTACTATTGTGCGGAGGTTCTGGTAAAAGGTTATGGCCGTTATCCAACGAGATCCGCTCTAAGGTGTTTCTGAAACTTTTGAAATCGGGCAATGGAACGAGAGAATCGATGATTGGACGCATATGCCGACAATTGGATGAAGTAGGTTTGCTGCCATTCACGAGCATTATCACACATAGCAGCCAAGTTGAAATTACGAGAAAGCATGTAGGCGAAAACATTCCTATCATTAGTGAGCCATTTAAAAGAGGAACGTTTGCGGCTGTCGCGCTAGCTTCCTGTTATCTGCATGAGCAGATGCAGGTAGATCCGAATGAAACGATATGCATCCTCCCAGTGGACACTTTTGCAGATTCGTTGTTTTTCGGGAAACTTCATCGCTTTCCGGACATTCTTTCACAGTCGCAGGCGGAGCTTGCCCTTCTTGGAACGAAGCCTCAACACCCCTCTAACCAATTCGGCTATATTGTTCCTGAGCGTTTAATGGAGAAGGATAATTATGCGCTCGTTCGGCAATTCGTAGAGAAGCCTAATGAGCAACTGGCCGGCTTGTTGATTGAGCAGCATGCGTTGTGGAACTGTGGTGTTTTTGCGTTCAATTTGAAGTATATGTTGGATCATGTGGCGAAAAAGGCGCTGCCTATTCAGGTTGACAAGTGGCTAGACTGTTACGAGCAGCTTGCTACGGCAAGCTTTGATCAAGAGGTCGTGGAACACTCTAACCGTGTAGCCGTTATGGGCTATGAGGGTTTATGGAATGATCTGGGAAGCTGGAAGGCGATTACAGGTTATTTTGAGAATCGGGTCATTGGTCCCGGCCGTATATCGGATGATTCCTCCAATACGCATATGATTAATGAACTCCCCTATCCAATTGAAGTGATTGGCGTACCCGATGTGATTGTTGCGGCAAGTTCAGATGGTATTCTTATTGCGGCCAAGGATCAAGCCAATTTAATTAAGGATAAGTTAGATGCAGTACCTCAGTTTCCGAGATATATAGAGAAAAGGTGGGGAACCTGTCGGGTCTTGGAATTCTGGACGGATGAACGGGGAACGGAGGTTATGGTAAAAAGAGTAGAAATCTCCCAAGGGGAGCAAACCAGTTATCATCTGCACCAGACACGGAAGGAGATAGTAACGATTTTAAGCGGCGAAGCAGAAATCTTATTGGATCATAAACGGTACAGGCTTCAGGCGGGCGATGTTAGGCAAATTCCTATTAACGTTGGACATGGCATCAAGGCTATCACCAAGCTTGAGTTGATGGAGGTTCAGTTGGGGATGGCATTGAAGGAGGACGATTGTCTGCGCTTGTTAATGAACTGGTAGCTGTTGGAAATGAGCTTATCGCTGGATGAATCGGCGCATGGGCTCTTTTGTGTTGTGCATCCACCTTTTCAAACAAAATAGCGAAAAAATAGAACAAATACACGATACAAGATAGTTGGATCAGCCTGTCGTACATATTTCGAAAAAGAATGCACCATTTTCAAACATATGTCTGTGCGAAAATAGACGCACTCAAATTAAGATTAGAGAGTAGGTTGTAATCGTTTACTAAACACAGGTGAGGAGTCATACTAAAGTGATAAAGATTGAGAAATATTGGGAAAAATTGGACGTTTTGCATATCAATAGAATAGCTCCGCGAGCTTATTATATCCCTTATGCGGATGAGACAAGCGCATTCAATCAAAAGAGAGGAAAATCCCCGTACTATCAGACTCTGAACGGACTTTGGAAATTTCAGTATGTGCGCAGCGTGAAAGAGGTGCAAGATGGATTCTATGATGCCGCTGCCAATGTGAACGGCTGGGATGATTTGATTGTGCCATCCTGCTGGCAGGTGAACGGATATGATCAGAATCACTACACGAATGTCAATTATCCATTTCCGTGTGATCCACCTTTTGTTCCGAATGAGAATCCGGCTGGATTGTATGTCAGGGACTTTCAAATTTCTGAGCAGTGGGCGGATAAAGAGAAATATATGGTTTTCGAGGGTGTCAACTCCTGTATGTATCTATGGGTGAATGGTGCATTCGTCGGTTACAGTCAAGGCAGCCGAGTCCCAGCCGAGTTCGATATCTCACCCTATCTGAAGGTTGGCAAAAATCGGATGGCGGTTATGGTATTGAAGTGGTGCGATGGCACGTATCTGGAAGATCAGGATCTGTGGAGATTTTCCGGGATTTTCAGAGATGTCTACCTGCTCGCGCGAAGCAAGAACCATATCCGGGACGTGTTCAACCGTCAGGAGTTATCGGAAGATAGGCGACAAGCCACTATTTGTTGTGAGATTACAACAACGGGAACCTTACCAACGAGAGTTGAATTAAAAGATGCCTCAAACCAGCTCATCCAAGAGGGAAGCTCAACCATTGATCGAAGCGGAACCATCGAACTTCACATAGACGAGCCCAAACTGTGGAATGCAGAGCAGCCTCATTTGTATCAGCTTTACGTATATGCTGGCGACGAAGTGCTGTTGTTTCAAGTCGGGTTTAGAAAAATTGAAATTAAAGATGGTGTATTTTTAATCAACGGAATGCCGGTCAAATTAAAAGGGGTTAATCGTCATGACTCACATCCGGAGTTAGGGCAAACGATTCCGATGAATCATATGATTAAGGATTTAATTTTAATGAAGAGCCACAATATCAACACGGTTCGAACGTCGCATTACCCGAACGATCCTCGGTTTTTAAACCTGTGTAATGAATATGGATTCTATGTCATTGATGAGGCGGATTTGGAATGTCATGGTGTATTCCACGCAGGTGACTACCATATGTTGACCAAGAATCCGGCTTGGCAGCGGGCTTTCGTTGATCGGGCGGAGCGAATGGTGGAAAGAGATAAAAATCACCCTTCCATTGTGATGTGGTCAATGGGCAACGAATCCGGTTATGACGTGAATCATATGGCCATGGCAGCATGGACGAAAGCCAGAGACCGTTCCAGACCGGTCCATTATGAAGGTATTGATCCTCGGCACAAGGGCAGCGCCGACACGGAAGTGATCGATGTGGAAGGACGCATGTATTCTTCCCCTGCTTATATCGATGCTTACGCCAGTGACGAGAACAGCACCAAACCGATGTTTTTATGCGAATACAGTCACGCGATGGGGAATGGGCCAGGCGATCTGAAAGATTACTGGGACGTCATCTATAAGCATCCCAAGCTCATGGGCGGCTGTGTCTGGGAATGGTCGGACCACGGCATCAAGACGCGTACCCCTGATGGCACGTCATACTTTGCTTATGGCGGCGATTTCGGAGATCAACCCAATGATGGCAACTTCTGCATCGATGGGCTTGTGGATCCCGACCGCAAACCGCATACAGGCCTTTTGGAACTCAAAAAAGTGATTGCACCAATTCGGGTAGAAGCTGCGGACCTGCATAATGGAGCCATTACAGTGACGAATCTGTATGATTTTCAGGATCTTGCCCATGTCGTCATGACTTGGAAAGTGGAGAAGGATGGACGAACCACGGAACAGGGCGAGATGAGCGAGGTTCATGCTGCTCCTCATCAGACGCAAACCGTAACAGTACCCTATAAGCTGCCGGAGACATCAGAAAGCCGATATTTCCTTACAGTAAGCTTTAAACTTCGCAAGGATACCGAGTGGGCTGGGGCAGGTCACGAGATTACGTTCGAACAGTTCGAACTGCCGGTTGTTGTAAGGAAGCTGCCACGCGAGACGAAGGCCACAATTGAGCTGCAGCAGCAAGATCACAGCTTAATCGTTGAAGGATTTGATTTCCGCCATGTTTTTGATCTGCATGATGGTACATTCACGAGAATAACCAAGCATGGTGTGAATATGATTGAAGCTCCTCCGAAGTTCAATATTTGGCGGGCGCCAACGGATAACGATCGCAAAATTAAACGCTTGTGGTTAGAAGACAATTACGATCGCGCGCTTATGCACGTGTACAAGGCGGAGATCACCAAGCAGTCGGAGGCGGATGTGGAGATTACGGTCGATTTTTCACTAGGCGGTTATATTAAAATTCCCCTTCTTCATGGGACAGCCATCTGGAGAATTGACGGTACAGGAGCGATTGCTCTGCGTCTGAACGTGAATGTCAGAGAGGGGCTTACGTTCCTTCCGCGCTTTGGCTTGCAGTTGACGATGCCTGGCGGAACGGAAGAAGTAGAGTATTTTGGATTGGGGCCGCATGAAAGCTATATTGATAAACGCCACAGCGTAAGAAAAGGCAAATATCTGCTGCGTGTGGATGATATGTTTGAGAATTATATTATGCCCCAAGAGAATGGAGCCAGATACGGTACCGAATGGGCGATCGTGTCCAATGAGCAGGGGATGGGCTTGCGCTTTACAAGCAATGGTGAATTCAGCTTTAACGCATCACACTATAGCCCTGAGGACTTAACGCTTGCTTCGCATGATGTTGAGCTGGTAAAACGGAAGGAAACGATCGTTCATCTCGATTACAAGATGAGCGGTGTCGGATCGAATTCGTGCGGTCCGGAGCTTCTGGAGCAATATCGATTGGACGAGAGAGAATTTCAGTTCGAGCTGCATATTCTGCCGATTTTTAAAGAAGACGAATCATAATTCCGTATGGAAGTGTCCCCGAAGTTGCTGACCTAGGGGGCACTTGTTTGTCTATTCTCTTTGTTGAATACCATAAACACGATTTTATATGATAAAATAGAGGTACTCGATGATTATTCTTACTCCATGTTGAAGAAGGCTGATAGGGATGAAATCCAAATATTTTCCGTTGCATAAGAGCGTGAACACCAAACTGCTTGTTTTTTTCTTGACGGTAGCGATCTTGCCTCTACTTACGCTCTGTTATTTTTCAACTAATAAGTCGTCCGAGATTGTGAATAAACAGTTTGGCAATTATGGACTTTACGCAGTAGACCAGCTCAAGCTTCATCTGGACGCCAGTTTAAAGCAAATGGATAATATCTCAGGTAATATATTAACTTACCTGATCTCCTCGTCGATTGTTATAGATGATCATGAACCAGCAACGTACAGTGAGTATACGGAGGAAAAGGGATTCAAGCGGTACA
Organism: Paenibacillus sp. FW101-FHT12H11; assembly: GCF_058790355.1. NCBI lineage: Bacteria > Bacillati > Bacillota > Bacilli > Caryophanales > Paenibacillaceae > Paenibacillus > Paenibacillus sp. FW101-FHT12H11. Next base: position 8,827 of record NZ_JBYTCO010000009.1, on the reverse strand, counting down.
TGTCCTCTTTTGAGAATACCAATATATTAAGTGTGAATGTAATAACACCCAGCGGGAAATTCATTGGCAACGATGGGATTGTAACGGAGCGACTGTTGAACTCTGACTTTTGGCAGCAAGCGTCGCTGCAAGCAGGTAAGCGTATTCTTATTCATCATCCAGACTATTATTCTTCTGCGCCTGCGGGCGATGTCATCAGTTTAATTCTTCCTATTAAGGATCACTATGGATTGCCTGCACAAAGTAAAATACTGATCGACATGAAAGCGGATTCAATTATGAGTCTGCTAAAGGCATTTGAAGACGACACGAAGAGCCATCTGCAAGTTCGTAATTTGGATGGAGGTATCGTGCTGCAAACATCCGTTTCTTATGTCTCGCATGCGAACGATATCGTATGGTCGAAGCAGTTGGAATCGGAGAATTGGGTGGTGGAAGCCAGCATTCCGTATCCTTTATTCTTCGAATCTTCCCGCATTATCTTGAAATATTCGTTATTTATTGCCGTCATGAGTCTGGTTCTTGGCCTCGTGATGGCGGGCTTCTTTTCCTTCCAGATTACGAAGCCAATCAAGAAGATGGCCCAATCTATGCGCAGATTCGGACAGGGCGAGCTTACGATTCAAACACCGGTCTATGCCTCGGACGAATTAGGTTATCTAAGCGAGACATTTAATCGGATGACGGGGCAGATTAGAGAGTTAATCGATGAGATTAGCTCGACGGAGAAGCTTAAAAGCGAAGCCGAATTAAAAGCGCTTCATTATCAGATTAATCCGCATTTACTATTCAATACCCTAAACAGCATTCAGTGGAAGGCCCGCCTTGCCGGTCAGACAGACATTCTCAAGATGCTGGAGCATCTGGTGGCGGTGCTGGAAGGCAGCTTTAACGTGAAACAAGTGTTGGTGCCTCTGCACACAGAACTTGAGATCATTCATCATTATTTGCAGATGCAGCGATACCGCTATGGGGATGTTTTTACGTATTCCTTACAGATCGAACCAGATCTTGAGCAGCGTCTGATTCCGCGCATGGTGCTGCAGCCATTGTTTGAGAACATCTTTTTCCACGGTTTTATCGATGGTCAAGGTCATATCGTATTTACAATTAGTTCGAATGATAATCATATTCATGCAGAGATTGTCGATGACGGCATGGGTATTCGAGCGGAACATCTGGCATACGTCTCTTCAGGTCAAGTCATTCCAGGGAAAACGGGTGGACTTGGGATGCGAAATGTGGATGAACGGTTTAAACATCATTTTGGTGAACCCTATGGATTAGTTATCCATTCAGAAAGAAATAAAGGAACAAAGGTGAAGTTAAAATGGCCGAAAACACTGTAAACGAACCTTACATTAAAGTGCTCATTGTCGATGACGAACAATTGGTCCGCAAAGGACTGCGCCTAACAACGGATTGGGCCAAGCATCAGATGATCGTCGTTGACGACGCGCCCAATGGGAGTATAGGTTGGGATAAATTTCTGGAACACCGGCCGCATGTGGTCATTACGGATATTGTGATGCCAGAAATGGACGGTATTGAACTCTCCCAGAAGGTGAAAGCGGTAGCGCCAGATACCAAAATTTTATTCCTGAGCTGTCATAAGGATTTTGATTATGCCAAACAAGGGATACAGATTGGCATTACGGACTACATCGTGAAGACAAGTCTCGATGAAGAGAGGTTGGATGAATGTTTGGAACATCTGCACCAAGAAATTGCCAAGCAATTGTCCAAACCAATAGGAATTGCCCCTGATGAGCCCCCAGTGGAGATTAATGAATTGGATGAATGGCTTATTGATAAGAATCAAACAGTTAGGAATCAGTTCCTGCTGCGATTGGAGAAGGAATGGAAATGGATGACAGAAGGTGGTTACATGATCCATATATTTCAAGATGGGCATTCACCTCTGAATCGGTCCGATCTATTAAGCGAATTATCCTTTACCATCTCAGAGCAAGAGGATATGCTGCTGCTGCAAAGCGAAGAAGATAGTTATTTCTTGTTCTGTCGAAGCCAGGGTCTTCAGGCTTGCAGTGAGGAACTGCTGCGAAGCAAAATCAACAACCACACCATCGGTTGGAGGCAAGCAGGACCCATTACAAGCCCCGATCAGTGGATGTCATCCGTACATCGATTGCATCGTTTGAGACATATTGAACAGGAGTTTGAACTGGTAAATGATTCGCATAAAGAAGATATCCTAAGCGCGATTGACTATATTGACCAGCATCTGTATCTAGATCTCAGGGCGGCTGATATTGCCAGCAAAATTGGCGTAAGCCGCAGTTATTTCAGCACGATTTTTAAGGAATCGACGGGGTTCAGCCTCATTTCATTTATTTCCAAACGGAAACTCGAAAGGGCTAAAGCATTGCTGCGGAGCACATCGTTTAGGGCTGATGAAATTGCGGAGAAAGTCGGCATTAATGATGCCAAATATTTTTCCAAATGGTTCAAAAAAAGCGCTTCCTTGACACCTGGCCAGTACCGGATTCAAACAAAATGACGAGAAAACCAGACAAAAATGCACCTGTCCCTGAAGGGGGGCAGGCATTTTTTCGTTTTCGGTAAAGATTGCACTTTTTCCAAACATCCGTCGGTATGAAACCCTTTTCATTTATTTTAACATAAGGATATAAACATACAGGGAGGCATTCTTCATGAAAAGAAAAAGTTGGTCACTCTTATTGGCAACTTGTTTGTCCGTAAGCTTAATAGGGACGGCTTGTTCCAATTCTTCATCTACAGCAAGTACGGCGGGCGGTGCTGCAAGTCCAGCAAGTTCGGACAAGAAAGTTAAGCTGGTGGTATGGATTTGGGAGTCGGCTAAAGTTGGTTTAGACGCAAACATAGAAGCTTTCAAAAAGGAAAATCCGAATATTGAAGTGGAATATCAAATTATGAAATCCACTGATTTATATCAAAAGTATCTGATTTCTTCCAACACGCAAGATGCAGTGCCGGATATCGTGGGGCTGGAATCTACGAATATGGCGCAGATGGTACAGATTGATTCATTGCTCGATATTACCAAACGTGTCGAACCATATAAAGATAAGATGAACGCCTACAAATGGGAAGATGCGACCAAAGATAACAAAGTATACGCAATGCCTTGGGATAGCGGTCCAGTGGTGATGTTCTACCGCAATGATATTTTTGCCAAAGCCGGTTTGCCAACGGATCCGAAGGAAGTTGCTCAGAAAATCCAAACATGGGATGACTATTACCAAGTGGCTAAGCAAATTAAGGAGAAAACCGGTGTTCTTATGTTCGGCGACTCCAAGACGAATTCCAGCAACCGTGTTTTTGAATCGATGATGTGGCAGCGTGGTGTCTGGTATTTTGATAAAGATGGAAACGTATCGGTGGAAAAACCGGAGGTCAAAGAGATTGCTGATTATCTGGTCAAAATGCAGAAGGAAGGTCTCGTCTACGATGCGCGGGCTAATACCGATCCTTGGGGTAACGCAATCAAAGAAGGCAAGGTTGCAACTGTAGTTGGCGGTTCCTGGCACGATGCGATTATTGAAGGCCAATATGCGCCTGACGATAAAGGCAAATGGTCCGTAACGACAATGCCAAAATGGTCCAAAGATGATAAGTATACAGGTGCAAATCAAGGCGGATCGAACTTGGCGATTAATAAAAATTCCAAGCATCCGGAAGAATCGTGGAAATTTATTGAATTCATGTTAGGTAAAGAAACATCCCAAATTAATATGATGAAAAAAGCGGGTCTATTCCCATCTTTAACGACCACTTACAGTGATGCAGCGTTTAATGAACCATCCGCTTATTTCAACAACCAACCTATCCGTCAGGTCTATGCGGAGTCTTTAAAACAAACCTATCCGCTTGCTTATTCTTCGGATTTCCCAATGGCCAATAAACGGATGACGGATGTATGGGCGCAAATTTTCTTGAATAATGTGTCAACAGATCAAGCTCTGAAAGCAATGGCAGACGAGCTTCGTCAGAAAACAAAAAGGAAGTAAATCACTTTCGGCATCCTGCCCGATAAACGTATGCCTACCTGCAGCCGTTTATCGGAGCGATGCCTCCTTTTTTCTTTTTACCCTTTAAGGAGGTACATCCATGAGAAGTCCAGGCTGGAAACTGCAGCTTCGTTTAGCCCCCTATTTTTACATATCGCCCTATTTTCTGCTGTTCTTAGTTTTTTCACTGTACCCGATTATCTATTCGTTCTATCTGAGCTTTACCGATTGGAAGGGGTCCAAGGAAAAGAACTTTATAGGCTTCGAGAATTATAAAGTGTTATTAAGCGATCATACGTTTTGGCTGTCTCTGTGGAATAGTGTTGTTATTTTTTTACTCTATGTACCTATTATGTTGTTCTTAGCCTTGATTTTTGCCAGTTTGCTCAATGCCAATTGGATGGTTGGCAAGGGATTTTTCAGGATGGCTCTGTTTGTTCCCAATTTTGTATCCGTTGTTGCCGTATCCTTTGTATTTGTGTTGTTGTTCAATACACAGGATGGGCTGATCAATACGCTATTGTCTAATTTACACTGGACCAATACACCGATTCCCTGGCTAGAATCGCCTTGGTGGGCCCGGATATCTGTCGCGATGATGGTTCTGTATCGTTGGCTCGGCTACAATATGCTGCTGGTGTTAACCGGCTTGCAAAGCATTCCCAAGGACTTGTATGAAGCGGCCTATGTGGATGGCGCGACCAAAATAAAAAGCTTTTTCCTGATTACAGTTCCTCTCGTGAAACAGATATTACTTTTTTGCACGGTATTGTCGACCATCGGGACTTTTTCCCTGTTTACAGAACCGTTCATTCTGACCAAAGGCGGTCCGCTTAATTCGACATTAACGCCCGTTCTGATGTTGTTTAACGAAAGCTTCCAAAATTTTAATTTCGGCTATGCCTCTTCCATTGCCGTATGCTTTTTTATTCTAATGATGGTTATTTCTTTAATCCAGATGCGTTTGTTTGATGAAAAATAAGACGTAAGGAGGGAACACTTTGCAAAGTACGGTAAGTCTTAACCGGCCGGTTAGGCGTAAATCAAGCACGGGAAAGACGCGATGGACAGCTATTATCATGTTCATTCTGATGATGTTGGTCTCGGTTCTCATGATCTTTCCGCTGCTGTGGTTGTTCGGTTCATCCGTTAAATCCATCAGCGAAATATTCACCAATCCACCGACCTGGCTTCCACATATATGGCAATGGGGGAATTTCACTGAGCTTTTTGTCAACAGAGGCTTTGGAACAGTAGCTTGGAACAGCCTGCTGCTGTCCAGTGTTTTTACAATAGTAACGTTATTCCTATGTGGTTTGGGAGGATTTGCTTTTGCGAAGTACCAATTCAAGGGCAAACAAGTATTATTTGTTTTTGTGCTTGCTTCGCTGATGATTCCTCATGAGGCCACGATGGTACCGCTATTTGTTATTTATAAAAATTTTCACTTAATTGATAATCTCTGGGGGGTCATTCTTCCGGATTTGGCCAATGCGTTTGGCATCTTCTTTATGCGCCAATACTGCAGGTCTATTCCTGATGAGATGATGGAAGCAGCGCGCATTGACGGATGCTCCGAATTTACCTTGTTCCGTAAAGTCGTTTTGCCTAATTTGCGATCCGCTTTTGCTGCTCTGGGCATCATTTTATTCGTAAAACAATGGAATAACTTTATGTGGCCCGTAGTCATTCTAAGATCCAAAGAAAATATGACCCTCGCTGTTGCTCTGAAGGCGTTGGAAGACAGCAACAATACGCCCTATCATTTGATTATGGCTGGCTCAGTTATCAGTGTGCTGCCACTTTTAATCATTGTACTTATTTTTCAAAAGCAATTGATTTCGGGCTTAACCGAAGGGGCTGTCAAAGGATAACAGTCATTAGAAGGAGTAGAAGCGCATGTCCATCTTGTCACAGATTTTTGAACACAAAATTATCAGCATTGTGCGGGGAACGGAACCACAGCATATGTTGTCCGTAGCACAAGCGCTGCACGCTGGAGGCATCCGACTGATTGAAGTCACAATGAACACACCAGGTGCTCTAGAGTCAATTCGTCTGCTAAACTCCGAATTCGGTGAGGATATGGCGATTGGGGCAGGCACTGTACTCGATCCAGAGTCGGCACGAGCAGCGCTGCTTGCCGGTGCCTCGTTTCTCCTCTCACCGTCGCTTAACGTGGAAACGATACGTTTGACTAAACGGTATGGCGCAATCAGTATTCCTGGCGCTTATACGCCTACTGAAATCGTGACGGCTTATGAACATGGTGCCGATATCGTGAAAATTTTCCCGGCTGACGCCATTTCTCCGTCATTTATCAAGAGCTTGCGAGGTCCGTTACCTCAAATTCCATTAATGCCTACGGGTGGTATAGATTTGCACAATATACGGGCTTTTGTGGACGCTGGTGCTGCTGCTCTAGGGGTTGGCGGATCGCTTGTCCCTGCGAAATGGGATATCCATACCGATTCTTTAGAACAATTAACACATAAAGCAGCCCAATTCGTTAGGGCGACCCAATAGAGAGGAGATAGGATTTATGAAAATTACCGGCTATGAACTATTCAAAGTACCTCCGAGATGGCTATTCCTCAAATTGGAAACCGATGAAGGCCTTGTAGGTTGGGGGGAGCCTGTTATTGAAGGCAAAGCGGCTACAGTGGAAACGGCTGTTCATGAAATGATGACTTATCTGATTGGCAAAGATGCGCTTCGAATTGAAGATCATTGGCAAACGATGTATCGCGCAGGCTTCTACCGTGGGGGGCCGATTCTAATGAGCGCGATTGCCGGCATCGATCAAGCATTGTGGGATCTTAAAGGCAAATATTATCATGCGCCCGTCTATCAACTATTAGGCGGCGCTTGCCGAGATTCGATCCGTGTTTATTCCTGGATTGGCGGAGATCGTCCAAGCGATGTCGGTCAAGCGGCAAAATCAATTGTTGACGCAGGATTCACCGCAGTCAAAATGAACGGGACAGAGGAACTCCAATATATCGATTCCTATGAGAAGATCGATCAAGTCTTGGAACGTGTTGCTGCTATTCGCGAATCCGTTGGCAAATATGTGGGCATTGGCGTTGACTTTCATGGCCGCGTACATAAACCAATGGCGAAGATTCTCGCTAAGGAACTGGAACCTTTCAAACTGATGTTTATCGAGGAGCCAGTTTTATCTGAAAATAACGAGGCCTTGCGCGAAATTGCCCGGCATACGTCTATACCTATTGCAACTGGCGAAAGAATGTTCTCACGTTGGGATTTCAAATCGCTGCTGGCCGATGGGTATGCGGATATTATCCAACCGGATCTCTCACATGCCGGGGGGATCACAGAGTGTAAGAAAATTGCTTCGATGGCGGAGGCCTATGATGTTGCTCTGGCGCCGCATTGTCCACTTGGACCTATTGCTTTGGCGGCATGTCTTCAGGTGGATGCAACAGCACATAACGCGTTCATCCAGGAACAAAGTCTTGGCATTCACTATAATCAAGGCAGTGATCTATTAGATTATATAGTTGATGGTTCTGTGTTTGCTTACAAGGATGGATTCGTCCAAATCCCTCAAGGGCCTGGTTTAGGTATTGAAGTGAACGAAGCGCATGTCAGGAAGATGGCGGCAATCGGGCATCAATGGCAGAACCCAGTATGGCGGCATAAAGATGGAAGTATCGCGGAGTGGTAGGCGAATTCATGGGAGCGAGTAGACCCAGTTTAGCCTAAGTGGACTCGATAGTGTAAAATAGCGTAATAACCAGGTAGCAGCACGCTACTTGGCAGCTACTCCCTGGTTTCATTGAAGTAAACAATCCTAATTAAGGTTAAAAAATGGCCTTTGTCAAAAAAGAGCGCTTCAGTATGATGGGTTTGTCCCGGGTTTAACCCAACACCATCAAGGAGGCGCTCTTATTTATGAAGTTGAAACAATCAGAATTACAAAATCAACGATGTTCCGATTCAAAAGATGAAATCAATATCTTGACAAAATATACTGTAACAAATAATATTACAGTATAAAAAATTTGAATAGAGGACACAAAACATGAAATGTAAAATCAATCGAAATGCTGCAAACGTATTAAAAAATATGCTTAAAAGTAAAGAAGCGGCTGAAGGGAAGATGATTCGTGTTTTTATAACACAGAATCATGGAGATCATGCGCATTATGATATAAAGCTTGATACACCAACTGAACATGATGAAATCGTGAAAACTGACAAAGACATTGAAATCTTATTAGATAAACGTGAAGACCTATTAGATGGAGTTTGGATTCAGTATTTTTATGTGTCTGATGAAGGTTTCTTCATAACAAATCCTTCTACAGGTTTTCATGACAAATAAAGGCATGAAATATTAATGTTCAAAATGGTAAGCAAAAATAGCGCAAGAGCTGCATTGAAGCAGCTCTTTTTTTCGTTTCATCACCGATGAAAGTTGAGCCCAAAATATAAAAAAAGTCGGGTAGTGTACGCAAGCGTAAACAAATATTGATATTGGTAAAATAAAACATTGCATTTTAAATATCATGCATGGTATATTAGCAATCCGGTCGCAAGACAGACTGGTTAAAGTTAATAGAAAAAAAGAAGTTGCAATATAAAAATTAGTATGGTATATTACTTTTCGCTGCTTCGGTAACACGGCAGTGAGCGAAAGAAATTGATCTTTGAAAACTGAACAACGAGTGAGTAAGCACAGTCGAGTAATCGACTATAAATGAGATGAATAATCTCGCTAGCAAGTCAATGAGCTATTCAGCTTTCAAATAAGGACGAGCAATCGGCCACTATTATGGAGAGTTTGA